>CAVVAS010000008.1:0-205701 GCA_963746195.1 uncultured Saprospiraceae bacterium | reverse complement strand
TTCGTCGCCAATGTGATGCCCAGGATTCCGGTGCGCCGCTTCGGCGAGCCCAGCGATTTCGGCGGCATCGCGGTCTACATCATGAGCCAGGGCGTCGTCGTATCATACGGCGGATTGTTTTGTGATCGACGGGGGATATACGGCGTTTTGAAGATTTTGGATTTTTCAACCCGTCATTGCGAGCCAACGGGTCGGCCGAATGGCCGCCCGATGACAGGCTCCGCGAAGCAATCCATCCCTTCGTCATTCCGGGGTGTACGAAGCACGAGCTATGATGCGCAATTGCGCATCTGAGAATCCATCGCTCGGCAAAGTTAGTGAATCACGGATTTCGGGCCTGCGCCAAGTGGCGCATCCCGGAATGACGAAAAAACACATCTTCGCGTTCTCGCGACGCGTTGCGCCCGAGGTTTTGCAGGTAATTTCCCGCCCTCTCCAATCAGAGGGCGCAGGGAATGCCGGATGCGCGCTGCACCCGCGATCTCATGCGCAATGTGCACAGAAAGTGCGCGCATGAGCATACAGGGCAGCGCAGAACATCCGACATTCCCTGCGCAATGGCTTTACGGCTTATAGCGTGCTCTCCCCGGAGAACGGCTCTTTTGCCTCCGTTGCGCCCTGAGAAGCAGTTGCCTCCAGGTGCATTGACGCCAGCACCGCGACGTCAGGACCACACGCCTTCGCCGTACGCTTAAGCCGCGCTCGTCAGTCGCAGCTTCGGCGTCCACCGCCTACCCGTCCCTCGTTGCGACGATGGCCAACGCCCCTCTGAGCGGGACGGGATGGGTTGAGTTGTACCCTGATTTTAATTTCGGATAAAGCGAAAAATTTTTTATCCCGAGGCTTGACATTATTTCCGTATATCCGAAAGTGATTTGCCCGTCGGGCAGTTTTGTTGATTACGCAGGATTTTCCGCTACTTCGGGCTCGCGCTTCGCGCGCCCCGGAATGACTCAGGAGCGAATTCAAACCTTGTTCGAATCCGCCCCGATTGGCCTTTGCAGGGCTGCCGCGCGCGGCGCGGCGACCGCTTGTGCGGCGCCCCACTGGCCGTCTAGATTGACCGCCAACGAACAACCGCCTTGCGCCACTGGGAGAAAACCGAATGAAGCACGCCTATATCCCGCGAACCACGACCTACAACCTCAATCCCGGCGAAGAACTCAACGATCTCCGGATGTCGGACGAGGTCCCCCGCTCTATGAGCACGTCAAGAAATTCATCCGCGAAACCGTCGACCCGATGTCGGTCGAATTCGCGAAACTCGGCGAAGAAGACCGACCGCTGGAGCTTTACGCCGGAACAGCTCGCGTGCCTGCAAAAGGCCAAGGACAAGGCCAAGGAAGTAGGCTTGTGGAACTTCTTCCTGCCCGATGACGAGACCGGCCAGGGCCTCAAAAACCTCGACTACGCCTATATCGCGGTCGAACTCGCCAAGAACCCGATGGCGTCGGAGACCATGAACTGCTCCGCGCCCGACACCGGCAACATGGAAGTGCTGGAGCGCGTCGGCACCAAGGCGCAGAAGGAAAAATGGCTGAAGCCGCTGCTCGCCGGCGAAATCCGCTCGGCCTATGCGATGACCGAGCCGAACGTCGCCTCCTCCGACGCCAAGAACATCTCGACCTCGGCAAAACTCGTCGGCGACGAATGGGTGATCAACGGCGAGAAGTACTACATCTCCGGCGCCGGCGATCCGCGCTGCAAGATCATGATCGTGATGGTGAAGACCAATCCGGACGCAGCCCCGAGCAAGCAGCAATCGCAGATCCTGGTGCCGATCGACACCCCCGGCGTCGAGATCCTGGGCCCGATGCACGTGTTCGGCCACGACCACGCGCCGCGCGGCCACATGCATCTGCGCTTCAATAATTGCCGGGTGCCGAAGGAAAACATGCTGCTTGGCGAGGGCCGCGGCTTTGAGATCTCGCAGGTCCGCCTGGGCCCGGGCCGCATCCATCACTGCATGCGCACCATCGGCAAGGCCGAGAAGGCGCTCGACCTGATGGTACAGCGTGGCCTCACCCGCGAGGCCTTCGGCAAGAAGATCGCGCATCTCGGCGGCAACATGCAGATCATTGCGCAGGCGCGCTGCGAGATCGAGGCGATGCGGCTGATGGTGCTCAAGGCCGCGAAGGCGATGGACGTGCTCGGCAACAAGGAGGCGCGGATCTGGGTCTCCATGGTGAAGGCCATGGTGCCCGAGCGCACCTGCAAGATCATCGACCAGGCCATCCAGATGCACGGCGCGACCGGTATCTCGCACTGGAGCCCGCTCGGCGAGATGTACCAGGACGTCCGCCATCTGCGTTTTGCGGACGGCCCCGATGAAGTCCACTGGATGGTGGTCGGCCGGCACGAACTGAGCATGCCGTAAGATCGCACTTCGGCTGCGGAATTCCTCGAGGCGCGCCCCCACCCCGGCCCTCCCCCGCAAGCGGGAGAGCGAGAAGAGTCGGGCGTGCGGGGAATTGGGACTCACTTTCACTGGTGATTTCAATCTCCCCGACAAACGTTAATGCGCCCCCCTCCCGGTTTGCGGGACGGTTGGTGGGGTGCTTCCGCAAATTCCCCGCAAAGTGCGACCCCGTCAGACGCCCTCGATGGAAATCCCCCCATGGAATACGCCCCCGAAACCTACAACCGCGTGAGCGCTACAAATTGCTGGCCGGTTCGTGCTGCCGCGGCCGATCGCGTGGGTGACGACGATCGGTCCGACCGGCGTGGTCAACGCCGCGCCCTATAGTTTCTTCAACGTGTTCTGCGAAGACCCGCCGCTCTGCATGTTCGCGGTCAACCAGCGTCCCGATGACCGCGTCAAGGACACGCTGATCAACATCCAGCGAACAGGCGAATTCGTCGTCAATCTCACCGACGAGCCGCTGGCCCGCGCGATGCATGATTCCAGCGCGACTTCCCGCCCGATATCGGCGAGCCCGATTATCTCGGCCTGAAACTCGCGCCCTCGACACGGGTCGCCGTGCCGCGGCTGGCGGACGCGCCCTGGGCAATGGAGTGCAAGATCTGGAAGATCATCGATGTCAACAGCGTCCGCCAGCTCATCATGGGCGAAGGCATCAACTTCTACATCCGTGACGAGCTGTGGGATCCCGAGGCGATGCGCGTCCACATGGAGCGCTATCACCCGATCGGCCGCATGTTCGCCGACCGCCAGATCGGCCCATGTTCGCCGACCGCTATTGCCGCACCGACGACCGCGTGGTGTTTCCGGCGGCGCCGGATGTGGCCGCGATCTAGGGATGCTGCACCGGCATATATCCCTTCACGGCGTTAGCGCGCGCCGCGCTGGTGATGCGTCCGTTGGCATCCGCCGGCAGCCGGGCGCTAACGCGCTTTTTCAGCAATTCGGCATCGCTCTTAGGCATCGATGCGACGACACCGCCGATGCTTGGGCCCATAGAAAAAATTGAGGCAACCGGTCAATCAATAATTTTATAAATTTTAAAGACGCGATTCATCGCGTCTTTAAAATGTAGTAGACGCGATAAATCGCGTCTCTACATCCAAAAAATTGATCAGGATTTTAAATTATCAAGGAGCCTCGCAAATTCTTCGGCCTTGTGTTTCCTGGTGAATTGTTCTATTCCTTCGGCGGTACCTTTTAAATGACCTGATTGATAAAGATTGAAATATTCCAGGATTCTATTTTTAATCCCTTCGATGTCTTTGTAATCATGCACTACTCCACCTTTGGCCATATCAATCACTTTCGCTGAATCACTTACTGGTGGGCCAATGGATAAAATGGGTCGTCCTGCACCCAAATATTCATAGAGCTTACCCGGAATAATGGACAAAGAACTAGGAGCATCATTAATTAACAACATTAATAACTGAGCTTGTTGTTGAATTTGAACAGCTTCTGAGTGCGGCACAAATTCATTAAATGTTGTGTATGGCTTGAGTCCAAATTTTTCAATGGATTCCCGAACGGAAAAATCTACGGGGCCGATTAATTTTATTTTTATTTTTTCCTTTAACTGATCTGACGATGAAATGGCCTCGTGAATTGATTTCCACAACACTTCAGGATTCCGGTCTTTGTTCATCGATCCGACATGCACGAGTGAAAATTCCTTATCTAATTCAACAGCGTTATTACGTTTATAATCTGAATCATCAAAACCATTGAGGATGACGGCAATGTCATCTCTTCCACTCAATTCCCGGAATTCATCCCCCATCCTCCATGTCACGGCCACTACTTTAGAAGCATTTTTTAAAATTCTTTTTTCAAGCTTGTGATGACGTGCATCACCCCATGCTGTCAAACGGAGATCTTTATAAAAATCAATATTTGTCCATGGATCTCTGAAGTCCGCAATCCACGGAATACCGGTTGACTTATGCAAGGCATCAGCAATCATGTGCATGCTGTGTGGAGGGCCCGTTGAAATAATGGCATCGACATGATGGTCTTTCAAGTATTTTTTTAAATATTTTATAGAAGGTTTGATCCAGAACATTCTCGCATCCGGAATAAAAAAATTACCTCGTACAAAGATTGAAATTTTTTGAGGCAGTGATTCTTTTTTATTTTCATTGATGAAGCCTGAATAGAGTTTCTCTTTTTTCTTGCGACCAAGGAAGGATTTGTACAGATCGTAGGGTTCCCATATCGGCGTTTTGATTACTTCCAGATCTTTAGGTATTTCCTTCAATAAGCTTTCATCAAGGACCGCCACTTCGTTATCCTTGGGCGTATAGATCACCGGTTGCCAGCCGAATTGGGAAATGTATTTGGTCATTTTAGCCCAGCGCATGACGCCTGCCCCACCGGAGGGTGGCCAATAGTATGTGATGAGGAGGAACTTTTTCAACAAATTATAAGTAGAGGGCGAAAATAGGAGAAAAGATGTAAGAGAGTGAGAGAAGTGAGAGGGGTGAGAGAAGTGAGAGGAGTGAGAGACGTGAGAGACGTGAGAGACGTGAGAGATAGGTACTTTTGTAGCAAGGTTTCATGAGTCTGTCACCATTAACCATCTTTGATGAGAATATTTTTCCTTCTTTTATATCCGTTTTTGGTTATCATTTCCCTGGTTATCGAGGGTTGTAATGCTCAGACCCAGATCAAAGGCCAGATTAAATTATCTCCGGAATGGAAACCCATGGTGTACCTGGTGCACCCCAGGAATTTCTCAGAAATAGCTTCTGACTTTCTTGGGCAGGTGATTGATTCAGCAGATATTTCTAAAGATGGCTCTTTTGTTTTTCGTCACGTACCGGTCACGCAGGACAATTTGCTTCTTCAATTTGAAATCCAGAAAATAAAAAGTCGTTTTTCCAATCACCTGATGGATTCAATACCTTCCGAATCCAACTATATGCCTTTTGTATTTTCAAAAGGAAATTCGATACGGATAAAAGCTGATGCTTCGGCATTCCAGGGATCATTTGTCTTCAATAAACCATCAAGCGAGAACAAGGCAATCATTGCTTTGAGAGACATTCGAATAAATGCATTCGAAAAATATAGCACTGGATCGATGCAGGAATCCGATGATTCATTGCTCATTGAAAAAGAAAATATTTATCAACAATACATTAATGTACTGATTGCTTTTGCAGATACAACTAATAATTTTGAAGCTGCCATGGTTGCCATCAGATGGATAAGTCCGACCGGCGATTTTGAACGCATACCAGAATTTATTCACGGCCAATGCCTTAAATGGCAACATGAAAAACCTGATCATCCGTTTGTCAAACAATTATGTGTCGTTGCAGATAAAAATAAATTGCCGATAATGATTGGAGATACTATGCCTGATTATGCTTTACCGCTTGACACCCACGACACTGTTTTCCTGATAAATCTACTTGGTGAAAAACTAACTCTCCTTGATATATGGGCATCATGGTGTGCACCATGCAGAAAAGAAATTCGAGAAGAAGTTATTCCGTTATGGAATGCCTATCACGATAAAGGGTTGCAGGTGATCGGGTATTCCATTGATGCCAATGAATCCTCCTGGAAAAACGCGATACGTAAAGATGGTTCAAAATGGACACAAGCCTCCCATTTGACTGGTGATGATACTCCATTGATGGAAGCCCTGCGGATCACGACCATTCCGGCTAATTATATTTTGGACGAAAATGGAAAGGTGCTGGCTAGAAATCTGCATGGTGAGGAGTTGAAAAGAATGGTGAAAACAAATTTTGATTAATACGTGTCACTCATGACCCTTTCAAAAGAGCAATGCGTTCACGGTATTGCTTCAAATAGATTTGCCTGAAGGGACGTGATAAAAATGATGATTCAATAAGTGATACGACTTTATCTTGATGGGAACACATCGTTTTCAATATGAGGCTGGTTTGTTTTTCAGGTATTTCTGCCAGGCTGGCTAAGTAGGTTAATTGCTCAAAGATCTTTCCCGGAGCGTAGTTCGTGGGAAGGAGTCCATCAACTAAAGCAAAGGGGACATCATCAATATGCATATGTGTATTCAACAAATCGTATGCCGGGCTAAATCTAAAATCGCCCATTGGTGTTTCCAATATGGAGAAATTTTTATAATGAGCATCGCCATTGGAAAATAGATAATTGAATACAATAAGCCTGAATAATTTTGGTGCTTCAACTTTGTAAATGGGCAAATATTTTTTCATTAAATGAAACAAATCCAGGTAACATCCCACGTATTTGTAGTGTTCCCCATCTTTCTGAGGAGTAAGACCGGCAAGGGATGCAAAATCCTCTTTCGCTAATTTTCCTCCATCTTCATTGGTGTCAAAACGTAAGGTGATATAAGCAGGCTGACCATCGCTGAAAAAGATCATTGCATTTTCAGCAGTTTCAATATCATATACTTGTCGCGCAATTTGCATTGTGACATGTTCATTGGCAGGCATTTGATCCGGGTTCTCACCCGCCTTAGGAATAGGCTTGAGGATATAGGTGCCTCGCTCTCCTTCTTTGGTTAACCTCAGTTTGTTTTTATCAAGAACCACCGAGAATTTTTCCTGGACGCCGGAGATTGACATGCGCTTTTGGTTCTCGAGGAAAACTTTTGCAGTTCCTTCGTCTGCTACCGGAGACAGATATGGCAGTATGTGTGAGACTGTGCGACTATTGAATAGCCGTCTCTTACAAGTGTTGCTATAAGTCGTATATCCCGGTGCCAGGGTGCCCGGACAATTTCGGATAACGGGTAAGCTCATGTTTGTTCTTCCATTTTTGTAATGGTTACTGCACCGATGGTATCCACTTTGGCTGTGTTGAGAAGAAGACCAAAGTCATCATCCTGATCTATTCGGAGGTTTTGAGTGATCACTTGTCGATTGGTTCCCTCAGGTAAAAGATGGAAAAAGAATGGGAGCAGATAACTGGAATTGTATTCATTTTCAGTCTTAGGCAAAGTGAGGCTGATAGCAGGTTTGGATGTATCATTCATCCATTCTTTGGTGTATTGAAAAGTAAATGACCCGTCATCGTGCTGTACCAGGATGCCGGCAGGTACACCTTTAAATAACACCATCGCTTTTCTCATACCTCAGGTTTTAGTCTTTTAATAATAAAGGTCAATTCAAGTCCAAGTGCATCGGCTATCTTTTCAAGTGTATCAAGGCTTGGGTTTCCATTTCCGCTTTCAAATTCCTTTAGGGTGCGAAGGCCGACACCGGCAAGATCGGCAAGTGAATCTTGTGTGATATCCAGAGATTTTCGCCTCTCCTTTATAATGGTTATTAAATTATTATTGAGCATTATAGCGCACTTTTAATGTAAAATTAATCAATTAATTTGCAATAACATACAAAAAGTGTGCTATAATTCACTTTTTTTGATTAAAAATAAATATTTAGTCGAAAAGAAACAAAAAGTGCACTTTGAGGCACTATTTTGTTTAAAAATTGAAATTTTACCAAAAAACTCCAGACAAGATGCGCTTTGAAGCACTTTCTGGGTGAATTAACACTGTCAATGGGGATCGGTTATCAAGATTCCATCGAATAATCATGATCCTATCGGGGACCTTCCGCTATGAATGATGATGCTTGCCACAATGTGCTACATCAAGTTATCCTTCAAATAAAAAAAGAAGTCCTGAAGAAGACTCCTTTATATTGAAAAGATGGGAATTTAATAATCCACTATTGCTTCACAAATTTTACAATCTCTGCATCATCAGTTCTGATATAATATATTCCCGGAGAAAAGTCCTGTAGATCAATTCTCGCTTCTGAATAGGTGTACTTCTTTTGAAAAATAATTTTTCCGGTTATATCCATTATGCTAATTGTGCCAAGGTTTTTATCAAGGCTGTTTGCGATTGTAATTTGGTCATTAGCAGGATTTGGATATACATCAATCATCTTTGACTCATTCTTAGTGGTCTCTTTTGCTAATGATTCCTGTAAGGTTATCATGGATGATCTGATTTGGATAGCTTTTCCTTCTTTATTGGCTTCGGGATCTAAAGCATCTACGATGGACTGCAGGCCATTACCTCCTTCCTGTGGAACACAACCGGGTGCACCGCACTCTCCTAAGTAGTCGCCATGAGCCAGGTGGGCAGGTACTGCTGCAGGGGCAATGCATAATGTATTTCCGTTGTGACAAACTGATACTTTATTTCCATTTTGACATGCAAAAGATGGTCCATTGAAGCTCCCAATAGCGCAATACCCTGCGCTACACATATTATAATTCGTACTATAGATGTAAAAGGAAAACACATCACCAACTGATACATTTGCAACGGCAAACCCGTATTGGTCAGTACCCCCAAAATCATTTGTTAACTGATGCGCAACACCATTGACCGAATATCCAAATCGAGAGTCTCCGTAACATTGCTCGTTGAATTCCCAATTAAAAGAAATGGTACCGCAGGCAGTTAATGGAATACTATATCCAAAAAAAGAACTGCCACCGCAGGCATAATTATCAGAACTAGTCAAAGCTATTGAAGAGGGAGCAGATAGCTCCACAAATCCATCATCGCAATCGAGACTATGCGTTTCTGTCCAATTGGCAGGATCATAATTACCTGAAAAATTCGCGAAGGCCGAGAAAGCAAGGATCGCAAAAAATAAAGTGAGAATTGATTTCATAATAGAGATATTTAGTTTTGTTTTAATTTTTGCCTACTATAATACTGTTTTCGGCTATCCAGGGCTGACCATACAGCCATACACTTTAGAAGTAAATGATCAATTTTGTTTTAAAAATTTAATAATTTCTGCATTGTTAGTTCTGATATAATATATTCCCGGGGCAAAGTCCTGTACATCAATTCTTGCTTCAGAATAAGTGTACTTCTTTTGAAAGATTATTTTTCCGGACATATCCATGATGCTGATTGTACCAAGAATCTTATAAGGACTATTCGCGACATTGATATGGTTAGTGGCTGGATTTGGATAAATAGTTATTCCCGATGGAACATAATTTGAAATACCATTTCCAGGATGAGCTATGGGTGGTGGGGCACTACCATATTTCACCAGGATCATGTCACTGTAATTGCTGCCAGTCGGTTGTGTGGAAGCAATGGTGATGCCTCCGAAATCATATGATCCTTTCAGGTTTTGTGCGTAAACAAATCCGCCAGGAAGACTAACCACATCTGTGGCAATGGTCTGCGCTGATGCAATAGTAGAATCAATTATTACACCGTCAATAGTGGAATATTCCTTTAAAGCGAATAACCATGGTGTACTGATTGGCCCACCTACCAATGCAGCAATATTGCCATTCGGATGTTTAAAAATGTGATGTCCCGAGAAATTATTTATAGCGTACTTGTCAGTGGTAATAGCCCAGGAACAAATTCCCGATGAAGAATACTTAGCAATATATTGGGCTTGAATACTTGTTGATACTGAGGGTCCTCCAAATGATATCGTTCCGTTGGTGAAATATCCATTTAAATAAACATCATTATTACTATTATCCAGTATTAAATCTTGTCCTGTATTATCAGTATTAGTCGCTGATTTTGCCCATAGTGTATTTCCGTTACCGTCCAATTTCAATAAAAAGGCGTTGTCAATAGTATTACTTCCTGTGTTTAATGTAACCGATCCGAAAGTTATAGAACCGTACATATTTCCAGTGATGTATACATTGGTCCCATCTGATCTGATATCCCTTCCCAATGGAACACCATCGCAGGTAGCACTGGAGGTCTGGAGACTATTTATATATTTCTTTTCCCAGAGTTTAGTACCGGAAGAATTATATTTTACCACATAGATGTCATAAATCGGTTTACCTGAGCCGCAACCACAAGCAGAGTAATTGGTATTTTTATATATCCTTCCCACGATATTACCGGTTGTATAAACGTTTCCCTGGCCATCAGTGGTTACTGAATTTCCTGATTCACCGGCACAATTTGCATCATCACCGGTTCCTTCTGATTTAGCCCACAGGAATACACCGGTGGATGACATCTTTACTGTGAATATGTCCCAGGTGCCTTTTGTAGAAGTGAGACTGATATTATCCATTTTAATCATTCCCATGTATCCGCCTGTGATATAAATATTGCCGGCAGCATCGGTTGCCATTTTACCTATATCAATTTGACCTGGACTATGCTGTAGATTGATACATTTTGCCCAGGTGAAACTTCCATTAGGATCAAGTTTAGCCACAAATCCTACGGACAGACCAGTACTGCCCGTTAGCGTAATGTTACCCAGTGTGATCGTGGTCGTGAAATAACCGGAAACAATTACATTGCCATTGTTATCAGAAGCAAGGTTATCAATTGATTTGCCTACCAACTGGCTGTTGATGTCCTGGTAGCTGTATTGCGCAATTGAATGCCCTGTTAACAGGAGTAGAAATAAAGGAAGGAGAGAGAAGAGCTTTTTCATAAAATTTGTTTTTAGTTTTAAATTAAAAATTTGATAAAAAAATTATCTTTAGGATAACGGCACCAAAATTATTTCCTCCCATTATCTGGCACAACAGCATGAGGATGCTGATTTTGCACATGAGAACTACTACAACAGCATGATCATGCTATTGTATAGACCAGTAAATCTGCGTTTACTTGTCTTGTAATTAATTTATTTAAAAAGATGGCTGACATTTAAAATTTTAAACTGATGATTATGTCAAACGGGTTAATAAAATTTACTGCCTTTCGTGCGATGGCCTTTTTTGGGATGATTCTATTTCTGGGAATATCAGGCCAGGTATCTTTTGCTCAGAATAATAAAATTGAGTCATTACTGAATGTGCTCCAAAATGCTAAAGAAGATACAGGCAAAGTAATTACATTAAACGATTTAAGCGATGCGTTCCGGATTATAGCCAAATTTACGGATGCCAGGATTATGGCAGATTCGGCAATGACGCTTTCGGAAAATCTCAATTATAAAAAAGGAACAGCCGGTGCTTACTTAAACTTAGCCGCTATTTATGGTGGCCAGGACAATTACGCTGATGCAATGAAAAACAATGAAGCCGCATTAAAAATATTTCTTGAAATCGGAGATAAAAGAGGAACTGCAAGAGCTTACAATAACTTCGGTGCTTTTTATTTAATCCTGGGCGATTATACGAATGCACTTAAAAACGACTCGGCTTCCTTAATAATATATAAAGAAATCAACGCAAAAGGTGGAATTGCTCGCTGCTATAATATCATAGGTTTAATTTTTAAACGCCAGGGTAATTATCCTGCAGCACTTGAAAATTATATGAATGCCCTGAAAACACAACAAGAAATTGGGGCTAAAGACGGAATTGCTATATCCTATAACAATATTGGACTTATTTATTTCCATCAGGGCAACTACCCTGAAGCTTTAAAAAATCATCAAGCTTCACTTAATGTCTGCGAAGAAATCGGGGATAAATCAGGGATAGCATACTCATACAGTAACATAGCCATGATCTACGCTAAGCAAAATAATTATCCTGAAGCATTGCAAAACAATTTAGCTGCATTAAAAATAAGAGAAGAGCTAGGGGAGAAAAATGGAATTGCCAGCTCATACATGAATGCAGGATCCATATATAGTGATCAGGGTGATTATCAGCAAGCTTTGAAAAATTATTTGGCTTCCCTAAAAATAGTAGAAGAAATAGGAAATAAAAATTCCATGGCCGATGCCTATTATAACGTTGGATCTATATATAGCGAACTGGAAAATTATATGGATGCGTTAAAATATGTCACCACTTCATTGACTCTAAGAGAAAATATGGGAGATAAAACAGGGATGGCAAAATGCCATCTATTATTAGGGAACATTTATTTAAGCCAACAGAATTACCCGGAAGCTTTTAAAAATATCCAGGCTTCGCTGAAATTAAATGAAGAAATCGGGGAAAAATCTGAAATCTGTGCCTGTTACATGACCATAGGATCTCTTTATTCAGCGGAGGAAAATTACCCTGAAGCTTTGAATAATTTTTTAGTTGCACTAAAACTAAGTAATGAATTAAAATATAAACTCGGAATGTCTGTTTGTGATATTAACCTTGGTGAAATAAATACCAAATTAAATAATCTGGCTGAGGCACAAAATAACCTGGATGATGGTTTATCACTGGCAAAAGAAATAGGGGCAAAAAACAGCATAAAAGATGCTTATGATCGTCTCACTAATTTAGATAGCCTTTTAGGAAATTACCAGTTAGCCTTAGTCCATTACAAACTCTATACGGACTATAAAGACAGCCTCTTCAATGAATCTAACTCCAAACAAATAGCTCAAATGAAAGAGCAATACGAATCCGAAAAAAAGGATAAAGAAATTGTTCAGCTTGAAAGTGATAATCAAAAATTGGAAGGCGAGAAACTGATCAACAGATTATTGCTACAAACCAAGCAAGACTCACTAAACATAGCGGAGGCCGAAAAAGATAGAGCGAAGTTGGAAAACGAAAACATGCAAGCGCTCAATCTGTTTAACCAACAGCAGCTGCAATTATTAAGCAGTGAAAAAGAGATGCAGCAACTTCAAATTGGTAAAGACCAAGCTGATTACGCAGTTAAAAAAGCAGAAGCCGATAAGAACGAGGAGCAACTTACAGTATTAAATAAAGAGAAAACAATCCAACTACTGGCATTTAATAAACAAAGACAAGCAAAATATAATTTCATGGCTGGCTTGGTTTTATTTGCCTTCCTTTCATTCTTTGTTTACAGAAATTACCGCACCCAACAAATATTAAAACTACAAACCCTCCGGAATAAAATCGCCAGCGATCTTCATGATGATGTGGGCAGCACCCTCAGTAGCATTTCCATTTTCTCTCAAATGGCCCAGGATCAATCAAAGGAAACCATCCCCTTGCTGGACAGCATAGGGGAAAGCTCCCGGAAGATGCTCGATGCCATGGCCGACATTGTATGGACCATCAATCCTGAAAACGACCAGTTTGAAAAAATTATCCTTCGCATGCGCAGCTTTGCCTTCGAACTGCTGGGTGCCAAAAATATTGATTTTGAATTCGAGACTGATGACGAGGTTGCCAGTATGAAGTTAACTATGGAGGTTCGTAAAAATCTTTACCTCATTTTTAAAGAAGCAACTAACAACATGGCCAAATATTCCGGGGCCAACCGTGCATTTTTTAATGTAAAAAAAGAAGACAACCACTTGACCATGTTGATCCGGGATAATGGAAATGGTTTTGATGTGGCACAGGCTAAAAAGGGAAACGGTTTGATCAACATGAAAAAACGGGCCGAAGAAATTGGCGCATTGTTTGTGATCGATTCCCAACCCGGAAACGGGACAACAATTCAGTTAAAAGTTGCAGTATAACAATTAAATAAAATGGCTATCCGGGTAATCCTATTTGAAGATAATAAAAGTCTCCGCCAGAGCCTTTTTCAATTGATTGACGGAAGTCAGGGATTTTCCTGCGTGGGAGCATTTGAAGATTGCCAGGATCTTTTCTTCCATATTGATGATACAAAACCTGATGTGGTGCTGATGGACATTGAAATGCCGGGTATCAACGGCATTGAAGCGGTAAGCATGCTGCGGGAAAAATACCCCCAGTTAAAAATATTGATGCAAACCATTTTTGAAGACGGTGAAAAAATATTTCAATCCATTCTCGCAGGCGCCTCAGGCTACATCCTTAAAAATACTTCACCATCGAGATTTCTTGAATTCATCAAAGAGACATATGAAGGCGGCGCCCCGATGAGCCCTACCGTCGCCACGAAAGTGTTGAAACTGATGGTCGAACATTCTCCATCTGCCAAAGTAAATTCATTCGACCTCTCCGATCGTGAAAAAGAAATTCTTTCCTGCCTGGTGAAAGGGATGAGCTATAAATTAATTGCCGATGCCTGTTTCATTAGCATCGATACTGTTCGTGGACACATTCGTAATATTTACGAGAAGCTACATGTTCATTCCAAAGGAGAAGCGGTGGCTAAAGCGATAAAGAACAGGATTGTATAATGTAGATTACCAAGGTTCAAAGACCATAGATAATGTACTAAGGTGACTTTCCATTTTCTCAACTTTAGATATTCTGGGTTCCTTTACTATCTTTGCCGTCCCTAATAGCCAAAGGCGCTGATTAGGAATTTTTTTTATAGCCATTACGATTTAACCGCTTGATTTTCAGATAGCAATTGAAATCAGGTGAGGTGGGTGAGTGGCTTAAACCAACGGTTTGCTAAACCGTCGTACTTTGAAAGAGGTACCGAGAGTTCGAATCTCTCCCTCACCGCGTAAAAAAAATAGTTCGGGATGTAGCGCAGCCCGGTAGCGCACCTGCTTTGGGAGCAGGGGGTCCCAGGTTCAAATCCTGGTATCCCGACACAATAACTACGGGGTTTTCAGCCCCGTTTGTTATTTTTGAATTATTCGATCCGTGACACAATCGTGACACATTTCCATTTTTAAACCCAATCTAGGCCTCAAATCGAAACTTCCTATTTGTCCGGACCTCCTTCTTTCTTCATTCTCCTCCTCTATGCCGGATTGTTGATCTTTCAGGTGAAGCGATTAGCCAATGCCATGGATGGATAATCAATTTTATTCCTTCTGTTTCTGATTTCAGAATTCCTGGATAAAGGACTGGGGGGATACCAAAAAAAGACCCACCCGCCTTCGTTAGTGCAGGGTATTATTATACAAGTACAAGGATTCTCTCACTTATGGGTCATTGGATTTTCGGTAGTGTCTCAGTTTGAAAATAGTCTTTTGAAAAGAAATATTTAATTGCCTTGCTTAAAGCATTCTGGTATAAGTATATTGGAGCATGAAATATAAACTCAACTATGAAATCAACCTGAAAGATACAGACCAGGAGCTAAACAAAATTCATTCTGATCTTCAGGAGATACCACATGATATAGATGCTGACGACCTGACCGAGGGAATGAAAATCATCTCAGAGATTATTGAAAGTATGGTAAAGGATTACAATGAAAAAGGACAATCAATTTCAAGTATAAAGGTAAATATTAGTGGGGAGTTTTGATGCTATCTGTGTGCTATGAAATTTGAAATTACAATTACTGGTTGGGTGAGAGACAAAACAAGTCACACACAAATACGAGGCAAGACTGTCGAAACCTATACTCGTGAAGTTGATGATTCGGATGATGACTTTTCATTGTTGGAAAAGGAGCTATCTGAAAAGAAGATCGAATGGGAAAATAAATTAGAAAAAGTAGGAGTGGGCAGCTATCCTTTTGTGACAACAGGTATAAGACTTATTTAATAATGGCAAAATCCGCCCGTCCAAGAGACACTAACCAGTTAGCTAAGCGAAGTATAATTAGCTCAACTGAAGATTGAAATAAAATCCTATTTTTTTATCATGTTTAAATCTCTTAACATTTTCTGATATTATCTCTACTTGATCAGGTTGTAAGTGATTTATGTACAAATTCAAATTTTTGCTATGTTGATCTCCTCCAGGCGTCACCTTAAAGGTAATTGGCATATAACTAGTAGTTAGAGAATTTGCAATTCTTGAAAGTTCTGAGTCAGGTATATCGGCTTCAAATCTTAAAACAATATCTGCTATCTGGTCATTTATGTGATGATTGATAAAATAATGTCCTCTATAACTCATTCTTAAATAGGTCTCGATAGATAAGAGTCTATCAAAAATTATTTGCTCCGCGCTTGTTTTTGTTTTCGAGTCTTTGAATAAATTGGATTGTATAACTCTGTAAATCGGGTTGTCAAGTTCTATTTCTCCCATGGTATCGATGATCGATTTCCGAAATTCAGTTGATAGCTTGGGCACACCATCCATTGCATCATCAAACCATAAAGTTCTTTCAGCATATATATCAAATGGTAAAACGGTACCTCTTTCTGCCAATATAATGACTGGTTTATGCTTTGCATGTCTTACTGCTAACTCATACATCACATTTGGATTGAGTTCGGTAAGATTGGCTACTACCAAATCCACCGTCAGTAGTTTATCTATTACCTGGTCGCTAATATTGCCGGATTTCGACAAATCTAATGGTGCGTAAACAGTCTCAAAAAAATCAGCCAAGACTGGTTTTAATACCGCATTAATCAGGCCATCTGATTTTCTCCTTGTATCTGAACCAAATTCACCAATTGGGCAAATAATGAAACACTCTTTGTATTTTTTATTGTTTGAAGATTCCATCTTTAGATTTTTGTGAAGGGGGTGGATAACCTAAAATGATTTCTAAAAGTTTATGTGTTAATGGCGATGCAACATAACCTGTTTTTTTAGTTGGGTCCCACTCTTTTTGATCAGCAAATCTATCTTTAGGGCGTTTCTCATAAATTGGTCTTAATAATTCTAACGTTTCCAAATGGGCTATATACTTTCTGTACATTAATGCAAACTGATATTGCACTTCAATTGTACTGCTTGTTATAATGCTCCCATTAATGATATTTTCATGTTTCTTCCTAAAGTCTGGATCTGAATACTTACTAAATGATATTAAAAGAATCATCTCAGAATCGTTCAATTCTGATAGTGTACGAATCATAGCTATAGTTACTTCTTCATTTATCGTTTCCTGGGTCAATGAATTAACAATCAAATTTGCAATTTCATCGCGCCTCTTATCGCTATATACTTTCATAGATGAGAGTATACCTTCTTCAAATATGTTTGCAACTGAAGGTGAGTTTAGAAGCTCTGTTAGTTTTTCAAGGGGAATGTTGTCAACCTTTTGAGCAATAGATTGGATAAGATGTGCAATTCGATCCTGGCGCTGATTGCCAATAAATGGCAGAATTACTTCAGCAATTGCATTCCCTATAAAGGGAATTGCTCCGGTTGCACCTCGTATGACAGCTGCTACTGCGTCTGCCGTATTAGTTTCTAAATTATCTTGGTTTTCTTTTTTCATGACAATAGACCTAAACAGTCAACGCTTAGAAAATGGATGTTTCCGTATATATTCTTCAGCCTCGATTTCTTTATTGGCTTTTCTCCTTCCCTTCTTTAGATAGGCTATCAATTCCAGCTTTGAAAAATAGCACCGCTTTGATCGTTTCATAACCGGCAATTCAACCTTTAATATCAGCTTATAAATGGTGGCAACCGAAAGATCCAAAAACTTCGCAGTTCCTCCACTGTAAGAATTACATTCGACTTTGGACTGGCCTTATTGAGCTGAAATAAGAGCTGTTTAATAGTTTCAAGTTTCTGCTGTATTTCATAAACAGTTTGGGGAAGGTGGTCAAAAGTTAAGTGGGACATCTTGGATTTCAGGTTGCACTATTTCCTTACCAATTTACGAGGTAAAACATTATATTTTAATAAATCTTATAGGGTAGAAATAGAAAGTCTCCCTTATACAACTAGAGGCTCGAGAGAATATTTTAAAAGAAGGCAGATTTATTCAATTGACGAAACCAAAGAAAAGGTGTTATGAGATTTAAATTTGGGTTCTCTTCTCTGAGGGATTCGACCTTGTCTTTTAACTCATGTGGTAAACCCGTAGCTTTGTCAGCTTTTTGATGGAATTCCAAATGCAATCTTAATTTTATTGGCGGAGATTACTCAAGATATGTTGTCAGATTTGGTGCAATCGGGTAGCCTTGAACTTAGTTCAAGCCAAACCAGGTTGTGTGTACAAATAATAAACCGTATTTATAATAAATTGCTAGAAGGTGAAGATTGTGGAAGCATTAAAGTTGATAATGAAGTAATTATTGATGGTCATCATAGATATGTTGCATCTGTCTTAGCTGAAGCCGTAGTCAAAACCGTCCCTTCAAATAGTACAATTGCTACATATATAACTCCTTGGGAACAAGTCAACTTTGTTCAAGATGAGGATTGGGATGCACCCGACACTCCAATAGAAGTCAACTCAGACGTCATTGACATAGCCTAGATACTTCAATTGTCTTTCAAAAGCCTTAACTTTGCAACATGTTAATGTTTTTGGACATAGACGGTGTAATGGTACCAGCTAAAAGTTGGAAAGTTCCTGAGTTGTTAAACGATGGCTTTCCTAGATTTAGTGATAGGGCTGTTAGTGCCCTTCAGAGTTGTATCTCTGAAGACACTACTGTTATGCTTACTACATCACATAAGACTAAGTATTCAATGGACACTTGGAAGGATATCTTTCAAAAGAGAGGCCTTCAGATCAATAAATTGCAATCCTTGGGCGGCAATACTAGCAATTTGAGTAGAAGAGAAGAAATTGTTAATTGGATGGATTCTAACCAAATCAATGAAGAATTTGTAATAATTGATGATGACTCTTCTTTGAATGACCTTCCTCAATCTTTGAAGGAAAATTTAGTATTAACCAGCTCTTACATTGGACTTACTGAAAAGCATTTGCCAGCCATCAGGGCCATTCTAAGCCATGAGGAAAAAGCAGTATTCTGTGAATGAAGCTAAAACAGCAATTGTTGCCGTCTACAAATCAACCTTTCTCAAATTTTATTTTATTAATCTACCTTGACCACGAAAAGATTTGTTTCTATTCCAATCTATGTGAAGTTGATTAGTCCCATTCATATAGAATATCATATTTATTGCAGAGAGGAATGATATATCGCAACAAGTACTCTTGTCCATCATTTAATTCCAATTCTTTACCAAAATATATCTTTTTTAATCTCAATAAGGGACCATCCTTTTGATCGTGATCCTCGTTATTGAAAATTAAAGGCAACATAAGAAAATAAGAAGCTGTATTATCTGTGTTAAATGAGACGCCAATTCTTGAATGTTTCATGTTTTCAAGACGGAATTGATAGTCATCACAAATTGCCAATAATCGAACTTCCGAATCTCCTTCAAACTCTGGTGACTTGATACTTGTAAAAATCGGTACAAGTGCTTTTAAATTAACATTAGAAGCCGGATTACTATATAAATAAGTTAGTAGATCATTCTGTTCTTTCGCATCCAAGTAGTTGACTTTTAGTGAATAATATTGGGGATATAGAGGGGATCTAATTATTTCAAATTCAAATGCTAATCCTCGATTCTGGTTTCCATAATTTTCCCAATGAAAATCCAGCTCGAAGACCTTGCATTCCTTAGCGAAGGGAGTAAAGCATGCGACAAAGGATTTCCTTTTGCTTTCATTGAATTCTTCATGCGGCATATTGATCAGCTCAAAAGCATGAAATAATTCCCGTTTGTCTGATAAAGAACTCAAACTAGAAGCCTTAATATATTTCGATTCCAATATTTTTATTGCAGAGTCAAGTGAAGTAAAATGCAGTAAACTCTGACCATCAAAATTGAATGTGAAAAGGGATGGAATAGTGTGGTTCTGAGAAATATCCGATGAAACTGTTTGGCCATTAACTTGAAACCAGCCATTCGCTTCAAAACCAGGAGTGAATCGTAGAACTTTATCAAGTTCTTGCAGTATCGTATCATAATTTCTCATAAATAAAAAATAGTAATTATAAACTCATAGCTTATACCTTGCTAAAATCTGTAAATGACGAATTTACTTCCGCTATGTAGGCAACCTCTTTACCCGGAGCCTTTTGTTCGGCCTCTAATAAATTAAGATTGAACATTCTTACCTCCAGGAAGGATTTCATGGCTTTAGCTGGTTTCAGTTGAATCAAATTCTCAATAATGTCTGCAATTGGGAGGATAACGGTTTGAAAAACACCCGTTTTAAATTTCATATTATGAATTCGTAAATGTTTCTCATATTCCGCTAAAAGATGTTCTAGCGATTGTTCTACTTCTGGAATCGACAAATTCTTTTTACCTAATTCGGAAATCCATACTCGAATTCTCTGGAGTTTTAGATGGGTTTCAACATCACTTTTAAATTCAACAATTCTTTCGATCTCAGCTTCAGGGCCGAGTAATGGAAACTTATCAATTACCAGTTTAACAACATTACTTGTTTTATCTTCCGGTGAATCTATAATGAATCCTTCAAACCCAGATAATATTGGGGTATTGATATCAGTATTTGACTTGTTAAGTCGTTGACTATTGGCTCTCGACAATAAGTGGCTAGCCTTTGCGAATTCATTGAAGGCTTGCCTTGACATTTCCTTATTACCACTCATTTGCCAAACCGAAATTAGCGCTAACAATTTTTCAGCATCCTCTATCTTTTCAAGAATTTTTGTGTCCAAAAGATTATCATTCTTTTCTGACCATTCAAGTGCAGAATGCTCAGATAATAATCCATACCTGTCAAGCATCTCCATTTCTTGCATCCAAGAGGCATAAATCGCTCTTGTCTCCGGCCGACCTGAATAGATTTCATCTAAATGTTGATATCCTTCGAGGATGGAATATGATAATCGATCAAAGTAAAGGAGATGGTTCATTAAAGGCTTATGCCGAAAGAAGAAACCAGGATCTATAACTATAACACCAACTGAAGCCATATTTCAAAAAATTCAACCCAAAAGATACAGCTTCATTTAAGTTCAAAGACTAAATCAACTCTTGAAATTAGGCGCTTTCATATAAATTTGTCCTTTAGCCACCCAGTTTAGTTTGTTCAGATTTAGTATTGTTTAACAACATCAATCATGGCAACATTTTGATTTTGGTTCAAACAGCACCAAAGTGGCATTGAGATAGAAAACCCAGTTTTTAGAGAAGTGACCTATTCCGATCTTACATGGAGAGAAATGGTAGTCGCAAGAGAGCGGGCCATTGCAGAGCTGCTTGAATTAGTCCCGAAGGATAGAGCTCAGACTCAATTTGAAATGGAAAAAGAGGGGGAAATAGGTTAGAAGATGAGGTGCGTCAGAATTTCATTCATCCTTGTAAATACTAAATGCTATGAATAATTATTATTCTCAAGATGAAATAATTGAATTTGCCAATCAATCGCATTCGGCACCGTCATTTTCATTGAGCGATTATGAGACTGGTATCAAAAGGAAACTTGTGGAAACAAGAAATGAAATGGCAGGTAATGGCTACCACCATGCCGGGCTACTCCTCGGAGGAATTCTTGATAGATTTGACAAGTATTTTTATGGCAAAACAGTTTATATCGATATAGAGTATAATCAAGGATTGCCAATTCCAAGATAGCTTTAACCTAACTACATTCTGACAAACTTCCCTATCCCGATCCCCGCATTGGTTTTCATCTTAACATAATATACCCCAGGCTGCCAATTGGCTACCATTAGCTCAAATTCACTTTTATGTTGAATAGGTTGGGTAATTATTATCTTCCCTTCCATTGAATACACCTCGAGTTCAGTTATATAGTCGTCCTGATTAATACTTTCTAATTGAATATAATCTGAAGCAGGATTGGGATATATCTTGATGCCTAGATTAACTTGAGTTGGTCCTGTTGTCGCAGACGGTTCTGTGGTGAGATACCGTAAGGCAGTAAATTGGTTCTGAATCCATAGTCGATTTTGTGCATCACCATATAAAACATTGTTTGGATTCCATTCAGTAGCACCGAGGGAAGCAAAAGGAATGGTGCTGAATGTTCCTGTGTACCGATAAAGTCCAAGACCATATTCCGAGGTCCAAATTTCATTGTCATGAAGTACAGCAAGGTTTTCAACGGTTTCAAGCGCACTAAAAGTGGATGTAAACGTAGTCCAGGTAGAATTTTTATATTTCCCAATTCCACCATAAGCGCTGACCACCCATACAGTATTTTCTGAGTCCACCCTTACATCGTTTAAAGATACACTGAGTTCAGGAGGAACAGCCTTAACGGAAAAAGTGGTTCCATCCCAAGAAATTAGCCCAATTTGAGAAGCGATCCATAAAAGGCCATTTTGGTCAAGTGCAACATCAAAAATACCGTTAGTTGGAATAGAAGAATTACTAGTGGTAAGATTCTTCCAGGTTGAACCATCCCAATAGTCTATTCCATCTAAGAAATCTACACCATATAGCTTTCCTCCATTGCCGGATACTAGTCGGTCAGACCGCAAAGAAGTAACCACTTTTGTCGAGTCGCCGAATCTCTTTACGATTCCGGATCCATCACAAGCGATGTACATGGTATCTGCAACCATGGCAACATCTCGTATATCATTACAGACACTACAAGTAAAAACATCAGTCACCTGATCGACAAACGTATATATTTTTTTCCCAGATAACAGTAGTGTTTCATTGAGGTCATTACGGGAAGCGCCTTTGATTTTTGTGTTTCCTAATAAAGGATCCGATACCGTTGTTAATGTAATCTGGCCTGCTACTTTTGAAAAAGTAATATTGCAGATCGCAATTGCAACTAAGATTCTGAATGAGATGTGGTTCATTGGTATAAGTTATATAATTGTTAGAATATTGTAAATAACCAAATTGACCGTCTATCTAAAACGGGACTGAACAAATATAGAAATTTTAGGAATAAGCCACTTGCTTTTATTTTTGATTTTTTATTCAGAAGCCTCTCCAATCTAAGGTAGTAAAATGTGCAGAGGGCGACATTTTTCATTTTTTTTTAAAGACCCCTTGAATTTGTCAAAAATAGTTTTTAATATTGTTTAACTAATGAAGTTTTTCTGATCAATTTGTTATTTTTTTTTTCGTCTACTATTTTTTTTCATTGGTCAGTTTTGTTGTTGATTAATTTTACTTGCACAACCCCTATACAATATAATTATTGATGGCTTAGGAGCAGTCCTGGCATGGTATTGTTATTTGATTAAACTTCTTTGGGTATGAAACAACTATACATTTCCTTTTTCATCGCTATTGGATTCACGATTAATCTAAATGGACAAGTCCAATTACATAATTCCTGGCAAGACCCTGTTATATTATGTGCGGCACAAGATTTTTCCTGGGATCATTTATATCCTGCTAACTCTATTCTGACTGAGGAACCAGAATCTTGCATTAGGCCATTTGAAGATCTCTCAAGTGTGTGGTTTAGGTTTAAAATTGAGAACCCATCCTGGATTTCATTTAATATAAAACCTCTTAACCCGGATGATGATATAGATTTTGTTATTTATTCTTCCAAAGATGGGAAACCACAAGAGTTATTAAGGTGCATGAGCACTGGACTTAATCTTGATAGGGATCGAATTGTTCAGCAGCATTGTAGTGGTGCTACCGGTTTGGTTAAAACTGAAAGCGATATTATTGAGGATCCGGGTTGTAGTTCAAAGCACAATAATTTTCTGCGTTCAATCGAAGCATCAAAAGGTGAAGAATTCCTTCTGGAAATTACTAATTATAAATCAAGTGATGGTTTTGCTTTTCACTGGATAGGGAATGCCATTTTGTCCCCTGAGTTATGTTTTGGAGAAGCCCTTACTGCAGCTGAAGCTCTTACTGCAGATTTAGTGAGAATCAATGCTAGCCCCAATCCTACAAAAGACATGATTCAAATCACCATAATTTCATCAAGGTCAGGCGAGGCCACAATAAGTTTATTCAACTCAAATGGTCTTATTGTGGATCAGGAAATCGCGAATTTGATTTCCGGAACTAATGATTTTTCAATCTCCGCCAAGAATTTTTCTCCAGGAACCTATTATTTGAATTTAATCCAGGAGAATCTCAAAAGTGAGACCGTCAAAATTGAAATAGTCAGGTGATACACATTTAATAAAGTTAAAAATTATTAGGTATGTTTAATATAAAATATATTCTTGCTATTCTTTTGAGCTGCTTCGTTTTATGTTTTGCATTTGCAAGTAAATCATCCAAAACTTTAGATGCTCTTCATGGTTCTAAGAACCCAACTCGGAAGGATTCAGTGAACCGCGACATACCTAAATGTCCACCCCCATTCCAAGTTTATTCTATACAATCAACAGATACTTCCATTTTAATTTTGATTAATGATGTGAGTGCTGTGCCAAATGAATTGTCCTACGAGTTAAGGTATAAAAAAGCAAAAGGGCTTTCGTCCTGGAAAACAGTATATATTGAGAGTGGCAATGAATACACAATTCGAGGACTTCATCCTTTTGAAAAATACGTTTATCAAATCAGGAAAATATGTTTATCTGCCGATGGAAGTTCCTCTAGTGATTGGGTTATTATTAGTGACAGCAACAACAGAACCCCAAGTGACCCACAATGTGATGAACTAGGGAATACAGAAGTCCATATTGTGACAGATCACACCGTTTCATTTTCTGTTCCGGATACTTATTATGATACTATATCCGATCAGGGGTGTAGGGTAATGTTCAAAAGTTCTTGGTGTAATCCAGGTGGGTCTTGTTATACATTGTATTGGGTTTATGATGGTTCACAGAGTTTTGATTATGCTGATGATTTGTATCGGTTATACCCAGCAGCAGATGTGCCACATAATTATTTATCCCAAATGGTTGCTTTTATAGCTTGTCCAGCTTCACCATCAACACTTCCTCTGGGAGAGATTTTTGATCAATCGAGTTGGAATGCACTACATCTTACTCCCTCTTGTCCTGATACAATCGTGTACACTGCTCCGGCAATTCTAAATCTTCATTGTGGTGATTCGTTTACAATACCTACTCCCGGAACTGACGAATTAAGTTCTCTTAGTGTAGGTGATACTGTCACAATGGGTGGTTATCCAATGGCTGTAACATCAGCTTCAGGTAGTCATGGAACATATTCAGGGACAGCCGATATATTACTTCCCTGGCAAGGACAAAAATACAATTTACCTTTTACCTCAATTCCCTTCGATAGCCATCGGCGGGCAAAATCAGGTTCAATCACATTGCAATCGGACCCACTCTTTGATCCAGGTGATGTTGGATCCTTGGATATAGGAGGTCAAATTTGTATTCCTCCGGTACCCCCGGAATATTGGGACACAACCGGAAATAATTCCGTTACAGGATTGCCGTGGGATACTTATGGATTCGGTCCTGATAGCACATATATTAAAGAACCCCCTTATCCCGGATATGAGGATGGAGACCCATACGATGAACACTATGATCCAAATGGATATGATGCAAACGGAATTAATGCAGTCACCGGGACTATATACAATGAACACGGATGCACAAGGGACAGCCTCGATGCACAAGGACAGCCATGTGATCCCGGGGGGCCTGGACCTTATTATTGGTTAAATGAAAATGCACTCGGTCCTGAAACTGAAGAAGGTATTGCTTTAGCAAACAGTCTCGAAGATACTCTTGACAATCTGCTTGTATTGCTTCTTGATTCTATGGAAGTAAAATTAAATGATAGTATTGATACACAAAGAGATGATTGCGATGCCATCAGATCGGATATGGATGATTTATTGGAGGTACTTAATTATGACCGAGATTACATTTACGGACCTGACGACGAATATTATGTTGAGGGAATGCATGAAAGATTTACATCACGTCCCATACCTTTTCAGGTCACAATGGATAGGGATCCAAATACAATTGCTTTAGAAAATAAGCACATTGCCTTGTATCAATGCGATTCGAAATTAGGGGTATACCTTAACCTATTGGAATTGTTAAATGACCTCCAGGAAACTGAAGGATTAGATGATCTGAAAGCATCATTACTTGAAAAAATCAAAAGGTTTACCGCTGATCAGGTTACGCTTTATCAAAATTTTAACGAACTAAAATATTGGCTTAAAGAAGAAATCCTTAAGACACTTAATGATAATTACAAAGAAACTTTCGGCGCACCAATAGGATTCCAAGATGCGAAAGTTAAGAATGGGCACATCCCAGAATTTGAACCCAACTGGAATAATAATACTTCTGATAATTCCTCTTTAGTTTCTATTGATCCGATTTTAGAATCAAATTTCAATTTTCACCCAGGTCAATTTTCTAAAATGGATCCCTATTCTTCCATTTCACAATTCCGAAACGGACGTTTATGGATTAATGGTATTCATAGAGCATATTACCTGGCGGAAATAGCAAAGAATGCAGCTATTACAGAAGCCCTGACCGGCTCAACAATAATGCCAATTAGAGTTTCGACTGAGATAAATGGAACTGTATACACAATCCTCATAGATCGCATTACGCTTGGAACGACAGGTGCAGATCTTGATGCTTATTTAATAATTGAGGATCAGAAGAGCGGTCAAAAGATGGTCTTTCAAGGGTTAAATATTGGCTTTGGACCAAATGGAACTACAGGAAGCAGTAACTTGTCATTAGCATCTGATGTATCTATTAGACTCAATAATGCCGCCAAACTTATTATTCATGGGACTCAGGATACTTATGTGGCATGGGACTGCAATGGATTTGCAGGTATGGGAGTTGATGCGTCTGTAGAATTTTGCCGCGAGTTTCTAACTCCACTGGATACGAATACCTTAGAATTATTGCCTGAAACCGACACAACTAGGGTTCAGGCCCATTTTAAAGTAAATATCCCATCTTGGGGCGACTTTGTTGCCCAAATATCGATCACTCCTTTTGCTGTAACAAAAGCAGAACAAATTAGATGGGTTGTTCAGGAAGCTGTATTGGATTTTAGTGATGTAACCACACCGGATATCACATTTCCAGAATCTTATACTTCACCAAATCTTATTAATGGACAACCAACAGGAGCATGGAAGGGGTTCTACCTATCTCAGTTGAGCGCGACTTTAACTGGTGAATTTGCAAATGATGGCAATGATATTTCCATTGGAGTTGAAAATATGATTATTGACGATAGAGGATTCTCAGGAGAAGTATTTGTTCAATCTCAACTCGTTTCATTAGATAATGGAAGTTTAGGTGGTTGGCCGTTTTCAATTGATTCTTTAAAAATTGTTTTCATCGCTAATCATTTAATGGGCGGCGCAATTAGTGGATATCTGAATGTTCCAATTTTTGAAAGTGCACAAGATTCAGATCCGGCTATAAAAGAAAATGATTGTTTTCACTATAAAGCGGAAATGCATAATGGTGGAGGTTTCTGTTTCTCGGTTTCGACTGCATCTTCATCGTTAAAAGCACCTTTATTTAACGCCGGTGAAGTTAAAATTGATCGGAATTCTAGTATTAATGTCTTTGCCAATGACTCATCATTTATCGCAAAAGCTACGTTAAATGGGTCATTAAGAATTGACGCTGATATCACTCCAGCTTTTGGATTGGATTTGGATTCAATAGCATTTTCGGGTTTTGAAATAGCGAATGTCTCGCCCTATTTCTCACCAGGCATTTGGTCAATGCCCGGCAAGTTAGGTATCAATGTTGGCGGTTTCAAAGCATCCATTGGTGGAATTGGACTTGTAAAAGTCTCTGATATGGAGGATGATGAAGTTGCTTTACGAATGCAGCTGAAACTAGGGCTTGCTGACGACTTAGATGTTTGGGCTGATGCCAGAACTAGAATTATTGGAAAACTTACAGAAGTTGACAACAGACAAAAGTGGGTTTATGACCGAATTAAAATAGATGAAGTATTTATTAATGCTGATATTAAAGGAAATAAAGTTCAAGGTGGACTTCTTTTTTACGATGAGGATGCGGTCTATAATAATGGTTTCAGAGGGATCGTCCAAATGAATATTAAAGCTTTGAATGTTAATATGTATGCCGTAGCCCAATTTGGTAAACATGAAGATGATTATAAATATTTCTTTGTCGATGCTTTGGTGAATTTAGGAAATGGAGTTGGCCCTGGAACTTTCAAGATCCTCGGACTGGGTGGTGGTCTTTACTACCATATGGAAAGAGATACTTCCGATTTTGCGGGGATTCCGACAGAACCAACGGATATCCCGGAATTGACTGACTTGGGTGTTGGGTTATCCAATATTACATATTTACCAAATGATGCAATTGGAATAGGGTTAAAAGCTATTATTGTTTTTTCTGGTCCCTCCAAGAAAGCATTCAATGGAAATGCATCATTTGGGATTGTTTTTAACGCCGGTGGTGGAATTCATGAAATAGGTATTGAAGGAAATGCAAGATTCATGGCTGATTTAGATTTTTCGGCAATCCCCATCATTGCCCAGGACTCAACTGATGCTCCACTTGACAAAGATGATGTTCCAATGTCCGCATATGTGAGTATTAGATATGATTTTGATAACCAAATCCTGGATGGTGATTTAAATGTGTTCCTGAATACCCCAACCTTTAAAGGAATAGGGCCACACGGGCAAATGGCTTGGGCTAAACTTTATTTTTCACCTCAAAATTGGTTTATCAATATAGGAACACCATCACATCCTTGTGGAATTATTTTTGATATCCCTGGTGTAGGGCAGGCAGGACTAGTCACTGCTTACATTGATATAGGAAATAAAATTGAAGACATGCCACCATTACCTGCAAAAGTAGCCTCAATTGCAGGTGCATTTCGCCCTTCTCCCATGCGTGGCACTGGTAAAGGGTTTGCTTTTGGAGCAACAATTAGATTAAATTCAGGAGATTTAAAGTTCTTAATCCTAACGGCCAGCTTGGAAGCAGCTGCAGGTTTTGATGTCTTGATTCAAGATTATGGAGATGCTACTTGTGCATGTTCGGGGAATAAGCCAGGTATAAACGGGTGGTATGCCTCCGGACAGGTCTATGCATATATTGAAGGAAAGGTTGGAGTAAAAGTAAGTGGAAGAATTATCCCAGTAGTTGAATTAGGGGTGGCTGCAGCATTACAAGGTAAAATGCCTAATCCGACCTGGATGTCTGGTGCTTTCGGAGTCAAGTATAAATTGTTGGGTGGTGTTATTAAAGGAAATGTAAAATTCAGGTTCAAATTCGGTCAACAATGCGAACTCATTCAACCTGGCGGGGACAGTAGTATTCTTGATTTAAAGGTGATACAAGAAATAACACCTGCTCAAGCTGAAAATGAAATTATTACGGATCAGGAAGTAGTAGTTTATTTCAATTACGATATTAACCGGCAGGTATCTGATCAAACTGATGATGGTAATACCTATAATATAAAGGTAGAACAGGTAAATCTGAGTACGCACGGTTACACGTTGCCTTTCACTAGTGAAATTGCAGAGGATGGAGGGACCCTAGTCTGTAAACCCTCAATTTACTTTCCTGAGCATGATACTGTGGATTTCTCCATTATAGTTGGTATCTATGAAAATGGAGAACTTATTGGTACAGAATCAGATACAACCTGGTTCATTACAGGTGACAGACCGGCTACAATTTCTGAATCCAATATATTGGCTTCCTATCCTATGAAAGGGCAATATAATTTTTACCCCAAAGAAAAAAAGGACGAAAAAGGATATGTCATTTTGAATACAGGTCAACCTTATTTATTCGTATCAGATGACAGGCCAGTAATGATGTTAATTAATAGTTCTGGAGAAACCAAACAGATCAATTACAATTATGATTTTCTTGGAAGAAAGATAGAGTTTAATTTACCATCACAAATTTTGGAGTCAGGAGACCTTTATAAACTAGCCTTGATTAAACCAGAATCAAATGGTCCGAATGCATTTCAATCAGGGGGACTAAATCTTCCTGGCCTTAAACCTGGATCTCCTCAACCTATTTATATTGACGAGGATCCTACTTCAGACCTTACTTTATCTGATAAAAATGTTCTAGTTCAATGGGTGTTTAGAGTAAGTATATACGATGATTTTAAATCCAAGATTGATTACTTATCGAATCATTATTCTGCAGCGGCTTATACAAATTCGGGGCTATGTATAATAACTCCAAATGTACCTGAGGTTTTTGATGCGAATGAAAGTAATATTAATGATTTTGAATCTATACTGAATTTTCAGACTGATCCAAGTTCTGTCTACTGGTATCAAAATACCATATATAAATTTATGTACCAATTTTGGCCGAGCGAGGATGGAATCGGATCTGATCAAGTCCCATATTTGGATAGGGCTGACAATAAATTAGGAATCCCACCAGTAGAAGCAATAAACATAGCTCCTAATAATGGTTGCGGTACATCAGTTACTGAAGATAATTTTCTATCTGGTGCAATTGCTACAGGAAACATGGCGAAAATAACAAGTGAATTTGTGAACCAAATTCATAAGGACTGGAATGAAATAAAACCTAAAGTCCATTCATGGCTGCTTGAAATTACAGCAGATAACCAAGAACCTCCACATGGACCATTAGGAAACGCCATTGATTATCTGGAGAAAAATCAATTTCCTATTTGTGAAGAGAGCCATTATCCAATCTTGTTTGAATACAAATTACCTGGAACAGATCAAATAACATCATCATTTACTAAAACATTTACAGCAAGTGTTCACTAACAATTCATTCAGAATCAAATGAAAAGAACTCCTTTATGTAATCTATTATTTGCTGCAAACCTATTTCGAGGTTATGCGAAGGTTAATTCAAATCCAATCTTCACAGACCTATTGGACCGCATTCCAGAGACATACAATTTGAATTTAATAGATAGTATTAACATCGTCAATACTATAGGTATGCTTCAATATTTTTCTTTTAGTAATAAATAAGCTTATCATGAGACAAGTCATTCTTCATCTTCTTTCATTAATTGTCTGTCTAGGACCAATTTTTAGCCAGGCAGATTCGGAAGAAAAATTGCAGGTTCAACTTATAGCTAAGGTAGAAGACGGAAAGGTCTGGATAAGATGGGCACCAAGCAATATGAAAAGTTGGTATTGGGGAATTACCAATGGTTATAGATTATCAAGGTATACAATTATTGATAATGGAGATACTTTAAACTTGGCTCATCAGCTTGATTCAAAGGTAGAATTGGCTTCTCAAATCTTACCCTATTCTGAAGAAGAAATAAGGAATAATGTACAAGCGGAGAATGATCAAATTGACTTGGCTGTTGGAGTTTTATATGAACCTAGTTTTGTAATTGATTCTATGATTGGAGAAACAGGTTTTGCACGAGCATACGCAGATCAAAGTGATAGAGAAAGCCGATTTATTTTCGGATTATTTACAGCTGACCAGAATTTTGAGATAGCCAAAGCACTTGCACTGGCTTATGTAGATGAGGATGCCAAGTCTGGTTTTGTTTATTTCTATCATGTTGAATTTTTAGGAGATGTTGATTCTACATTACTTAGGAATGGCGGAATTGAGGTAGATATAGATGCACATTACTCACTACCGCAGCCAGGGTTAATTCAAGTTGAGCAAGCTATAGATACCAGTATTCTCCTAGTTTGGGATATTTCCTTGCTTGAGTCATATTATAGTAGTTATAATATTGAGCGATCCACAGACAGCATAAGTTTTACGAAGATTAATACACTTCCTTTAGTTAGTACTGATCAGAATGGAAATGACCAAAGTGTAGTTTATTTCTCAGATGACATACCCAGCATGAAATATGATTACTATTACAGAGTAAAAGGAGTTTCTCCATTTGGTCAGGAAGGCCCTTCCTCTCCAATAGTCAAAGTAACTCCTAAACATAGCCCGAAATCGTCTCCTCCGAGAATTACTAATCTTGACATAGTTTCGGATGATGTAAATGTAGACTGGGACTTCCCATCGGGAGAAGAAGCATTGATTTCCGGATTCAAAATCTACAGAGCACAAAATGCTTTAGGACCTTTTGTGCTTATAGATTCTGTTGAAAAAAATGTTCGGACCTGGACAGATAGTGATCCTATTACAACCGGCTATTACCGAATTGCAGCCATGGACAATGCAGGTGTAGAGGTGAGTGCCGCCGATCGATTAATTCAATTGGATGATGAAACACCACCTGCAGTACCCTCAGGGTTGAATTGCATTGTTGATGTAAATGGACTAGTATCGGTTACCTGGTCTCCGGTGACTGACGAAAGCCTAAGGGGTTACCGAGTTTTCTCCGGAAATGGAGAGGAAGGAAATTTTGGTGAAGAAACCACTACAGCCATATCTGATACAATGTTTCAATTTCAAACAGAAATTCAGACCCTAACACGTGATCTCTATGTAAAAGTTCAATCATTGGATGAACGGGAAAACTATTCTGATTATTCCGAGCCTTGTCATGCTATGAGACCTGATAAAGTACCTCCTTCCAAACCTGTTTTGTTGCGTGCCAATCCATTGGTCATGGGGGTACAACTTGAATGGATCCACTCCGCAAGTTCAGATTTAGAAAAGCATCTTGTGCAGCGTAAGCGTAAGGTTGATTCGGGTTGGACTACGATGTTAGAAATTGATCCAGCCGGAGATTCTGAACAACCCAATGGTGTTGCAGACGTAACCACCACAGTGGATGGAGGTAAACTTTTGGACACATTAGCAGCTTACCCACAGGAATATCAATATCGTGTATTAGCTCTTGACGTAAGTCAAAATCAATCCTCATCAGAAATTTTATCAGCGGTTCCATTTGATTCAGGGCATAGAGGTGAGATAACGGACCTTGAAGCAGATACTACTTATGATTATACAATTTCCTCAGTGGCCTATTACACAGTGGGTTTAACTTGGGAATATACCTCCCTTAAGGGATTATATGATTTTCAAATTTATCGATCGGTAGATGGAAAGCCAATGCGTGCATACAAAACTACTAACGGCCGAGGAGGAGTGAACTTTGAAGAAGTAGCCCTTTCCGCCGGTGTTGAACAAGTGACGCCAGGTACATTCAGCTGGACAGATCCGGAGATGGGAAATGCGACAATCATGGCTCAGAGTGGATATCAGGCTTCTCATGTCGGATGGCCAGTAAGAAGAACTTTTAAATATCAAGTCATGGCACGACACTTCGATGGGGGATGGAGTCCTGTGAGTGAGGTGGTGGAGATTCAGGTGATGGTGCCTGGAAGATAACTTTTTAAGGTCATTAAATACTTTCCAGTGTATTAATAAATTATCAATTATGAAAAAGATATTATCATTATTATGTGTAATTACGATAAATATTTCACTAAGCAGAGGTCAGAATGTGATTTCAATTGGTAATTATTTTGAGTCAGAATGTGTTGCAGAAAGTAGTCAATTAGAAACAACTGCTGAAGAATTAATTTCATCGCTACCATCTAGTTATCAAACTGATTTTAAAGTCTTAACTTTTAATTATTATTTATTAGATTACGTTTTTGATTATGGTGGTTTTGTTAATTATAGCGATGTTATTGATTCAGCCCAAAATATAAGCCCATATTACCTATTAATAACAAAACAATACAATTCATTGGGTGATTGCAACAAATTCGACATAAAAATAAAGCTACCAATAGAAAATGAGTTTTCATGCTTAGATTCTCTTTCCAGAGTAAACTTGGAAATTATGCTTAATAGTAATATTTCAAATAATTACAATAAAAATGAATCCAAAGGATGCGAAGTTATGTATCCTGAAATTGAAATGATAAGGTTTTTAAATGGTATTTTATTGGATATAATAAATAATAATTGTAAAATCCCAAGTGATAAGACTATTTCTGAATGGCTGAATGCTGAAGGATTTATTCAGTTGGATGTAGAATGCAAAATATTAGGTCCTTTAGAAAGTCTTAATTCAAATATTTCTCAACGGTCCAGCATATTGACAGATTATGTAACTGATTATCCTGAATTAACTGTAAATATTAATGGTAGTGATAAAAATCTAGCGAACGAAATTAATTCATTTATTGATGATAATAATTTGAGCGACTCCTACCCAATCTTTTATATTATGGGTAATGATGATATCTTTAATGGGAATTATGAAAATTCTAAAATTTCTATTATTAATAATTTACCATATTTAGGAGGAATTATTTATTTACGCAAGAACATTGTTGGTCCAGATAAATTATATTTGAAAATAGAGGGATATAAATCTAATGATATTTTGAAAGCTATATCATACGATGAAACCTATGTCGCACCCTCTCCTGTTGGTTGTGTTAATTTTCAAGATTTGGTTAACACAGTTAATGATGCAGATCAAATATTACTTGATAACGGCTACGCTGATATTAAAGACAGGATAAAAATAATTCGAGGTTTATATTATGGCACTGATTGGAGTATGGATTTCAATCAGAATTATGGTAACGAAATTAGGAATGCAGGGTTTAATGTTTTTTTATGTTCTTCCACTCCTTTAAATCCAGCATCTTTGTTTGGAACAACATTATTTCAAAAATTATCACGAAGCCCTGAAGTTAATAATGGTCAACAAGGTGTGGATTGGGGCCATATAATTATTGGATTGGAAGCTCGGCTTAATTGGTGCTCTCGTGAACAAGAAATACCTATTTATGAGAGTACTGGATTAGAAATGGTTACATGGATGGGTGACATTGGCGGCGGCTCAGGAATGTTAGCTTTTAAGCGAGTTCAAAACCCATCAAAAAGGGCGATTGATATGTTTTCGAATGTAAGTGATTTTGGCGGATGGATTAATCTTGAAGGTGATATGGCTGCATATATCATTGGAAGGGATACTACATTTATAGACGAACCCCCAATTTTAACTGCAAATTCTGATGCAACTATATCAGAAATACTAAGCTCATATTTACTGCCACAACCTTCTGTGTCAGGCAGTGAGTGGCAAAATAGAAGCCTCATATTTGTTCAAATGCTTGGAGGAGTTCTTAATCAAAATAATGAATTAATAAATGAAGAACAATTATCAAATATTATTAAAGCAAAAACTAAAAATTTCGCGGAAGCATATTTAATACAATTGGCATATACCAGAAATAAAGATAATAATCCAAATAATGATATTAATATGTATGAATCATCTAAATATATAGAAAGTGCTGCAAAAGACATTACTTTTATCTTTATTGGTTCACTTAAAAATTCAATTAGGAAACCAAAGGCTCATATTACATCTGAAAATATTAATCCTGATCCATCACCTCCTGGCGAACCTTATATTAGATATAAATTGTGGGAAGGTACTAAATCTTTGATTAAAGATATTGGCGAATGGTTTAAAAATTAAGTTTATTATTATTTTTAGAGATTTATGAAAAATTTAAGAATATTAAGCATTTTGATTAGTATACTGAACTTTGGTCTCTTAATCTTTTTATTGTATAATATTTCTGGAGTTTATTTAATAGATACCAAAGCAACAACTATTGGATTTGTAACAATAATATTATTATCATCAATTCAAATGATTTATTTGATTAATAAAATATTTATAAATATTAAAATTAAAAAATATGGGAATATTTTGATAATTCTAGTTCATGCTATTATTACTTTAATTATTTTGTGTGTTGCAATTTTATCATTATTATTAATTTTAAGAATTATTGGATTTCAAATTGACTCTCAATAATTAATGTCTAGATTCAATAAATGAATATAATTTAAAATTGAGAAAATAATCGAAATAGTACTGTGGTTATTTTACAATTTAGCAATTAAAAAATACTAAATTAATAATTTTAGTGAATTGCTTTATCGATTGTAAAAACTGAAGCTATTGTAGCCTTCCCCGTTTTTGTAGCCTTCCCAATAAATTGGACAGTTTAAAAGTTGGCAAAATGCCTTACTTTAAACTGTTCAAATATGAAAAAAGGAAGATTCACCGCGTCCCGGATTGTGGGTATTCTCAGACAGTATGATGCCCGCAAAACGTCTGAAGCCATCTGCAGAGAATGTAAAATCAGCAAGGCTACTTTCTATTCTTGTCGAAAGAAGTGTGTTGGTATGGACACCAACCAACTTAAACGCCTGAAAGAATTGGAAGAGGAAAACAGGCGTTTAAAACGCATGTTTTCTGATCTGAGCCCGGATCACCATTTGCTTAAAGAAGTGCTAGAAAAAAAGTTCTAGCCCCTTCTAAACAGAAACTTCGAGCCGAGTATTTAATAGAAGAAAAGCAAGTGAATGTGCCGAGGGCATGTTGGGTGGTTAATCTTACGCGATCCCAATGGTACTGAAATGAAGTACATTCAACTCGGACAGCCAACTCAGAATGCGTATATCGAAAGATTTAATCGGCTATTCAAAGAGGACGTATTGGATGCATACGTATTTGAAGATCTAGGAAGGATGTAAAATGGGAAAAGATTAACTTAGTCTGCCCCAAGTCCAGCAAAAAGGATACTTTAAAAATCCAGATCTCAAAATGATTACTAAAGATGATTTTCTAAAGATTGATAGAGAAGTACAAGAAGCAGTAAGAGAATGTTTCCAGAGTGCCCAACAGAATGAAAAGAGGCCGAATGAATTTATCTGCTTTTTAGCGAATGCTGAATATTATGATGAAATTCAGCCTTGGTGGAGTCCATATTCAATAGATTATCAGATGGACAAAGAAAAAGATGAAGATCGGGTAGATTTCTACATGGAGTTTATTCAGCATAGATACGGTTTTGAGAAGTCAGAATTTACAGATAATGATAGTAAGATGTTATCAATTGAGTTGATGATATATACTCATATCTGGGAATCTAAGCCATTTCTTAAAATGCTCAAAAGGCTAGCTGCATTATCAAGTTCCAATGATTACCCTTGGAAAGTTGCAGTGCCTAAGTTTACGAAATGGGAGTTTATTTGTAAAAAAATAAGGGATGCATTTTCCAGATCCAGACTTGGTATTGCCCAGGTGATGACAAAAGGATTTCATTCTTCATTGCGAAATGCTTTTGCTCATTCAGAATATTCTTTTCGATTCAAGCCTGACTTCATTTACTTATTCAACTATGAAGGTAAGAAAGATGAACTTCAAGAAATATCATACGATGATTGGTCTATAAGATTCAGCTATAGCTTTTTGTTGAACTATCATGTCTACAACACTTTTCATGAACTAAGACAATCGGTCAATGAAATTTATAAAACAACAGAATATGTAATCCCCCAACCAGATGAAAAAGGGGGTTACAGAGATGTGGTCATAAGCTATCTTCCTGATGAAGATATGTTCCAGTTTGAATAAAATTGGTTCTTACAGATACAAAAAAACTCTACCAGCATCATGAGAATTGGAAAGTAGGTCCGTTTACAAATTACCCATTGTTAATTTTCTTGCCTCCTTGAAATTATTTTGATCCACTAGTTCTTCAACCTTTTTGACCAGTTCGGGATCAACCCACATTAACCAGCTTGAATATGGATGCAAACACCCTTTTGAATCTAATGTTAAATATGCCCAACTGGCACCAATTGACCAGGAATCTCCTGGGGTCATTAGATGAAACCTATTTGAACTTAATTGACTTAACTTAAGGAAAACAGCGGTAGCTTTAAACCAATCTGGTGTCAAGACAATATTCTCAAGCCGAATGATGATTGTAACACGCTCATGATAAACGACTTTATTTTCATACAGATTCAAAAAGAGTGGTGATAGAGCTTCGTAGCGAAGGTGTTTATCTCCAATGGTTGAAGTCAATTCGCCATTCGTGTATTTTGCATTCAGTTGGGAAATACTCATAGGCTTCATTCATTATTTCTGTTCCATACTTATTCTTATTGTAATGACACCATATCTTCTTTAGCAATAATGCAATTTATTTTGAGGAGCCATGATTTGCCACTTTCTATTGACCTTCTTCCAGAAGCTGCCAGGCTGAAACCCCATTTTTTTTGAGTTGCAAAATAGAATATAAAATAAGTATACCTATTAGGCCAAAAAAGGACAAAATAAGATCATAACCAATGTACAAATTAATCACTATGGATGAAAGGCCTGTCACAACAATGCCATAGAAGCCAATTTTGTTCCATTTGATCAATAGTATGTAAAATAATATATTAAGGGAACTCATTATTCCAAGCATTACTATCAACAGACGCTGAGAATCTGTCGGCAATAGATTATCAAGATTCATTAAGGCTTGATCAGCATTAAAAAGATACAAATAAGCAAAGTATGCATTTACAAAAATTCCCCATATTAACCAGCAGGTGATAAAAACATGTCTTTTTCTCTTATTTGCAGTAACCTCATTTAGAATATCAGGAAGAGGTGTTTTAATAGCAAGAAAAGATAATATTCCTTCAAATTTTCTTGCAGGAGTCCAGTCATCAAGCCCTTCAAACCAAATTAATGTATCTTCTCCAATGCCTTCTCCCTTAAGATCTTCAAGGGAGAATGGCCCATGCTTTTGGGCACCATCCGAGTAAAAGTATTTTTTCATGGTGTAATGGTTTCAAGTTAATCTTGAGGCATTAACATGCTTAGCTCCATCTACTAAATTGAACGCTAATTTTAGTGACATAAGCGTAAATACGATACCGCAAAATATCATAGTGGCTGTGTATTTAATTGGCGTTGTCCAGATACTAATAATTGAGTAAAGACAAAATAGCGTGCTTATTACACTAACAATTCTAATTGCCATTTTCGGATTTGGAGAGATCCGGCTTATTAAAGCAACAAAGTTGACACTGAATAACATGAATATGGCCCAGCCTACCACTCCAAAAAGTATGAGTGACAGAAGAATAACCGGAAAAGAGTCAATCCTGGTTATCCAATTGAATATCTGACCTATCCCCCAATAAGTCAATCCAATTGTAATAAAACAAGTCGGCACAGCAAAAATCACGCGGATAATAAAACCACCATTAACTTTATGCATTGAACGGGATTGATGCCAAATTTTTAAAAGTTCGTATGCGTCTTCTTCAGTCAAGGTTTCAGCATCTAAGTGCCTACTAAGAATCTTATCCCAAGGACGGTAAGGCTCTTTAATGATGTTACGTTCAACCCAGATTCGCATTCTTCCACTACGCTCTTCCTTTGTGCTGAAATCAATATTAAAATGAGCTTCTTCCATTCTGTACGATTTAAATTTGAGATGATGGAACTAGTGGTTTCAATAGGTGGATGGTGAAGGATCAGGATAGTTCCCTTTCTCTTTTCAGTCATTGCCACCCTGGATTGAAAAATAATGGACTAAAATAATGCTTTAAATCAAATCTCCGAATATATTCGGCAAGTTTTTCAGTAGGACTTTCGGAGGTTTCCCCATCAGAACCATGGGGAAAAGCAAGCTGAACAATGAATATGATGAGGTCCTTCGGATCATAGCTGACAATGTCCTGTATTATAGGAAGCAGCAAGGGCTTTCCCAGGAAAAACTCGCTGCCTTAGCAGAAGTGGATAGGACATATATAGGCTATATTGAGAATGCTCATCATAATGTTGGGGTGAGGATATTGTGCCAGATAGCTCAGGTATTAAAGTTGAATGTAGAAGATCTAATGATTAAGAGAACATTATAAATGAATTTGTAATTCCAATCTGTAAAAGAAAACTTTTTTGTTAAAATAGAGGCTGAGTTTGATCTTGTTTTTTGGTTAAACTCGGCTCAAGATTTTTAGAAGATAATCATAGTTTTTTTTCCTTTCATCCTAGGCGCACCAAATCCAAATTTTAGAAGGGGATCAAACAAGTATAAATAATAACTTAGCTGGAATTTAAAGCATTCATTATACTCAGTAAAAGCCGGACTTGATAGGATCATGGGAACAATAGTAGCGATAGTGATAATTGTCTTAATAATTTCTGCATTTTCAGGGAATAAGAAACCAATTGCAACGAAGCCAAAAGCTCCAAACATTAAACCCTTTGTGTCAGTCACGATGGGAGATGGCTATAGATCGAGTGTATATAAGTCAACCAACTCGACCAGTAATATCTATGAATCAATCCTGGATGATTCCATCATAGATGTTACTGGTAAGACTTTTGAACTTGACTCTGAAAAAGGTTTGGAAAAATTTAAAAAAGGAGTTCCATATTGGGCCCATCATTATGTTTATTCTTATTCAGAATTATTCAGTGCTTCAGCTGCACAAAAAGAATTTTATGGGGTTTATAAACATGCCTTTCTGAATGATACTTTCTACGACCTGGAAGATAATTTGAATTATGCTTTTATACTTTTGTTCGATTTTCTTGATGAATATGGTATTCATAAGAATAATTTCGAATCAGAAAAGCGAATAAAGGCATTGGGAAAATATTACCCCAAAACCGCCCGATATGGCATTCCCTTTCTGATCAAAAGAATGCAAAGTAATGGAGATTACGAGGGCATATCTCGACTGGAAATAGATCAACCGGTTAGCTATCAGAGTCATTATCAGTATAATGAGGATTGGAAACTGGGGACAAAGTATAAGAGCAAACTAAACTTAAACGATTCCCAGGTTCAACTCCTTAACAGGCTTTGGTTTCCGATTAATAACTTTTGTAGTATCGAATATTGTCGTACAGAATTAGTTAAGTTCTTTTTGATAACAATCAATGGACTTGAAGAGTCTTATGTGCAGGCCAACTCAACCTTGGAGGCAGAATTTAAATCAGTTGCCGATATAATAGCAAAAAAACAGTATAGATACAGAACAGGAAGTACGAATTATAATTATTCGATGGAATCCATCATTAATGAGATTTATACTATCATTTTTAAAATGTCCGAAAATGAGTTGAGAGAAAAGTATGGGCACAAGAGAAAAGTTAATATTGAGATGGCATACGTGCCGGCGGCAGAACAAGAATTGGAGGCAAAGATTTTAGGACCGATAAAACAGGTTCTTGCCACAGCCATTTCAAAAGTTGATCCTCCAGACAAAGGAACAGAGATTGAATTGAATTCACAGAATACAAGTCGTTGGAAAATTAGTTTTGACCAGATAACATCAACTTATAAGGATACCGACCCGAAATTTTATGAACATATTTTAGCGCTCGGTGATTTAAATAAAAAGAATCCTTCTATAGAGAATATATTTTTTGAGTCTTCTAAGTTCATATCGACGTATGATAGAGAGACTTCACTGAAGTTATACATACATTACATTTACTATGACCTTCAGTCTAAAACATTTGACAACAAACAATTAACAAAAACAATTCAAAAAAATCTTTTTAAAACTAATGATCAACTTCGTGAATTTGAAATCATCCTCAGTGAACTAATCAAAAGCAGAGATTTGAACAAGGCATTAGAACAGGTTTCACAAATTTACGCAGTCAAAAGAAAGAAGATAAAATTCGATGCTGAAGCAATTAAAGATGTTGATATCCAACATGCTGGTACAGTGGAATTGCTGGATAAATATCTTCAAGATAAGTATGAAGATGAATCTACTTCTATAAAAACACGTGAGTTAAATAAAGAGGAAGTTGAAATTGAGATCACACAAAAGTCTGAGGAAGAGGCGAACAGTGTTTATATTAACGATCTCTCTCTATCAGCAACACAACTAGCAACATTAGAGTTTTTTGTGAAAAGCAGCTTTACTGTTTCATTCCCGGAACTTGAAACATTTGCTAAATTGCAAGGCTCTTTCAAGAATCAGCTTATAGAAAGCATAAATGAAACATGCTATGATCGTTTTGACGATGTTTTGATAGAGGAAGAAGGTAACGCCTTCGTATTAAATGAAAATTACTATCAGCAACTCTTAGCTATATGATTGAAAATATCAAGCCAAAAGAAGCTACTTCTATAATTAATTCCCTGGTCGGAGGTGTAGTTCCCAAAATTGGAGTGCAACATATAACTGTTGGCCGCTCTGAGGAAATCAATGCATTTATAAGCGCTCTGGAGGATGTAAAGAATGGGCACAGCCTGGTGAAGTTTATTATAGGAGACTTTGGGTCAGGAAAGTCTTTTATGCTTCACTTGTTAAACACAGTGGCATTGAAACAGAAGTTCGTGGTGGCTAATGCTGATTTTACCCCAGACAATAGATTGTATTCTAACGATTGGAAAGGAGTAGCTTTATACTCCGCCATAATAGACAATATTGCGATTCAAACTAAGCCTGAAGGAGGTGCTCTACCTACCCTCCTGGAAAAATGGATAGAGCAAATAGTGATTAATACAGCAACAGCTAACGGCATACCAATTACCGAGATCCGCTCAGAACAATACCTTAGCCTGATCCAAACCAATATCATGAAGACCATCAATGAACTCACTGATGTGGGAGGATTTGATTTTGGCATGGTTATAATGAAGTATTATGAAGGCTATATACGGGATGATGAGCAGTTGAAAAGGAATGCACTAAAATGGCTCAAAGGAGAGTATAGAACTAAAACCGAAGCAAAGCAAGACATAGGGGTCCGGGAAATTATTACTGATGTGAACTACTATGATATGCTGAAAAACTTTTGCAGGCTATTCGTTAGTATGGGATACAGTGGATTCATGATCAATTTGGACGAGGCAATCAATCTTTACAAAATTTCTACTTCGGTAATGAGAGAAAAGAACTATGAGAAGATATTGACTATCTACAATGATTGTTTTCAGGGGAAAGTGACAAACTTATTTTTCAACATTGCCGGCACCAAAGAGGTGTTAGAAAATGAACGTCGTGGCCTTTTCAGTTATCCAGCGTTGAAATCAAGGCTTGAAACTAATAGATTTGAAACAAACAAACTGCGGGATTTTGCTCAGCCTGTTATCCGTCTATTGCCATTAGATCACAATGAGATTTTTGTTCTCCTCAAAAAATTGAAAGAAATCTTCGATTTCAACTATCACACTAAGATCGAAATCGGCGATGATGATATTCAACATTTTATGGAGGAATTGTTCAATAAGCAGGGAGCCTCCGAATTCTTGACGCCAAGAGAAGTCATCAGAGATTTTTTAAATATCCTAAACATTCTGAGGCAGAATCCGGGAGTGGATAAGGCTAAACTTTTCGGTGAATTGGAAATCTTCGATGAAAGACCCAGTGAAGCTGCTTTAGATACCATTGAAGAACTATAATGTCGATTGATTCTCTTTCAGAACCCATTCGTAAATACATTCGTGATAAGCGATGGGAACAACTAAGACCAATCCAGGCCGCTGCAATTACCAAGATTCTCGCCAGTGATGAAAACTATATACTGGCTTCAAGAACAGCTTCCGGAAAAACGGAGGCAGCGTTTTTACCTATACTTTCAAAAGTCAATTTTAACGAGCCTGGTGTTCAGGTTCTTTACATTTCTCCACTAATAGCTCTTATTAATGATCAATTTTACAGAATTGAGGGTCTCTGTAAATACCTGGATGTAGTAGTAACCAAATGGCATGGTGAATCTAATAAAACCCTAAAAGATAGGCTCCTGAAGTTGCCTTCTGGGGTGGTCCTAATCACCCCTGAATCTATTGAGGCAATGTTTGTAAATAAGCCTTTTTATGTAAACCAACTCTTTTCAAATCTGAAGTATGTAGTCATTGATGAAATACATTCTTTTATCGGAACCGATAGAGGGACCCAATTAAAATCTCTTTTGTCGAGATTGCAATTTATTAATACAAAGCAGTTCAGTATTGTTGGATTATCGGCGACAATTGGAGATTACGATGAAGCTAAAAAATTTACTGGGAATGAAAGTAAAACCAAAATATTGTTAGATAGACAATCCAAAGAAATAAATGCAGTATTTCGTTTTTTTGAATCTGAGAGTGAAGAACTCCCCTTAGCACTAATTAAGGATCTATATCTGGAAACCAAAGACAACAAAGTTCTAATCTTTCCAAATAGTAGGGGTCGAGCGGAGGAAGTGGCAGTAAAACTCAAAAAGATATCTGAAAGGATGAAAGGGCATCTTAACTATTTCTCCCATCACTCATCTGTGGACAAAGAAGTCAGAGAGTATGTTGAGTATTTCGCCAAAAACAACAATAGACAGAACTTTTGTATTTCATGTACGTCTACACTAGAACTTGGTATTGATATCGGAACTGTAGATGAGGTTGTCCAAATTGATGCGACTAATAGTATTGCTTCTCTGATACAAAGGGTAGGAAGAAGTGGGCGAAAAGAAGGCGAAAGCAGCAACCTGTTTTTGTATGCAACTAATAAGTGGAGTTTACTGCAATCCCTGGCTTGCTGGCTTCTTTATAAAGAGGGTTTTATTGAGCCGTTTATATCAAACTCCAAACCCTACGATATATTGCTACATCAGGCCCTATCGATTACAAAAGGGCATTCCGGAATCGAGTTATCTACTTTGATTGATCACCTGAAAAGTAATTTTGCATTTAACCAAATGGAAAGAAGTGAAATTGAGGATATACTAAGTCACTTAATTCAATTGGATTTATTGGAACTGATCCGGGAGGAGGTAATTATAGGAGTCGAGGGTGAATGGATTGTAAATTCAAGAGAGTTTTACAGTGTATTCAAGACCGAAGAAAATTTTAAAGTGGTTATTGCCGGCTATACTATTGGGAGCATCCCATTTTCACCTCAAATTAGGGAAGATGAGAACATTTTACTAGCTGCGAAGATCTGGAAGATAAAGTTCATTGATTTTAAATCAAAGAAAATTGAAGTTTCTCCTGCTAATGATGGGAAGAAACCTATGTTTTTTGGAAGTGGATCAATCATTCACCCGAGAGTTAGAGAAAAAATGATTGAAATCTTATTTTCTAAAGAGAAGTATGATGTTCTAAATCAAGAAAGTACTGATGAAATTGAAGTCATGCGTAAAGATTTTTCAATATTCCAAATTGAAGATGTAAAAACCTATAGACCTTTACTAATTGGTGAAACGCACTTGCAACTATTTACTTTTACAGGAACGCGGATAAACCGATCATTGCAAATGTTACTGAATATAGCCGATATTGAGAATACTCTAGATGAGCGAAGCAGTTCATTTGCAATCAAAACCTCTTCAGGGGATCTGTTCTCTAAATGGAGTAGCCTATCCAACCCAATTCCTATGATTGAGGATCAAATTACAAGACTGTTACGGACCAACCCTGCCTTAATGGACTTTTCAAAATGGGGTGAGCATCTGCCACTTAGCTATCAAATACAGCTTGTGAAGGATAAGTATTTTGATTTGAAGAACACTGAATTATTCTTGGCCTCGATTAAACTTATTTCCAATAATAGTGCAAATCAATCCAATTTACTTATTTAAATTACTCATCATCTTAAGATTCTACTTCCTAGATTTATGGTATCAGTGCCTATAGCATTATTCCGGATGGTTAGCTTTTATTTAATTCTTAAACACTAGCTCCAAGACCTACTAGGAGAAATTGAGGTATCCCATTCTATGAATATATTTCTTGTAACTTAGGTGTATGGAAAGCAATGATAAAAACAACCCGCCAAAAGACGATCCTAAGCCTAGCAAACAGGAGATAGAACGTCCTACATCAGAAAAACCGAAAGAAACATTTAGTGACAAAGGAAAAGGAACAGAGAAACGTTAAAACGAATCCAATAACCATGATTAAGGCTGAACACCTAAATCTTTTATGCCTTTTGGTGATTTCACCATCGTTTGATTCAATACTTTTCTCCATCACTTCAATCCTTGAGATGTGAAATTCCCTTACTTGATTTGATTTGTCAAAATAGAACTCATGTAATGTGTCCTTTGGATCGGCGCCTGGGAAATACAATTGGCCTGGCATTAAATTTGGCCATATCTTCCAAATGCAAATTACCGATACAATCAACAGAACAGTATTAGGAACTACATTGGTAAGATGATCAAAAGCATATACCAAAATACTGAAATAAATTCCGGAAGCAATAAAACTTTTATCAACAATCTGTCTGAAAGAATTGAACGATTCAGTCAGCCTCTTGGAGGCTTCCTCAAATGCGAGTTTTAAAAATTCATCTTGGAACTTTGAATAATCTATATCCATAATTTATGTCGTCTTCTCAACTGGGAAGCTTCAAAACCAACCTCACTGCCAGTATGAAAACGTAACTAAACTTATAATTGACTTATTTTCAAAAATGCTTAACTATGCAAGCATTTTATCTTAAATCCATAAGATTATAATACATCTGCCTAGTATCCCTCCCCACATCTTTATCTGTTAAATATTTAAACCCATTATCCAGATAAAATTTCAATGATTGAGCATAGGCATCCACTGTTATATATTGGCAGCCAGTTCGGTTATTGTCGATAAACATATACTTTATGTAGTCAAGCATTTTGCCACCAAATCCTTGCCTTTGAAAAGTATTATTAACGCCCAATCTTCCAATCTTGACAGCTGGATAGCTCCTGTATTTTTTACCTTCTGGCATTGGGTCTTGAAATTTCTCCTCAAACTCCTTAGATGGCATCTCTTTGATAGATATCTTATCGTTGCTAACACTAAAAAATGCTTTAGTCCATTCATCGGTTTCTATAATATAGGTAACTGAAAGAAGCCTTGTCATATAGTCAATAGAAGATTCCAGGAGAAATTCATTTAAGTCTGAATCTCCGCAATCAAAGGGCTTAAAATTGTGATTTGGTGGAAGCCGGAATAAACTAAGCGTGCGATTTTCTGCCATTAGTTTCCAAGGCTTTCAATTCCAGGTAGTTGCTTTTAACTCTTGCTTTTTCAGCTTGTAGAACTTGAGGGTCCTTTTGAGTGTGTCGATCTTTTTCAAATCTCACAGCATCCTCTCCTTTTAATACTGGGGTTTCCTTAATAGGTTTTGCCATGATTCATTTTTTTATTGCTGCAAATATATATACAAAACCGTACCAAGTATCCATTGGTTCAAAATATTTTCCAATTAACATCCTCATAACGTGATAGTTATATATAGCAATGTAGTTTACATAATTTATATATGACCACACAATCAAGATAATGCGATTTAAATTATAAAGTATTACTTTAAGTGGTACTCGCTTAAAGTTTCTGTTAATCAACTACTTGTCAAGAACAGCTAAGTAAGTAAGTTTGGATAAAATTAAGAGCAGGTTAATTTTCTCAAGATATCTTATTACAGGTTGGCTTCTCTGATAGGAAGGTTTAAAACGCCTCTTCTCTAGCTGACCAAACAGCTAAGCATGACTTAATCTTATTATTAAGAAAAGTAATATATTTACTATCTAAATATACGAATAATGGCTAAGTCAGGCAACAACAGCAAGCAAACAAGCGCAAAGGTAGCAACCCAGGCTTCTAAGATTCTGCGCGATCCTAAATCAACAAAAGCCCAAAAATCTGTAGCAGCTTCGGATTTGGCCCAAAAAGGGAAATCTAAAAAGTAAGGCGAACTCTTACCTTTTTCAAAATAGCTGATTTTGGTATGGTCATTTGGCCCTGTCCAGTATATGCAACCGTTTCATGTTCTGGGGTTGAAGAGATATGGGGGACAATGATTACCCATCTACTATTCTCAAATACTATCCACCCTATACTTTTATGTATAGGTTGATCTGGTTTCATTTCTTCAATTAGCGTCCATCGTCCAGTACTTCCACAACTGTCTTCCCATTCGAGATAGACTAATTTAGTTTTTTTTTGTCTTTTTTTCTTTTTACTCATTTTCAAAATGACATTTCCAAATATCTCTTTATAATGGCTATTTTGGCTAAACTGGCCACCCAAACCTCAAAAACTCCTCAAAATGGGGCTCTGGAGTATATCTCTACGTTTCGGAATAAATAATTCTTTTCATGTAGGTGCCATTTTTGACCTTCTGAAATAATACCGGATTACCAAAGAACCGCTGTGACGTACGTGAGGGCATGCCTGCCTGCATGGCAACTTCCTTGCCTTGTGACCAGGGAAAGATTACTGGAAGGGCATCATAGACTTTCCTTTGAAGCATGGAAAGGATTGGGAGTCTTGTTTTGTTGTCCTTCTTCCCTCGGTACCAATGACTACGTTCCATTTTATCCAATAACAGGTCAAACTCTTCAAACGTATAGAATCCCTCCTTTAGAATATGTCCACATGACATTAAGACATCAAAACCTGAGTCGTAGCTTATACTCAATTCACCCCATTTGCTGTAAACACCATCTCCTCTTTGGTAAACCAGATTGCACTCTCCTTTTTTATCGCAAGGAGTTGAAAAATAGTGACTGTCGGACAAGGCGGTTACCGCACTACGGCGAAAGCCCAATGCTTCAAGACGGAGTGTTACCTCGTCCTTAGGTAGCTGCATGGCTTCCTCATTTGCTTCTTCGAGCTTTTGCCATTGTCTGTATAGGTCAGGGTATTGGTTCTCAATCCACTTCCGGTATTTATCGTTCATCATCATTTGTTATGTGAATTTTATCCACGCCCAATTCTTTTGTTCTGACTGGAAGACTGGAAAAAGTAACCATTTACAATTTTTTATACTCTGAAAAATTAGCAACAGCTATAATGAGTTATTGCTAACTTTTCATTTGATAAAAATTCCATTTAGTATAATTTATGATTAATAATTCCAGTCATTCCAGCCAAAAGAAAATATAGATTAATAAATATTTGAATTACAAGTTGTTATTGACCTGAAGGAAAGTCTGGAATACGAATTGTCCTTCCAGTATGCTTCCAGCCGAATGCGTTCAATTCCGGTCAACTGTGGTATTAAACTGCAGCGTCTTTCATTGAATCTTCCGAACGATAACAACCCATTGTTTTGAGTTCTTAACAACCTGACGAGTTTTCCCATACTCGTAATGATATTCACCATTCAGTTCCGAGTATTCCTTGATCGCTTTATGCAGCCTCCTCATGCCCACTATCCTTTCGTAGATAGGTACTCGATTCTTGTCACATATTTTCTTGTACCATTCAGAGATCTCATTAGACGTTACGAATGGAAGATTACACCACTCTTCGATCTGATCATCGATTTCGTCTCTCAAATAACTATCATCAAATGAAAACCTGGCGTCATATCCTTTTAGCCACAGCTCCCGATCTTCAAATAAATCGAGGCTGCGCACGCATAAAAAGGTCTGGACAGCATCTGCGAGAATAGAGAAGTAACCATTCCAATCATCCTCGGTCCATATTTCGGGACATTCACCACCATAGACTCTCCGAATACTGTCATGGCCATGTAAAAACCCGTTAAAAGATACCATTCGCAATCTCCTTTTTACGCCGCCATCATCTTCTACGTTAAGACCAAATTGACCGCTTACGACAAACTTGGGCATTTCCTCAGCAGGAATGTTCATCAGATCCTTGTAGAGTTTCTTCAATTGACTATCATCGCTGACGAGGTGTTTAAGATGACCCAGGTTTATCCCTTTCGGCAGATCGCTCAAATGGACAATTTCCTGATTATCCCAATTTTGCAATAACTGGTCAATATCCTTTTTTACAGCTATCCCATTACGTACAAGAACTCCGGTCCAAAAACGTAAAATCTTAACGAAAAAACCTTTGCCTGTCCCCCCTCCCAGACTGGCTTCAAAAGGTTCAAGAAGGGCTATTAGATAGCTTTCACTTGATATCTTGTAACCACAACACAAGTACCCAATAACAAGCTGTATGTATTCCTGAGGGGTATTTATCGCTTTACTGAGATAGTCACCATACATACATTTTTTCTGCATCTCCTTGCTGACATATTTCCAGGAACGTGGAATTACATCATTCGTCCAAATTAAATATTCAAACTTTTCAGCATAAGGAATCTCCTTTTTTCCATTAGTGGTAATTTCAAGGATAGTATTTTCAAAGAACTTATAGCATCCTTTGGCATTTGGTTTTAATATTCTCTTCGTGTCTAATTCGGGAAGAAGTCCAATCATGTGCTCTCCGTGATACTGCCAAAATTTACTAAACTCGTGACGGATCTTATTGAACACAGTCTTGTCATCTTCCTTTATCCAGTTGTTCAGAATACCAAATATATCTCTGGCACCATATCGTTTCTTTTTCTCATTTAGCTTACGGATAAATTGTCCTTCGACGATGCAAGGTTCACCGTTGTGGACACATAGGCCGATGTCGATCATAAATTGCATAAGCAATTCACGGTGGATCATATATCCATCTATATCAGGAATGTATTCCCAATATGTTCCAAATGGATACTTTTCATTTCGCTCCTGAACAGCTTTTACAAGAGCTTCTTTTGCATCGTTAGAAAAATATTTAGGTAACTCCTTGCCGGTTTCAGCGTATTTCTTGACACACTTAGATTCGTACTCCGGTTTTAATTTGCCAAAGCCTCTTTCAGTCAGATGCCGGTAAAGCAGTTTGTAATCGCCGTTGAATTGCAAGTGGCACAGTAACGCAGAAGGGGAATAGCCTTTGCTTGGTTCCAAATCAGTAGATGAAGTAAAATTGTAATAGCAGTTCTTCTCCTTATTGTATGAAGCTGACTTACCTGCATCCTTGCCAGGTCTTGTGTAGTACGTAAAGATCGGCGTATCTGTATCCAGCTGCCAACCATTTTGAATTAACACCTGAGACCCTTCCGGAGAAGCATTGAAGTCATCAAATGGATCTAATATAAAATTATTTTTGTACTGCTTTGATGAAGGAGAAACATGCTTTTTCTGCTTCTCATCAAACATTCTGCCTGTGTTAACGATGATATCACGCTCTGCTCTCGTAAGAGTTGGTATTGGTACATTTTTAAATACAGAGTAACCAATTGTTGGAGGTACTATAAAATATCCACCTTGACCTCGCGTTTCGATGCCAGCCTCCTTTTCACCTTCTTTATAAGCCAGTTTAGCATTCCCTTCACCAATTGGCTCTTCACATCTGTAGGGTATATGATTCCCCGTTGACGGTGTTTGATGTATGCGTAACTTTGCGAATAACTCAGGAAATGTCTGTTGTAATGTCACGAAGAATTTCGTGTTAATTCCCGGCCAATGTTTGCAATCAATGTCCAGTACTTCAAGATTGCCAGATGCAGGTCCGCAGATTATTCCAATTGCAATCTTTGTATGTGGATGACGTGATATAATCCTGGAAAGTTCGTGGAGGCTAAGTCTTTGATTTGGATCTGATGACCAGGTGTGACTTAATGGGGATTTCGCTTTTTTCAACCTCCCTTTCACCATTTCATCTTCAGCACGACAGAGTAGTACTGAATAGCCACCATCAATCCATTCCTGGATAGCAAGCCAAATTTCTTTTAGGTAATTATCGTTCTCGTTCATTTTGCATCTCCTTTTTTATAAGATTTTGTAAATGAACCTGGCTTATGGCCTATTGCATCTTGTGCATTCCTTCGCCCGTCTTCCAGATATTGGAGGAGATCCTCCTTCCTGAAGTAGACTCGTTTAGCACGTTTCAGTGAAGGCAGCTCTCGACGGTGCAGTAGACCATAGATCGTTTGAATAGATAGATGCAAGAGTTCCGCAGCTTGCTCTACAGTTAGCAAATCACTAGTTGTATGGGGAATTCCACCATCCGTGAGACACTGGATGCTGTATTCTAAGGAATCCAGCCGCGAATGAATTCGGGCAACTTCCTTTGGCAGTAAATCAAATGATAAGGTTTCCATTGCTTTTTTTTGCAATGGTATTTGGGTGATTTAAGGCGGAATAGTCCTCAGATTAGTCCTAAAAGACTTTCTTTTATTGAAGCCATATAAGTTATGCTGCCGTATTGAGTAGAGTCCTCCATGGATTTTGGATGCAGGATGGTCACATTACCCCTGATCCTTCTAGGATCTACTTTAAAAATCTCACTCAACTTTTTATAACCATCTCCTTTCCTCTTAAATTTTTCAAAAAACTTATTAAGAAATCCTATCTCATTTAATAGGGCAATTGAATAAGGCATCAATTCTTTACCCGAATGCTCATTCATAAGACTTAATACATGCTCTTCTTTTAAGCCTTTCATGATAATGTGCTCTTTAAATTTAAACGGTTCAAGATTTTTTATGATTGCTAAAACATCATGATTGAGACTAGCTGTATGGTCTTCTTTTATGGTCGGCTCCAAAAAACTGGAAATTTCAGTGATGAATTTGATTTCAGCAGAAAGCCATTCTAGGATTTTTTCTCTGTAGTCCTGTTTTACCGGTGATCCATCCGGTTCAAAAAAACCTATATCTATTTCAAGTTTTCGTTTACTTAAAATCAATTCATTTCGAACCTTAGGTGGATCCACCAGTGATCCTTGATTATAAAGATTGATCGTATTGTAATTAGACAAGATGGCATCACTAATTTTATTTAACTCAACCATAAATGATTCCTCATCAAAATCAATAAAATTGTTATTCACAATTCCAAAAAATAGGTCATACTTATCTTTTAGTCCATGTAAAAAACTAAGCTCAAAAGGAAAGAAATAAAACCACCTGTCAAATGCCCTTCGCAAATAGAATAGTTCGCGGGAAAACATACTATTCTGGAGCCAGAGTAAGGTTAAGTCGCAGAGCTTTCTACTTTTATGATAATTGTTAGGGATTTGAATTGAATTTATGAAACCAAGAAGTTTTAATAGATAACGCTCGGCATGGTTGATAGAACTGCCAAAACTCCATATCGTATATTCTATATACTCAGATATTTCTTCATACCAATCATCTTGATTAAAGGTAAATAGTATAAAGGATTCTGTGTTACTAAGGTTATATAGGGTTTTCTTCGAAAGCATCATAGCTTCTTCTTCAGGCAAAAAAGCATTAGCCCATTCTTTTATGTCCTGGAAGGATTTTAAGTGATCCTCACAGCAATGAGGAAAATCTTTATCAAGCGTAGTTAAAGGATGCAAGTGGAAATCCTTAGGCAGCATGTCAAATGGCTGGGTAGTGCCATCTGATTCGACTACTAAGCCTTCAAGCCAGCTTTGAAGTGGCATATTTTGTCTTATTTGAAATTGAGTAATAAACTTTAATTAGCTGTATCGAAGGAAACAAGAGTTTCAGCAGCTTCCTTCCTCTTCCCATCCTCAAAGCTCCCGAGATACCTTTCTGTTGTAGTATTACTACTGTGGCCTAAGGAATCTCCTATAAATTCTTTACTCAGACCACTCCGTTTAAGCACCGTTGCGAACGAATGGCGTGCAAAATAAGTCGTAACCTCTTTTTCAATTCCGAGATTCTTAGCTATCTTTTTCATCCAGTCATTAATGAAGCGAACTTTCAGTTTAATAATTTCATTAAGCCTTTCAGCACTGAGGTTTTTCTCCAACATAGGAAAGATATAGTCGTCAGGGCCTTTCCTTTTGCCTCCATGTTTTTCAATAATGCGCTGAAGTTGGGGCAGGAGATAAATCTGAATGGGTTCATAGTCTCGCTTCGTGTTTTTTGTTTTAGCTCTTTGATACTCGATATAATCTCTTTTGATATTACTATAAGTCAATAGTGCCATGTCTTTGACATTCATTCCATTTGCCAGGTAGAGGAATAGCCAATAATCACGTGCCAATTCTTCACTTCCGGGGGTTGCCATAAAGTTGAATATTTGTGCGATTTCTTCTATGGTTAGAGATTTTTTAATGTTTCTTCCTGCTGGCACTTCATACTTTCTTTTGCCAAATGGATAGAGGTCTTTTGAAATTATTCCTTCAGCAATTGCATCATTAAAAATGCTCCTTAGTGTCCTCACGTAAATACTTACAGTTGTTTTGCTGTTAGATTTAGCGGCCATCCAGGTTTCGTATTTATGCAGGAAGTTTTGCGTGACTTGCGCAAATGTAGTGCCCGGTTGAAATTTCTCCAGGCTTGCTATTGCGCATTCATAAGTGACAGCCGTTCCTACACGAGAATTCTCCCTAAGCCCCTGGATCTTTACTGTGTAAGCATTTTTCAATGTATCATTCGCACCCATATTGGATATGAATCGTTTCTCAAATGCCTCAAAGGTGAACATTGGCAATTGACGAATGATTTCAACAGCTTTGGTTTCCTCCTTATAAAGGTCGTTAGCAATCTCTTTAAAAACTCCCTTGGGTTTTTCTGTCATAACCTTTTCATATTCTTCTAAAGTCAAAGCATACTCGGTTGAATAGTATCGCCTTTTTCGATTGTAGGTAACCTTTAGGGATAAAGGGCATTTACCTTCTTTATTAGGCACCCATTTGTTGAAGTAAATTGCTGTGGTAGGGAATGACCTTCTCATGGCTTCGTGGATTATTCGTGACACATTCGTGACACAAATATACAAAACAATACAAACTAATGCAAGGATTGAGTCTATAGAATCTCAATATTTGTATGGATCATAAGGCAACTGATATATTATGAAAAACATTAATAAAATAAGAAATTATGCTTTGGGAGCAGGGGGTCCCAGGTTCAAATCCTGGTATCCCGACACAGAAGAGGAGTCAGAAATGACTCCTTTTTTATTTTATATCTCTATTTTGAGAATCCCTTATTCATTATAATTTTCTGCATCTTCGAACCATGAAACCATCAACAATTTTTCAACCCTTCACCACACTTTTCTTTTGTTTGATTTTTAGCATGATGGTCTTTTCCATCAGTTGCAGCCAGAAAAAAGAAAAGAATGAAACCACCATCAGTGAAGTTAAAGCAAGCAGTGACACACTCAAGTCTGAAAGTGTGAAAACTAGTCCAACTTCTACAACTCAGGCTGCAGGCTCAACCCCAAATGAAACCTCGCAGACCCCTCCCCCACCAAAAATCTGCGATCCCAACTTCAACCTCATCGCCAGCCCAAAGAAGAACCAGAAAATTTATTACGTCTCCGGATTTAATCCCATCGAATTCAAATGCTGGGAAGAATTGGAAAAAGAAAGCCAAAAAATTTGCGCCGGAAGTCCTTGTGTCATTTATTTTTTAGATAAACCTAATCCCAAGATTACCACAACACCACCTCATTATATGGATGCCAATACCCTCATGACAAATGGAATAGGCGTATTTGAATACAATGGAGTCATGTGGGAAATGAAAGGCGCTAACATCTGGGGCAGAAAAGACAAAGGCTTCGGTTATTATAATACGAATAATGCAGGGGGAGGGTAATAGGCAATAAGCAATAAGCAATAAGCAAAAAACGTAATTCGTAATTTGTAATTCGTAATTATTAAAACGCTCTGTTATTCTGTGACACAAATTGATTAGCTTCATCATAGTTGGTCACTTTCATTGCCTTTGTATCCCAGTCTAGTCTGACTCTCCCCGGATATTCCCATGGTGCCCATCCATCAGGAGTGCTTCCTTCCTTTAATTTTTTGTAGTCATAACATCTCACAGCAAGATTTCCCATCAACAATGTCTCAGTCAGCGGAACTGCATATTCAAATGGTGAACTCGCCTTTCCATTTCCTTTGCATGCTTCGGCCCAGACAATTTGATGATCACCTGTGTATCTTGGTAAATAAGGTTTAGGGTATACTACATCTTTCATAAGTGATGTTGGTAATAACGTAGCATGATCTCCATAGTTGCCTGCAACAATTTTACCTTTAGTACCTTCCAATAGAATACCTCCATCCCAGCTTCCAAATACTTCATCAGATCCTAATTCCGCAGGCCTCATCGGTCTAAGCCCGCCATCATACCACCACAAAGTGCATGGAGGCATCGAACCTCTTGCACCAAATTCCATTTTAACCATACTACTGGGCGGACATGAATCAGCATAATTCGCTTCAACAAAATCACCAACCCAGACTGTTGTAGCAGTTGCTTCTGATGAAAGAGGCGTTGTAAGTTTCAATGCGCGGTATGCAGGCTCCATCAGGTGACATCCCATATCTCCTAGAGCTCCTGTCCCGAAATCCCACCATCCTCTCCATTTGAAAGGCAAATATGCAGGATCATACATCCTCGTCCTTGCTACACCTAACCATAAATTCCAATCAAGCTTTTTTGGCGGATGTTTCCTGCCCTTAGGTGTTGCTACACCTTGCGGCCATACAGGTCTGTTTGTCCAAACATGCGCAGTATGCACATCTCCGATAACACCTGATTGTACCCATTCCGCAAGTTGTGCATTGCAATCCATGCTTGCTCCCTGGTTGCCCATCTGTGTGACCACATTATATTTCCGTGATGCATCCAGCAATTGGCGAGCTTCAGTAATGTTATGCGTCAGTGGTTTTTCCACATACACATGTTTGCCTAGTTGCATGCAAGCCAGGGCAATGACAGCGTGCATATGATCCGGTGTTGCAATGACGACGGCATCTATTTCTTTTCCCTTCTCATCTAGCATTTTACGAAAGTCCTTGTACCTGGGAACATTCGGCATACTTTTAAAAGAATCAGCGGCACGCACTTCATCTACATCGCAAAAGGCCACTATATTTTCGTCTTTCAGTTTTTCAACATGGCTTCCTCCTCTGCCACCGCAACCGACAATAGCTATGTTTAATTTATCACTCGGCGCTTTATATCCTCTTCCCAATACTTCTCTGGGAACGATCATCCATCCTGCAGCAGCCAATGAAGTATTTTGAATAAATTTTCTGCGTGTAGATTCAGTTTTCATATACATTATTGTTTATTGGATGAAATTACGAAGTAAATATCTTGAGACTGAAAATTACATGTTGTTGGAGCAAGCTCTAACAACGGCATTTGAGAGAACTTCAACAACTGCATTTAAGTTAATTTATCTGCTATAGCATTTGCCGCTAATTCTGCACCTGTCCACGCAGCCTGAAAATTGTATCCGCCTGTCAGTGCATCGATATTCAATACTTCACCCACCAGGAAAAGTCCCGGCTGAATTATGCTTTCGAATTTTCGCATGTCAATCTCCTTCAAGTCCACTCCACCAGCTGTTACGAATTCATCTTTGAATGTACTTTTCCCTGTTATGCGATAAATGTCGCTAATTAAAATATTTGCAAGTTTATGAAGGCGTTTATTCCCGATTTCTGCACAAGTCATTCCTGACTGAATATCTGCTTTTGAACAGAAATATTTCCACAATCGGGAGGGTATATCCTTCATCGCAAGATTGATCATTTTCTTTTTAGGATTTTCATTTACTATATTCTGAAGCCCAACAAGAATATCTTGCTTGTCCTGTTCACCTTTCCAGTTGACGATCAAATCAAAAACATAGCCGCATCCATATAATTCCCTTGCACCCCAGGCAGATAATTTTAATATGGCAGGTCCGCTCATTCCCCAATGCGTAATCAGAAGTGGGCCTGATGTTTCAAGTTTCATTGTAGGAATAGACAAATGAACATCATCCATGCTGATTCCCTGGAGTGAAGTCAGGTTTTCATCCTGGATATTAAATGTAAATAATGAAGGAACCGGAGAAATGATTTTATGTCCTATTGCCTTAAGCGCTTCCCATGTGCGTTGATCACTTCCGCTGGCAATTAATAAATATTTAGAAGAAAATGTGCGGCCATCAAATAGCGTGACTACCCATTGCTTGTCTTCTATGAAGTATTCCCATTTTGATGCCCGGGTCGATGTCAAAAGTTCAATGCCTGATTTTTGAATGCAGTTCATAAAACAATTGATGATCGTCAAAGAAGAATTCGTCACCGGAAAAATCCTGCCATCATTTTCTGTTTTAAGCTTTACGCCTTTGGACTCGAACCATTGAATCAAATCGGAAGGTTGAAAATGATAGAAAGGCCCGAGCATTTCTTTTTGGCCTCTTGGATAATAGGATGTTAGCTCTTCCGGATCAAAACAAGCATGCGTGACATTGCATCTTCCGCCTCCTGATATTTCAACCTTAGATAAAGGTTTTCTTGCGGCTTCCAGGATACATATTTTAGCACCGGGATAAATTTCGGCTAAACGAATCGCGGTAAAAAAGCCACCTGCTCCTCCCCCAATAACGATCAGATCAAATCTCATTTAACTGTGGATTTATTGATCGCTCCGGCAAAACTTACCAACTCATAGCTCAATTGCAATGGAATGAATTTTATTTTAATATCTGCTTCACGAATACCAGATAGCTTTTCAAAATTTTTATTCCGCTGCAGAAACGTAAATCCGATAGCTGCCACTTTCATGTATCGCGCAAGATCATCAATAACAGGTATGTCAGGGCTACCCACAACTTTACAAAATATTTGAAAAGCATCAAGCCCGGGATAAAGAGCATATTTTTCAGGGAATAAACCGGCGAGGTATAAACTCACAATTGAAGCATCCTGGTGATGATAAGTCTCTACTGATCTCGGGTTGAGTTGTCTGTAAAGCTGGAGTAGCTCATCACAATAGTAATTGAACCTATACAATCTTCCATCAATAGAAGCCGAATCATTGGCCAGATCTTTCCAGGCTATGGTGGCTAATTCAGGATCAGCATCAATAAGGTTGATCATAATTTCTTTCGGCTTGTAATTATCTCTTTTCCACCAAAGTTGTGAATATTCACTTTTCAGACATTGCTCGTAAGTCTCTTTCAACGTATTCGGATCAGGTGGCCTCCACATCGTATGAAAACGACTCACCATGGTGTGCGGATAAAACCAATCGGTAAGATCATTTTCCAATTGATGTAAAATAAACTGGTCAATCAAGTCCTCAAGCAAATGCAGTTTCATTGTAACAGTGAAGGTAAGAAATAGGCGAAGGCTGAGGCGAAGGCGGAGGCTAAACCAATGATTATCAGGACTTGCCTAACATTCAATTTAAATTTCGATATTTGGGTTTTAACCAAATCCATTTTTGAAATAATTTCCTTATCTTTTGGAATAATTTAAAACGAAAAAGAAATGATGAATGAACCTCTTTCCCTGATTATGTCCCGGAATGTGATTACCGCAAAAGCAGAAGATACGCTATCTGTGGCCCGCGGAATTTTCCTTAAAAATAAAGTTCACCACCTTCCTATAGTGAATGGATCAAAATTAGTCGGGATACTTACTACTTATGACTTATTCAAGGTTGTCGGCCCCAATAAGGATTATGAGAAAATATACATCAAAGATGTGATGACAACTCATGTGGCCACGCTTGAACCTGAAGATAAGATCGGGTCGGCCGCTGAATTATTCCTTGAAAACCTTTTCCATGCAGTTCCAATTGTCAAAGAAGGAGAACTAAAAGGTATAGTGACTTCTTTTGACGTCATCAAGTACGAATTCAGAAAAGAGTATCCTACCCAGCCAATTTGAGGTGATATTGAAGTAATGTCTGAAAAAGTAAATTAGCTTATCACTCCGTCAACTCGGAATGATAAGCTTGCCTGACGATGACACCTTCCAATATTGCAGCAGGATCAATCTGGCTTTGATGGATTACACCCTGGTATTCTCCGGACAACAATAACCTGGCGCATTCTACCAATGGTGCAGCTGTGCAAATCTGTATGGCACGCATCGTGATGGCTCCAAACACCATTGGATAAATATGCTGAGCATGTTGAATCGATCTTAGATGACCCTGCTCATCTATTCCACTGATCGATGCATAGATCACGATGACATCATCTTCTACAAGAGGAACATTGGCGATCAGGTATTTTTCAAAACGCTCAATTTTTGATTCGGAGTTGTTATCGTTTTTCAACCATGACTTCACCCAGTCATAATGACCCGGGTAACGAATAGTTTTATAATCAATCTGGCGGATTTCTTCTTTGAGCGCCTGAGGAAGATCTGCTGCCCCACCGCTTGTAAGATCAGCTTCATAATGCTTGCCATTGATGATTAATGTTTCAGGTTCGGAAAGAGAAGGAAGACGTACAATCTCGTGATTCCTTACTGCTTCAGAATCTTTGATGTACTCGGTAGCTACACCGATCGAACTCCATGTGAATCCATAAAAATGTGGAGACTCTGTGTATTGTGTCAGCGCTCCAACCCTCATGGAAAGACGGTCAAGCTTTCCGTTTCCATATCGCTTTCTGAATAATTCTATTAGGTGAAGTGCGAGGAGGTTGACGTATCCCGGTGCAAGGCCTGTCTGCAGGATGAAGCCTGACTCCGCATCTGCAGCTATTTTCTCTATTTCCTGGGTTTCGTTCACATATTCTGTGAGATTGGCGTAATGCAAACCATATTCAAGGCATAGCCGGGCCATTGCCGGAGCCATTTTTCCGGGAAGACAATCCAACAGGACATCAAAGTCACTTAATAATTCTTCATAGGCAGCTATATCATTCACATCCGGCATATGGAAAATTCCGACTTCATCTTTTTTCCCGATACCTTTTTGAATCCATGTGGCTGCTTCCTCAAGCTGTGTTTCTGAGACATCACCGATGACCACTTCACAATCCCAGTTTTGGGCATCAAGAATCAATAATGCTGCTGCTCTGCCAATACCTCCGGCACCCGCGATGAATATTTTGTCCATATAACTGTGATTGTTTGTCTTTTTAAGAAGCCCTAAGGTAAGGAGGCCATTTAGGATTTTCGATTTTCGATTTTCGATTTAAAAACATATTAAATAAAAAAATCATGTATATCTACCTAGATAACTGGAGATAATACTATATTTGGGCGTCATCCCAAGACAGCAATACACTCATTGCTATGTCAATATTCGTACGAAAGAATAAGAAAACCGCTGCTACAGCGAAGGCCAAACCTAAAAAAGGAAATTCGAAAACCTCCATTTTAAAGGATAATCGGGTTCCCAAACTCCTCGGGGCAACATTTGTCCTGATCGGCCTATTTGTCCTTGTGTCAGGTATATCCTATGTATTTACATGGAAGATAGACCAGGATAAAATCCTCAACAATCCATTCAGTGCACTTGGAGAGGGAGACCTCATCCTGGCCAATTGGCTTGGGAGATTGGGAGCTGTGGTTGGAAATGGACTTATTTATTGGGGCTTTGGTATTACGTCCCTTGTGCTTCCATTTCTGGTTATAGGGTTTGGGTTGCGAAAATTGGTGGGTGCGTCTTTAGATACATGGTATTCAAGGGCAGGGAAATCCATTCTTGTCATGGTTTACTGCTCTATCCTCTTTGCCTTTGTATTCTCTTCCGCTAATTTTCCGTGGGGAGGCGCATTCGGAGACAGCACAACAGATTGGTTGTCGAAGTTCATGGGAAGTTTAGGCGTTGCCCTTGCATTGCTTTTTATTATGGCGGCCACGTTCATTATCAAGTTCAATCCATCCTTTACATGGAAAGGCGAATTTTTATCTGTTCCCAATATTAAAATGCCATCGTGGAAAATGAGTTGGTCTGAACTGGGTCTTGATTTTTTCAAAAAGAAAAAAATGGCTACTGAAAATCCTGAGCCTCTTTCGGATATCCATGTTGATCCTGATGGCAACATCGATGAAGAAAGTCTTCAGCCCGGATTCCTGGACAGGTTTATGAGAGAAAATGAAATTGAAAATAAGAATATAAATTCTCTCAATGACACTAATGATCTTGATGCACTTGAATTGGAAATAGCAGATCTCAATACAGATCACCAGGACTCAGATCCCACAAGTCTTCCACTTGAAATTCAGGGAAATCATGATGTTTCTGAAATAGTAGATTCCTTTTCCGAAGGCCATATTCCACCTACATTCAGTGGTGTGCAGGATAAGGTTTTCCTGATGGATCAGGAAAATAATGATCACAGTGAGCCTTATGATCCCACGCTGGATTTGTCTTCCTACAAAGCTCCCGAGTTGGACCTGCTGCTGGAATATCCGGATGAAAAAATTCAGATTGATCGCGCTGAAGTTGAAGCTAACAAGGATCAGATCATTGAGACGCTGTTGAATTATAAAATCGAGATCACAAAAATCCGTGCTACGATAGGTCCTACAGTTACATTATATGAAATCATTCCAAAGCCGGGAATCAGGATTTCAAAAATCAAAAATCTTGAAGATGACATTGCGCTGAGCTTATCAGCATTGGGCATACGGATCATTGCGCCTATTCCCGGAAAAGGAACCATAGGTATTGAAGTGCCAAACAAGCGAAAGCAAATTGTTTCACTTAAAGAGGTGCTTGCTTCTGAAAAATTTATTTCAGGTAAAATGGACCTTCCTATTGCACTTGGAAAGACAATTTCAAATGAAGTATTTGTTGCAGACCTGGCCAAAATGCCTCACTTGCTGATTGCAGGTGCAACAGGTCAGGGTAAATCAGTAGGTATCAATACAGCTTTGATGTCATTGCTTTATCGCAAACATCCATCCCAACTGAAATTAGTTTTAATTGATCCGAAAAAAGTTGAGCTATTTCCTTATGCCAAACTGTCAAACCATTTCCTGGCATTTTTACCCGATCAGAAAGAACCGATTGTAACAGAAACTAAAAAAGTCATCTATACGCTCAATTCATTATGCATTGAAATGGATGACAGGTATGACCTGCTGAAAAAAGCTCATTCAAGAAATCTCAAAGAATACAATGAGAAGTTTGTCAATCGTCAGCTAAACCCGTTGAAGGGCCATCGCTTCATGCCTTTCATTGTATTGGTGATCGATGAGTTTGCTGACCTCATCATGACAGCAGGCAAAGAAGTTGAAATGCCTATAGCAAGGTTAGCCCAACTTGCCCGAGCTGTTGGAATACATCTCATCATTGCGACGCAGAGACCTTCAGTCAATATTATTACCGGCGTTATAAAAGCAAATTTCCCTGCACGCCTTGCTTACAAGGTCGCTTCAAAAGTAGATAGCCGAACAATCCTTGATATGGGTGGAGCAGAGCAACTTATCGGACAGGGCGACATGTTGTTGTCTATTGGTAGCAATATGATACGTCTTCAGTGTGCGTTTGTGGATACACCGGAAGTAGAATCGGTCATTCATCATATCTCAGAACAAAAAGGCTATCCCGAACCTTATTACCTGCCTGAATTTGTAGGTGATGATGAACAAATACAGGGAGCAGACGGAATGACTTACGCTGAATTGGATGATATGTTTGAGGATGCTGCGCGACTTGTCATACAAAATCAGCATGGAAGTACATCCATGATTCAGCGCAGACTTAAGCTGGGATACAACAGGGCAGGCCGCATCATGGATCAACTGCAGGCTGTCGGTATTGTTGGGCCCGCTGAAGGCAGCAAACCACGTGATGTCCTCTTATATACAGAGCATGACCTGGATGGGTTGCTCCAGAAAATAAGGAGCAAGAACTAAAGGGTTCAAATACCGTTAACTTACCTTAACAGGATGAGATGATACTTTTCATCTAATTTTGCGTTGTTAAGTTTGGACATTTGACTCTTCCTTATGAAATTATCTTTCATTGCCTGTTTACTCTCATTGACCTTTGCCACGCAGGGCTATTCACAATACATGTCTGCTAAGGACTCCGATCCTGAGGCTATAAAGATTTTGACTGATGCAGGTAAGGCTTATAATTTAAAAAATGTCCAGGTGGCATTTAATCTGAAAATTTCTTTTCCGGGTACAGAAGCCAAAACAAGTGATGGGATGCTTTATCAATCAGGAAAAAGTTACAGGTTAGAATTGAAAGATTACATCATTATGTCGGATGGTGTCACAAGGTGGGTGTATCTCAAGGGACCTAATGAAGTGAATATTTATAATGAATCCAATGGACAGGATTGGTTGAGTCCCGAGGATTTTTTACAACTCTATAAATCACCGGACCTTGTTTTTGTTCTCGCCGCTAAAAGACCTGATGGCACTTCTGTCATTGAGGCAAAACCATTGAAAGGAAGATTTGAAGATTATTCAAAATTTACTCTTGGTGTCAAAAACGGAATGCTCAGTTTTATCAATGGCCTTTCATCAGACGGGACTAAACAGGATATCAACATTACATCCGTTACAAATCCTGCTGCGATGGATGCTGCAAAACTATTTTCTTTTCATCCAGAAGCATTTCCGGGAGTGGCGATTGAAGATTTAAGACTGGACTAGTCCTTCATGGGGATCAAGGGCCGCGTCATCGAAGCTTTCGCCAAACAAACCAGGCGAAGAATTGAATCTGAAGCTCAACACGCCGCCGATCATCAAAAAAAAATATTCAATTCACTTGTCCTCCGTGGCGCAACCACTCAATTTGGCAAAGACCATGGATTTAATTCGATTAAAGACCACAAGTCTTTTGCAAGCCAGGTTCCTCTCCGTGATTACGAAGATTTCAAATCATACATTGACAAAATCATCAATGGTGAAGATGATGTTCTTTGGCCGGGGCGACCACTTTATTTTGCTAAAACATCCGGGACGACAAGTGGTGTAAAATATATTCCGATCACAAAAGATAGCATTCCAAATCATGTCGGTAATGCAAGAGATGCTCTCTTCAATATTTCTTCGAGATTAAAGCTTAAAAATTTGTTTGAAGGAAAAATCCTGTTCCTATCAGGATCTCCTGAACTCGAACAAAAAGGTGGAATACCGACAGGACGTTTATCCGGAATTGTCAATCATTGGATTCCTTCCTGGTTACGCGCTAATCAAATGCCTGCTTATGAAACCAATTGTATTGAAGACTGGGAGTCAAAAGTGGACAGGATTGCACAAGAGACAATAGACCAGGACATGCGCCTCATCAGTGGAATACCTCCATGGGTGCAAATGTATTATGAAAGAATATTGAGCCTCTCCGGAAAATCAACCGTTAAAGAAGTCTTTCCTCATTTTCAACTTTTCGTTTACGGAGGCGTCAATTTTGAACCTTATCGCGCTCAATTGGAACGGTTGACCGGCGGCCCTGTGAATAGCCTTGAGACTTATCCTGCATCTGAAGGATTTATTGCTTACCAGGATCTGGATGATGCTTCAGAAGGTTTGCTTTTGCAATGCAACTCAGGAATTTTCTTCGAATTCATTCCTGTTTCGCAGATCCATGATCCCAATCCATCAAGGGTGACACTCGATGATGTTGAAGTCGGAATTGATTATGCATTGATCATTACTACCAATGCCGGCCTTTGGTCATATAATATCGGCGATACTATTGAATTCGTAACTGTTCATCCACCGAGGATAAAAGTGACCGGGAGGATAAAACATTTTATTTCTGCATTCGGTGAGCATGTCATTGCAAAAGAAGTGGAAGAAGCGTTGCGCGTGACGGTAAAAAAACATCCTTGCCTTGTGAATGAATTTACTGTTGCGCCGCAGGTAAATCCGGGCAATGATCAAAAACCTTATCATGAATGGTGGATTGAATTTGGCGAGCGTCCTTTAGACATTGTCGCTTTTTCGAAGGACCTGAACGAAGCCATGGTAACTCAGAATTTGTACTATGAAGATCTCATTAAAGGAAAAATTCTGCAGCCTCTTATCGTCCGCCCCTTACCACAGGGCGCTTTTATTCATTACATGAATTCGGTCGGAAAATTAGGTGGCCAGAATAAGGTACCCCGGTTGAGCAATGACAGGTCCATTGCTGACGTTTTGCATCGGGCTCATCCCTCATCGTCATATTCGAGTTAATGGCTTGATTGACAGGATAAAACCCGGCTCAGAATTAACATAATATGTCCTATCTTTGCAAACCATTTTAAGAAGCGTCGATGCGGTTTTTCATATCTATTTTGTTGGTTATCAGTACATTAACGTCATGTAAGAGTGAATTTGAACAGGTTCGCACCAGTAATGATCCTGAGCGGATCCTCAAATCCTCGATCAAATATTTTGACACTAAAGATTACTTAAGAGCACAAACACTTATGGAATTGATCCTTAATCAATATCGGGGGACGCGTCAGGGTGAAGAGTTGTTTTTCAAATATGCCTACACGCATTATTACCTGGGAAACTATTCATTGGCGGCTACTTATTTTACTAATTTCTCAACCACGTTTGCTTACAGCACATATACCGAAGAAGCTGATTATATGACAGCTTATTCTTTTTATAAACAATCCCCTTCTTTTCGATTGGACCAGGAACCTTCTATCAAAGCGATTAATGCTTTCCAGGATTTTGCCAACAAGTATCCGGATAGTGAAAGGGTACCTGAGTGCAACAAGCTAATTGATGAATTGAGAGGTAAGCTAGAACAGAAGGCTTTTGCTGAGGGTCAGCTCTATTTTAATCTGAGTGATTACGAAGCCGCTATTACGACATTTAAAAATATGCTGGTGACTTTTCCGGAGACTACGCAGGCGGAATACATTCGCTTCCTGATTTTTAAGTCATCCTACCTGTACGCGGAGAAAAGTGTATATGATAAGCGTGCAGAGCGTTATGACCAGGCAAAGGAAATGTATAAGGACTACACCAATCACTTTCCTAAAGGAGCGCATATCAAAGAAGCAAAAGAAATCAACAGGCAAATAACATCTAACGTAAAAAATCTGTCCAAATGAGTAATATAAAAAACTTATCCGCTGCTATCGATCCGAATGTCAAAGCAAGGGACATCAAGGATCTTTCATCACGTACTACTAACATCTACGAATCTATTGCCATCGTCACAAGGAGAGCCAGGCAATTGTCATCTGATCTGAAAAAAGAACTGCATGACAAGCTTGAGGAATTCGTCGTTGTCACAGAAACGATTGAAGAGATCCATGAAAACAAAGAGCAGATTGAAATCTCCAGGTCGTATGAGAAAATGGCTAGCCCAACGATCATCGCCACAGAAGAATTTATCAATGGTGACCTTGAATGGCGCTACCCGGAACCAGTAGTTAAAGAAGAAGAATTTCCGGAAGACGCCGAGTGACAGTACATCCTAACTTTTTAAAGAAGGCATGTCTTCATTAGCAGGCAAAAAAATCATTCTTGGGGTATGCGGCAGCATTGCCGCTTACAAAGCTGCTTATCTCGTTCGTTTACTCATCACAGAAGGATGCAGTGTTCGTGTCATCATGACCACATCAGCCTGTGATTTCATTTCCCCCTTGACAATGTCGACATTGAGCAAGCATGCTGTTGCGACAGATATCCACAATGAAGCCAGTTGGAATAATCATGTTGAATGGGGTCTGTGGGCTGATGCCATGATCATTGCGCCTGCGACTGCACATACACTTGCGCGTTGTGCACTTGGCTTGAGTGCCGACATGCTTTCAGCCACTTATCTGTCTGCCCGATGTCCTGTCTTCTTTGCACCTGCTATGGATCTTGATATGTGGCAGCATCCTGCTACCATTGAAAATATCAGCAGGCTTCAGTCATTTGGAAATTTTATTATCGATGTCGGGACCGGAGAATTGGCCAGTGGCCTTATAGGACCTGGTCGCATGGCAGAACCTCAGGAGATCATTGATAGAATTTCCGAATATTTTCAATTCACCCAGGACATGACAGGCCTGCAAGTCCTCATCAATGCAGGTCCGACTTATGAAGCGATTGATCCTGTCCGGTATGTTGGAAATCACAGCACCGGAAAGATGGGAGTAGCTATTGCTGAAGAATTTTCATTGCGAGGTTCACATGTTACGTTGATCCTTGGTCCTGATAGTGTATTACCTGCTGATGAACAGATTCATATTGAAAAGGTAACCACAGCCGATGAAATGCTGGCTGCATGTGAATCACATTTTAAATCATCTGATGTAACCGTTCTTGCTGCTGCAGTGGCTGATTATAAGCCATCAATAGTAGCTCCGGAAAAAATAAAAAAAGGTGCGGATAAAATGACGATTGAATTGGTGCGGACTCCGGATGTTGCTGCTTCATTAGGTAAAAAGAAAAAATCGAATCAGATTCTTGTTGGATTCGCCCTGGAAACACAAAACGGAGAACAAAATGCCGTGGAAAAAATGCTTAAAAAAAACATGGACATGATCGTGCTCAACAATCCTAACGATCCGGGTGCAGCCTTTGGCCATGATACCAATAAAGTAACATTTCTCTTTCCGGACAATAAACGGCAGGACTTTGAGTTAAAATCAAAAAAAGATGTGGCCCGAGATATTGTAGATGCCATCTCTCAAATAAAAAATAAAAATGGAGAGAGTTAAAATCCTTTTATTCCTTATTCTAATCGGGACTTGCGGGCTGAATTTCAGCGCGTATGCCCAGGAATTGAATGCTGTTGTGACTGTCAGCACCCCTAAACTTCAAAGTACAGATCCGCAGGTTTTTAAGACCCTCGAGCGCGACCTTCGAGAATTCATCAACCAGGAGAAATGGACCGGGGATGAATACAAGCCCTATGAAAGAATTGAATGTAATTTCCAGGTCAACATCACTGCAGAATTAGGTAGTAATTCCTACAAAGCTGATGTCGCCATCAAAGCTATTCGACCGGTTTACGGATCAGAATATAAGACTGTGTTGATCAATTATGTGGACCGCGATATTGTTTTCACTTATCTTGAATATGCCCCTATTGTCAACGGGACTGATGTATATAAAGACAACCTCTCTGCTGTATTCTCATTTTATGCGCATCTTATCATAGGATTAGACAATCAGAGTTTTGCACCAAATGGTGGTGAGATTGAATATCAGAAAGCACAGTCGATCATCAGCCAGATCCCAACTATTGTTTCATCTGTTGATAAAGGGTGGACTTCCCAGAGCCGCAAGACTACCAGGTATTGGATCATGGAAAATCTTTTGAATCCAAGATTTTCATCTTTTAATGAGGCATGGTATAATTATCACCGCAAAAGCCTTGATATCATGTATCAGAATACAGGTGTGGCCGTTGCTACGATGGTGGATGCCCTGAAGCAGGTGGATAAGACAAATACGGGATATCCAAATAGTATTGGTATTATCATGTTCGTCACCGCCAAAAGTGATGAAGTCCTTGATATCCTCAAAAATGGCGACCGCACCCAAAAGAATGTAGTTTACGATATCATGCGAAAGCTCGATCCTGCTAATAGCGGAAAGTATAGTGTCCTGAAAGGGTGAGAGAAGTGAGAGAAGTGAGAGAAGTGAGAGAAGTGACAATCGATAATCCAAAATCGTAAATCGTAAATCGTAAATCGTAAATCGTAAATCCCATATTAATCTGGCTGTTTTTGCATCCGGTACCGGAAGCAATGCGGATCAAATCTGTAAATATTTCAAAGGCCATAAGGAAATAAAAGTCAACCTCATTGTTTCAAATAATATCAATGCAGGAGTTCTGAAGATTGCGGCCGCACATGGAATCGAAAGTATTGTCATTCCAAAATCCAGTTGGCATAGTCCGGAGAATGTATTGCCTGAACTCAGGACTAAAGAAATCACTCACATTGTTCTGGCCGGATTCCTTCTTCTTTTGCCTTCATGGCTTATAAAGGAATTCGATGGCCGCATCATCAATATCCACCCTGCCCTTTTACCGCGGTTCGGCGGCAAAGGAATGTATGGCCATCATGTGCACGAAAAAGTGAAATCGTCCGGTGAATTAATGACAGGCATCACCATCCATGAAGTGAATGACCAATATGATGAAGGTGAAATTATCTTCCAGGAAAGCGTGGAAATATCTCCTGAAGATTCAGCATCTGAATTAGCCAGTAAAGTATTGCGACTCGAACATTATCATTATCCGAGAGTAATTGAGAAATGGGTAACAATGTGATAATGTGATAGTGTGACAATTTGATAATGTGACAATGTGACAATTCAAATAAAACAATAAACTTATTTCTGATTAAATACTAACTCTTCATAAGTACTCCAATCTTCAGGATAACGATAAGAGAATCCCCTAATACCCTGCAACCCGCCCGTGTGAATGGCAATGATTATATCCTCTTTTGAAAAATAATCTGATTTGAATTTTTCATTGACAGCATACATCATTTTGCCGGTGTAAACCGGGTCAAGCGGAATTTCGGTTTCCCTGGTAAATGAATTCATAAATTCAATAAGGTGGTGATCGTATCTGGCGAATCCGCCAAAATGAGCGTCTGGCCAAATTTCCCACAGGCATTCAGGTTTGATATTATACTTCAACAATATTTCATCTACGTGATCCCTGGTACAACCTTTCCAGGCCGGCACTATGATTATTTTCATTGATTTAGACGCGACTGCTAAGAGTCCACATGCTGTGGTTAATGTTCCTGCAGAGAGGATCACATGCGTGGGATGGAATTCAAGGCACTCTTCAATAATTTCTTTCGCACCTTCAATGGCTTGTGCATTCCTTCCACCTTCAGGAATAAACATCGAAGCCGGATAAAGTATTTTGGCAGTGGATTCATCAAACTGTTGATATTCCCCAGGTTTTAGATAAAGAATTTCATGAGATAACCCTGCCAGTTCATTCATCAACGGATTACCAGGATCCGGACCATAACTTCTGACTATCGCATTCATTTTTATTCCAAATGCAGTACAGGCATGAGCCAGGCTATAAAGATGATTGCTAAACATCCCGCCTTTGCTCACTATTGATTTTATTCCGTTCTCTAACGCATAAGAGATATTATGTTTTAGTTTATAATATTTATTTCCATCAGCCCATGATTGAACCAGGTCAAGGCGTTTGATCATTAAAAGCGGATGATCCCCATTAAGGTTTATTTTTTGAATTGGACCAGGTAAAAATGTATGGAAAGAATGATTCATTAAGGCTCAATCAACACAATCCTTTTGGTCCGGATCGTGCGGCCAAAATTATCCTGCAGTCTGAATAAATAGGTGCCGCGTTGCAGGTCGCCCAGGTCAACAGAAATGGTTTTATGTGGATCATCCACATCAGTTTCTATTGATTTCACCTGCACCCCGAGTATGTTGTATATTTTGAGTATATAATGTCCATACAGGAGATCACTCATCTGGAAACGCACAACACCAAAACTTGGATTAGGGTATGCAAATACATCAGGTTTCGTAGGTTCTTCTGAAAATATACGAGTGACCAACGGGTATGTTTTAAATTCAACACGAGTGGGTTGAAGATTATCTTTTACCTCTATATCAACCCATTCTAATCCGGAATCAACGGAAACAAAACGAAGAATCTCTTTGAATGTGATCGGTTTCACAGCAGAAACCTGGCTGGTGACATCAGTCCACATCATCTCTCTTTTCGTTTCCACTTTTGCAATTCTTCTTTCCTGAATGTGCTGGCGAAAAACTGAATTTACTTCAGTAGGAAGATACAATGTTCCTTCTCCGTCAATGTCGATATCCACATTTAATGAATAAGTAATGCGACACGAGTCTGGTACCTGTGAGGGTGACCAACTACAAATCACATCTCTAGGCCAGGCGAAAACAGCCTGCATGCGGCCCTGGTAATTATAGTTGTCACCCACTTCCCCTTTAAAAAAAGGCTTCATTGCAGGGGATAAAGTATAGATCAGTTTACCTCCGGAGCAAAGCGGATTATCTTCTATCAATTGCACCATCTGGGTGTTACTGCCGGATATTTGAAGAATAGCCTCGGATTGCTTTCCATTGACAAGATTTGCAAAACTCACATTATTGTGCTCAGCAGTGATGACGATCTGCCTGCTGATCGCATAAGGAGCCCTGAGAGACCGGAAATCCCAAACTTGTCCCGGTCCCGGAGGAGTCACCATCAATTCATCAGGTAAATACTCATTAGCATAATACACCGTATCCTTCGCCAATTCAGTCCAATTCATTTGCTGAGCCTGAGAGGCTGCCATGAAGCTTATGAATATGGGTATGAATAGATATCGGGTCATTGAAGCCATTGTAGTCCCACAAATTTATAGTACTCTCCCTGACGTTGCATCAGTGAGGCATGATCTCCTGATTCAATAATCTTTCCATTCTGAAGAACAATGATTTGATCAGCATGTTGGACAGTCGACAATCGATGAGCAATGACAATCGATGTCCGGCCTTCCATTATTTTAGAAAGAGCCTGCTGGACCAGCCTTTCGGATTTAGAATCAAGAGAAGCAGTAGCTTCATCGAGGATCAAAATCGGCGGGTTGACCAACAATGCCCTGGCTAATGTCAAGCGCTGTCTTTCGCCACCACTTAATGTACTTCCCCTGTCTCCAACAATTGTATTGTAACCATCAGGCTGAGCCATGATGAAATCATGCATTTGAGATATTGTTGCTACCCGAATGACTTCTTCCATAGTAGCATCCGGCCTGCCAAATGTGATATTATTGAAGATCGTATCATGAAACAAAACAGGATCCTGGTTGACAATACCCATCAGGCCGCGGAGTTGTTTTAAATCGAACTCCCTGATATCCGTTCCATCAAAACTAATTTTTCCCTCACTGACATCATGAAAACGTGGCAACAAATCTGCCAGCGTTGATTTCCCTGCCCCACTCGATCCGACAATAGCCAGGACCTGGCCTTTGGGAATTTTCAGGTTGATGTTTTTTAATACCCATTCTCCATTATCATTATACTGAAACCCGACATTTTCGAATACAATCTCCTTTTCAAATGAATGAATTGGCTTAGGTTCAGGTATTTCTTTGATCTCTTCATCATTGTCAATGATTTCATTCACCCGGTCAACTGCAGCGAGTCCTTTCTGAATATTATAATAAGCAGTTGAAAAAGATTTTGAAGGAGCAATGACATTGAAGAATGCATATAAATAAGCAAAAAATGTTTCCGGTTTTATTTCTGATTTGAATACAAGATGGGCCCCATACCAAAAAAGTCCGGAGACGATCGCAATGCCAAGCACTTCAGATAATGGAGATGATAAGTCACGCCTGTACATGATGCGCGTGAGTAATTTTTTGTATCGCTCATTGATCATGCCGAACCGGTCGCGTTGATATTGCTGAGCATTAAATCCTTGTATGATCCTCATCCCGTTCAGGCTCTCTTCGACATGAATCACAAGATCAGCTAACCGGCTTTGAGCTTCTTTGGATTGGCGTTTAAGCTTGCGACTGATTCGCCCTATGACAAATACCGTGATCAATATCAGTACAAAAACAAATAAGGTAAGCCTCAAACTTGTAAACAACATGAAAGTGATGCTGCCGATGATCACGATTGGCTCTTTAAAAATGGATTCGATGACATTTAATATCGAGTATTCTATTTCCTGCACATCAGTGCTTATCCTTGACAGAAGATCTCCTTTTTTCCCGCGGGTAAAATAAGCCAAAGGAAGATGCATGTATTTTTGATATACGGCATTGCGCACATCCCTGACAATTCCATTTCGCACACGGGCCATGAAGACGAGCGAGAGATAACGGAATAAATTTTTAAGAAAAAAGATGGCTACAAAAGTCACGCAGACAATCAACAATGCAGTCTCCTGTGAATAAACTTCCACCAATCGACCAAACACATATTCAAGCCACGATTGAATATTGTTGACACTGAATGCAACAGGTTCGCCTGAAGGTTTAACGCGTCCAAAAAGAATTTGAAAAAAAGGAATGATGATCGGTATGCTAATGACCATACATAGCGCCATCAGGATATTACAAAGGATATTCATCAGGATGGGTCCTTTGTATCCCCTCAGATAATAATATTAACTGACGAATAGGGCTTTGCCCTGACATGGCCATCAATCTTCCAGCTTAAAGTTATCGAGGAAGCCTGTATTGAAATCTCCTTTCCTGAATTGCGGATCCTGCATCAACTTTTTATGGAACGGGATCGTTGTTTTGATTCCCTCTACTATAAATTCATCAAGGGCTCTCTGCATTTTTGTAATGCATTCTTCCCTTGTTGGAGCCTTACAAATAAGTTTGGCGATCAGGCTGTCATAATAAGGAGGAATGGTATAGCCCGCGTACACATGTGTATCCACTCTCACTCCATGACCTTTCGGGCTATGAAAAGAAGTGATCGTCCCCGGGCTTGGCATGAAATTATTGAAAGGATCTTCTGCATTGATCCTGCATTCGATCGCATGGTTGTTGGGAAAATAATTTTTTCCCGATATCGGGATACCTGCAGCAACCTTGATTTGTTCTTTGATCAGGTCATGATCGATGACTTCTTCTGTCACTGGATGTTCCACCTGTATTCGGGTGTTCATCTCCATGAAATAAAAATTCTTGTTTTTATCGACGAGAAATTCAATCGTGCCAACACCTTCATAATCGATAGCCTTCCCTGCTTTGATGGCAGCTTTCCCCATTTTATTTCGAAGCGATTCATCCATAAAAGGAGAAGGTGATTCTTCAAGTAATTTCTGATGGCGACGTTGTATGGAACATTCACGCTCAGAAAGATGCACGACATGTCCTTTTTGATCGCCTACGATTTGAAATTCGATGTGACGCGGTTGCTCTATAAATTTTTCAATATAGATACCATCATTTCCAAAAGAGGCTTTGGCTTCTTTGCGCGCTTTTTCCCATGCTTCATCAATTTCTTTTTCATTCCGTATGATGCGCATTCCTTTTCCACCACCTCCTGCTGTTGCTTTCATGATCACGGGATAACCTATGTCCTTGCAAATTTTCCGTGCGTGAGTAGCATCCTGCACAAGTCCTCCACTACCCGGAACAACAGGGACGCCTGCTTTGATCATCGTTTCTTTTGCTGTGATTTTATCTCCCATCTGCGAAATCATCAGCGGTGTAGGGCCGATAAACTTAACGCCATATTCTTTGCACACCTCAGCGAAATCAGCATTCTCTGCTAAAAAACCATAGCCCGGATGAATCGCATCAGCATTTGTAATTTCTACTGCTGCCATGATCCTGGGAATACTGAGATAAGAATCACTTGATTTTGGAGGACCAATACAAACAGCTTCATCGGCAAATCGCACGTGCAGACTATTTTTATCAGCCGTACTGTATACGGCCACTGTACTGATGCCCATTTCCTTGCAGGTGCGAATGACCCGTAAGGCAATCTCACCTCTATTCGCTATGAGTATCTTTTTGAACATCAGGAAAAGTTCTTGTTAGAAAAATGAATTTGGTCTTTACGTCAGTTGAGCCTGAAAAGGAATTTCCTTTCAACCATTAGGATCGACAAGGAATAACACCTGGTCATATTCTACAGGTGATGCATCTTCAACAAGTATTTTGACCACTTTACCTGCTACCTCCGATTCGATTTCATTGAAGAGTTTCATCGCTTCGATAATGCACAGCACTGATCCGACTTCTATGGTATCGCCGGGTTTGACATACACCGGTTTGTCAGGCGATGAGGATCTGTAGAAAGTCCCAACAATTGGAGACCTGACTTCCAGCAGGTTTTCTTTTGATGCTGCAGGAGGAGCACTACTACCATTTCCTTCAGCCTCGGTAGTTGATTTTGAAGGTGCTGATGGTTGTGTTGCAGCAACAGGTTGAGGAGATGAAACTATTGTAGAAATAGGTCCTGTGGCCGGTCCGAAATCGGCTGAATGGTGATGGTAATATTTAGTCTTTACAGAGAAAGCTACTTCGCCTTGCCTGTATTTGAACTCAGCCAGTTCTAACCGATTGATCAGTTTAAGTAACTCTTGAATTTCTTTTGAATCCATCTTTAAAAATTATTTAGCCCTTTCAATATAATTTCCGGTCGATGTCTCAATTTTAATCTTTTCACCCACATCAATAAATAATGGGACTTTAACATCTGCGCCTGTTTCAACTTTGGCAGGTTTTAGGGTATTTGTTGCTGTATCTCCACGCTTACCGGGTTCAGCATATGTGACCTCCAAGATAACATATTGAGGTAATTCAACAGCAAGGGGAACTTCCTGAACTGCGTGCATCAAAATCTCAACGCCAAGTCCTTCTTTCATGAATTTGGCATTATCAATCATGGACTCCTGGACTGCGACCTGTTCATAGGTTTCATTGTTCATAAAGTGAAAACCCATATCGTCGCTGTAAAGGAATTGAAATGGACGCCGTTCGACCCTGACATCATTGATCGTATGACCGGAAGGAAAGGTGTTGTCCACGACTTTGCCTGTGGTCAGGCTTTTTAATTTTGTCCGGACGAAAGCATTCCCTTTGCCGGGCTTAACGTGCTGAAAATCAACGATATAATAGATATCATTATTATATTCAAGGCAGAGTCCTTTTTTAATATCTGCTGTGGTGGCCATAGAAACTTGACTAAATGAAAAATATGAGGGCGCAAATATAGGTCTTTTTACCCCCTGCCCCATCGAATACTTCGTATTCTCTCCCCTGAAGGGGGCTAATGAAAGTGAAACTCAATAAGCCCAATTCCATAAGCTTGCTCCCCAAGTGTACCCTCCGCCGAATGCAGTAAGAATTACTTTATCGCCGGGTTTGAGTTTATCCTCCCATTCCCATAAACATAATGGTATGGTAGCGCCGGTGGTGTTACCGTATTTCTGAATATTAACCATGACTTTTTCCATGGGAAATTTTAGCATGTCGGCAACGGCCTGAATAATTCTGAGATTGGCCTGGTGAGGCACTACATAGGCGATATCATCAGGTCCAAGATTATTCCGCTTCATGATTTCACCGACAGCTTCAGCCATTCCTTTTACAGCAGCTTTAAACACCGGTTTACCATCCTGGAATAAGTAATGCATTTTGTTATTCACCGTTTCATGCGTGGGAGGATTCTTTGATCCACCTCCTTTCATATGAAGGTATTCAGCACCTACGCCATCTACTCTCATCCATGAATCTAAAAGGCCATTACCTTTTTCATTCGGTTGAATAAGAATCGCCCCTGCAGCATCACCAAACAGGATGCATGTAGCACGGTCTGTATAATCCGTAATGGAAGACATCTTATCTGCGCCGACCACAATGACATTTTTATAAGAACCGGACTCTACCATTTTTGCACCGGTAGTCAATGCAAAAAGCAAACCTGAGCAAGCCGCTGTAATGTCATATGCAAATGCATTCTTAGCACCGACCTTGTGGCAAATCAATGTTCCGGTATCAGGGAAGAAATAATCCGGGGTCACAGTAGCGCAAATCAGGAGATCAATATCAAGTGGTGACATGCCTTTTTTCTTTAATAATGCCTCCACTGCAGCCGCACCCATGTCGGAGGTAGCCAGGTTCGGATCACGAAGAATATGCCTCTCTTCAATCCCTGTCCGGGCCTTGATCCATTCATCATTAGTGTCCACCATCGCTTCGAGGTCTTTATTCGTCAGCACATCCTTGGGAACAAAACCATTTATGCCTGTAATGGCAGCATTTATTCTTGACATCTGGGCAGAATTTTAGGATGACGAAGGTAAGGTTTCTTGGCGCATCCTTCTTGTGAGTTGTGAGTAGTCAGTTGTGAGTAATCGTAGTTAAGAGGTTGATTATCAATAAATGTATAGTATAAGGAACAAAAAATACATCTGGTATGCTTCGACATGTTTATCCTCACCCGCATTCTGCTCAGCACAAGTCTGGCATCTCAATATCTGGTATCTCACCGATAATGGTACAATTTTTGCTATCAAATTAGCTAATTAACAGTTATTTATAAATAACTATAAATCATAATAATATGAGTATTCAGCTTCTCGCCGCCACATTGGCCCTGCTCCTGGGATTTACCCAACCAGCTAATTATTACAGCAATTATACTTCAGCTAAACAAGCAGCGAAGGCTTCTCAAAAGGAAATGGTGATCCTATTCTCAGATAAGTCTTGTGGAGTATGCGAATCGGCATGGTCAGCATTTGCGAAAGACGCATCTTCCACTCAAAAATATATTTCGACCAGAATGGAGGCCGATGATTTCGATGGCGCAGTATGTTTCGCTTACTACGAACTAAAAGAGACACCTTCTTGGGTTATCCTGTCACCTGGCGCTGAAGTAAAAGACAAATGGACCGGTGGCTGGAAAGACGCTTCAGGTAACCCTACACTCTTTGATCAAAGCATTCCGGTTGCAAAAGTGCCTGAACAAACTAAGTCCAATACAAATTCTACAAATTCATCTACAGTAAACAATCATGTAGAAGCACCAGCGCAAACAAAAGCCACAACTACCACAAGCCCATCAACAAATTCAACTGCCATCAACCAAAAACCTCAAACAGGATTCGTCATCCAGGCCGGATATTTTGGATCGGAAGCAAATGCACAGAAACTATGTGGTGATCTTAAATCGAAAGGATTTGCAAATTTCAAAATTGAACCTGAGCAAAAAAATGGAAGTAATTTTTACAGAGTGGTTTCCAAAACATATCCTTCGGAACCTGAAGCAAATGCAGAACAAAAACATATCTCAGATGCAGGATTCAAAACAAGCGTGAAATCACTGTAAAGAATGTGCGAATGGTCTCATTAATACCTTTGTCACTGACCTTAAACCAAACCGGCTGCTAAGACCATAACCCAAAGACAATTTTGGAGTCTTTCCGATTACCTTTGGATCAAATCATTTGCAACATTGTCCACTTCCATTCTACTCCGACGCATTTCATCATTAGTTGGTATACAACCTTCAGGGAAACTGCGTCTCAAAGGGAGTGAGATGGCAAAGCTTGCATCTATTCCGAATGCATATCTCTTCATAGAAGGTGATAAGATTAAAAGTTTCGGATCAGATAGTGAATGCAAGATTGATCGTGTAGACCAGATCATAGATTGCTCCGGCAAAATAGTTCTTCCTTCATTTTGTGACAGCCATACTCACCTTGTTTTTGCTGCATGGAGAGCAAATGAATTTGTCGACCGGATAAACGGTTTGACTTATGAAGAAATAGCGCAAAGAGGCGGAGGCATTCTTAATTCAGCAACTAAACTTCAGGCTGCAGATGAATATGAATTATTTGAAAATGCAAAACAGCGATTGTCGGAAGTGATGGCTCTTGGAACCGGAGCAATAGAAATTAAAAGTGGTTATGGATTGACAACCGAAAGTGAGATCAAGATGCTGCGCGTCATCCGGAGATTGAAAGAACTAAACTGGATCCCGGTTAAAGCCACATTTCTTGGAGCCCATGCTATGCCTCTCATTTTTAAAAATAATCGTCCAGGTTATATAAAGTTGATCATTGACGAGATGTTGCCGGTCATTCGGGATGAGGGATTGGCGGATTATATGGATGTATTTTGTGATAAAGGTTTTTATACAGTTGATGAAACCGACAAACTTCTCGAAGCAGGAAGTAAGTTCGGGCTCAAGCCAAAAATACATGCTAACGAACTTGATTACTCCGGAGGAATCCAGGTTGGCGTAAAGCACAAAGCGATTTCAGTCGATCATCTTGAATATGCTGGGCAGGAAGAATTAAAAGCATTGGCTTCGTCTGATACTATCGCTACGGTTTTGCCTTCTACTGCATTTTTCCTGGGTCTTCCATACGCACCTGCCAGGAAAATGATCGAAAATGATATTTGCGTTGCACTGGCCAGTGATTTTAATCCCGGAACATCTCCCGGAGGAAATATGGCCTTCATTCTTTCACTGGCCTCCATCAAAATGAAAATGTTACCTGGGGAAACGATCAATGCCTCAACCCTCAACGGAGCAGCAGCCATGGAACTTAGCGACACTACGGGGAGCATAACGGCCTCAAAATCAGCTAACCTCATTATTACCAAGCCAATGGTAGGCATTGAGTCACTACCTTATTTCTATAGCCAATCATGGATCTCCAAAGTGATCACCGGCGGTAAAGTGCTTTGAGCCAGGCAAATGGCCTCTTTTTATATGTAAATACTTATCTCCCTTATACTTTGAACTGGCCCAAAACCGTTCTGTTAACTCATGTCCGAAAGGCAGCGGTATCGACAAATACTGCATCTAAAGGATGATTTTCTCTCCCGGAAAATAAGTATAAACCCTACCTGAAATCACAGAATGGATGCCTATTTTTGCGCCTTACATATTATAAAAAGATTTTATACTATATTGTTGAATGGAAAATCAGACTATTAGGAATATGCGAAGTTGGATGTGGTTTTTGGCAGTTTTTCTCGGATTTTCTTTACAAAACTTAAATGCAAATAATTTCTCCTTAAGCCCTGATGATCTGATCCTGCAGCCTTCAAGCGGAGGAGCTGTAACCTTCACTTTCAACTGCCTCGATGGTCAGCCCGGAGATACGATTTGCGTACCGGTCACAGTGACCAATTTCAACAATATTGTCATCGCGCAATTCGAAATCATCTGGAACAGCGATGTACTGGATTATATCGGCATCAGTAATCCCGGCACCCCCAGCATCAATGTCAACGCAGATTTTAATCTATCGGGACCAAATGCATTAAAATTTATTCCCCTTGGATTTCCTATTAATGGAGAATCACTTCCTGATGGCACCACCCTCTTTGAAGTTTGTTTCAGAATTATTGGATTTCCTGGTTCCACAAGTAGTGTCGGAATAAGTCCGTATTTCGATTTCGAAGTTGCTGATAATGTTGGCGTGGTTCCTTCAGATTCTGTCTCATGCACCATGACTGTGAGCAATGCAGTCAACCTTGTCGGATTTGTGACAAGTTGCGGACCTGCTATCATAGGTGATAATGGAGCCATTGATCTTACGATTTATGGTGGTACTTCTCCTTACACAGTCACCTGGATCGAAACAGGTTCTGGTACACCCGGAGGACCTGTCATGATCCCTGCAGAAGGTGGAAACACATTATTGAATGTGCCTGCCGGCAACTATGATGTCCTGATCACTGACGCAGCAGGAGGTGTTGTGATGTACAACATTGATGTTGATCCTTTGGAGTTGAGCATTGTCACCAGGTTAAAGGATCCAACCTGTTACAAATTTAGCAATGGAACAATGTGGATCAAGCCCTTGGGTGGTTCTGCACCTTACAGTTATATCTGGAAAAGTCTCTCAAATCCTTTACTAGCCGGATCAGGATTTATTCGCAATGCCGGTGACTCATCGTTAGTGACAAGTTTGCCGGATGGCATGTATTCTGTTCTCGTAAAAGATGATAAAGGTTGTCAAACCGAAGTCACCATACAACTGATTGATAAACCTTTCATATTCACGGTCAACAATCAGCATGATGCCATGTGTAATGGATCTGCGGACGGATTAATTGATCTCTCTATTTCCGGTGCTACACCTGACATTGATGGAAATTATAAGATCATCATCAGCCAGGTCCCTCATTTTGAGATCACAAGTAACCAGGTCACTATAGGATTGAAAAATCCCGGCACATACAGTATAACTGTGTCAGATCAAGTGTCCCAATGTGATACCGTATTCACTTTTACGATTGGAGTGACCAATATTATTGCTGCTAATATTATTCCAACCGACGCCAAATGCGCAGGAAGCAATGATGGCTCTGTCAGCATGCATGGAACGACAAATGGTGTTCCGGGAGTGGGCTGTTATACTTATTCCATTTATAAGCATGGAGTTCTTGTCACCAATCAGGTTTGTGTCGGAGGAAATTTTATTTATTCTCCATTGACTCCGGGTAGTTATATGGTCATCGCAGAAGAAGGCCCTTGCAAGTCAGACTCCATTCCATTTTCAATTGGCGAACCACTTCCAATTATAGTTTCTTTTTCCGGAAGTAAGTTGGATAACTGTTTACCGACAGGATCAGGTTCCGCATGGTTCCAGATCACGAATGGAACAGGACCATTTATACTCAATGCAGGAATGGGAATGCAGGATGGAGACACGTTAAAAAAACTCAACTCAGGCAATTACATGCTTACAGTGACGGATGTAAATGGATGTACTGCGAAAATTCCTTTCGTGGTACATGATTACGATGACAACGAAAAAGCTGATGTCTCATTTCAGATCGATGGTACACCTTGTGAAGGAGGTACAGTCACTGTATTATACCAGGGAGGAGCAATTCCACCCGGTGCCGGCGTTTTATGGTCCAATGATTCAACAGCTCAAACTATCCCAATTATCGGTACAGATACATTAAGTGTGCATGTGCTTTTGGGTGCACCAATATTTTGTATTCTTACGGATACTGTCATATTAAATTGTACAAATAAGCTACGTTTAGATATTACTGTCCTTCAACCATTGTGTGATAGTGGAGCTGAAGGTGGTCCATATACAGGTACTGTTATTGTTGACACAGCAAATGCTGTTGCCCCTGTCACATGGATCTGGTCTTTCCCGGATACAACGACTACAGGTATTTATTCAGGATTAAGTCCGGGCAAATATTATGTCACGGTCACGGATGCTGCAGACTCTGTTGCGATCGATAGTTTTGAAATCATAGCTCCTAATGCCATTCATCTTTCATTTGGAACAGCTGACAGCACATCATGTGCATTCACATGTGACGGAGGTGTCATGATCACACCGCAGGACGGAGATCCGGCGATGGATTATCAATTATATTGGACAGCAGGTACTCCCCAGGCTGATACTAATTTTTTCTTCCAGGTTCAGAACCTTTGTGCAGGATGGACCGAATTTTCAGTTTCACAGGATGGTGTTTGTTTTTACAAGGACAGTATTGACATCCCTGCTCCACCGCCGATTTCTATTGATCTGACGGCAGAAACGGATGCGACATGTCACGGCGATAGTAATGGCAGTCTTGAAGTGATGGCTTCAGGAGGAACATCAGGATATACTTTTCAATGGGAAAACGGCCCGGCATCACCGGTATTTAATGGAATCGGTGCCGATACCTATACGGTCACCGTTACTGACAGTCACAATTGTATTCAACTCGATAGTTTCGAAGTGCATGAACCAGATACATTGATTGCACAGATTGATTTATCCGGTACACATAATTTATCTTGTGGCAGTAGTAATGATGGCATCATCATCATAGATGTTTCCGGTGGAAATGCAGGTGGATATACCTTTTTATGGAATCCTGATGTATCCAGTATATACCAGGCTGTTAATCTCGCAGCAGGACATTATCTGATCACAGTGACTGATCCAAAAGGATGCAGTGATACCACATCTTACAATTTGACTTCACCTCCGCCTATTGTTGTCACCTGGCCTGATGTGGCGCCTCCGAAATGTTTTGGAGATGAGACTGTTCTTCAAATTGACGAGGTTTCGGGAGGAAGCGGCAACTATACGTTCAATATCAATGGTGGCCAATTATTAAATATAGGTGATCCTGTTCTTATTCCATCAGGTATCTACATCGTTAGTGTTTTTGATGATCGTGGATGTTCGACAGATACAACCTATATCATCATGGAACCCAATCCGATCCTTGTCTCCATCGGACCAGATAACCCGATTATTAATTTAGGTGACAGCCTCTTTATCTCAGGACAAGTAGATCAAAGCGATAATCCGATTGATATGACGCTTTGGACATCGGTAGAGCCGGTAAGTTGTCCCACTTGTGAAGGAACATGGGTCTTTAATTTTACTCCAACCATTTATACCTGGACGGTTACTGATGTCAATGGTTGCCAGGGCTCAGCAAGTGTCACTGTTGATGTAGATCTCAACCGGGATGTTTATATGCCAAATGTATTCAGCCCCAACAATGATGGCCGGAATGAAGATTTCAGGATCTACAGTGGACCCGGAGTTGAATTGATCAATTATCTGAATATATACGATCGTTGGGGAAATCTTGTACACTCGGAAACAAATTTATTGCCAAGTCCGACAGGTGCAGGTGATTGGGATGGAACGTTTAAAGGAGAATCTCTTGATCCGGGTGTGTATGTTTATGTAACCAAGATTACATTTATTGATAATCACACCTCTCTTGTTTATCGGGGGGATATCACTTTAATTAAGTAATCGGTATTCAGTATTCGGTATTCGTAAATCGTAAATCGTTATTACCTGATGATCACTACACTTCCCGTTTTCCTTTTTTCCTGGCCGTCGCAATTGTACGTAAATTGATAGACGTACTGACCCGGCATGAGTTCTTCGCCTTTTCTTGATCCATCCCACTTTGTATTCTTGTCGGTCGATTCAAAGACTTCTCCTCCCCAGCGATCAAAGACTTTGAGGGTGACGAATTCGCCCAGGAAGACAACATTGCTCATCCCCCATACATCATTGATATTATCTCCGTTGGGCGTGAATCCTGTCGGGAAAAAAACCTGATCGCACTTAAGTTCTGATGAATCTGCTACAGTCACATGAATGGAATCTGAAGAGGCGCAAAATCCATAGTCCATATTAACATGATAAGTAGTTGAGATAATAGGACTTAAAGTAGGTTGAGCAATTGTTGTGTTGCTCACACCGGTGGAAGGCGTCCATTGAACTGAAGCAGCACAAGTCACCGGTAACCTCACCTGCATTGATGTGCCTGTAAAAAGAACAGTATCCGGAGAGGTAATAATGTCTATCGGGCTGTACAAATCTTTTACTTCGAATGATGTGAGCGCACGGTTGTAAAACCTGAGCTCATCAAGGACTCCACGGAAAGGAACATCCCCATTTGCGAGACACGGTCCACCTCCAATCGTAAGAATGCCATTATTCAAAATGCTGACTAAAGCAACACTTGGACTAAGCGCTTTCTGAACGCCGTCATAATATAAAATAAGTTCTCTATCCTTTCGGACAAATACAATATGATGATAGCACCTGTCAATGGGTAAATTGTAAGAGGTAACGACATTATTATCGGCGTGCTGAGACAAGGTGAGACTTACATTCCGGCTACCGGGATTATATCTTAATTCAACAGTGCTGTCAATGCCACAAGTTTCACTTTTGGATAAGATATCCATTGTGCTATTTGACTGGGGTTCGGGTAACATAAAAAAGCTGATCGTAAAATCATCTCCAAAAAGTAAATCCAGGTTGCCCAGGATTTGAACTGATGTATTTCCATCCAAAAACAATCCGTTTGATAAGACACCACATCCGCAGGTTGCGTTGCCCATAATAATGCCGTTACCTCCCAACCCGGTATTCTCGGTAGCGTCACAGTTATTGAAGGAGTAGTATGCGATTAATCCGTCTGTAGGCTGACCTTTAGCAGATACAAATGCCATCATGGCTAAAAAAAGTAAGAAAAATGCCTTCATGCCTCTTAAACTCCGGAGCACTTCTAAATATTTCATTTCAATGATTTACCAGGTAAATAAGGGAAAATGGGAGGTAAAATACCCGATTCGAATCCATTTCCCTATTGGCGGACAAAATAAGGAGTTAGCGGGCAAATGGGCAACTGCCGGAGAGTTTAATCAAGAAACTGGACCTTTGAAAGAATACTCCGATTGTTTGCTTTCTGTTAACTGTTAACTGTCAAGTGTTCACGATATTCGTGCCCTGATCTTACAATTCCTGAAAACGAAGCAGTAATGGCTGATACCAAAAAGAACCCGAATGAGATGACATTCTTCGAACATATCGAAGTACTGCGTTGGCATCTATTTAGGTCAGCAATCGCTGTTGTGCTCGTCTCGATTGCCATGTTCTTGTCCAAGACTTTCATATTTCAATATGTCATCCTTGGGCCACTCAACCGGAACTTTCCGACCTATAGGTTTTTCTGCAGCCTGGGTCCAAATTTTTGTTTTTTCCCGGCGAACCTCCACATCATCACGAGAGACATACAGGAACAATTTATGTGTCATATCAAAGTCTCCATGTGGTTGGGATTTGTTGTTTCTTTCCCTTACATTTTTTATGAATTCTGGAAATTTATTAAACCCGGTTTATATAAGAAGGAAATCAAAGCTGCCAGGGGAATGGTACTTATTTGCAGTTTACTTTTTCTGTTTGGTATTTTATTCGGCTATTTCCTTATCTCTCCGATAGCTGTAACTTTTTTGGCCAGCTACAGTGTAAGTCCTGATGTAGTCAATACAACAACACTTGCCTCATTTGTTGACAACATGGTAAATTTTACGCTTCCGATGGGACTGATTTTTGAATTGCCGGTCGTGGTATATTTTCTTGCAAAAGTCGGGATCGTCAGCTCCTCATTTTTATCTCAGTATCGAAGGCATGCTATTGTATTTATTACCATTGCTGCGGCAGTCATCACACCTACTACAGATGTCTTTACGATGACCATGGTGGGTATTCCTTTATATGCGCTTTACGAAATCAGTATCATCGTGACGCGCAAAGTTGACAAAGAGAGAGCAGAGAAGGAAAAAAATGAAAACCTTGAAGTAGATGGATAGAGTTTCTTCCTCACTGACGATTGTCTTGCGCATTGTCCTGCCTACCATCTGGTCTGTTACCATATTTTCACTAGTCGTACTATTGTCAGTGGCTGTCAGTGGGAGAGCTCAGATCTTTTCATACCCTTTGGTATGGGTCGGCTTATTGCTGATCATCGGCAGTGGCGTGGCTTTCATTTACTTATTCTTATGGAAGTTTTACAGGGTAGATATGGATTATAAATACATCTACATCACTAATTATTTCCGCACTTTCCGGTATCCGTTTGAAGACATTAAATCCATTAAAGGAATTAACATGATGCCTGAAAGAATTTACAGGATCGAGCTTAAAGCAAAAGGTAGTTTTGGAAAAAATATTTATTTCCTCGCCAGTCAAAAACTCTGGCAGGACTTTGTCACCCGGCATCCGGATCAATTGGAAAATATTTATCAGCCGCCAGCCGTGAATCGTGAATAGCATACTTCGTACTTCGGTATTCGTACTTCGTACTTCGTATTTCGTTATTCCTTATTCCTTATTCTCACAGTCTTCCGCCTGCTTTCGGAGACAACCTGATGATCGGACATATCATTTCTTCCAATGAAATACCTCCATGCTGAAATGTATTCCGGTAATAATTATTGAAGTGATTATAATTATTGGGATAGAGAAAATATTTATCCTCTTTGGCGAAAATATAACTGCTGCTCAGATTAGGTCTCGGCAAACCGGCCTCTTCGGGCTTTTTAATTTCCAGTACATCTTTGGGTTCATACTGAAGGTTCTTACCCATTTTATACCTGAGATTGGTGGTCGTGTTTCTGTCTCCCACCACTTTTGAAGGCTGCCTTACCCGGATGGTCCCATGATCTGTACCAATCACCAATTTCATGCCCTGCAGTGCCATTTTGCGCAGCGCCATCCATACCGGAGAATTGACAAACCAACTATGAGTCAGTGAACGATATGCTTTTTCATCTCCGGCTAACTCCTTCAATACTTCCATTTCTGTCCTGGCATGGGACAACATGTCAATGAAATTGTAGACGATGACGAGGAGATTATTGTGCATGTAATCCAATGCTTTTTCACCCAGATCTTTGGCATCTTCAGCATTAGTGATCTTCATATACTGCCATTTGATTTCTTTTCTCAATCTCCGCTGAATTTGTTTTTCCAACAGGTCAGCTTCATGCATATTTTTTCCTCCTTCTTCATAATCCTCAAGCCACATGTCGGGGAAGTTTTTTGCAATTTCCGCCGGCATCATTCCGGCAAAAATAGAATTGCGGCTGTATTGTGTCGATGTAGGAAGTATACTGTAGAAAAAAGATTCCTCTTCAACTTCATAAAACTCTGTGATGACAGGTTCCAGTATTTTCCATTGATCCCAGCGAAGGTTATCTAATAACAGAAATACAACAGGAGCCTGCTCATTTAACCACGGAAATACTTTTGTTCCTAAAAGATCAGGAGACATCAAGGGTGCTTTGGACTTATCTTTTATCCATGTCAAATAATGGCGTGCTACAAATTTTGAAAATTCTGAATTTGCTTCCTGCTTCTGCATCGAGAGAATATCGATCATCTCTTCACTTCGCGATGTGTCAATTTTGATTTCCCAGTTCACAATTCGTTTATAAGCATCCACCCACTGATTGACATCAAGCCCGCTGTTGATTTCAACCATGATGTTCCGAAACTCTACCTGGTAATCAGAAGAGGTCTTTTCCCTGACGAGTCGCTTATTATCCACTATCCTTTTTAGTGTAAGTAGTATCTGGTTAGGATTGACTGGTTTGATGAGATAATCATCAATCTGGGAGCCCAAAGCTTCTTCCATGATCCTTTCCGCTTCATTTTTAGTGATCATGACAATCGGAAGTGAAGGCTTAAGTGCTTTTAATCTTTGCAGTGTCTCCAGACCTGATAAACCGGGCATACTTTCATCCAGAAAGATAATATCGACATCTCCTGCTTTTTCAAATTCCTCGATCGCGTCATGGCCGTTGGAGACTGTAATGACATTGTATCCTTTTTTTTCAAGAAAAAATAACTGGGGCTTGAGCAGGTCGATTTCATCGTCTGCCCAGAGAATTTTTATTTTATCCATATGCTGTATTACAGTGCTAAGGGTATAAGTGTTCAATAAATGATTCTCTCCAACGAACCCGGAAAGGCTGATATTTTCTTAATCTTGTCTTATGAACAAACGGAAGCTCATAAATGATCCGGTCTATGGCCTCATTCATATCCGTACTCCCCTGATCTATGATCTCATCGAGCATCCCTTATTCCAGCGCCTTCGCCGGATAAAACAAACCGGGCTCACACATCTCGTTTATCCCGGGGCCCAGCATACACGGTTTCATCATGCCCTCGGAGCCATGCATCTCATGGGGATGGCCATTGATGAACTCAGGTCAAAGCAAGTGGAAATTACATCAAAAGAAGAAGAAGCTGCCCTGATCGCCGTCCTCCTCCATGATATTGGACATAGTCCATATAGTCATGCCCTTGAAGGCCTCCTTATCCACGCGGATCATGAATCGATCGGAAAAGTCCTCATTCATTACCTGGAAGAAACTTTGGACCCTGCTATTGGCCTTGCACTGAAGATGTTCGAAGGATTGTATCATCGCCCGTTTTTTCACCAACTGATCAGTGGGCAGCTTGATCTTGACCGGTTGGATTATTTGTCCAGGGATAGTTTTTATACCGGTGTGGCTGAGGGCGTTGTAGGCCATGACAGGATTCTCCGGATGTTGCAGGTAGTGGACGATCAGCTTGTCGTGGAAGAAAAAGGCTTGCACAGTATCGAAAAATTTTTGGTAGCCAGGAGGATCATGTATTGGCAAGTCTATCTCCATAAGACTGTGTTATCGGCAGAATTAATGGCCAGGCATATTGTCAAATTATTGCAGGATGAAAAGTCGTCAAATCGAAAATCATTTATTGCGACTGAATTGGAATATTTCTTTTCAAATGAAATAAACCTCGATTTGTTCAGCCAAAATCTCAAAGAAATCCTTCCGTACTTCGTTAAACTTGATGATGTGTCGATCGATTATTCGATAAAAAAACTCCAGGACTTTTCACCTGGTCCTTTGCAGTTTTTGACAACAAATCTCATCAATCGAATCCTTCATAAAATACAATGGTCCGATGCGCCTTTCAGTCAAAAATTTGTCGAAGGCATTGTCAATAAATTCACAGTCCAATATGGCTGGTCGATTTCCGAAGCAAAAGACCTGGTATGGGAGGGAAGCGAATCAAATACAATCTACAACCTCGATAATGAGGAAATCCAAATTCTGACAAAGGACCAGGGCATTAAGCCATTCTCTTCTTTCCTTGAAACTCCTATCCGGATAGCGCTGAACAGAAAGTTTTTTATTTGCTACCCACGATAAGCTCTTAGAAAAATAAGTCCAAGGTTTAAGGTCTGAGCAGCCGGTTTGGTTTAAGGTAAATGGTCATTGGTAAAATCATTTTTGCAAATTTTTCTTTTAACTAAAGACTTAAACAAAGAACTAAGCAGGCACCTTGACCATAAGCTCTGACCTTTTTTACATCTTTGTAACTATAAATCCGAAAATTCCGATGGCAAACATTGATGCTAAAACCATATTTGAACTCATCAGCAAAGAAGAAAACAGGCAGCGTAAAGGCATTGAGCTGATTGCTTCTGAGAATTTCACTTCCATGGCTGTTTTGGAAGCGATGGGTTCATGTCTCACGAATAAATATGCCGAAGGTTATCCAGGCAAAAGGTACTATGGTGGCTGCGAAGTTGTGGATGAGATTGAGACCATGGCTATTGACAGCCTTAAGTCATTATTCGGGGCAGAATATGCCAATGTACAGCCTCATTCCGGTGCCCAGGCTAATTCAGCAGTTTATCTCGCTGTTTTGAAACCGGGTGATACCATCCTTGGATTCAATCTTGCACATGGTGGCCACCTCACACATGGGTCTCCTGTCAATTACAGTGGTTTGACATTTAAGGCCGTCCCTTACAATGTCAAAGAAGAGACTGGTCGTGTGGATATGGACGGAGTTTATGCACAGGCTTTGGCGCACAAGCCAAAATTAATTATCTGCGGTGCGTCAGCTTATTCCAGAGATTGGGACTATGCGCGCTTCAGAGCCATAGCCGATGAAGTGGGTGCATTATTAATGGCGGATATCGCTCATCCTGCCGGTTTGATTGCTATGGGATTGTTGACGGATCCGATGCCGCATTGTCACATTGTTACTTCCACTACACATAAGACACTTCGGGGACCCAGAGGTGGTATAATCATGATGGGTCGCGATTTTGATAATCCATGGGATCGCAAGACTAAGAAGGGCGAACCTATCCAAATGTCTACAATATTAAACAGTGGTGTTTTTCCCGGAATGCAAGGCGGACCTTTGGAACATGTGATCGCTGCAAAAGCAGTTTCCTTCATTGAAGCTTCTGCACCGGAATTCAAACAATATTCTAAACAAGTTATTTCCAATGCGCAGGCAATGGCTTCAGCTTTTGTGGGCTTAGGTTATAAAATCATTTCCGGAGGCACGGATAATCATCTCATGTTGATTGATCTTTCTAACAAAGGTTTGACCGGAAAGGAAGCAGAAGATGCTTTAGGCAAAACGGATATCACCGTGAATAAAAACATGGTTCCTTTTGACAAAAACAGTCCATTTGTGACATCAGGTATTAGAGTAGGTACAGCTGCGATTACGACAAGAGGAATGAACGAAGCAGATTGCATCCAGATTGTCGAATGGATGGACAGTGCTTTGGAAAATAGAAATGATTCTTCTGTTCTACATTCTCTTCATCACAAGATCAATGATTTTGCTTCTTCGTTCAGGTTGTTTCCGGATGAATAACCCCTAGCTCCTAAATCCCCTAAAGGGGACTTTTATTCTCCTCCTTAAGATGGATACATAACATCCTCTAAAAACAATCCTTCAGGTGGTACACTCCATTGAATAGGTAACGGAATTTGTTCGTTCATGCATTTCGTGATATCTGCAACCGATAATTTTCCTAAACCGGCGTTGAGACAAGCACCGACAATGAGACGAACCATTCCGCGCAAGAATCGATTTGCCTTGATGGAATATGTTGCTTTGTTATTTTCAAAAATCCAATGCGATTCTGACACTGTGCATCGATAATGACCCGTATCCGAACCCGTTTTACAAAAAGGTAAAAACTCATTGTAATCTTTTAGAAGCAACGCAGCCTCCTGCATAGCCGCCATATCAAGTATTGCATTTTGATTAAAATAATAGGATTGATCCCGGATAAAAGGATTTTTTTCAAAATGAATGTAATATTGATAATGCCGCTCTATCGCATCATAACGGGAATGAAAAGTAACATCCGTTTCGGTGATAGAATGAACAGCGATATCCTGGGGCAGAACTGAGTTGATCTGGTAAAGAATTTTAGGAGAATACATTTCAGAAATCACATCGAGATGAGCTATGTATTTTCTGGCGTGCACTCCTGTATCTGTCCGGCCGCAACCGACGATTTCAACCGGCTCTCTGAGAATCATCGCGAAGGCTTCTTCAAGGATTTGCTGTACCGTAAGATCACCCGGCTGCTTCTGCCAACCACAATAGTTTTTTCCGAAATAACTTAATTCTAAGCGCCAACGCATAAGTTGCAAATATACCCTTAGCCCCTGTCACAAAAAACCCTGATCATTTCAGTGAATGACCAGGGTCCGAGATGTGTCGATATTATATTATAAAATACCAGCCTATTGATCGCCGTAAAGACTGATTTTAAAAGATTTTGTTCAGGAGAATGAATAAATATACAAAAAAAATTGAAAATCAAATTCCAGGGGAAAAAGGCTAAAGTGAAGGCTAAGGCTAAGATTGTTTATTGCTTGTTGCTTATTGCCTATTGCTTTAAGCGGCCTTTAGTTTTTTCAACTGCACTTTATCCAGCTTCCCTTTTGCATAACGAAGATCAACTTCGAAAGCTTTGATATCTTTCTTGGAAGGCAATTCAAACATGGCATCCATCATGATCGCTTCACAAATGGATCTTAATCCCCGTGCCCCGAGGCCAAAATCAATTGCTTTCTGGGCAATGTAGTCAATGGCACCTTCAGTGATAGTGAATTTGATACCTTCTAATTCAAAAAGCCGTTTGTATTGCTTGATTAAGGCATTACGAGGCTCAGTCATGATGAGTTTGAGGGTTTCAAGATCGAGAGGTTCAAGATATCCGAGCACCGGCAATCTGCCCACCAACTCCGGTATTAAACCGAAAGTCTTGAGATCCTTATGTGACACATAATGGAAAAGCTTATCAGGTTCGATGGCTTTAGATTCCTGGTTTCCATAACCAATTACATTTTTATTCAGGCGGCGTGAAATGATTTTTTCCAATCCATCGAATGCACCTCCTGCAATGAAGAGAATATTTTGCGTATTCACTTTCACCAGTTTTTGTTCAGGATGCTTGCGACCTCCCTGAGGTGGAACCAGAACATCAGTTCCTTCCAGGATCTTTAGCATAGCTTGCTGAACACCTTCACCTGATACATCACGCGTTATACTTGGATTATCACTCTTCCTTGCAATCTTATCTATTTCATCAATGTACACAATGCCTCGCTCCGCAGCTTCAACATTATAATCACAACATTGCAGCAGACGAGACAGCATGCTTTCCACATCTTCCCCTACATAACCGGCTTCAGTAAAAACTGTAGCATCGACGATCGCGAAAGGAACATCCAGCATTTTGGCGATCGTTTTTGCAATAAGCGTTTTTCCCGTACCTGTTTGTCCAACAAGAAGAATATTGGATTTTTCCAGTTCTACCTCATCGATGGATTTATTTTTGATCCGCTTGTAATGATTGTATACGGCAACACTGATGCATTTTTTAGCTTCACTCTGGCCGATGACATACTGATCAAGATATTTTTTGATTTGCTGAGGTGTGATGTGCTCAGGAACATCCAGGCTTTCTTCTTTCTTCCTCCCTTTATCATCGTGATCATACAATTCCTGGCGAACGATCTCATAAGCCTGCTCAACACAAAGCTCACAGATATGGCCCTCAATGCCTGCAATGAGGATCAGTGCTTCTTTTTTATCACGACCACAAAACGAGCAGCCAAATTGATCATCACTTGTCTTCATAAATCTTTATTTACTTCTTGTCAATACTTCATCGACAAGTCCGTATTCTTTTGCCTGGTGCGAAGTCATCCAGTTATCGCGGTCGGAATCTTTAGCAATCTGATCAAAAGTCTTGCCAGTGTGTTTTGCCATGATTTCATAAAGCTCATCACGCATCGTTTTGATCAGGTTATAGGAAATTTCCATTTCTGTAAATTGTCCCTGCATGCCTCCGCTTGGCTGATGAATCATCACCCGGCTGTGCGGTAAGCAAGTTCGTTTTCCTTTTGTTCCGGCAGCCAAAAGAACAGCACCCATTGAGGCGGCAAGGCCTGTGCAAATGGTTCCGATTTCTGGAGAAACATATTGCATCGTATCATAGATACCAAGGCCCGAAATCACTGACCCTCCCGGGCTATTAATAAACATTTGAATGTCACGCTTATTGTCTGTGGATTCAAGAAAAAGAAGTTGTGCCTGGATGACATTGGCTACATAATCATTGACAGGGACACCCAGGAAAATGATCCTGTCCATCATCAACCTGGAGAAAACATCCATTCCGACAACATTCATCTGACGCTCCTCAATGACCTGGGGTGTGAATCCATTTATATCGGGAACGGATGTTCGCATGTATCGTTCTAAATCAGCGCTGGATATACCAGCGTGTTTGGTAGCATACTTATAAAATTCGCTATTGTGGCTCATAAGAAATTAGTGGCTTTAGATTAAAACACTAAATTAATGGTATTCCCCATGCGAATGTTCACCATGATCAAACAATTGATGGTGTAAATCATGAAATGCATGTTCAAATTCCTCTGCTGTAGCTCCGGTTTCTTCGAATTGGTATTTGGGTATGAGGTAAGTAAATACTACTTCTTCGAGGGCATTTTCTTTCATCGTACTCATAAAGTACTCATTCGCATAGAGTTCCTTCATGAGTTTGCGGATATCCGTCTGCCTGTAATTAACGTTTTCCATGATCCAATTCGTCACCTGCTTTTGAATATCCTTTTCAGTGACTTCCAATCCGGCATCCGCACTTATCTTATTCAGGAGCAAAGACCAGCCGGCTTCACGAAATAGATTTTTTGCCTCCCTTGAACCTGTCTCAATTTTTTGATCTCGTTGTGAATTAACCCATTTCAGCAGAAATTCTTCAGGGAGATGGAAATGGTTTGCATGAAGCAAGGTATTTCGAATGACCAATTTCTTCATATCATTGCGTCCTCACCTGGTTTGAGCTGTTCTCCCTGTCTTCCAGCATTTTTCTAAAGCCTGCCTCGTCTTCAATTTGAGGCCCAACATATTTTGTCAATTGCTCGCTAGTAAGTTCAGAAGCTTGAGGTCTTCCTATCTTTTCAATAACTAACCTGTAATTCAAAGGTTGATCCGGTTGAGGATCTTCTTCAAGGCCCAATGTGTTTTTGATCAACATTGACCTGGCATAACCAAAGAATTTCTCAAGGTCAACATCCATGGTCGCGCCCACCTTTAGGCCTGGTAATGAGGAATTTGCTTCTCCCTTTATTCTTTCAAGATCAACGACAGTCTCTTTGTTTGTCTCCTCCACAGAACCATCTTCAAGTATTCTGTTCATGACCAGGCTTACTCTGTCATGAGGTTCTACGACACCCTCGAGGATAGGCTCTTCTGCCCCAAAAGCGCGACGATAACGCAGGATATCAGCATCAAGAGCATTTTGATCGGTTATGGCATTCCTGATAGGAAGAGGAGTCTCAAATTCGTATTTGAGATTAAAGGCAGGTTTTAGCCCTAAATCATATCGAAAAGTGTAATCTCTTGGCTCTTTGGGGTTAAAATCAATTGGCTCCGAGTCTTCCGCGATCATGGGGGAACCAAAAATGTCAAGCTTTTCTTCGTCGAGGTAGCCTCTTATCTTTTCATTCAGAAGGCCAACGATGGTTTCTTCCATCATTCCCTTACCATACATTTTGGTAAGAACGGTTTTTGGGGTTTTACCGGCCCGGAAACCCTTGATATTGAGCTTTTTACTGTAATTTTTGAGGTTTTCCTCGAGTTTCGAGGTATAATCCGGGCGTTCAATGACTAAAGTCAGTCTTGCATTGAGATCATCTATTCGGTCAAAATCAAATTTCATCTTTAGGTATAGTGTTTATTTAGTGCTTTCTGGGTGAATGAATGGCTTTTAGCTGATGAATTTGCCTATAAATAGGGTTTTCTTCTGTTTTTGCAGGAAAGAAAGCCCGGAAATGATGCCCTTGCAGGGACAAATTGAATTTCGGAAGAAGTGCGGGTGAAGGGACTCGAACCCCTAAGCCTTTCAGCACTAGATCCTAAGTCTAGCGCGTCTACCAATTTCGCCACACCCGCCTATTCCAAAATGGCTGCAAATGTAGGCATTAATTGAAAAAATGAACGGGTTAATAAAACCTTGCGTTGATGATCTTCCCGGCTTCACAAGCCGTTAACTGATGCATCAATACTTTTGTCCTTAACTTGTGAACCTATGCCGCATACCCAATCAGGCATTTCAGAACATGAACAAGTGGCCCTGCAACGTGAGTTTCGCAGGTTGATGAAGGCTTTGCCTGCACCTTTGGACGATACCGATAAAAAGAATCTCAGGAAAGCTTTTGAGATGGGTCTTGATGCCCATAGCAAACAACGCCGGAAAAGCGGTGAGCCTTATTTTTTCCATCCCATCGAAGTTGCCCGGATTTGTGTCAATGAAATAGGACTGGGTCCGACAGCTGCAGTTTGTGCCCTACTTCATGATGTGGTTGAAGACACGGATGTCACCATTGAAGATATTCGCAAAGAGTTTGGTGAGAAAATAGGACATATCGTTGATGGTCTTACCAAGTTGGATGGACTTTATAATGTTCCTTCTGAACAGGCAGAAAATTTTAAAAAAGTTCTTTCGACACTCGTTGAAGATGTCAGGGTTGTATTGATCAAAATTGCGGACAGGTTGCACAACATGCGGACGATCGATCCGATGCCGCGCAATAAACAATTAAGTATCGCAGCGGAGACGGATTACATCTATGCACCTCTTGCTCATCGCCTCGGTCTTTACAATATTAAATCTGAACTCCAGGACATCATCCTTAAAATACAAGAGCCGGAGATTTTTGATGAAATTGAAAAAAAACTTACTGAATCTGAGCAACAGCGAAAGCGATACATCAGGGAATTTATAAAACCATTAAAAGATAAACTTGAAGAACTTGGATTTGAATACAGAATTGTCGGAAGGCCAAAATCCATTTCTTCTATTTATAATAAACTCAAAAAGAAACAAGTCCCCTTCGAAGAGATTTATGATCTTTTTGCCATCAGGATTATTTTAAATGTACCCACTGAAAAAGAAAAAGCAGCATGTTGGCTTGTGTATAGTATTCTCACCGAAACGCATACGCCTATTCCGGAAAGATTGAAAGACTGGATTACCACTCCGAAGTCGAATGGTTATGAATCCTTGCATACTACAGTGATTGGGCCGAAAGGAAGATATGTGGAGATCCAGATCCGAACGGAGCGAATGGATGAAATTGCTGAACGGGGATTTGCTGCTCACTGGAAATATAAAAATGTCAACACCCAGCAATACATCTATGAAAACTGGCTTGACAACATCCGCGATATGCTGGATGACACACATAAAGATGCACTTGAATTCCTTAGTGATTTCCGCACCAATCTTTATGCAGAGGAATTATATGTATTTACTCCGAAAGGAGATCTTAAAGTCATGCCGAAAGGTGCGACAGCTCTCGATTTTGCATTCGCTATACACTCTGACATAGGGTACCATGCTTCGGCCATCAAGATCAATAACAAGATGGTCCCGATGGGATACAAACTTCAAAACGGGGACCAGGTGGAAATCATCACCAGCCGCAATCAAAAACCGAATGAGGAGTGGTTGAGAATGGCCGTCACCGGAAAAGCACGCGCAAAAATCAGGACTGCACTGAAAGATTCAAAGAAAACGCAGTCGGAAGAAGGCATGGAAAAACTCGAGCGCAAACTCCGGGGCATGAAAGCCGACCTCGAGGAGAATGTAGAAGCGCTTGTCAAATATTTTGGATACAATTCAAAGCTTGATTTTTATTATGACATTGCTCTGGATCAATTTGACCTGGCACAGATCAGGGAGCTTGAAGTAGAAGGAGGTAAAATTATTATACCGGTCAAGCAGCCTGTTCGAACGAGCGTAACCGATACCGAACCTTCCACATCACCTGCGTTAGGCAAAGATTATGTTCAGGCTCGTATCCTCATCGGAGGAGAAGATGGCGAACAATACAAATATGCTTTAGCTACCTGTTGCAATCCTGTAGTGGGAGATGAGATCTTTGCTTATGTGACATCCAATGCCGGTGTGAAAATTCACAGGAGTAATTGTCCTAATGCAACACACCTTATTGCAAGTTACGGATACAGGGTACAAAAAGCGGAGTGGGTGACGTCAGGCAATACACAATCTGTTGTCAATCTCAGAATCACAGGTGTTGATGATGGTCCGGGTGTCATTGAAAGAGTGACGAATAAAATAAGTTCCGGACTTGGCATCAATATCCGTTCATTGAGTATTGAAGGAAAACAAGGTTATTTTGAAGGGAAAGTTTCGCTTGTAGTCAATAATAAGAATCAGTTGAATATGGTGATCAGGTCATTAAAGAATTTGCAGGGGATATCATCCGTCTATCGTGAAAATTAATTCTATGACGCCATCAGCATCCATCACAAAGACCGGAGGTAAAATATCATTTGATGAAGTGAAAGAAATATTTTCCCTCCACCTGGAAGAACATAATCTTCGGCGTACACCTGAACGATATGCCATCCTTAAAGAAATTTACAGCAGGACAGATCATTTCGATGCAGAGGCCCTATACATCCACATGAAAAATGCAAATTACCGTGTCAGCCGGGCCACTGTTTATAATACACTGGAACTTTTAGTCAATTGTGAACTGGTCACCAAACATCAATTCGGAAAAAATCTGACCCAATACGAGAAATCATACGGCTTCAAACAACATGATCATCTCATCTGTCTCGAATGTGGTAAAGTTTTAGAGTTTTGCGATCCTCGGGTCCAGCAGATCAAAACCACGATGGGAGATTTGTTGAATTTTACCATTGAGCATCATAGTTTGAATTTGTTTGGACATTGCAAGGGAGGATGTAAATAGCAGAGAGCATGGGGCATGCTTTTCCTGTTGAATTCAGCAGGGACAGTTATCTTTGCGGTTCAGGGCCGTGAGCCCTTTGTCATTTAGAGAATCATACACATGGCAGTAGATGTTTTATTGGGCCTTCAGTGGGGAGATGAGGGCAAGGGAAAAATTGTTGACTACCTCGCAGATCAGTACCAATTGGTTTGCAGGTTCCAGGGAGGTCCTAATGCGGGGCATACACTCTGGATCGATGGCAAAAAGACTGTACTGCATACAATCCCATCAGGTATTTTTCATAACCACATGATCAATGTCATAGGGAATGGCGTGGTGATTGACCCGGTCACACTCATCAAAGAAATTGATGCCCTGATCGCTCAAGGATGTGATGTCCTGAACAGGTTGTTCATTGCGAAAAAAGCTCACCTGATTCTGCCTACACACAGGCTCCTCGATATGGCTTCCGAAGCTTCAAAAGGTGAAGAAAAAATCGGATCTACCCTGCGGGGTATCGGACCATGCTACATGGATAAAACAGGGAGGAACGGATTGCGCGTCGGTGATGCTTTAAGCAGTTCTTTTTATCAAAAATATATTTCCCTTAGGGATAAACATCTTCGACTGCTGAAGCAGTATCCAGAGATTCAAAATGACCTGAGTGCCGATGAAGATAAATGGTTTGAAGCCATAGAACGCATGAGAACCCTCGACCTCATCGATGCAGAATATTTTCTTTATGATCATCTTCGTCAAGGGCATAATATCCTTGCTGAAGGAGCACAAGGTGTGATGCTGGATATTGATTTTGGAACTTATCCATTTGTCACATCATCCAATACTATAACTTCCGGAGTAAGTAGCGGCCTCGGTATTCCTCCTACAGCAATAGGAAAAGTCATTGGAGTTTCAAAAGCATATTGCACTCGTGTTGGTTCAGGACCATTTCCATCCGAATTAACCGGGGAAGATGGTGACCGGCTGCGCAATGCTGGGCATGAATTTGGCAGCACAACAGGTCGACCCAGGAGATGCGGATGGATAGATCTTCCGCAACTCAGGTATGCAGCCATGATCACAGGGACAACGCACATCGCTCTGACAAAACTGGATGTATTGAATGCATTCGAATCCATTTCTGTCGCCAATGAATACGAGACAGAATTTGGTGCTAAGTCGAAACAATTACCATTCGATATCACTGAGGGCATCAAGGATGTAGTACTCAATCATCACCCCGGCTGGATGAAAGATATTGTTGTGGATTCGTATGATGAATTACCGAATGAAGTGAAGACTTATATTTCCTACCTGGAGAAAGAATTATCACTGCCCATATCTTTTATTTCGATCGGACCGGGAAGAGATGAGTTGTTGGTGAGATAAAGTGATTTTGGATTTTCGAATTTAAATTGAGCGAAGTCGAAATAAAAAAAAGATTGCGGCCCCCGCTGCGCGTCCCCAACTTTTCTTCGCTTCGCTTCGAAAATCCGGGGCCAATCTAATCCTGCTTCAATTCACCATTCACTACTCACAACTGACGACTCACAACTGACGACTCACGACTGACGATTCACGACTGACGATTCACGACTGACGATTCACGTTATTAACGTTGTGCTTTAATGATGTACTGATAGTCGAGAGACTCCTCATCTACTTTAAGTATTTCATACCCGGCTGCTTTCAATTCGTTTTCAACATCGACAGCATCTACTCTCTCTTCCAGTGGCGGGCCAAATGGCGTTTCTTTCTTTTTGAAATCAATGATGACGACATCACCACCCTTGCGAATATCTTCTTTCAATCTTGTAAAATAAGGGACCCTGTTTTTTATATAAGTATAGGTATTTACAAGGAGTACCAGATCAACCTCATTTGGTTTGAGATGCGGGTTGTCCGCATCAGCCTGGCGAATTATCAATCTTTCCCTGATGTCCGCAGGGAATTTTGCCTTTTGCTCTTCCATCCATTGAATGGCTTTTGGGTCAATATCGATAGCAATGACCGTAGCTCCTTTGAATGCAATTCGCCTGCTGAAATATCCTGTACCGGCACCAAGATCTGCTACAATTTTACCTTCTACCTGGCCTAATTGTTCAATGACCAAATCCGGTTTTTGCCAGATCACCCGGTCAGGACTTTCATAAACCTTAACATCAGATTCGAAGCCTTTATTTAAACTATCGTGATGAGCAGCAGTGCCATCTTCTGTTGACTGATTGTTCCTGTTTTGCCAGTTACACCCCACCAACATTACATAGAGGAGGGAAAAAGTAATAATCCTGGCAGGGTTAAGTTTCATATTGTGGCAGCAAAGATAAATGAGATGCTTAATGCGGCAAGTCCTGGTTCAAATCAATAACCAATATGGAAAAGCGCGTCTCCCTGGCTTACAACAGGTGCATTGGTATGACCGATGATATAACCATCCCTGGGTGCCGAGACAATAACTCTTCGAGTACCGTAGGGATCTCCTATTGTGCCTAAAGGATCTCCTTTTTTGACCGGGAATCCTGAGCTCTTCGACCAGATAAAAAGACCGGCATGAGATGACCTGACCCAGCTGACATGTTCAATATCTACAGGAATACCTGTTTCAAGCGGTGCATTCCTGATCATTCCCAGATTTTGAAGAGATCGTTCAATTCCTGCAATGCCTCTAGCAATAGAATACCCGTCCAGCCGAAGTGCTTCACCACCTTCGTAGGTGAGGCAAAGTTTTTGTGCAAGTTTTGCCGTCTTACGTAATGAACCATTCAAAGCAGATCTGTGAATAATAAAAGGTGGATTAAAAGCTAGCGCAAGCTTATAACTTTCTTCATCGCCTTTTGTAATTCTAACCTGGGGATAATTAAACCGATTCTGGCCGCCGGCATGACAATCTATGATCACGTCAATCTGTGGCAATACATTTTTTGTAATGATCCTCGCGACTCTTGATGCAAGGCTTCCTGCTAAAGTTCCGGGAAAACTGCGATTGACATCCTTGCCATCAGGAACATCGCGGCTAAAATTGATAAACCCGTACACATTGAGCAGTGGTACTACAATAACAGTACCGGCTGACATTTCTTTATATAAATTATTTTCTAAAGTCCTTCTTACAATCTCAACCCCGTTGACTTCATCACCATGTATGCCCCCGATGATCAATACATGAGGACCTGGTTGTGTGCTGCGGAAAATTTCCATTTGAATGGCGACACGTGTACCTGATGGGAGATTACCTACACTATAACTCGCTTTAGTGCTTGTGCCGGGCATGATTTCATTATTGCCCAAATGAATCTGACGAATCTCATTGAACAGTGACCGGTCGGGCATGGCTTTCAACAAATTTGATGATGTGTCCTGCAATATCCACGTTCGTTGTCCCTTCAATTCCTTCGAGTCCGGGTGAAGCATTGATTTCTAAAATGAGCGGACCCTTTTCCGATCTAAGAATATCAACTCCTGCAACTTCCAATCCCATCAACCTTGCGGCGCGTAGTGAAATTTCTTCTTCAGCCGGAGTAATGCGTACTTTTTTTGAGGATGCACCGCGATGTAAATTTGATCGGAACTCACCATCCTGCGCGCTTCTTTCCATGGTTGCAATGACTTTGCCTCCTACAACGAAAACTCTGACATCCCTGCCTTTTGATTCAGTGATAAATTTTTGCAAGAGGACCTCTTCCCTCAATCGTATGAAAGCTTCAGTGATAGATTGAGCAGCACTCAGTGATTCACCCAGGATCACTCCTTGTCCCTGCGTACTGTTAAGCATTTTGATGACAACAGGATAATTGTCACCAAGTAAGCGAAGCATTGCCTCTACATTTTCAGGAATGGCTGTAAAAACACTATCTGGTACAGGTAAATTATTTGCCGCAAGGTATTGTAATGAAGTTCTTTTATCACGTGCCTTTAACAATGCATCCGTAGTCACCACGGTGTACACCTGCATCATTTCAAAATGTCTTACAACCGCTGCACCATAGCTTGTGACAGAGGATCCGATTCGTGGAATTACAGCATCCGGTCTTCCAAGGAATTCACCCTGGTAACGAACACCTAACTTTCCATCCAAAATAGTAAGATCACACTGCATATGGTCTACTACTCTGACTGAATGACCACGGCGTCGCGCCGCCATCACAAGACTGTGGGTGGAGTATAGGATTGGGCTCCGGCTCAAAATCAGAATTCTCATAACGAGGGAAGATAATAAAACATCATCACAGGGAAAAAAGGGAATCTCACATCGGTCTGACCATATTCCGGGCAAGAAGGACTACCTTGGTTTTTCATAACAATTACCTTCATCATATGGAACTCAATGATAAAAAAATCATTAACGGATGGGCTTATTTTGACTGGGCCAATTCGGCTTATTACCTGGTGATATCCACTGCAATATTCCCTATTTATTTTTCAAATGTAGCGAATGCCCGCATCAATATATTCGGAGGTTCTGTGTCCAGTTCTGCATTATATTCTTTCTCCGTTACGTTGGCTTATATTCTAATCGCCCTATTGTCTCCCTTATTATCGGGTATCGCAGATTACAGTGGACGTCGAATGTATTTTTTAAAATCATTTACGCTCGTTGGAGCTATAGGATGTATTTCTCTATTCTTTTTTAGTTCCGCAGAAACAATGTGGATCGGTACTGCTTCATTTATCCTTGGAACTATTGGAGCAGCAGGTGGATTGGTATTTTACGATTCCTACCTGCCTATTATTGCGACAGAAGATCAGTATGACAAGGTAAGTGCCAAAGGCTATGCCTATGGATATATCGGAAGCGTTATGTTACTCATCTTCTGCCTGGTCATGATTCAAAAACCTGAATGGTTTGGCATATCCAATCCGACACTTCCATCCAGGATTTCATTTGTGTTGGTGGGGTTTTGGTGGTTTGGGTTTGCACAGATTACGTTTGCGAGGTTACCTCCGGACAACAGGATGCATCATGTTGAAAATTTATTTAAAAAAGGATGGCACGAGTTGTTGCTCGTTTGGTATAAAATAAAAGTTGACGTACATCTCAAGCGATATCTGATCTCTTATTTTTTTTACATCGCCGGGGTTCACACTGTCATTTACCTTGCTTCCATTTTTGCAAGCCAGGAATTGGGTTTTAAGGGTACGGAATTAATTATTACGATTTTACTTCTCCAGCTCGTAGCTATTCCGGGCGCTTTATTTTTTGCAAGAGTATCTAAACTTAGAGGGAATAAATTCAGTCTCCTCATTCAAATCCTGATCTGGGTTCTCATCTGCGGTGGGGCTTATCTCACTACGGAAAAATGGCAATTCTTCACCATCGCTGGCTTCGTAGGTTTAGTGCTGGGCGGAATACAATCTCTTTCAAGAGCGACTTATGCTAAATTACTTGAAGGCCGCAAGGATGACCCTACTTCTTTTTTTAGCTTTTATGATATTGTCTCTAAACTGGCCATTGTCACAGGGACATTTATGTTTGGACTGGTCAATTCCATCACAGGAAATATGCGGATGAGCGTTTTAGTTCTGACGATGTTTTTTATGATAGGTTTTATTATGCTTGTGACGGTGGATAAGAGAAGGATAAATACCGTTATACCCCCAACCCTCTGACAGGGAAATTTATTTTATTCTTAATCATTAAGCTATTTTAAGTTTTTAAACTTAAAATAAATATCCGCTTGTTAATTCACTATGTAAATTAAATGGAAGCAGTTTCAAACTGCAGCTAACAAACATGTTCACATTTTAATTAGGTTCTTTTGAATATTACATGCAGTTAAAAACTGCTTGAGGCAGTTATAAAGTAGAATCAGCATAATAATATTTGTTTGAAGTTTGGAAACTTCAAACAGCGGGAAACATCCTAGTTAGGAAACTCATAGCACCCGATATCCGGATGACTGACATCTCTTGACAGACCATCCAGATCATCTGTGAATCCGGGGACAGGAATCCCTTTCATCTCCGCGATGGACATGGTATCGAGGTGATAATCATTTTTATCCATGTCAATAAATAAGGTGTCACCATATTGCCATTGCAGACAGTTTGTACAGATGTCATCGAAGAAGGTGGGAAAATTATCAGGTTTAAGAAGATCTTTCACCACGACAATGTTATTCTCCATTTTCACGTCAAATAACATTTGAGATGGATCTGATGCATCGACCATCCAAAGTTCATCAGTGGAGGACCCAACCATGATGCAATCACGCACACGAGCATTTAGCAAATTCAACATTGCACCTGCGGAACAAAGAGGATCTGCGCAATAATAATTATTCAATAAGAGGGCTTCTGCATTGTTTCCAAAATTGGACATTGTACAATAAGTCAATTCATAATCTCCTCCATAAGTCAATTCGATCGATTGCGTTCCATTTTCGTAAAATAGTGAATTCGATATTCGGGCAGATGCATGACGCGCATAGAATCCGGGTCCACCGGTAAAGGCAACGCTACTGTGATCAATATCCACTACTGATGCACTATCTGCAGAGATGCCAACAATTCCGCTGGTTAATTTCATATAACTGAAACGATGAGGCCCGCTCCCGGGACCAAGCCGAATCCCTGCCCACGAACCGTCATAATCAGGTTCAATCCTGTCATCGCGAATGATTACAGGCTGTGTGACAGTTCCTGAAACCTGCAACTTGCCATTTGGCAGTGTGTAAATCAATCCTTCATTGTAAATGCCCAACTGATTGTTGGCAATCCCTCCATGAACATATAGGCGTGTACCCGGAGGCAATACAAGTGTGCAGGAATCAATGAGCAATGTACCATACAAGACATATGGCTTTGGATCATCCCATGTGATTTGTCCCATATCGCATGTAAGCAATAAAATGCGGTTAGGTGTATTTGGCCCGGGAATATAATTAGCATTTTGACCCCAGGCGATTAATGTGACTTTTTGTTGATTGCCATTCGTCAGGAATGAGATATCGGCTTCCAGGATAAAAGGGCTTACGGATTCCGGGGCATCGGGATCTATAGTGGCTTCAGCAAAAATATAAATGCTGTCATGAGGCTGTATCTGCTCGTCGGAAATGTCATTACCGGCAATGCCATCTACATTGAGGTGAAAAAAAGCTGCATTGTTTCCTGTAAGCTTTACATCCTGTATTTTGATAGAAAGATCATTTCGATTATAAACTTTAAAATACCTGGTCACGGTGCTGATGCTGGTAAGGACAGTATCAAAATTCAATGTATCCGTTGAAAAGGATATGGTTTCATTTTGATCTGTGGTGAATTTCTCTTTGTAGCAAGAGGATAGCAGAACGCCAAGGCTAAGGCAAAAAAAAGGGCTAAGGCGAAGGCTGAGGCGAAGGCTAAAAAGTAGGCGAAGGCTAAGGCAAAACAAAAGGCTGAGGCTAAGGTGAAGGCGAAAGCTGAGATGAAGGCGAAGGTTGCGAATGATATATTCTTTTCCAGGCATTCTAAAAAACTTTGAAAGACTATTTTCAATAATAAGGACGCTAAAATAGCGCCATTAGCAATCATTCGAAATTTCAATATGTATAATAAAAAAGCCCTTGCAGAAAATTCAGCAAAGGCCTTTATATTTTATTCTAAGAAGTCAATTAATAAGACCAGAGATCATGTTCCCAGTTAAATAGTTCCTGCTGGATGCGATCTGATTCCATCAGCCTGGCGACACCTTTATCTTCACCATTATCATCAATGAAATATTGTGATAACCAAACGTCAAGAACATTGGATTCCTTAAAAATATAGCTTGAAAATCTTCGCTCTTCAAACAGGTCATACCATGTACCCGGATCTGCATCATTCTGGTCATTGTATGATGGATACCTGGCTAATACTTCCCGAGCTTCGGGGTAATACACCCAAAACAACGGAAGAGCATATTTAAATACACCATTAGCATCATATTGATCCTGGATCGGAGCGATACCAAGTATGCGTACTCTCATTCTTGATTCTTCCTTATCGAAAAACCACACTTCCTTGACCCTGTATTTTTTAATGTCCTCAGGATTGACAGGGCTATTTACGATACGCACTTCATCTTCGTAAGTATCAGGATTGAAGATGAGACTTGTATCTGTATGCATGAGTTTTCCCTGTACCTCTTCAGGTGTCATCATTTCCTTAAAGTCTTCGTCTTTGAACACCTTGATTTCACCTGATTGAACTCCGTCTGCCATGATGGTAAACAAAGGCATAGGCGGATAGCTGAAAGGTTGATTGATTTTCTCCCTGACATCAATGACACGCCACAGTTTGCGCTCCCATGGAATATCCGCTTCGCGCAGAGGTTCATATGGAAGAACCCTGTTTTCGAATATCATGGTATGTCTGACGACATCATTGAGGTAAGTATCCTCAACAGGCTCACTTGATTCTGTGATGACGTTGACCTCAGCAAGCTTTTTCTCCTCAACCTTTTTCTCCTCAACCTGTGCCCATCCAATAGACGGCAGAACGGCTAAGCCGAAAACAACCAGATGACCAAAAGATAACTTCATGATGAAATATTAATTTATTTTAAATACAAGTTGATTGATTGGACGACCTACAGCATCCCCGGGACACTTGGCCTTCACATCTTCGAAGTAGTACGTATCACCTGCTTTAGCCTGGTCTACAATTGACTTGGCTTCAGAACCATAAGGTCCTCCTTTATTCGTAGCTGGCTGCGGATCTTGTCTTCTTGGTACACGAACTAACTGGTAACCTATGATCTCACATTTAGCATCGAAGTCAAAATTATCAAGAACAGCAAATAGACCCCGCTGAGCTTTAAATTCGCCTGAAGACATTGCCCCACCTGCTGAAGCACTCAATTTTGCTACAGGGTCAGGAATTCTCTTCGTTCGGAATGCTTTCTGAGCGGTAAGGCCAGGAGCAGTTACATTGATGTAAGCATACTCATCCTTCTTTGTCTGTGATGTCACAGTTACCGTGAAAGTACCGTCAGAATTACGAGAAATACTTCCTCCTCCTCCTCCTGACATAGCTACCTGGACCTGGTTACTGGGTACACCAGCTGCAGATACTTCCACAGGATTAGGTACACCCATATAGAACACATTCATTTTTGTAGCGGAAACGGATACAGAGCGCTCTCCAACTTCATATTCAAACTCCTTATGAAACGGCTGAACTTCTCCCGTAACAGGATTTGTCACAGTAACTGTAGCAGTATATTTTTTGATACCCACTGAACTTGCGGAAGCAGAGTACTTGGCGATTCCTTCTGCATCAACAGGAAGGGATCTTCCATCTACAGTGATCGAAATTCCAGTCTTACTGTCTGCACCTGCAAAGGCACTCAGATAGATATCGGCATTGTATGTATCGCCTTTGATCACATAAGATTTCTCAGCAGCTGAAACAACAGCAAATTTGTCCAAAACCACGTCAGTAGTTGTACCTACCTGGGTAGCCAGGTAATTCAATATTGTAGCTTCTGAGTTCTTATTGTCATTCTGAAATTTCCGGAGAATTGGAATTGCAGCCTGTAATGGCATGTGGTTGAAATTCATTTCAGCCCAACTCTTCTTCTTTTTCTTCTTCCAGCTGACATCATCTACTCCCAATGCAATATCATCGCCGTACTTACCTACATCAGCTGTATCAAGTAGCGCCATGTATTTATTCTTATACTCCAGAATCTTGGCTTTAATTTCTTCGCCGACACCCTTATCTACTAATAACCTGGTGGTGACATTCTTTTCTTTCTCACCTTTCAGTTTATCAGTAGGCTGACCCGTTTCCGGATCGGGTACATACCCGCCGGTGATATTGATCATGGTATCAATGATACCCTGAATGTATTTATCAAACTCCTGTGAATATTGTCGCGCAGGATCGACACGTTCGGCATATTTAGCCAGAGATTCTCTCTTTTTCGCACCGGCTTTAATAGCGTCCGGCATCTTATTGTTTGCTTCATCGAGAGCGGTGTTACTCTTCACCATGCTCTTATCCACAACTTTAAATGCGTTAAAGATCTCCGCCGAAACATTAAGTGCAAGCAGGGCAGTCAAAACCAGATACATGATATTGATCATAATCTGCCTGGGCTCCTTTGGAATTGACATATCGAATTAATAGTTTTTCATTAAAAAATAAATCATACTGAACTTCAATACCGGCTTATGCCTTTGCAGTTCCTGTCATGGCAGTCAGAACGTTACCGTATACACTATTCAACGAACGTAAGTTCTTGTTCAGTGTACCCATTTGGTCCTTGTAGCTGCGTGCATCATCTGCTGTGTTGGCCAGTTCTACCATTGCATCATTGACTTTGCTCAGTGAATCTTTAGCCTGAAGAACGCCCTGGTACATCGTGTTCACTCCAACAAGATTCTGATTTAATGCTGTAATATGTCCGCGATATGCTTTTGTCTCTTCTACGCTATGGCTTAATTCCTGCATGGCCTGGTTCATCCGGTCATAGAAATTACCCATTGCTTTAATCTGGTCCGAAGTCTGAGAAAAATCCACTTCCTGCAGTGCTTTCAGTGAGCTCATGCTTTTCGACATGATCTGTAATTCAGAAAGCATTCCACCAAGCTGACCTTCAACCTTGACCCCATTGAGAGGCCTTTGGTCCTTATCCATTTCACCGGCAGCGATCGGAGATATTTTACTGTTGTATTTCTCTAATCCCGGATACAATTTCTCCCAGTAGTAGTCTTTTTCCGGTGGAATCAGACCCAGCATAAGGAAAATAAATGCCTCAGTAGAAAGGCCAACGGTGATCATCGCGTCACCCCATCCGAAACTCCGGATTTTACCAAGAGCTCCGATCATGACGACAGAAGCACCTACTCCAATAACGAAGTTTTTGAGATACTTGAAAGAATTCGATTTAATAAACCTGTACATGTTGGTTGAGATGTTTATTAGTTAAAGAAATAGTGATTGAGATATCAGGAAATGTCAGGATACAACTATAGCCCGCATCTTCCCGGATTTATTTTTTTATTGTCAGCTATTCAGATAAAGCAATTTTCCTGGGATCAATGGTTTGTGTTTCAAAACTTAATCCTCCGGTGATTTAATTCGTATCGTTGATAGATCTTCCTAAGAAAGTCAGGGCGCAACGGAATCCAATGTAAGATTTCGTAGTATCCTGGTATTCCCAATTGCGTGTGCCGGTCTGTAAATAATACGCCACATCTTTCCATGAACCGCCCCTGATCACTTTACGTTTGTAAACAGCCGGATCATCAGGTTTAGCGTCATATTTGATATTTGGATTTTCGTCATGAATGAAAGATTGTGCATTTTCGAAAAATGCTGTTTCTGTCCATTCCGAAACATTCCCTGCCATATTATAAAGACCAAAATCATTGGGGAAATAAGCATCTGCCTTTACGGTGTAGTGACCACCATCTTCAGGATAATTTCCTCTTCCTGGTTTGAAATTAGCTAACAGACATCCTTTTGCATTGCGGAGACCGTAAGCACCCCATGGATAAGGAACCAAATCATGTCCTCCCCTTGCTGCATATTCCCACTCATGTTCTGTTGGGAGGCGGAATTCTTCGGTGTTTGGTTCATCTTCTCCTCTGTAAGTATTCCAAAGGTTTGTTCTCCATGCAGAAAAAGCTTTAGCCATTTTCCAGTTAACTCCGACTACAGGATAATCATCGAAAGCCGGGTGCCAGAAATAATTTCTTGTAAAGGGCTCATTATATGAGTAAGCAAAATCACGGATCCAAACCAGGGTATCAGGATAAATGCTGACTTCTTCCCTGTTGATGATCTGATTTCTTTTTCCGTCAAAATTGCGGCTAGCTGCTTTATCCCAATCTTTCCACTCGTATTTATAAACCAGTTTGCGAGTGTCCATTTCTTTAGCGTTGCCGTTGAACATGTCATCTCCCTGGAAATACATTCCGTCGAGAGCTTCATCAGTCCAATCTATCTCATAACTCCAATCGATCTTTTGGTTACCGTTATCATCTTCGATAAAGTGCTCCAAAGTGGTATGTGCTATTGAATCACGAACCCAGTTGACAAACTGGCGGTATTCATTATTTGTAATCTCGGTATCATCCATGAAAAAGCCGACAATGGATACTGCCATTGGCCTCTGCATATAACTATTGAAGATATCCTGATCTGTCTGACCAATATGAAAAGTGGCGCTGGGTATGTACTCCATCCCATAAGGATTAATACCCGAATATTTGGGGCGATCAGTGACGCCGATCAGTTGCCCTGACTCTTTGGTACTACAGGCACTGAATAAGAAGACCACACTCACTATGGCCAACGCTGAGATAGAAATGTTCCTCATCCTTTTTATAAAAGTTTCGCTGTTTTGGGTAGCTTAAAAAAGAGGCGTAAAGATAGTTTTTTGACTTAGATATCCAACAAATATCTTTTTCTGACCACACAAAGGGCAGCATATTTTATGCCAACAACCGTTGTAACGACATATTATTTGACTATATTATACAATTCAAAGAATTTAAGTCTGTGATTCTAATGAATTGATTCCCTTTTAGTTAATCTTTCGTAATCAGCACCAAACAAAGTCTTTACCCATATGAAAAGTTGGATTCAGCAACAATTCTTCGTCAGGGTATTGAATGAGAAAGAGCTTCATTATAGGTTTCTTGGGTTATAAATAGTCCTTGGAGGGAGACCGGCCCCAATTCTTTTACCAAGATTGTAGCTGATGAGTATCTCATGAGTACCCTGGTGAGCTGAATTGAGACTACTTAAACCAATATCATAGGAGTAATGAAGAAAGAACTTAGGCGACAATCTGACTCCTGCTGCCAGGATCAATGCATCCTGATTCTGATGTCCAAACCCCCTATACCCTATTCCTGCCGTAAGAAGATCTTCCCATTGGGCTCTGACTGACACTTCAGCCTGAGTTTCCACAAGATCAGATTTGACATAGACCACAGGATAAATTGAAACATGATCTAGAGATTCGATGAAATACTCCCCAAAAAAGTGGAATCCGGGTTTTGGTGTATAGTGAATCTCGTTTCCAACATTAATGCCTTCGGGATAAAAACCAGTCATTGATAGACCAGCCTCAAAAAGATCCCCTGCATAATAAACCCCAGTCTCTAAAACAGGCGATACACCACTGGCATAGCCATTTGGCAAATTGACATCCTGGTGATCAATTATATTTCCTTCATAGTATCCGTCCGGAGCCCTGAGCTTGGTCCCATCAATGCTATTCTGTGAAAGACCGGCTTTAAGTCCGAAAGAAAACAGACCTAGCTGAGTTTCCCTGATATAATTGTAAGAAAGTAAAAATGCAGTTTGTTGTTCTGCACCAATGGATTCATTAAATATTTCCATCCCAATCGCACCTTTCCATAAATAAAAAGGCATGTGGGCGGTAATCATGTAGGATTCAGGATTTCCCGGAAGTCCTGCCCATTGAGTTCTGTATGAAAGATTTGTGACGAGGCTGCTCTCCATTCCGCCAAATGCAGGATTGAATGCATACCGGTCAAACATGTAAAGACTATTCTGGAATGTATGCTGTCCATAAGATGATATGGCCATCATCAGACAGATACTCAGGACACAATACCGTATTCTCTTAAGCATATTACTTCCCACCCTTCTTCAATAAGTTCTAAATCAAATCAACAATTTATATTATGCTTTTGATTCAGACTTTTATAAAGATAACGGAAATATAGTACAGTAAGTCTAAACCAGAATGATCAGGGATATTTTGTCGCCGGGCTTACCAAATTGATCTTTAGAATCAGGCTACTTTGACGCGCAATCCGTCATAACCAAGCCTGATACCGTCCGGCATCACTGAATCAATGTCAGCATGGAGGCCCGTGTCATGGCTTATATGTGTCAGAAAGCAACTCCTCGGTTTCAGCTCTCTGACCAATTCAATAGCTTCTTCAATATTAAGATGTGCCACGTGCGGCTCAAATCTCAAGGCATTTAAAATAAGAATATCAAGGTCCTTCAATAGTTTTTTACTCCTTGAAGGGATCGTTTTAGCATCGGTGATGTAAGCGAGATTTCCAATCCGGAAACCATAAATGGACATTTCACCATGATCAACGGGGATAGGAATGATCGTGAGGTGATTTATTTTAAAAGGCTGATCATCAATAATAATACCCGTGACATGTGGTTTACCGGGGTATTTGTATTCAGGATCAAATGCATAAGCGAATCTTGTTTGAATTTCACCTATCGATCTGGAGGATCCATAAATGGGAATATTCCTGTTGTAGCGGTAATTGATTGGCCTGATGTCATCCAATCCTGAGATATGATCGTTGTGTTCATGCGTCAGTAATACTGCATGCACATTGGAAAGGCTATTGTTGAGCATTTGCATCCTGAAATCAGGGCCCAGATCAATCGCCAGGCCCAGATCATCGACCTGGATAAAAGCTGCTGTTCTGAGTCGTTTGTCCCTGGGATCAGTAGATGAACAAACCTTGCACGGGCAACCAATAACTGGAATGCCCTGGGATGTACCTGTCCCTAAAAGTGTGATTTCTATTTTCGGGTTCACACGGGTTTCATCATGCTTTTCCTGACCTTCTCATACCATTCCAGGTTTTCTGCATTGAGTTCTGTCGGATCGAAAGTTCCCTGGTCAAGAATTTCCATGAGAGTATTTGTCCTGGCCTCAACATCAAAAAATTTATTGACAATAACTATATTTTTGCCAAAGACTATACAATATCCGGACTGGAAATTGCCTTTCTCATATCTAACTGTAATCTTGAGTTCACTGAAGATATCTTCAAGCCTTTTGAGATTATGCTTGGTATATTTGATCATTCTTTAATTCTGTTTTAGAAGCTATTCCCTTGATGAAGCCCTCATTTCGATTGTCAAGGTTCAACATCCAGCCATGAAATTAAAAAAACCTTTGATATGTGTCAGGATTGTCGTTATATCAACAACGTTCCTGGTATCGATCACAACACTTTTCTCTCAAAATTTTTCTGCAGCTATAGTAGCAGGAATGAACGCATGTCAAATTGACGGGGATCAGCTGGCGGGATTTGATCAGATTGGATTCACCGGCGGAATCAAGGCGATTTACAATTTTGACTCACCGTTTGATCTGAATGTCGAGTTTTTATATTCACAACGAGGTAGTCAGCCCAGTATTTTCAATCCAAATTATGATCCGAATATCCAGATCAAACTTTCCTATGCAGAATTACCTGTTTACTTCACTCTTGGAGATTGGTACCAGGAAAAAGAAAAATTTTATAAAGTTTCTGCACAGGCAGGATTGAGTTATGGACGTCTCATCAATGCGAGTGCAGATGATTATTATCATCCTCCGGGAATGTCGGTGGACAATCTTGTTCCCTATTTTAATAACAATGATTTATCCTGGTTGATCGGAGCTACCTATATGTTCAACAAAAGCCTGGGCATCACCGGAAGGTATACACGTGGGATCACTCCACTCTTTAGCCCTGATAAACACGGACTGGAGGGGCAAAGGTTGTTGTCTTATTTTATAACCTTCAGACTAGAGTATTACTTTTAACACATGTTTAAATTAATTAAGCCCCTCCCACTCTGCTTTGCATTCCTGTGTATTTATTTTTGGTCATGTTCACCTGCTCCAAAAAAAGATACTCCACCTCCTGCAGAGTCTGAATATCATTCTGGCACGTCTCCTTATCCGCCTTTAGGTAATCAAGAGCTCACCTTACTATATTCCATCACTGATAAAGTAGACATGATCTTTTACAATCTTCCCATGAGCCTCAACCAGGATGAGGCCAGCAGTGCTAAAAAAACTGTCCTTTATGTATCCCCTACACCTGCCCTCATGAGTGCTCCATGTAAAGCTTTAGGCCGTTTAAGCTGGATTTCTAAAGGTGTCATTGTAAAAGAGGCTGATATATACAATGATGTTGGATGCGCCTATTTTATCTTTATGAAAGACAATAAACCTGTAGCTTCTAATGCTATGTCGGAATCAGGAATAGAATTTTTTAATCAGATTATTAAACAGGTTCAGGAAAAACAAAAATGAACGGTGAGCGGATCGCGGTGATTGACCTTGGGTCCAATACTTTCCATTTGTTGATTTGTGAAATTGGAACAAAAGGTACCTGGGTAACTCTTCACAAGGAAAGAGAATATGTGAAATTGGCAGACGGTCACATGGAACTCATCGGTGAAAATGCGTTGCAAAGGGCGATCGATGCCATGATGCGTTTTCAACTTTCTCTTCAAAAATATAAAGTCACTCGTACCAGGGCAATAGGAACTGCAGCTCTGAGAGAATCACGGAATGGTGCCGAGGTAGCTGAAAAAATCTCTTCTGTCACCGGGATCCCGATCGAAATCATTGATGGACATGCCGAAGCAAGATTTATATTGAATGGGATCAGAAGCGCTATTCCCAATCTTGATCAATATGGACTCATCATGGATATCGGAGGAGGGAGCGTGGAATTTATTTTATTCAAAGGGGATGAAGTTGCATTTGAAGAAAGTTATAAAATAGGTGTTGCCATTCTTTATAGGATGTATCACCGTTCAGATCCCATCAGTTCCATTGAAATCGATCAGTTGGAAAATGAATTGGAAAGTCAGTTGATTCTCTTGAAAGAAGCATTGGAGAAAACTTCTGTTTATTATTTAATTGGTGCGAGTGGTTCTTTTGAGATTCTGTACGATGTGCTTCCAAGGAAAGTCACTTCATCGCATTGGAGTGAGTTGGAAATGAGTGGAATAATGAATGCTCTTGACAAAGTGATCCAGGCGGATCTTGAACAAAGAAAACACATGCCTGAAGTTCCTGCAGAGAGATTGGATTATATCGTTGTTGCTTATTTACTCATTCGTTACCTGATGAAAATGGTGCCTCCGGAAAAATTATTTTATTGTGATTTTTCACTTAAAGAAGGTGTGGTGGAGGAGATGATCAGGACGATCAGTAGTCAGTAATCGGTATTCGGTAAGCAGTATTCGGGAATCAGTAAACGTAATTCGTAATTCGTCAATACCTGCTTATTCTTCTTCTGAGCCCATTTGATTGTTTGCCCTGAGATCGCTTAATACTTTGTCCATGCGAAAAAACTCATCGAGGGATTCATCCAGGTAGAAATTTAATTCAGGAATGCGGCGTAATTGTTTTCCCACTTTATTGGAAAGTGCAAGACGAAGACGATGATTATTTGCTTCCAGGCCCATCATCACTTCCTGTTTATTATCGGCATTAAAAACAGACAAATATATTTTTGCTGTTGACATGTCCGGGGAGACCACTACCCTGGTGACGGTCACAAGAGCTTTGTCAAAAATATAAGACCCTTCATCCATGAGCACCATGCTGAACTGCCGCCGAAGCAATTCACTGATCTGTTTTTGTCTCTTCGTCTCCATTAAGGGGAATTTATCAAAAGGGAAACCACAAAAGTAAGGTTATTCACCTGACTTGGTTGGGTCGTGTTTCCTTAACGGTTATTTTAAAATAAATCATGTTCAGTTGAGGGTTGCCATTCAAGGATGATGTAATTATCTTTCCTCCCGCTGAATACATCTAATTTGAACAGAGAAGAGTTTATCCTGGATCAACCTATTGAATACCTGAAAGGAGTTGGCCCTGCTCGTGGTGAGGTATTGCGAAAAGAATTAGGTATTCACCGGATTGGAGATCTGCTGTGGGATCTCCCCTTCAGGTATATCGATAAATCCCAAATCGTAAGCATTAAAGACTCCAGGTCCATTCCCGATGCAGTTCAGTTGAAAGGAATTTTCACGGAGAAGCATATTGAAGGTGCCGGACATAAAAAGAGGCTCGTAGCCACTTTTGAAGATAAAAGCGGAGAAATAGAAGTGATCTGGTTTCAACGTTCCAAAGAAATAGATCAATGGATCAAAACCGACAGGCCTTACCTGATTTACGGTAAACTTCAACTTTTCAAAAACAAATACAATATAGTACATCCCGAAATTGAAGAAGTAGCAGAAGACAAAGCATTGTCAACCGGTTTGGAACCTGTATATAGCAGCACGGAAAAATTAATGTTGAAGGGTCTGGATAGCAAAGGAAGGCGAAAATTAATCAAGCAATTATTCAGTCAGCTACGACCACAAGACTTAAGGGAAAATTTACCGGACGCGATTATCTCAAAATTGAGATTTAAAAACCGTTATGAAACTTTCAGGGATGTTCATCTTCCTGCGAATAAAGAAGCATTGCATCATGCCAGGAACAGGATAAAATTCGAAGAACTTTTTTTTCTCCAACTCATCCTTTTGCGTGCGAAAGTCAAGCGAAATGATACTGTCAAAGGATTTGTATTTGGTGAGGTGGGAAATTTATTCAATACTTTTTTCTCACAAAATCTTCCGTTTGCACTGACTGAAGCCCAAAAAAGAGTGATGCGTGAAATAAGAAAGGATATGGGCTCAGGAAGGCAGATGAATCGATTGCTCCAGGGAGATGTCGGAAGCGGAAAAACAATTGTGGCCCTCATGTGCATGCTTCTCGCTGCAGATAATGGATATCAATCCGTACTGATGGCTCCGACTGAAGTTTTAGCAATGCAACATTTCAAATCAATCACAGAATATCTAAAAGGTCTTGATATCGAGGTTGCATTTTTATCCGGCAGTATCACAGGTAGTGCAAGAAATCAATTATTCGAATCCCTGCGCAATGGGACAATCCGCATCTTACTCGGAACTCACGCTGTCATTGAAGAAGGAGTTGAATTTAAAAATCTTGGACTTGCTATCACGGATGAGCAACATCGATTTGGAGTCGCTCAGCGCGCGCAGATGTGGACAAAGTCACCGGTGCATCCGCCTCATGTTCTTGTGATGACGGCTACACCCATACCGCGTACACTGGCACTGACCATTTATGGAGATCTTGATATTTCTATTTTGGATGAGTTGCCACCCGGAAGAAAACCGGTGATTACGACTCAGCGTACAGAAGCGCATCGATCGAAAGTGATGGAATTTATCAGAAAGGAAATTGCAGATGGTCGCCAGGTATATGTGATCTATCCGCTCATCGAAGAATCAGAAAAACTGGATCTCGAAAACCTGATGGATGGATACGAACGTTTGCTTGGAATTTTCCCACGGCCTGAATACCAGATTTCAATTGTGCATGGCCGTATGAAAGCAGAAGAAAAGGATATGGAGATGCAGAGATTCGTCGAAAGGAAAACGCAGATCATGGTATCTACAACGGTGATTGAAGTAGGTGTCAATGTTCCGAATGCATCGGTGATGATCATTGAAAATGCAGAGCGATTTGGTTTGGCACAGTTGCATCAATTAAGAGGACGTGTTGGAAGAGGTGCGGATCAGTCTTATTGTATTCTGATGACGAGTTATAAATTATCTAAAGCTGCGAAAGAGAGATTGGATGTCATCTGCAAGAGCAATGATGGATTTTTTATTGCAGAAGCAGATCTCAGGTTGCGCGGACCGGGTGATATTGCGGGGACCCGACAAAGTGGGGCTTATGAATTTAAAGCAGCAAATCTTGTCGAGGACCAGGCCATTTTGAGAACTGCGAGGGCATTAGCTGAAGAAATTATTACGCAAGACCATGAATTAAGATCTGTTGAACATGAACCATTGGCGAGGTATCTATCAACTGAACATAAGTATAAACAGGATTGGTCGAGGATATCCTAAAGAAATGTGGCAATTTGACAATGTGGCAATATGGTAATGTGACATTGTGGAAATGTGGGGCTGAATTCTTTTTTAACAGGTTCATCTATAACATTATCACATTTTGGGCTAGAATTTTTCGACCGGGAAGGTTCTTAATCATAATCCCATTGTTTATGCTTAGCTTTAATCATATCATTTCAATTCTTAACTATTTCACATGAAATATTTTCTATTCCTTATTATTTTATTGTCTTATTCCTGTTTAAAAAGTCAAACCACAATCACTCTGCAACCAGGCCCAACGGATGGAAAAGACACAAAAGTTTTTAATCTAAGTTCGATGCAGAATTTTGGCTCTGATCTTGATTTTATAGCCGCAACCTGGACTTTTGGTGGAGAACCCGGGACATTAAGGAGTATGATTCAGTTCGATCTAACTTCAATTCCTCCCGGGGCAACCATTTTGGATGCCAGATTGTCCCTCTTCCATAATTTTGTCACCAGCTCAGAAGGCCAAGCGGGGAATAATGCAGCTTATTTAAGAAGAATAACCCAAGATTGGAATGAAAATACAGTTAACTGGATTACACAACCCTCTTATACAAATACCAATCAAGTTGATTTGCCAAAAAGCACTTCAACAGACCAGGATTACGAAAATATTAATGTAACGCTTTTGGTCAGAGACATGCTTGCTGATCCTTCACACAGTTTTGGATTTATGTTCATGGGCCAGGTGGAAGCAGTATTAAGCAGTATGAAATTCTTTTCAAGTGATGCATCCCAGGAATCAGATCGGCCCAAACTTGAGATAACGTATACAACTGAACCAGCCCAGTGCCTGACCCTACAACCAGGGAGTGATGGAAAGGATGCAAAGGTATTTAGTTTAAGTCCTGCTGATAATTTCGGAAATGATTTAGATTTTATTGCAGCCTCATGGACGTTTGGGGGAAATGTGGGATTATTAAGAAGTTTTATTGAATTTGATTTTTCAGCCATACCACAAAATGCTCAAATAATCAGTGCTGCTTTGTCCCTTTATTACAATGTAGAGACTTCAAGTGCTGGTCAATCCGGTTCAAATAGTGCAGTTTTACAGCGTGTTGTTGATTCCTGGAACGAGCAGAGCATTAACTGGAATAATCAACCTTCTACAACCAGCAACAATGAGGTGATTTTACCCGTGAGCTCTACTATGAATCAGGACTATCCTGATATTGATGTGACGAACCTGGTAACCGATATGATTTCAAATCCAGGTAGCAGTCACGGCTTCATGATGAAACAATTAACTGAAGAAGTATTTCGTAGCATGAAGTTTTCTTCAAGTGATGTTACTGATCCAACGAAACATCCAAAACTTGAAATCTGTTATCAACTCCCTTCAGCGAATAAGGAAATTAAATTGAATCAGATCAATGTGGTACCAAATCCATTCCAGCATTTTTTTATAATGCAAGGTTTGCAAGGCAGCTTCTTCATTACTTTAACTGATTTAAATGGCAGAATTTATTTTTCCAGGGAAATAAATAGTTCAGGTAACAATATCGAAATAGATAACCTTGAATATTTACCTGCAGGGTTTTTTATTGTAAATGCATATAGCCAAACTGGTCACTATTTTGGCAAAGTAATTAAGATTTAAGGTTCTTAATAGCTTTGAAAATAGAACTATTATCATTTATCAATCGAATAATATGGCATTGATATCTAAATTCATGGATAATAAAGCCAGAGTTGTTTAATTTGCCTTCATCAACAAACCCAGGTTAACATGACTACTCCGAAATACAAGACCACCGGTTGTTTCCGTTTTTTCATCTTTTTTCTCTTTTTCCTTCCTGCTGTCTTTTTTGGAGCTACTTATTTCCGGGGTGAGGATGGGGTGCAAATACTGAAAGATTTTTTTCACAAGATCACAGGTGGCTCTGCTTCATCATCATCCGGTACTGAGACCAAATCCGATACCTATTCTAAAGATGATTGTCAAACTGAATTGAAAAAAGTACAGGATGAAAATGATGAACTGAAGCGCCAGCTCAGGGATAAGGAAAATGAAATCGAAAAACTCAAGTCCGGAAAATAAACAGCCATCTTTTTTCATTCGGGCCATTATCCTCTTAGTTGGGGAAATTCTTTTTCTTTGCTCAAATCAACTATTTCTCTTCATAACAATATAGCACAATGAATCAGATCAGAATATTAGCGAATGACGGCATTGATGAATCCGGTAAATCCATGTTGGAAGCAGCCGGTTTTGAGGTGGTGACGACGCATTTTAAAGCGGAAGAACTTCCTGAAAAACTAAAAACATTTGATGTCATCACAGTACGTAGTACCACACAGGTGAGAAAAGATTTAATCGATGCCTGTCCCAATCTGAAAGTTATCGGCAGAGGCGGCGTGGGAATGGATAATATTGATGTTGAATATGCTAAAGGAAAAGGCCTGGCAGTGTACAACACACCGGCGGCTTCTTCAAGATCTGTTGCCGAATTGGTGTTCGCTCATGTATTTACGCTTGAAAGACTAATGCATGTGGCCAACAGGGCAATGCCGGTGACAGGCCAGACAGAATTTGCCAAATTAAAAAAACAGTGCAGTGAAGGTTCTGAAGTTTTGGGTAAAACCATTGGGATCATTGGTTTCGGACGCATAGGCCAGGAAGTAGCACGCATGGCCCTGGGACTTGGAATGAATGTGATCGCTTCAGATCCTTATGTCAAAGAGGCTGCCATAGAAATAAAAATAAATGGAGCTTTAGAGAAATTGAAGGTCAGTATCCGGACAGTTGATTTAGCGACTTTATTTTTACAATCTGAAATCATCACCGTTCATATTCCTAAAGCGGATAAACCAGTCATCGGTCGGGAAGAACTTGGTAAACTCATGAAAGGTGTATTGCTCATTAATACTGCAAGAGGTGGTCTGTTTGATGAAGATGCTATTCTTGAAGGATTGGCTTCTGGTCAAATAGGCGGAGCAGGTATTGATGTCTTCGTTGGGGAACCTACTCCTCGAAAGGAAATACTTACTCATCCTAAGATTTCGCTTTCTCCGCACATCGGGGGATCGACTGCTGAAGCGCAGGAAAATGTGGGGAAAGAATTGGCGGGGTTGATTATTGGGCATTTTAGCAAGTAGGATGTTGATTCGTATATGGTCGAGAGTGCATCAGATAGATACAGGAGATGCCAGATGTGAGATGTGAGATGTGAGATGTGAGATGTGAGATGTGAGATGTGAGATGTGAGATGTGAGACGCCAGATGTGAAATGTGAGATGTGAGATGTGAGATACGAGACGCATTAAATGGCAACAAGTCTAGAGGCTGGCATTCTTTGAAACTCACTTCCTTTTACGCATCCTACTCAGTAAAAGTCTGGAATCTGGAATCTTCAACATGTGAACTTGATTATCCCGTAAAATTTGCAAGAACTCCTCTTCATTAACAAGTTCTCCTCCGAGTGTCCTCATGTGCGGAGTGTCCTGTTGACCATCTTGCCCCTATGCTTCGACCAGCTCCACTAAACCATGTGCTACAGCTCAGCAAACATCCCCTGAAGGGGACTTATTAAAGAATAAATCATTCTTTAATCAGAATGTTCTTTTATCAAAATCATTTCTTAAAAGTTGACGCTGATTATCGCGGAGAATATATAGAAACTCCTCTTCATTAACAAGTTCTCCTCCGAGTGTCCTCATATGAGGAGTGTCTTGTTGACAATCAATCCATTCGAAACCTTGCGAAGCAAGATGATTTGCAAAAAAGACAAAACCTACTTTTGAAGCATTTGATCGATCGGCGAACATACTTTCTCCGAAAAATATTTTTCCCAAGGCTATTCCATATAATCCACCGACTAATACATCATGTTCAAATACCTCAATACTGTGTGCTATACCTAATTTATGAAGCTTGACGTATGCTGTGATCATCTCAGGATTAATCCAGGTGCCTCCCTCCTGCCCTCTTCGGTTGACATTGCTGCATCGATTAATGACTGCCTCAAAATCTTTATCAATAGTGACCTTATAGCGATGTTGGTTAATGGTATTTCTGACTGAGTGAGAAATATGAACGCTTGTCGGACGAATCATCAATCGGGGTGTAATCCACCACCAGAGAACCGGTTGCCCTTCATGGAACCATGGAAAAATACCCCAACGATACGCCAGTAAAAGTCTTTCGGGGGTTAATGTTCCACCTATGGCCAACAGGCCGTCAGGATCGTGAAGTGTCGGATGCGGGAAAACTAATTCTTCATCAATGGAAAAGATCGGGCTCAAAGTGAAATCCTCAGTTACCGATTTACTTTTTCATGCTCAATGATTGCATTGAGACCCCTGTCTACAAGCGCTTCTCTGAAAGGCTTCAGGACTTCAAAGATTCCCATTTTGACGCTGGCTCTTCCTTTTGTATGAACAATCCATGCAGATTGTTCCGCTTGTTCGGAAGTATGATGAAGGATCTCCATGAAACATTCGATGACCCATTCAAAAGTGTTATAGTCGTCATTGAGCACAATCAGCTGAGCTTGCTCACCACTGGAGATGACATCATCGACGATGATATCTTCTATTTCCTTTGATTGACTATCGGTGATCATGATCGGGGAGTTATTTTATGATGGAAATATAATAAACTTTATGCCAATTGCAATTGTCGTATCGTGTTTTGTAGTGCTTCAAGATCAGGGAGAATACTCGCATTCTCAAGGACCTCTATGTACTTTATCGTGCCTCCGCCATCAATCAGAAATACAGCTCTCTTTGCTACTCCTTTAAGTCCCACGGAAAAAACTTCGTATTTCACATCATATGCAACAATCGCTTCTTTGTTGAAATCTGAAAGCAGTTTAAAGTTGAGCTGATATTCATCTTTGTACCGGGCAAGCGTTTGAGGCGAATCTATCGAAATGCCCAGAACTTCAGTGTCCAGGTCATTGTAGATAGAAATATCGTCGCGGGTAGCACATAATTCTTTTGTGCAGGTACCTGTAAACGCTAATGGGAAAAAAAGAAGGACTACATTTTTTCCTTTATAGTCGTGCAGATGAATCAATTCTTTCTCTGAAGAATAAAGTGAAAAATCAGGTGCTTTATCTCCTATTTGTAATGACATGGTCAGGCAGGTTGATGAAATATTAATCGGTATATTCTCTAATTGTGTATACTTACGCAAAGATAACAACAAATCACCACTGTGGGTTTAAGACGAGCTTATGTCGAATTACACATTGCTGTTGTACTCCTGGCATTCACGGCAATACTGGGTGATCTCATTACTCTGTCTGCCAGTGTATTAGTCTGGTGGAGAACACTCATCGCCAGCCTTGGTATCGGGATATTTCTTTGGATCACGGGCCGTATAAGAATCGATTGGATTCGCTCGCAGAAAAAAATTTACGCCCTGGGCATACTCATCGCCATCCACTGGATTTGTTTCTTTGGTTCGATCAAACTTGCAAATGCCTCCACTGCTCTCATTTGTTTTGCAACGATATCGTTTTTTACTGCATGGATTGAGCCATGGGTCACTAAACGAAAAAGGGAGACGCATGAAATAATATTTGGCCTCATGGTCATACCAGGTATCGTATTGATTGCAGGACATGCCGAAGGGCAACTTTTAGCAGGAATTATTCTTGGATTAATTGCTGCTCTGCTGATCGCATTTATTTCCAGCATGGAAAAAAAATGGATTACGGAGACAGATCCTGAGCACATGACTTTCATTCAAATGGCAGGAGCCTGGGCCGCGATGTGCGTTTGGGTAATAGGTGAATATTTCATTTCAGGAATTGATCGCTTTTTACCCAACGTTTTAGATTTAATTTACCTACTGATCCTTGGACTCATTTGTACCTGTGTGGCGTGGATTCTGGCTACGCGATCGATGAGATCAATGACAGCTTTTGATTCGATCATGGTGATCAATCTGGAACCTGTGTATGGAATCGTTATGGCCCTGGTTCTGCTGCATGATAGCAAAGAACTAAATGTTACGTTCTATCTTGGAGCATCGATTATTTTAGCATCCGTATTTATTCATCCAATCTGGCAATCCCGATATGCTCGAACCTGAAATACAAAAATACCTGGACGATCACAGCAACATCGATGATCCCATTTTGACTGAAGTAGACAGGAATACTCATCTTCATACTTTGTATCCTCAAATGCTAAGTGGTCAGATGCAGGGAAAATTCCTGACCCTGTTGACATCACTGATCCAGGCAAAAAATGTATTGGAGATCGGCACATTTACAGGATTTGGTACTATTTGTCTTGCAAGAGGCCTAAACACACCTGATGGCAAAGTGGTGACGATCGATGTGAATCCGGAGTTTTCTTTTTTGGTCAAAAAACATTTGGCTTTAGCAGGAATAGAAAATAAAGTAGAAGCGCTCATCGGTGATGCTTTGAAAATAATTCCGGAAAGAAAAGAAACATGGGACCTGGTCTATATCGATGCTAACAAACAGGAGTACATTGAATATTTTAATGCAGTCATTGATCATGTCCGGCCAGGAGGGCTTATTCTTACCGACAATGTTCTGTGGAGTGGAAAGGTTGTTTTCGAAAATGAGGATGTGGATGCAAAGGTTATTGATAGATACAACAAACTCCTGTTTACGGATTCAAGAATAGATGTTATCATGTTGCCAATCAGGGATGGACTATCTGTGGCAAGGAAAACGTAAAGTGAAAAGTGAAAAGTGAAAAGTGAAAAGTGAAAAGTAAAAAGTAATAAGTAATAAGGAATAGACTATATGCAAATATTTTCGCCAGGTTTTTGGCATTCAAAGGAAGAAATTTAATTCGTGATAATTAGTGTAATTAGCGGCGAAAAAATGGCAGAGTTTGGAAGGCTTGCAGGGTTTGCATGGCTTGTAAAAAACAACTTAAGGGCATAAATCAAAATTAATTTGCGTTAATCAGCGGAATTAGCGGCAAAAAAGCAATGGGCAATAAGCAACTGACAATAAGCAAAAATCAAGATCTGCTTCATTTATCGCGATTCTTATTAAAAAATAAATGTAAACTGACATATTGGTATCGGGAATAATGTAAATTTGGTCAAGACTGGATCAAAACAAAACCAACCTCTCTCTTACAAATGAACCGACTATTACTGCTTGGCGTCTTTGTTGTTCAATTTTACGGCTGCAGCGACAAAGCTACACAAGACAAGGTATCTCAGGACAAACCACAGCAGGCCGGGACGACTGTGCCGGAAATTAAAAAAGATACCTCCAAAAATATCTACTCAGATGTCGGGCAATCTTCTTTTGCCATAGTTTCCCGGGACACGGACTCAGGATATGATTTCAAAATGGTTGAAGTCAACTATAAAATAGCTTTTATCGATCCGAAGGGAAATAAAGATTTTAATAATTATTTCGCTAAATACACAACGACTACCAAATCCTGCACAGGGTGTGAGGAAGATGAAAGGTCTATCAAAGTAGAACTTAATACATTCGACAATCCTAAAACTACAGTGGTTACCCTTGAGCAAAAATGCGATGAACTTACCTTAGATGCCCAAACATACAAGACCGTAAAATACGGATGTTGCGGAGCCGAAGATCAAATCGGGATCTATGATTATGCCAATAAATTAATTGCAGAAGGTGATTCAAAAATAGTCATCGGAGATATTCCCAACTCATCCCTTAAGATGTACGTTGGGTATAAGCAGGAAACGAAAGATTCCACTTTTTTAGGAACGATATTTTTTAGTTACAACAGCATGGATAGATATTCCATCAGAATAAAATCCAATCCGCTTCCTGAGGATTTATGCAATCCTTATTCGCCCGATATGGTTATCTATTCTTCCAACCCGAAAGATGAATACAACAAGGAAGCTCATGAATATACTTTTTGGTCATTAGACAAACTTGATGACCAGTCTAAAATTAACAACCTCACTTTGAAAGTGCATTTCGATTGCGAAGCGTCCTATAAAATTGACAAAATTGAAATCCCAATTATCAAAGGCAAGCCTAATGGAAAAGATGACAGGAATCAAATCGTCACCTTAAAACATAAATAATAAAACGTAATCTAAAACTCAACTATAATGAATCAGAAAAACATTTTCATGGTGATCGGAGTGATACTACTGCTCCAGGGAGTCTTCTTTTATACTATGGCAGACAATGTTGTGACCGGAGCTTTTCCCACAATAGATGCGGCGGGCAAAACTTCGGCAATCCCTCTTATGCAAGTAATGTCGGTGCTATCCATTCTTGTGGGACTAATTTCAATTGCTTCCCGGAATAACGCATCTGTATTATGGGCTTATACATTGGGCTTCGGCTTGTTTGTGGTGCTATCCCTGAAGCACATGTTGATGGATCACATCAATGTACCTATTCCGGCGTTGGCTATCCAAATAGTAATCGTCCTGGCTTGTGTTTATTTATGGATGCAAAACAAAAAACCTGCAGCGGCATAAATTATTTTTCATTGTGAGAACACCAATTTCAAAAACGATTGATATAGCCGAAGTGAATCCTGGCATTATTAAAATCAATCGCATTCCCACGCTGAGTTCCTACCGCTGCACGCATTCCAAAAATGCCTGCTTTGGTTTCAAAATTGAGGCCTAACCCAAAACCATAAGGCCTGTCTTCCAGCGGAACAGCCACATCTTCGTTTTTTATCCATGAATAATCACTGAATAGGGAAACATAACTTGCTCCTCCAATAATCAGGCGATATTCGAAGGTGAAAATTGAAAAATATTGGGCTAAAATAGACTCTTCATCAAATCCTCTCAGCCGGGCATATCCACCTAACCTGAACATTTCATTCGCATAAAGGATACTTCCGCTTTTCAATGCGCCTGCATCAACCGCCAGGAGAAAAGTTGATCTTGAACCCCAGGGAATAAAATACTGAATGGCTCCTTCAAGTGAAATCCTGGTAGCATTATCTTCAAGACTATCATACAATGTGCTATAATCAAAAGTAGTATCGATCTTGCTCAAATCATTAATCAGATTATTTTCCACAATTCGCTTTTGACCAAAAGAAGTATTCAGATTTACGCTATACCCTTTACGGGGATTTAAATCATAATCCAGTCTATTTCTGAAAAGCGAAAGCGTCAGACCCTTAATTCGCAAGTCAATATAACTCGGCAATTGTTTTGTGCTGATAACCTGATCTTTATCAATCGAAATCATACTCGTGGAATGTTGCGTCAAACCTGCTTTGACATATTGATTTTTTCCAAATGGAAATGATATGCCTGCCTTCCATTCTAATTCGCTAAAAAGAGTATCATTTTTCGCAAGCCTGAATTCCCCATCGACGCCAAATGGAAGATCCAGCAAATAGGGGTAACTGAGAATCATTTTTAATTCCTGGCTCCTTGGACGCAATTTTTCAAGATTGAGATACATTCTTTCGCCACGCATCAATTGATTGTTGAGATCAAGTTTTACATACCCTGTCAGTGAGACTGCACTCGTTTCAGCCGTTGAAGGTTGTAGACCGACAAGGATATCGAAAGCACTTGCATTTCGATTGTTGAGATAGGTTCTTATGGTAGCTTTTTCATCGATAAGAATTAAAACCGGCGGTGAATATTGCTGTACAAACCTGAGGTTATCGAGCTGTTCCTGCAAGTTGGAAAGATCTTCCGGTGTGATAGGTTGACCCCGTTTGATCCCTAAAATTTTTTGAAGATATTGATCTGACAATTTTGCGGTTCCCTGAATTTCAATCGTATCAAGTACGATTTTTAAACCCGGATTAAAAATAATTTCTGCCTGGAGTGAATCATTCTTCAATCCTAACACTTCAAGTCGATAATCGGCGAACAGATAACCTTCAGCCTGGGCGCTGTGTAGTATTTTGGTCACATTGGACTTCCATGCGTTATAATCGACAATTCGTCCTGACATATCGAGGCCTTCAACCCAATTGGGCGGAAGGAATTCAAGTCCACGGAAAGAAACTTTTGCCCAGCGTATTTGTGAACCAGGGTCAATGGTGACATAAAGGTTACTTCCTTCAAATTTCCATTCCCGGAGTTCGGCCAGCAGATAGCCTTCACTGTGGAGGGTCTGAAATAAATTATTCCTGGCAAGGATCCAACTGATGGAATCCTGGCTTGATGGCTGGCCATGATGCCATTGGGTGATGAATTTATTATCAGGAGAAGTAAGTTGAAGGGAATAAAGCTGGCAAAAAGCAGGTATGGTCTGACAGAACAGGGCTAGAATCAGGATATACTTCTGCATTTCACTTCAAATGTAGAAATCTCGGGCTCAACCTTCGCCTTCGCCTTTGCCTTAGCCTTTATACTTATGTTTGTGTTTATGGCAGGCATTTACATCCATATTCCGTTTTGCAAAAAGGCTTGCCACTATTGCAATTTTCATTTCTCTACTTCTTTTCAAAAAAAAGATGAATTGATCCTGGCTATTGTAAAGGAAGCGAATATGAGTTCTAATTATTTAAAAGGACAGGAAATAAGGACTATATATTTTGGAGGGGGTACGCCTTCAGCAGTATCATCTGCAGATATCAAATATATACTCGACACCATCAGAATTAATTTTGTTTTGTCACCAAATATTGAAATCACCCTGGAATCGAATCCGGATGATATCAATAGTGACACATTAAATGAATGGAAGGAAATTGGCATAAACAGACTTAGCATTGGCATCCAGGCATTTCAGGATGAATTATTGAAAGGATGGAATCGTAATCATAATTCCACCCAGGCAAAAGCTGCAATCGTTTTATCACAAAATGCAGGTTTTGAAAATATTACTGCCGATCTCATTTATGGAGGAGCCGGATTGACCGATGAAGATTGGATTGGAAATATTCAGGCAATCATTGATAGTGGAATTCCACATATTTCTTGTTATGCTTTAACCGTGGAACCAGGAACTGCACTTGCACATCAAATCGAAAAAGGAATAGTACATCCACCGGATGATGAACAAAGCAACAGGCAATATGCAGTACTTCAGTCCATGCTAAGGGAAGCCGGATATGAACAGTATGAAGTCAGTAATTTTTCGAAACCGGGAATGGAATCCAAACACAATACCAGTTATTGGTCAGGGATTCATTACCTGGGCTTAGGTCCTTCTGCGCATAGTTTTAATGGTGTGTCGCGTCAATGGAATATTTCCAACAACATCAAATACATTTCTTCACTTGATGAAAATAAAATTCCATTTGAAATGGAAGCACTCACTGAAGAAAAACAGTTTAATGAATTAGTGATGACCGGATTGAGAACTTCGTATGGAATTGATCATGAAAGGTTGAAAGTTCTTGGTGAAAAATATGTCAAATATCTTGATGATCAGGTTGAATTGATGTTGAAAACAAATAATATTAAGCAATTAGAAAAAAATAAAAAAGGTAATTGGATGTTGAAACCGGAGTATTATTTTTTTGCAGACGGGATTGCGGCGGAGTTGTTCCTCACCTTGCCCCTAAATCCCTAATGCTTCGACCTGCTCTTCTCAACCTTGTACTACACTTCGACTCGCATATCCTATTCACACCCAACTCATTGCAAGCAGCTCAGCAACCGGGGACTTAAAATTTTTAGCTTCCTTTTGCTCTCTACTTATTGACAGGGCGAAATGCTTTTATCTCTATGTGTTTTTCTTTGTGAACTATGTGTCTATGTGGTTCGAAAAGGAGATATCTCCAATTTCTTTTTACCACTTAGAAACTTTAGGAACATAAGTAACCACTTAAGAAATAAAAATTGAATAACCCAAGTCCTAAGACTAAACTGGTGGGACTACTTTTCACCTAAGATTTCCAGAAGTTCTAAAGCAGCCACTGAAATGATTGTGCCGGGACCAAAAATGGCAGCGACGCCAAGGTCTTTTAGAAATTGATGATCCTGCTCCGGAATTATTCCACCGACAACTACAAGTATGTCTTTACGGCCTAAAGTTTCAAGTGCTTTTAAAGTCTCAGGAACAAGAATTTTATGTCCTGCTGCAAGAGAAGAAATACCGAGAATATGAACATCATTTTCGGTAGCCTGTGCTGCTGCTTCCTGCGGAGTTTGAAATAAAGGGCCCATGTCAACATCCCATCCCAGGTCTGCAAAACTCGTGGCAATAATTTTTGAACCGCGGTCGTGACCATCCTGGCCAAGTTTAGCGACCATGATGCGTGGCCTCCTTCCGACTTTAAGTGCAAATGCATCGGCTGCAGCCCTGGCTTGCTGAAACGTATCATTCATGCTAAGTTCTTTTGCATATACACCTGATATTAATGATGGAGATGCAATATAACGACCAAAAACTTTTTCCATCGCATCGCTGATCTCACCCAGAGTAGCACGATGACGTGCAGCCACCACGGCAGCAGCAAGAAGATTTCCGTTTTTAGAATGGGCAACTTCTTCTAAATCTTTTAAAGCCTTTTGAACGAGAACCGGGTCGCGCGATTCTTTTACTTTTTTCAACCTGTCCCATTGAGCCTTAGTGACCGCTGTATTATCTACTTCCAATAATGTCAGCGCAGAATCTTCCTCTGGAACAAAAATATTTACACCTACAATTTTCTCTTTATCGGAATCAATTCTCGCCTGTCTTCGTGCAGCAGCTTCTTCAATGCGCATCTTTGGAATGTTCTTTTCCATGGCTTTGACCATGCCACCTAAATCTTCCACTTCACGAATATGATTCCATGCTTTGTGAATGAGTTCATCCGTCAACTTTTCAATGTATTGAGATCCTCCATAAGCATCGATCAGTTTAGTCATGCCTGCACCTGACTGAAGAAATAATTGAGTATCTCTTGCAATCGCAGCAGTATGATCTGTCGGGAGAGCAAGTGCTTCGTCAAGCGCATTTGTATGCAATGATTGAGTTCCACCGATCACAGCAGAAAGAGCTTCAATCGTAGTACGTGCAATATTGTTGTATGGATCCTGTGCTGCAAGACTCCAGCCACTGGTCTGACAATGCGTGCGCAATGCTAATGATTTTGGATCCTTTGGATTGAATGTTTTAATAATTTCCGCCCATATCACGCGTGCTGCTCGCATCTTGGCGACTTCAATGAGATGATTCATTCCTATTCCCCAAAAGAAAGAAAGCCTTGGAGCAAATTCATCAATATCCAAACCTGCTGCAATTCCTGTTCGCAAATATTCCCATCCATCTGCAAGCGTATAAGCAAGTTCAAGTTCCGGTGTTGCACCTGCTTCATGCATATGGTATCCTGAAATGCTGATGGAGTTAAATCCCGGCATATTCGTTGCCAGATATGAAAAAATATCTCCAACAATTCGCATTGATGGTTTCGGCGGATAGATGTATGTATTCCTCACCATAAATTCTTTGAGGATGTCGTTCTGGATTGTACCTGTCAGATCAGAAAGAGAGACACCTTGTTCTTCTGCGGTGACAATAAAAAATGCCATGACCGGAATGACGGCTCCATTCATAGTCATCGAAACTGACATTTTATTGAGTGGTATCTGATCAAACAAGATCTTCATGTCTTCGACGGTGTCGATGGCGACACCCGCTTTACCGACATCACCACGGACGCGCGGATGATCAGAATCATATCCTCTGTGGGTGGGCAAATCAAATGCAACGGAAAGACCTCTTTGGCCTGCAGCGAGATTGCGACGATAAAATGCATTGCTATCCTCTGCTGTGGAAAAACCCGCGTATTGTCTGATGGTCCAAGGCCTCACCAAATACATGGTGGAGTAAGGGCCTCGTAGAAATGGTGGAATTCCGGAGACATAGCCGTTTAGTGGCGAAGACTCTGAATTTGGTGAAGGTGTTTCAGACCAGTTCCATTTAAGCATGGGTAAAAGTAAAGATTACTTTTTAAGCTATATAGCTGATTTTCAGGCACATCATAAAAAATGTTTAAGGCAAACATCATAATGTTTTAGGCAAACACAATTGTATTTAAGGCAAACATATAATGAAATAATATTTAAGGAAAACATGAAATGAATTGCTCCGGCTAAGACCATCAACCTGCATAAATTTGAAATATCCTAACAGCACCCCTCTTTTACCGTATTTACCGAGTGAAATTCCAAAGGATCCATTTTGATAGGCTATTCACGCCTCACGATTCACGCCTCACGTTTTTCTCTTATTTTTGTCCCTCATTAATATCAACCTCAATTTGGTTATATACGAAAAACACATACTGGCCAACGGCTTGTGTGTGCTTATTCACCAGGATAAGAATACACCGCTGTCAACGGTCAATGTATTGTATAAAGTCGGCTCGCGTGATGAATCACCCGAAAAGACAGGGTTTGCCCATTTGTTTGAGCACCTGATGTTTGCAGGATCTGAACACGCCATTTCATTTGATGATCCAATCCAGTTGGCCGGCGGGGAATGCAATGCTTTTACAAACTCAGACATCACCAATTTTTATTGCACTCTTCCGGAGGTCAATGTGGATACTGCATTATGGCTTGAGGCAGACCGGATGCAGTATCTAAACATCAATCAGAAATCACTGAGTGTTCAGCAGCAAGTGGTCACAGAGGAATTCAAAGAAACATGCATTAATCAACCTTATGGTATGGTGTGGCATATGCTGTCTGAATTATGTTACAAAGTGCATCCATATCAATGGCCTACAATAGGAAAGAAAATAGAGCATGTCAATGACGCAAAGCTTTCCGATGTAAAAGAATTTTATAAAAATTTTTACGGCCCGAATAATGCCATTATTTCTATTGCCGGCCCAACAGATCCTGCTGTTATTCTTGATATGGTCAGACATAGATTTGAAAGTATCCCTGCAAGACCAATGTCGAGAATTCCCCATTCAGATGAACCTCTTCAAACAGACGCAAGATTATTGGAAGATGAAGGGAAATATCCTTCGTCCGTATTATATCTCGCCTGGCAAATGGATGGCCGCAACGGTACGAATTATTATGCTTTTGATTTATTAAGTGATGTGATGAGCCTTGGGCGTTCTTCGGTTTTTTATCAGCGAATGGTTAAAGTGTTGAAGAAATGTGCGCACATGGATGCCTACATCACCGGAACAGAAGAGAAAGGTTTGTTTATTCTCGAATTACGGCCCGCAAAGGATGTGACTATGGATGATATGGAGACAGCATTGTGGAAAGAATTGGCAGATTTGCAACATCACTTAATTCCATTATCGATCCTGGAAAAACTGAAAAATAAAAATGAAAGTACAGTAGCTTTTTCCAATGTAAGTGCTGCTCATAAAGCTACAAATCTTGCCTATTACGAATCCCTCGGAGATGCTAACCTCATCAATACAGAAGCAGACCGGATAGGAGAAGTCACCATTGATGATGTTCTTCGCGTGGTCAATCATCTCAGAAAGGATAATGTCAATACGATGCGATTGCTGGGCGGTAATGGCACTGAAGTTGCCACATCAATTGATGAGCATGATGATGACGAGGATGATGATTAAAGGCATTTATTGATATTTCAATTGATACCGGTCGATAAGATTTAAAGGATTGAAGAGTTTAATATTGGCCTGAAATGAAATTCTGTCAAACCACATTTCTCTATTCGTATAAGCAATGCTCTCGCGAATGTCTTTGCTTTCTAAGATAGGAACATAGATTTCGATTACATCTTTGAGCAGAATAACGGACATTCCACCACTATAACTAAACGTGACTTCATCAGTAATCGCACTCGGGTATAATGTTGCATCCATATAAAAATGGACAAACTTGAAAGGCAATGCCACACTGGCTCCTCCTGCAATCATCCATTTTTCACTGAGGCCTGTATAATCCAATGTTTTGAGCTCAGCATCTTTCATAAATAGCTGTCTTGAATAAAGACCGTCAGTCGCATTTCGTCCACCAAGCCATTCGTCTAACATATAATCCTTGGTTAAGTAACCGTTGGAGCTTGTTCCGTTGAAAGAAAAAAGAACATTTGCCTGCTGACTTTCCTCAGGCAATTTTTCAAAATAAGGCAACCACCCTGCAAATCCATGCACCCAGACGCCACGTTGCTTATTTTTTCCCACAAAATGCTGATTATAATTTACGTTTAATCGAACAAATCCTTTACCTGCCTGAATGTTAGCCGATGCGTTGAAGGGTTTTAATGCAACATCGGAACTCATCTCATATTCCAATTCGTGAATACCATAGTGTCTTTGATCAGATTCATATTCTTTAGCCTCATAATCCAATCCACGACCATAATTTTGGGTGATATCCACATACCTGTATTTCAGCCAACGCGTTAAATGAATATTATCATCAGCATTAAATCTCAATGCAAGAGATGGTGACAACCGGAAAAAATGATCTCTGAAAACATAATGTGTATCAATGTTATATCCGAATGAGCTTGCTGCAACGGATATCATCAGTTTATCAAATGCACTATGTTCCAAAGTCTTTATATATCGGGCCTCTCCATAATATCTAAATTCTTTACTGTCGATTCCATACATCGGCATAAAAAACCATTTAAATCCATGCTGTGGCATCAACCCTGAAGTCAAGGCCAAACCAGGCATCAATCCATCCGCAAGATTGTGTCCAATCACTGGCGTAAATCCAATAACCGGGTTTGTATAATTTGCAATTTTTGGAAAAATACTTACTCCAACTTTTATTTGCCGCGGGTGAATATTGTCGGTCCAATTTTTATTAATCGCCATCATCCCATCATACAACCTGACTTCATCAACATGCTTGTCAAAATGAATGGCCTTCTCTCCAGCAAATCCATCAACCCATTGCTGGTTTATTTTTGTACCATCCAGGTAACCACTCACTTCCACCGGAATTGTTGGAGTGCCATGGTTTTCAATAGTGACATTATTTAAATCAGCATCAAATTTTTTGATCCTGTAATCTACCTCATGCGCGTGATGAAGCCATCCTTTAAAAAACCAACTGCAATCACAATTGCATGCTTTTTCAAATGAAGCCTGCACATCTGACGGAGCTACATGCGTAAATTTTCGATCTTCGAAATATTTCCTGAACATCTGCTTCATCTTGACTGGCCCAACCATTGACATCATCATATCAAGGCCTTCTTCGGGCAATAGGTAAGCGCTGAATAAATATTGATTTTCTGTCTGATGTTCGGGTGGAGTGAGCGGTGGCTGCAAATCTCCATTGAACCTTACAAAATGCTGGAGCGCATCATCATCATCCATCGACTTTTTGCTTTCAAAAACTTTTGGAAAAATAGATTCGGCAGCATCCTGGTAATACGTCTTCATGTATTGTTCTTCCATGAAAGAGTTAAATCCTTCATCAAGCCATGGATTAGTTCGTTCATCATTGGCGAGAATACCATATAGCCATGTGTGACCTATCTCATGTGCAATGACCCGATCCAGGTAAACCGGATCTTCGGTATAACTAATCTGTGCGACCATCGGATACTCCATGTAACCTGCTTTACTGAATGGAGTATACACAACACTCATTTGTGGATAAGGATAAGGGCCTATCCAATCACTATAAAATTTCAATGCACGTTCAGCATACAGTACAGCCGATTTCCAATTCGTATTCAGCCATGAGTCGATATATACATTTAATTCAACAGGCTCACTTAGCCCGACATCTACTTTAAGTGTTTCATGCCGGAAAGTAGGACTGGCGAACCACGCAAAGTCGATGACATTATCAGCTTTAAAATTCCATTCAATCAATTTCCCCTTTTGCGCTGTTGATTGAAGAACACCCGTAGCCGCAACTTTATATCGTTCCGGAACACTGATGCTCACTTCATAATCTGCAAAATCATTGTAATACTCGCCCTGGTTGAGATAGGGCATTGTATGCCAGCCAAGGGTATCATAGACTGCTATATGCGGATACCATTGTGTGAGCTGGTATGAGTCACCGGTTCGACCTATCCTTGAAAAAGATTTTGGGATGATCAATGTATATGGTGATGAAAGGTGAATCGTTGAATATGGATTTAATGGTTGATTTAATTGCAGCCATCCAATGTCGATATTATTTTCATCCGTAGTTAATTTTACATTCGCGCCAGAAGATGTAAAATTTAAATCATAAAGACCTCCAAGGTCTGAAAGTGGGGCGCGATATACTGTGACATCTCCCTGGTCTAGCATTTGCTTAACGAGTGCGGTGTTTTTATTGCTGTAGGCATTTGGCCAGAGATGGATACCGAGTTTATCAAGAGGAGATCCTGACCTGTTGGTCCATGTGATATCGATTGTGCCTTTTACGGTATCGGTTCCGAAAGTATCGATGGTGGCGGTGATTTTGTAAATGGGGCGTTGCGCGTTGGAACAGGTAGTGCTGGCTGTAAGGCAGCATATAGTAAATACTAAAAGAGAGAATAAATTTTGTTTTGGTAAAAAAATACTAAAGGTGGTTGGCGATCGTGACATCGTTCAAAGATAATAGGAGTGGGTGAAGGGAAAAATTTATAACCGTGGAAGGTGAAAATCAGTTAAAATGGATTAAGGTGAAAAAAAATGGAGATTGGGTGAAAATAATTGAATGGAGGGGGTAACATTTGGGGGTGTTCGAGACATTATAGGTTGACAAAATGAATGCGGGCTGCAATTTGATTTCGCCGAAATCATTTGCCTACAGTCGCCGTCATTGTTGCAGTTGAAAACATATAAAATTTACTAATATGGGATTTTCCAAAGCCAACCTCTATGAGAAGGACGACCAATTAATCACCGCTTTTTTTAAAGCATTCAGTCATCCTGCGAGGGCTGTGATAATAAGGAAATTGAGTAAGGATGGGCCTTGCGATGTAGACCAACTTTCAAAACTACATCCTATCTCCAAAACTTCCTTATCTGGTCATCTCAAAATTCTACGCAAAGCTCATTTGATCACCTATAAAGTAAAATACCCCAAAATCATTTATTCTATTGAAGGGAAGTATTTAGCATTAGCTGAGGCATACATGAAATTATTTTTCAAATCGCTATAGAATTTTTTGATTGTATACGTAAAATTGAGTGAAAATGTTTTATCAGCAAGGATAACATATTATTATTTTTTATATCCATGTTTTCTCAATAACTACAGGCATTCCAGGCAATTGATTTCGGCAAAATCAAATTCAAATCCTTTACTATTCCATTGTCATTTTTCTCTTCAGAAATCATAATTTGATTCCAGTTATTCACTTCTTTTCCCCAACTTGCAAATGCAATGCCCTCAATGACCGACATCATCCTCCCAATCCTCAGAGAAGCAAGCACAGCAATCCTGGAGATCTACAGCGATGTCAAACTCTTTCAAACCGAAATCAAATCGGACCTCAGCCCATTGACTGCGGCGGATAAGCGATCCAATCAAATCATCATCGAAAGACTCAAGGCCAACTATCCGGACATTCCGGTCATCTCAGAAGAAAGCAAGCAGGATACATTTGAAGTGAGATCAAAGTATGATAAGTACTTCCTGGTAGATCCACTTGACGGGACAAAGGAATTTATTAAACGCAATGGTGAGTTCACTGTCAATATCGCCTACATGGAAGGCCAGCATCCGATAGGAGGATTTGTGTTTGTGCCCTGCACCGGTTTAGCTTATGTCGCTGAAAAAGGTAAAGGAGCATTTCGAATAGATGAAACAAATAAAAAATTTGTTCTAAAAACTAGCCCCTTCTACCTGATGGATCCGGGAATTAAAGTTGTCGCCTCAAGAAGTCACAGAGACCCGCATACTGACGGAATTATTTCCATGTTGAATCAACCTGAAATTATTTCTGTGGGTAGTTCTTTAAAGTTTTTATTGATAGCAGACGGAGAAGCCCATTTTTATCCGCGTTTTGGCCCTACCATGGAATGGGATACTGCAGCAGCACAATGTATCCTTGAAGAAGCAGGAGGCAGCGTCATCAATGCAGAAACATTAAACCCTCTTGTCTACAATAAGCCCAATCTTTTGAACCCGGATTTCATCGTCATGGGTTCATTGTTAGATCCTGAAAAACTTCCTGATTTATTGGCTTAGGGCATTCCAAAACAGGCCCAATTTCATATTATTTTTTTTTGGCATATGATTTGCATCTGAAGGTTGAACGCTTACTCATTTAATCAACCTATGAAGTTGTACATCTACTCCATTGTCTCCTGCATTTTACTTGGTATTATCAGCGCCTGCGCCCCAACTTATTATAATCCAATCGTGGTACGGCCGGCATCCTGCTCCAGGACATTGCAATTTGCGGAGAGTCCGGATCTGAGTTATTTACTGGCGTTTGCGGATAAAATGGAGAAACCTGTTTTCCTCGACTTCTGTGCACCATGGATACCTTCTTGCAAGAGAATGGATGAATCCGTTTTTACCCAAGGCACATTGGCAGCCTATTTCAATCAATATTTCATCAATTATAAAATTGATGCAGGTGGAAATTCTCCCGGTCCTGAACTCACTGATTTATATGGTGTGACAACATTTCCTACATTCATGTTTGTTGATGGAAAAGGAAAAATCATGTTACGACATGAAGGTGCTATGACAGCAGGACAACTTCTGGAAATGGGAGAAAGTCTTCACCATTCGTTAGATGAGGATAATATTTCACTAGGCACGAGATAAAGGCGATAGGCAATTGGCAATAGGCAATTGGCAATAGGCAACCAATGACTATTTTTTCTAACTAAAAGAACCATTCCCTTTTTTACCACTTAGGAACATAAGAAACTTAAGAAATCGCTTAGAAAAGGGATCAATGGTTTTAAGTAGCACCCTGTGCAGAAACAGCTGCCATGATTTTCGCAGCTGCTGATTGACCAACTATCTTAACAATTTCCTCTGAAGAAGCTTCTCGCAATTTCTTTACTGAACCAAAATGCTTCAATAATTTCTCTGCTGTCTTCTCCCCTATCCCTTTGATTGCAGTAAGTTCTGTGTTAGTGAAATTTTTACTCCTTGTATTTCTGTGAAAAGTAATCGCAAACCGATGTGCTTCATTACGGATTTGTTGGATGAGCCTTAACGATTCTGATTTTTTATCGATATATAATGGAATGGAATCACCTGGAAAATATATTTCTTCCAGTTTTTTAGCAATACCAATAACAGTCATCTTATCGAGCATACCCAAACTGGTAATAGCTTCCATGGCAGCACTCAATTGACCTTTACCACCATCGATGACAACCAACTCAGGTAATTTTTGATTTTCATCAAGCATTCGTTTATAACGACGCTCAACAATTTCACGCATCGAAGCAAAATCATCCGGACCTTCGACAGTCTTCACATGAAAATGCCGGTAATCTCTCTTGGCCGGTTTTGCATTTCTAAAAACAACACATGATGCGACGGGATCAGTACCCTGGAAATTACTATTGTCAAAACATTCAATATGCATCGGCACTTCTTTCATCCGAAGATCCTGTTGCAATTTTCCCAATATTCGTTCAGCAGGTGTCTGCTTGGTGTTATTCATTTTTTCCTTTTGTTTTTGCAAAAGAAAATATTTGACATTCTTGAGCGAGAGATCCAATAATTCTTTCTTCTCCCCTCGTTGCGGAATGGTCTGAATAATTCCCTGTTCGACAAGTTCTACTTTAAATGGAACAACGATCTCTTCAGTGATGCTGTTAAATTTTTCCCGCAACCGTCAATCGTAAAAGCTAACAATTCGCTCTCATCCTCATTTAGGTTTTTCTGAAGTTCCTGCGTGTAACTGTTTATAATCGCACCCTGCACTACTTTGAGGTAATTGACATAGGCATAGGTTTCATCAGTGGCAATGCTAAAACATCAAGATCCCTGTCCATGTGACTGACTACCGTCGATCGGGATTGATAATCTTCAAATAAGGTTAATTTTTCCTTTAATCTGCTGAGCTTTCTCAAACTCCATTTCATGCCGCATGCTTCTCCATCCTGTGATTTGAGATGTTGTATGACCCCTCTGAAATTTCCTTTGAGAATATTTCGGACTTGTTCGATGCGTGCATTATAGGATTCTTCTGTTTCAAGTCCTTCGCACGGACCCAGGCAATTTTTGATGTGATATTCAAGACAAACTTTATACTTACCTGCTGCAATGGGTTGAGGATTGAGCAGTAAAGGACATGTACGCAATGGAAAAAGTTTTTTTACAATTTCCAGGATCTCCTTCACACGTGCTTTAGAAGTATAAGGACCAAAATAAGTGGAGCCATCGCGTATGACTCTCCTTGTTAGGAAAACACGTGGAAATCTTTCGTTTTTAATGGTGATAAACGTATAAGATTTATCATCTTTCAGAAGAACATTATATCGGGGTTGGATTTGTTTGATGAGTGTATTCTCCAATAACAACGCATCCTGCTCACTCTCTACGATGGTGTATTCAAAATGGTGAGCGTGCTTCACCATTGTCAGGGTTTTGAAATACTGATTTTTCTTTTCGCCGAAATAAGATGAGATCCGGCTCTTCAGGTTTTTTGCCTTGCCAACATAAATGACTTTTCCTTCCGGGTTCAGAAATTTATAAATACCCGGTTGCCTGGGTAAGGAATCAACAACTTCTTTAAAATCCTCATCGGTCATATATCCGTATTCTCGTCGGCGATCATTCCTTTTAATAAATATTCGGCGGCTGCAGGATTCGTAGCTAGAGGAATATTATGGACATCACACATCCTCATCAGCATTTGTACATCCGGTTCATGCGGGTGCCGATATAGAGGGTCGCGAAAAAAAAATACAAAATCAAGTTCGCCTGTCGCCACCTTGGCAGCAATCTGTGCATCACCACCTACAGGGCCTGACAAAAACTTTGTCACTTTAAACCCGGCCTTCTCGAGGAATACTCCGGTGGTGGAAGTGGCGAAGAGTTCTGCCTTCTTAAAGAGGTCTTTATTTTTCAGGACGAAAGAAACCATATCGGCTTTCTTTCCGTCGTGTGCAATCAAAGCTATTCGTAACATAGGAGTATATCTTTCTGATCTTAAATACAAATTTCATTAAAATTCAATTCATCGCGTTTATCTCACTTTATGGACAAGGCAAGCAATTCAAACATAGTCTTTATTGGAAAAGTTTATTTTATGTCTTTTAATGTCCACATAAACAACTGATCAACTGAATATTATCAAAGATATAGTTGTTCGGCGTAGGTTATACCTACGTCGGGGTGTTAGCAAAACTCGGTTTTGCGAATTAGTTGATGCACAAATGGTTGTTGATTTCTTTTTCGCAAATCGGAAATTTGCGAACGCCCCGACGTAGGCTCAGCCTACGCCGGACAAGTCTTAAGTTTTATAGGTAGCTAAAAATAAATAAAATATAGTTGTTCGGCGTAGGTTGTACCTACGTCGGTGTGTTGGCAAAACTCGGTTTTGCGAATTAGTTTATACACAAATGGCTGTTGATTTCACTTTCGCAAATCGGAAATTTACGAACGCGCTGACGTAGGCTCAGCCTACGCCGAACAGGGTATGGTTTCGCGTTTCGTTTAGCTTACGTATACTTACGTATAAATACGGATACATCAACATTCATATATCTTTCAATACTATTTTTATGGAATGTCGACCGGTTATAAAATTGATAATCCAACAGGTACTTATTATCTGACTTTTCAGGTGATGGACTGGGTTGATATTTTTACCCGGAAAATCTATAGGGATATTGTACTTGAAAGTTTTGAATATTGCCGAAAAGAAAAAGGCATGCTACTTTGGGCTTATGTTATCATGTCCAATCATGTCCATGTTATCCTTAGCACTAAAAATGGAAATCTCCCGGATTTTATAAGAGATTTTAAACGATATACAGCTACTAAGATCATTAAGGCAATTTCTCCTAAAGTTGAGCCACGGGAAAACTGGATGTTAAAACGGTTTGAATTTGCATCTCAAAAAAATGTCAGGAACGGAGAACATCAATTCTGGACTCACGAAAATCATCCTGTTGAAATATTTACACATGACTTCCTCATGCAGAAATTGCAATACATTCATCTAAATCCTGTTAGAGCCGGCTTGGTCGAAAAACCAGAAGAATGGATGTATAGCAGCGCAAGAAATTATAGTGACAGGCCGGCATTAATTGAAATTGATTTTTATGATGGCAGATGATTTCACATCCGCAAATCGGAAATTTGCGAACGCCCCGACGTAGGCTTAGCCTACGCCGAACAAGGCTTAATGTTTCTCAATAGTAAAATAAAGTAAAATAAAACAGAGTTGTTCGGCGTAGGTTGTACCTACGTCGTAGTGTTGGCAAAACTCGGTTTTGCGTGTTAGTTCTTGTAGAAATTGCAATCTTAATGATTAAAGATGATTTCACATTCGCAAATCTGAAATTTGCGAACGCCCCGACGTAGGCTTAGCCTACGCCGAACAAGTAATGATCTCGGTTTTGCGAATTAGTTTATTATTCTTTATCCATGAAATCCCTAATTTTGAAAACTAAATTCAAAAGAAATGGAGGACGAAATTCCATACCTCATCACCATGTACAAGGAAGCCTACGATGGAGGTCCCTGGTTCGGCAGAAACATAAAGACAATATTATCTGAAATAGATGCTAAGACGGCAGTTCAAAAACCAAATGGCCAACACAGCATTTTGGAATTGCTTTACCACATGATCATCTGGCGTGAATTCACGATCAGCAGACTGAAACCTGAAAAAGGTAAATCATCGAGGTATTTCGCTGTCAATGACTGGCAAAAACTGGATCACAGCGATGTTTCGTTATGGGAAAAAGGATTGGAGCAATTAGAAAGCTCTCAGGAGCGTTTAATTGAAATATTAAATAACACAAAGGAAGAAGCATTGACAGAGCAGGTCGCCGAAAGGAAATATGATGTACGCTATCTTTTATACGGCATTCTTCAACATGATATTTATCATTTGGGACAGATCGCTTATGTAAAAAAAATGTTGGGATAGAATTTAACGAAATTGGAAAAACCTCCTGTATTGTACACAAGCAATAGATGGCGCCATCGATTATTTATAGTAGGTATACTATCCTTTTTTGGTCTTCTTGTAATATCTTGTACGCCAATAGTTATGCTGGTATATGGGGCCCATCAACCCAAATATCTCTCCGATTCAGATGTCATCAAATATTACAAACACCTCGGCCTGCAAAATGAAATTTATAGAATAAAAGATTACTCAGAAATAAATCGTAAGCAATATCGATATTTAGGTAATTCATTGCCGGAAACACTAATATTTAATTCCAGGGGACAACTAACAAAGTTTGAGATAAGTTGCAGCAGTAAACTGGATTCTATAGCAGAACTTTCACTTCATGAAATAGACAATATGAGCTTAGAAGGAAATTCGATTAAAGATTTTATAGACGATACTTATGTCATTAATAATTTGAATAAAGAAGATACAGCATTTCTCAAAATGCCTTTGTATGTAATTAAATTTGCAGAATTCGTGGGCCTGCTAAATAAGGATAATGTTCCCGGAATGGTTGAGCGACTTAGTCGGCGTAAGGATGTTCAGTATATTTTATTGAATATGGATTACACAGTGGACAAATAATTATTTTTAATTTAAATAAAAAAATAAAATTTTATTTCATTTAAAATCAAACTTTTTCACTGATCCCACCTCACCACCACCTTCCCAATCGACTTCCTGTCCTCCATCCATGCCTGAGCTTCCGGGAGTTGATTGTAATCAAATATTTTTCCCACATGCGGTTTCAATATACCATCCTCATGAAGCTTTTGCACTTCTTTAAATTCATGAGCAATAATATCCCGGCGATGATCAGCAATCTTCAACATATTTACACCGATCAGGCTCTGTGATTTTGAGAGATAAGATATCGGTGAAAAAAATCCAAAGCCCCACACCAATTTGACAAGACTCAACTTACTTTTTTTACCGCTAAGTGCAGCAGCTCCCAAAGTCACAATACGACCACCTCGGGCAAGAATTGTTTTTGCTTTTTTAATTGAAGACCCGCCCAGGTTATCAAACACCACATCCACCTTTCCACCGAGATGTTCATGTACTGCATCCATATAAGATGTTTCGTGATGATTGATGATATGTTGCACACCAAGTGATTTCAGATAATCCACTTTTTGTTTTCCACCCGCAATACCAATCACAATACAACCTTTCCACAATGCAAGCTGAATCAATGCAGTCCCCAATCCACCCGCAGCAGCATGAATCAATACTTTTTCGCCTGGCATCAAAGTCATGCAATGAATTGCCGCATGATAAGCCGTCACACACTGCGTAGCAAGTCCACATCCCTCGCCTACCGGTGTATCCGGATGAAGATGTCCGACTGCCTCCACTTGTGTACAAACAAATTGCGCATAACCACCAAACCTTGTCAATGCAAATACCCGATCACCTTTTTTGAATTCCTGAACACCTGGGCTAACATCATCGATGACCCCTTCCACATCATAACCGATAATGCATGGCAGCGGAGGGCATTCACGATAAAGTCCCTGGCGAGCCATGATGTCGGCATAGTTGAGCCCGAATGCAGATACTTTGATCCGCACCTGGCCAGGCTGCAGTTCGGGGATGGGAACTTCCCTGAGTTCGAATGAATTTTGGGGCGTCGAGTTTCTGACCAGGACCTGGGCTAGCATTTGCTTATTTTTTGATTTTGCATTTGACTGACTTCTGTAAGCTCAATTTAATGAATCCTGAGCATATGAAATGATGACTTTGTGGATGACATATGACAAATAAATGTATGTGATATGGCCCAATAACTACGGGCAATAATGGCATTTGATTTCGGCGAAATCAGTTGGTAAAAAATGAAAGTACCCTTTTCACTACCTTTGCCCCCAATCAAATAGTCAGACAATGAAGTCCGGTTTGTATTTCACCCTCCTCATCTTTTCCCTTTTCATCCCGGCTTGCAAAAAAGCCCCTTTTGATTCCAAAATTTGCGGTAACACCGAATATTTGCACGATGCCGTCAGGAAGACCACCGAAGTCATCGTCCACGATATCTTTTCCCCCGTAGTCGCTGCCCGGATTTATGCCTACTCCAACATCGCAGGCTATGAAGCATTCCGGTACGATAATCCTAAAAAATATAAAACTCTCGCAGGCCAACTCAAAGATCTCACCGAAGTTCCGGCACCACCTGCTGATCAACCGATCAATTTCGATATCGCCGGTCTCGAAGCGTATATCATCGTTTCAAAAGCACTTATTTTTTCTGAAGCCGAAGTAGAAGATTTCAGGACACAGCTTTATGCAAAATTAAAAGCGGATGGTGTCCCTGATGATATTTTCCAGGCATCGACAGCTTACGGCAAAACTGTAGCTGATCACATCCTCGCCTGGTCAAAAAAAGATAATTACGCACAGACAAGAAGCTTTCCAAAATATACTGTGACAAGCGAACCGGGCCGCTGGCAACCAACACCTCCTGCATACATAGAAGGCGTTGAACCAAACTGGGGTCAGATCAGGCCCATGACACTTGACAGCGCTCATCAATTTCCCCCAGCACCACATACGCCATTCAGCACTGATAAAAATTCTCAATTTTACCAGGAAGCAATGGAAGTGTATAAAATCGATGACACTGATAAGGATAACAAAGTCGCTATCGCCAATTTTTGGGATTGCAATCCATATGTGATGCATCAGCAAGGCCACCTGATGTTTGCAACAAAAAAAATGACGCCCGGTGGACACTGGATGGGCATCGTCCGGTTGGTGACACGCAAATCAGGGCTTGATATGATCGGTACTTCTGAAGCATACACGCTGACATCGATTGCCTTGTTTGATGGCTTTATCAGTTGCTGGGACGAAAAGTATCGCAGCAATTTATTGCGGCCGGAAACTTATATCAATCAGTACATTGATCCTAACTGGGTGCCGACGCTTCAGACACCTCCGTTTCCGGAGCATACAAGTGGTCATAGTGTGATATCAACGGCTTCTTGTGTGGTGTTGACGCATCTTTTTGGAGACCATTTTGAATTTATTGATAGCACAGAAGTTGAATATGGTATGCCTGCCCGAACATTTCATTCTTTCCAGGAGGCAGCATCTGAAGCTGCTATCAGTCGTGAATATGGTGGCATTCATTACTTGCCGGCTATTAATTACGGCGTGGACCAGGGCAGAAAAATCGGTGAGTATATTTTGAAAAAAGTTGTTACTTCTTCCTGATCAAATCTTATGGAATACAGAATTGAAAAAGACAGTCTCGGACCTGTAAAAGTTCCGGCTCATGTTTACTGGGGCGCACAAACTGAGCGTAGTTTTGAAAATTTCAAGACAGGTGGTCATCGGATGCCGCTTGAAATCATTAGGGCGTTTGCTATTCTTAAAAAGGCGGCTGCGCTCACCAATTTCGATCTCGGCATTTTGCCGGAAGAAAAGGCAAAATTGATTTCAAAGGTTTGTGATGAAATTCTGGATGGAAAATTGGATGATCATTTTCCATTAGTCGTTTGGCAAACCGGTTCAGGTACGCAATCCAATATGAACCTGAATGAAGTCATTGCTAATCGCGGTCATGTCATCAATGGCGGCAAGCTTGATGATGAAAAGAAGATATTGCATCCCAATGATGATGTCAATAAATCACAATCTTCCAACGATACATTTCCAACGGCAATGAATATTGCTGCTTATAAATACCTCGTGGAAAATACCATTCCGGCATTACAGGAATTGCAAATTGCTTTGGAAAAGAAAACGCAGGAGTTTAATCATATTGTAAAAATCGGCCGCACGCATTTGATGGATGCTACGCCACTTACACTCGGTCAGGAATTCAGCGGATATGCGTCGCAGGTGGAACATGGAGTTAAAGCTGTTCAAAATACACTAGATCATCTCACCGAATTAGCCCTGGGAGGAACGGCTGTTGGAACAGGATTAAATGCTCCTAAAGGATTCGATAAGTTGGTGGCTAAAAAAATTGCTGAGTTCACGGGGTTTCCTTTCGTCACGGCAAAAAATAAATTTGAATCACTTGCTGCTCATGATGCGATGGTCGAATCCCATGGTGCTTTAAAAACTGTCGCCGTGTCGCTCAACAAAATTGCTAATGATGTGCGGTTACTGGCTTCCGGTCCTCGCAGCGGCATAGGTGAAATAAATATACCTGCTAATGAACCCGGCTCATCCATTATGCCTGGTAAAGTCAATCCTACGCAGTCAGAAGCGATGACGATGGCGATGGCCCAGATATTTGGCAATGATGTTGCGATCAATGTCGGTGGCATGCAAGGTCAGTTTGAATTGAATGTATTTAAGCCGCTCATTATTTTCAATTTTCTGACTTCGGCGAGGTTGATAGCGGATTCATGCCGCAGTTTTGTCGAGCACTGTGTCAACGGTATTGAACCCAATTATGCGCGGATCAAAATGAATCTGGACAATTCACTTATGCTGGTCACTGCTCTCAATACACACATTGGTTATGATAAGGCAGCGGATATTGCGAAGAAGGCTCATAAAGAAAATACAACTTTAAAAGAAGCTGCTTTGGCTCTCGGTTATGTGACTGCGGAACAATTTGATAAGTGGGTAAGGGCTGAGGATATGATATAAAAACTCCCTCAATTTTAAAATTTTCTACGCTTAAAACGAGCTTTTTTCTGCGCACAAACAGGCATGTGGATAACTATCCGGGGACATTCACTATCAACACGTTAGGACTTCGTGGCACGACTAGTGGTGGCACCAGTACTCGTGCCACGAGGTCTTAGAATGCTAAAATTTGATCTTGGCAAATACGCTTCCAATAACGAGCATAATCAGGATGAAAATCATTCCCATAATATAAGCAGTTCCCACTCCGGGACCTTGTTCAGAATGAGCTGATAAACTTTTGCTGAGCACATAATGTCCTCCGATGATCCCCACAATCCAAATCCTCATGAGCAGCCAGGGACGAATGACGCCCGGGAAATAATAAAGACCAAATGTGAGTGGGATTAATACCAATGGAATGATATAGGCCGTATTCACCCAAAAAGAATCCATGGTTTTTATCGGAGAATTGGTCGATTTGATGATCAGGGTTACGATAAAATAAAATATTACCCACAGGAGTTCGGGCCCGATCAGGATGTTGAGGATTTTATTCATTTGATTTATTTATGGACATCTAAGGTGCGATGACAATGGCATCATCTTCGATTCTATACCTGTAACCCGGAGCCTGATCTCTTATGACACGCTCACCGATAAAATTTAAAATAGGCATTCGATCTTCAATAGGAAGTACGGTTTCTTTCGTCCAATTTTCCGCTTTTGGTACATTAATGAAAGCCAAAGTAAGCCCTCCCCCAAATTCATACCAGAAACGCAGCATCACATCTTCCCGATAAAAAATAACATTGCCTGCACGTCCCTGGTCTTCATAAGCCACATGAGCTACATGATCGCCGAGCTTTGTAAATTTTAACTCTGTCCATGCATCCTGCATCATCTTTGGGGGAACATCAAGCACTGACATGATTTCAGTAGACTTCATGCCATGCATGATTAATTTTTTTGTCACAGATAAGAGAGTTTCCTGGCGAAGTCGTTCTTCAAATTCCTTGCGATGTTGATCAATATAATTTTGTGAAATAACATGCGCTTCATTTTCGATGCGATGAATTTCTTCCTTAGCAGCTATCTGAAGTTCTATAGCTTTATCATGCTCTTTCCTGGCATCTTCCGTCACTTTATCCAGGTTAGATAAGGCATCCTGCATTGACTTTTTGAATATTTCTCCGGCCTGGTTGTAATCGATTGGGTCAGACATCCCGGATTATTTAAAATCAGGATGCATCGTCAACACCACAAGAAAATAAAGCACAGCACAAATACCTGGAATAGCAGCCAGGATCAATAATACTTTAGCAAGTGCCATTTGATTAGCGGCTTTTAATAATAACGAACCTACCAATACTACGGCTACTACAAGGAGCAGCAAGAACCAAATACCAATATTTCGTGAACTAACTGTCCCGTCATTCAATCCAACAAAGAAGAAATAAATGGGCACTAAAGAAACGAGTGCATTGAAAATCCAGAAGATCCAGAAAGTTGTCATGGCAGTAAGTTAGATGGTTTACGTTTTATTTTCTGTCTTGTTGGTTGTGCAAACCAACTTTGCTAAGATAAAACCAATTTTAATCTTTTCGCTTTCCCGGTAAAAAATTGAATTGTTATGATCAGGCCTTCCGCGATGTCATAAATATTCGGACGATACTTGCAATCAATAATGAAATCGCCAACAATAACATGCCTCTGGCAATCAAATCTCCCCACCGGGTATAAAATGTAATTCTCGTTTCCGGAATAATTTCACCTTTTATAGCAGTCGTCTCTCCGTATTTAGTAGGCTGTAAAATCCGGCCCCTGATATCAATGAAAGCTGAAATACCTGTATTGGCACTCCTGGCAATAGGTCTACGGTGTTCAATAGCTCTGAGCGCTCCAAATAACAAATGTTGAATATGCCCTGGTGTGTTATCCCACCATCCGTCATTTGTCACAATAAATAAAGCAGTTGCACCCTTTCGCATATACCCTCCGGTAAATTCCCCGAAAATGGATTCATAGCAAATGATTGGTCCGACTTTTAAAGGACCTCCATCAAAAACAGTTCTTTCACGCTGCTCAGTCAAACCTTCGAATGTACCTCCAAGGCTTTCAACGATCGGATTTAAAAAGAAAAGATATTTCTTATACGGAAACATCTCCGGCCCCGGAACCAGCCTGGATTTAAAATAAACTTCATACCCATTCTGTCCCGATATCATCTGTATTGCAGAATTCTGCACATCCCAGAATGTCGTATCTACTCCCCCACTTATGTGCACTCTATAATTTGTATGATCCAGCTCATTCGGTTCAAGTGTGCGATATGAAGTTATACCCGACACTAAGTGCAACTGCGGAAAAGAATCAATAAAATGCTGGAACAACTGAACATCGGGGTCATCATCAAACTTATTCAATAACACGCCTTCAAAACTTGTTTCCGGAAATACCAAATAACTTGTCAGGCTATCAATATTATCCCTAGACAACTGGAGAAATCTTTTTACCTGGTCGCGTTGAGGTATTCTAAATTTTTGATAGTGGGGTTCGAAGTTGGGCTGGATAATGGTCACAGAAACGGGCTTAGAATCAGCGGGTTTAATCGTAAACCATATCCACAAGGACAAAATAATCGGAACAAAAATTAAACTTAAATAAACCCCAATTCGCAAAGGCCTCGCTCTCATCCACCGGGTGATCATTGAATATCCCATCACATTAATGAGCAGGATCCAAAGCGATCCTCCGAAAGTACCTGTATACTCATACCATTGGACAGCCCATGGATATTGCGCCAGGGCATTTCCTAAAGTTAACCATGGCCATAAAAAATCCCAATGATGATGTATGTATTCAAAAGAGATCCAGAAAGAAATTAAAACAAAAAAGAACCATTTTACCGGAAGACGGCGGCCGAATACATGGATAAGCACCATGACAGTGGCCATGAAAACTGCATTTACAAAATTGGCAAAAATTCCGGCAATAAATGCCGTGTTCGTCACCCAGAATGTTGCGATGATATTCCATAAAATAAATGCATGGAATGAATAAAAGAAAATCTGCCGGGGACTTGGTTTATCCCTTTTCTGAAAAATTCCATTCTCAACAGCGAGCAACGGTATCCATGCAAATATGGCGATCCACGTAAGAGGTGAAGGAGGAAATCCTAATCCAAGCATTACCCCGGAAACTGTCGCGGCTCCAAGCCATTTTCTTTTTTCAGGTTCTTTCGGGAAAAAAAATAAAATCACTGCCAGCCAAAAAGACAATAACATCAGCAGCGGCCACCAGCCCCACAATGGCAATTCGATCATTCTCCAAATGGCAAATGCAAAAAGGATGAGGAGCAATGCAATAGCCGAATACCTGGGCATATTGGTGGAATTCACTTCGCTTGATTGATTCGGCATGAAAGAATAATGATATCGATCAGATACGGCCTCAAGATACTAAGCTATGTGAACGCAGGTATTACCTAGCTTATTGGCATTCCACTTTCATTTGAAGCAGCCTGGATAAAATGGAGTTTGCCATCATTCGATTCAGCCATAAGGATCATCCCTTGTGATTCAACACCTTTGATTTTCCTGGGCTCAAGATTCGCGAGGATAACAACATATTTCCCGGGTAAGTCCTTTGGATCATAATGTTTAGCGATACCACTGACTACCGTACGCTCTATCCCATCTACTTCAATTGTAAGCTTAAGTAATTTATCAGCTTTAGGAACGACTTCTGCAGCAATAATCTTTGCAGTCTTAATATCCATTTTTGCAAAATCCTCATAAGAGATGTTTGCTTTTTGAGGTGAAGATTTTGCAGAAGGTTCTTCCTTTGGTATTTCAGTTGCAACAGGCTGTTGAAGTTTTGACATCTGTTTTTGGATCCAGTCATCCTCTACCCTGCTGAATAAATGTTCAGGTTGAGATAATAAATGTTTTGCTTCGATTAAAAGTGTGCCCTCAGCCAATTGATCCATCGTTGTGACCCATACACCCTGCTCGGTGATCGGATCCAACCCAAGTAATTTCCGAAGTCGCGCAGAAGCACGGGGCATAAACGGATGAAGACCGATACTCAATGCTGCTGAATATTGAAGACATAAATTGAGAACCACCTTGACCGTTTCAGGTTCTGATTTCTCGATCTTCCACGGTTCGTTAAATTGAAGGATTTGATTCCCCGCTGAAGCGATATCCATCACAGCCTTGAGTCCTGCCCTGAAATCGAATTTTGAAATATTATCCTGGACGTTCCACATGCGATCGAAAAGATCCATCATTTCAACTTCATGCCATGAAGCTTCGTCATTGCCATGTGCTCCAACGATCGGTGCATCTTCATCGAATGCAGGAACTTTACCACCATAAAATTTGTGTGTCAACACGAGAACGCGATGAATAAAATTGGCAAGGGTGCCCACGAGATCCGAATTGACATCCGACTGATAACCCTTCCATGTGAACTCTGCATCTTTTTGCTCAGGCATGTTTTTTGTCAGTACATATCTCAGTGCATCAGTCTGATCAGGATTCTCATTCAGAAATTCATGAACCCAAATAGCCCAGTTCCGCGATGTGGAGATCTTTTGTTCTTCAAGATTCAGAAATTGATTTGCCGGTACATTCACCGGCAGATTATACTCTCCGTGTGTTTTAAGTATTGCAGGAAAAATCAGGCAATGAAAAACAATATTGTCTTTGCCGATAAAATGAATCAATGCTGAGTCCGGATCCTGCCAGTATGATTTCCAATCCTTGCCATGATCTGCAGCCCATTGCTTTGTTGCAGAAATATATCCGATGGGAGCATCCATCCATACATATAATTTCTTGCCTTGCGATCCCGGAATTTCCTGTGGCACATCTACACCCCAATCGAGATCGCGTGTCATGGCTCGCGGCTGAAGACCGCCGTCTAACCAGGATTTGCATTGGCCGATGACATGCGTTTTCCATTCTGACGGATCATGATGTTCCTTTCCATCCAGCATACCTGTATCAATCCATGTCTTCAGCCATGGTTCATATTTATCAAGTGGTAAATACCAATGTTTAGTTTTCTTCAATACCGGCTTCGAACCTGTGATTGTAGAAACAGGATCAATTAAATCGAGTGGGCTTAATGAAGTGCCACAATTCTCACACTGATCTCCATATGCGGAAGGATTACCACAATTTGGACAAGTACCTTTTATATAACGGTCCGCTAAAAATTTACCTGCTTCGCTGTCATAATATTGTTCGGATTCTTCTTCGATGAATTCGTCTTTGGTATAAAGTGTGCGAAAAAAATCCTGTGCGGTCTCATGATGGAGAGGTGAAGAAGTCCGATGATAAATATCAAATGATATTCCGGCCTTCTGAAAAGTTTCTACAAACAGTGCATGATATTTATCGACGATTTCGCGAGGCGTAGTACCTTCTTTCATTGCCTTGATCGTAATCGCGGCGCCATTCTCATCCGACCCGCAAATGTAGGCCACGTCATTATCCAGCATGCGGAGCATTCTGACATAGATATCTGCAGGTAGATATGCGCCTGTGAGATGGCCTATGTGGAGAGGGCCATTGGCATAAGGTAATGCAGCAGTGACCAGATATCGTTTGGGGGGATGGATCATAACTTGTCAATAAAGGGCGAAGTTAGGAATATTGTAAATATAGGGAAGGAGGAGGTTGATGCCTCCGCTAAAAAGCTATGGCATCCAAAGAAGGCGAAGGAGAAGGAATTTTAAATTGTCGCTGAACTGCGCCACTAATACGCTTTGAATATCCTATGTGTTATTCTTTGATTTCTATGTGTCTATGTGGTTCAAATGGAGTAATTCTTTTTACCACATAGGTACATAGTACACGAAGAAAGGCACATAGGAATTTTAGACATTAGACAGTTGCTGAACTGCGCCACAATGACACTTTGATTTTCTATGTGTTATTCTATGTTTTCTATGTGTCTATGTGGTTCAAATGGGAGTATTTCTTTTCACCACATAGCCACATAGTACACGGCGAAAGGCACATAGGAATTTTAGACATTAGACAGTTGCTGAACTGCGCCACAATGACACTTTGATTTTCTATGTGTTATTCTATGTTTTCTATGTGTCTATGTGGTTCAAATGGGAGTATTTCTTTTCACCACATAGCCACATAGTACACGGCGAAAGGCACATAGGAATTTTGGGTATTGGCTGCTTATTATTTTTTATTTAAGCGATTCACTTCATCATGCCTGAAGCAAGTGATGATATGATCATTATACATGCCAACAGCCTGCATGAATGCATAAATGATTGTTGAGCCGACGAAACTAAATCCTCTTTTTTTCAGGTCCTTACTTAAAGCATCACTTTCGGGTGAAGTAGCACGGAAATCTGCTGTTGATCTAAATTTATTGACAATGGGTTTTCCGTCAACAAAGGACCACAGATGTTGGCTGAAGTCGATGCCCTGGTCCTGCATGGCCAGGAACGCTTGTGCATTTGTTCTTGCGGAAAAAACTTTCAGCCGATTGCGTATAATCCGATCATCAAGAAGGATTTTCTCAAGTTTCTTATCGGTGTATCTCGCGACTTTTTCCGGATCCAAATTATCGAATACGGCCATGTATCCCGGTTGCCTTCTCAGGATGGTGATCCAACTCAGGCCTGCCTGTGCTCCATCAAGAATAAGTTTTGCATAGAGAGCTTTGCTGTCAAATTCTGGAACTCCCCAGATGGTGTCGTGGTAGTTGAGATAGAGTTCGTCGTTTCCGGGCCAGTGGCAGCGGGTGAGTTGTTTAGGTTTGGGCATATGCGATTAGAAATGAAGGTAAATGTAAAATACGGAAGACCTCTCCGTATTAACAAAATGAATATAAACTTATGAAGTGAAAACGTATTTCGCCGAAATATATCTATCAAAATTTTCTCCCCTTACCAATGAATCATTACACAAGGCCTCAATCCAGGTATGAAGATTACCATGAAGAAAGAAAAGCAGAAATTAAACTAGGGCAAATTTTTCTATTGCTTTTTACTTGCGGAGCCCCTACATTTACAATAGTTGAAAACCAAAATTTTCCAGTCTATGGCTTTTTCCAGGGCTCATCTCTATCTTGAACGGGATCAGAAAACAAGTTATTTTGCCAAAGCAATAGACTACCCGGCAAGAATGGAAATCCTCCGGAAACTCAACAAGGATGGGCCATGCAATGTAAAAACACTAAGAAAAATGCACCCTATTTCAGATGCGACTTTTTCTCAACATTTAGAAATATTAAGGGAAGCTCAGTTAGTAGATTGCTGGGAAATACATCCTCACACCTTTTACAAATTGAACAAAAAAAATTTCAAAAAAATGAAACGCCTGATGATCGCTTTTCTTAATGAATTTTGAATTCGGATTTTCCTTTTATAAAACTTAGAAATATTTCAAACAACCATGTAAATGCCAACTCAAAAGTGACAACGTATTTCGCCGAAATACATTCTTAATTTTCTGTTGTCATTTTCTTCTAAATCTCTTCTTTTTTACTTCTGTAAATATCTTTACCCCTTAACTCCCCAATTGCTTAAAATCAGTTTTTCTATCTTCACCACCTTATTTTACTAACACTATGAGATTCGGATTCATCCCTATATTACTTCTCTTCGCAAACCTCACCTCCGCCCAAAAACAAATCACCCACCAGCAACAAATCTGGTACAGATATTACCTCAAACTCCCCATCGGCGAAATGTGGCAAATCCGCCATGAATTCGAAGACCGCAATTTTATCAACCCCTCAAGACAATTTCAATTCCTTTCACGCACCGTAATTCAAAGAAACCTGGGAAAAGGTTGGGATACAGGCGTTGGCTTCGCTTATTTCGAACAGGCTTCACCTCCGGATCCGACAGTTAAGGATTTTACAATTCAACGGGAATTACGACCCTTCATCGAAGTCGGATATATTTCTAAACCCGGCAACAAATGGATTTTACTGCAACGTCTCTGGAATGAATTCAGATTTTTCCAGCAGGATGATCACTCCTACATATACAATAATATTAGAATCCGTTATAGAATTGAAGGACAATACATTCTATCCTCACTTTTCAGCTTATTGGCCTATGATGAACTTTTTATCAACCTCGGAAATAATATCATAAATAATACTTTTGATCAAAATAGATTCGCACTCGGCCTTCAAATCACCCCCGTCAAAAACATAGCTTTTGAAGTGTCCTACATCAATTGGTTCCAGCAGAGATCTTCAGGATTTGAATATTATCACCGCAATATCATCAGGCTGGGATTAAATCAAACGATCCCTGTACATAAGAAGGAAATGACGCCAAAATCGTAAGCGCCAAAAGTTGTAATTTTGTGAAAAAAATAGGACATGCCGATTTATCATAAACTTGGATCCATTCCCCCTAAGCGTCACACGATCTTTGAGAAGCCCGGTGGTGGAATTCATTATGAACAGCTTTTCGGAACAGTAGGGTTTGATGGAATGTCCTCCCTACTCTATCATCTTCAAAGGCCTACGCAGGTAAAAAGTATTGGCACACCTAAAAATATGATGCCGGTGATTGCCGACGAACGCAATCTCACTGCCCGAATATTGAAAGGATTTGAAGTGCCTGCAGGCGGAGATATGATCGAGTCCCGACATCCATTACTGGTCAACAAAGACATCCATATCGGCCTTGCTGCCCCGACAAAATCAATGAACACTTATTTTTATAAAAATGCGGATTGTGATGAATTGATTTTTATCCATCGTGGCTCAGGAACTTTACGCACTTTTTTAGGAAACATAACTTTTGTAGCCGGCGACTACCTCATCATTCCACGGGGAATGATCTATCAAATGGATTTTGATACACCGGAAAATAAAATTCTTTACGCTGAATCTTTTCACCCCATCTATACCCCGAAAAGATATCGGAACTGGTTCGGCCAACTCCTTGAACATTCTCCGTATTGCGAACGCGATTACAAGTTGCCAACCGACTTAAAGACCTTCGATGAAAAAGGAGATTTTGTCATCAAGATCAAAAAACAGGGCTTCATGCATGAGTTGACTTATGCTACTCATCCATTTGATGTTGTGGGATGGGATGGATATAATTTCCCATATGGTTTTTCGATCCACAATTTTGAACCCATCACAGGCCGAGTTCATCAACCACCTCCTGTTCATCAGACATTTGAAACAAAGGCTTTTGTTGTGTGCTCTTTTGTTCCCCGCTTATTCGATTATCATCCTAAATCTATTCCCGCACCCTACAATCATAGCAATATAGATTCTGACGAAATCATTTACTATGTGGATGGCGATTTCATGAGCCGAAATAATATTAAGCAGGGCTACATCACGCTGCATCCAGGTGGAATTCCTCACGGACCGGCACCAGGTGCATATGAGCGCAGCATTGGTCAGAAATCAACAGAAGAACTCGCCGTGATGATCGACACATTTGCCCCACTAATGGTGACAAAACAAGCGATGGATATCGATGACGGACAATATTTCAAATCCTGGCTGGAATGACAGTGAGTTGTCAGTTGTGAGTGGTGAGTAGTTTCAGAATTTAAGGAGGACTTGATCTAATATATAATCTGCAGATTAAGTATGAAAATCATAATAAATTATGATAAATCATGAAATTCTGCGTTCAAAAAAAGATAAGTTAAGTGAAATCCAAAATCGTATGCTTCGACCTGCTAAACTCATCCTTGTGCTACAGCTCAGCAACCATCGTAAATCTAAAATGCAAAATCTAAAATCCAAAATCCAAAATTGTGAACTCCTGGATTCCTGTTACTTCCGATTCTGATTTTTCAATACATAATATTCCATTTGGCATCGCGTCTATTTTGGGAGGTCATCCATTTGCCTGCACAAGAATAGGCGATCAGGTCCTAAATCTGGACGCACTTGCCAGAATAGGTTTTTTTATCGGCCTGATTGAAAATCCTGATGTTTTCGCACAATCTTCTCTCAATGATTTTATTGAGTTAGGAAAACCAATCACGAATGCCGTAAGACTTAAAATACAACAGGCATTATCGGACGAAAATTCTCCTCTGCGAAAACTCCCTTTATTGTTCACCCCGATCGATGAAATCATCATGCATCTGCCTGTTCATATCGGGAATTATACAGATTTTTATTCAAGCATTGAGCACGCTACGAATGTTGGAAAGATGTTCCGCGATCCTGAAAATGCATTGTTGCCGAATTGGAGACATTTACCGGTTGGCTATCATGGAAGAGCTTCTTCGATAGTCATCAGTGGTACACCCATCCATCGACCTAAAGGCCAGGTAAAACCAAAAGATTCCGATTCACCACAGTTCATACCTACACAAAAACTTGATTTCGAACTTGAGATAGGGTTTATCATTGGAAAAGATACATTTCTTGGATCATCAGTGAGTACAAGCGATGCAGAGGAATATATTTTTGGCCTCGTCCTGTTCAATGATTGGTCTGCACGAGATATTCAGGCATGGGAGTATGTTCCGCTTGGTCCTTTTTTAGCCAAAAATTTTGCATCCTCTATGTCTCCGTGGATTGTAACGCTTGAAGCATTAAATGACTTTAGAGTTTCAGGTCCAAAACAAGAACCGGCAGTCCTTCCTTATTTGCAATTTAAAGGAAATAGAAATTACGATATCGCTTTAGAAGTTTCCATAGCAACCGCCGGGCATGAAGAATCTATAGTGACCCGATCCAATTTTAAATTCATGTATTGGAATATGTGTCAGCAATTGGCGCATCATACTTCAAATGGCTGTAATGTCCTTGTCGGTGATTTGATGGCTTCAGGAACAATCAGCGGCAGCGATCCCGGTTCCTATGGATCTATGCTGGAATTATGTTGGGGTGGAAAAAATCCAATGACACTGTCAGATGGAAAGTTAAGGTCCTTTATTGAGGACGGAGATAAAGTAACGATGCGGGGCTGGGCAACAATAGAAGGAAAACGCATCGGTTTCGGTGAGGTATATAACAGGATTGTTTATGAAGGCAATACTGGACTTGCATCTGATTGAACCGTATATTTGTAGTGTCTAACCATAGAAATTGATTTTATGTCTGTTCTAACTCAAAAGGAAGCCATCATTGCATCAACGCAACAAGACTTTCTTCCACTCAATGGCACTGATTATGTCGAGCTTTATGTGAGCAATTCCAAACAAGCCGCACATTTTTATAAGACTGCCATGGGTTTTCAGTCATGGGCTTACAAAGGCCTTGAAACCGGTGAAAAAGATATAGAATCCTATGTCGTGATCCAGGATAAGATAAGATTGGTCTTTACCTCTCCTCTCCATAGTGATTCAGCAATTGGTCGGCACATTGACAAGCATGGCGACGGCGTCAAAGTCATCGCACTTTGGGTGGATGATGCTACAGATGCCTGGGAACAAACAACTTCCAGAGGTGCAAAATCCTATATGGAACCAACAGTGGAAGAAGATCAGTTTGGCCGCATTGTTCGTTCAGGAATCCACACTTACGGTGAGGTCGTTCATTTATTTGTAGAACGAAAAGATTACTCAGGGCCATTTCTTCCGGGCTATCGTGAATGGAAATCAAATTACAATCCCGAATCATTAGGATTGAAGTTCGTGGACCACATGGTAGGCAATGTCGAATTGGGTCGAATGAATCATTGGGTCAAATTCTATGAAGACGTTATGGGATTTACCAATATTATCACATTTGATGATAAGGATATTTCTACTGAATACACAGCCTTAATGAGTAAAGTGATGAGCAGCGGAAATGGAAGAATTAAATTTCCAATCAATGAGCCTGCAGCGGGAAAGAAAAAGTCCCAAATTGAAGAATATCTCGATTTCTATGAAGGCGAAGGCGTCCAACACTTAGCAGTAGCCACTGACAATATCATTGAAACCGTCACCAATCTTCGAAACCGTGGTGTTGAATTTCTCAGAGTTCCTTCCACTTATTACGAATCAGTTCTGGACCGTGTCGGGAAAATTGATGAAGACCTTGCTCCACTTCAGGAGCTTGGCATCCTCATTGATCGCGATCCTGAAGGGTATCTTCTCCAGATCTTTACCAAGCCTGTTCAATCAAGACCAACCATGTTTTTTGAAATCATTCAACGCAAGGGAGCAAAATCATTTGGAAAAGGAAATTTCAAAGCATTGTTTGAAGCGATAGAAAGAGAGCAGGAGTTGAGAGGAACGTTATAGTGTACTTTCCCCTCTACCCCTAAATCCCCTAAAGGGGACTTTTTATCCTACCTCCATAATTTACTAAAGTAAAAGGGTCACCTTTAAGGGATTTAGCGGTAAAGCAAGCGAATGACAATTCACAATTTGTAATTCACACTTTACATTTTTCACTTTACGTTTTACGCTTTACGTTCAGATTGTTTCGGTATAATCCAAATCTGCTGCAAACGTTTCCTTCATCTTCCACAATGCCAGGAATGAGATACAGGAAAGTATAACTGCCATCACCATCCCGGCATGTAATATATTTCCCGAAAAAGTTTTGTCCCTGAAATATTGATACATCAGGATGATCAATGGCAATGAACCTCTTACAAAATTGGGGACGGTAGTACTCACTGTTGAGCGAATATTCGTTCCAAACTGCTCGGCTGCGATGGTGACAAATATCACCCAATAACCCACTGAATATCCCATCGCCATGCATAACAGGTAAAACATGTCTTTAGTGATACCGAATGCATTTAGATAAACAAAAGTCATCACCAGGTTGAGTAAAAGAAAAATAACCATTACCTTCTTTCGGCTCTGGAGATATTGACTGAGTAACCCGGTAGAAATATCTCCCAATACCAATCCAAAATAACACCAGGCAATTGCCTTGCCTGCACTGATGGTGATCGCATCTTGTACGCCAAGATATTTTGCAAATTCAGGAGAAAAAGTGATCAGCACTCCGACCAGGAACCAAAGCGGAATACCGATGAGAATGCATTGCAGGTATTTAATAAATCTTTTCCTGTCAGTAAACAATGAAAGGAATTTTCCCCTGCCCGTTTCATTTTTCTCCAGTTGTGTATATAAATATGATTCTCTTACACTCAGTCGAAGAATCAAAAGCAGTAGCCCCAGTGCACCTCCTGCAAAATAGCACAACCTCCAGTCGCCAAGTGATTGATAAACTAAATTGGCTGCAATAGCTCCAAATAATCCAACCGATGCCACGATCATGGTACCATAACCTCTCTTTTCTTTTGGCAATGTTTCTGTCACTAAAGTGATGCCGGCACCAAGCTCTCCCGCAAGGCCTATTCCTGCTACCAGGCGGCAGATAGCATAAGCATCTACGGAATGCACCATGCCATTGGCAATATTCGCCAGGGAGTATAAAATGATGGAACCAAATAAAACTGACAACCTGCCTTTCTTATCGCCTAAAATACCCCAACAGATGCCACCAATCAACATTCCATACATCTGCATGCTGATCAGGAATTCACCCGCATCTCTATTGGCTTCTGCGACAATGCCCAGGTCTGTAAGACTGGCCTTCCTGACAATCCCGAATAATAGGATGTCATAGATGTCAACGAAATAACCTAACGCTGCTACTATGACAATAGGTGTTAAAAGACGTGTATTTGCCGGTTTCCCTTCCTGCATGATTCAATGGATTGTTTCTATCGCAGATTACAATAGTTTTCGAAAAGTATAAATACAAGTTGAAATTCGAGGAAGTATTTCCTTATATCCCTAAAAGAAAAAAGCCCGGCGTTTATGGCCAGGCTTTTACCTAATCTCTATTTGAGTACTCGATTTATCGATATTTTTTATTTTACATCAGAAAATGTTGATTGGTGTTTGCCACCGAACCTGTATGCATATTGAAAACTGATTGAATAGTCTGCAAAAGCTGCATCTCCCTGAACATGAACATAATCAGCCGGATCCTGAATGACAGAGTTTGTTAAATCCTGTTCTGCAATATCGGCTGCACTTTGAATCCTGTTCCTGACGATGTTGACCGGAACGTACAAGCTGAATGTATGATTACCTTTTTGGTATCCAAGACCTGGTTCAATAGCCATCACATATCCCGGGCGACGATAAGCGATTTGTCCTCCTAAAGCATCGTAAGCAGGAATTCCTTCCCATCTGTAAGCTAAAGAGGCACTTATGCTGTGGAAAATAGTGGTAGCTAATCCGGCCCGCATGAAATACTGATCAGGACTTGCATAAATATTGTAGCCATATAAAGTTCCAAGTGTCTTCGTATTGTCATTAGGATCTTTTACAACTGTAGGTTGTGACTTATATGTTCCATTTGATTCTCTTGGGTTGAACATATAGTATCCATTGGCGAATCCAAATACTTTTCCAAACAATTGTCTGAAAGCCTGTACTTCAACAGAGAAACCCAATCCACCATCACCCGGCTGAATAGCCTGGTCCATAACGATAAAATCCTTTTTAGTTCCGTCTGTTTGAGGAACCTGGTTATCGGTAGCTGCAAAGTTTCCTGTAGGTAATTTGATACCCAGACCTACCATGATGTTGCCATTATGAGCAGTTTCAGGATCATATATCCAATAGTTGAGACTAAGGCGGAAATCACCAATACCGCGTGCATACACACTGTAACGGAATGTATCCACTTCAGGTGTTTTTTGCTTCAGTACTTGTGAACGTTCGTTATTCACGTAAGGAATTGTAGCATTGATTTGCATGCGCCTGCTCAGACCATAAGAGAAATTAAAATCGAGAGCATGTGAATAAATGTTCACCGCATTACCACGATCATTGCCATTGGCATCATGTCCACCACCGGTTTCCTGGCGTTGAGGTTGTTCTTCTGTGCCTACGTAATGGCGGAAAGAATGAAAGTATCTGTAACCGATACCCATCTGAAAATCGCCTTTCTCAAGATTATAGGATTCGTTAGAATACATGTGCAGGCCACCCATTTGACGAACTGCTACACATCCCTGGCTATTGGCACTGTAGCCAATGACAGCAAGGACTAAAAGGAGGAGGTAATTTTTAATGTTCATGATTTGATCATTTTGTAGTGAAAAGGAATTATGTCAATCTGAAATTCAATTGAAAACTACTTTTGGAACACAACTACATTCCATTTGAGGTGTCAATCGGTTTTCAATGAAGAGGTTGCAAAAGTAGTACCAGATGTGCCAAAAGAGCCATTAATCAGATTAGATTATCCTTAGATTTTTATTAGAAATTCCTTAGAATTTAAGACAGCGAACTGCTGTCGCTTCAACTTACTCCATTAAATGAATTATTAAACAGCGTCGAAACGATAGAATATTCAATCCCCTGTAAGGAAAGCAGATATCCCCCACTTTCCTTTACTATTTTTATATAAAAACAACCGTGGGCCCATCAGGCTATAGACATAGTTCCAGTTGACCCAGCCTTTGTGTGATTTATCATAGGATTCAATCATATACCACTCAGGATCACCCTGGCCGTTTTTTCCTGAAGTGACAAAATTTTCATCTTTATCAGTGACGAACCAAACGACATCATAGGTGAGTTGACCAGTGACCGGTGATTTAGCATCCGGACTTTTTCTGAGATTTACGTTTTTACCGGTGATGACAGCGAGATCTTCATAGTCACCTTCCGGACCCAGGTTGAGGTTATAGGTATATGGAAATACGAATTGGTACTTTCCTGTCTTATCTAAAGAATCATGTGAAAATGCTCCACCCAATTCAATGGCCCTGCTCATATAAGCCCACATGACGGTTGAGTCTTTATCCAAATTCCAATTTTCAATAAAATCTTTTACTCCACTCCCTTCAAGACCTCCTGAAACCTCATGGTCGAGCATGTAGATCAATTTTGACTTATCTTTTTGACTGATGACCTGCTTTAAATCGTTTACAAATTTTTCCAATGTCGGATCCTTCGAAACTTCATTGACCGGAGGACATGTATGATCCTGTGCATGTGTGAACTGCAGGCTTAATATTGAAATCGAAAGTAGAATTAAGTATTTCATAAGAAGATTATTGAATTTATTTTTAAATGAAATCCGGTTTTATTCTGAAAAATGTGTTGTTTATCGTAATAACCTCATAAAAATATCGAAAGCAACTGATGATGAATTCAATGGTCCGCCAAACACTAAAGATAATTTAAAGTGAGATTTTGGGAGATTCAAAATTCCCATCAATTGATTTTTGTGTCCATTTCTTCCATCCCCAAACCGAAATTCCGGCATAAAGAATATACAACAGGGCAAACAAATATCCTTCACTCCGCCAATACAAACCGGTATAAATTGCATCCACAATAATCCAATACACCCAGTTGTGCAAATCTTTACGCACTAATAGGATGGTCGCCCACACCGACAATAAAGTCAATGTTGTATCCAAATACCCATAACGGGCATCCGCGTAATGGATCAATAGCCAGGATAACGGATAACTTATCACCAGAACCAATGCAATCACAAAGAGATGTTGTTTCCAAACCATTGTGACAATCGGTTTGGTACCATCACCTGCTTTCGCCTTCATCCAGTTCCATAGCCCGATAAATCCTACCACGATATAAAATGACTGCAACCCCACATCCGCCATCAGCCTGTAATCCGTCAGACTTTTCCAGGCAATACACGCACAACTGATGATCCCGAAAACCCAGCATAGGGGACGCTCATAAGCAGCAAGAATTACATAGAGTATACCCGTGACCAGCCCGAGCCACTCGATTACATCCTGATGAGCTATTTGTTCATACAGGACACTTAAGTTCACCTTGTGTTGGATTAAGTACTAACCTTTCCCGATCCTATTTAGTCAGGTCAAATTTATATTGCAGGACGTAGTGAATGGGATGATGAGTTTTAGGATCATTTTGCTTGAGGATGACGTCAATATCTGTCGTCTCCCCTATTTCCTTTTCAGAACTATCGAAAGTTGCTCTAAATCCTCCTCTATCTCCTGGCTTAAAAGTTTTGTACTGCGGATATTCAAGTGTTGTACACTCGCATGAAGTGATGAGTTCAATCTCGATCGGTTGATTGCCGGTATTGGTAAACTGGAATGTCATCACTTTCTTATCTCCTTTATGGACAGTGCCCAGGTCTACCATTTTTTTATCAAATGTGAGTTCAATTTTCGGATCGCTTAACGGAACAGTTCCTTTCGTCGCCGGAGCTATTTCACTACTATGTATTTCAGATTTCTTTTGGTCGCCGAGATCAGATTTTTTAACCTCGATGGTAGTAGGTCCTGCTGTGATTTTAAACTCTGTTCTCCGATTTAAGCGGTGTTCTTCTTCCGTACAATCAATTCCATTGATGCATTGATTGAGAATCTGGCTTTCTCCATAGCCTACAGCATCGATTCTGTCTGCTTTTATACCATGGGATACCAGCCAGTTTTTAGCCGACTGTGCTCGCCTCTGGGATAAGCGTTCATTATAATCATCATTTCCTCTTGAGTCGGTGTGTGATGAAAGTTCAATTTCCATATCAGGATATTGCTTCATCAGGCCAAGTAAAAATGTCAGGTCTTTTTCTGCTTCCGGTAAGATCTTATCATCATCAAAGTCGTAATAAATATTGTTGAGCCGAATCGGTTCATTCATGGTGAGCGTCTCCATACCTGATTTATCCTCTGGTTTTGGAGTCATCTTCACAGTGCGTTTGATGGTTTGATTAGACACCATCCCCACAGTGTTTAATTCAAACGAGCCAGGCAAGTAGCCATCTTTCTCAATCAGCACTTTGTAGGCTTTATCCTTATCCAGTCCAAACTGGGAATCATTGCCCTTATCATTGGTTTGTATTTCCGATTTACCGGTTTTTCCGTTATTAATTTCAAAGACAGTAACCTTCGCACCAGTTAACGGCTTGTCACCATCAAAGGTGTTGGTGATTAAATCAATAACTACTTCACGGATATGGAATTCGTAAATATCATCACAACATGTTTTTGATTTTACAGAATGCGATAACTCATCAGGGCGGTTGGAAACAAGGAAACCTATTTTACCTTCTTCATTCACGCTGAAGAAGAGATCATCATAGGATGAATTATAACCTTTCCCCATGTTCTCTACTTTACCCCAATGTTCACCATCCCAACCGGATCTGAAAATATCAAAGCCTCCGAGACCGGGATGTCCGGTGGAAGAGAAATAAAGTTTATTGTTGAGGAAAAAAGGAGTCTCTTCATCAAGAACGGTATTCACAGTGGGGCCGAGATTGACCGGAATATCATATACCGTTTCAGATATTTTGTTAGCGTAATACAAATCAAATCCTCCGAATCCTCCGGGCATATTGGAGGAGAAAAACAAAACTTCTTTTCCAAATAGAAGACCGGGTGTTGGTTGCTTGGCAATGTAATTTCCATTGATTCCTCCAAGTTCTTCGGGGGGACTCCATTGATCACCTTTTTGCTCGCTCACAAAGATCTTACTATTCGAAACTTCATTTCCTGTAAGCTCTGCCCTTGTGAAAAATAGTCTTGAACCATCAGCGGATATGCTTGGGTTGCCTGTGTGAAAACCTGCACGATTGATTTTATCTGACAATGGTTTGGCTGCAGCCCAACCTCCTGCTTTGGCTGTATCGGATTCATATATTTTAAAATAATAATCTCCTTCTTTACCATCAAGAACGATAAGATCTTTTCTTCGGAAGGAAGAGAAATATAATTTACCATCCTTACCAAGGAATGGGGCAGAATCCGTGTAGGCTGAGTTGATGGATTTGCCTGCATTTTCAACAGCCAGGTCAATCGGTGGTTTTGATTGCATTGCCAGCTGTATGCCGGCAACCTCATTATCTGAGATAGCAAGCAAACTATCATTAGTCGTTAATCCTGCATAATGATTAAAGGCATCAATGGATTCCTGGTATTTACCATTGATTTTAAGTACCTGCGCGTATTGAAATACGGCCTGTGGATATTTTACACCCTGGTCTTTGGTCACAATTTTTTCAAGCCATTTTTCAGCTTTGGCAAAATCGCGAAGCTTGACATCAAGGTCTGCGATTTTGACAGCGATGTCCGGATCACGGGTTTCTTTATAGGCATTCTCATACCACTCAAGCGCTGTATAGTAATCCGGGATAGCCATGCTTTTCTCAGCAGTTTCTATCATCATGTACACAGGCACTTCATCAACAGGTTGTGAAAACAGCTTTGTACCCGCAGCCATCAACAACATAAAAAATATTAATCTGCTCAACTTCATAATCAGAATCTTGGACAAAATATAATCGGATCCGGTTTTGGTCTCTTGTAAATTTTACCTACATACTGTGCGGATATTTCAAATCCACCTGCTGCACTACTCGCCGCGGAGAGGGTTGAGATATTGACATCATATCCAAGCATCACCCTGAGTTGTTTTATATCTGCACCTATCATCACCTGCAAGGCATCGCCTATTCCCTGGCCACTTCTATACCCTAGTCCCCCTTTGAGGACAACTTCTTTCTCCTTATCGTATAAATAGTCAATCAGTCCCTGTACTACAAACGTACTTTCATGGGACTTTCCGTCTTTGGTATTTAAAATTTTCTGATAACTGATATTTGGCAGCAACCTGAGCTTATCACTTAACAAGGTTGACATTCCTATCTGTCCATATGCTTTAGGATGAACCCTGTAATTTCCTCCTTTAGTCAGCAATGACCAGTCAGGACGGCCGAATCTGTCAGCAGATACACCAATATAAAACTCATCTGTCTTATTATACTTGCTTGAAAACCTGAGGCCACCCACATGATCCAGGTATCCTTTTTTCTTACTATCGACATTGCCCATGTCCACATTGGTCTGGCCATTACTTTCAAGGTAATCGCCAAAAACAAGCTTCGATGGATCTTTGATAAATCGCTGGATTGAACCCGTCTGGTAAGCGATAGAGAGAATGGAACTTCCGGATTTATTAAGAGCCAGGTGATAGGCAGCACTGATCTTAAACGTTTGCTGGGTTAATCCACCGGTACCTGATTTGTCCGTATAAAAAAACATACCGACGCCGACCCAGTCTGTTTTCTTAAAACCTCTGATCACAGGCACATCTACTGAAAAGGTAGGTGTAGTAAAAGCTGCCGGTCCGGCAACGCTTCGATACTGGTCTCTGTATAATCCGGATAACCTGTATGAGCCGTAAAAGGCACCAGTATTGGCGGGATTAAATGCCAATGGTGTCATTTGCTGCAAGGTGAAATGGATATCCTGGCTTTTGGCTGAGCTAAAGAGGAGGAGTAAAAGAAAGGCGTAAAGGAGGCGTAAAGTTTGTCGATGTATCATCATATCTTCTATAAGCGATCTTCCAACCGGTTTTATGATCTAAATTGCCTGCAAAATATCAATAATTAACGTTTTTCTATCCCGATGTCGCTTTAACTCCAAATTATATCGTCTTACACTATGAGGAAGTTGAGTCTAATGTTGCCTTTCCTGTTGGTATTATCTGTTTCAGGTTATGGCCAAAAAGACACGCTGGGCTTCTGGGATAACCCAAACACTCTTCATAAAGGTAGATTCTGGACCGCTGCAGGCGTGGGGACGGTTGCTTATACCGGTACCCTGATCAGCCTCAATTCACTCTGGTACGAACAGTATCCCCGGACTAAATTCCATTTATTCAATGATGGCGCAGAATGGCAGCAAATGGATAAAGCCGGCCATGTGTTTACGGCTTATTTCGAATCCGATTGGCTATATGGCGTATCCCGTTGGACGGGGATGAACAGGAAATCTTCTATCTGGACGAGTACTCTTGTGGCGTTAGGTCTTCAGACCACCATCGAAGTGCTTGATGGGTTTTCCTCCGAGTGGGGGTTTTCTCTTTGGGATATGACGGCCAACATCGCAGGATGTGGACTGTGGACTTCACAGCAATTGTTGTGGGATGAACAAAGGATCATGATGAAAGTCTCCTCGACTTATCGGTCGTATCCGGAAGAAATTATTTATGGAATGCCTTCGGGGACAACAACATTAAAGACACGCACTGATGATATATTCGGTGAAAATATATTTGAATCTTTCCTCAAGGATTATAATGCACAGACCATTTGGTTTTCGGTCAATATTCATTCTTTCCTTCCAAAGGAAAATAAATTTCCAAAATGGCTGAACCTTGCATTTGGCTACGGTGCAGAAAATATGTTTGGTGGATTTAAAAATGAATGGATGATCGATGAAAATACATTTGCTACATCAGATGCGCAATATCCCCGGTACCGGCAATTGATTATTTCACCGGATATTGATTTGACAAAGATCCACATCAAAAGCAGGCCGCTAAAAATGCTTGTGAGCATGGCCAATATTTTTAAAATTCCTGCACCGGCATTATTGATCAATGGAAAAGGAGGAGCGCAGTGGAAGTGGATTTATTATTGATTGGTTGTACCCGAGGCTATACTGTGAGTTGTGAGTTGTCAGTGGTGAGTTGACTACGTGTTCTCATTGACCTCCGTGCGAAAATAAACATAGTCAGTTGTCAGTGGTGAGTTGACTCCGTGTTCTCAGTGTCCTCCGTGCGAAAATAATTATTGTGAGTTGTGAGTTGTCAGTGGTGAGTTGACTACGTGTTCTCAGTGACCTCCGTGCGAAAATAATTATAGTGAGTTGTCAGTTGTCAGTGGTGAGTTGACTCCGTGTTCTCAGTGTCCTCCGTGCGAAAATAATTATTGTGAGTTGTGAGTTGTCAGTGGTGAGTTGACTACGTGTTCTCAGTGACCTCCGTGCGAAAATAATTGTAGTGAGTAGTGAGTCGACTCTGCAGAGTACTAAGGGTTCACGTCTGACGCCTCACGAGCGAGAGGATGCGTAGAGCTACAGTATCCACTGAAACAAATAATAAAATGCCAGCGCTCCAATAAATGTTACCGGCAACGTCAATACCCATGCAAGGGCAATTGAAGTGATGGTGCTGCGCTGAAGATTTTTTATTCCACCCATGCCTACCATACTTCCGGCAATTCCCGAAGACAATACATGCGTAGTGCTCACCGGCAGACCATATCCACTACTGAGTCCAATTGTTCCTGCAGCAACTAGTTCCGCAATGGCTCCTTGTGCATACGTGAGATGTGACTTGCCTATCTTTTCTCCGATCGTCACCACGATGCGTTTCCATCCAACCATAGTCCCAAAGCCCAGCGATAATGATATCAGTAAGATCGCTTCAATGGGAGCAAAATCTGTAACACCATTCAATGTTGCCAATCCTTCTTTAAATTCTTTTTTCTTTTCGGGATCAGGAATAAACCTGGGATCTTCCAGGAAGACCTTGGCAATTTTTGAAAAAGTCTTGATGTGTTGGCGAGTGTCCAGCTTGAGTTTAAAGTCGGCTGTTTTTAAAAGCTTAATATCTTTTTCCAGGTTCTCCAAAGAACCTAGTGATTGACAATAAGGATCTGTTGTATCCTTTTTCAGACAATCATCTACCACGCTTCTCATCTTTGAAACAGCTAACTCCATCTTGTCCGTTTTGACTTCAGGGTTGAGGGCATAATATCCGGGCAACATAGCTAATAGTACAATCATAAGCACGCCCACACCTTTTTGTCCGTCATTGTTTCCATGAAAAAAACTTACAAGCGTGCAGGTAGACAAAAGGATAAAACGAATCCAGAGTGGTGGCGGCCTGTTATTATTCTGCGATGGATCTTTGAATATCTCCTTGTTCCTGATTAAATATTTAAAAATATAGAGTAATACAATCACAGCCGTAAACCCAAAAGCAGGAGATAACAATAAGGACAATCCAATGTCCTGTGCTTTATGCCAGTTAATTCCATGACCTCCATGCACCCAGAAAAAACCCATACCTGCGCCGAGAATGGATCCGATCAGGGTATGAGAACTCGAACAAGGTATGCCGAGGTACCAGGTAGCCAGGTTCCACGTAATTGCCGCCATCAAAATGGCAAAGACCAACGTGATATTTTCGCTCTGTGACATGGCCATCATCTCATTGACCGGCAATAAATTCATGATGCTCATGGCAACTGCAAGTCCACCAAGCCATACCCCCAGGAAATTCCAGCTTCCCGACCAAATGACTGCATACAAAGGCTTGAGTGATTTTGTATAGATAACCGTTGCTACTGCATTAGCTGTATCATGAAATCCATTGACAAATTCAAAACCGCAAACCCCTATAATCGCGATAATTAAAAAAATGAGATGAGTGGTGGAAAGGTCAGCAAAAGCTTGTTGAAGCATAAGGGAAGTTGGTCTTTAGAAAATTCAAACGCCGCATTTTATTCGGTTCTTTCAATGCTTTTTTAAGTTGATACAAGATAAAAATAAATATGTACCCTTAATGGCTGCAAAGGTATCTTTATGAATCCACCCTTCCTGCTCGCATCTTCAAGTTATTGTTAAATCATCTGCGGAAAAGTCCAATTGTCTTTACATAAAATTTACAAAAGCGAAATGGGTCGCGCACATCTGGTGAGTCAGCTGAATTCCCTGTTTTCAGGATTATTGTACATCTCCTCCCCTTCCCACTTTGCTATGACAGCCGAAGCAAGACAATTACCAATCAGGTTGACACTTGTTCTTCCCATATCCATCAGCGCGTCAATTCCAAGAATTAGAAATATGGGTTCAATGGGCAAACCAAATGAAGTCGCCGTCGCCATCAGAATGACAAGTGATGCTCTTGGAACTCCCGCAATGCCTTTTGTCGTCAACATTAATGTGAATAATATGATGATCTGTTGCCCGATCGGCAAATGAATGCCTGCAGCTTGCGCAACAAAAATGGTAGCTAAAGACAAGTACAATGTAGAACCATCAAGATTGAAACTATAACCTGCAGGAAGAACAAAGGCCACAATCTTTCGTGGCACTCCGAATTTTTCCATATTCTCCAAAGCTTTTGGTAATGCAGCTTCTGAACTTGTGGTTGAAAATGCAATGGTTGCAGGTTCAATGACGGCATTGAAAAATTTCTTAATAGGTAATTTTATGATTAAGGCTACAGGAAAAAAAACAAAAAGAATAAATCCAAACAAAGCCGCGTAAAGTGTTGCAAGTAATTTGACAAGATTTCCGAGAATGCTAAATCCCATGTGACCCACTGTATAAGCGATGGCGCAACCAACAGCGAAAGGAGCGAAATACATGACCACCCCTGTAAACTTAAACATCACTTCGGTGAGGCTTTCGCAGAACTTGACCATGGTTTGCTTGTGAGGTTCTTTCACCATAGCTAAACCAATTGCAAAAAGAATACTAAAGATGACAATTTGCAATACCTGTCCATCAGCAATGGATTTAGCAATATTCTCAGGAAAAATATGAAGGACTGTTTCTTCCCATCCTGACGGAGGCGGTATATCAATCTTCGCAGTTTGTCCCGGAGGTGGCAATACAATGCCCACTCCGGCTTTACTGATGTTAATCGCTAATAGTCCAATGAATAATGCTACAGTGGTCGCCAGTTCAAAATAGAGTATTGATTTCCATCCCATTCTTCCTACCTGGTTGAGGTTTGGATGTCCGCCGATACCTACGACAAGTGTTCCAAATATCAGTGGTGCAATAATTGTCTTGATAAGTTTCAGAAAAATTTTACTGACCACACTAAGTTCAGTAGCCACGGCAGGAAAATCATATCCGAATTCAGCGCCTATAAACATGCTAAACAGTATCCATGCTGTAAGGCTTTTCCTCTTCCATACCAAATAAGCTGAACCAATCAATGCCGCCCAACGAAATGAAGCTGTAACCACAGGATCAAGATAAAATATTTCCAATAAGGAAATCGCGGTGATGGATATGGCAATGAAGACTATGCAATAAATCAAAAGGTTAATGAGCTTGCCTGAAGTCATAGAAATGGAATGTGGTAAAGAGAAATGTCATTGATGGTTATCTCCTCAAGGTATTGCTTTTTAAAGAATGAATATATGTCCGGCAAATCCGAATGATTAAATGTATTCTTTCATCTTTTTCAGGCCTACTAATGAAGCGAGGCCGAAAAATGGTCCGGGTAACAAAAAAATAAACAGCCATTGATAGGCTATTACTCCCTGTAAAAGATTAAGTAATTGTATGCTAATGATCGTTATGCTAAAACCAATACAATTGACAATCGTCAGAGCCGACCCTTTATTTTCCGCAGGAGCAAATTGTGCAATCAGGGATGAAAACTGGGGCGAATCCATAATCACTACCATCCCCCAAAACAAAAGAAATATTAAAATAATTAACGGATGAAGGGTGAAAACAAGAGGTGAAACCAGGCAACACATTCCGGAACATATTAAAGCAGTAATTGCAACATTCAGGCTTCCGATTTTTTGTGATGCATATCCTCCTAAGATGCAGGCCACACTTCCAATGCCAATGATTAAAAAAGATAACCCGGAGATTTCAATACGGTTACCTAATGTTATAAACATGCTGCCAAGGATCACAGGAATGAAAGTCCAAAATGCATAGAGCTCCCACATATGTCCAAAATATCCGAACGCCACACTTCGAAAATCATGGTCTTTAAATAATCCTGGAATAATCCTGATGTGGAATCCTGTTCCTTTCTTCCTGAATGGACCATCGGGAACCATGAAATAAACGATCAAGCCTCCTGTCATAGCCATAATGGAAGTCGTCATTAAAACGGCTTCCCAGGGAAGTGAACTCAGCAGGCTCTTAAGCAAATGAGGAAATGCTGTTCCGAGCACTAAAGCGCCAAGGAGATAACCAAGCGCTTTTCCCAAATCTTTATCAAAGTAATCTGCTGCTATTTTCATCCCCACAGGATAAATTCCGGCAAGGAATAGCCCCGTCAAAAAACGGGATGCATAAATCAGGATTAAGTTTCCATCTGAATAAATGGTTCCAAGATTTGATACCGCTGCCAAAACTGCACTGATGAAAAAAACGGATGATGGGCTAAATCGATCTGCAATAGCGTATATCGCAAAAAACAATGTCCCTGCAATAAAACCAAATTGAACTGCAGAAGTAAGATGACCTAGAATTGATTCCGATAAATGAAAAGTTCGAATCAGATCGGCCATCACCCCATTGCCCGCAAACCAAAGTGATACGCATGCAAACTGGGCACTTACAATTATGATGAGAATCCTGGTTCTTCTGTTGTCCACGTGACAGGTTTTTGCCCTCAAGATAATCCCGAAAAGTACTCCAAGATTGGCGCAAAAATGTGCATGTGGAAAACCATCCGGGGAAATTGACAATCAATAGGTTAGGACCTCGTGGCACGACTAGTGGTGGCACCACTAGTCGTGCCACCACGCTTTTCGACCCCCAGGATTATTGGCGGAAAATTTATTATTTCACCAGAGAACCTTTCAATTCCACATCAGCATATTGCCATGCTTCCTTAAATTTTTCCTCCGCTTCATTTGCTTTGTCAGTTTGATTTGTGGCCAGGTATGCTTCTTTTAAACCATTTAATGCCCAGCCATTTTTTGGATAAGTTTTCAAATCCTGTTCATACACCCTGATCGCTTCATCCGGTTTTTTAGCATCAAGTAAAACTGCACCCAGGTAATGCCTGACAGAGAAAAACCAATCCGGTGGTTCCTGGTACAACAACTGATCTTCGTCAGTAATAGCTTCACGAAGCAACCTAATGCCCTGATCATACTGGCCCTGGCCGGCAAGCAATTCTCCTTCAAGTACTTTCTGTGCAATATCAAGGATCTGAAACATGGTATTAAATCCCCAGATTTTAATTTTTTTAAGCTCTCCTTCTTTGGAAATGATTTGCAATGCATCCAATTCTGCTTTTGCATTATTATAATCTTTCAATCCGACGAAAGCCATCCCTCGTGCATAGTGATAAATGCCGGTTGGATAAATAAGTTTTGCATCGGGTGGCCCTTCATGTAATATGTCTTCCCACTTTCCAAATTTTATTCTTACGAAATAAGGAATTGAATTCAGGTGTTGAAGTCCTTCTAAAGGTTCTTCGAACATGCCTTTGTGATTTGTTTGTTCAGCCATTTTATTCGCTGCTTTAATGGCCCACTTACTATTTCCTTCCATGGTCGCACAAGCTGCAAGGAAATGATAGTTATGTGGATAATAAGCTACAGGATATGCACCTTGTGCATGACATTGAGTAGAATATGTGCTGTCAATCTCAACTGCTTTTATATTGTCAAGCGTTCCCTGGTGATAATCACCGGTATGGATATAAATATGAGATGGCATATGCACAAGGTGTCCTGCATTTGGGACCAGGCCATCGTCAAATACTTTACAACTTGCAAGTGCCCTGCCAGGATCATTTGATGCTTCTACTGCATGAATATAAAAATGATGTCCGCCCGGATGCTTGGGATTGATCTTAATAGCGGACTCGATGGCATCGAGTATAGCAGGTGTCCATGCTCTTGGATTTCCTTGTTTATCCCAGAGATCCCAGGGATGCATATCCATCAGCGCTTCGGCATACATGGCAGCAATGTCGACATCAAGTGGATATTGATTATGCACTTCTTTCATGGCCACCATGTAAGCACTATCTAAAAGATGTCGATCAGGTGTGGGTTCTTTTGCATAACGTGCGGTCATAGCTTTTATCAAAGCTTTTTCTTTTGCAGTGACGTGGGCAGATAATTTATTTGCTTTTTGAATAGCATCATAGGCTCTTTGATAATTGTCGGGCTCCATTCCTGCATTGTAGTTAGGCCCAAGTACATAAGCAAATCCCCAATAACACATCGCACAAGTCGAATCCTTTCGTGAGGCTTCAAAAAAAGATCTGCCTGCTTCGGCGTGATTGAAGGCATAGGCCAACAATAATCCCTGGTTGAAATATTTCTGTGCTTCTTTGCTCCTGGTGGTGATAGGGTAAGACAACAAATCCATTCCCGGAAAAAGTGGTGCAGGGGTATTTGATTTATACCATTCTGCATCTGACAGCGGAGGTGCACACATGATGGGAGGACGGGCAGTAATGTCGTTTTGGTTAACCGTGATTTCCTTTTTACATGAAATAGAAAGCATCAAAATGAGAGGAAGGAATAGATATTTCATAACCTTAATTTAAGTGTATTGCACAGATCCGTGACATTTAGTTTGAAGAAAAATAAAGTTTATAGATCAAATCTTGTCAAAGATCATATGTTTTTTTCAACTGGTCAAAAACTTAAACCTGGTGGATGGTAACAGGTAAAATGGTGATGGGAACAACAAAAGGATCATTGGTTTGGCTCCAATCCAGGCCTGGAAAATGAAACTGATTTCGCCGAAATCAAAAGCCCGTATAGCCTGTAGTTATTACCACACAATACATATAAATAAAACTAATATGAATTCATCCTTCTCAATCCTTAAACTTATTTTAGCCCTCCACTATCAAATAAAAAATCAACACCAACCCTACAATCACATTTACGTTTGAGAAATACAATGAACCATCTGGCGCAATTAAATGTAGATGATTTAATTCCCGATATACTAAAGAATTCAGGTTGAAATGATTCAATGCATAAAAAATGACAGAAAAGGCGGAAAGGCATTAATACCATTCTCCAAGTGATATCACATGATTAAACTACAGAAAAATCTCCTCTACATCTTCTGAGGACCAGGTTGATCCTGTACATTTTGCAGTTTGCTATGATGTTTGCTGTAGGTAAAATATATGACAAGTCCGATCAATAACCAGACACCAAGACGCAACCAATTCGTCCATCCGAGTCCTACAATCATTGCACCGCAAACCAGGATCCCTAAAATGGGAACCAAAGGAACCCCAGGTGTCCTAAATTCCCTTATCATTAAAGGATCAGTTCTTCGAAGGATTATCACAGCAAGACAAACCAACATAAAGGCGAACAACGTACCAATACTGGTCATATCGCCCACAATGTCACCAGGAATAAATGCAGCAAAAGCACCAACAACAACTAAAAATATCAGGTTGGCTTTGTAAGGTGTCTTGAATTTTGTATGAATGTCGCTAAAGATTTTTGGTACTAAGCCATCACGACTCATGGAATAAAATACCCGGCTTTGTCCTAACAACATCACGAGGATGACTGATGAAAATCCTGCAAGGATAGCTACAGTAACTAATTTTCCAAGCCAGGCAAAACCCGGCATAAAATTTTCAATGGCATGAGCGACTGAAGCTTCTTTACCTGTCGTCCGGAAAAACTCAACAGGTGCCAGTCCTGTAAGTACATAAGCAAACAGTATATAAAGTACTGTACATATCGCCAAAGACCCAAGTATCCCAATTGGCATGGCTTTTTTTGGATTTTTTGTTTCCTGCGCAGCAGTACTTACAGCATCAAACCCAATAAAGGCAAAAAACACAACACCCGCTGCACCGAGTATTCCCATAATACCTCCGAAATTGTGAGAGATGCCTTGAGAATCGATAAACTTAGATGGTTCAGGAATAAATGGGTGATGATTTGCTGAATTGATAAATCCCCAACCAAATACAATGATGAGAACCACGATACCTACTTTAGCGATGACAATAAGACCATTGACAAATGCAGATTCGCGCGTTCCTTTGATCAAAAGTAAACTCAACAATGCTATAATTCCGAAAGCCGGAATATTCATTATCCCCTGTATTCCATCCATCGAATGTTCAAAGGGAGAATGACACCATTGATAAGGAATAGGCGGCATATGCAGGACATTGACCAATAAATTATTCAAATATTCACTCCAGGCAATACCAACTGTTGCGGCACCGACAGCATACTCGAGCACAAGGTCCCAACCAATAATCCAGGCCATGAATTCACCCATGGTTGCATAGGTGTACGTGTATGCGCTTCCTGAAATTGGAATGGATGAGGAAAGTTCAGCATAACATAACCCGGCCAAGGCACAACCTATGGCGGCAACGATAAATCCCAATGTGACGGATGGTCCTGCATTTTGCGCTGCTGCTGCTGCAGTCCTTACAAATAATCCTGCGCCAATGATAGCACCAATCCCAAGGGCTACCAGAGAACCCGAACTTAATGTCCGATGTAGTGTCCCCTGGCCCTCCGTATGCGCATCAGCAAGAAGGCTGCTTAATGGCTTCTTAACGAATAAATTCATTGGCTTTTATTTTATTTTTCAATTAAATGTTTTGCAGAAAGAAAGGATTGACAATTTAATCCCTTAGACCGGATCCTGGGCTGGTATTTCGTTTCGGCGGGTCAAAATAGAAATATTGATCTGATCATTCCATTTAATTTTGAATTTTTCGATGATCAGCTCTTTTTTCAGGAGGAAAACTGCATTCGAAAACAAGACTTTTCTAGATAATCGCCTTAAGAATGCGTGAAATCGTCTTGCCATCTCCCATGGTATAGAAATGAATGCAGGGAACACCTCCCTTTATCAGTTCTTTACACTGTGCAATGGTCCATTCGATTCCAATTTCAGCAACTGCAGCATCAGTTTGTGCGCGGTTGACTTCACGCACTAATTCATCCGGCATATTGACGAAAAATTTTCTTGGAATAGCAGCGAGCTGATATCTCTTTGTCAGCGGCTTAATCCCTGGCACTATCGGAGCCTGGATTCCTTTGGCCCTGCAATTATTGACATACTCGAAAAACTTTTGATTATCAAAATACATTTGGGTGACAATGTAATCGCCGCCTGCATTGATTTTCTCTGCCGTATGATGGATATCATAATCCATATTCGGTGCTTCAAAATGTTTTTCAGGATAACCGGCAACACCAATACAAAAATCAGTTTTATTTCCTTTTTCAATATTAGCATCAAGATATTTGCCTGCATTCATATCCGCTATCTGCTTCACCAGGTCAAGTGCGTAGGAATGACCTCCTGGCGTGACATTAAATTTCTCTTCGAAAGTCATTGCGTCTCCACGCAAGGCCAGCACATTTTTGATGTCAAGAAAATTGAGATCGATCAATGCATTTTCTGTATCCTCTTTCGTGAATCCTCCGCAAATAAGATGTGGTACAGCCTCAACTCCATATTTGTGCATGATAGCAGCGCAAATGCCTACTGTGCCAGGCCTTTTCCGGATAGCTGTTTTTTCATAATAACCGCTTTCATGTTTTGTATAGACAAACTCCTCCCGATGATACGTCACATCGATAAAAGGAGGCTTGAATTCCATGAGGGAATCCAGCATTTTGAAAATATCAGACATACTACCACCTTTTAAAGGCGGAAGGATCTCAAAAGACATATGTGTCTTGCCCGGGTTCTGCTTGAAATATTCAGTGACTTTCATAAAAAGGTTGGCTAAGGTAGGCTACCTTCCTAAAACGACAAAACCCCGGACCATCGTCCGGGGCATCATCTTGCGGACTTTCGTCAACGCTTGTTCAGGATCAACATTGTCTTGGTCAGCTGGACATCGCCAAATCGTATCGTATAGTAATACAATCCTGCAGGCCAACTTTCATTATTTATCTTATACTGTTGCTTTCCGGAAGAGAATTCACGAGTCATCGTGGACATCTCCACTCCCAGGGCATTGGTTATACTTATGGTCACTTCTCCTCGCTCAGGCAATTCGAACGGAATGACAGTTTCTTCAGTCCATGGATTAGGCCTGTTCTGATGCAATTCAACTTGTTTATCACCACTTGCTGCATTTACATCTTTCCAGTCCATCGAAAGACTATACGTTTCTTTAGCATCATCATACAATTCGGAGGCCATGAAAGTGCGATCCATCGAAAGCATTTCGCTGATCATTCCTGATTTTAATGCTTCAAAACTTAAAGTCATTACCCCGGCTGAAGGAATGGCTTCCTGTGTAGTCCAGGCACATCTCAATGAGTTACCTGTCAGGTACCACATATCTTCAGTCATTCCCGGAGCAAGTGGGAAGATGCTCTTCACTTTCAGTCCGTCAAATTTTAATTCCCATTGTCCACCCAATACTTTCTTTCCAAAATCGGAAAGATCAAGGACAACATCGAAGACATCTCCTTCATTGACATATTGATCAATCATAGAGAATGAAGCAGATTTTTCACTTCGGGGAAGTACCGAATTGAAATGTGCGTTGACAGATTGATTGAGGTCACCGATTTTGACACCGATAAAGTCTTCTATCCTGCCCGTACTATCCACATGGAAAGAAGCTGTCTCATCAAATGGCCATGGGCTGTAAGGATTATTGAATGTAAAACTCTTAGGAATAAATCTCCAGGATTTATTATTCGGAAATACATCTGTAATGCCTAAAATCAGTTTCCTTATTTCAACCAGGTCAATGGCAGATACCTTACCACTATTATTAGCATCAGCGGCAATCAATTGGTAAGGACTGTTGAGTACATCAATTCCTAAAATATGCTGTTGCAATTTGACAAGGTCATAAGTGGTGACACCATTTCGAGGATTATCATCCCGGCCGGCTTCCAATGAATACATGGTGCCTGCAGGTACAGCCGGGAAACTGAAGGCCCCGTCATTTGTCGTTGTAAAAGATTGAAATACCTGTCCCGCCTGCATCAATTTAATACCGACATTGGCCACGGTAGTCTCCTGTTGAGGAGTCACCACTACCCCACTGATTGTACCTGAAGGAAGTCCACACACTCCGGACGGATCTGTAAATACAATCGTTGTCGAACAGAAATCTTTATTGTTCCAGTTATCCCAAACCCATACATCGATCGGTATTTGCGCACCAAGCGCCATGATGTCATCACATGTAAATAATTTGCTTGGCTGGTATACTGTACCGGAGAATGAAAATCTAAGCTGATCTTGTGATGTGCAATTATCAAAACTGCTCGCGTTAAAATCTTTAGCCCAGATCGTAACATTCCCGGATGAAGGCATCGGTACAGTACTGAGTCCATTGATACATACAGGAGTTGGTTGTTTACAATCTTCGAGCCTGATCTTGTCTTCACAAGTCGTCACATTTCCACATCCGCTTCGGACTGACCAAAGGATTCTGTAATACTCCTGGGGTTTGTGCGGATCGTTATAGGCCAATCCATATTTTCTCAATAGGATAGTTGGACTTGTAGCCGTATTCATTTGTAGGTCGAAAGCCCCGTTAGGATTCATTGTTACATCCGTTGCAGGTACTGCTATAATCGGGGTTGAGCTTCCGGGAGGATATATCTTGACATCATAGGTCACTTCTTTTGAACATATATCCTGGATATGTTTTGAATAATTCAAATGAACATAACATGATGTCGGGAATGCAGGATCGATCACCGGCGTGATTTCAGCACTTGAATCACAATAAACCCGGACATCATTCGTACAATCTGTAAATACAGCACCTGCAGTGTCCTTGATTTTCACTACTTGTGTATACTTCCATAGTCCTGCACCTGTCAGAGAATTATATTGACACCAGTCAATCACAGTCCAGTTCCTCAGGATCTTGACACAAAATCCATCGACATGTTCAAATCTTTGCTCCTTGAGATTAATTCCCACAGTTGCACATCCACTGTTGAGAATAATTGGTTCAACGGTATCAGCCACTCCACATTGGGTTAACTCGATATCGGCCGGCCAAATCACATCATCATTCGGATCATTAGGGTTAGCGGTATTAATATAGAAAGGATCATAATTGATCACCCAGATATTTTGAGTGCAAAAACCTACTTTGCCTGACGGATCGGTGGCGATAAATCTCCTTTGAATTAATTTGACTGCTCCCTGTGGTGCATTGCCCGGGAGGTTATCTCCGGTACAATCATCCAACACTGTAGTTTTTATTTCCAAATCAAGATTACAATTATCCGTCACAAATCCATCCAATCCCCAATTATGTGGTTGTCCTATGTTTGGATTTCCCGGATCGTTGATGACGATGGGCTGACGTGCACTTTCAGGATATTGGAATCCATCCACCACCGTACCAAATGTTCTGTCAGTCAAATCATTCAATTTGTCGGGATCAAACCAATACTTGCAGCTCACTGAAATATCCGGAGGACACGTAACATTGGGAGCTACTTTATCCTGCACTTCCACCTGGACCATGCAATAATTGACATTACCATGCTGATCCGTTACCTCCAGTTGAACAAGTATATAATCCTGGCCTGCATCACAACAAGACAATGGAACATATTCACTATAATTTAGTCCTTTGTCCCAATTATCCACGATACCGTTAGGATGATGATCCTGACCATTCGTCGTCCAGTCAAAATCGATACAGCTATCCATTCGTCTTGCGCGGAATGTAACTGGGCCGCAGTAGTCATAACTTCCATCATCAATCGATGTCGCAGGTAACAACCCGATACCCATCAGGTCATTGTTAGTGATGGCAATCACGGTATGCTGATCACATATGGCAATTGGCGGTGTGTTATCAAAGAGGTTGATTGTTGTCTGGCAGAATGCCCGGTTACCACAAGCATCGCTGACTTCCCATTCAACATGATATTGACCCAATCCTAATGGCGGAAGAATAAATTCCCCATTTACAGGAACGATCATCACACTATTAAATCGCAATTTGTATTTAAGCGGGTAAGAACCACATTCATCAACTGCTGCCGGAGGAGTAAGATGTAATTCTGCACCACAATCACCAAAATCTGCAGGCATATCTACTGTACCTTCACAAGTAATCACAGGTGCTGTAGTATCAGCGACGTTGATGATTTGATCATAGGTGATTATTTCGTCGGTATTACACCAGTTGACAAGACTCCACTCACGTTTGACTGCATATGAAGAACCACAATAGGGTATTACTTTGTCGAGATAACCTATAAAGAACTGACTGCAGAAAGGCCCGGTGATACCGCCGATGCAATCAGGGTCAGGAGTAAGATCCGGACGAATACATGGATTGCCACAATAAATAGTGGTGTCTCCAGGCAAATGGAACTGATCAATGGTTCCTCTTCTGAGATATATATGTTCATCACATGTCACTGAATGTCCGCTTGCATCCGTAGCTACCCAGGTGCGTGTAATGATTCTTGAAAATTCACCATCACACATGTGGACCTCTGCCTGATCTGTATAACTTAAAGTTGTAGAACCACAGTTATCAATTCCAATGACAGAATATTGATTTCCACCTAACGGCGTTACGATAGCTGTATTAGGTACAGGATAATGTGGAATGGCCTGAGGAGTAATATTAGCAGAGCACTCGAGTGTAATGTCAGAACATGTAAGTTCCGGTGGTAATTTATCTTCTATTAAAAGCTGGCTACAACATTGGTTTCCATTACTTGGATCTGTCACACAAGCTTCGAGTGTCTGACCTATCCATGGACCGGCTTCGAGTACGCCCCCTTCAAAAACAACGTCAGGATTTGTGAATGTGATAATATAATCGTCAAAACATCCATACTCATCTCCCTGAAGTAACATATCTGCTGTGAGCACTGCTTCACAATTAGACTCAACGGAAACTTCAAATGCATCTCCGCAGACTAGTGCACCTCCCGGATATCCAATGACCTGAACCTGGAAAGAACATTCCATTGAATATCCAAGCTGGTCTGAAATCATGTATGTCTGTGGCGTTTTCCCAATAGGAAATTGTGAGCCTGATGTCAAACCTGTTCCATCAATCTGGGTGACTACCGGTACCTGGTTGCATAATCCTTCCGGTGCCATTTGGTAAGTAACACCTGCTGTACATTCACCAGGAGCAAGATTCACTACGATATCCTGAGGACAATCCATCAGGAAAAGTCCTCCATCAAGTGACACTGTCACGTTCTGAATATTTTGATTTCCCTGGTCATCAGTTGCTGTGACTACGACTACTAATGAAGAGGTTGTCATAAAATCTTCACAACTAAATACTGACTGACTCAACTCAAGTGTAACCTGCGGATCACAATTATCAGACACAGATGTGATGACATCTGATGGCGTAATGGTCACAGTAGATCCGTGAGCAAACGAAATGGCTTTATTATGAACAGTCATCTCAGGACGGATGACATCCACCATGTTGATGAGCTGAGTCTGTTCTTCTACATGGCCGCAATAATCTATACATACCCACTTACGTGCAAACTGGTAAGGATGAATTTCACCTAATTCAACAGAATAAAGTGTATCCATCAAATAACTGCATGCATTGTTAGGCATCTCCACCAAACCTGTCAGGTTGAAATCCATCATATCCGCATCGCATGGAATGGAAACATCTCCGGGGAAATGAATTTCGGATGTACTATAGTTATGCACCTTTATTCTCTGAACTGATGATCTTGAATTCCCGCAAGGATCTGTCAATGTCCATACCCTGTGAATGATAGGATCACCACTACAATTTTCAATGGCGGACATATCATCTTTCCAACTGATGATGACATCATGCACGTCTTCACAATTGTCAGTATAAACTTCAACTTTTCCGGTTAGATTTAAATCGATCGGATTGTCATCACATTCAATGGTGACATCAAAAGGAGTATAAAAAATCGGGGCTATTGTATCAATAAACTGGATGTACTGAATGGCAGTAGATACATTTCCGCATAAGTCTGAGGCTGTCCAGACACGTTGACGCTGGCCGGTATTGTTGCAATAGATTAAACCCAGATCATTGTCTTTGTAAGAAAGCTGAATAAGAGAAGTGGGTGTACATTGATCCACAGCAGTTGCAGTTCCTAATACATCCATATCGTCCGCAAATTCACAACTTACTGTTACGTTATCAGGCAAAGTTATTTGAGGTGCTGTATGGTCGACCACCTGAATGGACTGAAGGCAACTACTTAAGTTACCGCAAGCATCATATACTACCCAGGTCCTCAATAAAGTTCCTGTTCCATTGCAACCATTCAAACCCGTTGTATTATCGAAATGGAGAAGACTCATTTCTGCTACAGGAGTGCAATTGTCTGAGATCGTAGGGAAACCTAACACTGAAGGATCAACCGAATCACCGCAATTTACTTCCAGTGATGCTCCGCAAACAATTGTCGGAGGAGTATTATCTACGATCCTTATGTTTTGATTAACGCTGGTAGAGTTACCACATGGATCAGTCACTACCCATTTTCTCTTAATTGTACCCGTATGATTGCATCCAACGACTGCAGTGAAGTCATCAGTCAGGACAACTGTCAAACCTGATGCAGGTGTGCAATTATCAGACATGATGATGTTGCCTGTGACAGAGGGATCCTGAGAGGATTCACATGAGATCGTGATGGCAGGAGGAGCAGTCACTACCGGTGGTTTTTTGTCTTCAATAGTTAGGACCTGAACGCAAGTGGTCTTATTTCCACAAGCATCCGTTGCAGTCCAGGTACGATATAAGTTTCCGGTATGATTGCAACCTGTTAAGTTTGAAAGATCATCCTTAAAGGTGATTTTAATGTCAGCAGGTGCGGTGCAATTATCCACGGCCCTGGCGTATCCCTGGGTTGCCGGGCTGCGGTCTGCTTCACAAGAAATAGCGTAAGAAGCAGGGCATTGTATTTCGGGAGCCTGGTGATCTACTATTTCAATCGTCTGCACGCATGTCGAAAAGTTTCCACACTGGTCGACAGCTTTCCATGTTCTGTATATCTTACCCGATCCGTTGCATTGACCGGCAAGGGTCAGATCATCCGTATAAGAAATATTGATAAATAAACTTGCCGTACAATAATCTGATGCAGTTGCCTTGCCATTCGCTGCGGGGAGTGTATTGTCGCTACAATTGATGACAACATTTGCCGGGCAATTAATGACAGGAGCTGTAGTATCAGCGACAGTTATTTTTTGAATACAGCTGCCAACATTTCCACATGCATCTGTATAAGACCAAGTCCTGAGAATAACCCCGGTATTCGTGCATCCCGTCAATCCGGACAGGTCATCATGATAGGCCAGGACCAATTCATCAGAAGGAGTACAATTGTCTGTTCCTTTAGGATAGCCAAGAGCATCAGGATTATTGTAAAAACCGCAATCGATCAACGTATCATGAGGACAAATGATGACCGGAGGAATATGATCTACCACTGTAATCATCTGCGTGCAGGTCTTTACATTTCCGCAAGCATCTTTAGCAGACCATGTCCGCAGTATAACTCCTGTACTATTACAACCTGTAAGCATGTCGATATCCGAATAGGTAATCGTCACTGTTGGGCTGCAATTGTCCTGGCCGGTTGCAAATCCTGTATGTGAAGGATCAGAAGAATCTGAGCAATTGATCTCAACATTTGGTGGACAGGATATGGTTGGAGCCGTATTGTCCACAATCCAGATTTGTTGTACACATGTAGTAGTGTTTCCACATAAATCTGTTGCTTTCCATGTCCTATATAAAACACCTGTTCCGTTGCATCCGAATAATCCTGTGACATTATCCGTATAATCCACCTGCAACAAATTTACAGGCGTGCAATTGTCAGAGGCAATTGCAACGCCTGTAAAATCAGGTGAAACAGAATCCTCACAGCTTATTGTAGCCGGAGGTGGACAAGTCAAGATCGGTTTTAGCAGATCAGTTATTTGAATGGTTTGTATGCAAGTTGAACTATTACCACAGGCGTCCGTCACAGTCCATGTTCTTTGGATAGTACCTGTGCCATTACAACCGAGTGGAGAATTCTCTACATCCTGGTAAGCTACCAGGAGGTTAGCTGTTGGTGTACAATTATCATGTACTACCGGTGAACCGGTGACAGCAGGTTGTACACCCTGAGAACAATCCACAGTTATGTTCACCGGGCAAGTGATGGTAGGTAATGTATGATCAATGATGGTGATCGTCTGATTACAAGTAGAAAGATTTCCACATCCATCAGTCGCTGACCAATGACGCAGAATTATTCCTGTTCCGTTACAGCCGGGAGGTGTTGTTACCTGGTCTGTGTACCATTTGAAGACAGAGCTACATTGGTCGGTTGCTGTTAATGCACCTGTAACTGCAGGTAAAATGGAAGATTCACATGAAATGGTAATATTCGCCGGACATGTCACCTGTGGTGGTGTCACATCCTGTACAGTGATAAATTGTGTGGCAGTTGCAATATTCTGACATGCATCAACTGCTGACCATGTTCTGACGATAACGCCGGTGCCACTGCAACCTGTAAGGCCAAGAACATTATCAGAGAAACTCACTACAACATTTGCTGCAGGAGTACAATTGTCAGTCGCAGTGGCTTGTCCGGTAGTGGCAACATTCGTGCTTTGGTTACATGAGATGGTTATTGGGGGTGGTATGGTAAGTTGGGGAGGACTATTATCTACAATGACAACTGTTTGAATGCAAACAGCGACATTTCCGCACATGTCCATGGCTGACCAATGTCTTGTGAATGAACCGGTGCCATTGCATTGGCCGAGATTTTCTGTTTGATCTGTGTAACTGATGGTGATAAGGTTAGTCGGTGTGCAATTGTCCATAGCTACAGCCATACCTAATGTCAACGGTGAGGTATCAGACTCACAAGAAATCATCATAAATGGTGGACAGGTCAGTGTTGGTGACGTATTGTCTTCTATATGTATGGTCTGTGTGCATGAGGCTGAAAAACCGCATTGGTCTGTGGCCGTCCATTTGCGCAGGAGGGTACCAGTACCCATACAGCCTGTCATCTGGCTATTATTATCGGTGTAGGTGATGTTGACTGCAGACGAAATACTACAGATGGTCGTTGCGGTGGCGGTACCTGTATTGGCAGGTCCCGGATTCACGCTGCACGATATCGTTTTCGTTGGGGGACAGGTGATTGAGACTTGTCCTGAGATAGGGGCCAAATAGGCGAAGGCCAGCCACACTGACAAAGCGCTCCATATCAACCTCTTTTTCAAGGAAGAGCCATGGGGGCTGGCACCTGGGTAAAAAATAAGATTCTTCATGTTTGATCCTGTTGTCGCATGACAATTAATTGCCATGCATAAATTCCTGATAGCAAATAGGAAGCAAAACGTATGCCAATTTTTTATAATATGTAGGTGAATTGGCCCTTGCTTACCTTTAAAAAATTGGTTATCAGCCTTTTAGAATAGATGCCAGCTTAAAGTGTCTTGGCGGAATGGCGTTTCCAGGAAGAGGGAAATCAGTTCAAAATGGTGGGAAAGGTTATAAATCCAACTTTTGGGCTTGCAATTTGGGTTGGTTTTCTTTTATAAATCATCTAAAAACGATAAAAACTTTTTTCAAACTAAAATAAAGGAAAATAAGCACTAAACACATTGATATTTAATACCTTACATATTAAATAAAAATTTAAACCTGACGTATGTTACAAACATATAAACATTGAATTTCAAGGAGTATTGAGAAAGCAAAATTTGAGTGGAAAAAATAGATAAATTTTAAATTAATATATTAATTATAAGGTATTTACATATTAAATAAAAATTTAAACCTGACGTATGTTACAAACTTATAAACATTGAATTTCCGGGAGTATTGAGAAAGCAAAATTTGAGAAGAAAATTTAGGCAATTTTTAAACTAATCTATTAAATATAAGGGTATTACATATTAATGAAAAATTTAAACCTGACGTATGTTTCAAACATATGAATACCTAATACTCAATCGGGAATTGAGCCCTGGCTGAAACCTACTCGTCCTCCTTCTTCTTTTTCTTGAAATCACCCCTCTTCCACGCCTGGATAAATTCCTTCCAGGCAAAAGCATTAAGAATATTCACAGGACGCACCTGCCCAACATAATAATAATTCCTTGCCTGCTGCTGAAGGTAGAATTCAGTATTCTCAGGCCCATCAGAAGGAAGATTCGCCCGCAATTGCATCATCGCCTTCTCCGAGAGATTCTCAGCAGCATTATCCTCCAGGTCACTGTGGACATCCATGGCCAGGAATTCTTGCTTAAAGTTGTCCGGATCGGGCCAGGGTAAATCACAGCTTCCGGAAGCAAAATAGTATCAGTAGTAAGAATTTGAAAAAGTGTATACCTGTCCCGGGATAGCGTATCCGGCACCTTATAATAGGCATCTTTAAATCCCATCACCGTGAACGCAAGCGTCTCCCCATTTCTGACCACGATGGAAAAAAAACCATCAACATCTGTAAATGTTCCCCTGCGGGTTCCCGCAACGGCAACGACTGCGTAAGGCACATTCACTAATTGATCGTTTTCTTCCGTAACCACCTTTCCGGAAATCTGGACTACATGTATGCTATCCATCTTGGGCTGCGCCTTAACAGCAAGGGTAAAAAGTAACCCAAGGAAAGAGGTTAAGAGTACAAGTCTCCAATACTTATTCCGCATTCCTTTATGGTTAATTTCCATTGCGTAAATATAGGGTTTCAATCTTCTTGTAACGGCAGCGCCTAATGTTCACCGTAACATATTCTATACTTTAACAATGCTTTAACCTGTTTTGATCTCAGAATGACCAAATATCAAGTGCCTGTTGCAAGACTTCTTCCATCCTGTCTACGTAGGTAAATGTCACCCCTGTCAGGTAATCAGGCTTGATCTGATCCACATGGCGCTTATTGGACGCAGAGAGAATGATCTGTTGTATTCCGGCACGCTTAGCTGCAAGGACCTTTTCTTTAATGCCACCTACGGGAAGAACTTTTCCTCTCAGTGTAATTTCACCGGTCATAGCCAGATGACTCTTGACAGGTTTCTTTTTAAACGCTGAAGCCAAAGCAGTGAGCATCGTAATACCTGCTGAAGGACCATCCTTCGGTATTGCACCTTCAGGAACATGGATATGTATATCCGTCGACTCGAAAGTGGTGGCATCAATGCCGAGGCTATCTCCGTGTGCTTTGATAAAACTCAACGCCGTAGTAGCAGATTCCTTCATGACATCACCAAGGTTTCCGGTCAGCGTAAGCTTTCCTTTTCCGGGACTTAAACTCGATTCAATAAATAATATATCTCCACCTACTTTAGTCCATGCAAGCCCAATCGCAACACCACTACTGTGTACTTCAGTATACAAAGTTGTATCAATTCGGTCAGGCCCAAGGATGGCAGGTAATTGTGATTTCGAAATCGACACTGTATACTTGTCTTCCATCGCCACATTCTTTGCCACGTAACGCATGACTGAAGCAATCCTCCTGTCAAGACTTCTCACTCCGGATTCACGAGTATAACTTTCTGCCATTTCACGCAACACATCATCTTTCAACTTTACATCTGTTGGCTTCAATCCATGTTCTTTTCTTTGACGGGGAATCAAATGTTTTTTAGCTATTTCGATTTTCTCTTCTGTCGAATATCCATTGATGTTGATGATCTCCATCCTGTCCAGCAATGCCGGCTGAATCGTCTGCAACGAATTAGCTGTGGCAATAAACATCACTTTAGACAGATCATATTCAAGTTCCAGGTAATTATCATAAAATGTTGAATTCTGCTCCGGGTCCAGCACTTCAAGCAAAGCTGAAGAAGGATCCCCTCTGAAATCTTTACCTACCTTATCAATTTCATCAAGGATAAAAACCGGGTTAGACGTACCAGCTTTTTTCACCGATTGTATGATACGACCAGGCATTGCTCCTATATATGTTTTTCGATGGCCTCTTATTTCTGATTCGTCATGAAGACCGCCTAATGACATCCGTACAAATTTTCTCTTCAATGCTCTCGCCACGGATTTACCTAAGGAGGTTTTCCCAACACCCGGAGGGCCAACAAGACAAAGTATCGGAGCTTTCATATCCCCTTTCAGTTTGAGCACCGCGAGATGTTCAAGTATACGGTCTTTTACCTCTTCAAGTCCGTGATGGTCTTCATCCAGGATCTTCTTTACATTCTTGAGATCGAAATTGTCTTTCGTATAATTTTCCCAGGGAAGGTCAAGTAGCAATTCAAGATAATTAAGCTGCAAACTATATTCGGCTACCTGGGGATTTATCCTTTTGACTTTTGCAATTTCCCTGTCAAATGTTTCTTTAACTGTTTTACTCCACTTTTTCTTTTTACCACGTTCGATCAGGTTGCGGATTTCAGCTTCCTGCGGATTCTGCCCAAGTTCTTCCTGGATGGTTTTCAATTGTTGATTGAGAAAATAATCGCGTTGTTGCTTTTCAATATCTACTCTCACTTTTGATTCGAGTTGATTTTTAATTTCAAGCATCTGCATTTCATTGTGCATCATCTTGAAAACTTCATTGGCCAGCGTATCGATGTTTTGTATTTCCAGCAGCTCCTGCTTTTTTGCGTTGTCAATGCCAAGATTGGAAGAAATAAATCCAAGCAAATGAGTATCACTTTTAATATTCCTGATCATCACCACTGCTTCGGAAGGAATATTCGGAGAGCGTTTTATTATTTTTTCTGCGAGATCACGGATTGAACCGATGATGGCATCAAATTCAATTTTCGTCGAAGGAGCGATGTAATCGTACTTGGTGATTCGGGCTGTTAAAAACGGTTCAGTCGAATCCATCTGAACAAGATTAAACCTTGAACGTCCCTGTAGAATAGCGGTGATAGAACCATCAGGCATTTTAAGCACCTTCAGAATACGTGCAATAGTTCCAACTTTAAATAGGTCCCCTGTTTCCGGATCTTCAGTGACATCATCTTTCTGAGCCAATACAGCAATCTGCTTATTGGTATCATGAGCTTTCCGAACAGCTTTCATCGATTTCTCACGACCAACGGTAATAGGTATGACTATACCGGGAAAAAGTACAGTATTTTTTAAGGCCAAAACAGGAATCAATTCTGGAATATCCTCACCATTCAGGGTCTCTTCTTCCTCATCAACCGAAATGATGGGCATAAATTCACTTTCCTCTCCTATTTCAGTACCAAATCTTAGATCATCAAACATAAGCAGGGTGGTAATTTCAGGTTTTTAAACAGTATTACCGACTGTGATTGGACAATATTCATTCCATGAGACAAACGCCTGACAACGAAGCATATTTTAGGAGAAATTATGTCATTTAGTCAGGTATATTACTTATTCCCTCATGAAAGTTGAGATTAAGTTATAGGACATTTGGGAGATTAACTGAGAAATAGCTCATTTTTCAACCCTTTCAGGGTTAAAATTTGGTTTCTACACTTAACCACGGGTTTCACCCGCGGCCAATTAGATTGAAGTCTTCCAGACTTCGCATTCCATCAATGTTATACGCTGAGAGTTCTTAAAGCTATAATCCTGGAAGGATTGAATGTCATTGCCGTAGGTGAAACCCACGGCCAATGAAATTGAAGTCTTTCAGACTTAGTATTACATCAATATTTAACTCTTATACTTTATGAAGCTATAATCCTGAAAGGATTAAATGTTATTGCCGTAGGTGAAACCCACGGCCAATGAAATTGAAGTCTTTCAGACTTATTATTACATCAATATTTAACTCTTATACTTCATGAAGATATAATCCTGAAAGGATTAAATGTTATTGCCGTAGGTGAAACCCACGGCCAATGAAATTGAAGTCTTTCAGACTTATTATTACATCAATATTTAACTCTTATACTTCATGAAGATATAATCCTGAAAGGATTAAATGTTATTGGCCGTAGGTGAAACCTACGGATAATGATGAAATGAGATTTCTCAACCCTGAAATGGGTTGAATTAAAATCATTAATCAAACAAAATTTGAAATGAAAATCAAGCAATCATCTAGGGTGATCATACTTCACCAATCGATTCTTCTACTGCTGAATCTGCTTTCTTCGCTACATCAATCTCAAATCGTAAATTCTCAATGATAAACTCCTGTCGTTCCTGGGTATTTTTTCCCATGTAATATTCCAGGATATCATCGATGCTTGTATTGTCCTGGATCAGGACAGGCTCTAGTTGTATATTCTCTCCGATGAAAGCACCAAATTCATCAGGTGATATTTCTCCCAATCCTTTGAAGCGAGTGATTTCAGGTTTGCCACGCAATTTTGCAATGGCTTCCTGCTTTTCTTTTTCACTGTAACAATAATATGTTTTTTGCTTATCCCTTACTCTGAAAAGAGGTGTTTCAAGAATAAACAAATGTCCTTCACGCACGAGGTCCGGAAAAAATTGAAGGAAAAAAGTCAGCAGCAACAACCGGATATGCATGCCATCAATATCTGCGTCCGTTGCGATCACTACCCTATTGTAACGTAAATCGTCAAGGCCGTCTTCAATATTCAGCGCATGTTGCAACAGGTTCAGCTCTTCATTCTGATAAACAACTTTTTTCGTCAGGCCATAACAATTGAGTGGCTTGCCCCGCAACGAAAAAACGGCTTCTGTCTGCACATTTCTTGCTTTAGTCAGAGAGCCGGATGCGGAATCGCCCTCGGTAATGAAGATTGTGCTCTGGTCTTTTAATTCTGCATCAACACGTGTGTTATCATTGAAATGAATTTTACAATCACGTAATTTCTTGTTGTGAAGGTTTGCCGATTTCGCACGCTGGTTGGCAAGTTTTTTGATGCCCGCTATTTCTTTGCGTTCACGTTCTGATTGCTGAATGCGTTTTAATATTTCCTTAGCCGTCTCCGGATGTTTATGGAGATAATTATCTAATTGTTGTGTGACAAAGTCATTGATAAAAGACCTTACCGTTGGTCCATCAGGAGCAATGTTATTCGAACCAAGTTTTGTTTTGGTCTGGGATTCAAATACAGGCTCTTCGATTCTTACACTGATAGCGCCTATCATGGAAGCCCTGACATCCTTTGGATCAAAGGTTTTATTAAAGAAATCCCTCAATGTTTTAACTACAGCTTCACGGAATGCAGTAAGATGCGTACCACCCTGGGTCGTGTATTGCCCATTGACAAATGAATAATATTGTTCGCCATAATGCTGTCCATGTGTCAGCGCCATTTCGATATCCTCGCCGAGGAGATGAATGATGGGATAACGCAAATCTTCATTTGCCGTTTTGCGTATGAGCATGTCCAGCAAACCATCCTTTGAATGAAAAATTCGTCCGTTATATTTTATGCGAAGACCGGAGTTAAGCCAGGCATAATTCCACAGTTGGTGTTCGACAAATTCATCCTGGTATTCAAATCCCTTAAAGATTTTTTGATCAGGAACGAATGATAAAATGGTTCCGGTTTCTTCGCTGGACTTGATGATTTTAGATTGAGTATCCAATTCACCCTGGTGAAAAACGGCTTCTTTTGACTTTCCATCACGAATCGCTTTGACCAAAAAATAATCAGAAAGTGCGTTGACTGCTTTCGTACCTACTCCATTTAGTCCAACTGATTTTTTAAAGGCTTTTGAATCGTATTTACCCCCTGTGTTGATTTGTGCAACGCATTCAATCACTTTTCCCAAAGGAATACCTCGTCCGAAATCACGAACGGTGACCTTTCCATTTTTGATCTCGACCTCGATTTGCTTGCCATAACCCATGATGTATTCATCGATGGAATTGTCAATCACTTCCTTGAGGAGGACGTAAATTCCATCATCAGGAGTCGAGCCATCTCCCAATTTTCCCACGTACATACCGGGACGAAGCCGGATATGTTCTTTCCAGTCGAGGGTTAATATATTTTCTTCGGTGTATTGTGTCACTGGCAGTTAATTGTGGACAAATATATGATGGAAAAGTTAGATATAAGGATTCCTTCTCCACGCCCTGAAGGACGTGGTAATTGAAAAATAGTTTTTCCTTCACAAAGTTCGAGGAAACAGAAAAATGTAAACTGGTAAATGACCAAATCAAAAATTGGGATAAGAAATCTTGGATTGAATTGCCCGGTTTTGAATTGCAGGCTTTGAATTGCAGGCTTTGAATTGCCCGGCTTTGAATTGCCCGGCTTTGAATTGCCCGGCTTTGAATTGCCCGGCTTTTTAAAGCCGGGTGCATTAATTAATCTTTCCGGGCTGTCTCCGGAGTCTCCCTGTGGAAGAAGGTGGGAAAAGCGCCACTGGCACTGTTTTGAAATCCTTTGTCTGCAGTGACCTGCATTTTATAATCCCGGACAAAGTTTTTGAAAAAGGCAACCAGGTATTCATCCTTGACATTCCGGCTATTCGGCTTGGGGAAGAAAGCCAGGTGGGCGATAGTGCCATCCTGGTTGAAATAGATGTTGATCCAGAGTTTTATTCCTTTGATATCAAAATCAATACTGCCGGCATAATCTTCCATATCCATCAGGATATTGGACCATGAACGGTATGCCAGGTCAATATCGTCATGATAAACGGACATGAATGTCGCAGGATATTTTTGTGAAAGTGCCAGGTATTGATCCTCGTATTGCCCGATCATAAATACCGCCGGAACTGAGTTGACAACATCATCAGATTGTGCTAGTGCACGATCCAGGAAAAGGGCAAGAGTTATGACAATCAGATATTTCAATATATGGGTGTTAAAAACGAGACAATCTGATTAACACCCCGAATATATAAAAGATTCTTAAAATCCATAAATTTTGTTTGCACCTTTTTTACCCCATATAAACAAAGGACATTCCCCGAATGACCAACTGGCCGATAGAACCCTTGATTGATTTAAATATTCATGGTTAATTGCACTTCGTTTAGGTAAAGAACAGGTCAAAGCCTCATAATGACGCAAAATTGTATCTTCTGCTAAAATTTGAATAGAATGACGATCGATATCATTTTAATTCTCTTTGTCATCACAGGGTTTTGGCTTGGATATACGAAAGGAATAGTCGCCACCCTTTTTTCAGTATTAAGCTATGTTTTGGCCATGATTCTTACGCTGATTTTTTCGCCTTGGCTTTCCGGTTTGCTCATCAGGACATTCCATATGAATCATCTTATGGGCCTTATCCTAGGTACATTATTATTTTTTATCGCCTCCATTTTTTTGATCAAATGGCTTTCAAAAAAAGTAGAGGATTTTCTTAACAAAGGCAAACTCAGCGGTTCCAATAAGATCCTTGGAGGACTGGTCATGGTGATTGTAGGAGTAGTCTTGTACAGTTTGATTCTCTGGGTCATCAGCGACTTCCAACTTATCAATGAAAAAATCAAATCCGCCAGCATCACTTACCCGACTCTTGAAGCTATTCCATCCAAAGCAGGTTCATTCGTTTTAGACTTTAAGCATGTATTCCAGCGTTATTGGGAACTCATCCAGGAATCCGTAAATGAAAATCAAAAACCTGCTTCAGGTTAATTTCAAACTAATGTGTATCTGACTTGGCCGAACAGCTTCCATCTGACCAGGAATTAATCCGCAGCTTTCGAAACGGGACGAATCGTGATGCCCTGGGCACGCTTTATCTCCGTTACATGGAATTGGTTTATGGTGTTTGTCTCAAATATTTTGGTCAACCCGACCAGGCCCAGGATGCTGTCATGGATATATATGAGCATATCAATCGAAAACTTCCGGGGCATGAAGTTGAAAATTTCCCTGCTTGGCTCTATATGGTGAGTAAAAATCACTGCTTACAGATATTGCGAAAGAAAAACACTTCTTTAACAGTGTCGCTGGAGGACCACATTATGCAAAATGGCCAGGAATGGCATCTCGAAGATGACACATTTGATTTTGATGTACCCGAAGATTTGGAAGACCGATTGCACGAATGCATTGAGCAACTACCGGACAAACAAAAGATCTGCATCAGGATGTTTTATTTTGAAAAAAAATCATATGCAGATATTTGTGACATGACATCGCTGCCCATGGATCATGTGCGATCAAATATCCAGAACGGAAGGCGAAATTTGAAAAAATGCATGCTTATTAAACAAAGACTTGGAACAGGAAAGAACATATAAGTGGATACAGGATCGGCTGCGCGATCTTCGTTCCGGTACCATATCGGAAGAGGATCGTTTGCACCTTGAGGAAATTGCAAGGACTGATCCTTTCATTCAGGATGCCATGGAAGGATATATTGCTCACAAAGACCTTGATCATTCCGCATTGCTTAAAGTTCTTTCACAGCGAATAGAAAATAAAAAATACTCAAGACGACCAAAGCTGTTGCCCTTATCCCGTGGATGGCTGGCACCTGCGGTTGCGGCATTATTTGTTATCATTTTAGGCACGTGGGCCGTGATTTATTATCTTCAAAAACAAGGGCAAACTTCGTATGTATCTGCTGAATCAATTGCCAAAGATTCGACAGAAAGATCCGTGGAAGTGCAGTTGAATGGAACAGATAGTGCCGGAGGAAATCTTGCACTTGACGAGACTTCTTCTGTTGAAATGAGTCACGAACCGGAAAAAGCAGGGGGCAGGGAGCAGGGAGCAGGGAGACAAGGAGAAACAAATCTGCAAAATCAAAAAGCATACACGTCCGATGATCTAGTTGCTTCTAAACCAGCAGCTGCTCCCCCGATAAATGTAGAAGCTAAAGAAGAGCCTGAAGAAAATACTCTTAAAACGAATGAGGCTCTGCCCGCAAGTGCAGGTGTTGATTTTAATAAAAGCACTACAAAAAAAGATGAAGGTTATTATGCTAATCAAATGAATCCTGCTGATATGAATCAGCGAGTGACTGGGCAGATCATGAGCAGGAAAGGAAATGCTCTGACTGGCGCGATGATTGGTATTCCAAATAGCAACCTGATCACAACAACAGATGCACACGGAAAATTTGAACTTTACCTTCCGCATCAAACATCAACTGTCGAAGTAAGCAATTCAGGTTATCGGGATACAACTATCACAATGATGCGCGGTCAGGAAAATATTGCAATCACACTTGATGAAAAGCAAGTTGATATGCCTGTAGGTGCATTAGCAGGAAGTGAATCAAAAGCTCAACGATCCAGTACAGAAAAACAACCAGGTCAAATACCAAAAGATGATAAGACAACTTTTTTAGAATATTTAAAAACAAAATCGCACTACCCGATTGAAAATACTTATACCCCTACAAGTAAATCTGTAAAAGTCACTTTCACCGTCTCCACTGATAAGCGACCTTATATCATCAAATCTATTGATTCATCTGCTGACTCAAATTATATCGCAGAAGCAATAAGATTGATAAAGAATGGTCCTGACTGGAGATGTGATGGGGATCAATCTCCTTGTGAGAAGGAGTATACGATTTACTTTAAGTAAGTGACCGGTGGTTTCGACGCAGGATGTTTTAATTTCCTGACTAATTCAGACAAGAGAATTTTTTCGAATTACCTAAGTATTTACCTGCTCAACCACCTTTGATGACAAAATGGATTCAATTCCCGATTAGTCTATTGAAATTTAGAAATCTCAAAACTCTGAAACCTGAAATCATCCGTGATCTCCTCATAGATGACCTTTTCGACTTTAGCTAACGGAGGTCCCTCTTTACACCAGTCAACGAATTCCAATATTTTATTCATCGGACCCTGGACGATGGCACCAACATCTCCATCCGGTTGATTCCAAATTTTTCCGGCGAGGCCGAGAGAGAGGGCTTTATCTTTTGCAGATGCGCGATACCATACGCCCTGAACTTTTCCTACAATGCTTAGTTGATAAGATTTATATGGAGAATCATGTTCCATCAGGCACCCACACTCGTGATCATCGGCACATCAGCCATCGTGCGCAGGCCTGGTGATGCTTTCAAAATGGAACGACAAGCATTTAAAATAATTGAACACGTCGCAACATCTCCATGCACACCACCAAGGATACGGGACCTGATATGCGGTGTACCAAATATTTCGATTTCATCATAAGAATCCGGTTCGCCCACAGACGCCTGAAATGTGAGCTTGATCCTTTCTTCTCCATTCACAAAACCAATTCCGGTCTGGCGAATACCTGCAACCTGTCCTGACATGATCTTAAGAGATTCAGTCTCCATATTGCGATCAGCGATGACCGGTTCAATTTTATCTTCATGCCGATCAAGGGTCCATCCCAATTGATGAGCGATGAAATGCATTGATTCAGACAGACCGACGTGACGAAGACTTCCGTCATTTCTCTTTTTTTCAAATTCATCGTAGCTCAGACCTGCACCGATTTTCTTTTGAAATGGAATACGCCTGAATTGTGCATCCTGGTAGCGACGAACTTCAATGCGGTCCACATGTTCACATACACCGGTCAACATTGTGGGTAATGTATCCATCAAAAAACCCGGGTTGACGCCTGTTCCAAGTATAGCTACATTTTTATTTTTTGCTGCCATGTCAATCGTTTGTGACCATTCTTTCGAACTATCCCAGGGAAAAAACATTTCTTCACATGTGGTCACCACAGGAAGTCCTGCTTCAATCAGTGCGAGCAATTGGGGGCCTATGCGAGGCAGATCGGAGACAGTGGCGAGTATAGCAACATTGAGATTGTGATCCTCTTCAAGTTTATCTGTGATCAGGATTCCGTTTGGTTCCATTCCCGCATGGGTGCCCATGTCCTTACCCGTCAGAGAAGGTGCAATATCGACAACATGTGTAATGAGAATGTCACGCCGTTTCAGGGCATATTTATAAATATTAATTCCTAAAGGGCCTGCGCCAATCAAGGCTGCGCGTATCGGGAGATGGTTAGTCATAGAATTTCCAATAAGTTACTTTGTATCAGGAGCGTGAAAGTAAGAAAAACGCAGGGAGCAGGGAGCAGGGTGCGGGGATTAAAATTTGTCCTATTGTTGGACTATCAATTTCCTTATTGATTTAAGACCATCCACATCAGATTCAACCAGGTAGAGCCCTGGTCTCAAAAAGGAAATATCAATATTATTTGATTTGGACAAATTGTGGAATTGATGCAGAGGAATACCCTCGGAAGAATAAATACAAACTCTTTCAATGTTCTTTTCAGTTGCAAAATGTATTGATGTATTTGCAGGATTTGGGTAAATTAGAATATCATCTGTCTGGTTTGACAGGTTAGGTTCATTTAATGCCGTTACACCCTGTCCTGTGACATTTAAAATAAAAATATCATTCCTGCTACACCCGTCAACTGTGCTGCCGGCGATATGTATCTGATAACTGGTTTTCACATCTGCATTTACATCCTCGGCAAGTACTAACATACTATCGGAAATACTAAAATAATGATTATCCGGGCCAAACGAATCATCTACAAAAGTATAAACCAGGGAAAAAGTATCCTGGATTTCATTGATCGTATGGATTTCGGCAACAACATTTCCAGCCACAGCATTTTCCTCAATTGAATCCTGTGTCAGAAAGGTGCTCGTCAGGTTATAATTTGTATTGAAAATCAGAGGATCATCTGAACTACCGATAATTGCATTTTCAGAAAACACAAGTGATTGTTGTGCATCATAAACAGTATCCTTTGACGCATCATAAATCTTAAACGTTATTTCATTTCCGTTGAAATCATTATCATAAATGATCATGTAGGCAAATTTTCTTCCATTGATATCCGTATTCAGCGCCTGCACGCCCCTTACTTCACCGTTAATGAAAGCCGCCACAAGGTCGTTTTCATCTGTGCTTTCTACACAATGAATCACCGCCACCCCTGTTGCTGTCATCGTAAATTCAAAATCGGAGGGAATCACCGTCCAGTCCGGCTGTGCAGAAATAACCGGCAAACGGATCAGGAAACAAAAGACAAAAAAAAGAAATGGAGAATAACGCATTCGAAATCTTTTAAAATAAGGCAAAAAACGGGCTAAAAATACATGACCATTAAAGATCAGAGAATTTTTAGTCCCGTTTTTCACCAGTACTTGTTATTTAACTAATGGTTAAAAATGTCACTTTGCCTTAATCATTTTCAGGCTCTCATTTTTTCCGTTAGTATATAATTCTAACGTATACAAGCCTGAAGCTAATTCATATTTGTAAAGATCTATCCGCTCACGGTTCCATCCTTGTAATAAGGAAACCTGGTCCGTATAAACAATCTGCCCAAACATATTTGACAACCTGAGGGTGGCGTTGTTATCCTGTTGCTCTGCAAGATAATCAACAGAAAATGTTTTTGTGAAAATCGTTGGAAATGCTATGAACGTACTTTCCTTTACAGTTTCTGCGGGATTAATCTTAAGACATACTTCATCCGAAATATTGATCATGAACGGATCGTCGAGATCACCGATATGATTGTTTGTTTCATATGGTAAAGTCTGGCCTAAATCTGTTTCAGTTCCATCACTGAGGTTCAACAAGCGGATACCAAAGTTATCACCGTCTTCACCGGCTACCGTCAGGTAACTTACCTGCTGATCGTTCAGCATTTCAATGTCTCCCTTACCCCTTGCCTTTCCATCTTTATCAAAAATACCAATGGCATAATGATCATTCACCAGGGTTTCACCGCAATCACTTCGTACAGATCCCAGGATCGTCATATTTGTGTTGTATGATTCATGTTTTACCAACCATTTTCCTGCCGTAGGTGAATCTGAAGCATGATCGGAAATCACATAAGCTTCTTCAGCAGATCCACCGGTGAGACTGTTGTTAAACATTCCTGCCAATGGATAAGTGAATGTATTGGTTCCATTAGATTTAAACATATACCCTTCACCTGGTTTCATCACTTTCAGACTTCCTATCCATGCGGCCAGTGAAGCATCATAGATGGCAAATTGGGTCTTACTCTTTATAATATCGCCGGCATGCGCATTGAGATTACCCAGTGCCTGCGAAACAGCCATGTTCCGTATCGATATAAAACCTATCCAGTTCCAGTTATTCGCCAGTACAATAGGTTTAGTCGTTGGGTCTATAACTGTACCTTTCTCCGTTAGTGTTCCGGGTAAAGCAGTATAAAGTTTATACAACCATTCAGGTTTAATACCATTACCGGCATTGGAGAGTGTACCATTATATTGCCCTGAATTTCCATTGTAACTACCGACTGCGGTTAGAGCTTTGATCTGGTCACCATTAGTATGCGTAAATGATGCAAGGTTTCCGGTGACATCAAGAGGGTTGTCTTGCAGGATGGGCCAACCAAGCCAGTTCCAGCCTGCATTCAACGCCACAGTCAAGGATATTTTGTTGCTCGTCGTGAAAACCTGTGGGCTTGCAACGGTGCCTATTACTGTATTAGCAGTAAACGTCAGGTTTGCAGGAGCTACATCAGAATATATTGTTCCTGAACTAGCATCCCAAATCCTGAATTCAAGTACTTCTCCGGCTGCTGCATTGCTGTATACATCAAGGAAGGCAAGGTAGACATCCAGTTGAGGGACATATTCCAGGTGAGCCACACCTCTAACTTGTTGTCCAACCATTGCCACGATCATGTCCTCTTTGTCTGTGGAAACAACATTGTTGATCTTCAGTCTCGCCACAATTCCCATGAAGTTTTCATAAAGAGCTGTATTCACCTTCCAATCAGGTTCTGTTGCTCTGACTTTTAGATTGATCGTCAACTTTTCAGGAAAATTAAAATCTGTCAATAAGCTGATATCATTCGCGTAGTCTCCTATGTTGATATCCGGATTCACCTTGAATGAAAGCGACATCGAACTGTTTGGATTTATCGTGCCCGACGAAGGAGTAACAGTTAGCCAAGCAGGAATATCATGTATGTCAAATATTTTTGCTGCACCACCCTGATTAACAATGTTAGCTGTGAATGACAATGCCTGGCCTCTGATCATTGAAAAGTTAAGCACATCATCCTGCCATACCACCTGGTTTTTGTTCACATAAGCTATCCATGTCACCGGCGATTCCATGACATTTCCATGCAAATCTTTTAGTCCACGCACAGTTACATCCAGTGTGACATTTTCAATAATCTCCGGTGAGGTGGTAGGTGTCAGTATGATCTGATCATTGTTGACTGAGTAAGAGAAATTGATCGCCTGCACAGGACGCTGCAACTTGATCTTTGGTGTCAGGTTGCTCAATGCTACTCCACCAAAGGCAGTGACAGCATGGTTTGCACTACTGACTTGTTCATTAAAGCTTGGCGTAAGAAGAGGAATGCCGGTAAGATCAAGTTGATAATTCTCAAACGGTATATAGAGTTGCAATCCGAGTTCATCTGCGTTCATCCTGTTCTGCTTATCTCTTCTCACCTGCTCAAGTTTGCGAGCAGTATTCCAAAATCTGAATTCATCTATTTTCCCGGAGAAAAATCTATGAACGGTTTCAGCATTACCTACGGTGTAACCTCTGGCACCCAGATACATTGAAGCTCCGCCTAATTGTTTAAATGGAAGTGCCTGTGTCGAATTTTGAAGATTTCCATCAATATAAGACGTCAGGTTTCCTGCTCTTTGGAAGACAAGTGCAAAATGATGCCATTGGCCGTCAAAAAAGTTGGTGGACGAAGCCTGGAAATCAATTCCATTGTGTTTCACGTGAAGAAAGCCCGATGCATCTTTATCAATATTCCATGATAGAAGTGAATCAGCCGCAGTATTCGTACCCGTTCCGTTGGAAAATAAAGTTGCCACCCCGGCCTGTGTAGAATTGAACCAAAACTCAAGTGTGAAATCCATTCCCTGCGTGATATTGACATCACCTGTCGCAACCTTGAGATAATCATTGACACCATCAAATAAAGCTGAACTTCCATTCGGATTGATTTGCCATGCAGGTCCCACGATGGTGGCATCTCTTCTACGGATATGTTCTTCTGCAATGATACCGTCTGCTTCATCCATTCGCCAGTTGTAAAGCAAACCAAGTTCACTTCCACTCAACATTAAACTCTTGTATAATGAAAACTGACTTAATGTTCTTGCAGCATTCCAGATTCTCAATTCATGAAAATTCCCTGAAAAGAAATTACTGTTATTCACCGTATTTTTTCCGATAGCAAGCACTCCTGATCCTACGTAATCCGGATATAAGGCCGTGTTACCGGTATTAGATACAAAAGCTGTGTTATTACCATCTGCAACAAATAGCTCTGCCTTCTCCAATAGATAACTATAGCTCACTGCAAAATAGGTCCAGGTATTTGCCGGAATTACATTTGCAGATACTACTTCTGAACCGTTGATTCTAAAAACGAATTTATTGGCCGCATTGAAACCGATAAAAATTCGTTCGTTCACATCAGTGCCCTGGCTAATGATAGCTTGCTCACCAGAACCGGTTCTCATCGCAGAAAACTCAATTGTAAAATCGCGTCGGTCCAGCGGAACTCCACCTGTCACTTCGACATAATCATTGATACCGTTGAATAAAAGTGATGTGCTATGCTTCACCGGAGTACCATTGGTGACGCCACGGATATCAAAATTGAATGTCGGATTAATGGCGCCCGGATAAATAGGCTCATTAAATTTTATCGAAATCTCATCATTAGGCGATAGAATACCATCGGCTGGTGATGGATTGCCAAACAAATGTGGGTTGATCCTGTCGATGACTCCTGAATGTGTGACAGAAGTTTTATCAGCGAATGTGCATTGAGATAAAACTCTCAGATCATAATCACCATCCGGCAGCTGTGATACATCCCAATTGTAGAGCGTAAATGGTGTTGCTGTAGGTATGGGTTCAAGCTGAGGATCATGTAGACCAGAGGTGTCTTTCAGGAAAGTTTGAAGACCGATCCAGTTTGGTTGATCCGAAGGTTTATAATCAACGCGAAGAAAATTCAGATCCGGGAGATTGATGTTATAATCAACAATGGCCACGGGCATCGTGTCATGAAAGGAATTGTTGAGCACCCATTTGTCCTCAGGTTGTGCCAATGATACATTCGAACAAGTGGGTATGAAATGTGCTGACAAATAAATAGAATCTCCTATATCTTTAGTGTAACCTGATCCAGCTGCATACTGACAATTTGAAGTGAACACGACAAGAATATTGTCATAATCATATACCGGACCGGCGCCTTTGGAGATCGTCAGGACTTTATTGATCGATGTGCCTCCGGGTATTTCTACAACCTGGGAGGATAATCCATCCACACGGACAAGAGCGCCAAAAGGATTGCTTGAAGAAACGACTCTCAGGTTATAAGCTTCAGTATAATTCAATGCTGATTCATTGCCAAGAGTAAGATTAAATACAGCCGGTTCGTTTGACGGAACATTTGTCAGAATAGTTTGACTTGAAGCGATGGTCGGTTTTTCAACTTGCAATGTAGCAGGGCTGATGATTTTACCTGGTTTGTAATAGGAAGTCACAACAGCAGGTTCATATGGACACGAGGTTGCACTTCCTGCTTTAGTTTTGAATATAGGTCCCCAACCCAACATGGATGGAAATACATCCACAGAAAGCAGGTCCCCAGGACTTACTCCAAGCTTATAACTTACCTTTTCAGATTCTTCTGATTCGTTAGCCCAGTTTCTTCCGGAGGTAAATGCAAGATTAATACCTTTCTCGAATTCAAAACCAGTCGAACTGACTTCGGCTTCCACCTCTTGTTTCAATTCAGCTTTCATTCCGAATTCAACTTCCCGTTCAAAAGAAGAGGCTGATTCATGACCCATGGATTCTTCTATCGTTACACCACCACCTATTGTATAATTAGCAGGAGAACTGACTTGTTGGAATTTATCAAGGATCAGTTGTTTCTTCTTTTGATAAGTATCAAAATCTTCTGCTAATTCGGCGAGGCCAATATTCGTGGTGGTTGTTACCGCGAATATGGCATACCCAAGAAAAGATGTCCCTGGTATGGCAAAGTTGATCAGTGTATAGACGCCAACGGTAGCTTCCAAACCCGCACCAACGACGAGTGTATAATAACGGCCGAGAACATCTGCGTATTCATCATAGAGAGCATCCAGCTCTTTTTGTTTCAGACTGTCGATCACATGTTGGTTTCCGGCATTCACTTTTTCCCATTCATTGAGACGTATAGATTCAGTCCATTTACTGATCTGGTAGTTAACTATTCTGACAGAATCTCCTGTCAGGGAATCCTGGAGACTGACAGCATGATAGGTATAACTTGGACCTTTCATGTCCTGGTACTCACTTGAATTAGGTGTGGGTGTTGATACAAGCGGTCCAAAAACAGGATCATCATTATTTTTTCCATAATTGTCATTAGAAATAGGCAGGACGTTTGTGTATTTTGGGTTGGACTGCAACATGACATTGCGCAGATGGATCAGGTTCGGTATGATCAGATTTTTGATATTGTATTCTGTAAACTTGAAATGCGTTTCATAACCACCCGGTACAACGGAAAGCCCAAATCTTTTACCAAAAGAAAAACCACTTCCAACACCTGCAGCATCAGGGTCGCCTAAAGGTTCTATATTATTCAGTAAACTATTTGGAATGATGACGAGTTCTTCGGAAATACCAAACTCTACATTTTTTGATGTTCCTATGTAGACATCACTTTCAGCACCAGTCGGATATACAGTACCATCACTGGTGGACACTGTCTTTGTAGAAGTTGTTGTAAGCTTTTGGCTTCCATTGTTTCCACCACTAATCTTTGCAGAAAAACCTGCAGTTTGATCCTGGTGCGTTTCTGTCTCTGTTGCAACACCAACACCTGTCCAAAATGACGTTCCGACCATTAATTTATCAGAGACTGTTGCTTCTGTTTCAAAATTCCATGCCCATTTTGTCTCTTCAGTTTTTGTAGTTCCAACTTCCCAACTGGCTGAGCTGCCACTTCCCGGTGGATCTCTCAGAACATATTCAGGTATTTGTGGACCTTCCGTCACAAATTGTTGACCTTTTGATTGCGAACCAAGCATATAACCTCTGTATACAGCGTCTCCACCAAATGGAATGTTACCTGAAGAAACAGGTAACCATGGAATGGCCTGGCCGCTACTGGTGATCAGGTTGATTTCAAACTTGCGCGTATAACTATAATCCGGGATAGATGTATTTGGTATTAAATTGGGATAACCGGCTTTGAATGAATAGATCAGGGATTTAAGCGTATCCGGATTATTGACATCTTTCATTTCAACCTGGATATCGGGCATACCTGGCATATAACTTTCCAGGGCAAGTTCATTATTAACATGCAATACCCCATCTACTGTCGGGACACTATCCCTCACGACGCCATTGTCCAGATTGGTATACAAC
>CAVVAS010000007.1:162500-731610 GCA_963746195.1 uncultured Saprospiraceae bacterium | reverse complement strand
AGGCGGCATTGCAAACTGGACCGAGCAGGGATTGCCGACCCGCCGCAACATCGGGACTAGTCCGGGCAAGTGGGTGACGCGGGAGCACCCGAAGATCGACCGAATTGCCTGCCCCTGGCTGATCCGGCGCTTCATCGATCCGAATGCGGAATTCATCTATGTCCCGAAGGATCAGGTCGTTGCCGTTGCCCAGCGGACCGGTGGAATTCCTTACGACATCGACGGCGTGGAATTCACCCATGAGGGCGAACGCTGCTCGTTCGATACCATCCTGCGCATCTACGATATCAGCGATCCGGCGCTTGACCATCTGGCGACGATTGTGCGGGGCGCAGATACGTCGCGGCATGATCTGAGCCCTCCATGCGCCGGCCTGTTTGCGATCTCGCTCGGCCTCTCCGCCAACTTCCCGGATGACCAAGAAATGCTGAAGCACGGCATGGTCATCTATGACGCGCTCTACACCTGGTGCCGCTCTCTGCAGGCCGAGACGCACAACTGGCCCGCCCGGGCGGTGGGGGCCTGAGCGGTGTCGGCGCGCCTGCGATGGAGTTCGGTCATGGACCGCCTGGCGTCATAATTCCCTGCGCTGACACTTTCAAGAAGCCCGCGCGGGCAAGAGCAACAATGGGGCAATCAACCCAACCAAAGGAGGACCGGACAATGTATAAGATGCTTTGGATCGGCTTCAGTTTTCACGGCTTCGTCGCCTGCGCGCAAGCGCAGGAAATCGACTGGCAAAAGGTCGACGACGCTTTCGGCAGAAAGCCCGCCGCCGTATCGGGGACGTGCATCGCTATGGCTTTCCGCGCACCGATCTGACCGTGACGCTTGACGGCGTCACCATCAAACCGGCGCTGGCGCTGGGCGGCTGGATCGCGTTCAAGCCGGCGCACGGCGGAGCGATGGCGATGGGCGATCTCGTTTTGCTGGAGTCCGAGATCAACCCGGTCATGCTGAAGCTGATCGAAGGCGGACTAGAGATCACCGCCGTGCACAATCATCTGCTGCGGGCGAATCCCGCGACCTTCTACATGCATGTCGGCGGCCACGGCGACCCGGCAAAGATGGCGGCGGTCATTCGTGACGCGCTCGGCGCAAGCAAGACGCCATTGGCAACACCAGCTGCCGCCGGCCCCGCACCGGCGGTCGACCTCGATACCGCGCAGCTCGATCAGATCATCGGCGTCAAGGGACAGCCGAACGGCGGCGTCTATCAGTTCGCCGTGCCGCGCCGCGACCCGGTGACGGAAGACGGAATGCAGATAGATCCGGCCGGCCGATGGGCGTGGCGACTGCGATCGGCTTCCAGCCCACCGGCGGCGGCAAAGCCGCCATTACCGGCGATTTCGTACTTACCGGCGAGGAGGTCAATCCCGTGATCAGGGCGTTGCGGGCGAACGGCATCGAGGTGACCGCGGTCCACAGCCACATGCTGGACGAACAGCCGCGGCTGTTCTTCCTGCATTTCTGGGCCAATGACGATGCCCTGAAGCTCGCGAGGGGACTGCGCGCCGCGCTTGACAAAACCGCGAGCACCAAAAGCTAGGGTTGGAAATTCACGGGGGGACGCCACATGACGACAACGACCACCGTTCCGCACGGCCGGATCGCCGAATTGCTACGCTACTTTCTGCGGCTGGGCTTTCTGGGTTTTGGCGGACCGGTGGCGCTGGTCGGCCAGATGGAGCGCGAACTCGTCGATGACTCAAATGGCTCACCAAGGAGCAGATGCGTGAGGCCATCGCGATCTGTCAGTCCCTGCCGGGGCCGCTGGCGATTCAGGTTGGGATCTTATTTCCTATCTGCGCGGCGGATTTTGGGGCGCCTGGGCCGGCGGCTGGGCCTTCATCCTGCCGAACTTCGTCATCGTTGCCGCGCTGGGCGCGCTCTATGTCTATCTCGGCGACCTCCAGCCGGTCACCGCGATCTTCTATGGCGTCAGTCCTGCGGTCATCGCGCTGATCCTGCATTCCTGCTATCGGCTGGCCAAGCTTGGCATGGAAGACTGGCTGCAATGGGCGATCGCGGCGGTCTGCCTCGTCGTCACCGTCATCCTTCAGGCCGAGGTGGCGCTGCTGTTCATCGGCGCGGGCATCGTCGGCATTCTGTATTACGGCAACCTGTTCAAGCGAACGCCGCCGGCGCTTCGCTAGCCGTGGCGCCGGTGCTGGCCCAACTCGCGCCCATCAGCGTCGGGCTCGATCCTGGGCAAACTCCTGCTGTTCTTCCTCAAGGCGGCTCGCTCACCTTCGGCAGCGGCCTCGTGATCGTGCCGTTCCTCGAGCAGGGACTGGTCCAGCAGTTCGGCTGGCTCGATCAGCGCCAATTCCTGATCGCCGTCGCGATCGGCATGATCAGCCCCGGACCCGTTGTGATCACCGCGACCTTTGTCGGCTATCTGGTCGCGGGATTCTGGGGCTCCCTGGTCTCGACCATCGGCATTTTCCTGCCGTCTTTCCTGCTGGTGCTGATCGCCGCGCCGCTGCTGGCCCGCCATCGCGGCAATCCCAATGTCCAGGGATTCGTCAAAGGCGCGTACGCGGCAGCGATCGGAACCATCCTCGGCGCCTGTGTCCTGCTCGGACGCATCGCGATCGGCGACTGGCTGACCGCCCTGATCGGGATGGTCTCGCTCGCCGTTCTGTTCCGCTGGAAGGTCAGCAATCCGCTCCTGATCGCGGCAACCGCGGTGGTCGGCCTGATCGCATTTCCGATGCTGCAGCCGACCTGGGTGATGGTTCACTAGCATCGCGTCGTTGTCGGCGATGCGCGGCCGACACGGCCTGTCGTGACTTCGACCGGTGCCTCGACGTGGCCTAAAGGACCTGGCTATCGCGAAGCCGTTCTTGTTCAGCGCGATCAGAACCGCGTCCGCGAGCATCTGGCACTCCGCCAGCTCCTTATAAGTCTGATCCCATTGCGATCCGTCATTTCTCGTCGGGTAATCGACGAAGGCCGTATGGATCGCGTTGGTAATGATCGCTCGAATCTCCTCCATCAAACCAACTCCCACAATGCTGCGCTGGCGGGGCGGCTCTACTCGACCGCTTTTTGCATGTCTCACGCCATGCCGGTCGGCTTGGGCGGGTGCGCAGTTCTCGGATGATGGTCATGAAGAAATACGGCGAAGTTTATCTCAGGAGCGGATTGTCGGGAACCGCGGCCTCGAACAGTCTTTCCTGCATGTCACGAGGCAAGTCCGGCCAAAGCTTGAACGCCGCGTGCCCCAACAACAACTGAAACTCCCTGGACAAGTTATTCATATGCCACCTTTGGCTTATGATCGATCCGATTTGCCTGCCGGCGCATCTTATATGGTCAAGCCTTATACGGCCAGGGCGAGGCCTCCATCAAATTGAACGACGCCAACCGACAACTCCTCACGCCACCAGCAGCGGAGGAAACATCTCCTCCCAGTCCTTTTCGCTCATCTTCGGCGCAGCATCGGCAGGCATAAAGGCCCTGGTTTCGAACCGGTCGCCGCATTTCGTGCAGGACCAGAGATTGACGACCAGATGCTCACTTACGAATTCCGACCAATCAGGAGCAATCTGCGCCTCACCACATTTGACACATGTCGTAGTCATGGCGATCCTCCATTGCTTCTTCTTGTTCTCCGCTCAAAAAGTGGGGAGTTTTTTTCATTGTTGATACAGTCGCATCTTGAGCGCGGCGGTCCGCATTGATCCAGATCAAAAACCGGCCTCCTTTTGCGGCATTACCTGCATTGCACTGCGATAAACTGCTCGCCGATTTGCGATACCGATCGATCGACCGGACTGCGGCCTATGATCTTGAGCGCGACGCGCTGCTTGATATCGGTAGAGGGCTAGGAACGCGCGAAGGCGCGCAGGCACTCTGACGTCGCTTCCGCAAGAGAATCGACCAATGCGCCGGCGGTCGTGTCGCTTGCAAGCGCTGCGGATTGTCCGGCAAACAAGGCGGTAAGTTCCCTGTCTCCCGTGTTGCCAAGCGGCGCGGTGAGACTGAGCTGGCGGGAAACTCCACCGACCTCAGCCCTGAGGCCAGGAGGTCCTCAATGAGCTTGTTCTTCACATAGCGCGCAGGCCGGCCGGTAATCATGTCTGTCACCACCGTGCAGGCATCGTCGGCCCGCGCAGCGCGGCGCGATGAGCATCGAGCACGTTGGCCTCCTCGCAGCGCAGGAACGCCGTACCTAATTGAACCCCGCTCGCCCCAAGGATGAACGCGGCGGCCACCGTTCGGCCATCGGCGACGCCGCCGGCGGCAATGACGGCATGTGCACCGCGTCGACCACTTGCGGCAACAGCGCGAACAGGCCGGCCTGCATGGCATTCGACACCGGTGAAGGTCCCACGGTGTCCGCCGGCTTCGGCGCCCTGGGCAATGATGGCGTCGACGCCGCCGCTCGAGGTGTCTGCTTCGGCCACGGTCGTGGCGCTGGAGATGATGAAAATTCCCGCGCCCTTGATCGCTTCGATTATCGCCCGATCGGGCAAGCCGAAATGGAAGCTGACGAGCTGCGGCCTTGGCACGCATCAGCATCGCGAGATGTTCGCGGCTGACTTCACTCGCCGCACCCTCGGCTCGGGCACCGTCCCAGGCCCTTGGCGTCGAAGTGGGCCTGCAGATGCTTCGCATCGCCGCGCTGGCCTCCGGGATAATACTGGGCTCCGGCCAGAGCGGATAGTTGACGTTGAGGCTACCGCCGCTCAACTGCTGGAATCCCGCGATCGCGCCGCTCGGCGGCCTCCGCGGAAAAACCCCACATGCCAAGGCCCCCCAGGCCGCCGGCGTTGCTGACCGCCGCGGCCAGCGCAGGTGTACTCAGCCATCCCATGGGCGCCTGAAGGATCGGCCACTTGAGGTTGAGCCTTTCAGTGAACGCGTTTTGAGACCACATGAGCCTTTTCCCATGACATGGACATCGGGCTCGGCAGCGTCCAGCGTTCGCCCGACCAGCCCTCTCGTTTTCCATAGCCAATGAGGGGGACATTCGTCCACCAGATGTTAGGGGAGTGCGATGTCCGCTATTGCTCAACAACCGACGTTCATTCAGCCGGCCGCCAGGTCCGGTTCGTGCCGCAACCTGAAGCGGCGTCACGTCTGGACCATCGGCTGCCAACTGTCACACATCAGCCACGGCCACAGCCACTCGACAGGACCATACCGATACCGGCCCAACCACCAAGCGCTGACAGCGGCCTGCATCGCGTACACGGCGACGCCGATTGCGAAAGCCGTTGACACACTCGACTTGCCGAACAGTCCAAAACCGTAGCCATAGAAAATCCACCCCAAGATGAGGGATCGGCCGAGATAGTTCGTGAATGCCGTTCGGCCGACCGGTGCGGCCCACGCAAGCATCCTTTGCCCAGCGGGAACGCTTGCAAGGCCGACGATGCTTGCAGCATAGCCGGCGGCCAGAATGATCCCGCCAAGCCGATCCGCCACTTCGTGAGCACGTCCAGCGACGGCCAACCGTATAAATCTCGCCATTGCACCGCGACGGTGAGCGCACCGCCGAACAACAGCCCACCCATTGCGATGCCAAACAGAAGGCTTTTGTGTTCCGAAGCGCGCCGCAAAATCCCGGAGCGCCACGCGAGGACACCGAACAAAAAGCGCAATAGTCCGAGGAAATATCAGAACGTGAAGCGGGAAGATCGCCGGTATCTCCCGAATTCGAAAGGCAAGCACGTCCAGGAACCCGCCGTCGGCATATGCCATTGTAGCCTGCGCAATACGTTCGCCGATCCAAAAACGAGAAGGCAACTGCACGGGCATCGTGAGAAAAAGGACCAGAGATGCCACCGCGACAAGAAGGGCAAGCCACCTCGGGCCGAACAAAAACGGCAGAACGACCATACCCACCACGGCGTACTCGACAAGGATATCGCCATTAAAGAGCAGGAACAAATGCGCCGCACCGATCGCCAAGAGAACCACTAACCGCCGGACCAGCAAAGTGAGGCGACGAGGATTGTTGGCCAGTCGATCGAATTAGCGCCATTGACAAATGAAGCAGGGCCTACAAAATTGAAAAGGGCCGGGCCGGCAGATGCACTCGTTAATACTGTGGGGGGGTCTGGTGCTACCGGGCCATAACCGCCCTGAAAATCAGAGAACCCTACAAGCTGAAGTGTGCTGTCCGGAAAGAAGAACCGGACATTCATTCCAAACACCTGCACTCCAGCGGTGTCTGCAAGAAATTCAACATCTAAACAATACTGGAGTGTAAGACAATTGAAAGAGGGATTTGCAAACCGAACCGTAACGACCGGAGTTGAGGGTTGGGCGAATGCTGGTGTACTAAATCCTAGTATTGAAAAATACAAGGCAACGAACATCAACATTTTTGATGTGGGGGTATGGTAACTCATTTTGCTTAATTTCATTTGTGGTAAGTATGGGGAGTGTCAAATTACAAAGGAGAAGCAAAATCATGCTTCCCTCTTTTATTCCTTAAATAAAAAGGCAGACTCTGTAAACCGTCTATTTTCATTTTGTTTTTATCGTCATTTATTAAATGAAGTTATTTATCAGGCTTCATTTAAATTCAATTTATATTTCCTGGGTTTAAAAAATGTTTATTCTCCTGAATTAAATATAACTCCGACTCATCAGTGCTAAAGCTATCAAAATTCCTTTGAATTGCGGGCTGAATTTCAACTTTTTCTTTATTGAGAATTGCCAGGCAATTGACAAGGCGAAAAGTACTAAAATCCTGCTGATCGGACTGACCAAGGTGCATTTGATTAAAATAGTACTTGCATTGCCATGTGAATAATGTCGTAAGCCGACATAGAGCAGCATCAGCTCTTTCGCTCTGGAAGTGGGAGGTTAAATATGAAACAAAATAGACAACCATGGAATTAGGGGGTTTTCCAATTTATTATGACGTGTGCAAGGTCTAAAAATAATCATTTCGATTGATCTATTCTAATAGAATTCTCGGGAAAGATTTTTGAATTTTCGATTCCTTTAAATCCGGGGTCATTCTTTTTACATTCTCATTAAATTGAGGCTTAATTTAAAACACATTAAAAATATTTTTAATATATTAAATAGCTATAACTAGGTATTATGGATCCGCACCTCAAGTCTATCCACCATTAATGACGCTCTGAAATCGAGTACTCGTTAATTTATTATCATTGCCTTACATGGAAAAGAGAATAATAGGCCGGTACGAGGGGAAAGAAAAGGGTCCGCTATTGATATGTATCGGAGGAATGCATGGAAATGAGCCGACAGGAGTACAGGCAATTGAAGAGGTTTTAAAACTTTTGAGTTCTGAATCCAATATCAAACCCGGGTTTGTTTATCGAGGCAGGATGATTGGTTTGAAGGGTAACCTGGCGGCGCTGAAAGTAAAACAGAGATTTATAGATCGGGATCTAAATCGAATGCTAATGCCTGTGGAGGTGGAACGCATCCGGAAATTAAATCCTGAAAAACTCAGGGGCGAGGACAAAGAATGTCTTGAATTACTTGAGACCATCGAGACGGAAAGAAAAAATTATCAACCCACGCTTACCTTAATTCTTGATCTGCATACGACAACTGCGGATGGAGGTATCTTCACGATAGCACCCGAAGGAGATTTTAATAAAATGGTCGCGAAAGGATTGCATGTTCCGGTTGTTCTCGGTATTGCAGAAAGACTCACTGGAACGACTATCGAATATTTCCAGCAACCTTCTTTAAACTGTTATTGTATAGGATTTGAAGCCGGACAGCATGATGATCCGGAAGGAATACATCGCTCGGTTGCAGCCATTGTCAATTGTATGAGGAGCATTGGGTCTGTTGATCCCGGAGATGTTGACCACAAGCATGATGGCTTACTCATGAGACTTTCTATTGGCTTACCTAAAGTGACCCGTCTTATTTATCATTATACCATTCGACCCGAAGAACATTTTTTAATGAATCCGGGATATAAAAACTTTCAACAGGTAACAGAGGGGGAAGAATTAGCGGGGAATGAAAATGGTCCGGTGTTAGCGATTTCTGATGGCCTGATTCTTATGCCGAAATATCAATCCCAGGGAGAAGATGGATTTTATATTGTTGAAGTGGTCGAACCCTGATTAATGTATGATATCTGTTGACCCAATGACGTTCATAGTGCCATTATTTCTTATTGGGACCGCGCTTGAATTCAAAGCAGGTTTAACATGACAACCCCTGAGAATTAAACTTCCCGCGTTGTCAATTGCACTTCCGGGAGTAGTGGTTCCTCCGATCAGGGTGAGATATTGAATTTCAGCCGATTTCCCGATAGGAATGGACAACAAGCGTGTGACGTTAGCTGCTGCTTTTATCGTAATATTTGTACCAGGATCAGCCATCCATTTCCAAATGCCATCTGATACAATGGGGCCTGTAGTCACATTAATCGTTTGACCATTTAAAGCAGGAGCGAACAATATATTTTCATTATCGTCAGCACAGGTAGATACATTTCTTAATGTTCCGTTCCCACTATCATCAAGTGCCGAAGTGACCAGGTTGCATTTGATGTTGACACTATAATCTTCAACTTCTCCGTAATCATAAGAATCACATGTGGGGGGTATATTATTATACCTCAATGAAACTCTCATTCTTGTGATACCGGTAGAAGCAGTGACCGGGAGTGTTATTGTGCCACTTACATTTGAGGTTGATGGGCCGGCAGCAAAAACCTGCTCATTAGCATCGGCGAAATCTCCGTCCTTATTCAGATCAATCCATACACGATAATATTCACTGCGAGATCCCTGAATGAAACTCGGAGTGATCGAAACCGGATAACTTCCTCCTCTTGACATCGTCACAGTTTCGTTGGTATAATCACTATAAGAAGTCGACCCGGAAACTTTAGTATATCCTGCACAACTAAATGTACTGATCCATTCATAGGTATGCGTATTGCCCTGGCTTGGACAATAAAATGGCCCGGGATAACATGATCTTGTAAGCGTAAATGATCCTGTTGCTCCATCCCATCCCTGAACAAATACATAATAAGTGACTCCATTCGAGGTGGGAAATGAAATCAGGCTTCCCGTATTGCAATAATCATCAATCCCTGTCACACAAACCAAATTGGCACAGCTACCGCTATATGCATTCAGTTTTGTATCGAAATTGAATTGTGAGCACGTCGCGATAATTGTATTTTGTCCATCGCCGACAAAGGTGTACCAAAGTCCGGGTGCATCGATTGAAGTGCCACAATAAAAAGCTTCAGGGTCAGCAAGTGCATTAGCCGTATTTCCAGGAATGGATGCGCCACATGGAAGATTAATTGCCAATGCACAAAAATCTCCCGGAATAGGAACTAAGGTTGCAAAACTTTCCTGCACGCAACCCTGCACGTCTCCATTTGCACCATAGGGTGTAATCTTCATGTAGATCGTTGAACTGTAGGGTAGCAATCCCGGTGGATCATAAAAATTTACATTCCCGACATTTAAATTGTTGGCGATCTGTGTTCCACCAGGCGTGGTACCGATTGTAATTTTATATCCCGTCTGATTTCCTACCGAATGTGCCCAATGTAATACTGCACTCAAACTGACATTCGTTGCGCCATTCAACGGGTTGGTTAAATGGGTGCATTGGGGTGGGATGTTGGCTTCTGTTGTAAAAGATTGTTCCGTACATCCGGGTGCTGAACCGAGATCATTGTAAGGAACGATCTTCACATAAATTGATGTAGTGAAAGGGAATACTCCCGGATCGTATGAAGTCACCAATCCGACATCAAGATTATTGACAATATTAGTTCCACCGGGTGTGGTGCCTACTGAAAGAACGTACCCATTGGCACCTTGTGTACTTGCCCAAAAAAGATCCTGGTTGATATCAACATTAGTTGCTCCTGCTAATGGATCAATTAATGAAGTACAAGTCGGAGGAGCACATGTCCCTGTATTGCAGGAAGCATTATTAAACCTATCCCTGATGACATTACCGGGCTGGGGACCGAAACCAAGATTAAAATTTATCCCGATTCCACTGATGAGATGGCAATAACTCATGATGGTCCCGCCGCCTGCAGGCAGGATCGGTGCTGCAGGATTATAGCAAGCTGCTCCTTCAGGACTACCACCATTGTTGGCAGCCCATACGTTACCGCAGTCATCGATTTGCGTGCTGTTTCCATTCCAAACACATGCATGTGAATGATAAGATCCCATATTGTGACCCATCTCGTGTGTGACTACTTCTACATTCCAGGAATAAGTTGGGAAAGGAATAATTGTCGTACTCAGCGAAGTACTTACGGCGCATTGTGCAGTAACGGAACACAAAACATCAATGTAAGCAATACCTCCGCCAAGAGGCCTGGTGCTCATGAAATGTGCAAGTCGTCCATTGTAGGTCAGGGTATCAATGTGACTGACAAATGCATCGAGGATTGCCCCTGTGGAATTAAGCCCTGCAAATGGATCGGGAGATGAATAAACAAGGATATCTGACACCGCAACGGGGATACTTTCATTTTCATATAAAGTAATGACCTCATTCCACATCGTGGCTACCCATGCTTCAGTGGCAGGGACACTTGAGCCGTTATCCTGGTAAGATTTATAATCACATTCCACATATACTTCAACACATCCTCCTGTCATGGACCGATGAGAAGGAAGTGATGGTAAATGGACTTGATTGTTTCGACCGGTATCCTGCACAAAACAATTCATCGGATCCGGCACCCGGATATTTTTATCCTCAAAAGCGATATAATTTCCATCCTGAGTTGGCTGGATTCTTTTATTGCCGTTTTCATCTGCATAGAGGATTTGAATCTTGCCATCACATATGCTAACGACTGCAAGAGAATTCGCATTTCCGCTGATCATTCCTCTGTAAAAAAGATTGTGTGCATCCGGAGGAAGTTTCATTCCATCGCTGGTCATGATGCGTGCTGTCTCATTGAAGACTGTGACCTCATGAAGATCAAGATCTATATTCAACGGTGCAGGTAAATGAAGCCGAAGCAAACCTGGTCTTGATTCAATTAAGGGCTGAAGGACATCATGGTTGAGCGTATAGGAAATGGCGCCGTCTACATATTGACGAAAATCTTCTTTTGCTTCCTTCCCGGGATTAAAAATGGTGGTTGTCTCAGGATGCTTTCCATGAAAGAGAGCGATTGTCTGCAGTGCAACAGGTTTTTGCCCTTGTGCAAACGAATAGATAAATAGTACAACCAGGAATATGCATGAACACCTTTTCATACGAAATGACATCTTCAAAAATAATTCCAAATCAATTTTGGACTAACAGAATCCAATCTCAGGTGCTGCAATGGGTAATAGTCTTTTTAAAGCGGATGCTAAATTACGAAACCATTTTGAAGGGAATATCCCTTATTTAATACCGGCCGTTAAAGACAATTTTTATCCTTCCGAATAAGTAAAATCCTTAATCCAGACAGGTAAGTGAGTGAGAGACGCGAGATTATTTGGTTTTGCTAAACATTAAAATTTTGCCTTGGTTGGAGTTTGCTCCAACCGTCATCGGGAATATTGCCAGTGGCAGGAGCAAACTCCTGCCACGTCATTCTACTCTTTTTAACACTATTAGAATTATTTATTATTTTAATGTTTGGCAATTAGCAAACTAAATTCCAAAATCGAAAATCCTATGTCTGAATATAACTGGCGTCGTTTTGTAGTCCGCATTCCGATCAATGCCTCGAAGCAAACCTTGTATGATGCATGGACAAGTCAGCGTGCGATTGAGCACTGGTTCCTTCGCAGGGCAGAATTCAAAAATCCTTCGGGTCAATTGAGAGGGCCATATGAGGTCGTGCAGGAAGGTGATACCTATGAATGGCGTTGGCATGGATGGCCGGACGAGGTGCAGGAGCGCGGAAAGATTTTATTCTGCAACGGGCGGGATCATTTTCAGTTTAGTTTCGGTGAAGCGGGCAATTGCAGTGTGACCATAAAATCTGAACTGGGACAAAGTATTATAGAGTTGGAACAGTCTGAAATCCCAACAAATGAAAAAGGGATGCACGATTATCATGTTGGCTGTAAGACCGGCTGGACATTTCATCTTACAAATATGAAATCGATCATTGAAGGTGGAAGGGATCTGAGAAATAAAGATGAAAACCTGAAGAATGTCGTTAACGCATGAATACCCGCGGAAAGTTTATTTAATGTTTTTTCTTTTCTTTTGCTTTTTTTATACTGTCTAGTTTTGCCGGGTTATCACTTCCATGCTCTATTCTGATTGGCTTTGTTGTATCCCGTTTCATGATTTGTTGATTTGTCGAATCCTGAATACTTGATAATGTGTCGACAGGAATACCTGTTTGTTTAATCGAAGCGGTGTCTCCTCCAACGACCTCCGTTTCATCCGATTTGTTTTGTCCTGTTCCGGTGAAAGGACAATGTCCAATAGTCAGTAAGGCTCCAAAAAAAATGGCTTAATCAGCAATAATGATTTTTTCATTTTTTAATATTTGATGATTTGTCCGGATCGTGATAAAATAATTGCCCGGTCCTAAATTCGATTTATTAAATGAAAACTGGTTCTTTCCTGTACTTGCAGGCCCGCTGTAAAGCGTTCTGACAAGAATACCTTTAGCATCATAAATACTGATATCAATTTTAGCATTCGAGGCCATGTCAAATTCCGTTTTAAAATCTTCTACGACAGGGTTAGGAAATACATTGAAATCGCTGTTTTGAGATATTGTTTCAATACCCGACACGCTTCCGGATCCGATAATTTCTGCAATCCAGGATGTCCATTCATTTGATGTAGTACCATACATGCCACTCATCCACGCAGTAGATGTAGTATTGTTATGTTTACGGGATATGCCTGTATAATCGCCCCATCTTTCAATGCTGCCAGGGGATGTCGTATATTCACAATATCCCTTTCCATCATGTACAAGAGATGAACTGCTCCAGTTCATCCCGTCATCGCAACTGACCACTCTGATTTCAGGATAGATGCCGGCACCTGTTCTGCCAAAACCGATCATGACTGTTTTGTCCGTTTCTGTCTTCGCAAAGGATGCCACTGAAGGATAAGAATATTCATACAAATTAAGTCCGAAGGTCGAATTGGTATTTTTCTGTGAGGCAACATCAAGCCGGTTGTAGTTAATCCCGTTGTATCCGTTAGTGTAATCAGAATGAAAAACGAAATGTATAACTCCATTAAGATAAAAACCAGACAGAGCTCTGCAGTCTCCATTGTCCAGCTCTGTGGATGTTCCAAACTGGAATCCGTCTCCTGCCGGAGAATAGGCTTCAGTCGGTATATTGTAGTGATTGAGTTTTTCGTCCGTCGCAGTCAGATCATCAGTTAAGTCATACAACTCAATAGAAGAAGAACCAGTACTTTCAGTAGCTATGAGATAACATCCAGGACCATAATTACCTTCCTGTCCGTACGACACCGGAAGCAACGTGAATGGATTGGCTGTTATATCATACCAATACTGCCAGTTAAGCGTATTGCCATTATAACCATCATTTTTAGTGATTTGATAAAGCAGTGCTTGTTGAAAGTCTCCTGCATCATTGAAAGAATTGCCGGTGATGTAAAGCTCATTGTTTGATACAGCAATTTTGGGATAGTCAAACCATGTCTTGTCCCCTAAAGGATGTCCTGTAATCTTATATTTCCACCAATTGGCATTTGGGTTATTAGAGGTTGAAAAGCAAACCAGCAGATTTGAATTTGCTGATTCACCGGAACATTCCTGTGCAAAAAAGATAAATCTGTCTGCACCACTATCGTATATAATGACGGGGTCACAAACTGTTGTAATGTCCGGGTCATTGAAAAAGGCATCGATGGAATTACTGTAAGTCAGGTCTCCGTTTGTGTTATATATCTCTATTGAGTTATTGGCTACGCTGACGATTTTCCCACCGTTGGAAATGGCGATTGAGTTGTCAAGTGGCGAATAACCTGTATTAATATTTCCCGGAAAGTTTGAGCCTATCTCGGGTGAACCCCTGGACGAAGAAGTTGAGTTTTCGATTTCGTTTTGAAGAAGAGATGAGTTTCTTTTCAGCAGTGTCTTTTCCTTTTTAATCAGTTCAAGCTGTTCGTCTTTTTCCGTATGATGCCGGATAGAAATATTGCTAAGTACAGGTAACCATTTTAAGTCAATTGATATTGGTTTTATTTCTCCTGCAAGAGGAGTGGAATACTCCGGAGATTTTGTTCCCTGGTTAATAATTTTAGCGTTTGCCGGAATTTGAACTTTTTGAAATTGCGCATTTAGAATAAAAGCCTTGGAAAGAAACAGAATGAGTATAAGATTTAATTTTTTCATGGAACTAAAGTTTATAATAACTCATAAAAGTTGCACATAAAAGGAATACGTTTTGATTTTAAAAAAAATATAATAATGGCTGCTGACGTATCTTTTTTGATTATGCTTCTCTGATTTTCCTCAATCTTGAATAACGCACATATTGAAAGATCATCACCGCCATGCAAATACACAAGCCCAAAAATTCACGAACAAGTTCAACAAATGGTGTAGAGGCCTGCATTTTTTCAACGATGCTCGGACAGCCCTCAGAAATCCATTGAGAGAAAGCGGGAAACATCCTGAAGATCTGGTAAACAAGTACGCCGACTTCGAGAATAATGGCCCACATATTGTATTTATCGAATGCGGCAAATGCGCAAATGAACCCGGTGTATGAGTAAATCAAAAACCAAAATAGTATGTCGCCCGGGGTATCATTCAGCTGAAGTAATGCGAAAATGAAAAAGATAACGGTAAGGCCAAGATTAAAGATTTTCATTGTTCGCGAATTCTTATTAATGCCCTGAAGGTAATGGATTCATTGATCATTTGACAGTTTTCAATGACTTCCTCCTGGCCTTTTCCCATTCCCATGCCGACTGCATAATGGATTTGATATCCTGGCCTGGTTTCCACCGAAGATGTTCTGTGATGCGGGTATTGTCAGCATAAATGGCTGCAACATCTCCTACTCTGCGCGGACCTATTTTAAAATTGACTTTTACGCCTGTGGCTGATTCAAAAGCGTTAATAGCTTCAAGTACGGTCACACCTTCACCTATTCCGAGGTTATAAATTTCATAAGGAGATTTGTTTTGCCTTTGCAACAGGTTTTCCAATGCAAGTGTATGCGCACGTGCGAGATCCATGACGTGGATGTAATCACGGACACAGCTTCCGTCCCTGGTTGGATAATCGTCTCCATATACGATTAGTTCGTCACGCAATCCTATTGCAGTTTCTGTGATGACAGGTACAAGATTGCTTGCAGGTTGAACGGGCGATTCCCCGATGAGTGCAGATTTATGTGCGCCTGCCGGATTAAAATATCTTAATGAGATAGCAGATAGACCTGATTGTACAGATTGACTCCTGAAGAATTGATCATAAAGAATTTCACATGCCTGCTTTGTTGCACCATAAGGGTTCTCGGCGCGTCCCATAGGTGTATCTTCTGTCACAGGTAGTTTTTCGGGTGAACCATATACTGTACAGGAAGAAGAAAAAATAAGATGAGGGATATTGAGTTCTTCCATCAGTGTTATTGTCGTCAGTGTACTTCCTACATTGTTATGATAATAACGATTGGGTTGAAAAACTGATTCTCCTACACTTTTCAAAGCGGCAAAATGGATGATTCCATCGAAGTGTCCGTGTAGTCGCACAGCATTGATACTATCTTTTTCATTGCTGAGATCGCAATTGATATTTTCAATTTTTGTACCGGTGATGGCTTTGATGCCATCCAATACATCAAAAGAAGAATTGATGCCATTGTCGAGTGAGACCACGTCATAACCCGATTCGATAAGATCAACAATAGTGTGACTGCCTATGTATCCGCAGCCTCCTGTGACGAGGATTTTCGCTTTACTCAATGCCTGGATTTAAAGATTAACATGAGTGTCCAAATTAGAATTTAATATTCGTTTTTAATGCGCGATCCTTTCGTGTTTAATTCGGGACATGAAAATGAAATTCATTATCTCTTTCTAACAATGTTCTGATATCGGCCAATTTTCAATTTTTTATCTGAAATAGCCCTTTTCTTAAAATAATTTGAACGCGTATTGTATTTATGAACACTGTTCAATATATTTGCTTTGTATTTAATTAAATTAATGTTCAAAAATGGGAATTGCAGAACGCAAAGAAAGGGAAAGAGAAGAGGTTAAAGATCTGATCCTCAATGCCGCCAGAGAAATTTTCCTCTCCGAAGGCTATGAAAATACCAGTATCCGGAAAATTGCATCGAAGATCGAATATAGCCCAGGTGTCATCTATCTCCACTATAAGGATAAGAACGAACTGCTATTGTCACTACATGACAAGGCCTTTGAATGCCAGATGAAGGCTCTTTTTCTTGATGTCCAAAACATCGCGGATCCGCTGGAAAGACTCAAGGCTACCGGCAGAAGTTATCTCCAATATGGAATTAATAATCCCCAGGATTATGAACTCATGTTCATTCTTAACTGCACGATGGATGCACTTGCCATCAAGCAGGAATTCTGGAGTGACGGTGCAACGGCCATCGGTATGTTAAAGGAGAATGTCAAAGCCTGCATTGAGGCAGGTTATTTCCGAAAAGATCTGGATCTCGATGAGATATCATTGCTTCTCTGGAGCCAGGTGCATGGCATCGTGTCACTGTACAATACAGAAAGGCTCAACATCTATGCTATTGAAGAAAAAAAAGAATTTATGTTTCGCACACTCGATGTTTTCTTTTCACTCATCCAACGCGGCCTGGCTTAATCTCTCTCATCTGAACTCATGTCCTATGAATCGTATTCTTCTACTTGCACTGATAGCACTGCTCTCTTACAATGTCAATGGACAAAAAATTCTACAACAATATGTAGACCAGGCCATCCAAAATAATCTCCAGGTCAAGGAGAAAAAAATACTTGAAAGCAAACAGGAACTCATGGTGGAGGAAGCTTCCAGGTATTATCGTCCGGAAATTAATTTCATGGGAAATTATACACTCGCAGCCGGTGGACGTTCATTTGATTTACCTATTGGAACATTACTCAATCCAATTTACTCAACGCTCAACGATCTCACAGATACACATAATTTTCCCAGTGTGGAAAATCAAAAGATCAGTTTTCTACCCGATAATTTTTACAATATCAATTTGCGCATTACGCAGCCAATCCTTCATCCTGAAATCAAATACAACAAATTGATGAAGCAGGAAGAAGCGAATATGTCTGGGTTACAAACTGATCAAACAAAACGTGATCTGATTCGTGATATCAAAACAGCTTATTTCAGGTGGATGCAAGCCAATGATTTGGTGGTCATCACGGAGCAGGGATTAACGCTTTTAAATGAAAATAAACGAATCACTGAAAGCCTGATCAAAAACGGAGAATCCATTCCGTCAGCTCTTATGCGGATCGAATCTGATATTGATCTCCTCAATGCACAGCAAACCAGAGCGCAAACAGAACTTAACAACGCAGCAACATGGTTTAATTTTCTTCTGCATCAACCTGCGAATACTCCTATTGTCCCAGATACATTCAGTAATGTTCCGGCAATTCCTGTTATCACCGATGTAACATCGAGAGAAGAGCTGCAGGAAATCAAATCGGGTCAGCATATCCAGGAGCTCGCATTGACGCTGGAACAAAAACATTATGTGCCAAAGCTCGGTGCACAGGTGGACGTCGGTTCACAGGCTTATGGTGCTGATTGGGGTGGTTATGTTTTAGGAGGCCTACAGTTGGATATTCCAATCTGGGATAATAAAATAAGCAAGCTTAAGCAACAACAGTGGCAAGCTTCAATCGAAGCGAATGAGACTTCTTATGAATGGGCCAAGCAGGCATTCGAAACCCAACTGACGGCTGAAATTGAAAACCTTAAATCCGATATTTCAATCTATGACAGCTATTCATCAATGCTGATTTCAGATAACCGGTATTACCAGGAAACAGTACGGAGATATAAAGAGGGCCTCACCAACTATATTGATCTGCTTGATGCCCGCACTGATGTGACGAATACACAAATCCGTCAAAATGTTGCTAAATATCAGTCATGGATACGGTTGATCAATATCGAACGCATGGCTGCCACCGCACCTATTCAATAAAAATTAATTCCGCACATGTCAAAGTCATCCGCTTTCATTGTCTTCGTTGCATTTCTTCTGACCTTTGCCTGCAAAAAAAACGCAGATGTACCTGACACTAAGACAGCCAGTACAGAAAAGCCATTGAATATATTTTATGTCAGAACATCCCCCGTGATCAAGAGTGATCTTGGTGATATTGTGCATGTCACAGGAGTGATTCAATCGGATGCTGAAGCGAAACCTTCTTTTAAAACCGGGGGCGTCATCGAACGAACTTATGTAGAAGAAGGTGATCATGTGAACAAAGATCAATTGCTGGCTAAACTCAATGCTACAGAAGTCGAAGCTGTGGCTACACAGGCAAAATTCAGTTTAGAGAAAGCTCAGCGCGATCAACAGCGGGTACAAAATCTTTATGCAGACAGTATTGTCACTCTTGAGCAATTGCAAAATTCAATTACGGCTGTTGATGTCGCTAAAAAATCTCTCCAGATCGCCGAATTCAATCTTGCCTATACCGAAATAAGATCGCCAATCGATGGAAAGGTTATCACAAAACTGATGCATGAAGGTGAAATCACCGGGCCCGGCATACCTGTGTATTATATCATGGGTGTGCAAAAAGCTGACTGGAAAATCATGGCAGGTCTGACAGACAAAAACTGGGGAAGCATTAAAAAAGGAGATAAAGCAAATATCACATTGGATGCATATCCCGGATGGACTGTGGAGGGAAATGTAAAAAGATTGAGTGATGTCGCTAATCCTCTGAGTGGAACTCTTGATGCTGAAATCAGTATTCCCTCAAAAGATAAGCGCATTGCTGCGGGGATGCTGGCTCACATCGAAATCACTCCCACGTTGAGTCAGCAATTTCCGATGGTTCCTATCGAAGCGCTTGTATCCTCAAATGGAAGAACCGGCGTCGTCTACATTCCAAAAGATGGTAAGGCGGAAAAAAGAGTAATTCAAATCCAGGAATTCCAGGGCGAACGAATAGCTGTGTTGTCAGGACTTGAAGGTGTGAATGAAGTGATTACTGCGGGTAGTGGGTTTCTTGAAGATGGAGACAAAATCATTATTGAGAAATAATCCTAATTCCATGAACTGCTCTTTTATAAGACACAGCACAGTAAGTAGTAAGTAGTAAGTAGTAAGCAGTAATCGGTAATCGGTAATCGGTAATCGGTAATCGGTAATCGGTAATTGGTAAAAAACAAATAACAAGTAACGAATAACGAATAACGAATAACGAATAACGAATAACGAATAACGAATAACGAATAACGAATAACGAATAAAAAGTAACAAATAACAAATAACTGCTCACAACTCACAACTGACCACTCACATTTGACTACTCACAACTGACCACTCACAACTGACTATGTCGCTGACATCATTCGCTGTAAAGAACTATCAATTTACGATCATCCTGTTTGTGCTGGCATTGGCGTTGGGAGCTAATGCACTGATCAATATGCCGAGAGGAGAAGATCCACCGTTCGGTGCGCCGATTTTCGTCATTGTTGCGGTATACCCGGGTACAAGTCCTGTGGACATGGAACAATTGGTGGCTGATCCACTGGAGGATGTGCTTTACAACCTGGACAACATTAAAAAAATGCAAACATCCTGCAGTGATGGTTTGATGCTGATCCAACTTGAATTTACATATGGTGTCAATGTCGACAATAAAAATAATGATGTCGTCAGGGAAGTCAATAAAGTACGTCCAACTCTTCCGGCGGGTCTTCAGAGACTTGATGTGATCCGGGCTGCATCGTCGGATGTATGCATATTGCAGACGGCCTTGGTTTCTTCCACTGCTACAACAAAACAACTGACAGACAAAGCGGAAGAACTTGAAAAACAACTTGAACGGATCAAGGATATCAAATGGGTTGAGGTACAGGCTGAGCCGGTGGAAGAGGTCAACATTGCTTTGCAATTAGATAAAATGGCGCGGTTTGGCATTGGACTCAACCAGGTGATCAATGTGATACAGGCTAACAATGTCAATATTCCTGGCGGCAGCGTAGATCTCGGAAAAAAAATATTTAACATCAAGACAAATAGCGAGCTCTCATCATTAGAAGAAGTTCGAAATATTATCATCAAGACAACTCCCCAGGGAAATACTGTTCATCTCAATGATATTGCACTCGTCCGGATGGATAAAGCGGATGATACACACATCGCCCGATTCAATGGACAGCCTGCGATATGGGTCGTGACCGCTTTAAAAGACAAAAAAAATATCATCCAAAATCGCGTGGAAATTCAGAAGGTGCTTGATCAATTTGAACCCACTCTTCCTGACAATATCAAAATGCAGACGAGTTTTGACCAGGAGAAAAATGTGCGTCGCAGATTGTATGGCCTTGGTCGTGATTTCGCGATTGCGGTTTCACTCGTATTGCTCACTTTACTTCCATTGGGATGGCGGGCAGCTTTTATTGTGATGATCAGTATTCCATTGTCACTGGCTGTTGGTTTGGCATTTTTTAATTACGCCGGTTATACACTCAATCAATTGAGCATTGTCGGAATGGTCATCGCACTTGGATTGTTGGTGGATGACTCGATTGTCATCGTTGAGAATATTGAACGCTTTATGCGGATGGGGTATAGTCGAAAGGAAGCGGCGATAGTAGCGACGAAGCAAATCGCTATTGCAGTGATTGGATGTACGGCTACCTTATTACTTGCGTTTCTTCCGTTGGTTTTTCTTCCTGAAGGTTCAGGTGAGTTTATAAGGCCTTTGCCTATGGCGGTGTTGCTGACGATTGTAGCATCCTTGATTGTATCACTTACGATTATTCCATTCCTGGCCAGCATGTTATTGGCAAAAAATGAACGTCCTGAAGGAAATATTTTCATGCGGGCATTTAAAAGATTTGTCAATGCGCCTTACCAGAGAATCCTGAAGTGGGCATTCGTTCATCCTGCGATTACCTTGATGTTGACAGGTGCGATATTTATTGGAAGTCTCACGTTGATTCCGAAGATTGGATTCAGCCTGTTTCCTGTTTCTGAAAAACCAATGTTCAATGTAGATATCCATACTCCGGCCGGAACGAATTTAAAGGAGACGAACAGGATAGCACGATTGGTTGAACAGGATCTTCTCGGTACAAAAAATGTGGTGAGTGTCAGTACGAATGTTGGCAAGGGAAATCCAAGGGTTTATTATAATGTCTTTCAGCATGACTTCACGCCGAATTATGCACAGTTGTTTGTGCAGACAAAACCTGAAATGACGGTAACTGAAATTGTTACGATGGCAGATTCACTTCGTGCCAGGTATGCTAAAATTCCCGGTGCGAATGTGGAGGTGAAACAATTTCAACAGGGACCGCCGGTTCCTGCACCAATTGAGTTTCGGATTCTCGGTAACAATCTTGATACGCTTAAAAAATATGGGGATGTATTGGAAGACATATTTAAAAAAACCAATGGCACCTTATATGTAGGCAATGATCTTCGTCTCCCGATGACGGATCTCAAGGTCAATATTGATAAGGAAAAGGCCGGTGTATTAGGTGTATTGCCGGCTGAAGTGGCGAAGACTGTGCGCCTTGGCATTGCAGGTCTTCCAAATCAGAGTATCCGCAATGCTGATGGGGATGAATACAAGATCATGATGACGTTGCAGGATTTTGATCCGGATAAAGCATTGGAGATATTTAAGAGGATGTATGTGACATCACTTTCGGGTGTATTGATTCCTCTTTCACAGATTGCAGAGATCCAACCTGCTGAATCACCAAATGTAATCCGTCATTATAACAAAGAAAGATATACATCGGTCACAAGTTTTGTTCAGAGCGGTTTTAACACCATCGCCATGTTTGATGACATCGAGCATAAACTTGATACGATAAAATTACCTGAAGGTTATCGATTCGTTGCCGGCGGAGAAAAAGAAACACGGCAGGAATCTTTTGGTGGAATGGGAAGTATTATACTCATCACTTTCTTCGGGTTATTTGGCATATTGGTTTTGGAATTCAGGACATTTAAAAGCACATTGATTGTTCTATCGGTTATTCCCCTGGGGATAGTTGGCGCATTGGTGATCTTGTTCCTGGGTGGTGAAACATTGTCATTTGTGGCGACAATCGGAATGGTGGCGTTGATGGGAATCGAAATCAAGAACAGTATATTGCTCGTGGACTATACTAATCAATTACGTGAAAAGGGAATGTCTTTGAAAGAAGCAGTGATCAATGGAGCGGAAACGAGATTTCTTCCGATTCTTCTCACGTCGATGACGGCTATCGGTGGTATGATTCCGTTGGTACTTGAGAGGTCGCCTTTGATTTCACCATTGGCATTAGTTCTTATTGGAGGATTGATTAGTTCGACGTTGCTTAGCAGGATTGTAACGCCATTGTTGTATATGCTTATACCGCCGGCTATTATAGTAAAAAGTTAGAACATAGGACTTTTTTGATTTTGAATTACTTCATAATTAACAATTAATTGGGTATAATTGATATTCTTCTCATTTCTCTATAATCACCCAACTCGATTAATAAAAAATAAATTCCTACTGTCAATTGGCCAAAGTCATTTGAATTTTCAAATTTGCCTGATACCATGATAGGGGAGGTTTTAACTATGGATTTCCCAACTGGATCAATCACATTTAATTTTAGTAAAGCTGAGCCTTGAATTTCTCCTGCTATAATAAAATGACCTGAATTTGGATTTGGATAAATTAAAATAGGTGATGGTTTACTTAAGTTCGTAATGTTAGTGATTTGAGTAACAAATATTGAATCTGTAGCAGAACAGTTATTTCCATTGGTTACTGTTACAGAATACCATCCGGGAATTGCTACTGAAATAATTTGGGTAACCTGGCCAGTATTCCAAATGTAATTAGACCATCCTGGCCCAGCGTCTAATTCGGAAATCTCAGAGATATCAATTGTATCTGGGCCCAAATCAACTAATGGTAAATCAAAAACCGTTACGACGACGGGCTGAGAAATTCCATTGCATCCATTAATGTCAGAAACAGTAACTGTATAACTTCCAGATTGGTTAATAGTGATACTTTGTGTTGTATCACTAGTGCTCCATAAAAACGTATTTCCAAAATCTGCAGTTAATGTGATTTGATCTCCGGAACATATTTCTGTAGGCCCGGAAGGTTGGATGTGTATTATAATCGGATCAATCGCGCCTATATCAATTGGTTCGGATACTCCTTTACATCCAAGTGCATCAATTATGGTCACTTGGTATGTTCCTGAATCTGATATCTTTATACTTTGCGTGGTATCACCAGTGTTCCATTGATACGAATTTGCAGAATTAGAAATGAGTTCTAAACTATCACCTGAACAAATAACCTGTGATCCACTGGTTGTGATCGTGTCTAATGGTGATGGAAATACTTCCACACTCACAGATTGAGATATATTCGAGCAACCATTTTGCGCTGTCTCTTGCACTGTAAAATTGCCCGTATTTTTCACAATGATCAATTGAGATGTATCACCATTAACCCATAAATACATTTTTGCTTCGGAGGCTGCCAGAATAACCGAGTCTCCATTACAAAATGAAATTTCACCTGCAGGAGTAATAAAGACATTTGGCTTTTCACCCACCACCATCAGGCTATCAATAACTATAGCATCCATACCGTTTGTAAATGTTGTTGTAAGGCCAACCGAATAATTTCCAGGAACAGGGTAAGTAATTACAGGTTCGGCCTGATTTGATATAGCTGGTATGCCGCCTTCAAATGTCCATGAAAATGAAACAGGAAGACCAATAGAGCTTTGTGTAAAATGAACACTATCATTTGAGCATATTTCACTAGATGAAAAATTAAAGGCGGAAACCAATACACTGGGATCATTGTATATGCTTATTACCATGGAATCAAGTAATCCTTTATAGTCAAATTTTATTTGGGTAATTCCTACTTTTTTGCCAATATAGGATTGGTTATTGTTTAACTTAATAAAAGAAGTATCATAATTAATTCCCAAGTCCTGGGTGCCAGCAATGTTGATGCCTTGTTCAGAATAATAGACTGTCGGTGAAAAATAATTTGTTACACCTATTGGCACACTTATTTGCTTTGGTGATATTTTAAAACTGTCCGGAACTAAGGTAGAATTTACATTGATAGAAACGATATCAGACGAAAACCAATTTAAAGAATCACCACCTAATGCAAGAATTGAAATCTGCCCAATGGCTAAAGGTGGGAGCGTAACGTAGACAAATGGAACGGCATTTGTGTCAATAGAAATTGGTTGAATGGAACTACCATAAATAACTAAGCCTATTCTTTGTAAATCTTCCTGGCCACTGAATTGAATTTTGATAATATCACCAGCTTGAAAGGATTGATTTTCTATTGGGAATTCAATATTTAAATAATCTGTTAAATTTCGTCGCGAGGGATGATTAGGATAAGTAATATTGGGTGGTTGAAGTTCGCCAACAGGAAATCCAGTGAGTGAAAAATATTGATTTGATGTAGGGTTAGCATCGATGAGGTTGATGCAATTAGATATTAGGCTATTATTAGTAGTAGATCCTACGTGCCATTGTCCGTTTAAGGTTTGAACTGAATTAATTCCACATTTTTGCGATGATTTCGGTACAATTAAATCATTTTTTTCTCCATTGAATATATATTGAGGTAACAATAAGTTTAATGCTCTGACTATTAGGTCAGTAAAAGGAATTGGTTTTGCATCCGTGTCTAAAGTTACGGATGGCACAATATTTTGAGGTAGTTGAAGGATGTTTATTTTATTTCTGATAGGGTATGAATTAACTCTCAAATCATAAATTGCAGCAGGAGCGTAAGGATATTCATCATAATTTCCAGTAATGATAGATTGGATCACGTCATAAATTGTTAAGTTATCTATTGACCAATTTGCAAATTGAGTTCCATAATGAGGTGTATTAAGTGTAATCATTTTTGCTATATCGTTTCTGTATTTAACTTCGGGCCATGAGTTCTGCAGGTAAAGCCGGCCAAGTATTCCACCCATGCTGTGTCCAATAAGAATGACTTTGCCTGCAGAAAACTTTTGTTCTCTTGCATGCTTCAGAACGATATTAATTCCATTATTAACTTGTTTACGATTTGTAATAAAACTTGAACTATTCGTTCCCTTATAATCAATTTGGTACAATAATGGGGATGAGTTAGAATTACTAGTTTTAGGATAGATCTTTTCGTTTAAGAAACGATTTTTCATAACATTAAATGTACTTTCATCACCATACAAACCATGAACAAAAACTACTGGTGCCCTATAAATTCTTATAGGAAATTTACCAAATAAACCACCAGTTGTATTAACTACACCAATAAGAATACTATCTGAAACATAATTAAAACCATTTGAAGGAGTAATATACTTTGGATGTACATATCTAGCGACTACTGTGTCTCCATGGTAAGTATATTTTGTCAAAGGAAATTCTCCATATTTATCAGGATTTTGCATGCCTTGATCACTAAGTGTCCTAAATCGTATATCCGCATTAGGTATATTTAATTGATTAACAAATTTAACTACTGTTACGTCTGAACCATCAGCGCAAATTTTGACCGGTTCACTCCAAACACAACCTATTGGTGAAGAAGAGGCAAGAAAATTTGTACCCAAAAATAGATGGTTTGTATCTATAGTGTAAATACCGAACCAATAATAGTAATCCCATGGAAAAATTTCCACATTACCACAACAAGAGGTTAAGTTTCCAAAATCGTCTGTAGCCTGAACACATACAGTATATATTCCATGCACTAAATACCAATTACTGGGCAATGAATTTGTTATTCTAAAATTCGAACATCCTTGAGGTGGAAAAAGAACTGATTCTATTTTATCTTGACAAGGACCTAACACAATACTCCCAAAGTTATTGCAATCTAATATACATGAACATACTTCTGGCTTGTACAATTTGCTAGCAGCATTAAATTCTTGTGGTTTTATTAATGAGATTATTGAGTAAATTAGGAGCAGGAAATTCATGTTTGAAATTTAAATTTATGTATTAGAGTCAATTAACATTATCACTTTTGCAACCTAATATAGCAATTCTTTTGTACATAGTTATAAAATTATAATTTCAGATCTAATTTTCCTCTATGTAATACTTTTCCCAAGAACAGCTTCGATCATGCCTCTCTCCTGGAACGAAATCAAATCACGCGCTGTCACCTTCAGTAATGAGTGGAAGGATGAGGTAAGTGAAGATGCAGAAGCCAAAAGCTTCTGGGATGATTTCTTCCACATCTTCGATATCAGCCGCAGAAGGGTAGCAACATTTGAGCAACAAGTTCGAAAGTTGGATAACCAGCCAGGCTTTATTGACTTGCTATGGAAAGGTGTCATCCTGATTGAGCACAAAAGCCGGGGACATAATCTTGACAAGGCATATCAACAGGCGAAGGATTATTTTCCGGGATTAAAGGAAAAAGAATTACCTCGATACATCCTGGTCAGTGATTTTGCGCGGTTTCGATTGTATGATCTTGATGAAGGAACGCATCATGAATTTAAACTCGAAGATCTCGTCCAGAATGTCAATCTCTTTGGCTTCATCGCGGGATATCAGAAACGGACTTATAAGGAACAGGATCCCGTCAATATCGAAGCTGCAGAACTCATGGGTCGGCTTCATGACAAGCTAAAGGATATAGGATACGAGGGCCATCCCCTCGAAGTTTATTTGGTCAGATTGCTATTCTGTCTTTTTGCTGATGATACCGGGATCTTTGAAAAGGGGATCATGAATGATTACCTCGATCAGAAAACGAGTGAAGACGGAAGTGATCTCGCAGCACATATCGCACAATTATTTGAGATCCTGAATACGCCTCAGGAGAAGCGACTTCGAAAACTTGATGAAGCCCTGGCTGCATTTCCTTATGTCAATGGGAAGTTGTTCGAAGAGCAGTTGCCGATGGCCAGCTTTGATAGTGAAATGCGGAAGATATTTATGGAGTGTTGTCTGCTGGACTGGGGTAAAATATCTCCTGCCATCTTTGGTTCTCTGTTTCAGAGTGTGATGGATAAAAAAGCTCGCAGGAATCTGGGTGCACATTATACGAGTGAGAAAAATATCCTAAAGCTGATCAAGCCTTTATTCCTTGATGATCTGTGGGATCAATTTGAAAAAGTAAAAAGTGATAAGAACAAACTCAAACGTCTTCACCATACGATCAGCAAGCTTCGTTTTCTGGACCCAGCTTGTGGTTGTGGTAATTTCCTGGTGATTGCTTATCGTGAACTTCGTCGATTGGAACTTGAGATTTCCAAGATCCTATTGAGAGGACAGCAGATAACAAGTATCAATGATTATTTTCTGGTCGATGTCGATCAGTTTTATGGGATCGAATATGAAGAATTTCCAAGTCAAATTGCGAATGTGGCAATGCTGTTGATGGATCACCAGATGAATGAGGAGGCAAGTATTGCATCGGGTGAATACATCAAGAAGATTCCTATTAAGAAAAGTTCTACCATCGTGCGTGGCAATGCATTGAGGATTGACTGGCAGAGTTTGATTGTGCCGTATCCGTGGGAGAGGAATATTCCAAGGTTTCATTATATACTGGGTAATCCACCTTTTGTTGGAAAGTCACTTCAGGATGTCCATCAAAAGAAGGACATGGATCTTGTTTTTACGGGTGTCAATGGAGCAGGTGTGTTAGATTATGTAACCGCATGGTATATCAGAGCAGCTCAGTACATGGAAAAAGTGAATGAGGTTGAAGAGAGTGATTTGCCAAAAACAAAGACTGCATTTGTAAGTACAAATTCTATTGCTCAGGGAGAACAAGTTGGAATATTATGGAGTGAATTATTTAACAGATATCAATGTAAAATTCATTTTGCTCATCGGACTTTTAAGTGGGGGAATGAAGCGAAAGGGAATGCAGCAGTACATGTCGTGATTATTGGATTTTCAAACTATGATATCGATAAAAAATCGATTTTTGAGTACGATAATATTAAGAGTGAGCCACATGAAATAAGTGGAAAAAATATTAATCCATACTTAATTTTTGGTAAGGACGATTTGGTTAAAAGAAGAAAAACTCCAATATGCAATGTACCAGGATTGGTAAAAGGAAATCAACCAACTGATGATGGAAATTTTCTCTTCACAACTGAAGAGAAGGAGGCGTTTTTAAAGATTGAACCTCAATCTCAAAAATGGTTTCGCAAATTTATTGGGTCTGATGAATTTATAAATAATTCTGAAAGATGGTGTTTATGGTTAAATGATATCACACCATCAGATATTAGAAATTTTCCATTGATATACGAAAGAATAGAAAATGTCAGAAATTTCAGACTTAAAAGTAAAAAATTAGCAACAATCAAAAAGGCAAATACCCCTGCTTTGTTTGATGAAATCAGACACACTGGTTTCGACTACTTAGTAATACCAGAGGTTTCTTCGGAAAGAAGAAAATATTTACCTATTGGTTATGTTGACGGAGATTGTATAAGTAGCAATAAGAATTATATGTTACCAAATGCAACAATGTATGAGTTCGGTATGCTAAGTTCTGAGATGCACAACGCGTGGACTAGATATATCGCCGGAAGATTAAAAAGCGATATTAATTATTCCAATGGTATCGTTTACAATAACTTTCCCTGGTGTGAAAATCCTTCTGAAAAGCAAAAAGAAGTAGTAGAAAAAGCAGCCCAAGCTGTCCTAGATGCTCGGGTGCAATTTCAAAATCCCGCACCTGGAGAAAAGGGGGCCAGCCTTGCTGACCTCTATGATCCGAATACTATGCCTCCTGTTCTGGTCAAAGCGCATCAAGTATTAGATAGGGCGGTTGATCTATGTTATCGACCTCAGCCATTTCCGAATGAGACAAAACGGATAGAGTTTTTATTTGAGTTGTATGATAGGTATACGGCGGGGATGTTTGCGGTGGAGAAGAAGTCGGGTAAGAAAAAGATTATTTGAAAAATGTAAATTTCAAGTTTAACAATGTGATCTAAATAGTTATGTTTTATGTTTCCAATTAATTTTTTCTCCATCAAACGATCCCACGTTTTTGTACTTATATTTTATCTGCGATCCAGTGATAGATAAGACTTGAATATGAAACACACTTTGTAATTCTAAAAAATTTGGATCGTCAGCAAACTCATATCTGAATGCAAAATTTATATCACTTTTGTCTTGGGTAATGCTGGGGTAAGTTATAACGAAAAAATTTCGTATATTAGGGTATAATGAAAAAAAAGAATTAGTAAGCGCAGAGCTTAAATGATAATAATCTTGTCCTCTGAGTGAGAAAATGCTATTAAAAATGTTTAGTTTATTAATAGCCATTTCTTTTTGCTCTTGTGTTACATTTTTAAATATTATTTCGTTAGCATTCTTAAATTTATCAGTAAATACACTTAAAGATGGGTTTTCTGTATTGTCAAATCCAAAAAATATTAGCTCGTGGTTCTTTAAGATCCACTTGGAAATAAATATTTCTTGATTAGATTCTGGATGTTTTTCTTTAATGGCTGTTTCTGGAGATAAAGCACCATAAAATATTTTTTGACCCTCAAGATTACACCTACCTTGAGTTCCAGAGGGGTTATAGGAGTAATCTTTCTTAAGATTGCTTACAATCCCATCTGGTTTAAAATCGGTAACTCTGAAAATTTCTAAATTTGAGCTTATTATTGGCATAGAATAAACTGGTATACCATGAAATCTTTTAAAAATCAACTTTCTAATTTCAGAAGGAGATAGTTTTTTGACTTCCTCCGAACACAACTCTAATAACAGATCTTGATAATATTGATTATCATGAAGTCCAAAATTAAACTCATCTTCAACATTTATTTTATTTATTACCATATTGGAAACACTTCTCAATTCAATTTTATCATACATTGATTGATGTAAATTTAATAACATTTAATAAAAACTATTAATGAATCACATAGGTGCTGTAGCTTTCCCAATCTCAAAATCCAACACCCGATGAAAACAGAGCTAGTCTTGCGGACTTATATGATCCGAATATGATGACTCCGATCCTGGTTAAGGTAGATCAGGCAATGTATAAGGCGGTTGATCTTTGCTATCTATCACAACCATTTCCGAATGAGACGAAGATGATCGAATTTTTGTTTGAGTTGTATGATCGGTATGCCTCGGGGATGCTTGAGGGGGTTTTGAAAAAAAGAAAGTCTTCTAAATAGCAGAACAAATGCTGCTCTTGGCATGGGAAGGAGGACGTTTTCAAAACCTCGGTTACATATATTAAGCCTTATTACTGAAATATAGGTAGCTCTTATATTAATTAAGTTTGAATTATTTCCATTGCATCATCCATTGATTTAGATTCACCAAATAAGTCAATTAAACAATACTTACATAAGATATATTTATTGCGAGCAAGAATATACAAGTCTGATTTGAACAATCTATTGATTTTGTTGCATTCATTACACCTAATTTTTAAAGTCGTGGCTAGCGAGTTAATTTTAGATTGTCCTTCAGTGGATTTTTCATCAAATTGATCAAATTGTACCATTTGTCCAATCAACCGATAGAACTTGCGTTTTTTAAACACTTTATCATCAACAATATTTTTATTAAGGTGCAACTGGTCGACTACCTCAGTTGTGTAAAAAAGCATCAATGGTAAATAATAATAAAAATAATGAAGTTGTGATTCCCATTCTTTATCCAGAGAGAATATAAAATTTAAATTATTTTTTTCAGTTTTTGAATTTGAATATCTTGTAGTCACTAAATGAGTTGCAAGATTAGTAAGAGCATAGAAACTATTATTGTTCGATTTATCAAATCGTAAATTGAAAATAAAACCAGGGTCAAGGAGATATTTTGTTTTTATTTTGCTTATCACGACTTCGATAAGTTTTATTTTTTCCTCATTCTTTATTTTTCCAGGGTCAAAAACCTCTGGGCTGCTTGCAAATTTTTTTAAAAAGTCTTCTTCATCGGCAATCATTTGCTCAATTATCAACAAGTTTTCCAAAAATGGTTTGCGGATTAGTGTGAAAGCCACTGCCATTTTAATCCGTTTGGCGCTATCCAAGGCTTGATATATAAAGTGACAAATATCACTAATTACTGCTAAGAGTGCATTTCTAATTATTATTTCATTTGCTTCCTTTTCATATCCATTGCTTTTTAACCAATTAATAATTTTTTTTTCATCTTCTTTGGGTAATTTTTTTGAATCATTAAAGTTAACCCTCACCATTAACCTGCTTTGAATCTCTGGGTCTTTTAAAACCCAAACTAAATCATCATATAGCCTTACAGCAATATTGTGTGACAAATGGTATTTAGGAGGTAAATAAACGTCATCAAATTCGGTTATAAATAATTGATTAGTCATTTGTCAATATCAAATTCATCTAGGAATAAGTTAGTTTGTCAAAAGTATCTAAATTCTTTTCCAAATTTCTTCCATCTCCCTTTTGATTAAACTACTATCTGAATTCCAATTATATACAGATTCTTCAAAGCCACCAGAATCCCACATTTCATCTAAATATTGGATAAATATAGCAGCACGTTCTAATCTGTGGTCAATTGCCCCTCCGGTAATAATTCTGTCTCTGATTTCATCTTTAAAAATAGGAGTGTCCACAATAATTGAATCAATGTATGAAAACATATGTATCAAATTTGTAATGTGGTAAGAGCCCAATGTTGTAATTCTTAGCATAGATGGAAAGTTACTTTCCTCTATGATGTCGCCTTTTCTAGAGGATTCTACAAGTCCGTTTTCAAAACACCTCATTAAAATATCATCAATTTGAATTATGTTAAAACCAATTCCTTGAAGAGATGTATAAACCTGTTTTGCAGAAAGAAATCCATCTTTAGTGCCACTAAAAGAAGCTGCTTGGAGAAGACTTAATAAAGTTGGTAACAGAAAGTGTTCCCTTGTATCGTTCTGAATAACATCGAATAAATTTGAAATAGATGACGTATTGGGATTGAAATGAATATTATTACCTCTCATTATTGCGCGAATAAACTCATGTAATGGGATAATATAAAATCCTTGCTCATCGAAGATTTCCAATATTTTCCTTGTATCGACATGACCACTTCCAAAAAACTGTTTAACATAGTCAATTGCAATTCTGATATTTCCATTTGAAATGTTATCAAGAAATTTTATTAATTCTTGATTTTTTTCAAGGCTTACGCTGAACACCTTAAGCAATGTTTCCAAAGAAGAGAGTTTGGCCGTTACATCAAGCCTTTCAACAGGAATTTCACCTTTTGTGATTTTACTTGCGTAAGAAATTCGCTTCTGAAGTACCTCGTCTAATCTTGGAGGTGAAATTGTGAAAGCTTTTGGATGATATCCGCTGAGTGCTCCTGATTTAAGTGATCGGTGGAAGGTTTCTGGTCTCACTGTGACAAAAACTAGTGCCGGCCATTTCTCTGCGATTTCTTGAGATGCTAAAAAAGCATTCTGCTGTACATCGTCACTGCGTTGGTCACAATTGTCAATGAATATTACAATTTGTTTCCTTCTTAATTTTGATAAATGTTCGAGTGATTTTTTTACATGATTTGGCTTATCAGATATTAGAGCAGAAAGATATTCAATTTCTCTTTGCTCGGCAACCTCGGGATTAATTTCAAACAGTCGTTTATTAATTCCCTTCCTAAATTTTTGTAATTCACTTCTGTATGTTCCTCTTATAAATCCATCTTCATCAATATTAATTTCATATTCATTTTCTAATATTTCATAGATTGCATCAAAAATTGCTGTATTAATATCAGACTGAAGAACCGCACTTGTCCCGAGGTCAATTTTTATTGAAATACTTTGAGTGAATAGGTCAACAGCTTCTACCTGTATTAAATTATTAATAAAACTTGTTTTTCCAACACCTACATCACCTACTAATATGATAGGTCGCCTACTTAAGCTATTTGCAATTATTTCTCTCAAATCCGGATTTAGACCTCTTTTTTCTACTGCCTTTTGAATAAGAAGTGGATTCTCATCAGCTTCAAATAAGAATTTATACCTTGTGTTTAATATTTCTTTACTAACAGTCGCGTATTGGGATAAGGCCCCACTTTTTGCATAACATTGTCTTAGAAATTCTTCTTCAACTTCCTTTTCTCTTATTATATCTTCGAGAACTAAATCGCTTAATATTTCCATGTCTGTTTGAAAAGGATTCCGGTTTTTATAACCTGGATAGTTTTGTATACTGGCAGATAGTTTTGGAGGTAAAATGGGTAAATCTTCCCCTAAAAGATGCCGTTGAGCATATTTCTCATGTATTCCTGCATAGGATGCTGCATTCCATAGTTCAGGATAATTTTCAAGCATGAACTCCAATGATTCGAAAACAAAAGCTTTCCCTTCTAAAGGCGCAATGCCGTCAGTTCTATTTGCAACAAAAACTAAAAATTGCCAACCATTTGAAATCATTCCAATCTGGACGCCTCGTTTTGAACAATACGAACTAACTTGATCCAATGCCTCTTTTAAATTTGGATAATCTCTATATAAACCTTTTAAGGAATATTTGACCCTCATATTGCCCACAGGTAGGTCAAAATAATTTCCTTCTTTTTTGGCTTCTATAATAGCTAATGCTCGTGTATTTCGCAGGGTGTAATCCGTATATTCACCGTCGTATGAATCTTCTGCAGTAACATTTTCTCTTTTCCATTGAAGTACTTCAAATAATATTCTATCAATGAGGTGTAGTCTAGTCGTAGCCTCATTTCGTTTGCCCTTATTAGGTATATACCATTTTATAAGTTCAATTAATTGTTCCCTTCCCTTTTCATATAATCCATCCATCTTTCAAATATTGCATCCAATACATTTGTATTCAACCAAATATACACGAACCTATTTGATTTTAAAAAACCTTTTGCATTTTTAATACCTTATTTTTTCATTGATTTTCTGGTAACTGCGATCAATCCTATTCCACGAATCTTCAACCGGTTGTTGGATTGAAGAATTGAGAGGTTATCTTGTCGAATAAACTCGAATGAGTTTCAAGGTTGAATTTACATATATCGACTCATACCTAAAACTTTCATACACTACCTTTAATCGATACATCATTAATTCAAAATCATCACTTCTTCCATTTCGGTGATGCTGATTAAAGGATGTTTGGGCAGAAGACTAAGAAAATTCAGTCTTCGACTCCTGGCTTATTACGAAAAACGAAGTTTTGCTGACGCGCGATGAAATAATAAATAATACTAATTTGTCCCAAAGAAATTTTGTACACAAGGTTCAAGAGCCATTCCTAATATTGCCATTCCCAATGACCACAATGAAAACAAAAGCCAATTATTTCTAATAATTTCAATAATTCCAGGGATTGTAAGTCCGCAAGTGGTTATTAAAGAGGCTGCTATTTTAAGTCTTTTGCTTTCAAGTAGGTTCAAAATTCGGTCTATCATTTCCACTTTTCTCATTGTTGACATGTGTAACAATAAGAAGTCACGATTATCAAAAGCTGCTGCTTCTTCCTCTCCTGTTAATGCGTCTTTAGTTGTAATGTGGTTTCTTTTTGTTAGATTTAATAGCTGACCCTTTGTGGGTTTATCATGTTTTTCAAATTTATACGTATTGATTAATCCGAGTATTTCAGGTAAATCGTATTTGAATTGGTCCTCTATTTTTTTGGGTGTTCCGCTGAGGATTCTATACCTATTCGAAATAGCTTCAAAACCAAAACTTGCGTTACGCATATTCCAATGAATCCATCGAAATGTTTTATGTCGCTGAACAAATTCATAAAAATCTTTTAACATATCCTTTTCAAGTGTATCAAAATCAGAATCTGTTAAATTTGTCAAATTTTTATTTCTTACTTGGGCGGTTAAATGGATTGAAAATATTACTGCATTACCATTATCTCTATTCTTAACAGCAATACTTGTTACCCTTGGTGTTCTGCCGGCAGTATTAAAAAACGATTCACAACTATAATGAATTATAAGACTTTTGCTCCTTACCTTCTTAAGATCATCAATTTTAGATAGCCCTATTTTTCTTTCATCAAGTCTTGCCGAATGGAATATTCCCATATATGTTTGGTTATATAATATTCTAAAATAGTATTAAAATATTTGCTTATAAAAAATTGAATTTAATTTTAATTCGCATCTAAATGAAATCATAAACTATGGGTAAATTTTCAAGCGTCAGATTAAGATGATCAATCATTATTAAATATCTTTCTTTATTAGCTATTCTATGGTATAGTACCAAATCAAACTGAAAACTCTGGCCATTGTAGTTATTCGAAATTCATCATGGTCGACAATTATTCTTAAAGATCCACTAACTTCGCAATCAACTTCTTCGGTAAAGTTCTCGCATTCTCGCCCCCAATTCTCCTTGTCCTCGACATGTTTTATTCAACTTCGGGCTACAACTTAGTACCAAAGCGACTTTTACGCGTTTCTCAACTCAGCAATCAACTTCTCCAACGAAGCTTTTGCATCCCCGAATAACATCCTTGTTTTTTTATCGTAAAATAATTCGTTCTCGATACCTGCATATCCTTTGGCCATGCTTCGTTTCATGACAATGATATTTTTAGCCGTATTCGCTTTGATGATGGGCATGCCATAGATAGGGGAAGTCGGATCTGTTTCTGCCGCCGGATTGACCACGTCATTGGCGCCGATGACGATGACGACATCTGTATTGGGAAGTTGTGGATTGATCTCGTCCATTTCTTTAAGCTTGTCATAAGGCACATCAGCTTCTGCAAGCAATACATTCATGTGGCCCGGCATACGACCAGCAACAGGGTGAATTGCATAATTCACTTCCACGCCTTTTGCTTCGAGTGCTTTTTCAAATTCATGACATGTATGTTGTGCCTGTGCAACCGCAAGACCGTATCCCGGAATGATCGTGACACGCTGTGCATAAGCACACAGGATTGCAGCATCAGTTACACTGATTTCGCTGATTGACATTCCATCCATGGATTTGGAACTGGCACTATTTGCACTGAATCCACCGCTGACGACATGCCACAGAGACCTGTTCATGGCTTTGCACATGAGGATCGTCAGAATGGTTCCTGCACTTCCCACGAGTATACCGCCGGTGAGCATGACCTGGTTATCATAAAGGAATCCACCCAATGCGGCTGCAATCCCGGTAAAGGAATTCAACAATGAAATCACGACCGGCATATCTGCACCACCAATCGGCAGGACAAACAATATGCCATATACCAATGATGCTGCAAACACCACCCAGATAAAAAAATCAGGAAGCCCCGGATGCATGGAAATGAAAATGATCGCAGCGAGAATCACAAACACAATTGTATTGTTTGTGACCTGTTGGACCTTGCTTCCGTAGTCTTTTATTTTTCCTTCCAGCTTTCCGAAGGCGATCATGCTTCCGGCGAATGAAACGGAACCAATCATAAGACTAAGAAATATAATCATCCTGTGTCCGAACTCCTGGGGATGATGCGTACTCATTTCAACGATTCCAATCAATGCCGCACATGCGCCACCCATGCCATTAAATAATGAAACCATTTGCGGCATCTGCGTCATCTTCACTTTGATCGCCGCTATATATCCGATCACAGTACCAATTGCTATCGCTCCAAAAATAAATTTAAGATTTCCGATGGGCTGTGCTTCTCCTGTCACAGCATCAAAACTCTGGTGGAATAAAACAGTACCCACTATCGCAATGATCATCCCCAATGCGGCAAATAGATTTCCCTTTTTTGCAGTATCGGGTTTGGAAAGCATCTTAAGCCCAACAATAAATGTTAAGCTGCCAAAGAGGTAACAGATTTTCAGAATATCATTTTGCGACATAAGTGGAATTACGATTTACGATTTACGATTTTTAAGGACACAGATTTATTAAGAAAATGTCATGATTTAATAAGATTTGATTTACGATTTTATAATATTGATTACTAGTTTCCTCTTCTGCCTTTTCCGCCTGGTTGCTGAGCTGTAGCACGAGGATGAGAATAAGCAGGTCGAAGCATCTGCCTTTTATCTCTATTTCTTCTTCTTAAACATCTGAAGCATACGGTTAGTGACGACGAACCCTCCCACGACATTAAGCGTACCAAGTACTACGGCGATAAAACCAAGCACTAAAGCCGGATAATTGTCGGGTGCGGTATGTCCCATTACGATGATGCTGCCGACAATGACGACGCCGTGAATTGCATTTGCTCCACTCATTAATGGAGTATGCAGGATCGCAGGTACATTACTGATAACTTCAATGCCGAGGAAAACGGCCAGGAGCAGTATATAACAAATGCCCCAGATATCAAGGGAGTTCAGAAATCCTTGAACAACAGTTAAAAAAATCATAGCGATTGGTTAGAGTCAATTATTGAATAAGATGACAAATGTAGGAAATCTTCCATCATTGGAAATTCAAGTCATGGGTTGGTGGTCATGGCAGCCGGTTAGGTTGATGGTCATTGTCTTAGGTTGTAAATTAAAATTTAATAGGTTTCCTCTATCCTAAATACAGGGAATACCCGGAATAACATGGCGAGTGAAAATTTAGACAAAATCTGACAAGAAAAAAGCAAACCGGGATCAACCAAATCTAATCCGTATTGTTTTTTATAAGTCGATTGATTAAACCGAAATGAGAGTTCTTCTTGTCAGGTTTAATTATGGCATTCCATTCTTTCCCAATAACATAAACTCACATAAAATATTAATAACATCATGAAAGAAGATCAAAAGAGTAAACCAAAAAGCAAGACGGTAAAACCCATTCCGGAAGGAATGCATACCGTAACACCGTATTTAATGGTCAACCAGGGAGCTATGTTAATGGAGTTTATCAAAAAGGCCTTCAATGGCCAGGTAACTTCAGAAATGGATACGGATGATGGAAAAGTGATGCACGCGACAATGAAGATTGGAGATTCGACCATCATGATAGCTGATGCGACTGAACATTACGGTCCTGTACAATCCATGCTTCATGTCTACGTAGACGATGTAGATAAAGTGTACAAACAGGCACTGAATGCGAAAGGCCAGTCCATCCGCGAACCCAAAAATGAATTTTACGGGGATCGTTCGGCGGGTATAAAAGACCCGTGGGATAATCAATGGTGGATCGCCACCCGTGTGGAAGATGTCAGCGAAGAAGAGATGAAAAGACGTGCTGAAAAATTTCAAAGACAAGAGGCCTAAATAGATCGCAATTTTATCAAATCCGGCTCCTTCTGTAAAAGATGGAGCCGGATTTTTTTAAAGCGCACATCTGTAAATAATTAGATTAAAAGAAAAAGGAAAAGAAGATAAGGCATCTTACATGTAACTTTAGGTATGCAATCCTGTATCCCGTTTATTATTTTCCTTTTTCTTTCAACACATCTAATCGCTCAAAATGAAAACATTTCATTCGAGCATTTCACGAATGACAATGGTTTATCCTCTGCGGTGACCAGTATTATCCAGGATCGATATGGTTTTATATGGTTGGGGACGACTGACGGATTGAATCGTTTTGATGGCCGGAATTTTATTGTGTACAGGAATATTCCGGGTGACACAACGTCTTTGGCCAACAATATAATTAATGCTATTTGTGCAGATAGTTCGGGCCGGGTGTGGGTGGCCACGAATGGTGGCTTGTGTTATTACAATTATGGTGATAATGCCTTTCACCCGATTATGTTTAATGAAACTCTTGAGAAAATAGACAATCACCGTGTACATGCCGTCACATGTGCTAACGATCAGAGCATTTGGTTTGCTACCAGAACACACTTGCATCAGTGGACAGAAAATAAACCGGTCATCAACTTTGACCTTCCTCTTGCAGACAAGGAAACAATCAGAACTGTATATGCAGATCGTCTCGGACAGGTTTGGATCGGCACCAGCAATGAATTAATCGTTTACCAGGAGCGGACCAATAAATTCATAAAAAAGACTATCTCCTCTCCATTCTCAATAGAAAAAAATTTAAGTGTCACTGTCAACCCTATCGTCCCGGCAGATCAAAATATAATGTTGATCGGAAGCTGGTACGGTGGATTACAAAAAGCATCTCTTTTATCTGATAGTATATATTCAATTCCTTTCATTGACGAAACGGAAACAGATCAAAGGAAACATATTGTGACAGGTGTTTCAAAAGGTGTATCAGGTATATGGTGGATTGGAACATTTGGAACCGGATTGGCGATGTACGATAGCTCAACTGAAAAAATTATTAAACATTTTCATCATAATCCATCAGATCCGAAAAGTCTTAGCGATGATTATGTCAATTATGTCTATACAGATGTGTCAGGTATATTATGGATAGGTACCTCTGCAGGCCTGGATAAATACGATCCCCTTACTCAACAATTCATCTCCATTCCCTTGCCTGAATCATCCGGTGAATTCTCTGTATACCGCCTGGCTAGTTCCATTACAGAGGATAAGAGAAATCCCGGCTGGCTTTGGATGCCTGTTTCAGGAACAGGACTTTTTCATTTCAATACACTGAACAGGCATTTTATTCTCTATAAACATGATGAAAGAAATCCTAATTCACTGCCTGATAATACAATTTATACTGTTTATTATGATGAAGGGGGCAGAATGTGGGTTGGGATGAAATCGGGTATTTGCTTCTTTGACGACGCAACGGAAAAATTTAGTCCGGTTAGACCCGGGGGCAACGAAATGGCCGAAGGTGCGCACATTATTTTGCAGGACAAAGACAAGTCGATGTGGTTTGCCACGTATTCGAATGGTATTTATCACTATAATGACGCTGCAAAAAAAATGACTTTTTACCAGTATGACGCCACTAATCCAAATTCCTTACAGGACAACAGGGTTTTCTGTATGAAGCAGGACCATGCGGGAAGAATCTGGATTGGCACTCAGAACAAAGGATTAAGCAGTCTTGATCCTGCCACGGGAAAGTTTACTTTTTATGAACATGATAAAAAGAATATGGGCACCATACCGGATAATGGAATCTACGATTTGTACGAAGATGAACGACAACATTTATGGATAGCCACTGAAAATGGATTAGCTGAAATGGATCTGAATGATTATAAAATAAAGAATTATACAACGAATGACGGGCTTTGCAACAATGATATTTTTTCCATCACACCCGACCATCAACACCATCTATGGCTATCCACGAATAACGGTTTAAGCAAACTGGACCTGGTAAATCATTCTTTTAAAAACTATTTTATGCTTGATGGTTTACCTACAAATAGTTTATCGGGTTCTGTGTGTTGCACGGCTGATGGCACTATTTATTTGGGGACATCCGGCATGATTACTTTTTGCCAGCCTGCAAATATGAAAATGAATAAACGCACGCCGCCTGTCGTGATTACCAATTTCAAGATTTTTGATCGCCAGGCTCCGGTCATGCGCAATTCAGAAATGCTTCAACCGATCCATCTTTCTTACAAAGAAAATATGATCACGTTTGATTTTGCGGCATTAAATTTTACAAATCCCGTTCTGAATCAATACGCATACAAATTGGAAGGCTTCAATGATGATTGGATTTATTGTGGAAATAAACAATCTGCCACATTTACCAACCTCAATGGTGGGAGTTACACCTTCAAAGTAAAAGCTGCCAACAATGACGGTGTATGGAATGAAAACGGGACCCAGGTGCTTTTAACTATAGATCCACCCTATTGGAGAACATGGTGGTTCTTTCTGCTGTGCATTTCTCTTGTGGCGGGAATATTATATGCTTTATACCGTTTTCGGATCAACCAGCTTGTCAAACTGCAACAAATCCGGATGCGCATTTCACGCGACCTGCACGATGACATCGGTTCTACCTTAAGCAGCATCAACATGATCAGCAGCATGGCTAATCATTCCGCTACGGCCGGAAAAAAATCTTCTGAACTATTTCAAACTATTTCTTTTGCTTCGCGGCAGGCGATGGAGTTGATGAGTGATATTGTATGGTCGATTAATCCCAAAAACGACCGCATGGAAATGATCATCATCCGGATGAGACAATATGCCTCTGAAATCCTCGAAGCAGCACACATTCCTTTTACCCTTGACATGGATGAAGATTGCAGCTACATTGTTCTGCCTGTCGAACAGAGAAAGGATTTTTATCTCATTTTCAAAGAAGCCATTAACAACCTGGCAAAATATTCGCAAGCTGCTAAAGCGGCGATAACAATGAATCATGTTTCACGCTTCCTTACGCTTTCGATTTCTGATGACGGAAGAGGATTTAATCCGGAGGAAGCCATTCATGGTAACGGATTAAAAAACATGAAAGCCCGGGCAGATATATTAAAAGGGAATATTTCGATCAATTCAAATCCGGGTGGAGGGACGACGATTATCTTAAGAATACCTGTTACCCCATGAAAATGGGATTGTAATAGCTCAATGCGTTTGTACTTTTAGAACGTCTTTTAAGCCAAATTTGTATGAATATAGGTGTAGTCATTTACGAAGACAATATTTTTCTGCGAAACAGTATTGCTGATTTGATTCAGTCGTCACCTAAATTTGAATTAAAAGGGGCTTATGAAAACTGTGATCACGTATCCCTGGACATGGAAACGCTTCGTCCTGAAGTTGTCCTGATGGATATCGAAATGGCCGGTACAAATGGTTTGCAGGGCCTGCACATTATTAAAAAAAAATACCCCCAGGTCCATGTCATTATGCTGACCGTATTCGAAGATAATGATTCAGTGTTCGAAGCTATTCGAAATGGAGCTTCAGGCTACCTTCTCAAGAAGACCCCGCATGAAAAAATAACTGAATCGATTTATGAAGTATTGAATGGCGGTGCACCTATGACTTCATCCATTGCCAGGAAAGTTTTAGAGTTGTTCCCAAAGACTCCTTCGCGGAGTGAGGAGCTGGATAAACTTGCGCCCCGTGAACAAGAAGTATTAAACCTGCTTGTCACTGGCCATAGTTATAAAATGATTGCTGAAAAGTGCAATATCACACTGGAGACAGTGCGATCGCATATCAAACGCATCTATGAAAAACTCCAGGTGCATTCTGCCACAGAGGCTGCCACGAAAGCATTTCCCGACAGGAGAAATTAACTGGCAATTAGCAATTAGCAATAGGCAATAGGCAAAAAATTATTTTATAATACAAATTGCCATTTGCTTATTGCCTATTGCTTATTGAATTGCCTCCCATGATTATGGTATTGATGCGGATGGCACATCACATGATCTTTGCTTTGGGTTATTCCTTTCAAAAAAATGATCATGAAAAAAATTCTCGTCATTTCCGGCTACATCATTTCTCTTTTGTTAATGCATCATGAAGCCACCGGTCAACAAAATGTCGGCATTGGCACTAGCTCTCCTGCATATCGTCTTGATGTGCAAAGTGATCCCGCAGACAATAACACTACCATCATCAATTCCAGTGTGAATTATTTGGGAAGCCTTGATGTAAAAGCCTTCCATGGATTTTCAGTTCCCGCTTCCGGCTTCGGCATTGGCGGTGATTTCACGGGTGGCTTTAAAGGAATCAATGCATTGTGCCAGGGAGGTTCTTATGCCGGAATCCCTTTGTATGGTGTGTATAGTAATGCCACAGGTACTGCAGGAACAAGAGTTGGAGTCATTGGAACTGCCACTGGAGGTACTACTAATTATGGAGTATGGGGAACGGTGAACGGTGGCGCAAATAATTTCGGTATTTACGGACAGAACATCAACCTGACTGGATATGCAGGATATTTCGATGGCAGAGGTTTGTTCCTGCATGAGCTCCGCACAAATGACAATCTGTTAGTTGATGATAATGAAGGAATAGGGACCACCACTCCTAATACCAAACTTCAAATTCTCAATGGAAGTGATTGTAGTCTTACTACGAATGGTTTTGTCCAATTAGGCGCTTCGAATTCGTGGAATTTAATCATGGATGATAATGAAATCCTCGCTCGCAATAATGGTGCGGGGAATGACTTTTTTATTCAAAATGATGGAGGCAATGTCTTAATGTGCTCTTCAAAGTTAGGTGGAGTGGGTGTTGGGATTTCTGCCGGGACACTTCTTGCAAATGGTTATATATTATCCGTAGATGGTAAAATCATCGCGGAAGAAATGCGCATTCAAAATTCGACGAATTGGCCTGATTATGTTTTTGCTGATCACTATCATCTCATGCCGCTGGATGAATTAAAAAAATCAATAGCTGTAAATAAACACCTGCCCAATATACCTTCCTCCGAGTCCGTAGCTAAAGACGGTATCCTGGTAGGCGACATGCAAAAACATATGATGGAAAAAATAGAAGAACTCACTTTGTATATTCTCGATCTGAATGAGAGGAATAAAAATCAACAGGCTGAAATTGATCAACTGATTACGAAGGTGGAGGGGCTAACTGCCCGGAATAAATAACACGTGCTTAACCAGGGAATGGATCTTCGTGCAAACAGTATTCGGTAATCAGTAATCAGTAAAAAAGAGGACAATAATAATTAAATGATTAGCTAAAAAAATAACTGATGAATCGCAGTATAATTATTAGCGCACTTACAGTTTGTTGTTTACTACTCGGCGGTAAAAATGCTTTCGGCCAGGAAGGCCTGAAGGTGTTGTTGCAGGGAAAAACAAAGCTGTCAGAAATCATGACTGTTGTGACCCAATATTATACCGATCATCCCGAGCATGCAGGAGCCGGAGAAGAATCACAACTTCTTCAATGGAACCGTTGGGCCTGGTACATGTCAGGTCGGTTAGGTCATGGTGGAGAATTCGTCAACGTTCCTGATTTGTTATTCAAGGGGTTGAGTGAAAAAGAAAAAATGCAAGTATCTCGTGAAAGGAATATTAATTCGGGCTGGACATTTATGGGGCCCTCGACAACACCACTGCAAAATTCGAGCGCACAGGGAAACGGAATCGGACGTGTTGACCGCATCGTTTTCCATCCAACAAATGCAAATATTATTTTCATTTGCACACCTGCCGGTGGATTATGGAGCACTATCAATGGTGGAACAACATGGAATAATCTTACGGATAATCTTCCTTCACTTGGAATTTCCGGATTTGTGATTTCTTATGCGAATACAAGTATAATGTATATGCTTACCGGTGATGGGGATTCCAATTTATCGAATGGGCTCGTTAACCTTATGGGTTATATGCGTCCTTCGATTGGTGTTTTAAAATCCACCGATGGAGGAGTCAGTTGGCATCAAACCGGAAATTTTCCAAATGTCACTGATCTTTTCGTAGGCTATCAATTGGTGCAAAGTCCGACTGATCCCGAGATCTTAATTGCCTGCACAAGCAATGGCTTATATCGAACTACCAATGGTGGGACTACATGGGTCAGAGAATTTGCTGTCGAAACTTATGATGCTGCTTTTAAACCGGGCGATGGAACCCGTGTATATGCTGCTGTCCCGAGCGGTGTTTTGATATCTACAAATAGTGGCAATACGTTTTCATCTATTTCAACATATGATATTAATCCGGTTACATGTGGTGGTGGCAGAGTGCAACTGGCAGTTACCCCTGCAAATGCTAACCGTGTTTATTTTATTTCGGGACCCAAAACAGGCATAGGAACTTTTTGTGGATTATGGCTTTCTGAAAATAATGGAGGATCATTTACAAGACAATCGAATAGTCCTAATGTCCTGGGGAGCTCAGATACCGGTATTGACTCTACTGATCAATCAGACTATGATCTTGCTATTGCTTGTCTGCCCTCAGTGGCCAATATCCTTGTGGTAGCCGGATGTACAGTATGGAGATCAGCCAACAGTGGTGTGTCATGGACACATGCTACAAGTTATTTTGAAGGTCAAAGTTTCCCTTATATCCATCCGGACGTACACGATCTTGCTTATAATCCTCTCAATAGCTATCTCTATGCGGCAACCGATGGCGGATTTTTTAAAAGCCAGGACTTTGGTGTCACCTGGACAAATTTGTCACCCAATATTGAAACAAGTCAATTTTATCATTTGGCGGGATGGGATGGCAATATCAATAAATTAATGGGCGGTCTACAGGATAATGGTGTTAAGTATAGGAAAGACAATACATCAGCATTTTATCACCTGAGTTGTTGTGATGGATTCGATGTGGTTTTCAATCCGGATACTGGACAACCGGCGCATGCGACATTCAATGACAGTTATGTCAATTATTACAGTGATGGTACAATTGATTCCGCATGGACCTTAAACGCACATTTTTTTTTCCATACGCTCGCGATCCACAATACAAATCCGGATACAATACTAATAGGTGCATTTAATATTTGGAAATCTATTGATGGTGGTACCAACTGGGTAAACAAAGGAGGCTCTGCATCATGGGCTCTCACGTCATGCCCAAGTAATAGTGCACGATTTTATTCTGCAGGAAGTACTTATTTCTGGGGTGATGGTAGTGGCTCTCTTTATTTTTCCGGAAATACAGGTGATGTCTGGACATCAAAATCCGGTAATCCGGGATTTCCCGATCCATCAAACTGGACTAAAATAACTGATGTAGAAGTCCGGCCAACCAATTCATCTACAGTATGGGCGTGCTTTGGAGGTTTTGATAACGGGTATAAAGTAGTCACCTCAACCAATGCAGGTGATTCATGGACGAATATGTCAGGTAATCTTCCGAATGTACCTGTCAATTGTCTTGCGATCGATAATGATAATGGTGTATATGCCGGTACAGATATCGGAGTATTCTATCGCGGGCCAACCATGCCTAACTGGATGCCATGGTCAAATGGTTTGCCAAATGTCCCGGTGACTGAACTCGTCATCTATGATGATGGAACAACGAAAAAAATAAGGGCTGCTACATTTGGCCGAGGCGTTTGGCAAGGAGATCTTGCGGCAACATGCGATGCTGCAGTTGTTGTCACGGGTGGACTTGAAGGGATCAGGCATTATGAGGCTTCAACTTCTATCACGTCTACAGGATTTATCCAGGGCGGCATAGGGACCTTTGTGAGTTTTCAATCGGGAAGTTATATCACACTGAGTGATGGTTTTAATGTCGTCGATGATAGTGAGTTTCTTGGTTTCATCAGTCCATGCGGACAAGGTGGAATTCCATCAGCTCAGGGTGGAACCGGAACAGATAGATCGAATCCGAATTCATCTATCATTCTACTCCGACGGATGTGGGATAAAGAAGATGGATTGCCTTACGGATCTATCAAACAAATTGATATCAATGGAAATAACGCACATATTGAATTCAAATTGAAGAAGCCAGGCAAAGTTCAATTGTATGCTGCCAGGGAAGTGCAGGACAAACTGGAGACACTTTATTCAGGTGAATTAAGTAATGGTGTGCATAAGATGGATTTCGATATTTCAAATCTGCCGCATGAGTTTCACTACCTGCTTTTATTCTATGAAGGAAAGCTGGCTCATTTCCAGGAGATGGATCTGCGTGCAAATGGTGTTCGGTAATCGGTATTCGGTATTCGGTGATCGGTATTCAGTATTCAGTAAAATAATAATTTTTATGAAACGCATTAAGAAAATTGAAATCGGCAATTTCTTTTTTACGGTTTTGTTCATACTCCTGTCATTACTTTTCAGGCAATAGCTAAAAAGAATTTAACAACGATCGCGAGGCGTGAACTTCAAATTTTGATGCATTATTTTTTATTCATTTAAATAAATCTTCCCTCCGGTTTCTTTGCGAACTTTGTGGTTGATAAAAACAAGCTGTGGTGCACGAGCTCAGGTCTAAACGTCTTCGATTAATCAACTCTTCGTCTGAAATACTGGAGAAAGTTATTGAAGGTAGCAATGTGCTCGCGACGCATCTCAGGGTGAACGTCCCGGAAGGGTGGACGGAATTTGAAGTTGCTCCTTTTGTGTATGTACTTGATATTTTGAAATCCAATCCGGGCGATGCCAAATGGTGGAATTGGCTGGCGATTCTTGATCCTGAAAATATTTTGATTGGCACTTGTGGATACAAAGGTCCCCCGGTGGATGGAATCGTTGAAATCGGTTACGGTGTTATTTCGGTTTACAGGGGGATTGGTCTGGCTACTGAAATCGCTGCTGTTCTGATTGATAATGCTTTTTATTTCCCGGAAGTGATGCGGGTCATCGCCCATACTTTACCCGAGGAAAATGCTTCAGTAAAGATTCTTCGCAAATGTGGATTTAGTTATGCAGGTGAGGATGTTGATCCGGATGAAGGAACGGTATGGAAATGGGAGTTGAAGCATGAAACGTGAAGCGTGAGCAATTAAATTTTTAAAATAACAAACTCCGTCCTTCGGTTTTGTCTCCTTCCTACTTCGCTATCATTACTCGCGACAGGTTGTGTTTCACCAAAACCTTTGTAAGAAAGTCTTGACACATCAATACTATGATCGAGGAGGTACTGATATACAGATTGTGCCCGGGCTTCACTAAGTTTTTGATTATAACTTTCATCTCCGACATTATCAGTATGCCCCCGGATTTCGATTTTCATCGATGGATTGTTTTGTAATGTTTGTAAAAGTTTGTTGAGCTCGGGATCTGAAGAAGGTAACAATGCAGACGAAGCTGTTTCAAAAAAAATATTTTCTAACACGATTGTTTTATTCGTACTTGCAGCAATGGGCGTCATCTCAACTTCAAGCGTTCTGACCACTGATGTATCCGGTGGAAGATTCAGTGAATGCATCAGGTAACCATCTGCTGATGTGATCATGCCATAGGATTTGTTTCGCTCCAGCGTCATCGTAATCCTTCCTGTCTCATCTGATAATTGGGATGTCCTGATCGTGTCCTGGCCGGTCACTTCAAAGACTTCTATCGTAGCCCGAACCGGATGATTCGTTTTTTCTTCTGTTACATGTACTTCGAGAGCCTGAACAGGAGAGGAAAGAAATTTGTCCGGCAATAAAAATTCAAACAAATCATTTCGTTGATCTGGTGTCACCCTGGTGATGACCGCGTGTCGGCCGTCAGGATGCAGTGAGAAGGCTCCTTCATCTGTACCGGTATTAATTGGAGAACCCATATTTTCAGGAGCCTGCCATTGACCGTCAAGACCCATGCGAGAAATATAAAGATCAAATCCACCAAGGCCGGATTTGCCATCACGCATGAAGTACATTGTACGACCGTCGAAATGAATGAACGGGCTTTCCTCGTTGTTGGCACTATTTATTTCTTTGCCTGCATTGATTGGTGTGGACCATGTACCGTTTGGCAATTTTTTTACCCACCAAATATCTCTTCCTCCAAATCCACCAACTCTGCTGCTCGAAAAATAAATCGTCGTGCCATCCAATCCGAAACATGGTTGACTTTCCCAGGACGGAGTATTGATAGAAGAGCCCATGTTGACAGGCCTGGACCATGTATTTTGTTTTTGTTCAGAGATATACAAATCACATCCGCCAAAACCATCTGCACGTTCGCACGAAGTGAAGACAAGATATTTTCCATCCGGAGAAATAGTTTGTGCGGCTTCATTCGCAGCAGTGTTGAATGGAAAATCTTTTACTTCAATCGCTAAGGGATTTTCATAAGAAGCGATCAAGATATCCTCCTGGTGATTAAATCTCCTGGTGAAAATAAATTCCTTTCCGTCAAGCGTCCATCGGCCAAGGTATTCTTCATTGGGAGTATTAATTTCAGGTGGAAAGGGAGTGAAGGTGATTTTGATTTCATCATGCCTTAACTTCATCTTTTGTTCCAACTGGTCGATGTTAATAGTTGTCTTCTTTATCAGATCCGGATGGAGTGTTCCAAGTCTGAGGATGCATCTGTATACTTTCATTGCATCGTCCAGGCTATCTGTTGCTTCATAAAGTCTGCCTAATGAATAAAGTTGATGGATTTGAGATGAAGTGTCAATTGCAATGGTGGATTCTAGTGTAGATATCGCATTTTCTTTTTGTCCGGCATTATAATAGATCTCGCTTAGTTTTTGACGCGGAAGTGTCCATGTTGGATATTTTTCAATTAATTCATTAATGGCTTTAACGGATGAATCTGTATTTCCTGCAGCTGCAGAAAGTACCGCATCATTCAATGCTTTTAATGTCTTATCAGGAATTTTCGGCGGAACATAGTTTTCCTGTCCTGTCAGCCCGCTGAGACTCAGAAAGAAAATGAAAAACGTAAAGAGTATGAATCGCAATTGGACGTTCTGAATATTAAAACGTAGGACAATGGTGACCACGTCCCACTTTGAATTTATGGTTCAAAATTGTCTTTCGTTGTTGTTTTGGCTTTTTATGCGGATTAATCTTGTTGCGTGCTGAATTAAATACCTGTTCTGATTTCAAAGGAATACTTTCTAAAAACGTATCAGTGGTACATGTTGCTCTTGTTTCCGTCACCAATGGTGAAAAAAGCATCGTGAATAATACCAGGCAGATCATGGAAGCTTTCATAAACAATTGAATCGTGTTAATTAGACAGTAATGCTTTTACAACGGCTGATATTGTTTTGCCATCCGCTTTTCCTGCAAATTCTTTTGAAGCTTCTCCCATGATTCTGCCCATGTCCTTCATGGTAGAAGCATTGAGGCGCGCCATGATAGACCGAATGCCATCTTTGAGTTCCTCCTCCGAAAGCTGCTTCGGAAGGTAACGCATGATGACGGCGATTTCATCACGCTCGATGACAGCGAGATCTTCGCGACCCTGTTTTTCAAAGATATCAAGGGAGTCCTGGCGCTGTTTGACGAGTTTCTGCAAAAGAGCTATTTCCTTTTCGGGATTAAGTGCGTCACCGGCGCCCGATGTATTGTAAATCAGGATAGCCGATTTGATGGCCCGAATGCCACGTAGGCTTACCTGGTCTTTGGCCTTCATGGCCGTCTTGAGGTCTTCGTTAATTGTATTTTCGAGTGACATGTTTTATTTAAGAATTAATATTGCAAAGGTAACGAACAGTTCTGCTATTTAATTCCATATACTTTCTGATGTTTATCTGGCATTAAAGGAGTACGAGCAAATATGATACCATAGGTATTGGATAAAATACAACAGGTCAGGCTGAAAATTGATTATATTCAATAAATAAATTCCGGAACATCACGGAAAAAATATTAAACCCTCAGCCGATTACCAAACTGAGTTTTTATCCAGTTGCTCAATTTTTTTACGCAACAGCTTTTTCTCTGCTTCAGATTTTGTGAGTTCTATCGCTTTTTCAAAACTTTTCAATGCCTTTACTTTGTCCAGGCCTGAATAGATCTCTCCCAGCAAACTGTGATACAAATAATGTTTTTCCCATTCTTGAATATATGGAGAAGCGTTTATTTCCAAAAGAGTATGTTGTCCACCAAATATTTTAAATATTACAGTCAACCGGTTGAGCATAACAATGGGGTCGTGATGCATGGCCGCAAGCATATCATAATAATGTAGAATCCGGTGCCAATCAGTTAGTTCAAATGACTCAGCAGTACAATGTTCATAAGCGATTGCAGCCTCTATGTGATAAGTGCTGATGCTGTCACCATAAGCTGCTTTATTCATATATGAATTGCCCTCACTGATCATCGCTTTGTTCCATTTGCTCCGATCCTGGTGGGCCAATAAAATAATTTCTCCTTCATCCCCGATACGACTTTCAATCCTCGCCGCATGGAAGTACATCAAAGCCATTGCAGCAAATGTTTCCGGCATTTTCGTATACGGATTTTGACACAATAAATTCCCTAAATAAATAGCCTGGTCGAGCAGATCTTTCCGGATGAATTGATCAGAATCAGTTGAATTATATCCTTCATTGAAAATCAGGTATATCGTTTTCAGCACAGCATCCGTTCTGTGCTTAAGTTCGTGAACACCCGGAAACTCCGGTTTGATTTTTTTCTCCCTGAAAAATTCTTTGGTTCGATATAACCGTTTTGAAATCGTTTCTTCCGTCGTCAAAAATGCTTTTGCGATTTCAGCACTGGAAAATCCACACAAAGTTTTCAGGATCAATGTGACCTGGTTCTCGGGACTGATCTCGTCATGACAACAGGCAAACATCATCTGCAATAAATCGTCCTGGATGATATCTTCTTTCCAATATAGTTCCATGACCGTTGTGAGGGTATATTCAGATTTTAATAACTCTCTTTCTGAATTTGTAAAATCAAACTGAACGGAATATTTATTCCGCCTGATGATATCAATGGCTTTATTCTTTGCTACGCGATACAGCCATGCGGAGGGTTTGTCAGGTATTCCCTTAAGCTTCCATGCATGCATGGCGGAGATGAAAGATTCCTGTACGACATCTTCTGCCACATCCAGATTTTCCATGCCAAAAATTTTGGTTAAAACAGAGACCATCTTTCCGGCTTCATGCCTGAAAAGATGGTCTGTCAATGTCGTAATATCAAAATCGTTTTTGGCCAAATTGAAATCTGGTTGTGATCATGCCATCATCATTTCCTGTATCTCCCGCACTTCGACGCTGCCATCATCAAATGCAAGGATGGGGCAATCCTTTGCAATGCTCACAGCTTCGTCGTATGTATTTACTTTCAGGATCAGGTAGCCGCCGACCATTTCCTTACCTTCCATAAACGGACCGTCGGAAACGATCTTCCTTTTTCCTGTCACGACTTTACCATTTGTATTTAATGGCTGAGCGCCGGCGAATTTCCCTTCTTTGGATAGGCCGCCCATCCATTGAGCCCATTCTTTCATGTGCTCCTGCCATTGATCCGGTGATTGGCGTCGAGCTTCACCTTCTGCACTTCTGAATAATAAAAGATATTCTCCCACGATCAAGAATTTTTTTAAATGTGATTAGTTATTAGAATGAAGCGCCACGATGTTCCCTTCGGTGTCCATGAAAAAGGCCATGTGTCCCATCTCATCGCCAATACTTGTTTTGGGTAACGTGATTTTACCGCCGGCTTTTTCCACTTTCGACAACGCCACTGCAAGATCAGGATTACCATTCAGATAAACCTTTACACCATCGACGCTCGGTTTGTGATACTGGCCCTGCACCAGTCCCCCGTTGGCTTTTCCTGTTCCTGGCGAATTGGGAAAGAATGCCATTTTCATTCCCATCATGTCTGCATCCTCCATCTTGATACTAAAGATGGTTTCGTAAAATTTCTTGGCGCGATTAATATCCGCTACTGAGATCTCAAACCAGTTGAGACTGTTTTCATTTGAATTCATTAGAATTGGATTTTAAGGTTTTAAAATTAATGATTTGATGGTAAGACGAACGGGGAAGAGGAATTTGGACAGGAAAGAGAAAAAAATTAGTCTTTAGTTGATGGTCATGGCAGCCGGTTTAGTCTGTGGGCTTAAGTCATGAGGAAAACGAGATTAATGGTTGTTGTTTGTTAGAATGTGGACTAGCTTAGATTTAGTAGAATGGGAGGCATGGGCAAGCCCTGCCAATACAAATAGCAAAAGAACTGTACTGGCGACCCTTGCGGTCGCCTTTGTAAAAATTAAATGTCCACTTTCCAACAACCAATAACCTAATCCCTTTTGGTAATTTGTGTGAATATCACCCCCTTACCTAATCACTAAATGTTTACATCATGAACTGGATCATTCTCATCATTGCCGGCTTGTTTGAAGTTGGTTTTGCAACATGTATTGGAAAACTAAAAGAAGCCACTGGGCAATCTGCAGTCATGTGGTTTAGCGGATTCATTGTTTGTCTTGTGGTCAGCATGTATTTGTTGTATCGGGCAACACAAACACTACCTGTCGGAACATCTTATGCGGTGTGGACGGGCATTGGGGCTGTTGGGATTGTGACAATCGGCATTTTAGTATTTAAGGAGCCTGCAACATTCTGGAGAATATTTTTTCTGACGACGTTGATTGGGTCGGTGGTGGGGTTGAAATTGGTGTCGTGATGACGGTGGTTTCGACGTCGGAGTTTTTCCTTTCGAGAACAATGTTAAACCAAGAATCAGTTTCAATTTATTTTTAGTTTTTACTTGCTCAACCACCTTTGATTTTCATAAAGTGGTTTAGTTCCGATATTTAGCGGCTTAATCCATTAAAGAATCAAGGGTGGCTGAGCTCGATCATTTTGCAACTTATTCGATTGAAGAATCAAGGGTGGCTGAGCTTGATCATTTTGCGACTTATTCGATTGAAGAATCAAGGGTGGCTGAGCTCGATCATTTTGCAACTTATTCGATTGAAGAATCAAGGGTGGCTGAGCTCGATCATTTTGCGACTTATTCGATTGAAGAATCAAGGGTGGCTGAGCTGGTTCATCTCGCCAACGGCGAGGAACAGTCGAAGCCACCCGAAACTCACTACTTTTACTCCATGACTGAAGACCAGAAAATATTTATGCTGGAGGCTATCCGGCTTTCAGATCAGGGAGTAAAACTGAATGAAGGAGGACCTTTCGGTTGTGTCATCGTGCGAAATGGCGAGATCGTCGGGAGAGGAAATAATAAAGTCACATCAACCAACGATCCCACCGCACATGCGGAGGTTACTGCTATCCGAGATGCTTGTCAGCATCTGAATAAATTTCAACTCGAGGATTGCGAAATTTTTTCTTCCTGCGAACCGTGTCCGATGTGCCTGGGAGCTATCTATTGGGCAAACCTTAGAAAAATTTATTATGCCTGCACCCGTAAAGATGCAGCCACCATCGGTTTTAGTGATGATCATATCTACCAGGAAATTTCTTTAGATCTTCAGTTAAGATCAATCCCTATTTTACAGGTGATGCGTGAAGAAGCTCTGTTGGTATTTAATGATTGGATGCTGAAGGCGGATAGAATTGTGTATTGAATGAAATTTGAGATGCCAGATATGAGATACCAGACACGAGACGTATTTCGCAAATCACACATTAAACACTAAACACTAAACATTAAACATTAAACATTAAACATTAAACACATACTCTACTTACGATTCTGAATACATTGAATACAATTGTCTAAGAAAAAATCAAACCCTCACCTCATGCAATGGATATTCCTCATCTTCGCCCTTATCGCCGGAGCGATGATCCCCACCCAGGCGGCACTCAATAATAAGTTGGCTACCTACCTTCACAGCCCGGTATTATCGGCATTCTTCTCTTTTTCTGTTGGACTCATCGGGCTCCTGATTTACATCCTTGCTTCCCGAATTCCATTGAGTCAATTAAGTGGAGCTAAAGATGCGCCTCCTGTGACATGGCTGGGGGGACTGTGCGGAGCGTTTTTCGTCACGGCTGCAGTCATCTCTGTACCTCGTCTTGGAATTGCATTAACATTCAGCATTTTTATCCTTGGGCAGATGTTGATGACATTGCCCATTGATCATTTCGGCATGATGGGGGTGCCTGTAAAAGAAATAAACTTACCCCGCTTATTAGGTGTTATGCTGGTGATCATTGGAGTACTTTTAATTCGACGATTTTAAAGTTTGCTATTTAAGATAAATAATCATGGAAACTGTTGAACACTATGATACCATGACTGAGGCTATCAATAGTCTGCGTCAACAAGGTTACACTGAAGATTTCAATCTTCAAATCCACTGTCTTGAATGCAGCCTTCGTGAAATCCAGCTTTTTCCACACGAATTTGAGATCGATAAAGTCTTCCGGTTTTATGGACCCAGCGATGTAGATGATGAGAGCATACTCTATGCTATTTCTTCTGCAAAATATAAGTTGAAAGGAGTCCTTGTAAATGGATATGGGGCTACTTCTGATCCATTGACGCAGGAGATGATGGATAAGCTGACGTAACCCATCTTCGAATCTCTTTTTATTGTAATTTTAGACAGTAATATTTTAGATTCTCCGGCTAAGAAATGTTTTAGTCCGGAATTGCATTGTTCATTTAAAAATGAATTCACATGAGAAAATTAATATGTTGTCTCATCCTGTTCTGCATTTTTAATGGAAAATTACTTTCTCAATTCAATTGGAAAAATACCGGCGGACCTTTTGGTTCGGGGCAGTCTTTTTTATTTTCCAACGATAAGTATGCCTTCACTCCTGAAAATGAATTTTTATACAGGACATCAGACGGATTGAGCTGGGAAAAAATAGAACACCCTGTTTCAATCTTCATGGCCGTCTACAAGGATACTTTATTAAATGTCCTGAGAAATGAAAGTCTGGACACAATGCGCCTCCAGTTAAGTTTTGATAATGGAGATAACTGGACCGTAAAAATTCTTCCGAATGAATTCACTATTCCTGATGATATCGTCATGTGTTCCAGTGGTATTTATTTTTTACAGTCCAACAAGGATCTTCTGTTCAGGTCTCAGGACCTGGGTTCGACCTGGGACACAATTTCAAGCCCGGTCGAGATTGAAAAATTGTTTGTTTTTGATGAACGAGTTTATATTACAAGTAATGCCAAACTTTTTAGGACCGATCAGCCTGGAGATAACTGGGAAAATATAAGTCCTCCGATAGATCCGATTGAATATATCTCCGACGTGGAGGCCCATGATCAGCATATCGTGATAACAACAGATGGACTCAAAATTGATGCAAACCAGAATATAATTGAAACCGGCTCAATTTGGCATTCAGATGATACGGGTCTGACATGGGATTCTAAGCCAATCATAACGGGGAATGGATATGATATAATTGTTCGGGCGGGGAATAATATTTATGCCGATGCCTTTGATGTTCTCCTTCGATCGTCTGATTATGGTATCACATGGGATACCCTTTCAACAATTGATCCTACCATTGGTGTTGTTACTCTTGCGGGATTGGATAATCGTTTTCTTTTTAGTACTTCCGATAAAGGGATATACAGCTGGGAAAATACTACACAATCATTAGTGCAAATTAATGATGGACTCGCTAAAGGATGTATTGCTGACCTCTCTTTGGCGGGTGATAAAATTTGGGCAGGATGCGGTGATGGTGTGTTTAACTATGATCTTAATACTCTCACATGGAGTCCAAAAATGAATTTGCCTGTTCCTCAATACAGCTATGATTTCATCACCACCAATGATCACGGATGGGTAGCTACCGGAAGTATTTTTGCGGATGAATTTTATTTCTCTGAAAATGCCGGGGCGACATGGAAAACTATTTCCGTTGCAGATTACACTGATTTCGGAATCGTCAATATTGAATTGCTTGGTGACAACCTGGTGATCCAGGATGCCGACGTAACTATAAGATCCCTGGATAAAGGATTGCATTGGGATTTTATACTCGGATTTGATTTTATCCAAACCGGTATCATTCATTTTAAAGGAAAATATTTTGCTGCAAGCCAGGATAGCATATATAGTAGTGCGGATAACGGTATGACATGGAATGGAAATTCCTCTCCCTTCCACATTGTTGCCCTTAGTGCATATGGCGATGATTTATTTGCTTTAGTGTTAGGGAACAACGCCACTGAATTATATATTTCAAAAAATGGAATTGATTGGGATTTTGCAGGAGATGGCTTTCCGAAAGAATATTCCTTCGATCTCTTTGCGAAAACACATCTTCCCATTTATCGTGACGCTGATCGATATTATGCATTTGGTGCCGGGTTAAATGGACAATTATATGTGTCAGACGTAAATAATATTTACTGGACTGAATCCTCAACGACACAATATGGAGGGAGTTATATTTTTTTTCCTGATAAGGTATATCTGGGAGGTAAGGGAATGTACACAACTCCCATTGAAAATCCATATGTGACAGCAACGAAGGAACCAAATAAAACACTCTCTATTTCCTCTTCGCCTAATCCTGTCAAAGATTTTCTGAATATAACAATTAATGATTCTGATATCTCTGGCATTATTCATTTGAACCTTTATGATTTCAAAGGCTCCCTGATAAAATCTCAAATTGAAAATAGCCATAACAATATTCGTATGGATGTAAGGAATATTCCACCAGGTATCTACTTCCTGCAGGCAATATCAGGAAATAACCAAACCACGATAAAGGTGATCAAAGACTAATTTGATTTTCTCACGCTCTCACTCCTCTCACGCTCCTTGCACTGAGCAAAGTCAGCGGACAGATATGTCCGGACGTGTCGAAGTGTCACGCTCCTTGCACTGAGCAAAGTCATCGGACAGATATGTCCGGACGTGTCGAAGTGTCACGTTCCTTGCACTGAGCAAAGTCATCGGACAGATATGTCCGGACGTGTCGAAGCGTCACGTTTCTCATTACAGGTAATAAATTAACCCTGCTCCCACTAATCCCGTCACCCCCACCAACATCGTCATCACCGTCCACGACCGAAACGTCTGCTTCTCCGTCAATCCCAGGTATTGTTTCACCAGCCAGAATCCGCTGTCATTGACATGCGACATAAACGTAGCACCGCTAGCAATGGCAATTACTATACATGCAACTTGAAGTTCGCTTTGTCCGGTACCTGTAAGGAGTGGCGCCGTCAAGCCCGCAGCCGTAATCATAGCCACAGTTGCTGATCCCTGGAGAATCCGCATGAGTGCTGCGGCAATAAATGCAAACAGGAAAACAGGTATGCCCAATGATGTCATCGATGACGCCAACATCTTTCCACTGCCTGTATTGACTAGCACTTCTTTAAATACACCCCCGGCTCCGATCAACAGGATGATCATCCCCACAGGCGTCAATGATTTTGAAGTGATCTGAAGAAGTTTTTCACGGCTCATCCCCCTGCGAATACCGAGGAAATACCATGTCAGAAGATTAGCAATGATGAGTGCTGTAAAAGGATGCCCGATCAAACTAAAAATCCGATTGAGCATTTCAATATGCTGCACTCCGCTATCCACTAGTCGTTGCAAAATTGTATTGATAATAATGAGTGCAAGCGGAACAATAATCAAACTCAACAACAGCCCTAGCGAAGGAATATTATTTTCAACCTCTTCTTCCTGCAATTCAGGTGCCGCTGCAAAAATGCGCGGTGAAATATATCTGCCCCAAAGAATTCCCCCCACAATTGCCGCAGGTAATCCTGTAATCAATCCGACCATAATCACTACACCGAGATTTACATTCAGGATTTGTGCAACAGCTACGGGTCCAGGCGTCGGGGGAACAAATGCATGTGTCACTGCAAGTCCGGCCAAAAGAGGAATCGCATAAGTCAATATTGATTTCCCGCTTTGTCTTTGCAATCCATAAATCAGCGGAATGAGAATGATAAAACCCACGTCAAAGAATACAGGTATCGATACAATGTATCCTGTCAGCATCAATGCCCACGGTACCCGTTGTGATCGTTTTTGCGAAAGCAATGATAACGCAATCGCCTTCGCCCCACCCGAAGCTTCAAGTATAGATCCAAACATTGCTCCTAAACCAACCACAATAGCCACAAATCCCAGTGTGCTGGCCATTCCTTTTTGGATCGTATCTGCAATCTGTGCACCATCCATTCCCGCCATTAAACCAACCACTATACTTGTAATCAATAGCGAAATAAAAGCATGCAGCCGGACCACAAGGATCAGAACAAGCAAGAGAGCAATTCCTGCCAGGACAGCTAGTAATAGTTCAGTGTTCAAGATGATTCAGGATATTTTCAATGATTGTATCTAATTTTTCGTCAATTGCTATTCTGATCGCATAAGCTGGAATCTCAAGAGTGTCAAATTGAGATGCAAGCAATTTAACCGGCATAAAATGAGTACTTCTTTCCTGCAATCGATTTTGAATGAGATCATATGTGCCTTCCAAAAAAATCCAGGCAAAGTTATTTTCAATTCCATTCATCAAAATCTTCCTGTATGATTCTTTCAATGCGGAACATGCGATGATGCAGCCGCCGTGGTTCACTTTATCTAAGGCAATATCATGCAATTTGATAAGCCATGAATACCTGTCTTCATCCGTCAGCGGAACTCCTGCTTTCATCTTCGATATATTCTCAGCAGGATGATAATCATCACCATCAAAAAATGGAATCCCGAGTTTTTCTGCGAGCAACTTTCCGATTGTGCTCTTACCTGAACCGGAAACGCCCATGACAAAAATGATCCTCTTATGCATCAAAATTTAAACCCAATCCTTCCAAAATAATATGCCCCGTCAGTACCCATCTGCACTGAATCAGCAAAACCACCCTGGTCGGTCCAGCCATCAAATTGAGGCGTCGGGTATTTATTGAAAAGATTATTTGCACCAAGTGTAATTTTCAGTTGATCCGTAATCCTGTATCCGATACTCAGGTCAACGACCAAAGCTGCATCATAAGTGTCCGTTGCAATTTTGGTCAGTGCATCCGCTTCTTCCTGTGTCGTGGCAGGAGTGTCAAGCCAATGATCATCCTGTATTTGTACTTCACTGAACATAGTACCATTGATACCAAAGTCAAATTTTGGAGTCGAGTAACCAACGTTCAGGCCAAATTTATAATCCGGCGCTGCTGCTTCAAGGTATGCGCGTGAATAAGGAGAGAAGAATGTAAATTCATTCAGGTCGCCATTATGTATCTTTTTAATTTCAAGATTATTGAGGTTGCCAATAAGGCCTAACGTCAGCACATTATTATTCATAAAAGTGCGATAAGAAAACACCATATCAAGACCTGTCGTTTTTGTATCCGCTCCATTAGCAAAAAACTGTGCGGCTTCCACACCAAGGCCTAGTCCTGATGCATCAAAATTATCTGTCAACACGATCCTGTTGTCAACAGTAATAGAATATGCATCTACCGTAGCTGTAAATCCTCCCATATTAAATGTAAATCCAAGACTTCCATTGAAAGCAGTTTCTTCTTTCAAAGGCCCGATGCCAAAAGCTTTGGTAACGGTGCTGGTATTCGCTGCCAACAGTGTGGGCAATGATTGTCCACCGACGATATTATTAAATTTCAGATTGTAATGTATTTGTGCCAGCGATGGTGCCCGGAATCCTGTTGAAACAGATCCGCGCAATGAAAACATGTCGCTAAATTTATACCGGCTTGATGCTTTATAATTAAACGTCTCTCCGAAGTCACTGTAATTTTCATAACGAAGAGCACCTCCGATGAGGAATGCATCTGTTACATCAAGTTCTCCATCAACGTAAATACCGAGATTAGTTCTGTCCTTGTCAACTGCATTGTCAGGACTATAACCCGGAAATCCCTGTGATCCACCTGGCAAAGGATTACCAAGAGAATCAGTTGCGACCATTTGATTTGCAGGATCAGTGATGGGTACACCATTTTGATCATAAAGAGCATAAGAAGCCACCTCGCCCGGAAAGATCGTAAACGTCTCAGTTCGGTACTCAAGACCATAGGCAATATTTAATCCTGAAGCAACCTCCTTGAAATATTTGCTGAAGTCAAGCGCTGTGACATTCATGGCCAGGCTGTGTCCGCCGGCATCAAACTCTGTAGGAGAAGCATCTTTCATGGATGCATTATTGGTTCCTTTGATATAGTAGTGGAAGAGATTTTTTCCATACGTGTCATTGAAATCAATTTTCCATCCACTTGGAAGGGTGTGACGTATGCCGGCTGAAAATGATCCGTCTGTGATGTTCGATGTAATGCGTGGGGTGAATCCGTTTGGATATAAACTCGGTACACTTCGATTATCGCCATCAGCAAAACTGCTGCGTGAAAATGCATATGCATCTGTTTCGCGGTAATTGCGTCCGCCAAATGCATAAAGTTCAGTTGATTCACCAATCGGAATTGCAGTGTTGATCATAAAATTGAATTCATCAACTCCGGCTGTACCATAACCTTTGCGCCACGACCATCCGGGTCTGAGCGTCTTGTCCTTTGAAAGATATTCAGTGGTGAGATTTGCAAATCCTCCTTTATTGCCAAGAGGAAGACCATAGTTTAGATCCAGCAAAGTAGTATTGCCATCAAAACTTTTGTCTTTACCGTCCAGCCTTTTTTTCCCATCAATATTATACAATACATCGCCTGCTTTTTCTTCATAACCTGCACCTACATTAGTACTATACGTACCATAAGTCAGACCACCGGTGACTCCTTCTGTCTGATCATTCAGCACAATGTTGATGACACCTGCTATGGCATCAGATCCATATTGTGCAGAAGATCCATCGCGGAGGATTTCGATTCGCTTGATACCCGAGGCTGCTATAGCATTCAGGTCGGTGCCCGAATTTCCTCTTCCCCTTGTCCCAAAGAGATTGACAAGGGATGATTGATGGCGTCTCTTTCCGTTGACCAGGACGAGTGTCTGATCGGGTCCTAATCCACGTAATGATGCCGGATCAATATGATCAGCACCATCAGAACCTGATTGCTTAGTGGCGTTGAATGAAGGCGCTGCATATTGAAGGATCTGGTTGATTTCAGTTTTGCCATTGCTGGCGGCAATTTCAGCTACGTCAATTATGTCTATTGGAACCGGGGAGTCTGTACTTGATCTTTTAAAGCTGCGCGATCCTACGATCTGAACCTCTCCAAGAGAAACGCCTTCTGTCATCATCACATCCAGTTCTGCTTTTCCGGCCACCGGAACTTCAGAGGTTTCATAACCTACATAACTAAATACCAATATGGCCGTTTCGCTTTCTACATTGATATGATAAAGTCCGTTGTAGTCGGTGACAGTTCCTTTGTTTGTTCCCTTTTCAGATATATCTACTCCGATAAGAGGTTCTCCCACCTCGTTGGTTAGCTTCCCGGAGACAGCGAATTGGGCATTGAGTTGTCCCAGGAATAAGACAGGAAGCAAGGCAAGTAATAATCTTTTCATAGTTGGAAGTTTTGTTGGTTTGGTTTGATGGTTGATTTGCTTGAACCGCTGAAATTTACATAAAGGTTACGAATCCTTAAGGATAATTTGAATCTAATAAATGCCTGTTCTCCTTTACTCTCATTGTTCTTGTCCGACTGGGCGTGTTCGCTTTTTCTGGAAGCTATGTCATGATGATTATGTTAATTATTTCAAAATTGTAAACTTTTTCAACCTTTTAATATTTATATCGTATATTTGCGATAAACTATAAAGATTATGGGAGTCCATAAGCGTGATGAATTTAATGTTAAAGAAAATGAGTTGGCCGATTTTGCCAATGCCATCAGCCATCCTGCACGGGTAGCCATTCTTAAGGTTCTCGCTAAAAACGAAGACTGTATTTGTGGCGACATTGTGGAGGTATTGCCATTAGCTCAGTCTACGGTGTCCCAGCATTTGAAAGAATTGCTCAATGCCGGGCTGATTACCGGAAGAGTAGATGGTGTCAAGTCCTGCTATTGCATCAATTGGAAAAATTTTGAGCGCTTCGAAAAAACATTCAATGAATTCTTTGTTCGTACCAATGTCAACAACCCCTCCTGTTGCTAAACCAAAAAATCGTAAATCGTAAATCATGAACACTTTTCCCCGAATGCACGCAAGCTTGTATGTCAGCAATCTTCAAAACTCCGTTGATTTTTATACTCGTTTTTTCGGTCAGGATCCTGTAAAGGTGAAACCCGGATATGCTAAATATGTATTGGAAAGTCCATCTCTCATTATCTCCTTTGTGGAGAATAAGGAAAGAGTGCAATCCAATTTCGGACATCTTGGTTTCCAGGTAGAAACCGTAGAGGATCTCAACATCAAACTATGGGAAGCAAAAAAACTTAATCTTGTCACCCGTGAAGAGATTGGCACAAATTGCTGTTATGCAAAACAGGACAAATTTTGGGTCAATGATCCTGATGGTGTCCAGTGGGAAGTTTATTATTTCCATGAAGATGCCGAGTTCAATGATCCTCACTATGAGATGACAGGTACCTCGGCATGTTGTAATCCTAAGGAAAAAACTTCCGAATTAATTTCCAGTGACGCTGTTGCTTGCTGTTAATACCACAGAAATTTGAAAAACGTCCTTTTTGTTTGTATTGAAAACTCTAATCGAAGCCAGATGGCTGAGGCATTTGCACATATTTATGCAGGAGATTCAATACAAGCCTTTAGTGCCGGATCAGTTCCCTCGGGAAAAATAAATCCGAAAGCCATCGCTGCCATGAATGAGCTTGGATACGATCTCTCTTCGCAATATTCAAAATCACTTGAGGACATCCCACAAATAACCTACGACGCAGTCATCACCATGGGTTGCGGAGATGCCTGCCCATGGATACCAGCCCTGGTCCGCGAAGACTGGGATATTCCCGATCCGCGAGATATGAATGAACCCGATTTTCGTGAAGTCCGCGACCTTATTGGTAAAAAAGTCAAATCCCTGGTTGAACAATTCGCATTGTCCTAGTTCATTCAAATCCATAAGTCATCAATTTCAGGTTTTTCTTCTTAACTTATTCTCTGCTTTGTTGATCACTCCGTGAATCGTGAATCGTATGCTTCGACCTGCTAAACTCTTCCTCGTGCTACAGCTCAGCAACCATCGTAAATCGTAAATCGTAAATTCGTACATGCCTCACATCGCCATTATTTCGTCAAGTGTTCGCATCGGCAGGAATAGTCATCGCGTTGCTCTTTATTTTAAAAATTATATTGAAGAAAATAAATTAGCTACTGCCGAAATTCTCGATTTAAAGGCTTATAATTTTCCCGTGTTTGATGAACGATTGAGATACCAGGAAGAACCTTCACAAGGAGTTCTTGATTTCGCTGCAAGAATAAATTCTGCAGATGGTGTGATCATCGTCACCCCTGAATACAATGGTGGTTATCCGGCTGCATTAAAAAATGTGACTGACTTACTTTATGATGAATGGCATCGAAAACCCATTGCAATTTCTACTGCTTCAGATGGTATTTTCGGTGGTACGCAGGTGATCACATCTCTTCAGTGGACGCTTTGGAAAATTCGCGCATGGACTGTGCCGGCTATGTTCCCGGTTCCAAGAGTCCAGGCTTCCTTTGATGAAAATGGTGTGCCGAAAGATAAAGTGGCCTCAGGTAAGCGGGCTCAAAACTTTATTGGCGAATTGCTTTGGTGTATTGAAGCCAAAAGCAGAATGGAGAAAAATTAAGCAGACCTACCTACATAGGTATATTAATATCTGCGACAAAAATCTTTCTAGAGATTCAAAATTTAACTATAAAACCAGTAACAATTTACCTCGCTGAAGACATTTTCAGAAAAAGAAAATGTCCTCCTCAAATCATAAATATTATTTCCTGCGCAAATACTTGAGGTTACCTGGCTATGATTATTCCGGGGATGGATTATTTTTTATAACAATAGATTGCTATCATTTAGAATGTCGTTTCGGAAAAATCATTAAAGGAAAAATGACCTTAAATGATTTTGGTGAAATCGCTTTTGATGAATGGCTTAAATTATCCGACAGATTTGATAATTTCCAATTGGATACTTTTCAAATTATGCCTAATCATATGCATGCCATTGTTTCTTTAATAAATCCAAAAGAAACAAGGGGTTATGTTATTGAGAGTTCGTTACGTGAAAAAGAAATGGATTCCTTGCGTGAAAAAGAGGTGGATTCCTTGGATGAAACAGAGGCGGGGGCAAGCCCCGCCAATACAAGCCTTGAACTAACTACAAACAAGCTAAAAGTACTGGCGGGGCTTGCCCCCGCCTCCGTTTCTAATTCAAATTTCCCTGTCTCTGTGCTCAGTCCCAATATCCAAGCCTCCATTTCTTTTCCAATTGCTCCCGTCTCCGTTTCTTCAGTTGGCAGTAAAAACTTAAGCGATATCATCGGCTCTTATAAATCCATTGTAGCAAATAGCTGTCTTGAATTTCATAAACAGAAATACGCTGGAATTTCACATATGCCATTATTAGGAAAAATCTGGAAGCGAGGTTTTTGGGATACGATTATCCGCGACGAAGATTCTTATAAAGCCATATCTCGATACATTCGGAATAATCCTAAAGATTGGGCACACGACAGATTTTATAGAAAATAATTCTTTTCTACTTCACCAGCTCGCCTTTCAACCTCAACAACTCCGTCTCAGCTAACTTCGTGTTGTACCTGGCGGCAATCAACCTGTTGTAAGCATCTTCAAGACTGTTTTGAGCTTCCTTAAGTTCGAGGTAGGTCGATGATCCAAGCTTGTATGTCTGAAGGATGATGTCCACATTTTCTTTCGCCAGGAGAATATTTTCTTCCTCGAGATCCAACGATTGCTTTTGAAGTTCGTAATCATGATAGGCATTAATGACCCCGAGATTAAGTATCGCTTTTTGATTGTTATAAAGCAGTTGTTGGAATCCAATATTGAGTTCAGCCTGGTTGATAAGTCGGTCCGTATTTCGATAGTTGAGGATGGGCACCTGCAGGATAAAGCCATAATTAAATCCCCTGAGGCGATTGAAAACGGGAAGCGCCGTATTGAGCGAAACATTATTGTTGGCGACTGAGAATATGTATGCGGAATTAAATTGCAGGACCGGGTACCGATCTGCTTTCAATTCTTTCAGTGAAAGTCCGGCAATGTCAATATTTTTTTGTGCTGCTCCCAGGAGCGGACTTTGGGCGATCATGCCGGATTGGATCTCGTCAAGTGAAATCGTAAAATTGATCGGGATGGAATCACTCACTTCATAATCCGTTGACGATGGATTGATTTTACCGCCATGCGTTGCGGGATTGATGAGGTTGTTGAGCTCTTCCTTTAATTGTACGATCAATGAAAGTTGTCGTATCTGTGAGGCTTTCTGTGCGTTCAGATCTACCTGGCTTTGCAATAACTCAGGCTTGCTTCCAACTCCTATTTCCAATTTGCGTTGTGCCAGGTCAACCCTTGTTTTGCTGATGCTCATTTGATCCTCAACAGCCTTGAGTTGCTCTTTTTGTCTGACGATGTCATAATAGGTATTGACGACCTCGGCTACCGTATTAATGACCTGGTTTTTGGTTTCCAGTGATCCAAGTTGTACATATTCTTCTGCCTTCTTTTTTGTGGCAAACATTTTCAGGCCGTCGAAAAGAGTCCAGTTTAAATTAACTGCACCGTTAAGATTGCTGGTGAAGACATTTCCCAAGCGGTCATCTCCGGAACTAAATTCCTGTTTTTGATTATTGACATTCCAGTTAATTCCTGCGACCCCGTTAATTTTTGGAAGAAAGACAGCATTGCGGTACTCATAATTCAACCCGGCCACAGAAGAATCATTTTTAGCAAGCTGGATATCATAATTGTTTAGCAGGGCTTCGGCAATAGCATCTTCAACCGAAAGCATGGATTGCGCTTTTAAAGAACAAACGCTAAGGATAAGCATGATACTAAAGAAGTAAAATCGAAAGGAATGATGCATGATTGGATGATTCTTCACTTTGATGATTCGTGTTTATGTGTTTTGCAGTTATGCACTGACGCTGTGTTCTTCCTTTACTTCATCTCCTGCTACTTGTGTTTCAAATTTGTCTACACTTTTCTTAGAGGATAAAAAAGAATATAAAGCGGGGACGATATACAGGGTCAGTATAAGTGCGAAAAGCATCCCACCGACAATGACGATTCCCAATGGCACCCTGCTGCGTCCGCCGGAACCAAATGCCAGGGCGATCGGAAGCGCACCCAGGGTAGTAGCTAATGTTGTCATCAGGATGGGCCGGAGTCTCGCTACAGCAGCTTCAATAGCGGCAGGGATTTTATTTTCTCCTCGCCGCCGTTTTTGATTTGCAAATTCTACAATGAGGATTCCATTCTTGGTGACAAGGCCAATGAGCATGATGATCCCGATCTCTGAAAAAATATTGAGTGTCTGGTTAAATGTCCACATGCTTAATACGGCTCCTGCCAATGCAAGCGGAACTGTGATCATGATGATGATCGGATCAAGAAAGCTTTCGAATTGTGCAGCAAGAACAAGGAAAATCAGGATAAGCGCCAGAAAGAATGCAAAAGAAGTGTTAGATGAACTCTCTGCAAAATCTCTTGATGCCCCTGACAAAGAAGTATTAAAAGAATCGTCCAGCACCTTCGATGCTATTTTCTGCATCTCTGCAATACCATCTCCTATTGTTTTTCCCGGTGCAAGGCCCGCCTGAACAGTAGCGCTCTTAAATCGGTTGAAATGAAAAATCGTCGGTGGATTTGCCACTTCCTCCATATGCACAAGATTATCCAGTTGTATCAATTCACTTCGATTGTTTCTGACAAAAAAAGATTTTAGGTCAACCGGTGCATCCCTGTCAGCTCGTTCTACCTGGCCTATGACCTGGTATTGTTTTCCATTCATGATAAAATATCCAAACCTCCGTCCACTAAGCGCCAGTTGAAGCGTATTGTTGACATCCAATACCGACACTCCAAGTTCATTAGCTCTGAGGCGATCAATCGTAATGTTTAATTCCGGTTGATTGAATTTCAAATTCACATCATATCCCTGGAAGACACTGCTCTTTCTCACTTCATCCATAAACTGGGGGACCTTTTGTTTTAACTTATCAAAATTGAGATTTTGTAAAACAAATTGCACCGGAAATGAACCGCGGCCACCAAGGCCTACAGTGATCGTTTGTTCCTGGATGGCGAAGACACGCACATTATTATATCGCTTGAACATCCTGCTCATTTGTTGGGCGACCTGGTCCTGGGATCTTGTTCTCTGATCAGGATTTTTAAGCCCCATGCTGATGAATGAAGCGTTGCTTCCCTGGCTGCCACTGAAACCAGGAGCAAATGAAAGCACCACATCTTTTTCGGGAATAGAATCAAGTAATGATTGTGTGATATCATAAGTCACCTTGTCCGTAAAATCAAAATCAGCTCCCTCCGGGCCGGTCAGACTGGCTCTTACACGATTGCGATCCTCCATCGGTGCAAGTTCTGATGGAAGGCCTTTTCCTATAAAATAGATGATTCCCAGGCATCCTGCTATAATCACAAATGCAAGGAAGCGAAGACGCATAAATCCTTGTAGCGTGGCCCGGTATGTTTTTTCAAGACCAACAAAAAATGGCTCGGTAAAATTGTAAAACCAGGAATGCTTGTGTCCTCCCTTCCTGATAAGGAAAATATTAAGAACAGGTGTGAGCGACAGAGATACAAAAGCAGATATCAACACTGCACCTGCAAGCACCATTCCGAATTCTCGAAAAAGTTTTCCAACAAACCCTTGCAGAAATATGATCGGTAAAAAAACAATGGCCAGTGTCAGTGATGTTGCAATGACCGCAAAATAAATTTCCTTCGATCCTTCAAGAGCAGCTTTGTATTTGTTCATACCCTGCTCCATTTTCTTAAATATATTTTCAGTCACCACAATACCGTCGTCCACGACGAGTCCTGTGGCCAGCACGATGGCCAGCAGCGTAAGTACATTGATGGAAAAACCCATTCCATACATGATAAAGAGAGATCCAATCAAAGAAACCGGGATATCAATCAGTGGCCGCAATGCCATTGTCCATTCTCTGAAAAAAAGAAATATGATCACCACCACGAGTATGATGGCTATGAGCAAAGTTTCTTTTACAACTTTAATTGCATTCCTTACAAAAGTGGTACGGTCGTATCCAACTTCGAGGAGAATATCAGACGGCATTTCTTTTTTGATTTCTGCAAGTCGTCTGTATACTTCATCCGCTATCTCTATTTGATTACTGCCCGGTTGAGCAACAATGGCAATATTGACAGCAGGTACGTTGTTTTTACGCGAAGAGGTTTCTTCATTTTCAGGACCCAGCGATGCATATCCTACATCTTTAAACCTGACAACCCCATTATTGTCTTCACGAAGAATCAGGTTATTAAAGTCTGTTTCGGTAGTAAGTTTTCCATAGGTCTTAATGATAAGCTGTGTTTGATCTCCGCGGATTTTGCCACCGGGTAATTCAATATTCTCCCGGTCAAGTGCAGTTTTTATGTCTTCAATGGTGAGTCGATGAGCTACCAGCTTTGATGGGTCGATCCACATACGCATGGAATATCTGCGGCCCAGGACATTCACCGCACTTACACCCGGTACAGTCTGAAGTCTTTCCTGTACGACATTCTCGGCAAAATCTGTCAACTCCATCAGCCCTTTGCTATGACTCTGTAGCTGTAAAAACAAAATTGGATCCGAATCCGAATCCGATTTATTGACGATGGGTGGAGCATCGATATCCTGGGGTAAATTGACTATAGCCTGGGAAACTTTATCGCGTACATCATTCGCAGCTCTCTCGAGATCTACACCTAATTCAAACTCTACTGTAATGTTGCTGCTGCCCTGTGCGCTGGTGCTGGTAATATTTTTGACTCCCTGCACACCATTAATGGCTTTTTCAAGAGGCTCTGTGATTTGTTGTTCAATGATGTCTGCATTCGCACCGACATAGGAAGTTCGTACATTGATCACAGCAGGATCAATGGCCGGATATTCTCTAACACTCAAATACTTAAACCCTATCCCTCCAAAGATGACAATCACGATGGAACAAACTATCGCAAGAACAGGGCGCCGTAAACTTAGCTCAGACAGATTCATAATCGTGAGGCGTCAGTTGTGGATCGTGAGTTTTTTTTGTTCATTTTTTTATTTCATCAGTGTATTAAATCCCTAAAAATTCACTTGTCCCGTATCTTGCTATTTAATTAATTCTTTTCACTTTTCACTTTTCACTTTTCACTACTTACTACTTACTACTTACTACTTACTACTCACCTGATGGAGTCAAGCTTTATTGCTATTCCCGGCCTCAAAAACAATATCCCCGAAGTGATCACTGTGTCTCCCAGGTTCAATCCACTGACCACCTGTACGTTACTACTATCTCTTACCCCTGTTGTAATATCTGTCGCCATTCCTTTACCTCCCTTGTACAAATAGATTTGTTTTTTACGCCCCACAGGAATGATGACATCGTTTGGGATAAGCAGGGCTTTTGCATTTTCACCAAGTACAATTTTTACTTCAGCAAATGTTCCGGGGACCAAAGAATTATCCTTATGATTGACCGTTGCTCTTATGGCAAGGCTCCTGGTGTCTGCATCGATTTGACTTTCGGTAGCCATCACATTGGCCGTATAGGAAGTGTTGGATCCATCTACCGTAAAGGAAACGGGTAATCCATTTTTCATTTGCGATCCGTAACGTTCCGGAACATTAAACTGCACTTTTAATTTATCCACTTCACTGATGCTGGTTAAGATAGTAGACGGGGTCACATAGGCTCCCGGGCTTACATTTTTCAATCCTAATTTTCCACTGAAAGGAGCTCGTATTTCCGTCTTCCGGATGCTTTCCTGGACAATATCTTTATCGGCATTGAGACTTTGGACTTCCAGCAGGCTCATGTCATATTCCTGCTGGCTAATGCCCTGAATTTTCAACAATTCAGCCTGGCGTTTTTCAGTTTGTTCGGCGATCTTGAGTTGGACATCCAGTTTTCGCATTTGTGCCTGCAGGTCGCCATCATATAATTTGGCCAATAAAAAGCCCTGTTCGACCATAGTGCCTTCTTTCACATTAAGGTTAACGAGACGGCCAGAAACTTCCGGGTGTATTTCGGTAGTTTCGAATGCAAGTAAAGTGCCCGGTACTTCGATATTGGCGCTGAGAGACTGGGTTTTCACCACCATGGCATCTACGGACAGCGCCTGGGAGGCAGTATTGACAGGGGGAGCTGAGGGGTTATCCTTTTTGCTTTTACAAAAGATGAAAGTTGTGAGGCACAATACCAGAAATAACCTTGGCATCAATTGACGAGTATCCACGATTTGCTTTTTACAGTTTGGGGCTTAAAAATACACTCTAATCGGTTACCAGTCATTGAGGAAGGAGGCCGTTTTGCCCGGTAATTTCAAATATTCGAAAAGAACACCAAGGGAAATGCTTAAGTATCCTTTTTGTTTAAATAAACCCATCTGGAATGATTCAAATTATGCCATATTGACAAAAGACAGTCATATTAGGTCAAGCGGAATTAGATGTTAATTTTGGGCTGACCATTGCTCGTTGAGCAATTATGGATAAGATACCCGGCTCATGAAAAAAAATCTCATCATCTTTTTGTTTGTTGTTATTGCCATTCCCTCATTTGCTCAGACAAATGCTGTCACCGAGGATGGCGATAAGGTCGTTCTTTATGATGACGGCACCTGGGAATATGCCGATGAAGTTGATGATACGGTCACTAATACTGCCGCAGATACAATTATTGCTGACGAAATACCGCTCAATTCATTAACCTTTTCAAAAAATGAGGAATCAAATTACCTTCTCAAGAGCGAACGGATAAACATAGGATGTTGGGTGGATACGGCAAAATGGTCCATCAACAAAGCTCCTGACAACGAAGCTGCAGAATTCGAAATCAATCACCGTGGTGAGGATCTATATGGAATGATGATCACAGAGAAACTTGATCTGCCCCTCGAGTCACTGGCCAATATTGCTTTGGATAATGCCAGGGATGCAGCTCCTGATGTAAAAGTTCTCGATAAACAATATCGTTATGTCAATGGGATCAAGGTATTGATGATGCGGATGACCGGTACAATTCAGGGCATTAAGTTCTCCTACTATGGATATTATTATTCCACAGGGAATGGTGCGACACAATTTCTTGTCTATTCTTCAGTAGAAAACGTGGATAAAAACATGCCCGAAATCGAATCTCTGCTAAATGGCCTCGTGCAATTGAATAATTAACGTATCAGCGGATGATCGTCTTTATGAGGTATATAATTTTGTAACTTTCACAGTCTGGTTTAGTCTCCGGCATCCAATTTGGCATCATGCGTGCGCTTAACACCCTTAAGTTATGGATTCCCTTGCCCTTGTTGTTCCTGGGAGTTGTAACACATGCCTTGACTCAGAATATTGTTCCCAATCCAAGTTTTGAAGTTTATACTACTTGTCCTACTGGTTTCGGTGCGGGTGGTCCGCTTCCGGCTCAACCCTGGAAAGCGGCTACAGCCGGCTCGGTAGATTATTTTAATGAGTGTGCTGCAAATTCAAGCAATGTGGATGTGCCGGATAATTATTTTGGATCACAGACTGCTCATACGGGTGTAGCTTATGCAGGTGGTTACTATCGACTGTCATCATTTACATATCGGGAATACTTATTAGCTCCTCTTGATGTTCCGATGAATTTTGGTTCGAGCTATGATGTCAGTTACTGGGTAAGCCTTGGTGGTCATTACTGCGGCACAACGCAATTAGGTGTTTATTTTTCTGTTAACCCACCGCCTTCCGGAGGAACCGGTGTATTGAATGTTACCCCTCAATTTGTTGCCAACATTGGTTTTGTCAGTGATACAACCAACTGGGTATTGATTGAAGGTTGTTATGTTCCCTCCGGAGGCGAACAATGGATTACTATAGGAAATTTTTCAAGTGATGCTAATACTCCACTTGATCCTCTTTGCAACACTTCATTATCTACTTATTATTATGTCGATGATGTATCGGTGGTTGAAGGTGGTCCTGCAGGTACGTTGCCCCTGGATCTTGGTGCTCCTGTAACAGCATGTTCATTTTATGAAATTGATCCTGGTATATCCGGTGTAAATTTTTTTTGGGAAGGAGGTTCTACTCAGCCAACGCTTACTGTCACTCAATCCGGAACTTATTCTCTCACTATTACTTCCGGATGCTCAATCGGTGTGGATTCAATCGATGTGACGATTCACGGTCTCGAAACTGTTGAGATTGGTCCACCGGAAACAACGATATGCAATGGTGATTCTTACGATATTTCACTTGACCCTACTTTCGGAAATTACACGTGGCAGGATGGCTCAACGGATCCAAATTATTCGATTACATCTTCCGGCTTATACCAGGTGACCCTTGATGACGGATGCCAAATCACGACCGATCAAATCATGGTCACGGTGATTGATCCTCCGGCTCCATTTACTCTTGGTCCGGATGTTCAATTATGTTCGGGCGATCAGATTGAATTTAATTTTGACCAGAATCTTGGAGATTTTATGTGGCAGGATGGTTCTGATCATAATTATTACTCTATTACAGAACCGGGAAGTTATTCTTTGACCATAAGTAATATGTGTGGTCAGTTTGTGGATGATCTTGAGGTAGAAGGAATAATGATCCCTGTCGTTTATCTCGGTCCTGAAGATTTGTATCTGTGTCCGGGAGATAATTATGACATCGTACTGGATCCGAACATGGGTGATTTTATCTGGCAGGATGGAAGTGATTTCAATTACTACACTATTTCTGCACCCGGAATTTATGCTGTGACAGTATCAAATCCTTGTGGAACCACCACGCAGGATATAAATGTATTTTATGGTGTTGAACCTGTGATTGATCTCGGACAGGATTTAGTACTTTGTCCGGCTCAACTTCCTTACACTCTCTTTGCCAATAATATTCCTGATGCAACATACTCATGGCAGAATGGATCTACTGATCCTGACATTGATGTTACAGGGCCCGGCATTTATAGTGTAACGGTAACGACGAATTGTTTTTCTGTGAATGATGATGTAGAAGTGACTGTCGTGGATGATTCTCCTGAGGTTGATTTGCCGCCTGATCAAATGCTTTGCCAGGGTCAGACTTTTACGTTGGATGGAAACGGTGTCACAGGTGAATATCTTTGGCAGGATGGTAGCACAGGGCTAGCTTATACAGTAAGCGGACCCGGAATTTATTCGCTAACGATCACAAATGCATGCGGGACCGGTGCTGATTCCATTACGGTGGATTATATGCCTGACCTTTTACCACCCGATCTCGGGCCGGACGCAAGTCTGTGTCCCGGTGAAACATTAGTTCTATATGCCAATGTCGCAGGGGTCAATATTACGTGGCAGGATTTAAGTTCTGCTGATTCACTTCTCGTCACGCTTCCCGGAACATATTCTTTGCAGATTGCCAACATGTGCAGCGATGCTTCTGATACAGTTGTGGTTTCTTTAAATAATAATCCGCCTTCTTTAAACCTTCCTGCTTCAATTGATTTGTGTTCTGGTGATACAGCAGTCATTAATTCAGGTATTTCAGGTGTTCAATTTCTTTGGAATAGTGGATCGCAAGCTTCTTCAATTTCAGTATTCACCCCGGGGCTTTATAGTTTGACGGTAAGTAATTCATGTGGCTCTGATGCAGATACGGTTATAGTTAATGATGCAGGATCTGCACCAACAGTTTCGCTGGGACAGGATATTTCACTGTGTGCCGGTGATGCGAGTCTTATTACTCCTGCATCATCCGATGTTATTTCCTGGTTGTGGCAGGATGGCTCTACCGGTCCTGATTATAATGTCACGGGTCCTGGTCAATTAACAGTTCAGGTAAGTAATAATTGTGGCGTCAGTTATGATACGTTGATATCAACTTTATTGCCTGCTGTTCCCGTTCTTCAGTTGGGTCCGGATGTTTCTTTATGCCCTGGTTCTCCTTTAACTTTTAATATCAACACACCCAACGTAAGCATTCTCTGGTCGGATGGGTCTACTGGTTCTAATTTCAATGTCGTGGGTTCTGGTTTGATTTATGCGACGATTTCAAATGTTTGTGGTTCTTCTTCTGACTCTGTTGACATCACCTATTTGCCTGATGCACCTACTCTTGATTTGGGCATTGATCAATCACTTTGTCCGGGAGATGTGATTACGCTTTCTCCGGGTGTTGCAGGTGTAACTTATTTGTGGCAGGACGGAAGCACATCCCCCTCTTTCAATGCAACGCAAGGAGGATCAATAATTCTTACGATCTCCAACATTTGTGGATCAGCCACTGACACATTGGAAATCACAGAAAATTCCAATGGTCCTCAAGTAGATTTGGGTCCTGATATTTCAATGTGTGCCGGATCTGTGGTGACATTAAATGCCGGTATTGCCGGTGTAAATTATTTGTGGCAGGATGGCAGTACAAATGCTGATTTTACAACTTCCATTTCAGGTACTTTCATTTTACAGGTTAGTAATTCTTGTGGCGTAGATTTAGATACGGTGAATGTCGACATCAGTGGCACACCACCGGAACCCGATCTTGGAAGAGACACTCTTTTGTGTGAGGGCGTATCAATTGTACTATCTGCAAACCCTGATGCCGGTTCAAGTGTACAATGGCAGGATGGTTCAACTTCTTCCACATATCATGTAACATCAGCAGGATCATATATTGTATCTGCTTCAAATCATTGTGGCAATGCTTCTGATACAATCAATGTAGCTTATCAGCCAGCTCCGGAAGATTTTAATCTTGGTCCGGATACTATTCTTTGTCCTGGAGAATCTTTCATTCTTACTGCTCCGCAAACAAACGCCAGTATCACCTGGGAGGATGGAAGTCATGGCACAAGTATGATGGCCGACCAGGCGATTGTTTATTCGTTGCAATTAACAAATGATTGCGGCTCAACATCAGATAGTCTTCTTGTTGGTATTGATCAACGCGTTCCTGCAATCAATATTGATTCTACTATTCCATGGTGCGAAGGTGACGTCGTCACTCTTGATGCTACCCAATCATTCAACGCTGCTTATTTATGGAGTAATGGTTCCGTTAATCCATCGATAGAAGTCACCAGCCCCGGGCTTTATTCCATCAGTGTCGTCACCGATTGTCAGTCAACACAACAGGATGTAAATGTTGTTCCCGGTGATGACTGCAGCAATGATATTCATATTCCAAATATTTTCTCTCCAAATGGTGATCAGGTCAATGATGTGTTTTCGTTATCCTTTGGATCCAGTCTGCAGGTTGTCACGCTCAGTTGTTCCATTTTTGATCGTTGGGGAAATATGGTTTTTAATACCCATGAAATCAATTTCCAGTGGGACGGCCGATTTGGAAATTCCATACTGGAACCCGGTGTCTATGTGTATGTGATTGATTTGACTTATGTCAGCGCCGGAAAGACAATACCACAGTTATTCGGTGGAGATGTGACGCTCGTGCGGTAAGACAATGCGTGTTGTTCAGATTCATACGACTTCTTTGAAACTGTTTATTACGTACCTTTCTAAGCCTTTCCTGTAAGCATTATGTACTTTTTGAAAAATGAATAATGTTGGCATCTCTTTAAAGAGGTTCAATTGCCTTCTTTTTTTGCTGGGCATTTTTTCATTTGCCCGGGCTCAGAATATAGTACCAAACCCCAGTTTTGAAGATTACAACTTTTGCCCGACATCAGTAGGTGTTGGCTTCCCTTTACCGGCAATTCCCTGGAAATGCGCAACAGGAGGATCTTGCGATTATTATAATGCCTGTGCTACCGCGGCCAGTGGTGTAAGTGTTCCGGACAACTTTGAGGGCCATCAGGTTGCCCATACAGGCGTGGCTTATGCAGGAATATATGCCAAAGTTGCGTTTTTTCTATGGCGTGAATACTTAGAGGTGCAATTGACGGAACCGATGGTGGCCGGTGATTCGTATTATGTTTCTTTATGGGTAAATAATTCTGATACGACTTGTGGGACCAATACATTGGGCGTTTATTTTTCTCAGACACCCTCTACATACACAGGAACAGGCGTATACAATGTGACACCTCAAATAAGCGCCAATATGGGCTTTATGAGCGATGACACAGCCTGGGTTCTCATTTCAGCATGTTACGCAGCTGTAGGTGGTGAACAATGGATGATCATTGGAAATTATAAAGACGATGCAAATACACCAATCGACCCCCTCTGCACACTGGTACACCATAGTTATTACTACGTTGATGATGTTTCCGTGGAAGACAATGGACCGGCGGGGACATTGGATTTTGACCTTGGCCCGCCTGTCACAGCATGCAATCAATATGTTATTGATCCGGGAATTTCGGGGGGATATTATTATTGGAGCGATGGATCCAACGGTCCAAAACTCACGGTTACGCAATCAGGAACTTATGCCGTGACCATCACCAAAGATTGTGATATCGGCGTCGATTCAATTGATGTCACTATCCTCGGAGATTTCAATCCGGTGGATCTTGGGCCTACTGATGTGAATATTTGTAGCGGGGATAGTTATAATATTTCACTTGATCCAAATAGCGGTTCATATGTTTGGCAGGATGGTTCCACCAGTCCCAATTATACAATTACTTCTACTGGAGTTTACCAGGTCTCATTGGATGATGGATGCGATGTGACGACTGACGCGATCAGTGTGTATGTTATTGATCCGCCTTCTCCTTTTTCTCTGGGTGCTGATACGGCGATATGTATTGGGCACACGATCACATATTCATTTGATCCTAATCTCGGTACTTTTCATTGGCAGGATAATTCAAATTCTCCTAATTATACTATAAGCACGGCTGGTGACTATCAACTTACGATCAGCAATATGTGCGGTGAAGTTTCGTCTGACATCGTGGTAGATGAAACTGCACCTCCTGTGATTGATTTAGGTCCTGCCCAGGTTATGCTCTGCCCGGGACAAACGATCGATTTTTCATTCGATCCGGATATGGGAAATTATCTCTGGCAGGATGGCAGCACATCTCCTGTTTATACAATCTCCGGTCCGGGCATTTATTCTCTTACGGTAACCAATCAATGCGGCACAAGCACTGATCAGGTAAATGCGACACTTGTCGGTCAGCCTGTTTTTGATCTTGGGCAAAATGATACACTTTGTCCCGCCCAACTTCCTTTTACGCTTGATGTTAGCGGAGCAACAAATGCCTCTTCATATTTGTGGCAGGATGGATCTACCGCAGCGCAATTTCATGTAAACAACGCCGGAGCTTTTTCTGTGACCGTTTCTAATTCATGTTTTTCTATATCGGATACTATTGAAGAACTGATTGCCGATCCTCCCCCGATGGTTGATTTACCTCCGGATCAGTTTTTATGCCCCGGTGAAGTTCTTCTCCTGGATGATAATAATATTACAGGAAATTACATGTGGCAGGATGGTTCGACTTCAACAAGTTTTCTTGTTACTCAAGCAGGAACGTATTCACTGACTGTATCCAATTCATGTGGTTCAGACAATGATCATATTCTTATTCAATATGTCGATCCACTCTCTGCTCCGGATCTTGGACCAGATATAGGTCTGTGCCCCGGTGAGCAATACATTCTTCATGCTGGTGTATCGGGAGTAAATTATTTATGGCAGAATTTTAGCACTGCGGATTCATTCGTGGTATCCTCGCCCGGTGTATATTCTCTTGTGATTTCAAATAGTTGCAATTCGGCTTCTGATACCGTTGTTGTGACCGTAAGTAATACTCCTCCTCAAGTCGATTTACCAAATACGCTGAGCTTGTGTTCTTCCGATACCTTAATACTGAATGCAGGTATTTCGGGCGTCCAGTATTTATGGAACGATGGATCTCAAAAATCAACCCTTAAAGTTTTCAATACAGGAATCTACAGCATTACAGTAAGCAATGCATGTGGTACTGGCTCTGATAGCATTGAAATACTTGACGCCGGCTCCTCACCGCTTATTTCATTAGGACCCGATATTGCTTTGTGCTCAGGTGAGAATCATCTTATTGTTCCTGTATCGTCCGGAGTGAACACATGGTTGTGGCAGGATGGTTCTACATCACCAACATATACTGTAAATGGTCCGGGAACCATCACAACACAGGTAAGCAATAATTGTGGGGTAGGTTATGATACTTTGATAGTATCGTTATCACCTGATGTTCCTCTTTTATCGCTAGGACCTGACACATCTGTTTGTCCGGGTTCATCGGTGATGTTTACCATTAATATTCCTGGTGTGAATATTCTCTGGTCAGATGGATCAACAAATCCTGATTTCACTACAACGAATCCCGGCTTGATATATGCCACCATATCTAATAATTGCAACTCCTCTTCAGACTCACTCAATCTTAATTTCTTACCTGCTGCTCCTTTGCTTGATCTCGGGCCGGATCAATCATTATGTCCCGGAGATGTCATCACATTGTCACCGGGAATTGCAGGAGTAAATTATTTGTGGCAGGATGGAAGCACCGGACCTGTTTTTAATGCCGCGTTGGGAGGTGCAATTATTCTTACAGTTTCCAACACTTGCGGAAGTGCAACAGATACTTTAAATATCACCGAGACCAACAACGGACCCCAAGTGGATTTAGGTCCGGATGTTCTTTCGTGTGAGGGTTCAACTGTAACATTGCATTCCGGAATTTTGGGTGTCAATTATTTGTGGCAGGACGGAAGCACTAATCCGGACTACACAACAAATGTTTCTGGTACTTTCATTGTTCAGGTTAGTAATTCGTGTGGTATTGATGCCGACACAGTGGTGGTTAATATTAATGGTTCTGCACCTCTACCGTATCTTGGAAAAGACACCACTCTTTGTCAGGGGGAATCAATTTTATTAATTGCAAATCCTGATTCCGAAACAAGTGTAACCTGGCAGGACGGCTCAACTTCTTCGATTTACAATGTTACAAGTTCAGGTACATATATTCTTTCCGAATCTAATCGTTGTGGTGCAAATGCAGACACAATAGATGTTGAAATAAATGGAACTTCTCCCCAGTTTTCGTTGGGCCTGGATACTGTGTTGTGCGAAGGGAGTGTGCTTGAATTGATAGCCAACCCCGATCCTCTGACGAACATCATGTGGCAGGATGGTTCGGATTCGACGATGTATGTTGTTACCACTTCGGGCTCTTATATTCTTTCTGAATCTAATCGCTGCGGCACAGCTGCAGATACAATAGATGTTGAGTTTAACGGAATAGCTCCTCACCCGGATTTGGGACGAGACACCGTATTGTGCGATGGAGAAACGGTTGTATTGTTTGCTAATCCGGATTTTGGAACAAGTGTCACGTGGCAGGATAATTCAACATCTTCAACCTATAATGTCACCTCAGCAGGAGTGTATGTCATTTCTGCAACCAATCACTGTGGCATGGCTACAGACACTATCAACATTTCTTATCAATCACCGCCGCAGGATTTCAATCTTGGACCAGATACCATTCTATGCCCGGGTGAATCATTTGTACTCAATGCTCCACAAACAAATGACATCATTACCTGGCAGGATGGAAGCCATGGTGCAAGCTTCGTCGCAGATCAGGCTCATGTTTATTCATTGCAGGTGACGAATGATTGTGGTTTGACAAAAGACAGTCTTGTTGTAAGTATTGATAATCGATCTCCGAGTATCAATATCGATCCCACTATTCCCTTGTGTGATGGAGATACAATAACTCTTGATGCAAGCCAGTCTTTTAATGCTGATTATTTGTGGAATAATGGTTCGATAATGCCATCTATACAAGTGAGTAGTCCGGGTTTATATTCAGTGAGTGTAGTTACGGATTGTCAGACTGTTCAACAAGACATTGAAGTCGTCCCCAGTGCAGATTGCAATGATCAAATCGGTATCCCAAATGTTTTTTCTCCAAACGGTGATCAGGTGAATGATGTTTTTTCGATTTCTATAGGGACCGACCTGAAAATCATTTCCCTGAGTTGCTCCATATTTGATCGATGGGGAAATATGGTGTTCCTCTCCGACGATATTAATTTCAGTTGGGACGGAAGATTCAGGAATCAAGAACTCATGCCCGGGGTTTATGTATATGTGATTGATATGAATTATGTTGTACGGGGTCAGCTGCGACAACAAATTTTGTCAGGAGACCTGACGCTTATTCGTTAATTCATGAGACGATTTATTTATTTCTAATAATTTGACGTTCCTATAACAAAAACATAACAGGGATTAAGCCATTTTTTCTCCCCTCTTGTCATTTAATTGATCAACAGGCGCTTGTATGTTATTACCACCTCCTGTTTTTGGGCCCTTTCATTGCGGGGGATAAACTACAATAAGAACTTCTTCGTTATTTACCACTATGAAGTACGTCGTTTTGTTCGTCATTACATTCTTGCTTGCCCTGGCATCGCCCGGAGTTATGGCTCAGACTGCATATGATACGACGATCGTACACGAAGATGGAAGAGTAATGAGGATTAGGATCAGTGGAAAGGATACCATATTCGTTGCCACCATACCGGAAGTGGTTGTAAAGGCTCCTAGAGTCTTTGCCAATGATGAAGAATATCGTCAGTATATGCGTTATCGCCGCTATGCCACCGAAGTCCTCCCCTATGCCATTGAAAGCATAAAACTCTATCGGCAATATCAAAAAGAAACCGAAGGAATGAGCCATGGCGATGCTAAAAGACATGCAAAGGAAATGCAAAAGGATGTGAAAGATGATTTCACTGATCCCTTAAAAGATCTGTCTCGCACTCAGGGTAAAATCCTGGTCAAGATGATCGAACGGCATTTGGATACTCCCATGTACGAGGTCCTTAAAAGTGTCCGCGGAGCATTTACAGCCACCAAGTGGCAGACTGTAGGCAGACTTTACGGGTACGATCTCAAAGAAGGTTATACTCCCGGTGAAGACAAAATACTTGACATGATTCTCAGTGATTTTGAGATCAATATTGAATAACCTTTCCCCTCTAAGCCGGATGACCATAGTACATTTACATCCGAATTGAATTTGGTACATGGCATATCTTTCTTCCTGGCGTTCTCCCTCTAATATTGCTCTCGTAAAGTATTGGGGAAAGCATGGGGTCCAATTACCCAGAAATCCTTCACTAAGTTTCACGCTTTCTGCATGTCATACTGACATGAAACTTCTTGTTACTCCCGAATCTTCAAAACCGGAGTTGATCGTCTTGTATGAAGGACAAGAACGGCCATCTTTTGTGCCAAAAATCAAATCATTTTTAGACCTTGTACAGGGTCGCTTTGCGTGGATTCACCATGCTTCAATTGTTATTGATTCAACAAACACATTTCCATCTTCTGCGGGAATAGCCTCTTCTGCCAGTGCAATGAGCGCCTTGGCGCTGTGCTTAACAGGGATCGACGATCAAATCAATTCCCGTAATGCAACATCTGATGTACAGTGGTGGAGAATTGTGTCCGGAATAGCCCGACTTGGTTCCGGAAGCGCATGCAGGTCTCTATTTCCTATTGCATCATTATGGGGAGAGGTCGCCGCAGTAGCAGGAAGCAGTAATTCTTTTGGCATTCCACTGGCTACTCACGTATCATCTCTTTATCATTCTTACCAGGATACCATTCTTATTGTGAGCTCAGAAGCAAAGAAGGTGTCCAGTTCTGCAGGACATGAAATGATGAATAAGCATGCATATGCAGAATCACGTTATGATGTTGCAAACAAAAATATTCTTCGTCTTCTTGACTGTTTGCATTCAGATAATGAAATTGATTTGTTTGTGTCGATATGCGAATCAGAAGCATTGCAATTGCATGCCCTGATGATGAGTGGTGATAAGCCTTTTATTCTTATCCAACCCAATACAATTTCCATCGTCAGAGAAATATGGAATTTTAGAAAAGAATCAGGGGTTCCTGTTTGTTTTACACTTGATGCCGGTCCGAATGTACACTTGCTCTATCCGGCTGTACATAAAACAATCGTTTTGGACTGGATCAAAAATAATCTCTCTCCTTTTTGTGCCGATGGGCTTTATATCCCCGATGAAATAGGGGGTGGACCTGAAAAACTTTTATAGTCGATTAATTCAGGTCATCCGAAAAATCGATTTCCATTTCTTCTAACATTTTATACACCTGCAAATCACTAAAACCATAAATGGCTTCTCTCTTCCAAAATTCATCACAGATCTCGTAAAAATTTGTTTTTCCTTCATTTAATATATCAATCAATGCCTGTTGCGGCCGACCTGGAAGATCTTCTTTTTGTGTTCGATCAAGATGCGCCTTCACCACTTCGTTCAAATGCCTGAAACATTCCGATGTTTTCCCGGAAAGCAATTTTAATTCTTCTCGATTATCCTCCACATAAGCAGCCCAAAGTTTATTAGAAAACAAAATATCTGCATCAGTAAAAGCCTGTCTTGAGGCGAAACAATTTTTTAATTCATTTTTGTCCGCTTTTCCAAATCCACTCCAATTGAAATTATCTTCCCTGGGAAATATTCTGAAGAATTTTGGTTTAATCATCGAAGAAATATAGAATACACTAAACCATAAGTTGGCCTGGCAAAAAAGATCATCCTCAAACCACAAACAGACTTCATCTTCAGGCATTATGGCGTCCAATAACAAAAGCTGACTTAGGAATTGGATTTCATATTCTTCCCTGCTTGCTCCATGCGCAGACGTAATAAAAGCCATTCTCGTATCCCAATATTTTTTTGAAAAATCTATTGATACCGGGCCGTCAATAAATGCCTCTCTTATCACCACTACCTGGCCAGTAATATCATCACGGGGGAATTCTGCTGCTAAAGAATCTCCGTTTAAAATATGATATCTCATCATACTGCTAAGTTCGAAAGAATTATAAAAGAATCAAATATGGAGCCTCATTCAGGCATTGCTGTTTTTGATCACTTTTAGTTGTTACCTGTTAGTTGTTAGTTTTGTGTCGTGAAAGGCATTATTCTCGCCGGTGGATCCGGCACCAGGCTATACCCGATTACGCGGGCCGTATCCAAGCAATTAATCCCTGTGTACGACAAGCCCATGATCTACTACCCGCTTTCGGTGTTAATGCTTGCGGGTATTAAAGATATCCTGATCATCACTACACCGGAAGATCATGATGGTTTTGTCCGTTTGCTGGGGGATGGTCATCAGCTCGGTTGTCACTTCCAATATGCAATTCAACACCAGCCAAATGGCCTTGCACAGGCTTTTGTCATTGGTGCTGATTTTGTGGGTTCCGAACCTGTATGCCTGATTCTCGGGGATAATATTTTTTATCGTACCCAAATGCCGGCTTTCCTTTCTGATTGCAACGATCCCGATGGTGCTGTGATCTTTGCTTATCCGGTTTCAGACCCCGAGCGTTATGGCGTTGTTTCATTTGATGACAAAATGAAAGCGCTTGAAATCATTGAAAAGCCGGCTAAGCCTCAATCCAATTATGCTGTACCGGGGCTTTACTTTTATGACAATTCTGTGATCCAAAAGGCCAGGGACCTCAAGCCGTCAGCCCGTGGAGAATATGAGATTACCGACATCAATCAAATTTATCTTCAGGAAGGAAAACTTCGTGTCAAAATATTCGGAAGAGGCGCTGCCTGGCTTGATACCGGCACCTTTGATAGTCTCCATGATGCTACTGAATTTGTCCGGATTATAGAAAAGCGCCAGGGGCTTAAGATTGGGTGTATTGAAGAGGTCGCCTACCGCATGGGGTATATTTCGAAAGAACAATTGCAGGATCAGGCACAACCTTTGTTAAAGAGTGGTTATGGGCAATATCTGATGAAAATAATTGCCGGATAACTGATGGAAGAAAAACTAGCAGCCGCCGAAGAAGATGTTTCGTTACGGGATTTGATTCTAAGGATGCGTGAATATGCCCTGGAGGCTTTGAGGTATTGGTATATCCCCGCTTTTTGCGCTCTTATTGCTGCGGGCATTCAGCTGTATCGTTACTACACCTTCGATCCTGTCTATCCGGCCAGGATCACATTTAGCGTAGATGAAGATGAGGGCGGAGGCTCTGCAGGACTATCCTCTTTACTTGGTCAGTTTGGTCTGGCCGGTAGTCGCCCAACGCGTTATAATCTCGATAAAATTCTTGAGCTTAGTAAGTCAAGGCGTGTTGTGCAACAGACCCTTTTCAATAAGATTACCATAGATGGCAAAACGGACTTCATGGCCAATCATCTTCTCCGGATTTATAATCTCAATGGCGCACAAAATAAAGGTGTAAAAAAAGAGGATCCGTTTTATTTTACGACCGATAGCATTGGTGCATTTAGCCGAAAGGAAAATGAAGTTCTTCTCTCCTTGTACAATTTTATCATAGGTCCTCCGGGTAAGCCTAAAAATGCATTGCTGGCTGCAGACTATAATGAGGACACCAACATCATGTCTATTTCTGCCACCACAAGGGACGAAGTTCTTTCATTGGAATTATCAAAGAGAATGTTCGAGTCACTGAGTAATTACTATGTCAACAAGGCGATCGAGAAGCAGACAAAAACACTTAAAATAGTCAGCGAAAAAAGAGATTCTATTGTCAGCGTTCTTAAATCTGCTGAATTCCAATTAGCAAATTTCAGAGATACTCATCGTGATCTGCAAATGAGGACAGACCAGGTCCAGGAATTACGCCTGCAGCGTGAAGTAACCGCGTTGTCGGCCATGTATGCTGAAGTTTTGAAAAATACTGAAGTGGCTGATTTTAGCCTGCGCAATAAAACTCCTTTCATTCAGGTCGTTGATTCTCCCCTTCTTCCGATAGCTCCGGTTCTGTTATCTCTTCCTCGGTTACTGTTTATCGGTTTAATTCTGGGCGGCGCCGTGGGTCTTGTTATTATTATAGGACGTAAATTTTTGAAAGGCATTATGGTCCCCGATAAGACTGCTGTTGCTTAACCGGGGCGCTTCATATCTCAATGCCACTTTCTCAATTTCTGAAACAAAATATTTGCTTTGATTGCCTGGTGGTGCTTCTCGCAAACAAGCCTTTATTGGGCCATACAATCTTTCACAACTACATCGAGCAATTTAGCGATTGACCATCCATATGCTTTTGCTTGTTGTGGAATGATTGAGGCTTCAGACATTCCCGGTGTTGTGTTGGCTTCCAATAAATAAAAAATTCCATCTTCCAGGATATAATCAAACCGAACCATTCCCCTGCATCCAAGAAGACGATAGAGGTTTCCTGATCTTTCCTGGCATTGGGATACTAATTTTTCGTCCAGTCTCGCAGGAGTAATTTCCTGGCTTTCACCTTCATACTTTGCCGCATAATCAAAAAATTCGCCTTTGGGAATTATTTCCGTTATCGGGAAAACATGTTGATTCGTTCCCTCTCTGACAACGCCACATGAATATTCCGATCCTATAAGCGCTCTTTCAATCATGACCTCATCATCAAATTTCAGTGCCAACGATATCGCTGGTTGCAACGCTGACCATTCTTTCACTTTCGTGACACCAAAGCTTGATCCGTTATTATTTGGCTTTACAAAAAAGGGAGGTTTTATTTTTTTCTTTTCCACATCCTCCTGTTTTACTACAGACGTTACAAGAAGACTGTTCGCCATGGGGATGTTATAGTGCATCAAATATTCCTTGCACATTTGTTTATTGAAAGTCAGCGCACTTGTCAATACGCCGCATGCGCTGTGAGGAATTTTCATCATTTCAAAATATCCCTGGAGTTTTCCGTCTTCAGCAGGTGTGCCATGAACGATGATGAATGCAAAATCAAATTTTGTAGCTTGATTTCCGTTCTCATCGACCAGGCAAAAGTGATTCAAATCTACTTTGCGGCCGGAAGATATTTCTACCCATCCGTCGTCAGCAATATCGATGATTGTGGCTTTGTATGTTTCAGCCGGCAGGTGTGTTGATATTGTTTTTGCACTCTTGAGTGAAACACCCCTTTCTGCAGAAGGCCCTCCGGCGATAATGGCTACATTGATCATTTGTTGCTCAAGATAATTTCTAATTGATAATTCCAAAAACGGCAAACGAAAACTTCATTCATGATCTCTATGTTGTTGTGTTGACTTTACAGTTGCATAATGATTCTTTTGTTTGAATTCATATTTTTTGTTTCAATTCATAAGACAAGGACAAACCGGGCTGATCTCTTTTTTTTGCTCTTAGAAAAGTTGCAACCACTCCATTTCGAATCGTTTCAGCGAAATTTTAAGGGTTAAACTTCAAAATTTTTAGGGGATTTCCCTTAATGACTTTCACTGTTTTCAATTTTCAGTGAAAACCATTGTTTTTTATAATTAACTGATTTATAATGGTTTGCAGTGTAATTTTAGTGTAAATGCGTTAATTTATAGTTAATATTTAGTTTTTTTGTTTAACCTTTGTTGCTTGTTGTTCAACTTTTGTGTAGTTTTGGGATGAACAAAATTTAACCTATTATGTCTACCACCGATTTCAACCACCAATTGTCAAGTCTCAGTGGTCCCCTACACACCTTCGCTTACAAGCTGACTAAAAACACCGAAGAAGCAAAGGATCTCTACCAGGAGACAGCGTTTCGGGCTATCAGCAATGTAGATAAGTTTATACCCGGCACTAACTTAAAGGCCTGGTTGCTGACCATTATGAAGAATATCTTCATCAACAACTACCGTAAGAACGTAAAGACCCGAACCATAATTGATTCAACAGACAACCTGTATTTTATTAACAGTGGTGCTGCATCCATTCGCAATAATGCGGAGTCCAACATCATGATGGATGAGCTTGGCGGAATGGTTGAGGCATTAGATGACTCATTGCGGGTTCCTTTTGAAATGCATTATCTCGGTCATAAATACCAGGAAATAGCAGAGACGCTTAATCTGCCTTTGGGCACAGTGAAAAGCCGAATCTTTTTTGCGCGCAAAGAATTGAAAGATATGATTGAGCGCAAGTACCAGGTAGCAAGACCGTAGTATTTTTCTTTAAAGGATTTTCTGACACCAGACCTATATACGCGCCACCAGGCTTGTTATTGATCACATTCATAGAATATGATTTTTAACTTTGACTGATGGCGCATTTTTTTGCCCGTGCTCTTTTACGTTGGCACAATGATAACCCCCGTCCCCTTGCCTGGTCGGGTAAAATTCCGGATCCCTACCAAATCTGGCTGTCTGAAATTATCATGCAGCAAACCCGTATTGAACAGGGAACCGATTATTATCTCCGCTTCATTCATCATTTCCCAACAGTTCAATCTTTGGCAGCAGCTTCTCTTGATGATGTGATGATGAATTGGCAGGGCCTCGGGTATTATTCACGTGCCCGAAATCTTCACAAAGCAGCAAAGCATGTTGTTGAACATCTCGATGGCATGATTCCGGATACTTATGAGGGTCTCCTGGAATTACCCGGTATTGGTCCTTATTCTGCAGCAGCCATTTCTTCTTTTGCTTTTGGTCGCAGACAGGTTGTGGTCGATGGAAATGTGAAAAGAGTAATTGCGCGTTTTGCAGGCATAAATCATTCTATTGATGATCCTTCTACGCATGAGGAAATTCGGAGAACTGCAGCAAAATTTATGGACGGAGTTTCTCCGGGATTATTTAACCAGGCTATAATGAATTTTGGTGCCCTGGTCTGTAAGCCGAAAGGACCCTTGTGTAATTCCTGTCTCTTGTCCAAAAAGTGTTATGCTTTTGCACATCAAAAAGTAGATTCGTTGCCCGTTCGCTCAAAGAAAAAATCAAACAGGATCCGTCATTTTAATTTTGTCGTTTTCCATTATCGAAATAAATTTTTGCTTCAACGAAGAGAAGAAAAAGATATCTGGCGCGACTTATATGTTCCACCGATTTTAGAGCGCAAAACAACACGGATCCTATCTTCCGTTCAACTTCTTTCTTTTGCGGAAAAAATAATTGGCCATCAAAATATTGAATGGATGGGAACGTCTTCTGTTGTTCGTCAACTATTGTCGCATCAGACCATCAACGGGCGATTTATTCACGTCCGGTTGCTTTCATCACCTGGTGATCTTGCCGAAAATTATGTTTGGGTGACAAAGAAAACCGCTCAACAATATGGAAAACCGAAAATGGTGGTTAAAATGATGGAGGAAGATCAACTTGCTTACTCATGAATCGCTGTCTTCTGATCCTTTCGGATTATGACTTTATCAGCGACCCTTTTACAATCTCATCATCAGATTTCAGGTTTAGCGCTCCGTCTTTTGTAATGTGATTGAGTAAATTCAAAATATTATTTCCATACATCTGGCTTGCGTCTTCGGGCATCTCGGTTTCAAGCGACGAGTTTCCAATGATGGTCACACCATGTCTCACGATGGTTTTGTCGTTTTCGGTTAAAGCACAATTTCCTCCTGACGAAGCCGCAAGATCAACGATAACTGAGCCGTGCCTCATGAGCGAGATGGTGTCGGCCTCGATCAGTATTGGTGCCTTTCGACCCCTTACCTGGGCAGTACAAATAATTACATCAGCCTTGGCGGCTCTTGCCTGCACCTCTGCCCGTTGTCTGCTTAAAAATTCTTCTGATTGCTGAACAGCATATCCGCCGGCACCTTTGTCATCGGTGGCTCCTGCTACTTCAACAAATTTTGCTCCTAAGCTTTGAACTTCTTCTTTCGCCGCATGCCTGACATCAAATGCCTCAACCACAGCTCCAAGTTTTCTTGATGTTGCTATAGCTTGTAGGCCCGCTACACCAGCTCCGATAATAAGTGCCTTTGCAGGCCTGATACTTCCTGCAGAAGTGATCATCATCGGAAAGTATCGGGGCAAATGTTGTGCTGCAGCCAATACAGCTCTGTATCCTGCAATGGAGGCCATCGAAGAAAGAACATCCATTGATTGAGCAAGTGTTGTCCGCGGAATCATGTCCATGCTGATCGCCTTTATCGGGTATTTCCCCAGCCTTTCAACAACGCCCAAATCCTGGTAAGGCCTGAATTGTGAAATCAGGAGCGAACCTGCTTTCATCTGGCTGAGATCCTCGTCCCTTGGGGGAAAAATGGTGACAATGACGTCCGCTTCTTTTAAAATGGATGATCTGTCCTTTATTGCTGCAGCTCCGGAATAAATAGGATCATCAAATCCCGCATTTGTGCCTGCTTCGGATTCTATCCAATATACGGCCCCCTGAATCCTGGATCTTTTAATGTTGTCCGGGGTGATTGCTACTCTTTGATCAGATTGTTCTTTGAGGATTCCTATTGTTAGTGCCATCTTTGTATTTGCTGATTATGGTGCCGAAAGATAGCAGTATTATTTTCTTTGCCTGATCAGCGTCCCGAAGACTTGCGAAGATCTTTGCTTTGAGTTGGATGGGTTCTTTTGCCTTTCTTTAATGTCATAAATTCACTTGCATAATTTATTAACATGACTCCTCAGCAAAAAACCACAATCCTGATTCATGGACACGGATTTGATCAACGCATCTGGTATCCGCTGGAGATTGCTTTTGAGGGCCATCATGTCATTTATTTGGCCCTTCCCGGGTTTGGTCTTGAGCATGTAACTTCCCCTTACACCATTACTGAATTAGCTTCTAAATACTGGCGTCATTTGGATGAAATTAATGTTCAACAGGTTAACCTGGTTGGACACAGTATGGGTGGTTACGTGTGTTTGGAAATGCTGGCACAACAATCTTCCAGGGTATCCTCCCTTGCGCTTGTACATAGTCATGTTTATGCAGATACTCCCGAAAAGAAGTTGGCTCGTTCAGAAGTTTTGCAGAACATAAAAACAAATGGTCGCGAAGAATTCATCAACAAATTTATTCCCTCTCTTTTCGCAGAACGCAATAGGTCGCCTCAATTAATTAAAATGCTGATCGCCCGAGGCGTCTCTTATGACGAGAATGCCTGGTCTTTTGGAATTCAGGCTATTCGTGACCGGAAAAATCATAGTGAAACTTTAAAAGACGCACTCATCCCCGTTCTGCTGCAGATGGGTGAATCCGATCCTGCTGTCCCCGCAGAGTTAGCTTATAAACAAGCATCTCTAGCACAACAGTGTTCGTTCCACATGTATCCTGGTGTTGGACATTTGGGTATGTATGAAAGTCCAAGACAAATGATTGTGGATTTGATCAGCTTCTACGATGATTTAGTCGCATGATTTATTTCGTTGCAGCCTTTTCTGTTATCATTTATGGGTTGTTGATCTATTGGTTGGTTCGTTCCACCTCTGATGTCAGGCCAATCCGTTTGATCGTTTGTGTTTTACTTGGTTTTGTTGCTGCCGGCATGGCGTTGTTGCTGGAATATCTTTGGAATCAATTAATGGGCGATCTAATTAATGCTCATCGCTCCCTGATTATTTTGGAAAGTTTTATTGGTGTCGGCCTTATTGAGGAGACAGCAAAGTGGATGTGTTTAGTTTTTATTATAAATTATTGGGGTGGGCTGAACAGGTATACGGCCGGCATATTGTTTGCTTGTGGTATCGCCGTTGGATTTAATCTCGTCGAGGGTTCACTCTATGTTTTTACCGGAGAAGGTTTATTGAACATTGTTGTCCGGGGCTTTACTGCCGTGCCGGTTCATTTTCTTTTTGCCGTGATCATGGGATTTTTCTTTGCCCGATACAAGCTTGAATCTTCACGTTTTTTGTGGCCCTCAATTCTTGTTCCGCTTATTCTCCATGGGCTTTATGATTTCTTCATACTACAACAATATGATCAATTGCTCCTGGGTGGCGCGCTGCTTGTTTTTGTTGGTTGCCTTTCGTTATCAATTTGGGTCTCGTTAGCGGCCTTAAGTGCGGATCGTCTGCGAGTATCTGATAAATAATATTTTTATTCATCTTCCTCCCAGGTGTCTGTCAAAATCCCGCATGGTTTTCTTTTCAATATTTTTCTCGAACTCTTTATCAAGATTAATTCCCATTTGATTAGCAAGGCATATCAACACCCATAGGATATCCGTCATTTCGTCTGCAATGGCATCGTCAATATTCAATTCTTTTTCGGATGGCTTAAGCGATTGGTCGCCATATTTTCGCACCATCCATCGCGCCATTTCTCCCACCTCTTCTGTCAGGATTCCAAGATTTGTGAGTTCGCTGAAATAGCCTCTTCCATACTGATGAATCCAGCTGTCCACCTTTTGTTGTGCCTCCTGTATATTCATTATTCTTTGTTTTTACTATCTATCAGTATCGTTACCGGTCCATCATTCACCAGGCTTAATTTCATGTCTGCCCCAAAAATACCTGAGGCAATTTCTTTTCCCGTCTGTGCTTTTAAATACGATTTAAAGTATTCATAAAGTGGGATTGCGTGTTCGGGCCGGGCCGCTTTAATAAACGATGGTCTGTTTCCTTTCTTTGTGCTCGCATATAAAGTGAATTGACTTACCACCAGGAGACCACCATTAACTTCCGACAGTGAAAGATTCATTTTCCCTTCCTTGTCTGAAAAGATCCTCATCTGATGTATTTTATCAGCTAACCACTCGACGTCTTCCCGGGAATCAATGTGTTCAATTCCAAGTAATATAACGAACCCGCAATCAATAGTTCCACTCAATATGCCATCTGATATGACACTTGCATTGCTCACGCGTTGAATTACAGCTCGCATTTATTCTTTCTGGTTTTGGTTTTCTCTAAAAACTTCTAAACATTAAAACTAATTAGCAGATATAATTCCTCTTCTTACAGCCCACAAATATTTTTATTATCCACACCGGCAATGACAGATTAGTACATAGAATGTGGAAAAGTAAACTGTTTTGTGTACTGTTCTTATCGTCTTCATAAAAGTGCACATTATTAGTTTTAATTCAGAAGCCTTACTAACATATTTTAAAAATTATTATTAAACATTTTTAGTTATAAACAAATCATCCTGATTTGATTAAAGTGGTTATAACTAATTGTAAATCAAATAATTAACATGTTGGTAAGCGTGTGGGAAGTGGTGAATAAACGGAGAGTTATTCATAAGCAAATCATTTTGAAAATTCCTTTCCACTAATTAACACCCTTGATGATGATGATATAGAATAGTATTTAAAAGAAATATCACCATTATCAACGGGGAAGTTGATCGGGGTTCAATAAGTATCTTTGAAACGGAATGGAACCTGGAAATACCCGTGATCAAAAATTAATTAGCTACTGGCTTTTTATAGGGATGACAATGGTTTTTATTCAGATTCTGTTAGGCGGAATAACCCGTCTTACAGGCTCAGGATTAAGTATCACTCATTGGGATATTGTGATGGGTTCGATACCGCCGATGAATTCAACACAATGGGACGAAGCATTTAATTTATACAAAGCAACTCCACAGTATCAGCATATCAATGCCGGTATGGAGTTAAGTGAATTTAAATTCATTTTTTTTTGGGAGTATTTGCATCGTCTGTGGGCAAGAACAATGGGCATGGTTTTTTTGATTCCCTTTTTATTTTTTTTAGGCAGGAGATCTCTTTCCAGGCAACTCATCAGAAATTTAGGATGGGTTATTTTTTTTGCAAGCCTTGCTGCGATATTCGGTTGGATTATGGTATCCTCCGGTTTAATTAACAGGCCATGGGTTAATGCGTATAAACTCACTATTCATTTAAGTTTGGGTATTCTTCTTTTTATGTCCTTATTTTATACCTGGCTCAACCATAGAGGATTTGAAAAGCTCAAACCAGGTCGTGCTCTAGGAAAATATGTTTTGTGGACTTTGTCTTTAGCAGGGCTCCAGGTTATTTTTGGAGGATTTGTTTCGGGAATGAAGTCGTCATTGAGCTATCCAACCTGGCCAATGATGAATAGGGAGTGGATTCCTTCTATCATATTAGATCCCAATCATTGGAATAAAGACAATTTTTTGTTGTATGATAAATCTGGTTTTATGCCCGCCATGGTTCTTTTTACCCATCGGAATCTTGCATATATATTGTTAGTATTGTTTATTGTTTTGGCTGTGAAATGGCGCAGGGAAAACAATGCCAAATGGAGTTGGGTTACTTTCTTTTTGCTTTGCATAATAGTGGTTCAGATAAGTTTGGGTATTTTGACATTAGTTAATAGTAATGGACACATCCCTGTTTTGTTCGGATCTCTTCATCAGGGTGTGGGAATTCTAACCATTACATTCCTCTTTTACCTGCATCTTGTCACCAAACCAGTAAATATTAAGAAACTACACAATCTATAAATCGTTATATAACAGTATCTTTTAAAGATCAATATGGAATTATTGACGAAAGAAGAGGGGGGTTATAAATATATTGAAACCGATCCCGGAAATGAAAAGACGTTACTGCTACTGCACGGCCTCTTTGGGGCGCTTAGTAATTTTAAGTCCATTATAGACCGCTTCAGGGGTAAGTTAAATGTGGTAGTTCCTCTCCTTCCTATTTTTGAAATGCCACTAAAAAGATTATCTGTTACCGGTCTTGTTGATCATGTAAATCAATTTGTGGCTTACAAAAAATATGAATCAGTAAATCTTGTGGGTAATAGCCTTGGAGGACATGTGGCCATTCTCTTTGCACTGGATCGTCCCGATATCCTCCGGACCATGACACTGACAGGCAGCTCTGGGCTATTTGAAGCCGCCCTTGGAAGTACATTCCCCAAAAGAGGAAATTATGACTTCGTTCAGAAAAAAACAGAAACGACGTTTTATAATCCAAAAGTTGCCACTAAAGAATTAGTTGATGAGGTCTACGATATTGTAAATGACAGGAACAAAGCTATTAGGGTTATAGCCATTGCCAAATCAGCCATAAGGCACAATATTGGTGAAAGGCTTTACCAGATTAAAAGGCCTGTATTATTAGTCTGGGGCAAACAGGATACGATTACCCCTGCTTTTGTAGGCGAGAAATTCAATGAGCTGCTGCCATATTCACAACTATTTCTTTTAGATGAATGTGGGCACGCCCCAATGATGGAACATCCGGAAGAATTTAACCGGTTACTATATCAGTTTCTGGTTGAGGCCGGAGAGATTTAATAATCTCCCGGATTGAAAATTCAAATTTGTTTCACGTGGAACAAACCGAATTACACAAGCCCCAATTAAACCCCGGCAAAGATCTTCTTGGAGCCAACCAATAGGACAGAGGACATACACACAACCCCAAAAAAGATCAGGCCCAAAATTAGAGTATTAAGATATTGAGCAAAAACAAGCAATAATTATCTGATAATCAACACATTAAACAATTTTTTTTGAATTTTCAGATAATTACATGCTCATTTGATTTATTTAAATCGTACTTCCCATATCAATCAATTTATTTTGTGGACCCAAAAACCTTAAATCCCTTACAAATGAATCTATTCCAACTTTTATTTCCACTGATCTTTGGACTCATTGGGTGTAAGAATAATCCAAACCAGGCCGGCCATCAAAAAGGAGAAGATTTTCGCATTGAAATTTTAGATAAAAAAGCAAAGAAGTTTCTTTCAGAAAACTCCAAAATAACCACTATAGCGAAAGGATTTAACTGGGCAGAAGGAACGGTATGGCTGAAAGACCAGCAGGCACTTCTTTTCTCAGACGTGCCCGAAAACAAAATTTATAAATGGTCTGAAGCGGGAGGCCTGAGTGTATGGTTGGAACCTTCAGGTTATACCGGCCCAAAAGATCAAAAACGAGAAGGCTCAAATGCACTAATCGTAAATAAAAACAACCAATTAGTCATTTGTCAACACGGAGACCGCCGTATCGCTGTCATGGATGCACCTTTAACAAAACCGGAATCAAAATTTATTACCCTGGCGGACAATTGGAGAAATAAAAGACTTAATAGCCCCAATGACGCTACTTACCACAACGGAGAGCTCTATTTTACTGACCCACCATACGGACTTCCGGGACTCGATCAGGATCCGGGTAAAGAACTTGGATTTTCCGGTGTATATCGAATTGGACATAATGGCGCAACCTTTATGGTGATCGATTCATTGCTAAGGCCGAATGGGATTGGTTTTTCACCAACTAGTGAAATAATGTATGTTTCTAATTCGGATCCAAAGCGAGCCATCTGGATGAAATATGAAATCGGTTCAAACGGAAATGCAACTAGCGGAAAAGTACTTTACGATGCCACAAATCTTGTTGGAAAAGTAAATGGATTACCCGATGGACTTAAAGTTCATCCTTCGGGATATGTCTTTGCAACCGGTCCCGGAGGACTTTGGATATTTTCTCCTGAAGATGAAGTTGTCGCGAAAATCCATATTCCCCAGGCCACTGCAAATTGTGCATTTGATGATACGTACTCCCATATTTATATTGCTGCGGACAGCACCATTATACAAGTAACGCTCAACGGAGGAACAGAGAAGAAATAACGCTCAACACAACGGGAAAATATCGGACAAGAAATTGTATTTAACCCATCCTTAAGATTAAATAAAATCTGGCCACTCATTATTTGATCCACAGAATCAGAGAGAAAAAAAGGCAAAGGATGGTTCTAAAATAGCGCAGGGAGGTATCCCTCCCTGTCTATGGTTGCTAGGGCAACCACCCACATAAACCCCATATTTTAAAGCCGCTAGGCTTTGAAGTCTGATAAAATAAACGAATAGCAAATAGCATTTTTGAGATGAAGGGTGCTTGGGTTCTCTATGTGGTCAAGGTTTCAAAAAGCGCACTGAAATTAAGAATGTTTTGCATTCAAATGGAAACTTATTTAATTTTAGTAAAAATTTTCTGATCACCAGTTCGCCAGAAAAGCAAACCCGAAGGTATATGCCTCATTTTAAGGCGTTAATAGTGGCAATCGAAAACATGTATCTAACGAACAAATAAACAGATCTTAATCAAAATGGCAAGAGGCATCAACCCCGAATACCTTGATTTTAGTGTCAGGCCGGAAAATGATTTCTATTTATTTGTCAATGGCGGATGGATGAGAAACACGGAGATTCCTTCTGACCGAAGTTCCTGGGGCAGTTTTCACGAGCTGGCAAAAAATACAGATGAGAAAACCCTGGACATCCTGAACCCACCTGGCCGAAGTGAATCCGAAATTGAGAATAAAGCACTTATACTTTATGAGACCGGCATGGAGAAGAGTGTCATTGAATACAAAAAACTTGAAGCGCTTGAACCCATTTTTTCTGATATTAAATCCATCGGGATCAACATGGATATTTCATCGCTGTTGGGCTCGCTTATTGCGAATGGATTAGGGGGCATAGTGAACATTAGCATTCACCCCGACCTGGCTGACAGCCATACTTATGCAACCTATGTAGAGCCCGGAGCATTGGGACTTCCGGACAAAGAATTCTACCTGGATGAGACAGAACGTGATGTTGAAATTCGCAATCAATACCTGGTGTATATAAAGCGACTTTTGCTAGCAGAAGAGAAATACGAAAGTGACCAGGTGGATAAAATTGCGCAGAATATTCTCGCACTTGAAAAAGATCTTGCAAGCCATTTAATGTCTAAAGAGGATAGACGCCGACCAGATAAGTTATATAATCCATACACAATGGATGAATTCAGGTTATTGTCCCCTGCGATTGATTTAGAAATAATTTTTAAAACATTCGGAGTGACTCCTCCTGATCAATTTATTGTAACAGAACCGGAATACTTCAGATTTCTTAACGAATTTATCCCAACAGTATCGTCCGAAGAAATCAGCCAGTACCTGACATTTCTCACTATTCATCATGCGGCTCCATTTGCACACGGAACACTTGAAGAAGCCCATTTTGATTTGTATAATAAATTCCTGGAAGGCACCGAGCAAATTAAACCAAGAAAAGAACGCATCGTCAAAATTGTCAACCAGTTTTTAGGAGAAGCGGTGGGTCAATTATTTGTTTCAAAACACTTCCCCGAATCAGCAAAGGCTACAGCCCTCGAAATGGCTGCGGATATTATCGAAGCGTTCAGAAAGCGAATTAATGTTCTTGAGTGGATGAGTGAGGAGACAAAAAAGTATGCCCTTGAAAAACTGGAAGCGTTCAAAGTTAAAATTGGTTATCCGGACAAGTGGAAAGAATATGATGAACTGGAATTAAAGCCAACTTTCCGCGGAGGATATTATCTAGAGAACATTTTATTGACAGCAGCCTGGAAATTTAAAAAGGACGCGTCCCGAATAGGCCAAAAAGTGGATCGCGATGAATGGTTCATGGCCCCGCAGGTAGTCAATGCATATTACAATCCAATGTTTAATGAAATTGTTTTCCCCGCCGCGATATTACAACCGCCGTTCTTTGATTGGCAAGCGGATGCTGCCGTTAATTATGGCGGAATAGGTGCAGTCATCGGCCATGAAATTACCCATGGTTTTGATGACCAGGGTAGCAGGTTTGATAAGGAAGGAAATCTAAACGAATGGTGGAAAGAAGAAGACCGCTCCCGGTTTCAGGAATTGACAAAACAACTTGTCCAACAGTTTGATGAATACCATCCATTCGAGGATCTTTCTTTAAACGGAACATTCACACTGGGAGAGAACATAGCTGATCTTGGCGGGCTGAGTGTTGCCTATGATGCATTACAACTTTATTACCAGCGACACGAAAAGCCGGAAACTACAGAAGGCTTTTCACCAGATCAGCGATTCTTCATGTCCTGGGCAACAGTATGGCGAACAAAAATTCGCCCGGAAGCATTGCGACATCAAATCAAAACAGATCCGCATCCTCCCGGGTTATATCGGGCTGTGGCGGCTCCATCAAACCTTAATAGCTTTTACGATGCATTCAACATCAATCAACAAAGCCGGTGGTATCGCAGACCGGGAGACCGGATAAAAATCTGGTAGCAGGAATTTGTTGAAATGGATGGTGAAGCAAAGCAGTTGAAAACAAACTTCACACCAATGGCAACAGAAAAAAAATTTTGCAAAGAATGCCATGAAGAAATTCATGGTCGCCGGGATAAAATATTTTGTTCAGATTATTGCAGGGCACATCATTTCAACGAACAAAATGCTGATATCAGTAATTATATCCGACGCGTAAATAATACAATTCGAAAAAACCGAAGCATTCTTTCCAAATTAAATCCAAAAGGCAAAGCCAAAACACACAAGGTGAAACTAATGGATGCCGGGTTGAACTTTGATTATTTCACCAACGTCTATCGAACCAGATCCGGAAAAGTGTACTACTTCTGTTATGACCAGGGATATTTGGAATTGGAGGATGATTATTTTGCCCTGGTAGTAAAAGAAAATTATGTCGGCTGATCAGCACGAGCTATTCGCGCAAGAGCAATAAATTGATCTACGGTTAAATGTTCGGGTCGCATATCCGAAACACCCTGTTCTTTTAGGACCTCTTCACCAATAAGTGGCATAAGCGTATTGCGAAGCATTTTCCGACGCTGACTAAATGCCATTTTTACTACCTGCCGCAAAGACTGAAATGGTAAATCGTCTATTTCTTCACGATATCGTGTCAGCGAAATAACGGAGCTCTGCACTTTTGGGGGAGGAGAAAAAGAACCCGGTTTGACCTGAAACAAAATGGATGGTTTATAATAGGCCTGTGCCAGAACAGAGATAACACCAAAATTTTTACTCCCCGGCGGAGAACAAATTCGGTCAGCCATCTCGCGCTGAAACATGCCCGCCATAAACGGTACTTGATGCCGGTGTTGAATGGCCAAAAAAACAATCTGGCTTGAGATGTTGTAGGGAAAATTACCTACAAGTACAAAATTTGTTTCGGGCCCAAGCAAATCATCAAAACGGATACGTAAAATATCTCCCTGTATGAGCTTTAGAGAGGTTCCTGCGAATTCATTTTCCAACAAAGGAATTAAGTCACGATCAAGTTCAACGGCAAATACCGGAAGGGGTTGCTGGAGTAGGAATTTTGTCAGGATACCCTTACCCGGTCCAACCTCGACGATAGCCTCACAACCCCTGGTATCAATTGATGCAGCAAGATTCTCTGCAATAGAGGGCTGTGTAAGAAAATGCTGACCAAAAGATTTTTTGGCTTTCATGTGTGAGCGAAGATATACGGAAACAACAAAGAAGGCAGTAACATGAGATATAATGGAACAAGACTATTTATCAGCACGCACATTTTTTAAAAGGTAAAAGGGACCAATTTTTTTGTCCGGCAGAAATCCTTTCCCGGCCATGCCGATAGTGTCCTGGGGCTCTACATAATAAAACTGTATGGTAGTATCAATCACCAAAGGACGTTGATACGGAAGGCCGCTGATGGGTAATGGAACAGTTTTCTGATAAAAGCTCAATGCGGGATTAAAAATCCAGGTAGTACTCAACCGGATGCTATCTGACTTCGGACCTTCGGGAAATAAAGTAGAAAGTAATTCAGGATAATAGGCGTCATAATACCATTCCCGACAAGATTTCAAAGGCATGGTATGAGCAATATTATAAACAAGAACAATGGAAATAAGTATACCAACAAACCTTCCGGCACGAACATTACGAATCAATGTCAATCCAAGGCAGATCAACGTGAAAATGAATGGAATAAAATAAATTGATTTTCGTCCTATCGGGGCCAAAGCACCGGTGAACTTTTCCTGAAGCAGGATGAAAATTACATTCAGAACAAGTAGAAGAGAAGTAAAAATGATTGAAGATCTATATTCGTATTTTTTGTTCAGGATAACCGCGACAACAATAAAAATAATGGCACTAGCGATGGCCACCAACAAATAAACAGGAGTACTCTCTCCCATGAACCGATTACCATAAATCAGACTAATCATTAAATCTTTCGCCGTTTCCCAAACACTATGTGCGCCCCATTCAAATTCGCCGGATCCGGATAAAGTTTTTATTGGAAAATGCAGAAGATAAAACAATGTACAAACATTGAAAAACCACAGAAGCCCGTGTCGAAGCAGCAAGTTTATTTTTTTATTCACTGACAACCAAACGAACCAGCTCAACGCCAAAGCCGCCCATGGTAGCAGGGCAGTAAAATTACCCAGTATTGCAAATGTTATCGCAAATAGCGAAAACAGAAGCCAACGCCAATCATATTTTTCAAGATAACGGAGAATGGTATAGATGGCCCAGATCACACCAGAAGCCATTAACCCATAACCGCGAGCCAAAGAAAAGAAATCCAACAAATACACATGTCCGCAGAGCAATAGAAATCCGGCAAACTGTAAACTATGTAGTTTTAAGCATCGGGTAGAAATCAAAACAGAACAAAGTATATAACCGACACCGGCAACGACATTTGGTAATCTAAGCGCCCAGGCAACATCACCGAAAAAAGAGGCAGACCACTGCAGTAATAATGTATTCAACCAATGATTATTGGCGGTACCCCAGCAAGCGGGATTAGATATGCAGGACCAAACATTAATGTATCTATAATTGAGCCAGGTACTGGCCTCATCATGCGTCATTGGAATGACACATGAACGATACGCAATCAGTATCGAGATAACAATGGCTCCGAAAATCAATAACCAATTTCGCTTCATTAAATCCGGTTAAAGAATATTAATGACTTAATGTGAAATGATGAACGACAAATTTATGATCAAAAGACATCTTCCCGTCTTGCCATATTCAGGCGGACTCCGAATTGAAATAGACTTGTATTGAGATTTCGCACCGGCAAATCAGCTGTTTTTTTTCTTAACAAGTATTGCATGTCAATAAATAAGCCCGGACTTATTTCATAATGAAGCCCGGATGTCCAGAATACAATTTTAGTCATGATGCCCTGCCCAACCGAATTCCCATAGTCGTCAGGCCGCAAGGTGTTCGGAACATTTATATCACCACCATAAGATATGCTGTCAACATCTTCTCCTTTGTTCATCAGGTACAGGCTGCTTTGAATATTCAATCGGGGTGAAACCTGGTATGTCAAAGCGCCGATCCATTCGTTGAAATTAGCGCCGAGCGGATGAGCCAGTGCCTGCTTAAAATTCGAATAATTTGCATTCTCATTATAATGTGAAAAGGTATATGGACGCACCTGGTTCCATTCAACCTGTACATCAAATGAAGACAAACCAAAAGCATTAATATATTTGGCACCAAGCTGGTGTCCGAATTTATTTCCCCACCAATCCAGGTGACCATCGAGTATCTTGCTGATGGAAATATCATCCAGCATGAATTGGCCATAAACAGAAACGGTTTTATCAATAATCCCACGTGCATTGAGGCCAATCATGACATTGTCCGGAGAGCCAATTGCGTTTTCAATCGTACGATATAAAATAATAGGATTGAGATATTGCAATTCAAACTGATCATTGTCGCGATCAAATATCACGGATTCAAACAAGCCGATTGTTAAGTGCGGGTCTGCTTTGAAGCTCAGATAATGTGCGGCCATGTACTTTTGCGGGATGGGTTGATCAATTCCGGACACCGAGTGAAAATCATCTGCAGCCAATTCTGAAAAAATATTTTGATACTGAAATTTCCATATCCGGGTATTGATCTTCAGAGAAAAATATGGGGTAGAATAATCCGAGAGGAAAAGAGAACGAATGCCATCGCCTATAAAATTCTGAAAATGTCCAAGTTGTATTCCGATGTATTTTCCAAAATTCACACCCACATAAGCATTGGCAATCAGAAAATCCCGTGCATTCGAAACATTAAAGATTGAGCTCTCATAATCTTTGTAAAGTGCAGCACCAGGTACAACGCCTACTGAATCCGTGTATTGATTTATATAATTAGAAAACCGGACCTGGCTGTCATAAAAACTAGTGGAGAAATAAACATTATCTCCAACTCTTCCGCGCAAACTTAAACCCCGCTGATTGTAAAAAGTCGTTACACCCTCGTTGCTTTCGCTGCCGACTGCCAAATGAAGAATCGGGTTGATGCGTAAATAAAAATCTTTTACATCTACTTCATAAAAATTCGCCGGAGTTTTATAAAACGTTTTCCACAACGGATGTTTACTGAGCCGGTACCGAGTAGACGGCAAACCTTCTTTTGCCGGATGAACAAGGCCAAAAGAATCTACGATCACTGTTGATGAAACAGGCCGAATGTCATTTGGCCGTGTAAATTCATTGTTCTGATCCCAGATAGACTGGACCTGGTGAACATCAACGGCTGAATGACTATAAGCGTAAAAAGTATCGGCAAGAGCTACCAGATCCCCCTTTAAAATCGGCTGTATGGCAGCATGTATCATAGAATCAGCCCCACCGCTCATAATAATCATTCGGTCATATACCTGGCGGGCATCCTGATCCATGTCTGACATTACGTTTTGGGCAGACAGGTCAGCTGAAAAGAGAAGGAATAAGGAGAACCCAAAGAAGGAAAGTTGTGAGTAGGTAAGAGATGGCTTCACCGCTTAAAATTAAGCAGCCATTCCTTAATGGCGGTATTAAAGCTCTCACCATCTATAAATTGAACAGCTACAGGTAATATATAGATAGGCAGGGAGAGCCGCTGCAATAATTCACGATGACTATCAAGCCGAACAGCATCTTTCTCAGTAGTCAGAATGATGCGATTGCGTTCTCCTGTCATGTTTTTAAAGTGCAACTCAATATTGCCAATGTCAAAATTTGAAAAAGGATGATGATCATGATATTCCAGCATTTTCACTTCTCCGCACTGTGAATCTACATATTCCAGCAGGTATTCGGTACCTGCGATGGCCACAACAAGAAGAACTTCCAGGTTTGCGCTTAACTCTAAGCGGTCATGTCCTCCATACATTCGATATGGGTTTCCATAAATATATCTGCTGAAAAATATTTGTTGAGAAGGCTTGGATATAACCTCATTGCGAATGGCCTGCATGTCTTCATTGCTCATTTGTAATGGGCATTTGGTCACAATGATCATATCTGCCCGTTGTGCAGAGTTGCGCCACTCACGCAAACGACCAACAGGAAGTAACCAATCACGCGTATAGGGGTGACTATATTCAGTAAGAAGAAGATTGAGCCCCGGCACTACTTCACGATGCTGAAAACCATCATCCAAAATGATGACCTGTGTATCCGGGTAAGATCTTAAAACTAAAGGAATGGCAATGCTTCGGCTTTCAGCAACGACAACTTTTACATCCGGGTATTTACGTTTGTATTGTAATGGTTCGTCGCCAACAATCGATGCATCATAATTAGAAGCAACTTCAAGATAGCCGCTTGACTTACGCCGGTAACCGCGGCTCAATACCGCCAAAGTAAGGTGCTCGCGGAGTAATCGGATGAGATATTCTGTATGAGGCGTTTTCCCCGTGCCGCCGACAGATAAATTTCCAACACTGATCACGGGAAGATTAAATGAAACTCCTTTTAACAGCCCTGCAGCATAAAGACCGTTTCGAATAGCCACCCCCAAACCGTATAAAACAGCTAAAGGAAACAGGAGTATTTTCAAAATCCACTGATCAACCATTAGATAATGCCGGGTTGCGGTCAGCAAAAGTAAGGAGGCAACAGCACAATTGCGGGAGGCTTACTTTTGGGCCAGCTTAAATAAATAAAATGCTAAAGCACCAAAAATCATGTTAGGCAGCCACATTGCCAACATCGGATTCATGTTGAGATTGGTGGAAAAGGTCAATGCAAATTTGCTCAGGAAAACAAACAAAGCGCCAATGGATACACCCATCGCCAGGTGAAGCCCCATGCCACCACGCTGCTTTCGTGAAGCGACAGATGCTCCAATGAGAGTAAGGATGATAATACTGAATGGTTCTGCCCACCGTCGATGATATTCTGCTCTCATCAGGCGGGAAGCCCCAAGTCCCCGCTCTCTTTCATAGCGTATGAATCGGTTTAATTCGGCCGAAGTCATCATTTCTTTTTCATTGACATAGTAAATGAAATCAGAAGGATATAAAGCAAGAGTGGTATCCAACTGCATATTCTTTCCTGAAGTGAAATATTCTTTTCCATCTATCCAATGACGCTCATTATAATCTTTAAGGCGCCATTTTTTTGTGGATTCGATATATTGAAATGTGCGTGCTTTCAACAAGTAGGCTAAGTGGAGATCATCATATTTTTCTAATCGAAACCCTGTTCCACTGCTGTCCTGCTTGCGATAATTATTGATGAATACAACGGTGCCGGGACCAATGAATAAATGGATGTTATTGCTTTTAACCTTGAGGTTGCTTGGATAGATATAAGTATTCTCAAACGTAAATTTTATTTTGTTGCCCCGGGGAAAGTAAATATGATTACCCAGCAAATAGAAGAAGGCTAAAATAAATGCAGTGAACAGGTAAGGCCGGAGAAAGCGCTTATAACTCATCCCCGAATTTAAAATGGCTACCACTTCTGTATTACGAGCCATGCGCGATGTAAAAAAAATAACAGCAATCAAAGAGAAAATGGGCCACAACAAACCGTTGATGTAAGGAATAAAATTCAGGTAATATTCCAGTAAAATTTGTTTGGTAGACACCTTCTGATCCAGGAACTTCTCTATGTTTCCACTAAAATCAATCGTCACGGAAATAATTGTAAACAGGAGCGCCGTGAAGAAAAACGTGCTTAAATATTTACGGATAATATATCGGTCAAGGGTCAGCAATACTCTATTTTAATTGGTTAGCAAACTTAATCTTAAAAAAGCGATTCGGCTTCGAAAGCAGATATCAACCAGGTTGGGATTCATTTTTTTGAACCGGAAATCTAAAAACATTCAATCCATAAACGGTTTTGACGAGTAATGTATATTAACAAACAGTTAAAACGCCCCTTCCTGTTGCCCGGGATCTCTGTCTGAAGCGAAATTTGAAGTACCTTGCTCACGAAATTCACACAGGAGATCCATGGGCGAGACCATTCAGCTCAGCATAGAAAAACTTCAACAGGAACTCAGCCTCAAGCAGCTCCAGATCAACAGCCTGCTTACCATTACGCAAGCCATCAATGACAACGTAGCTGCACCGGAGCTATATAATATGTATAAGTCATTTATCGGATGGGAGATGGGTATCAAACGAATGGCTTTATTTTTTAAACAAGAAGACCAATGGCAGTGTGTCACCCATCTTAAGGCAGATGATCTTGCACAGGTTGAAAACCTTGGTTCTGTGTTGAAAAAATTTACAAAAACACAAAGAATCACCAAGAGTGATCCTGAGATACTACAGGGTTTCGATCTCATGATTCCTGTTTACCACAAAAAGAGTCCTATAGCATTTGCATTGATTGGTGGAATTCGGGCTGAAGCAGATGATTATTCAAGACTTCAATTCATCACCACCTTCACCAATATTATTGCTGTAGCCATAGAAAACAAAAGGCTTTTTAAAAGGCAGATAGAGCAGGAAAGATTTGACCGCGACATGGAGCTTGCAAGTAGTGTTCAGAAAATGCTTATTCCTGATCACCTGCCTCAGAGTAAGTTTTTTGAGATGGCCACTGTGTACAAACCTCACCTTACAGTCGGCGGAGATTATTTTGATTTTATTCAGTACGATGAGCGGAGACTTACTTTTTGTATTGCTGACATAAGCGGGAAAGGTGTTTCGGCGGCTATACTTATGGCTAATTTTCAGGCTATTCTTCAAAGCCTGATTTACCAATATCGTGATTTGGAGACATTTGTTTATGCACTTAACCAGGCCGTTTACCGGATCACACGCAGTGATAGATTTATCACACTTTTTATTGGGGAGTTAAATCTTCGGACCAACAAACTTCAATACATCAACGCAGGACATTTTCCACCCTTCCTGATTCAGAATGGCACCATGACACGACTTGAAAGTGGTTGTACAATCATAGGTGCATTTGAAACCCTTCCTGATATTCATATGGGAGAAGTAAACCTCCATCACCCCGGAATTATTTTTGCATGCACTGACGGCCTTACGGATGTAACGAATGATGATGGAGCCTATTTCGACGATAACAATATCAGCGAAATATTAAAAGGTGCCGAGCAATTCTCTTCAGCAGAAATGCTCAATGATGCCCTGATGAAAGATGTTGATTTATTCCGGGGCAAAAAACCATATCCGGATGACATAGCGCTTCTGACGTGTAAATATACAGTCGAAGCCAAATGAAATCGTAATTCTTACCGCCTTACTCCTTTACAACTGTTCACCAGGAATTCATTTGTTTTGGCTCATGTCGCTTAGGATTCCGACCTTTGTTAAAATTTGTTATCATTACAAGTCACATCGGAGGGGTGTATGAAAAATAAGACTACAGCGGCATTTCTTGCTTTATTTCTCGGCTGGGCAGGGATTCATCGTTTTTACCTTGGCCAAACCGGTCTTGGCATCCTTTATTTCTGTCTCATGATTCTTTCGATTGGCATTATTCCCTTTATTCTTGGATTGATAGATGGGATCGTCTTGCTTAATATGGATGAAAACGAATTCAATCGTAAATACAATTCGCCGGCTGTCCAGACCCAATATTATGGAAGAGGACCTCAACAGTATAACTCTTCAACGTCCGGCACCCAAAGAGGGCAGACACCGCCATTGCCCAGGAAAATGCAGCCGGGTGTGAGAGATCTTCAAAATCCGTATAAAGTAAATGGCATTAAGAAGTATAAGGAATTTGACCTTGAAGGCGCCATTGAAGATTTCAAGAAAGGACTTGAACTCAATCCAAATGATATTTCCCTCCATTTTAATATTGCCTGTGCCTATTCACTTACAGAACAAGTTGATCTGGCATATGAACATCTTGATAAAGCCGTAAGCCTCGGCTTTAATGACTTTGAAAAAATAAAAACGCACGATGATCTGGCCTATGTCCGCATTCAGGACAGGTGGGATGAATTTAAGGATAACGGATTCAGGCTAAAAGTTGTGAGTCCGTCTGAAACAACGAAAGTGCCCGAATTGCCAAAAGAAGAACTGGTTCAGGATGATGTATTACTGGCTCAGCTGAAGCGCTTAGCCGAGCTCCGTGACAGGGGATTATTGTCTGAACAGGAGTTTATGATCGAAAAAAAGAAGCTGACCCGTTAAATATTTACTAATTCACGCCACATTTGGCACAATCTTTCGTCTAATACGTATATAGACTCAATACATGATCGCCCGAGAACTCATATCAACACTTATTCAGCCTCTCCGTACTTCAGATACGGGGGAACAGGCATTGACATACATGCAAATTTATCACCTGAAACATCTTCCGATAGTCAATAATGAACAACTCCTCGGCACCATTTCTGAGGAAGATATAACGATCAATCCTCTTGAAGACGCCATAGGCACATTCCCCCTCAGTCTCAATAAAGCCTTTGTACGACAGGCAGATCATCTTTTTGAAGTGATGAGCGTGATGGCCGATCATAAATTAAGCGCTATTCCGGTGGTCGATCAAAAAGACAATTACCTGGGCCTGATCACCCTCGAAGATCTAATCCAGTTTTATGCAAGAAGCTTTTCATTTTCTGAGCCCGGAGGCATTATTGTCATTGAAATACACAAGACAGATTACAGCCTTGCTGAAATATCCAGGATCATCGAAAGTGAAAATGCAACAGTTCTCAGCAGCTTTCTGACGCATGATGAAACATCTCAACGAATCTATGTAACCTTAAAAACAAACCAGATGGACACGAAGCACCTGGAGGCTACACTGGAACGATTTGGGTATACCATCAAAGCAACTTTTTCCGAAGAAGGTTATTTTGAAAGCATGCAGGACCATTATGATGCATTCTTGCATTATCTTAATGTGTAATGTCCGGGTATAAGCCATTCTTTTTTCTGTTAACAGGAATACTATGTTTCATTCACCCGTGCCTCGGCCAATCGGTGAAAGTCACCTCTATCGAAATTTACGGAATTAAACGAACCAAGGAATCCATTGTAAGAAGAGAACTTACATTTTCGGTTGGGGATACACTTGTTCAAAATGATTTGGGTCCGATACTGGAGAAAAATAAAAACAATCTTCTCAATCTCGGCTTGTTTAATGAAGTCACGGTCAATGTCTCGGAATGGAATACAGATCTTCATCAAATACAAATCGTGATTGAAGTCAAAGAATCATGGTACATATATCTTCTCCCCATTCTTGATTTAGCAGATCGAAATTTTAATGTCTGGTGGAATACGCACCATCATGATCTGAACAGACTAAACATCGGGGCGCAACTGGATTTCCTGAATTTCACCGGTCATAATGACAAGTTTAAAGCAAAGCTTCAATTTGGATATACTCCCAAACAGGAAATTGAATATCGATTTCCATACTTCAACCAGCGACAAAGTCTTGGCCTTACTGCAGGGTTTTTGCATAGTTATAATAAAGAAGTCAATTACCTCACCATAGATAATAAAGAGCAATTCTATAAACTTAACGATATCAAATTGCAGGAAAGATATAGGACGCAGGCCAGGCTTCAATTCAGGCCATCCATTTACCTGAGACACGAACTTATACTAGGCTTTGAGTACCTGAAAATGGATTCTTCCATACTGGATTACAACGCCAGGTTCTTTCGCAATGGAGGCACATCCCACGCAGCAGTATCGTTGAAGTATTCATATGAATATGATGCCAGGGATTTGAAAATATTTCCATCGAAAGGCATCAGAACACTGCTGGAAATAGAAAAAATCGGTTGGGGTAAAAATGATGATGAAAATACACTTACCACCACAGCCTCCCTGGAATATAATTTTCAACTGGGGAAAAAATTCCAAAGCCGCTTGGTTGGAATAGGGCACTATAGTCTTAGTCGAAGCCAACCCTCGTACTATTTTTATCACGCGCTTGGATATGAACAAAAGTTTGTACGGGGATATGAATTATATATCATTGATGGGTTAGATTATATCGTCGGTAAATATCAATTGTCATATAACCTTATTCAAACAAAAATTCAGCTTGGAGACTTAATACCCGTTGAACAATTCCGCACCATGCCCTTTCAACTCTTCTTATCCATGTATGCAGAAACGGGTATCGTCAATGATCCATTTACCCAGGAAGAAAATTCATTAGCTAACAGGGGATTGTATGGTGGTGGATTTGGTCTCGATATGTTGCTGTACCACAACTTTCTTTTTCAGTTTAACATGAATGTTAACCATCTTGGAGAGTGGGGATTTTTTATACACAACAAGACCAGTTTTTAAGAGGTATTCGGTATTCGGTATTCGGTATTCAGTATTCAGTATTCGGTATTCGGTATTCAGTATTCAGTATTCGGTATTCAGTATTCAGTATTCAAAAAGAAGTTAAATTACACACAGGGGGACACAATTACATTTAATTATACTGGCACCGTTCCTTCATGATTGATACTGCCGACAAATGTTCGCGCATCAAGTCCGTGCTTCTGATAAATATTATGCATTGCATCTACGATCTTCGATGCCAAAAGTTTTTCCTGGCATAAAGCAAAAACTGCAGGACCCGCACCACTAATGCTGCAACCAAGTGCGCCATGTTCAAGAGCAACGCGCTGAACGTCATCAAAATAGGGGATAAGGTGTTTGCGTTGAGGTTCGATGATATGATCCCGCATAGAACGACCGATTAAATCAAGATCTCCAAGATGCATTCCGATAATAAACGAGCCCAGGTTAGCCGCCTGGTGTACCATATCCGTCAGAGGTACATCCGATTTGAGAAGTTCACGAGCATCTTTAGTTGGAATTATAATATCCGGCAGCAGTATTGCCATATACAATCCTGGAGGTGTATAGATCCTGTGATAATCATAAGTATCAATGTCACGCACAAGTATCAATCCACCCATCAATGATGGGATAACATTATCCCCATGCCTTGCACCACTCGCTGTCACTTCACCTTCCAGTGCAAAAGGAATTAATTCTCGTTTTTCGAGAGGCCGGTTGAGTAATTCATTGACTAATACAGCAGCAGCAGTTGCACTCGATGCACTGCTTCCAAGACCACTGCCAGCGGGAATGTGCTTGTGAATCCTCAACTCTAGCCCTCTTTTATCTTCACCCAGATGTTTAAGCAATGCCATGGCAGTGATTCCCGCTATATTTTCTTTCGATGAAAGTGAAATTCCGTTTTTGTGTCCTTTGATTTCAGTAATGTGAACCCCGGGAGTATCGGTCCAACGGCCAACGATCTCATCTGAGGGTATATCGATTGCCATACCAAGTGTATCAAAGCCGCAGGCCAGGTTTGATACAGAAGCAGGGGCAATGACTTTAAGTCCGGAATTCATGGATAAACGAGTTTGAGTTGATGGTTGTTGGAAAATGGTCTGGTTGTTGGATATATGTTGTCGGAATAAATAAGTGAAAAGCAAACCTAATAACAATAAACCAACGAATATTCGAAACTGCGATAACAGTATGTTTTATAATGGAAAGATTAGTGATTACCGGAAAGATTAACAGAAATTAAGCGGATAAAAAAAATTCAAATAAAACCCAAAAACCAGCAACCCAGAACCAATCCAACCTCTAATAATCCACAACCAAAATCTAAATATCTTAGGCCTATCAAACACCAAACGAAATGCATCGAGAATTAGACTCATGGTTCAGCCCATCATTAAATAAACAAATGGAAATCGCCATATATGGCCATTATGGTTTTTCATTATTGCTTATTCCTACAGCCGCAGCTGATTACCTCGAATACGAGCGATTTCTGCTCCTGGATGTGATCGAACCCTATATTTCAGCAGGAAAAGTCAAGGTATTTTCCATCAACAGCATCAATTCGGAAAGCTGGCTCAATAGCAAAATGCATCCACGGCATAAGGCCATTCGTCATCAACAATTTAATCAATATGTAGCCCGCGAAGTGGTGCCCTACATCAAACACAACACCAGCGAGAATACAGGAATCATCACGTGTGGTGCTTCTCTTGGCGCCCTTCATGCTGCTAATATGTATTTTAGAAGACCAGATTTATTTGCCGGGACGATTGCCATGAGTGGAGTCTATGATTTGACCTCATATACAGATGGATACTGGGATGAGGATGTCTATTTCAACAGCCCGATGCATTACATGGAACAACTCAATGACGATTTCTACCTGCCTAAGCTCCAACAATCGAATCATGTCCATATCCTGAGTGGCTCCGGCGATTATGAAAGCCCGGACGCCTCTAAATCTTTTTCAGCGCTACTTAATCACAAGGGGATTCCACACGAACTGGATATCTGGGGTCCCGATATGAGCCACGACTGGCCAACCTGGAGGGCCATGCTTCCCTATTACTTAGGGTCCAGGTTTTAGGGCAGGTACCGGAATTTTTACATTTTGGCAGACCTTATTCCGGAGCCTGAAAAAGGAATTCATTAGGAAATGAAGATTCATTTCTGCAGGTTTTGGGATTAACTTTGCATCCCCCTGAAAATGGAACCAGATTTAAGTAAGAAAAGGTATCAAAATGAACAGCCGGATTCAACAGGTTTTAATGCTCATCGCCTTGTTTTGGGCAACTACTAGTTTGGCTCAAAACTGGATAATCGGCGATACGGCATTAATTCAAAAGCAAGGAATAAGAGATATTATTCCGCAGAAATTTTTCCTCTACAACACAGATGATGTTGTGACTAAGGAGATTCTTTGGACAGCCCCTAAAGAAGAGTCAGGACCACTTTCATCAAGTAATACTCTATTGACAGTAGGACTTGCCGATGGTACAACGGATGTTTTCAGGATGGTCCAATACAGTATGATGGAACCGGGCCTTGCACAAAAGTTTCCGGACATAAGAACCTTCCGTGGCGAATCAGTCTTGAATCCAAACAGAACCATACGTGCTGATTGGACTGAAAGTGGATTGAGAGCCGTGATCAGGGATGATAACGGAATGATGTATATCGATCCTTATCAACGGAATGATCTTGTACACCGAATTGCTTATTTCAGAAAAGATTTAGTGCGGAATGAAGAATGGATATGTGGTGTAACGGAAACCGTAAAAGAAACACAAGAAAATACCGGACATAATCGAGCAGGAGATTGCATGTTCAGGACGTATCGGTTAGCCCAGGCCGCCGATGGTGAATACAGCAACTATTATGGAGCCACCTCATCATCACAGGTTGGACTCGTCATGTCAGCAGTAGTGACGACCATTAATCGCGTAAATGAAGTTTATGAAGCAGATATAACTGTTCGATTAATCCTGGTGGCCAACACGGATTTAATTTTCTATTACGACCCCGCTACAGATCCTTATACAAATAATAATGGCAGCACGATGCTAGGCCAGAATCAGACCACCTGTGATAACATAATCGGAAATGCGAACTATGATATCGGGCATGTATTTAGCACAGGCGGTGGTGGTGTAGCGTATCTAAATGCAGTTTGTACAAATAATATTAAGGCAGGCGGAGTGACAGGATCACCAACGCCTGTAGGTGATGGATTTGATATTGATTATGTAGCCCATGAAATGGGACATGAGTTTGGCGGTGACCATACATTCAATGGCACTGCAGGAAGTTGTGGTGGTGGTAACCGATCTGCAAATTCAGCCTATGAGCCGGGCAGTGGTTCTACCATTATGGCTTATGCAGGTATATGTGGTGCTCAGGATATTCAACCACATAGTGATGCTTATTTTCATGCAAGAAGTTTAATTCAAATTGCAAACCATGTCACTTCAACCAGTTGTGCAGCATTTCTTACACTGAATGATTCACCTCCTGTAGTAACAGCCGTTCCTGATTATACAATCCCTATTTCTACTCCATTTGTACTTACTGCTGTTGCTTCAGATCCAAATAATGATCCACTCACTTATTGTTGGGAAGAATATGATCTTGAAACAACGTCAACAGAGCCGCCTACTTCGAATGATGTAGATGGCCCGTTGTTCAGAAGTTTCCTTCCGACGAGTTCGCCCAGCCGCTATATTCCAAGGTTATCAGACCTTACAACTAATACTAGCTACATGTGGGAGGTATTACCGTCGGTAACGCGTGCAATGAATTTTAAAATGACGGTAAGGGACTACCACAACATTGCAGGGTGTACTGCTGAAGATAACATTGTCGTGACTGCAAATGCTACTGCAGGTCCGTTCACTGTTACTTCTCAAAATGCAAGCACAGCATGGCTGGAAGGATCAACCCAAACGATAACATGGAATGTTGCTAACACAACGGCCGCTCCTGTAAGTTGCCCTAATGTGGATATCCGCTTATCCGTTGATGGCGGATTTACTTATTCCACAGTGTTGTCATTAAACGAACCGAATGATGGATCAGCGAATATCACCGTTCCTACAGGGACAACAACGCAAGCCCGCGTGATGGTGAAAGCATCAAATAATATATTTTTTGACATCAATAATGCAAATATCACGATCAATCCGGGTATCCCGAATTTTACTGTTTCGTTAAATCCGACCACAATCACCGAATGCAATGATGGAACAGTTCAAACAACTGTGAACGTCGGACAGTTTATGGGATTTTCTGATCCGGTAACACTAAGTATGCTTAATCCACCTCCGGGTGCGACAGTTTTGTTTGTTCCGGCGATTGTCATTCCCGGCAACAGCAGCATATTAACCATTTCAAATCTTGCCGGAGATTATGGTACATATACTCCGATAGTACGAGGAACAAGTACAACCGGAAATAAGGACGTAAACTTTCCTGTTACATTATTGGGTATGCCTGCCAGCCCTACACTTATAAGCCCCGCTAACAATGCAAACAATGTTGACCTGATGCCTTTACTTGACTGGTCAGCTGTTGCAGGGGCAAGCCAATATGATTATCAAATAGCTTCTGATATAAACTTTAATACTATTGTCCAATCCGGGACTGTTGCCACTGATCAATTCCAGGTGACATCAGCATTAGGTCAGCTTAATACTTATTTCTGGAGAACCAGGGCACAAAATATATGCGGTACGAGTGACTGGTCATCCGGTTTTTCATTTGTTACTGTTGCCTGCGCCTCAGTGATGAGTACGGATGTTCCCAAGACGATTCCGGCACAAGGAGCACCGACTGTTAATTCTGTCTTGACCTTTCCCTTCGCACTTAACACAACCGATCTGAATGTCATCAATCTTGTGGGGACTCATACATACGTGAATGATTTACAATTCACGCTCATTGCTCCGGGTTCAACTCAAGTACTCTTCTGGAATCAACCTTGCGGAAGTGAGGATAATTTTAACATCAACTTTGATGATGAGGCGGCGAATAGTAATTGGCCATGTCCACCTACAAATGGCCTGACCTATAAACCATCAAGTTCATTGACTCCATTTGATGGTCTTATTGCGAATGGGACGTGGACTTTAAAAATTCATGATGTAGCAAATCAGGATGGAGGCAGCCTTACAACATGGGGAGTAAAAGTTTGTGGGGTGCCCACTTGTGAACTCATCATCAACCAGGCAAACGGAAGTGGTTCCGGGAGCCTTATTGCTGCATTAATTTGTGCTGCGAATGGAGACTCGGTTAAAATAAGTCCCGCACTCACAAATCAGACAATTGATATAGGTAACGGACCAATTCAAATCAATAAAAATATTGTGCTCATTGCGCAGGGGACCAATATCTCAATTTCAACATCAGGTTCAAGGGTATTTGATATTATGGGTGGAACAACTGTTCAGTTGAATGGCGTCACCCTTAAAGCGGGAACATCGCTCACAGGGGGAGCAATAAATAATGCCGGCACCCTGACCCTTAAAAATGTGACGGTAAAGAAAAATCCCAATGTCAGTAATGCGACTCTTGTGCAGAATACCGGCGGCGGACAATTATTATTGGCCGGAAACTGCTTCATCAACCAGTAAATTAACCTTGCAACAATAATCCCTATATTTGCAGACTTGAATTGGGTCAGACCCACGATTGAAATAAAATAATAATTAGGATCAGACCCACGATTGAAATAAAATAATAATTAGGGTCGGTTGGCCGAGTGGCTAGGCACAGCTCTGCAAAAGCTGCTACAGCGGTTCGAATCCGCTATCGACCTCACTGAATCTTCAATGCTCTACCAATTTTGGTGGGGCATTTTTTTGAATTCTTAGCCAAATGAGTTTGAGATAAGGATTCAAAAAAATGCCCCAATGCGAAGCATAGAGCATTGAAGATTCAGTGATCGGCCCCCACCTTCCGGATCAGCGAAGCCAATCCGCTCTATTTCCATTTTTAGCCCTGCGTTTTTTTGCAAAAAACATATTCCCTAAAGGGAAAAAGTTTTTGATATTCTTGATCGACCCCCATCTTCCGGATCGGCGAAGCCAATCCGCTCCGTTTTCCCTTGTGTTGTTCGATAAATTTTTCAATAAAAACAAAAAAAAACGCCTCTTACCGGTAACATATCTACAGGTTCGAGACATATAGGAAGGAGAATGTTTTTTGGAATTCCGAATAATATTCTGACAGCTTATTTCTTCACACTTCAAAAGTTAAAAACAATGAATCTTAAACTATTTCAAACGAGGTTGGATGATCAGCATATCCAACATGACCAGGAATCTATAAATGCATTTATGGATTCCGTGACTGTCAAAAAAACTGCTACGCAATTTGTTATCGGCCAACCGGACTTTTGGTCAGTACTTGTTTTTTATGAAAATGGAAAGACGCACAAGAACGGCTCAAAAGAGAGTGATAAAATTTCCTTTGATCCGGAAGTCGAATTAACGGCGGAGGAAAAACATATTTACGCAGCGCTAAAGCAATGGAGAAAGGACAGGGCAAAAGAAGTCAACGTACCGGAATACCTGGTCTGCCATAATTCTGAATTAATTTCTGTCACCAAGATGAAACCAAGAGCGATTGAAGAGTTAATCAAAGTAAAAGGATTCGGTGATCAGAAAATCTCAAAATATGGAGATGATATCATCGCAGTATTGAATGCATTTTAATATAGATTATTTATAAGCCCTCTTTAGGGGCAAAATGGACATAAAAAAAGGCCTCCCTTAAAGGAGGCCTTACAATTAATGGAGCCTTCGGATCGTGTGTGTCTAAATCCTCATTATCCTCTGCAGGCGTCTTTTATAGCTTCAAGTTCTTCCTTGGTGTTTACAATGACCTGGCTGCCGTCACTAAGCGTAACTGTGATCGGGAATACTAATTCCGGATGACCATGCTGTCCTGGATTATTTATATGCCAGGTGAATGTAGCGTGTGCAAGTTCTTCTGGTGAATTCACAGAAACCTGTGAACTATCAGGAAAGGAGATAGTAACCGGAAAAACAATTATAAAACAAGGCTTACCTGGTGAACCAGGGCCACCGGGTCCGCCACCACCATGATGACCGCCTCCATGGCCTCCAAGAGTATCATGTCCACCGCCACCAAGAGTGTCATGACCACCACCGCCATGATGACCACCACCTCCGAGAACCGGTCGGCACAATTCGATAAGTTTCAGCATTTCGGCAGGAGAATTAACGGTAATGATTTCCCCGGCCTGGTTGATGACCTGGATAGGAAATACCAGCTTTGGCCGGTTAACCAGGTTTGGATGTCCTCCATTAGCTACAAACCAGTCACGAATAGCCTGCTTCAGTGAAGCATAATCAGTTACTTCGACCGTGGAACTATCTGAAAACTGAATGGTCACTGGAAAAACCAATTCATAACATCCTGTAATTCCGAGACCAGCTCCAGCTTCGATCCCCCGTGTAGAGAGAGTAACAAAATTGTCAACATCTCCGCTGACACTCTCATCTTTCTGGCAAGAGGTGAATAAACCGGTGACAAAAAGAGATAAAACCAATCCCAATAAATAAATGAAATTCTTGTTCATAATAAATTATGTTTTGATGGGTTAATGTTCGAATTCACTGATAAGAAGACTCCAACGCATCTTTGTACTCAATCATTGCGAAAAAAATTATCAAAAAGGAGTGTAACTTTTCCAGCTCAATCGGATATTCTATCTTTAACATTACACCCATTTTTTAAACTAAACCAACTTACCATGGCACTCACGGCTCTCACCCCACTTACCTACGCACAATATCGCGCGTTGACAATTACGCCCTTTACATCTACCCCAGGTCGAACTTCCACCGGAAATCCCAACAACAAAGTTGGTATGCAGCTTTCAGGATGGGTCGGAACAGACCTGCTTGCGTTCATGGTGAATGAAGCAGCAAGCACCGACAGCAGTCTCACCATTGATTCGGTTAACTCCTTTACTTTAGACGTTGATGTTTTGGCAGACAGCGACCCCAATTCGGAAATAACTTATTGGACAGTCAATATGGGAGCAGGTGCCAGTGGTACAAATTGGCAGCTTAGTTTCCAGGTGGATGATGGTAATGCTGATACAGGTACATGGACATTTACAAAGGGAAAAGGAGATGATGATGGTGGTAAATACTAGCCAGGTACATTGACAGCATCACATGATGTCTTAATTCGTTTTTCATCTCTTATTTGCCAGATTTAATAATTGCAGTTCCCATGATAAGATGGTTTATTATAGGGATTCTTTGGATTTTGCCGGCACGCAGCTGGACTCAATCCAACCATGAGACCTCCATGCATTGGGTGGATAGTATCAGTAATATCATTCGTTATGATCAGAAGTTAGATTCTAAAACGAAATCAGATCTGGCTGACTCTGCATTTCGTATCTCTTTGCGTGAGCGAGATACCTGCAAACAAATATATACACGAATCCTCCAGGCAATTAACCTGGATAACATGGGGATGTCAGATTCGGCATTGATACAATTATATTGGGCAAATCAAATGTTTGGATCCAGTTGTGATAGTCTGACCTTGATGTTTCTTTTCAGCAATCTTACAAATGTTTACCTGTCTTTAGGAGAACGAGATCGTGTAGATTCAATAAGCCGAATAGCACTTTCTCATTGGAATCCTGAATGGAAAATTAAAGACAGCCGGTATTCCATTCTTAATAATCTTGCTATTTCCCAAATTGGAAATAAAGATTTTATTGCTGCTACGAAGACTTTCCGGCAAGCCTATGAAGAAGCTAAAGAGGATCACAATCTTAATTATACTCAGATTGCATTAAATAATCTTGGAGGAATAAAAGGGATGACCGGAGAACTTGATAGTGCATACTTTTTTTTCAAAAAAGCAGCAGAAAACGCAAAGCAAAGTTCCGATATGGACAACTATATGTCTTTATTACTCAACCTTGCTAACCTTGATAGTGAAAAGAAGAGATATTCCCGCGCAATTAGCTTGCTTGATTCTGTCTATGCATTAGCCGACACGCTGAAAAATACGGAGAAACTTGCTAAGGTTCAAAGAGTGCGTGCAAGCCTTTACGCCACTAAACAAGATTATAAATCTGCTTATAATTATCTTTTAAAATTTATTGATATTCGTGAGCAATACCTTGATGAACAACGCGTCAAAGCTGTAACGGAAATGATGGAAAAATACGAGTCTGAAAAAAAGGCCCGTCAAATCCAGCAACTCAAATTGGATAATCTTGATGCATCGTTAAAAACAGAACGCATCACCAATACAAGGAATCACTATTTATACCTTGGCTTAGTAGTCTTGTTAATCGCCATTGGTTCGCTGAGCCGATTGCGATATGTACACAGATCCAGAACAGCTATTCAACGCGAAAAAGATATTTCAGAAGGACTGTTACTGAACATTCTTCCAGGATCAGTGGCAGAAGAACTTAAAATAAAAGGGCACGCAGATGCTCAACATTTCGAAACTGCCACTATACTGTTTTCCGATTTTAAAAGCTTCACCACTGTTTCAGAAGAATTGAGTCCCGCCGATCTTGTTGAAGAAATTAATGCATGTTTCAAGGCCTTTGATGAAATCATCACCAGGTATGGTATTGAAAAAATAAAGACGATAGGAGATTCCTATATGGCAGCAGGTGGAATTCCGGCTAACAACACTGCCACAACATTTGATGTGGTCATGGCGGGGCTCGAAATGCAACAATTTATCATCACCAGGAAAAAAGAAAGGGACATTCAACAACTTCCTGCATTTGAAATGCGTATTGGTATCCATTCAGGTCCGGTAGTAGCAGGTATAGTGGGAGTGAAGAAATTTCAATATGATCTGTGGGGTGATACAGTCAATACTGCCAGCAGAATGGAAACCGCAGGCGAGGTTGGTAGGGTAAATATTTCAGAAGCAACCTATCGTCTTATCAAAGACAACCAGGAACTGGTGTTCATGGCCCGGGGCCTGAAACAGGTCAAAGGAAAAGGAGAGCTCGCTATGTATTTTGTGGATAAGGCCGCATAAAACCAGGCCGTTAAACCTCCGGTTGTAACGGAAGTCAAAAGATTTAATATCTCTATCTTTGAAAAAGGATAAAAAAATCAAATACCCCCCACTCAATACTTGATATACGCCCCTCGTTTCAGATATTTTAAATAAACACAGGATACTAGTTTAACGGCCAATATCCTGCCCGGAACAGCAGAAATACATTAATGGAGGAAACTATACATTGGGAATCGTTAAAACGCGGAGAACCAAACGGTCTTCGTGACCTTTACAATGCCCATGTGGATGATCTCTATAAATATGGAATCGTATTGAGCCATGACCAGGAAAAGGTCAGGGACTGTATTCATGATCTATTCGTTTATGTCTGGAATTTTCGCGAAAGACTGACGATCCCGGATTCCACCAGGGCTTACCTGATGGTTTCGTTGCGTAGACGATTGTTTGATAAAGGATCAAAGATCAGCTCTTTGACATTTGGGATGGACTCGACCGGGGAAGCCGATGTTTTAACAGACGGGCACGAAGAAAAATGGATTCAGCTTGAAGATGAGTCAGCCAGGCAAAAGCAACTGGAAAGCGCGATGGGTCAACTCAGTGACAGGCAGCGAGAAATCATCTTTATGAAGTATTACCAGCAACTGGATTATGACGAAATCAGTAAAATCATGGACCTTAATTATCAATCGGCCCGCAACCTGGTGACCAGGGCCCTTTCTGCGTTAAGGAAGGAGATGACCTCATCGTAATCATTTTATTTCTAATGATTTGAGTACAAAAACCACGTTAAAGACTCTGATGGTAAGGAGGAATGATAAATTATAATTGATCAATGATTAAATATTTGAAAATAGGCACCTGGCAACTTGCTGTTTTATCTATACTGATGATCATTTTCTCCGGAATCTCATGTCAGAAAGATGAAACGGTTGACAATTTGCATATTGACAACCCGCTCCTGGAATACTTTGACCGTTTTGTTGTGGAAGGCGCTTTGCGGAATGTTACAGTGGATTATGTGGCCTCAAGAGTCAGTGGATATTTACGCGTAATCACCCAACCCAATGTCATAGGTCAATGTGCTCATGATCCCACAAAACCAAACACTGTGATCGTTGACAGAATTTATTGGGATACGGCGACAGATTTGGAAAGAGAGTTTGTTGTATTTCATGAGCTTGGTCATTGTGTCCTGAACAGAGAACACCTGGATGCCTCTGATGCCCAGGGTAATTGCATCAGTATCATGACCAGCGGAACAGGACAGTGCGTCATTAATTATACACCCAGTACAAGATCGAAACTCCTCGATGAATTATTTATGAAGTAAATTATGGTGGAAGATGGAGGATAAATACAAATTACTTTCTGCCCAGGAATTGGCCTGTGAAGATTCTTTTATACGTTGGGTCTTAGTGGGTGATCATGATCTGCAATGGACGCAATGGCTGCAGATCAATTCTGACCAGGTATCTAAGGCAGAAGAAGCAAAATACATCGTAAGATCTTTGGCAGGCATATCGACAGTTTCACTGGACGATGAATCAAAAACTGAATTATGGGACCGGATCAGGTCCGAAATTTCCACAGAACAACAAAAGAAAGTTGTCAGAAGACAATCTTATATGCTCCGCTGGATCCTTGCAGCTGCTGCTGTCATGGCTCTTCTGATCTGGCTTCGTACTGATCATGAAGTAAGGAATGTGATCGTGGACTCAGGAGAAAGAGATGAAATTGAATTACCGGAAACAAGTATTGTCACATTAAATGCAGGCTCAAAAATCAGTTACAATAAAGCAAAATTTAAAGTTGACCGGGAGGTCAGAATGGAAGGAGAAGCTTTTTTTAAAGTAAGTCCCGGCAGCAAATTTACTGTGATCACTCCCAAAGGGATTATCACCGTTATGGGAACAAGCTTCAATATTATATCCCGACCCGGCCGGTTTGAAGTAAGCTGTTATACCGGAAAAGTAGGGGTCGAACAAAGCCAGTTTGATAAAGTCGAAATTACCAGTGGTCAAAAATGTTATACCGAAAAAGCAAAAGAGAAACTCAAGTTGAAAACTTTTGATGCTTCATTGGCATCGCCAGAATGGACCCAGGGTAAATTCACTTTTGAAGATCAGCCATTAACGGTAGTAGTGAGTGAACTGGAGCGTCAATATAATGTGAAAGTAAAACTTGGAGAGGGCGTTGGGGATCTCAGATACACAGGCCTTTTTGAATCCGGTGATTTGAAAGAAGCATTGCGCCTGATCACCTGGCCACTTCATCTGACAGCCCAGGATTCGGGTAAAACGATATCTATCTCCCGTTGACCTAATATGAAGTTATTTCGAATAAAAGTTTTCATCTTTTTTATTCTTTTTGGTTCAACAGTTGTACTGAATGGCCAGGTAACCGGATTTGATCATTTTATCTCGAAGATATCTACTGACTATAAAGTTGATATTGCCTTTGCCCCTGAATTAATTCCTTCCCTGGATTCTATCCGGAATTTTGGCCCTGCGATCACCAATATTGAAGACCTCCTTCACAGGCTTTTACACAACACGGGCATTTCTTACCAAATCGTGGATGGCAATAAACTCATGCTGAGACGGGAATACACAAATGAAATAGCCACAGGAACAAAACTGCTTAAGGGCACTATTGTGGATAGTCGTGATGAATCCCCTCTGGCATATGCCGCAGTGAGCCAGGTGGAAACAAATCGGGGCTCGTTCACGGATGAAAAAGGAAATTTTACACTATCGGTGAGTGATACCTCCGGATCAGTAGTAGTGAATTACCTGGGATTTAAACCTGTGACCATTCCCGTTCAATCCTTCAACGGTAAAATGCAAATTGTCAAAATGGAACTTACCAGTATTCCATTAAAACAGGTAGTGATCGTGGTCCCGTTCCATCAAATGACTTTTGACCCGCAGGCACAATCCATTGATTTGAAAGGATACCAGTTTATCACACCGGATGAATTGTTGAGAGGCAATACAGACCAGTTGATTAACAATCTGACAGGCTATACACATTATTCATCTGAAGAAGGAATTCGGATCAGGGGAAGTGCTCCCGAAAATACACTGGTGCTCATGGATGAATTGCCAGTATATGATCCATATCATTTTTACAACATCTTCAGCGCATTTAATGATCATTATTTTTCAAATTTAGAATTGTATAAAAACAATATGCCGGTGGAATATGGTGGAAGAATTGACGGGCTCATCAGCGTTGATTCAGATCATGATCGGCCCGGATCACAATTAATCCTCGATACGGATTTGTTGTTATCGTCTATTGCAGGTGATTGGGCCGCGTCGGATAAAGTGAGAATTACTGGAGGAGCAAGAGTGTCTCATACCAGTATGCTCAATGATGCACTAAGTGATAGCACCGTTTCGAATTTCAGTAAGCCAGGAAAATTCAAAGGTGATAATGAATGGTCATCAACCCAACAACCCACATTCAATTTTTATGATATCAATTTAGGTGTTCGCGCAGCTATTGGCCAACAGAGTAGCCTTATGGTTTCTTATTTTATGAACAAGGATCATCTGCAGAACACCACGAATACGGCGTTTGAATTCATGGATCATGGAAATGAAATCAATACAGTAAGCCAGTCGTTTAAGAGCGAGGATAAATGGAGCAATGGAGGATTATCATTTGACTTTCAATCGCCCTTCCAAAACAATTCAAAACTAAATCTTACCGGGTTCATTTCTTCTTTTGACAAGAGTTCAGCATATACTTCCAGCGATGAAGAGTTCATGCACAACATGAGTCATGTAGACCATAATTCGGGGTATGCAGATAGTCATTTAAATACCGCCGGAATAAAAACATTTATTTCAAATGATGCACCTGGTAACCTGGGGTACAAATTAGGAGTAGATTTTCAACATCACCAGGTTGACCTTGTGGCTAATGAAAATACTTTACCATATTTAACACAAGCGCAACAAGAAACGGAAGCCACACTTTTCGGAGAAATACATGAGACATTATTTCAAAGACTTTCCTTGACGCTAGGAGGACGAATGACTTATCTCCATAGTACTTCCAGGATTTATCCATTGCCTCATGTACAACTCAATTATCTCATCAGCGATCATTTCAGTCTCAAATCGGCGTTTTCAAAAAATATTCAGACGATTCAACAAATAACAGTTGAAAACCGATTTGGGCGCGAGGTGGATTTTCAGGCACTCAGTCAGCCCGAAGCCGGATACCCGGTTTTAAAATCCGACAAGTACATGGCTGGAGCCACGTATACATCAAATCATTTCAGTGTTGATGGTGAGTTTTATTATAAAAAAATTGATGGACTGGCTGATGTACGTGCATTGCGACCCGATCCTTCTTTTCATAATGAGACACCGCCCGGTGATTTTTATGAACTATTTACGGGTGATGGATGGACTGCAGGAATGGATTGGGTGATGGCTTATAAGATTAAAAATTTCGATGGTTCAGTTTCTTATACGCTAAGCAAGATTACTGAACGATTTGATAAGTTATTTAATGGGAATTCATATTCACCCCAGGAAGATCGCCGGCACCAGGTCAAATTATCACTTCAATATAAAATAGGGAAATTCATCGCTACATCTTTATTGACGTATAAATCCAAAGCACCGTATTTAAGTTATGTCCGACTCGAGGGAAGAGATGGAATCGGCATGGTGGACCAGGGAAATGTGTTCAGATATTTGCCGCCCTATTTTAGTCTTGACCTGGGCCTTGATTATTCATTCAAATGTTTTCATCATCCTGCACTTGTAGGAATATCGTTGATCAATGCCACGAATCATGAAAATATCAATGATCTGCAGCATACGGGTATGGTATCAAGGGACGAAGGAATGCATGGATTGTATTTAACCCAGGAAACAGAACTTCTTGGAAGGACGTTTAATGTTCACGTTCGGTATCTGCTAAATTAATGTAGTCAGTAGTGAGTTTCTCACGCCTCTCACGTTCTAATAGATGATGACGGGCATAATCAGCATCATTACTTCTTCATGCTCTAATTGTTCGTCAGGATAAATTAGCACAGGTTTGCTGGGTACTGACATGGTCATGTGAATATCTTCCTGTACCAGGGCATTGAGCAATTCTATAAAGAATCGTGCATTAAAAGCTATATCCATCGGATCGCCCTCGAATTCACAACTCAACTGCTCACTTGCTTCATTCGAAAAGTCCATATCCTTGGTGGTGATCGTAAGACTATTGTCTGCAAGACGAAAGAATACCTGGTTAGTGGTTCGATTAGCAAAAATATTTATTCGGCGGAATGCACCAAGCAGATGTGTTCTGCTGATGTATAAAACGTTTTTATTGTTGACAGGAATGACAGCATTGAAATCAGGATAAGATTGGTTGATCAGTCGACAGATCACTTCTGTATCCTCAAACCGGAAAAAGACATGTGACTTATTGTATTTTAAATAAGCATTTCCTTCTGTAGGTGCTGCTCCCCTGAGAAGGGCCATCGCTTTTTTAGGCACAACGAATGAACCGGTTTGTTCTGTCGAGATTCCAAGGGCGTGATACCTGACTAATTTATGACCATCGCTGGCGACAAAACTTATTTTATTAAAATCTACCACCACGTTCACTCCGGTCATAGCGGGACTCATTTCATCTGAAGTAGTAGCGAAAATCGTATAGTTGATTCCACCGATAAGACGGCTTACGGGAATGATGATTTCTTTATCATCTGATGCCGGTAATGCAGGAAAATCATCAGGTGGATCAACCGCCATCTTATACATTCCATTCTCGGTGGTCAGGACAAGAGAACGTTGTTCGTGATCAATATCAAAAGAAACTTCCTGGTTAGGAAGAGCCTTTAGTGTTTCCAGGAGAATTTTTGCAGGAATAGCTACTGAGCCATCTTCTTTGCTTTCTACCTGCATACGGGTGGAGATGCTTGTCTCAAGGTTAGTGGCAGTAAGCGTCATGGTGCCTTTGCGGATATCCACCAGAAAATCTTCTGTAATGGCCAGTATGGGATTGGTGTGGATAGCTCCGGATACTACATTGAGATGTTTTAATAATTCACCTGATGAGACTTTAAATTCCATTTATCCTTGAGGTTAAAAGCGTATGAAACTATGATCCCGGGAGGATCCCGGATGCCGTAAAGTTAACAGTAGTCATGATAAAAACGGCAACATGTAATCGATCCGCAAAAATATCCTTATGGATGCTATTCTGTTCTTGCCCTGTTTAGTTAGTACTTTTGAGGTATGGAGCCCTTGGCAGATGAACCGAATATCCAGGCAATAAAACAATTAAGCCTACCCAGCTATAATTCATTAAAGCTGGCAAATGGTATGCCTGCTTACCTTCTTCCCGGAGGATCGGAACCTGTAATGAAGATTGAGGTTGTATTCAGAGCCGGAGCCAGTTATGAAATCAAGCCGGGCGTCGCAGAAGTCATGTCCGGTCTACTTTCTGAGGGGACAAAAAAAATGTCCTCTGTCGATTTAGCTGAACATATTGAGTCAAGGGGAGCTACAATTCAGACCCGCGGTGGGGTGGATACGATCAGGGTACGACTATTTACATTGACCCGGTTTTTGCCTGAACTGATGGATGTGATCACTGACGTCATACAGATTCCGGCTTTTGACCAGAATGAGTTAAAGCTTTATACTGAAAACAAAATTGAAAGACTTCAGATCGACCTAAAAAAAAATGAAGTCCTTGCATACAGGCATCTGACAGAAAATATTTTCGGTCCTCTTCATCCTTACGGGAAAAATACCAACCCCGAAGATTACATGGCAATTACCACAGAAGATCTTCAATATCATCATTCACATCATCTTTTTCCTGACCGCGGAATGGTGTTCGTATCCGGTTCTTTTGGGGAGAAGGAAATGGACAGTATCAACAATACTTTAGGGCATTGGATGCCTCCGCATAAAAATGGAATCATTGCATTGACCCTGCCTGATAAAATAAGCAAACCAAGTTACATCGATGTGCCGGGTCCACAGGCACACCAGGCAGCCATCAGGATAGGCAGAAAATTATTTCCTCAGACCCATCCTGATTTCCAGGGATTATACTTGTTGAATACTATTCTCGGGGGATATTTTGGAAGCCGGCTAATGGCCGAAATCAGGGAGAACCAGGGAATGACTTACGGGATCTATTCAAGTGTGGATTCATTTGCTGAAGACGGTTGTTTTTATATCAGCACCGAAACGGCCACTGAAAATGTTGAGAAAATTATCAAAGCCATCAGAACAGAGACGCAACGACTTCGCACAGACCTGATTCCTGAGAGCGAGCTCAGCATGGGTAGAAATTATCTTATGGGCCATCTTATGACTCAACTCGATGGTCCATTTTCATCGATGGATTTTATTAAAACCATGAAGATCGAACGATTGGATGACAGCTATTTTAATGACCTGATTAAAACCATCCAAAACCTCACCTCAGAGGACCTAAGGAGATTGGCGGACCGATATCTTGATTTGGATGAATGGTCTACCATTGTAGTAAAATAGGGCATTCCAGGGCTATTTTGAATGAGCCCGAAGCCATGAATTGAGGTAAATTTCCATTATTTTGGAAAAAGCGGTTTCTTTGTATCCCTTTTGGAGAAAGTACGGATTCCGACCCATGCGAATAATCCGTCATAGAAAGGGAGTTCCAGCATTAATACAACTGCTTTTTTGAATGAAGAGCCGTTCAGGTCAAGTTAGACAGGGTCATGAAATTATTTAGTCTTTTTGTACAGGAGATCGCCATTGATTTGGGCACAGCGAATACGCTGATCATTCAGGACGGCAATATCGTCATTGATGAGCCATCTATCATCGCTATTGATACCAGAACAGGTCAGACCATTGCCGTAGGGACGCGTGCAATGCAGATGCATGAAAAGACTCACCAATACATCAAAACCATCAGGCCGCTTAAAGACGGTGTTATAGCCGATTTTCAGGCTGCGGAGAATATGATCGAGGGCATGATCAACATGATCGGCACCAAACGAAGATTTTTTACCCATCTTAAGATGGTGGTTTGTATCCCAAGCGGAATCACTGAGGTAGAGAAGAGAGCCGTTTTTGACTCCGCAGATCACGTAGATTCGAAAGAGACCTTCCTCATTTTTGAACCCATGGCCGCTGCACTTGGTATTGGCCTTGATGTAGAAGAGCCGGTAGGGAACATGATCATTGATATTGGCGGCGGCACCACCGAAATCGCAGTGATTGCTTTATCCGGTATCGTTACAGACCAAAGTATCCGGACTGCAGGAGATGAATTCACGGAGAATATCGTTGACTACCTGAAGCGCAACCAGAATATACTCATCGGCGAACGTACTGCTGAGCAGATTAAAATTCACGTCGGATCTGCTTTAAAGCAATTGGATAATGCCCCGCCGGACTTTGCAGTCAACGGAAGAGACCTGATCACCGGAATTCCCCGGCAAATCACCATTAATTATGCTGAGGTAGCGGAAGCCCTGGATGAATCCATTGTCACCATTGAAGAAGCTATTCTGAAAGCCCTGGAAAGCACCCCTCCTGAACTAGCCTCAGATATCTATCGTACCGGGTTATATCTCACAGGCGGTGGAGCATTGTTGAGGGGACTTGATAAAAGAATATCCCGAATCACTAAACTTCCTGTGCACGTCGCTGACGAACCCCTTCGGGCAGTGGTGAGAGGAACCGGAATAGCCCTAAAAAATACTGATCGATTCTCATTCCTGATTGACAGGAAGCGTGTTTGATCACTTTGACTAAGTCTGGTCATCAGTTTATCTTCGCCTGATACATGAATAACCTACTCCTGTTTATCATCAGGTATTCTGCCTTTCTTTTATTTGTGTTACTTGAAATAGTTGCACTTGTTCTTATCGTGCATTATAATGAAGAGCAACGGGCTATTTTTTTAAATTCTTCTACCGTCTTTTCCGGCAAACTTTATAAAATGGCCGACAAGGCTTATAAGTATGGCCATCTTCAAGTGACCGCTGACAGTCTCGCCAATGAAAATGCACAACTAAAAAGCGAACTGTTTAACCTGGAAAGAACATTCCAACATCTTCCCGGTGGTGAAAGACCGGTTGATAGCTGTATCCTTGAACCCTTCAAAGTGATGGAAGCAAGGGTGATCAACAATTCAATCAATCAACGCAATAACCACTTTACGATTGACAGAGGAACCAAAGATGGTATACGGAAAGGAATGGGCGTCATAAGCCCTCATGGAATTGCAGGAATCATAGATGAAGTCGGCGATCAATACTCTACTGCGATTTCCATTTTACATAGTGCGGCTCGTATTAGCGCATCCATAAAAAGAAATAATTTTTTTGGCTCACTGGTATGGAGAGAAATAAATCCTGCATACATGATACTTGAAGCTGTTCCCAGGCAGGCAGACATTCTTATTGGCGATACCATCATCACGAGTGGATATTCTTTTATTTATCCTAAAGGAATATTCATCGGGACGGTCGAATCGATTCTGGACAGAAGGCGGAAGTAATTATTATACGATCGAAGTCAGATTGCATGAAGACATTTCCAGGATTGACAGGGTTTATGTCATTGACAACAAAGATGCTCACCTGGACATACAATGAACAGAGAGACGCTAAGACATATTATCCGGGGCATCCTTTTCCTGATCATACAGGTGCTGATTTTAAAACGGATAAGTTCAGGCAATCAATGGCTGTGGCTTTACGGAGATATTTTCCTTTACCCGATCATCATCCTGCTATTGCCCATCAGGATGGCACGTCATTATGTGACGATCATTGCATTTCTGTTAGGATTAATTATTGATTTATTTTATGACACAGTAGGCGTTCATGCTTTTGCATTGACGGCGATGGGATATGCGAGAGGAATTATTCTCTTATATCTCGAACCCCGTGGAGGTTATCAGCTCACCATGGGCCCGACGAGACAATCCATGGGCATTAATTGGCTCATGGCATATACCGCGATTTCAATGATCATTTTTGTTTTTCTCTTTTTTACTGCTGAAATATTCACGTTTGTATACATAGGGAAGATACTTGTAAAAACCATCGTGACGTTTTTGTTATCGATGAGTGTCGTCATGGGTTATCATATGCTTTTCAATCCACGTAAATAATGGCTGAGGACCGTCAGACCGACAGAACTATCTGGATTAAGCGCTTTATCATTTTTGTTTCAGTGATACTCATCCTGCAAACAGGGTGGTTGCAATTGATTGACCCGACCTATGGACAGAAAGCAGAACGAACCACGCTGGTTCGTCGCACCCTTTATCCCAGTAGAGGACTTATCCTTGATCGTACCGGACATTTGATGGTCCACAATATTCCTGTGTATGATCTTAAAGTGATTTATAACCAGGTCCCCAAAAATCTGGACACTGCGCTCTTATGTCAACTTCTGGAAATTGATAAATCAACTTACAGGGAAAGGCTTGAGAAAGACTGGAAGTCACACCGCTTTTCAAAATCGATCCCATTTACATTTATGGAACATATACCTGCCAACAAGTTCCAATACATCCAGGAATATCTTCACCTGTTTCCGGGTTTCTATGGAGAACTCAGAAGTGCAAGGGGCTATTTTGAAAATAATAGTGCACACATTTTGGGTTACATGTCAGAGGTTGATCAAAACAAGGTTGACCAATCCGGTGGTGTATATGTGCCCGGTGATTATTGCGGATCTACAGGTGTAGAAAGTTATTATGAGAATTTCCTGCGAGGCACTAAAGGCGCACAGTATATTCTTAAAGACAATCTCGGCAGAGAAATTGAACCGCTTGATAACGGACGTCATGATTCGCTTGCGGTTTCAGGAGATAATATTATTCTCACACTGGATCATGTGTTGCAGGAGTATGGACAACAGTTGCTGCAAAATAAAAGAGGGAGTATCGTGGCGATAGAACCTTCTACAGGCGAGATATTAGCGATGATCAGTTCGCCGGGTTATGACCCTAATGAACTTTCTATTTCACGCACGAGAGGTGAAGCTTTTATGAGATTGCAAAATGATACGCTGAATCCGTTGTTTGATCGATCAGTAATGGCGATGTATCCTCCTGGTTCTATTTTCAAACCTATACTGGCACTTTCGGCAATGCAGGAAGGCGTTCTGGATGAGCATAAAATAGTTTTTTGCAACGGTTCATATAATTTCGGTGGATTCAGAAGAGGATGCCACAATCATCCTCCGGTGTATAATGTGTCACAGGCCATTCAGTATTCATGCAATACTTATTTTTTCACCGTGTATAAAGATATGATTGATAATGCAGGCTATTCACTTCCTGAAATCGGTCTGCGCAGGCTCAATAGCTACCTGACGGAATTTGGATTTGGCCGAAAAATAAGTGTTGACCTGCCGAATGAAAAAACAGGAAATCTTCCCACTCCGGATTATTTTGATGAAGTGTATGGCGCCGGGAAATGGAGATCCTCTTATATCTTATCCATGGGAATCGGACAAGGTGAACTACAATTGACAACACTGCAAATGGCGCATGCTGCTGCGATAATTGCCAATGAAGGAACATATACCGATCCACATATCTTAAAAGCAAGAGTACCGACAGGAGGAGAACCCAGGGCAGAGTTTTATCCAAGACGGAGGGTGTCCATTGATTACAGATATTTCGAACCAGTCATAGAAGGAATGGCAGGAGCAGTAAGAGCCGGTACTGCTACATTGGCTTCACTGCCAGAAATAGAAGTTTGCGGTAAAACCGGTACATCAGAAAACCCACATGGTAAAGACCATTCTGTATTCTTCGGATTTGCTCCCAAAAATCAGCCTAAAATTGCCATTGCAGTATATATTGAAAATGCAGGCTGGGGAGGAAGTTTTGCAACTCCTGTAGGAGGGCTTATGATTGAAAAATATTTGGAAGGAGAAATCCCCGAATCACGCAAGTGGATTGAAACCAAAATGCTGGAAACGGATTTGATTCACAAACCTAAATCGTAAGGCTAAGGCTAAGGCTGTGGCAAAGGCTATGCTTCGACCTGCTTTCTCACATCCTTATGCTACACTTCGACACCCTCATCCTTCACTCATCCAGCTCAGTGCAAGCAACTCAGCAACCGGCGAAGGAAAGGTTGACTTAATTTTAAATCCTTATTCCAATTAATTTAGATGCATGATTGTAAGTGCTATAGTAGCGATGAGTAGTAATCGAGTGATCGGTAGAGATGGTGATCTGCCTTGGCATTTGCCAAGGGATATGAAATATTTTAAAAAGATTACCTCCGGGCACCATGTCATCATGGGACGTGAGAGCTTTGCCTCTATGGATTATGTGCCTTTGAGCAGAAGGACCAATATTGTACTGACGAGAGATCCATTCTTCATATCCTCATCTGTCATCGTGCTTCATTCGATGGAAGAAGCCCTTAGTTATGCCTATGAAGCAGGGGAAGAAGAAGCCTTCATCCTCGGGGGAGGCAACATTTTTAAACAATTCATGCATTTAATTGAAAAAATATACCTGACAGAGGTAATATCTGAGGTGGCTGGAGACATATACTTTCCGGAAATCGAACCGAACGAATGGCAGGTCACCTCATCCGAATATTTCGAAGCGGATGATAAAAATGAGTTCCCATTACGGTTTGATATACTCCTCCGGAAATGATCAATGCAGGAACAATTATTACACTTCATCTGGCACCGAAAACTATTTAACCAGGAAGGATTAAGAACAACACTGGATCAACCTGTTGAAATTATACATACAGGAATTCCCAACCACGACCAGGGACCTGATTTTCTTCAATCCCGGATCCGGATCGATGAACAATTGTGGGCAGGACATGTAGAAATCCATGTGCGGAGCTCTGAATGGTACATGCACCTTCATGACAAGGATGCGCACTACAATAATGTCATTCTTCATGTGGTGTGGCAGGAAGACCAACCTGTACTGGATACCTCTGGTAACAGAATTCCCTGCATTGAATTGGCAGGAAGAGTGGAGCATGAACTGCTTGAACGATATACTCATTTGATGAATAATGAGGAATGGGTTCCCTGCGCATCATCATTATCCTCCGTCCCCGAAATCACCCGCACATCATGGCTTGAACGATTGATGACAGAACGACTGGAAAGCAAAACGGATCTCGTATCCAAAATTCTGGTGCAATGTACAGGTGATTGGGAACAGGCATTCTTTGTCGTTTTGGCCAGGCAGCTTGGGGCACCGGCCAATAGTGACTCCATGGAAAACCTGGCCATGAAAATCCCTCTCACGATGCTGAGAAAGCATGGAGACAGAATTGATCAAATAGAAGCAATGCTATTTGGTGTTGCAGGAATGTTGACAAAAGATTTGGGACAAGGATATCCTACGATGCTGAGGAAAGAGTTTGAATTTTTGAAAAATAAATATGGCCTTCAGCCCATGCCTGCATTGAGATGGAAATTTATGCGCATGCGGCCGGTGCATTTTCCAACGATCAGAATAGCGCAGCTTGCTATCATGATTGCACGCATTCCACAATTCATAACATTGCTGACTGAGTTGACATCACCCGAACAGTGGATGAAACAATTTATGATTGTACCTGAAAATGAATACTGGAAGGATCATTATCATTTTAAAAATGCGTCTCCTTCTTCAGGAAAGCGCCTGGGCAAAGACACGGCTGTGTATTTGATCATCAATCTTGTTGCACCATTCCTATTTATTTATGGTAAAATTCAGGGGCTGCCATTATTGAAAGAAAAAGCACTCAGTTTTTTGTCTGAATTGCCTGCCGAGAAAAATGCAATCATCGAGGGATGGAAATTATGCGGATGGACAGCGGAGAATGCAGGTCAGACACAGGCCATGTTGCACCTTAAAAAGAATTATTGTGATACGCGCAGATGTTTGCATTGTGCGATCGGCCTGAAGGTGCTGAAATGAGGACGGTGGCTTCGATCGTCCGTCGATCATAGATCGACCTGGACATACTCAGCCACCTTTGATAGGAAATTTTGTCATGATGATTCCATTACCTCATCCTTCCATAACAACAAGGACATACTCAGCCACCTTTGATAGGAAATTTTGTCATGATGATTCCATTACCTCATCCTTCCATAACAACAAGGACATACTCAGCCACCTTTGATAGGAAATTTTGTCATGATGTTTTCTCGCGCTTATTTTCTCATGGATGTGGTTGTCAAGGATATACCATATGCTATCTCTGTATCGTTAATTGAAAATAAGTCTATTCCTAAACCGGGCCGAATCCCCTTAAAAGCCTCACAAAACACTGAAAATCAGGATATAAAATATCTACTCAATTTTTTATATTTATTTTCGTTCCTTTAGGGTTTAATCTTATTTTTGCAACCATAAAAATCAACAAATAAAACAATGATTGGATTTTTCTTGCAAGCAGCAACTACCGCCGTTGATTCCACAGCTGTATCCTCCGGCACAAGCCTTCGGATGATTGACATCCTTTTCAAAGGAGGACCTGTCATGATACCATTGATCATTTTATCGCTGATATCGATCGCATTTATCATCAGTAAATACATCTTCATCCGGGAGCGATCTAAAATCGATGGAAACCTGGTCAATACGGTGTTAGATAAAATATCTCTCGGACAGTTTGACTCAGCCAGCTTGCTGTGCGATCAATCCAATAGTTCACTTGGCAATGTGATCAAGGCAGGTGTATCCCAAATCGGCAAACCCATCGAGTACATTGAGAAAGCGCTCGAAGTTCAATCGAATATTGAGATGGGTGAAATGGAAAGTAAAATGGGTTACATCAGCATGGTATCCGGTATCGCTCCGCGTCTTGGTTTTATCGGAACCATTCTTGGGGTTATCCTGATCTTTTACAATATCTCTCAGACAGCAGATATTTCGATCGGCACGATCTCTGCCGGATTGTACCAGAAAATGATTTCATCTGCTACCGGGCTGGTCGTAGGTGTTGTGGCGTTTATGGGATACAATTACCTGCTGACGAAAATTGATAATTTCTCCCTGCACCTGCAAAAGGAAGTATTGGAATTTATCAAAGGCCTTCAAAAACCGGTGAGATAAATGGAACTCAGAAAAAGACGGGCTTTTCACGATGAGGACGCGATGTCGGCGATGAATGACATCATGTTTTTTCTTTTGTTATTCTTCCTGATCATCGCCACCATGTCCAATGCCAACATTATCAAGATTCTCCTTCCTAAATCGGATACCACAAGCCAGTTGGCGAAACAGCCATTGACACTGACCGTGACGGAGGATTTGAAATATTATGTCAATTCAAATGAAGTCCCTTCAAATATGCTTGAAGGTGCTTTGGCGGATGCGATTAAAAGAAATGAAGATCCTACAGTAGTACTTCGAATTGCCAAGTCATTGACTGTGCAGGATCTCGTCGATGTGATGTCGATTGCAGCTAAGCTCAATCTGAAGATGGTGCTCAGCACGGAGAAATAATAATCAAATTATTTATCGCAGCTGGTATAACACATGTAAAATGGGATTCAGCACTGAAGCTCCCAGTAAAGAAGATCTTACATCTGACCAGCCATATTTTTTATCAGGTGAATCTGCATTGTCTTTAAAAGGCATTTCAATCGTCAGTGCTAAGCATCCATAATGTTGTGCGAGATGATTAGTGCATAGTGTGAGATTAGCGTCACCGAATTTATCCAAAGGATATTTAAATGTATTCTGAAAATCCGGGCATACTGCCATCCAGTGTCCTATGAATTTTGCTTCCAGTGTAGACAGGTATTCGTTATATGCAGGAATGCCTTCAGCAGCAGCAATAAAATTGTAGGGAAGCTCTTCGTCTCCATGGACATCAAGCATTAAATGAATTCCTGTTTCGCTGATTTCTTTGCGCACGTAATAAACCTCAGGGCTGAATTTTCTGGAAGGCCTTTGCCATTCCCTGTTTAAGTTGGCGCCGGCTGCGTTTGATCGCAGGTTGCCTGCTATTGAGCCATCGATATTCATGTTGGGCACCACATAGAAAATGGCGTCTTCCAAAAGTATTTTAGATACCGAATCTGAAGGATCGAGCAAGCGCTCTAAAAAACCTTCAATAAACCATTCTGCCATGGGTTCGCCCGGATGTTGACGCGCGATGACCCATATTACTTTTTTATCCTTCCTGGGTTTTCCGATGACCAGCATTTCGATGTTTCTGCCTTCGTATGTCTTACCGACAATTTCTACTTTGACATCAGGATTCATTTGCACCTGGTGAATGAGATCCAGGTGTCGCTCGTAAGAATACGGGGCGAAGTACGCAAAGTAAACTGTATTGTGCAGGGGCGTAAAAGCAATTTTAAGTACACCATTCACGTATGTCGTGGGCACCCTGAACCATTCTTCGCGATCATACGAAGCACAGGCCTTATAATTTTTCCAGCCTTCGGGGTATGAAGTTTTGCCGGCGTTGAGAATTGAAATCTTACAGGGTTTTTTCATTGCACCAGTCAGCCGGAAATGAAACCATTGCAAAAAATCCGAATTGGTATCCTTTCGGATTTTAAGTTTGATGTCGCCTTTCCTGGTGTCAATGCTTACGGTTTCAATATTGCCGCTGTCAAAATTGGAGGTGATTTCCATAATCGAATTAGTTAAAAAATTTGTTTTGTAGTCCTGTGGAGAATCGAAACAAATGTTTCAATTATCTGTAGATCAATACATTATAATATTTTTGTTTTTACAGTTGACGTGATAGTTGACGTATTCAGTTTTTAGAACGACATAAATATTAATTCTCTCTCATGTAGCTTGATTCTTATTCCAGATTTTCGAACGCAGAAATTTTTGCATGCAAATCCTTAAAAAGTCTAGACCACTCATTAAAATTGTCTTCCTTTCCCCAAGGAGATGATTGAACATCTTTGTACCTTGAATCTACTGGAATATTATTTTTAATGAGAAATTTATTAAGTTCATTAGCGGAAGAAAAAATTTCATTTGGAATTTGAAACCTATTATCATTGATAGTTTTGAACAAGTTATTAAATTCTCTCATTCGATTTGAATCAAGGTCAACAATGGGTAATAATACTATTTTTTCTACCGGTTCTTCACTAATGACTTTATTATTTTTGTCAACATAAATAATTTTGTAATGCATATTCATCTTAGTGCTTCCAAGCTCTAAAAATCTATCTAATTGATTAAATAATTCATATTCCTTCTTTATTATTTCCGCTTTAAATTTTATTCTCTCTTCAGTCCTTTTGTTTTGGTTAAAGAATAATTGTTGCACAGCAAGAGTTAGGACTGCACCGATAATAGGAAGCCCAACTATCGTTAATATCGACCTTAAAAAGGATTTTTTTACTTCACCATTCACGTTATTAGGGCTTAAAAGGTTCGCAAAAAACTGGACTAATTTTTATTTAAACATCTAATATTTTGTTTCTCTCATCTTCAAATGATAATAGATCTTAGGTGCCACTTTTAACATCAATCCGTATCAATACTGATTATCTTACCATCTGCATCCACTTTGGCGCTGACCGAATTGGTAACAACTCCTCCGAATGCGTTTTTACCTCGATAGGTCATATATACCTGGATAACGCTACCGTCATCCTTGTATAATGTTTTTACATGCTCGAAACTGTCAGGATCATTCATGGCAGCTTTTACTACCTCAACCACAGGCTTGCACGAACCATCCCACCCTGAAAATAACGCCTGTACCTTTTCAGCCCTGGTCTTAGGATGGGAGGCACTTTCTTTGGCTGATTCATCAAGACAAGCGTTGCACTTGTATATCCCGAACATGATAAGGGCAAACACGATAATATAGGATAATGCTTTAGTTGTTGGTGATTGGTCTGTACTCATTGCGAATGGCTTTTAATTGATCTAATTAAAATTGATGTATTGAGAAAAACTTCTAATATTGTTAAACAAGCAGGGTTAAAGAATTATACTTTTTTGTTTCTCAAAATTAGTAGTTCTAATATATAAGTTTTATTCATTTATTAGTTAAGGTGACAAGTAAATATATCTAATCTCCTTTTGAAAAAATCTTATATTAGGAATGTTTTCAACTGGTGAAGTTTGGACCAATGCCGCCGCCGGGTGGTCGTTGGTCCTTTTTTAATGTTATTCCCTGTGCGCTCCTATTCATTGACCATTGAAAGGGACTTTTTGATTATTCTTATCAATATTGTTGTTCTTAAATGTTGAAATGCTTATTTTACTCTTGTCGACGGGGCTTAATCCCAATTTTCCACCTATTAAAATCATCTGAGTTACTGCATCGTTATAAACTTTCAATGCGGGGTTTACTACCTGACCTTTTTCATCATCCTTTAGAATCCCGTATTCTTCGAGATATTTCAATGCCCCCTGGGCATGTATATAGGCCCTGCAATACGAATGCAAATACTCATAGACTGAAGGGAAGAAAAGACCTGTTGAATGAAGCTGAAGAGCTACCCTTCCCCAAATTTCTTTTGCTTCTTCTGAAAGGTCATTCGGTGCAACCGAAAAACTTTCATGTACCACCGGGTACCGGGGTTCTGACTTTCTTCTTTCCCTTGTTTTGTTACTTGTACCTGTGAGTTCTTTCAATTCAACCGGAATGCCATTTCGTCCCATAGTCTTTGATTTTATAGATTTTTGAAAATTTTGTAATTTCATCTGATCGAGGAATCCCGTTGGTATTTCAATCCATACCAATTCCCCAAATTTCTGATACCCCTGGCCGTTCCTGTGTGCCTTTCCTTTTTATGAGTTTTTCAATTCATTGCTTTTCATTCCCCCTATACCCCTTATTATATATCGGATTTTGTCCCTTCCTTTTGCATCGAATTATCAAGGATGTCATTCGATCAGAGCCTTGTATCATTAGCTTATTTCCAATTGCCCTTATACGTCCTTTTAGCCTTGCATCGGTTTCTTCAATCATGGCTGCTGTCTTTTTAGATGTTATAACGGGCTTTTCCGGTATCTCCTCCCATGTTCTTATTCGATTCATAAAGCCCGATTTGACAGCTAATGACTTCCAAGCTGATGCGGTGGAAATACTTATGTTTAAGTACTTTGCAAGTTCCTTGTTACAAATTGCGACGGGAGTCGGAATAGACTGCTTGAATTGTCGTACCCCTAAATGTCGACCGCGGTTTATCCGACTCCTTCGGCGCAAAAAATATTCCTTACGATTTAGATAAATTGAAATTGCTGTCGCAATTAAAAAAGCTTTAGTGTATACTCTTTCTTTAATGTGGAAATGAAATGCTTTACGGGATTGTATCTCTTCCAATCTCCGGATTGTTTCAAAGCTTCGTGGATAGATCGTTTTTGTCAAACCGTTATAACCAATCCAATTCCTTGACAAAAGAGCCTTTATTGATCTCCTTATTGTCTTCTGATTTATTTTAAGTTCTTGGCCGGCCTCTTTTAGAACACTCTCAGAAAGTATACATCTATCAGAAAAGCGGCATTTCATCCAAAGAAATATTTGAACCTCTCTGAAGCACTTTTGACGACAAACAAGGACAGCCAAATCAGCCGGTATACTCAATCTTGTTATCCTGTAAGAAACTATCATTTTACAGGGATTTGTTTTCAGGTGTGAATAAATCTATCTGAATGCATTTTCCTTCGCTTGTGGGTGCCTTATTAATTAACTCAGCCTTATACTCAATTGTCTCATAGAATTGCGTCATCCGGTGAGTGATAGGGCAAGGCGCTTCATACACTACCCGAATACGTCCGCTATCCTTTAGATCTGTCAGGGTCCTGGTCATTGCGTTGCGCTCAATGTTTAACGCATTGGCAAGTTGTCTGCTATTTCCTTTGTGATTTCTGAGGTATTCAAATACCTGGTCAGCTTGTGTAAGACGCTTTATGCTGTCTTTGATCTGCTTCCAACTTTCCCGCTGTGTATCGGGCGTGTTGTGGGGTCTTCTTCTTCTGTTTATCTTTGTCATAGTGTGAATAATATTTTATAGCCCTGCCTGGTAGCGGGGCTATTTCTTTTATACTTGTTCAACTATTGACAAGACCTCAGATTTTAGAAGTCGGGTAGTACTTCCAATCTTGTATTTTTTTAACCTTCCGCTTTTCAGGTATTCATAAATCGTAGGCCGTGAAACACTAAGTATTAAACAAGACGAAGCAATTGAAATATATTGGTCATTTTCAGCGGACTTAGGTTGTGTGTGAATAACCCTAATAAGTGATTTTTCAATCAAACTTTCAAGCTCTTCTAATCTGATTGGAGAAAAAAATAAATCATTCATGACTTAACTTTTTTGTTAAGCCAAATGTCTATAAGTGTAGTAATGGAGTTGTCACCCAAGTCCCCGGATTGAAAAATAGTGATATTGGGGACTTTAATAAATGGAGATTATTTGCGGAAATAGCGCTTGAATGGTTTTAAATATTTGTCTTTGGGGGGTGACGTTGAAATAGTCTTAAATGGTTTTGAATCAAAAGAATCAATATTGAATGTGTTGCTTAAGATTTTTACGTATTCCGGTGCAGAGTGAATATCAGCAATGCATTTTTCTGCAAGACACATGTGGATAAAAGCACTGAGATATTGTACCCAACCTTTTTGGGGTACCTTGTTCCATTGAAGTTTATCTTGAATAATGGATACAAATGGGGAATCAATCCCTATATATTCTTTTTTCAAGAACTTAATGGCGTTCTCATATTCTTCTTTTGTTCCTTTCCAAATATCTAACAAAGTCCTAGTTTGTGAATCCTGTCCTTTAATTGGTGCAGTTTTATTTCGTAACAAAGTATTTATTCGATCAAAAACCGTATCCCTCCAATCCTGCAATCGAATCAAAGCATTACCAAAGCCCTGATAGGGTAGTTTTTCAGATAATGGCCCCTCTGTCCCATCTGATCTATAATAAGCTGCATTGGTAACAGGCTCAATTCGCTTCGATTCTTTAGGAATTTCGCTGTCAATCCATTCGAGCAAATATCTTAACTCAGTAATATTAATTTTATCAAGATGGGCGGGGTTATCACACAAGTATTGATAAGTAGATTGAAGTTGAGATTGAGAGGGTTTATCAATTATGCCATCTTCCATAATTCATTTATTTTTTTACTTTCTGTAATGGAGAAAAATAGGGATGTAGGGCTAATTTTTCGGCCGTTTCCTCTTCTGATACCCTGATGTATTGCATTAACTCTTTTACTTGCTTATGCCCCGTAATTTTCATCAAGTCAAGTGTGCTGATTCCGGCAAGGTGCATAAGTGTCGCTCCGGTGCGTCTTGCGGTATGGCTCTGGATTAAGGTATACTTAGGGACGTGCTTCAATACTTTTGCCCCCTGCTTGTATTCTGTGATCTGGACCGATTCTGTGATACCCGCAAGCTTTCCGATTTCCTTTATTCGTTCGTTTAGTTTTTGCTCAAAAATATGCGGGACGGAGAAATCATATTTTTCGAGTAATGTCCATAATTGGGGTTTTATGGGAATGATTACCCTGCTTCCCGTTTTTATTTGACGCAAGTCAATTACCCTAAGACCCTGACTCGTTTTAGTGATGCTCTTTTTAGTGAACCGTGAATAGTCGCTTATTCTTTGAGCCGAATGACACCCAATCAAAAAAACATCTCTTGCGATTTCCAGGGGTTTGTTATCTGACAAGTCAAGAGATGCGATCCGGGATAGTTCACCTTCTGTTAAATAGATTTCTTCGGAGTCAAGTCTAAATACTTTGAATTTTCGGGCTTGAAAAGTCCGGTTACTATGTAGTTTTAGGTCCAATGCTGACCTGAGTATTGTTTTCAGGCATTTGATTTGCTTTCCAGTGCTGTTTGGTTTGTTACCAATGCTTGTCAAGTAAGCAGTGAACTTCTCATAAAAATCCATGTCAATATCTTCAAAATCGTAGACCTTCCTTTTTTTAGTTTGAAACTCAGTAAAGCGAAGCCGGAAACTTTTGTAAGCCTTAATAGTGGTTTCCGCATAATGTGTCCCTTTGGCTGTTTGTAGCCTTCCAGAAGAGATTTCTTCAATGAAATGGGTTATGTGCTTATTTAGAGTGACTTCACTCGTGGTGGCCTTTTCTGGTTTGATTTCTTGTATCAAGTATGTCTTTACTGCCTCCGGTGTCGGTACTTTTTCGCCGGCCTTAATAAAGAAGTCAGTTAGGGTATCACTTATCCGGTTTAATTGAGAGTTGATTCTATCACAATTCGCCCACACCTGCGGATCCTTCTTTTTGTAACTCCGGAGTTTCTTAGGGTCTTTTGTCGCTCTCATTGTTTGACTATCCCATAGTTTTGGGTCTATGACCTGACTTGTGCCAAATACTACACGTTTGCCGTTCCATCGGGCATACATAACTATGGATGTGCTTGTTGACTTCGGGTCCCGTAAAAGGAATGTTGGATTAACTTTCATAGCCTGACATTTTGTTACTACGAAAATACGGTCTTTTACCGAGTTGACGCCTGAGTTGACGTATATTTCTTACGCCCCCTTACATTGGCTTACAATGGTAGTATCAAATACGAGCCCTTAAATTGACTCGAAACATTGGTAAATATTGAAACAGGACAGATTTTATAAATCTTGAAATGTAAACCTCTGTAAGGTGTTTGTAGTCCTGTGGAGAATCGAACTCCAATCTTAGGTTCCGGAAACCTACATACTATCCGTTGTACTACAGGACCAGGTCATTTTCACAGCAAAGGTAATTGAAGAACTGATTTCCGAATTTGCTGCGAATTCGCCTACAAAGAAGTCATTTTCAGTTAATTGTCTGTTAAAGTGCCATACTACCTGTTACATTCAACTTCCTACACATTCTGATTAATGGCTCGTTCGTTACCGCTTTTAGCCTGTTCGGGGTAATCGATAGACGAACTACCCATAAATACCCGTTTTTTTGCTGTCGAACAAAGAGATATGGATTCTTTTAGTTTTTGCGGCTACTAAATGAAAGAGTTAAGGAAGCTAAAAATCAAATAAACCGAAAAGATGACTTTCAATCATAAAATAAATAAAGCAAAGTATTTCCTGGCAGGACTGATCCTAATAGGATTTGCAGCTTTGTTTTTGCCATCGTGTGTACATGAGCCTTTAATTATACCTGATCCAGTGCCTATTGATACCACAGGCACACCGGTTGACACCAATAACATTCCACCTGATTCAACCTTCGGAACACCTTGCGATACTAACGTGGTTTACTTTTCTCAGGACATATTGCCCTTGTTGGTTTCCAATTGTGCGAAAAGCGGATGTCATAATACTCAATCGCATAAGGAAGGAGTGATCACAGATACATACCAGGGAGTCCTACGTATTGTAAAACCAGGAAATGTCAATGGTTCAAAACTCATCAGTGCTATTAAATCAAATAGCGGTGAGGACAGAATGCCACCGTCACCAGCCCAAAAGATGAATGCTGATCAGATTGCATTGATATCAAAATGGATTGACCAGGGAGCAAAAGATCTTACTTGTGATGAGGGAGCAGGTCAGTGTGTGACCACCAATGTATCCTATTCCGGATTTGTGGCACCTGTTTTGACGGCATACTGCACAGGCTGTCATTCCGGAGGATCACCCTCAGGAGGATTAACATTGACTACTTATGAAAACGTAAAGACAGTAGCATTAAGTGGTAAATTATATGGTTCGATCAGTTGGAATACTGGCTTTATAGCCATGCCCCAGGGATTAAATAAACTATCACAATGTCGTATTGATAAAATAAAAGGATGGATTGATGAAGGAGCGCTTAATAATTAAACTGATGCTGATCGGGATAGTAGCCTTTTCGGCATGTTACTATGACTCTGCAGAAAACTTATACCCGTCAACAGAATGTGTGACAACAAATATGAGTTACCAAACCAATGTTGCGCCGATTCTACAGCACAATTGTTATGTCTGTCACAGTGCCGCTGTTAACAATGGCAATGTCACGCTTGACAGCTATGATGAGGTCATCAAACATGTCAATAGTGGGAAATTACTAGGTTCTATTAAGCAAGAATCCAGCTTTATCCCAATGCCTCAAAATGCACCCAAGATGGGAACCTGTGATATTTCCAAGATAGAACACTGGATTACGGATGGGGCTCCTAATAATTAGATCACTGTTACATATAACCCAGGCGTAAAAAATATTTGATCAAATTAAATCTTAGGCCATGAAAAAATTTCTTGTTGCCCTGATCGTCCTTGCTCTTATTGGAGCAATGTGGGGATTTTACATTTATTATAAACCAGTGCCGAAAAGTTTAGAAAATGTAAACCCTGACTTAACAATATCTGCCGAACAATTAATTCGTGACTATAAATCCAATGAGACCGAAGCGGATAAAAAATACTTGGGGAAATTATTAATTGTCAGTGGTAAAATTAATGACATCAAAATAGAAAATGAAATTAAAAAAATAACTTTAGAAACATCTGATCCAACTTCATCGGTGACTTTTGACTTTGATGTAAGTATTAATATTGGAAATGTAAAAATTGGAGATGATGTCAAAATAAAAGGTAACTGCACAGGATTTATTGGTGATGTTATCCTTAATCAATCGAGTATAGTCAAATAAAATAATAAAAAACTTATGACGGGACACAATACCCATTCATAAACATTCTAAACCATTAACACATGAAAAACATCATTTTTATCGCCCTGCTTTTTTCAACGCAGTTGGCCATCGGGCAAAAATACTTTTCCAAGACAGGAAAAATTTCATTCACATCGGAAGCGCCCACTGAGAAAATTGAGGCACAGAATACTTCAGCCAGCACCATGATTGATATGGCCACCGGAACCATGGAATGGGCCGTACTCATCCAGGGATTCAAATTTGAAAAAGCGCTGATGCAGGAGCATTTCAATGAAAACTACATGGAGAGCGAAACCTATCCGAAGAGCAAATTCAAGGGTAAAATTGATAATATCAAGGATGTCAATTTTACAAAGGACGGTTCTTATCCTGTGACCGCATCGGGGCAACTTGACATGCATGGCATCAGTAAGCCAGTGACCGTAACAGGTGTGATCAACGTCAATAATGGCATTATCTCGGCCAAGAGCAACCTCAGCATTTTACTGGCAGATTACGGGATAGTCATTCCCAAGGTTGTAGCGGATAATATTTCCAAAACGGTAAATATCACAGTTGAAGCTAACTATCAACTCCTGCCTTCTGAATAAAGTAAAATATAATGGATGAGATTAAACCTCTGTCAACCTTAAACAGCTGATAGGGGTTTTTTAATTATCGTACTTTTATAATGACATTAAAAAGAAATAATTATGGGATTTAAATACTTACTCATTTCTCTTCTTTGCGTCGGGTCAGCCGTTTCTTCAAGAGCCGGTGATAACCACATGTTATCTCACCCCGTAGACAATGCCTGGGGAGACCATTTAACGAATGGATTTAAAAAGGATACCGACATGTTGGCCATACTCGGAGATAGTGTGACAGTAGATTATGTCACTGCCAGTTTTAAAAGTGATCACATCATCAACCTGCATTCCCTGGAGAATACTGCCGGAGGTGAATTGGATATAAAGATTTCACACCGATTCGGTTTTATAAGTGGTGGTATATACCAATTGTATGGCCTGGATCAGGCATATATTCGGATTGGAGGAGATTATGGCATCACTGACCGATTGATGGTAGGAGCCGGGCGGAGTAGTTATGGAAAATCATACGATGGCTTTATCAAGTATAAACTCCTCAGGCAATCTACAGGAGCTAAAAAGATGCCACTGACTGTCTGTGCGCTTGGAACAATGGCCATCGTCACGGATACTAATTTTGTCGAAGGAGATTATTTCAGCAACAAGTTATACTATACAGGTCAGCTCATCATAGGCAGAAAGTTTTCAAAGGCTTTTACCTTCCAGCTTTCTCCCTCTATTGTGCATCGAAATCTGGTGTCAACCAACGCAGAGAAAAATGATGTTTTTGCATTAGGGGCAGCTGCAAGAATTAAACTTGGAAAAAGAACCTCACTGAATGCGGAATATATCTATGTTTTTCCAAACCAGATTTTACCGGAGTATACCAATTCCTTTAGCATTGGTTTTGACATTGAAACCGGTGGTCACGTCTTTCAATTACATTTTACCAACAGTACTTCAATGATTGAGAAGGGATTTATCGCGGAGAATGTCGGAAAATGGTCTAATGGAGATGTGCATTTTGGATTTAACATAGCCAGGACATTTAATGTCAACCGGAAATCATCATCGCCCAAAACGTGGTAATCGTTATTCTGCCGGCAAAATCAATTAACGAGATTTTCAGATCATCCGGACGAATAAAATAAGGGATTTGTTTTTGCTATGGATTTGGGGTATCCGTGTTTTAAATGCTTCAATCTAAGCCCAATGTGTATTTTTACAAAAAAATACAACTATGACATTAAAACAATTGATCAAACTGGAAAACAATTCAAAAGAAGTCTGGGTCATCAGTCCTACACTGCATTATGACACACAGAATAAAGAGTTTTCGGAATTGGTGAGTGTCAACCTGGGGGAAAAAACAAAATACAAATACATCGTGCCGGCTACGGCGGAGATTGAAAAAAACCTGAAGATTTACAAAAAACTGTATAATGTCTCAGACGTTGACATCGCCAGTAATTTTTTGATCCTGCCTGTTTCAGAATTCAACCCATTCATTGTTGAGTGTGCAATTTATGACGCTTCGACCATTTGCGTAGCCTGTGCAGCTCCGGCCTCAGAGGACACGAATGAGGTGATAGGATTCAATAGTGAGACCGCCAAAGCCATGGCAAAAAGCTTCAGAGAATTATGGAGAAAATATAAACGGGTAAATCTGTAATTACTTAAGCTTTCTTTTCCTCCCCCGTAATGACCAAATCATCCCGCTCCAATAAAAAACAGGCATCAATTGCAAAGCCCTCTAAAACAAAAAACAGATCCAAAGATGAAAACCTGCCCGGCAAGTCAACCCTGGACAAATGGGGGCCGCTGATTTTATTGGCGATCGGTTGTATCATCGTATTCCAAACAAGGTTGAGGTTATTGGCCATTCCCATGGAGAGAGACGAAGCTGGTTTTGCTTACATCGGGCATTGGTTATTGCACGGGAAGAATTTGTATACCGACATGGTCGATAATAAACTTCCGGGGCTTTATGTCTTGTATGGATTGTTTACTTCGATATTCGGATACAATTCAACAGGCGTGCATATCGGATTATTAATTTCCAACATTGCATCGGGTATTTGTTTTTATTACCTCCTAAAAAACCTGTACAATCGCTTTATTGCTGCTGTGGCAACTGCGTTTCTGGTGATGCTTCTTGTCAACCAGAATGTACTTGGTTTTGCAGCACATGCCACGCAATTATTATTGCCTTTTGCATTAGGAGGTTTCCTGTTTTTTTGGAAAGGGATACGCACCGGAAATAAACTTTTATTTTTTGTAGCCGGATTATTATTAGGTTTTGCTTTTATCATTAAACAGCAAAGTGTTGTATTTGGATTGTTAGCTGCAGGACTCTGGTGGCCCTTGCGGTTAGTGTGGAACAAAAGTGAAAGTGGGCGACTACCCATCGTTGAATGGTTATCACTGGGACTTGGAGGCTGTTTACCGATAGCTGCTATCATCGGTTATTTTAGTATAAATGGGCGATTAGGTGATCTCTACTTTTGGTCTGTAAAACAACCCGCAGGAATGTCAGGGACATTTATCAATACAAGCGGAGAATTGATTCAGCATTTTGTTCCTATGGTCACCAATCATGTCGTAGCTCTTTGGTTATTGGCGGGAATGGGTTTGGTCGTTGTCTTCCTATCCGGATTTCAAAAGAGCGTTGCATGGTTTGGCTCGTTATTGGGTATTCTTGGGCTTGGCAGTGTGATCATCGGTGCTGCATTTTATCAACACTATTTTATTCTTGCACTTCCGGGAGTGGCTTTACTAGCTGCAATAACTTTCTATTGGATTTCAATTAAGATTAATAAAGTGGGTTTAGCTATTAGCCTGGCAGGGGCAGCCATTTTACTTTTACGACCTATCGGAATTGATCACGAATATTTCTTTAGTCCTGATTACAATAAGATTCACCAGCAGGCGTACAATAAAAATATGTTTCCTGAGCTTGAAAAAATAGGGAAAGAATTATCACGTCGTGTACCGGAAGGCAGTCGGATTGGCATTTTGGGTTCTGAGCCTGAAGTATTAGTTGCTGCAGACCGGGAAAGCTGTACAAAACATTTGTTTATGTATCCGCTTTTGTCTGATCCTGTATTGTCTCCTCCTTTGCAGGAAGGATTTGTCCATCAACTTGAAGAATGTAGACCGGATTACATTGTCTGGAATAGCGGAGCAGGATCGTGGACTACAGGATATGATAAGCTGGATATGTTTAAACAAATTTATGAGTGGATCCAGCAAAACTATGTTCCTGTTGGCCTTGCCGAATTTCGTCCATATAAACCCGGTGAAATTGCGTGGGATAAAGACTTAAGGACATTTCAATCACTCAATGATGAGAAAATCTTTGTATTTAAAATAAAATAATAACAAACCTCTTCCAAACTTCAACCCTTTATCTCGTATTCATATGAAACTTTTTGACGCTTCCATTTATGTTAATCGTCGCAAATCCCTGATGGACGCCATGGGAAAGGGATTGTTATTTTTCCCCGGTGCGATTGAACAACCCTTTAATTATAAAGGCAATACTTTTCCCTTTAGGCAGGACAGTACATTTCTTTATTACTTCGGGTTATCTCTGCCCGGTTTGGCCGGTTTGATTGATGCAGATACAGGCGTTTCTACATTGTTCGGACATGATGCTGATCTTGAAGAAGTGGTATGGACAGGCCCTCAACCATCAACTGCTGAAATCGCTCAACTGATCGGAGTTGAAGGACACGCACAAACGGATACAGTAGCTAATGCACTTAAGGGAAAAAATGTCCTTTATCTTCCGCCATATCATGCAGACCGGATTTTATATCTCTCACAGGTATTAGGTAAAAGTGTTGATGAGATTCAGAGCGGCCATTCATTGTCTCTCGTGCAAGCAGTCATTCATCAACGTGCGTATAAGGCACCGGAAGAAATCCTGCAGATGGAAGAAGCACTTGCCATCACAGCGGCGATGCATATGCAGCTCAGAAAGTCTGTTGCTCCGGGCAAGCTTGAAGCCCAGCTAAGAGGGATAGCAGAAGGAGTCTCATTGGCCAACCAGGGACGTCTTTCATATGGTGCGATTTGTACTGTGCAGGGGCAGACACTGCACAACAATGATTATCACCGCATGCTCAAAGAAGGAAATATGTTGCTCTGTGATATCGGTGCCGAAAACCAGATGGGTTATGCCGGTGATATCACCAGGGTGTATCCTGTGAGTCCAAAATTCACCACGCAGCAAGCAGAGATTTATGATCTCGTACTGAAAGCAGAAACAGATTCCATCAAAGCTGTGAAACCCGGTGTGCGATATCTCGATATTCATTTAGGAGCTGCGCGAATGATCACTGATGGCTTAAAGCAATTGGGTTTAATGCAGGGAGATACGGATGCAGCAGTGGCAGCCGGTGCTCATGCTTTGTTTTTTCCACATGGTCTTGGACACATGATTGGACTGGATGTACATGATATGGAAAACCTGGGTGAAAATAATGTGGGATACGATGCATTGACAAAACGAAGCGAACAATTCGGAACTGCTTATTTACGGCTTGCGCGGCCGCTTGAGCCGGGATTTGTTTTGACGGTAGAGCCAGGCATTTATTTTATCCCTGAGCTGATCGATCAATGGGAGAGTGAAGGTAAATTCAAGGAGTTTATTCAATATGATAAACTAAAAGTATACCGGAATTTTACCGGAATCCGGATTGAGGATAATGTATTGGTGACTGCGAAAGGAAACGCGGTTTTAGGAATACCGATTGCGAAAAACAGGGCTGAGGTGGAAAGAAATTGACATTTCTTAATGCACTACACCAAATAAATCTTATTTGATTGATTCAAGAAGTTTTTCTTCCCGCAAGGCTAATGAATAATGGTCAATGATATGTTGTCGATATTTATCTGAATGATCCGGGTTATATGCTGAAATTGCCTGCTTTACAAGCGCTGACAGTAAATCGACATTTTTCTGATGCAACACATATCCATTTTCACCTGCAATCGCCGGCAAAATACCAACGTCGGATACAATCGGAACACAACCGCACAACATCGCCTCACAGACCGATATACCAAATCCCTCTGTCATGGAGAGTTGCAAATAAAATTGATGTCGGTTATAAATGGAAGAAAGTTGATGATGTGGTATCAAACCCATGACGGAAACATTGGAAGGCAATCCCAATCCTGTAGTACGATGCGCACCAATAAATGTATAATGATGTTCAGGTGTCATTTTAGCAAGCTCAATCACGAGATCCAATCCTTTGACGAGCCTCCGATTCGAAGTCTCCAAACCACCAGCTACTGTTACGAATGAATGAGCTGCTCTTTGAATGGAAGGATCAATATTAAACTGTTCAATGGAGATCCCATTGTGAATAGTAGTACAGGGGGTATTTATATTTTTATAAAAATGGGTATAACCCTGAAGTTTGTATTTCGTAGAGGTGTAAGTATATTCAGCGCTGATAAGAGATTCGCTCACCGGAAATAATCGTGTAGACCATTGCAATGATTTTTTTGAAAACCAAAAAAGGAGAGGCTGATGGATAAACCCATAATTTATTTCCGGAAAATTATTGCATTCGGTTCCATTAAGAACAATATAATGTGGAATTTTAAATAATTTAGAAAACAACGCCGGAAGAAAAGTATGGTATCCTGAAAACTGCGAAAACATCACCTTCGTCCAAGGCAGTTTAAAAATGATAAAAATAAACTGAGCCAAAAAATAGTAAGGAGCCAGCCATTTGGGAGACGGCTTGAAACTAAACGATAAAACAGTATATTTTTTGCTTAGAATATCGGCATCAGCAGATATGAAGGAAGTTTTTCTCGGAAAAAAGTAGAGTAAGTTTTTCATTATAGCACTCGGAATATATAATTACCCCAGGCATGCAAATCCGAAAATTCTATGGCCTTCAACCTTCCATGTATGATTTGGAACGCCGCATAATTCAAATTTTTGAGAAATGAGATAACATCCGAAGTAGTATAACCCGCCGCGTTAAATGTTTCTTCATTGATTTCAATCAGGAGATCCGGTTTGAATTTAGTGAGGCTCTTCAACATTCCTTTTAGTACAAATAATTCAGCACCTTCCACATCTATTTTTATAAAATCCATACGTTTGAGTTCGGAAAAAAAAATTTCATCAAAAACCTTCAGGGTTATTTCTTCTTCAAAAACATTCCGGTCTTTCGTTTGATATAACGTTGAAAGCCCTTCATGATGCCCATGATGAAGTACTGTATCATCAGAGGTATAGATTGGAAACGTACCATCATGATCCGACAATCCGAAATCGAATATTTCAAGGTTTTGAAGTTGATTGATTTTTTTATTTTCTACTAACAAACGACGGGTACTGCTGACAGGCTCAAAAGCCAATACACGGCCATGCGGTAATCTTGAGGCAGCAAAAACTGAAAACTCTCCCTGGTTTGCTCCGATATCCACAAAGGTCATTCCATCAGAAAGGGCGTGACTCAAATACAATATTTCATTTAGATGATGCAGGCCGGACCAATAAATAGATCCACCCATGTATGAATGTATATCCACTTTCATCCGAAGGTTTCCTGCGAAGCGCACTGTTCTAAACTCCTCTTTTGCACCGGGTACATAACTCATTTCCCTGGCCTTTCTTGACAGCCGTACCAGCACCATTCCTGCATAATAAGTCACCGGAATGGACACGATCGGATAAATCAATGTCCTGAATATTCCAGGGAAAAAATTACGCATGTTCAAAAAATAATTTGTTTCTCATTCAAGCACTATTATTCGTATTCAAAGCCCGGTTTAACCGATATGGGCTAATATAAATGCTTTTTTGTCCATTACGATATATATTTATGATGGTTAAAATAATTTGAACCACAAATGAAAAGGTTATTCAATCTTACCTCCATATTTGGGATACTGTTGATCACACATGTATCCACGGCGCAGGTTTTCACCCGCCAGGACACGTTACGTGGAAGCATCACGCCTGAACGGGCATGGTGGGACTTAAAATATTACAACCTTTCTATAGACTTTGATATTGATAGCAAATTCATCAAAGGCTCCAATACCATCTCTTTTGATGTGCTCATACCTGAGCAGACGATGCAGATCGACCTACAGGAACCTTTATCCATCACCAAAGCAGAATATAGAGGAAAATCGCTCACATACAGTCGCGAAGGGAATGTGTATTGGATCAGCTTTCCATTTCCACTTGTGGCCGGGACAAGCGATCAGGTCACCATATACTATGAAGGCCATCCGGTGGAAGCAGTACGTCCTCCATGGGATGGTGGACTGACATGGTCTAAAGATGCAAACGGAGCTCCATTTGTTGCTACTTCATGCCAGGGTCTTGGTTCGAGTGTATGGTGGCCGTGTAAAGATCATATGTATGATGAACCAGACAGTATGTCTATCAATATCACGGTACCACCTTCGCTCATGGATGTTTCCAACGGGAGATTAAGAGGTATTGATTATCATACCGACGGAAGTCATACATATCATTGGTTTGTCAAAAATCCGATCAATAATTATGGAGTGAATGCCAACATTGCACGTTACACGACATGGGCGGACACCATGCATGGCGAAAAAGGAATTCTCGACCTTCAATTTTTTGTCCTTCAGGATGATTATGACAAAGCGCGTGAACAATTTAAAGATGTCTACCGGACCATTCGCGCATTTGAATATTGGTTTGGACCATACCCGTTTTATGAAGATGGATATAAACTGGTTGAAGTTCCTTACCTCGGGATGGAGCATCAGAGTTCTGTGACATACGGAAACAAATTCATGAAGGGATATCTCGGTAAAGATCTTTCATCAACAGGATGGGGACTTAAATGGGATTTCATCATCGTGCATGAATCTGCTCACGAATGGTGGGCTAACAGCATCACTTACAAGGACATTGCCGACATGTGGATCCATGAATCTTTTGCTAATTATTCAGAATCACTCTTTACTGAATATTACTACGGAAAGCAGGCGGGCAGTGAATATGTGATCGGAACGCGTGCGAAAATTCAAAATGATCAACCGATCATCGGGCCATACAATGTCAATAAAGAAGGCTCAAAAGATATGTATTACAAAGGGGGTAACATGCTGCACACCCTTCGCACCTGGGTCAACAACGATGATCTTTGGAGACAAGTCCTGAGAGGCTTGCAAAAGGAATTTTATCACCAGACAGTGACTACAGCACAGATTGAAAACTACATTTCCAAAGCAACAGGTAAGAATCTCAGTGCATTTTTTAATCAATACCTGAGAGATATTCGTATTCCTGTTTTAGAATTAAAGGCGAAGGGGAATTCCGTTAAATTCAGGTATACAAATGTTGTGGATGGATTCAATATGCCTTTGCTGGTGACAGTGGCATCCGGCAAAACAATATGGATCAATCCTACCACCGAATGGCAGGAAATGAAAAAAGACGCAACGTTTGAATATTTTAAGATTGACCCTAATTTTTACATCAAGGTCAGCGAGGTATCAAAATAAATTAGCCCGGAATCCTTCGACCCCGGGCTATTGACGCGACAAACGTCAAATAAATAAAAGACAACTGTCGGGTATCTTCGTTGCATGCGTTATTTTGCACATAAATCCCCTATGCTTCGACCAGCCTCACTCATCCTTGTTCTACAGCTCAGCAACCGGGGACTTATAATTGCAGCACATGAAAAACGTTATTCCTCCCCCGAAGCCTACCATAACGCCTGAAGAATACATTGAACTTGTAACAGACCTTTTCTTAAAGGTATCTGATCCTCTCCGGGCGGAAAAGCAAATGGCTTACATGCGAAATCAATTCGAATATTGCGGACTCGGAGCAAACATTTGGTATCCGATGGCGAAGAAAATATTCATTGAGCATGGAATGTATTCAGGTAAAGACCTTAAAACATTTGTTGAAGGATGTTACGATCAAAGCTACCGTGAAGTTCTTTATGTGGGAATAGAGATGATGCAGCGAATGTTGCCCTACCAGTCTTCATCATGGATTAAAATGCTTGAAAAATGCATCACCACACATTCCTGGTGGGATTCGGTAGACTGGCTCGCGAAATTGGTTGGGATATTTTTCAGACAATATCCTGAACTGCAATCCGAATATGCGTATAAGTGGATTGAAACAGATAACATCTGGCTTCAACGAGTGGCCATCATTCATCAACTTTTTTATAAAGAAAAAACGAATGAAAAATTGTTATTTGATATGATTCGCAGAAGAGCTGACAGCAAAGAGTTTTTTATCCGCAAAGCTTGTGGTTGGTCCCTGCGCCATTATTCGAAAACAAATCCTAAAAGTGTTATAAAGTTTGTGGAGAAGAATGACTTATCGCCTTTGTCAAGAAAGGAAGCTTTGAGGTTGATAAGTAAATAGTTCAAGAAATTTATTTCGCATGGAGCGCACGAAGGCCATGGAGAAAAATTGATTTTGCCTTTTCTGCCCCGTAAATTTTCGAAGAAAATTCACTCCCCAGTTTTTCGTAACTGCGAAAAACCGGGGCCACAAAGATTCTCCCCTTCCGCCTGGTTGCTGAGCTGCTTGCACTGAGCTGGATGAGTGAAGGATGAGGGTGTCGAAGTGTAGCTAGAGGTTGTGTTCAGCAAGTCGAAGCATCCGCCTTTTTTTATTCGTACCTGAGTGACTCAATCGGATCAAGCCTCGCAGCCTTGAGTGCAGGATATAAACCTGAGGCAAGTCCAACGATCATGCAGGTGATAAATCCTAAAATAATCCATGCCCACGGCATGATGAATTTACCCCCTAGCATTAAGGCAACACCATTTCCGATCGCAATACCAAGTATGATTCCGACAATTCCGCCGACCTGGCAAATCAAAACGGCTTCAGTCAGAAATTGATTCATGATGTTGGCGCGAGTTGCTCCTATAGCTTTGCTGATGCCGATTTCTCTAGTGCGTTCAGTCACAGAAACGAGCATGATATTCATCAACCCGATCGCAGCTCCGATGAGTGTAATGAACCCGATCAGGATCGTAGCGATGCGGATTTTTGCTGTATTATCTTTAAGCATATTGAGCAGGCTATCACTCTGCTCCACTGTAAAATCATTATCCTGTGCAGCTCTGAGTTGTCGGATGTTACGCATCATGCCTATAGCGAGAGAGATAGCATCATCTACACCTGTTGAACTTGCAGCACCCACCATCACATCATAATTCTTGTTGGGGTTTCCATATAGATATCTTTCAGCGAGGAGTGGAATAAGGATTCTTCTGTCTGCACTTCTGTTCATCGTTGCACCTTTGGAAGCCAGCACACCGACGACCATAAATCTTCTATTATCGACAGTGATCACCTGGTTAAGCGCAGCGAGAGGTTTTTTATCAAAAAGATCATTGACGATATCCATTCCTATGATCGTCACCAATGTACCTGCCTCTTGTTCGATATTAGTAAAGGTTCTTCCGTAAGCAATATCATAGCTGTTTAAACTTAAAAATTGATCATCTATACCAAAGACAAGTACCGTTGGATTCGTCTTTTCTTTTTCATATTTTAAAGTAGCATTCCACGTAGCAAGACCTGACATTGCAACTTTTGCTCCAGGGAAATCATAACGATCTTTAAATTCCATGGCCTGGCGAAAGTCAATTGGATGGGCATCTTTTTCCTGCCGGTTTCGATGATTAGAATGAAGGTTGCCTGTACCCGGAGCGATGGTAAATGAATTTGCACCCATACCCGAAAAGCTATCATTCATGGTAAAAAGAAGTGCATCAATGGAGGTCAGGATGCCTACTAATGCCATGATACCAAAAGCAATGATCATGAGCGTCAATATTGCCCTGAGCAAATTGGCCCTAACTGATCGGACAGCTTGTGACAGACTTTCACCGAATTGCATAAGTAGAGTTTACCGGTTTTTTATAAAGATAGTTCCTCAACGTCAATGTGTATTGATTTTCTGACAGGAAATAGACCTGGTATAGATCGTTATCGACTAAGGTTTGAAAAAAGATTTAATATTATCCATTACCGGTTGATGCAATTGTATCGGAGCAGCTACAAGATGGCCGGTTTCAAGCATATCTTTTTTCCCGGAAAATCCTGTGACCAAACCTCCTGCTTCTTCAACGATAATGATACCACCAGCTATATCCCATGGATTGAGTGTAGTTTCATAATAGGCATCAAAACGTCCGCATGCAACATAAGCAAGGTCAATGGCTGCAGACCCGAGACGCCTTATTCCACGAGCATTTTTAAGAAAATATTCGAACAATGATGTCAGTTGCGGTAACACTTTATTGGCGGAATATGGAAAGCCTGTAGCGATGACCGCATCTAATACTTCTGTCTTCGCTGAAACATGGATCTGCTTGCCGTTGCACCAGGCGCCACCTCCTTTCCAGGCGTAAAACGTTTCTTTTCGCTCAACATCGCTTACCACCCCAAGGATGATTTGATCTTCATGCATTAATCCTATGGACACCGCATACACAGGAATTTGCTGTAAGAAATTAGTTGTACCATCTAAAGGATCGATGATCCAGGTGTATTCTGATTGTAATTGAGTAACGGTTTCTTCTTCAGTGATGAACCCTGCACCGGCAATGATCTTTGATAAACCCTGGACAAGTATTTTTTCAGCTTGTTTATCCACATAACTCACCAGGCTGTTACGCGACTTGGCTTCAACTTGTTGTTCATTGACTTTTCCGGCTTGTGAGTGAATGAAATCAGCGGCCTCTGCCGTCACCGTCAATACTTCATCTAATAGGAGCTTGAAATCCATGGTGCTAAAGATAATTCTATTCAAAATAAAGTTAAATGGTACCCTGGGTGGCTATCCTGGAAAGATTAAAATCAGTGGCATTTAAAGGATCATCAGCGTCAAGACTTTTCCATACAAACGAAATTCCTCTGTCAAGATGAACAAAGCCTTCTTGTTTTCTAATTTTTATTTCATGCTTAACGAAAGCATTGTGTGAGAAGTCCCAGGTTCGAATTAATTTTACTAAATGCCTTTCAAGAAGAAGCTTAATCGTTTTCTTCAGTATCATCTTTCTTTCGTTTTCGGTGAGGGTATCCGAATACTGGTCAAAAATCAGATACCAAACTCCATGAGCATGATAGTTAAAGATGAGGTTTGCAACAATATCAGTTGACGAAGAAAAATAAATATTGAATATTTTTTCATGATAAGGATTGGTCGCTATTCTCCATTTTAAAAAAGCTAAATCTTGTTTAATCCAAAACCCGTTACTATTTCTTATTGGCACAAGGCTATTGTCCTTTATTTCCGATTTATCATAAATGGAATATGCGAATTTTTTATCTATTAATTTCGTTGAAATAAAATTCTTTTTTAACGAAATGATCCTGGACACAAAGCAAAGTGAAAGTATTTTAAAAAGGGAAATGAAGGAATTTTTTGAATTTAATTTAGACAAATAACGATAAGAAGAAAATATATTAATGACCATTAAAGACTGACTATGATTAAATGGGATGCTAAACCCCAGTTTTAAAAACGGCTTCCTGGCGGATGTAAATCCCCATAAATACTTGATTCCATATTCGCGGCATTTCTCAAAAAGAAGTTGATACATATTTTCAAATATATTCTGTCCCCAATAATCCGGATGAACGAGTGTATCTTCTGATTTTGCAGTTAGGATAACAATGCCTTGTTCTGTAATAAGCTCGATGGGAATTGCACTCTGAGTGCCAACGATTTTTTGAGCGTTGATATCCCGGGCAACCACATAAATTGCCTTGCCGGCAGGAGCTTCATAAAATTCCCAAATGAATTTTTCTTTAGTCCTGTTCTCACCATAGATTAAATTATAAAAATTTACTACTTCATCTATTTCTGAATCCTGGAGAAGGGAAATGACAATATTAGTATTCACCATTTGCGAATTCATTTATGATTTCTTCCGGTGTGATCGACTTAATTCTTGTTTCACTTAAATAAAAAAGAATTTTTTTATACTCCTCAAGATAGCCAGAATATTTATAATCTGTAAAATAAGTATTATGCCATAGAATGGATATAATGGAGTTCGTTAAATTATTTTCTAAAAAATCAATAACATGATGAGCTGTTTCGTTTAATGGAATTTTCATGTAACGATGAAGTGTGCCATCCATGATATTTAACGGCACTTCGATAAAATCATAACCTAAACCAGTGGAAATATTGTAAGGACTAAAAGGTAAACCGTAACTATTTCTGAATCCATATCTTTCGGCAAAACCAAGGCTTGCATCGAATTTCAATCCTGATGATTCGATAGCCTCCCAGGAAGAAGGAAGAGTAAATTTTAAAAAATGGTACCTGTTTAATTTTGTATGAAAGGGAAGGGTTTTCAATTCCTCTTCAAAAGTAGAATGGTAGGAACTTTTGTGCAAACCATTACTGGTTGAAAACTGCAAAACCCGATTTAATTTCCCAATGGAATAGTCGGCGTTTTTAATTTTGTTTTTATCCACCTTTTTTGTTGCTAACCAAAAAAATGTACTTTTTAAATCATATGCTGAGTGGATTTTTCTTATTCGATCCATATTTTTCCAATGTGGAGTTCTCAGAAGTTCATTCATGGTTAATTTTAGAATGATATCCAGCTTGCCATGTTTTAGCGCCCACATGCCATCCTGGAGAAAAGAACCATGTATGGTATCAATATCATGGGATAAAAATACTCTCATCGGTTTTTGTCCGACAATAGCTTCTGTGCCTAAAGGGTATTCATTGCAAAAATTATCCAGATAGGTTTGCACTAAATTCTTCTCAACACAATCAAATTTATATTGATAAGATTTTTCATAAGGGAACCTGCCATATTGGTCAAGAATATCATCGTTAGGTTCTCTGACATATTCCTGAAATGAATTAATCATGTAAAAGGCCGTACCTAACCAATCAGGTCGATTACTATTTGGAAATAATAGAAAAGGATTTTTCCTGAAATGAGCTTCGTGATTAAATATTCTTTTGTTTAACAAAGAATTATAGAAGTCGATATTTATTGGGAGGGAGCGAGGGTCTTCATGATCGAATATGATTTGGGCATTCGGTTTGTCTTGTTCCCATGTTATGGGAAAGCGTTTATTTTTTGCAAGAATAGAAAGGATAAATTCCAGTGGCTTTGAGTAAATTTGATGAGGACGAATAAATACTCTCATGGCGCCAAAGATAATTCTCTAATCTTATGCTGAACAGTCAGGTACTTCGCATTGTTGATAAGTATTAAATTAGCCTGCTATGACAAATTCTACACTGACCATTTCCATTCCGCTCTATGAATATTATAAATCACTAGGCGATAAGGCCATATCCCAGGTGAATGATGATAAAGCGCTGCACTGGACCCCTGATGAAAAGAGTAACAGCATCAGCGTCATCGTAAATCATTTGCATGGTAATATGTTGTCCCGGTGGACAGATTTTCTCACTTCTGACGGCGAAAAGCCGTGGCGTCACAGAGACGGCGAGTTTGAAGAAAAGCAAGAATCCAGGCAGGAGCTGATCGCCAAATGGGAAGAAGGATGGAAGTGTTTGTTTGATGCATTACATAGCCTGACAGTGGACGATCTTGAAAAAACAATTTACATCCGCAACATGGGCCAAAGTGTGGAAGATGCAATCTTGAGACAGTTAGCACATTATGCTTATCACGTCGGGCAGATCGTTTACCTGTGCAGGTTAGTGAATGAAGGTGACTGGAAATCGCTCACAATACCGAAAGGGAATTCAGAAGTTTACAACAAAGAAAAATTTGAAAAAGAAAAACATATGGAACATTTCACGAAAGAAATGCTGAAAAAATAAATATTAATTGGAATATTAAGTGTAAATAAATTTAATTCTTGGGTTTATATTTATTTCAATCTTCTTTTGATTTAAATAGCCCATTCACAAAAACTACTGAATCAGGTGAAGAATCAAATATTTTGCCCCTGGTAGAATCAATGAATAATTGAATTTGAAAAGTTCCTGAAAGGATTAATTTATTTAATTCCATTGAAACGTCTTGTATTTCTATCCAGTTTTCATTTGAATTCTTAGAAACAAAATATTGTTCACCCAGAACATCACCGTCATCTAAAATAGTCTGATAGCAAGCACCTGTAACAAAATATCGATTTTCTAAATTTGTTACTTTTAAATTATAGCTGTCAACTTTAATAGGAATATTGAAAAAAATTAACCGTTCCCGTAGAAGTGATTCTTTATTATACACATTGATGACAAAATCCATTGTATCTTTTTTCTTTGGATTTTTATACAAGAAAGTTTCCCCAATCCAATCAACTCCATTTAATTTAGCCTGACATAATTTTGATTGATCAGGAGAGTATTCTTCTGTATCCTTGCACCCAAGGAAAATAATTAATGCTAAAAAAATTAACACATTTTTCATAGATTAATTATTTATAAAATAATAATTACCAAACGAATAAACTCAAATAAGTTTCATTTTTTTAGCTTACAACTTACAACTTACAACTTACAACTCACAACCTGTACCACTTCACCTCATCCTGTTTTCCCGATTTCACTACTGCCTCGATAAACTCCATTCCACGCACACCTTCATCCACTCCCGGAAAATCTAAATAAACTGGATCCACTTCCTCACCTTCCAACCTTGCCTGAATGCCATAAGCAACGTTGCGATAAATATTTGCAAATGCTTCTAGATAGCCTTCCGGATGTCCTGCAGGAATCCTTGTATGAGCCTGCGCTTGCGGATATAAATTTCCAACACCTGTCCGCAAAGTTTCCATTGACTTATCAAGCCATCGGACAATAAGCGTATTCGGTTCCATTTGTGACCAGTCAATACTTCCCTTTTCACCATATACCCTGATGCGTAAATTATTTTCTTCACCCGCTGAGATCTGTGATGCATATAGGACACCCCGTGCTCCATTGTTCATTCTCAGAAGAACACTTCCATCATCATCTAATTTGCGGCCTGAAATATGTGTGTGCAGGTCGGCACAAATTTCTTTGATCGTTAACCCGGTGACATATTCAGCAAGATTCTCTGCATGAGTACCGATATCACCCATAGCTCCGGCAGCACCTGATTTCGAAGGGTCAGTTCTCCATGCAGCCTGTTTGTGATCTGTAGATTCGAGCGCTGTGCTCAACCACCCTTGCGGATATTCAACGACAATTCTCCTGATCACCCCTAATTCTTTATTGAGGATCATTTGCCTGGCCTGCTTGACCATTGGATAGCCTGTGTAAGTGTGGGTCAAAGCGAAAATGAGTCCTGAAGATTTGACTTTCACCTGGATCTTCTTTGCTTCATCCATATTGAGACAAAGCGGCTTATCGCAGACCACATGAAAACCTGACTCCAAAGCCATCATAACAGGGCCAAAATGCAAGTGATTGGGAGTGACAATGGATACCACATCCATCCTCTTTTCGGGTGGAAGTGATGCTTCGGTCCTGAACATTTGCTGATAATCGCTGTAACATCGATCAGCCTGTAGGAAAAGATCAGTTCCGCTGGCTAATGAACGCAAAGGATCACTACTGAAAGCCCCGCAAACCAGCTCTATCTGTCCATCCAAGGCCGCAGCCATCCGGTGCACCCCCCCGATAAAAGCGCCCCTTCCGCCACCTACCATACCCAACCTGATTTTACGTTTCATATTCCTTGTTTTTACCTGTAAAGGCTTATCGGGATGTAATTTATCTTAAAAACCAGAGTCACGTATTTCTGTAAACTCCGGAGGCCCCTTCCGACGTTTATCACCGTGACCGGGTATTTTTGTAACATTGGGCCATCATGAAGTACATTAAATATATTTTTCTTTCAGCAATTTTTATAACACAGTTGTCCATGGTGTCAGGACAACAATTAAAGGCTGTGCAACATATTGAAGGCATTCCTCCACATATCGAGTACAGGGCCATCGCACATGATAATGCCGGGAACATCTATGTCGCCACCAGTGCTGACGTATTTATGATTCCCTCCAATAGCAATAAAGCTCAACCCATGTCTGCGGGCAACAACATCATAGATATTGATTGGTCCTCATTTTTTGGACTCATCATGCTTGTGGATGACGGGTCAGTTCGATTCACATCTACAGGTAAAATACTTTCTCTAGATCAAAAAGTGACTGCTACCTCTATGGATGTCTCAAAGTCCCAAATTTGGGTAGGTACTACTGAAGGTGTATATGTCCTGTCTATCCCGCAGGAAAAAATCATAAAGCATTATACCGTTGATGATGGTGTTTTAAAAAATAATGCGATCAATTTTATTCATACGGATCCTTCCAATGTAAGATGGATTGGTACAAATAATGGAGTCGTACGAGTCGACGGTAAGAAATGGAAATTATATGAGGAAACTGCGGCCTTCACTGCTTTTACTTCTACTACTGAAGGTGCCTGGATGGCGGCTAATCAAAACATGTGGCTGGTTGACGGATACAATCGGTGGTATCCTATAAATGCGTGGAAAGATCTTGTCACCGGAAGAGTCAGGGCATTGTCCTCTGATGGAAAAGGATTAATCTACATCGCTTCGGATGTCCTGGTAAAGTATGATCCTTACCAGGAGAAGATCATAAGCCTTAATAAAGATGAAGCCAGTGAACCCATGACCTTATTGGCACAAGGGCCAGGAAAGAATGTCTGGATTGCGGGAGATTTAGGGATGGCAAGAATAATAGAAGACACAACTGCGGTCGTTGCACCTGTTTCCACATCTAATGAATTAGCCGCAACAGTTGTGATCAAATCTACTCCTGTTTGTACAGGAATGTTGACTGGTCATGTGGATGTAATGGTGACCGGCGGACAACCACCTTATACTTACAAATGGGATCATGAAGGACCCACCGGCCAGGAAGTTACAGGGTTGCCACCTGGATTATATCGTGTCACCGTAACAGATGGAACAGGAAAAACAACTCACGCGAGTGGAATCATTTCTTCTTCTCCTGAAATATCCATCACTACAAAAGCTGAAGCTAATTCATCAGACAAATTAGCGACGGATGGAAAAGCATCAGTGACGATTGTGGGAGGAGTGGGACCTTATCAGACACTTTGGAATAATGGCGAAACATCGGTTGAAGCAAAAACACTTAACGAAGGATTACATACGGTGAGAGTGATTGATGCCAATGGATGTATAGCGGATGGAAATGTGACCATCAGTGCTGAGAAAGTTTTAAAGTCTCTTGATATTGCAACACTTACTCTTGGCGAAACCATCAGGGTGGATAAACTTTATTTTACTGCTGATAGCTCGACGATCCAAACAACGTCCTATGGTGTGCTTGAAGAAATCTATCAATTCCTTAAAGACAACAGTAAAGTCATCATCGAAATTGGCGGACATACGAACAGCTTGCCGGATGATGAATATTGTGATCGCCTTTCTACAACCCGAGCTAAAAATGTTGCTCAGTACTTATATGACCGGGGTATACCTCAGACTCAAATTTCTTATAGGGGCTATGGTAAGCGCCAGCCCATTGCGAGCAACTCAACTGTAGATGGAAGAAGAAAAAATCAGCGCGTGGAGATTAAAATAGTGAGCCTGTAGCTGTCTTTTATACTTTAAAGAGGTCAGGGCAAACCCCTCCAATACAATCCACAAATTGAAATAATAAAGAAGATGGTACTGGCGGGGCTTGCCCGCGCCTTATTTCAATATCCTTCTCAAAATAAATATTCTGAAAATCATTCCCCCATACATGAATTGCTATTTTAAGTTTATTAACTTAAAATAAATATCCTGCATCATTTTATACCGGGATCAATAGAAAGCAGTTTGTAACTGCAGACAAGAATCATTATCTAATACTCATCTTCGCCAATCGTAAGAGATAATAATTTATTCTTCACTCTTTACTTTTAGTTGTTCACTTCTAGCTGTTAGTTGAAATACATCCTCTGCTACATTATTTCACAGAAAACTTCAAAATAGTGGTTGACTGAAATTGTTCCCCCGGCTTTAATACTGTAGAAGGAAATTCTGCATGGTTCGGACTATCCGCAAAATGCTGTGTTTCCAGGCAAAGGCCGGCGTAAGGACCGTATTCTCTTTTATTTTTTCCGCTTACAGCATGGTCAAGAAAATTTCCTGTATATAATTGTATACCGGGTTCAGTCGTATAAACTTCAAGCATCCGGCCGCTATCAGAATCGTATAATGTTGCAGCATGTACAGGTCCCTCTCCAGCTTTATTTAGAATCCAATTGTGATCATAACCCAATGCGATTTGTAGCTGTGCATCATCAACATGGATATCACGACCGATCTTTTTGTGTTCACGAAAATCGAAGGGAGTTCCTTTCACGTGTTTGATTTCACCCGTTGGGATCATCGAAGAATCCACCGGAAGAAAATAATCGGCATCAATCATCAATTGGTGATCAGGTATATTTTCTTTTCCACCAGTTAAATTGAAATAAGAATGTTGCGTGAGATTGATGATTGTTTTTTTATCGGTTTTGGCTTCATAGCTGAAAATGATCTCATCATGATGACTTAATAAGTATTTGACATGAACTTCCAAATTTCCGGGGTAGCCTTCCTCACCATCTTTGCATTGATAAAAAAAATCAATACCGACTCCTTCTTTATTTTGAAATTCAGCCGAATCCCAAACCACCTTATCGAAACCTTTGAATCCGCCATGCAGATGATGAGGCGGATGATTTATTGAAAGCGAATATTCGTGTCCATCCAGTTCAAATTTCCCATTGGCAATCCTGTTGGCATATCTCCCGATGATTGAACCAACGAAATGAGGAGATTCCACGTATCCTTGCAAGGAATCAAATCCAAGGACAATATCATCGGCATGACCATTGCGGTCAGGTATCATTAGAGATGTGATCGTACATCCATAGTTGATGACCTTCATCAACATACCGGACTTATTAGTAAGAGTAAACTCAGTAACACCGTTTCCTTCCGGTGTTATGCCGTAAAATTTACCTGGCATAGTCTCTCAATTTAAGCGAATGGTTATGTCGAAAAATTTATTGATAAAAGAATTATCATTATTTGTTGGAGCAAACTCCAACAAAGGCAATAAGCCGCTGCATGTCGAACTCCGCGAAGATCCCGCCATGTAGTCATGAGGCGGGAGAGTTTGCTCCTGCTGCCTCAGCAGTTTTTTACCCGAGATGAACTTTAACATTGTCTACAATGTCCTTCAGTGCTTCTTCTACAATATTTGTATTCATGTGACGAAGAATAATAAACCCTTCACCCTCATAACTCGGAGATGCCTCCTGTCCTGGTTTGGGAATTCTGATATCGGTAATGATGTCATTATACTTTGACCTGATAGCATCCATTCCTTCTACACTGGTCACACAACCCTTACCCTGTCCACGCAAATAAGCCGCACCACTACTGTATTTTATTTTTGGAATCACTGCATCTCCATAAATCATCAATTTTATCCACGCCAGGATAACATCAAAATCGCAAGCCCTTGAAATAAGTGTAGGAAATTGTGCACCCGGAGGCCGGGCTGCCACTTCAGATATAGCGATCGTGCCATCTTTTCTCCTGAACCATTCCATATGGCTAAGGCCTGTTTTCATCCCCAGTGCATCAATTGCTTTTTGTCCCGCTGATCGAATGTCATCAAATGATGAACCTGCTGTTTCTTTACGAAGAATGACCCGCCACTGAATCCATGGATTTGACATGACTTGAAGAGGCGTAGGGATGTAGTGATTGATAGTTTGTCCAAGGACTTTTCCATTGAGTGAAAATGTATCAAGTGAATATTCTTCGCCCTGGATGAACTCCTCGATGACCACACCTTCTTTTGCTTTAAGGCCGAAAGACTGAAAAGCAGATTGCATTTCAATTTCATTGTTCACCTTAAAAGTGGTCTGAGAGCCAGCTCCGGCCACGGGTTTAATAACAAGAGGATATGGACACTTGAGCGTGAAGGTCAGGGCATCGGTCAGATGGGTCACAAGAGCATGATGTGCACAGGGAATTCCTGACTTCTCAAACAGGTGTTTCATCCTTGATTTGTCCCTGAAATTGCGGGCCGATTCTATGTCCATACCAGCTATTCCCAGTGCTTTCCGGGCTTCAGCTAAAGGAACCTGTAATTGCTCCGTAGCCCCAAGAAGGCAGCGAAAGGGACCAATTTGTTTTTGAATATCACCTAGTACGCCAGTCAATGAACCACTGTTGAATACGTCTGGTATTTGTTTTGAAATGGCTATCCGGCTTTGTTGCCATGGAGGAAGCAGGCTGACAGGTTCCTGGCTGATGATCACGAGCCTGATATCGTATAGAGAAGTCAGGGCCTCAATAAAACGCACGGCATTAGCCGTAAAATTTGGAGCGATATAGGCTACAGGAATCATGGAATGAAGGTAAAACAAAGCCTTGTTTATCAAAGGAGGTAGAATCCCAAAACTTCCTTACCGGAGCAGGCATTGGGAATAATAACAATTCATTAAGGACCGGGTGGAGACGATAATGAACAATGTCAACCCGTAAAGTATTTAAATAAAATTGCTTAAATACTTCATGAAAGCAAGGATTAAGCATTACTTTCAATCCATGCATCAGGAAATTCAAAATGAATAATAAACAAGACCACAATTTATTCTCATTACAGCGAGACAATACATTTTTGGCATTATTTTTAGGTCCTTGGCGGTGGTAGATTTGACGCCAGGTTTATACAGATCACCCGATTGATTAAGCATTCGTTTACAAACAATACCATTCAATAAATATTTGTATTTATTAAATCAGGTTGGGATAGGAGAGTTTGCCAAAATTTATCCATAGTATATGAAACTGCATGTCAATTATGATATTGTGACCACCTGTAAAGTGATTTTGGAGGAACAGCTTCAAAAATTAGATATCCCATTTGTGGTAAACTCCATGAGCGAGATTGAACTGCTTAAGGAGATAACACATAGCCAACAAATACAGATCAACGAAGCTTTGAAGAAATATGGAATTGAAGTTCTGGACGATCAAAAAATTATTTTTGTTCAAATGGTAAAGGATACGATCATTGAACTTGTCAATTCCAGTCAGCATCTGTCTACCGCTAAATTTTCTGTTTACCTGGCCCGGAAGCTGAATTACAGCTATCGGCATATTTCAAAGTTATTTTCGGACGTCACTTATACTTCCATTGAAAACTTTATCATCCTTCAGAAGATTGAAAAAGCGAAGCAATTGATCATCGATGAAAAACTAACATTGACCCAGATCGCCTGGCAATTGAATTACAGCAGTGTTCAGCATCTGTCCAGCCAGTTTAAAAAAACAACCGGAATAACCCCCTCCGCTTTCCAGCGGATCATTAAAATGAGAAGAAATGTTATCAGCTCACCATCCGAAGTATATGAATAAGAAAATGAACAGGTTCAAATAATGATGAATCCATAAACACATGAATCAAGACCCCATCCATGTTCTCCTGGCTGATGATGATGAAGATGATCGCTTGATTTTCAAGGGCGCCCTTGAAGAAGTTAAAGTGAAAACCAGGGTTACCCTGGTGAATGACGGCGTTCAATTAATGGAATATCTTACAAAGGCGGAGAATGATCGTCCTGATATTGTATTCCTTGACCTGAACATGCCGAGAAAAAATGGCATTGAATGCCTTCAGGAAATCAGGAGAGATAAAAACATCAAAGACCTTTCCATTGCGATTTATTCTACTTCAGCATCAGACTATGATATCGAAGACACCTTTGTGAAAGGAGCCAATATTTACATCAAGAAGCCAAATGATTTTCCGGCACTCGTAAAAGTCCTGGATGAAGTGATCACCATCAATTGGCAATACCAGACTTCAGCCCTCAACAGGGAAAACTTTGTGCTGAGCATCTGATTTTAAAAAAAGATATATATATCAGGCTGACAATCGACTTCCGGAGTTTTGATCATGATCAGGTATTTTGATATCGTATAACAAAACCGTAAAATTATATAACAATTCAAAGGCACCATTAGAACATATTTGTAATGGCGCTACCCAAATAGCCCATCAGCATAAAAATGAAAAATGAACATAATGAAATAGTTCCTGTTTAAATTCAAAGTATGATGAAAGGGGACATAAACCCGGGTGGAAAGTTTATGAATCCATCTTTCGCCAATCATTAAAATACGTTAACCAAAAATCTTTACATCATGGGAAATCTATTGTATTTGATCGCCGTTATTCTGATTATTCTCTGGGCTCTTGGATTCTTTTTTTACAGTGCCGGAGGAATTATTCACATATTGCTTGTGATCGCAATTATTGCTATATTACTCAGGGTAATTTCAGGTACTAAGCCGGTCGTTTAATCATATTAAATTAAATAACTATAAAAACATCAAATTATGAGCGCTTCAAAAGTTTTATTAGGTGTTGTTGTCGGACTTGCCGCCGGAGCAGTATTAGGTGTATTAATGGCACCGGATAGTGGTGTTAATACCCGCAAGAAAATTTCCAAAAAAGGAGAGAAATATGCAGAGGATCTTAAATCCAAATTCAATGATTTTTTGGATAATTTCATAGAAAATGTCGAGTCAGCCAAAGAAAGTGTTAATGAAATGGCTAACGACATAACCGATAAGGCAAGATCAAAATACAGTGACCTTAAAAGTGATCCCAAAAAAGCAAACTGAATTTATTAATTCAATTTCCGGTTTGCTGGTCACTAAACCACAACGCAAAAACCACTTAAATGGCAAGATTCAAGGAAGTATCTGAACAGGAAACTAAACCGATCAGAGAAAACAACGCCGCAGAAAATGGCCATGAAATAGGCACGGAGCCAATAGACAGTATTGAGGAAACAAAAGAATTGGCCGAGGATCTTTTCGAAAAGACGCAAGCCTTCGTCAGAACAAGTTTAGAATTATATAAACTCAGGATGACGGACAAACTGGCACTAGTCCTCGCCTCACTGGTCAGCAGGATTATCATCATCATTTTAGTTTTGCTGGTATTTGTCATGGTCAATATTGGTTTGGCGATTTGGATCGGCGATGCACTGGGTCGCACCTACGATGGTTTTTTTATTATTGCCGGCCTTTATGCTTTAATTGCCGCGATCGTTTACATCTATCGGGACCCGTTGATAAAAAACCCAATTATCAACTCCATCATTTCGCAAATTCTAAAATAGAACAGAATGGATACTGTCAAACAGACGGAAGCTTTGCATTCATTAATCCGGACATTAGAAGAAAAGCAAAAGAGTGAACTCCTTCTATTGAAATCGGAATTGCGAATAGCCGGCCAAAGTCTGAAACCTGCCAACCTGATCAAAAGTGTGTCAAATGAATTGACAGAGAGCAAAAATTTAAAGACTTACCTCATCCAGGCCGGTATTGGACTTGTCATATCTCTTTTAACAAAAAAAATTGTCGACTCCGCCAGGGCTACTAAGTCATCTAATGTGGTGGGCAATATCGCTGAAATGGGACTGAATGGTTTGACAGCCAACCAGGCTACACTCATTAAAACAATGGCCCCCCTTGCCATTGGATTGATTGCAGAAGTCATTAATAACAAACGAAAAAAATCAAAGAAAAAAATCAAAGCATCAGAATAAATACCCTATCGAGAAGAATAGGTTTTCACACTAATGAAATCTAAGGGAGCATCAAAACCGAATCCAGGTAAAAAATCCCGAAAGCAAAAATTATTAAGAATTGCGTTGGCCGTATTGGTGCTGATTATTGCTCTCCGGCTTGTATTACCTTATTTCGTCCTGCACTATGTCAATAAAAGCCTTGCCGGAATTGAAGGTTATTTCGGACATGTCAGGGATATTGATCTTTCCCTTTATCGTGGAGCGTATATCGTCAATGATATATATATCAACAAGAAAGATACAGCCACGCAACAACAAACTCCTTTGTTTTCATGCCCGCATATTGATGTTTCGATTGAATGGCGGTCATTATTCAAAGGTAAAATAGTGAGTGAACTTGAGTTTAAAAACCCGATGCTGAAGTTTACTCAGGATAAAGCTGAGCCCGAACAGATGGAAAAGGATACAAATGATTTCAGGAAGATGCTGAAAACATTTACACCCTTAAAAGTCAATCGTTTTGAAGTGTTTAATGGAAAAATTGGATACCTGGATAATACGGTAAAACCAGTGGTCGATATACAACTGGATGGTGCACACATTATCGGAAGAAACCTGTCCAATGTCGTCGACACTACTTTATTGCCTGCAAAAGTAGAAGCAAATGCAAATGTATATGGGGGAACATTGAAGTTTAATATGCGCATCAATGCCCTGGCTGACGATCCCACCTATGATCTGAATGCAGAAATAAAAGGAGCTCAATTAAAAAGCATGAATGATTTTTTTAAAGCTTATGGCGATTTCGATGTCAACAAAGGAACTTTTGGCCTGTATATGGAAATCGCGGCGAAGGACAGAAAATATATTGGTTATGTTAAACCGGTTATCAAGGACCTGGATGTAGTGGGTCCGGAAGACAGGAAGAACAGTTTTTTACAACAACTTTGGGAAAGTCTTGTGGGATTAACAGGTGATCTTTTGAAAAATAAGCGCACCGATGAAATAGCCACCAAAGTACCCATCGTCGGCGAATACGATAATCGCACGATTGGTATTTGGTATGCGGTGTTGGCCGCACTGCGCAATGGTTTTATTCAGGCCATTTACCCGGCATTGGATTACCAGGTCACCATAGGATCCGTCAAAGCAGTCAATCCGAAAGAAAATAAAGAAGGTCTTTTTGAAAAGGTATTCGGGAAACCCGGTACAAACAATAAGCGAAAAAAAAAATAAGGCAAATCAATAATCAATGATCGTGTAACAATGCCCATCAAGCTGACAGCCACTGCAACCATCCTGAAGAATGCATTTAAAAAATGGTATTCACGCGATCCGTTTAAAGAGAGCTCTGTCATTGCATTTAACGCGATATTTTCATTGCCCGGCCTCATGGTCGTGATTGTCACTACTTCGAGTTATTTTTTTGGTCCTGAATTGATCAATAAACAACTCCACAATACAATAGCGGGTGCATTAGGTACTGATACAGCAGATCAGGTTCAGGAAATGGTCATCTCGGCAATTCGAAATAAAAATTCAATGTGGGCCACGATTTTAGGAATTGCTACCATTATACTGGGCGCTACCGGTGTTTTTGTACAACTCCAAAAATCACTGAACATCATCTGGGAAGTAAAGGCTGTTCCCGGTAAATCGGGGATATGGACTTATATCAAAACCCGGCTGTTTTCATTTGGCCTTATCCTTTCCATTGCCTTCTTACTGTTGATATCACTGGTGATTTCATCCCTGATCGCTGCAGCAGGAGATTGGATCAGGGCCCGATGGACGGATTCGAGTATCATGATCTTCAGCATTCTTGACTTTGCCGCGAACCTTGCTATCATTACGATATTGTTTGCCATGATGTTTAAGATCCTTCCGGATGCAAAGATTAAATGGCGCCACGTATGGGTCGGGGCTTTCGTGACAGCGTTATTATTCATCATTGGAAAAACTTTATTAGGATTATATTTTGGAACAGCACAACCCGGCTCTGGTTATGGTCCTGCCGGTTCAATTATCCTGATCTTACTTTGGACATCCTATACAGCCATGATCGTTTTTTTTGGAGCAGAATTTACCAAGGCATATTCCGATTTTCATTATGGAAATGTTCCGGCGAATGAAGTAGCCGTGAAAAAAAAGGGAAGGGTAGTTTGACTTTACAACAATGGTCCCAACCATCGCTCCGCCTCTCTCATCGTCATACCTTTCCTCTGTGCATAATCTTCAAGTTGATCCTTGTCAATTCCACTCACCGGGAAATACTTGCTCTCCGGATGAGAGAAATACCATCCACTTACACTTGCTGCAGGATACATGGCCATGCTTTCGGTTAGAATGATACCGGCTTCTTCAGTGGCGTTTAAAAGATCAAATAATAATGTTTTCTCCGTATGATCCGGACATGCCGGATAACCTGGCGCAGGCCTTATGCCACGATAGCTTTCAGCAATTAATTCATCATTCCCAAGATGTTCATCCGGTACAAAACCCCACCACTCTTTTCGCATGCGCTCGTGCATTCGTTCTGCAAATGCTTCAGCAAACCGGTCCGCCAATGCTTTGAGAAGAATCGCACTGTAATCATCATGAGCCCTTTCAAATTCCCTGACTTTGTCTTCAATATTAATGCCCGCTGTCACAGCAAAACCACCAATGTAATCCGCTTTTCCACTTTCCACAGGACTTACAAAATCTGAAAGGCAATAGTTCGGTTGGCCTGCAGTTTTTATGACTTGTTGCCGCAGGTGATGTACACGCATCAATATTTTTTTCCTGTTTTCATCAGTGTAGATGATGATATCATCCATGTCGCTATTGGCAGGAAAAAGACCGACAACTGCATTTGCTGTTATCCATTTCTCTGCAATGATATTGTCAAGCATGACCTGGGCATCATTCCATAGTTTTTTTGCTTCTTTTCCTACAATAGGGTCTTTAAATATCTGCGGGTATTTACCGGTTAACTGCCAGCTTGAAAAGAAAGGTGTCCAGTCAATGTAATTCCGCAGTTCTGCGAGATCATAATTTTTAAAAACCTGCACTCCTGGTTTTTTCGGAATAGGAGGTAAGTAAGATTTCCATTCAGGTAGAAAACGATTCGCTCTTGCCTGGTCCAAAGGAAGATATCGCTTTGATTGTTTTCCTTCCCTGGCAATTCTCATCTGTTCGTAATTGGTTCGGGTTTCTGCTACAAAAGCATTTCGTTTCAAGGCGTCTTCAGAGAGCAGAGAAGATGCTACACCTACACACTTTGAAGCATCCAATACATGGACAACAGGGCCCCTGTTATATTTTGGTTCAATCTTGAGAGCAGTATGTAATCTTGAAGTGGTTGCTCCGCCAATCAATAAGGGTAAATTAAATTCCTGTCGTTCCATCTCTGCAGCAACATGCACCATTTCATCCAGCGATGGTGTGATCAGTCCGCTGAGACCGATGATGTCCACTTTTTCTTCTACAGCGATACGCAATATTTTTTCTGCAGGCACCATCACACCGAGATCAAGGATCTCATAATTATTGCAAGCCAATACAATTCCGACAATGTTTTTTCCGATATCATGCACATCACCCTTTACGGTAGCCATCAGGATTTTTCCTTTAAAAGTTTGTTCGCCTGATTTTTTCTCGGCCTCAATGAATGGTGTCAGATAAGCTACGGCGGTCTTCATGACACGCGCACTTTTGACCACTTGTGGTAAAAACATTTTACCCTGGCCAAATAGCTCACCTACTACATTCATTCCATCCATCAGAGGGCCTTCAATGACCTCCAATGGCCGATCATACATCTGCCTTGCCTCTTCAGTGTCCTGTTCAATGTATTCTGTGATCCCCCTTACAAGAGAATGTTTAAGTCTCTCCTGGACATTTTCATCTCTCCATGCTTGCTCGCGAACGATCGTTTTCCCTTTGGTTTTTACTTCGTCTGCATAAGTGGTCAATGCTTCGGTAGCATCCGGATCACGATCGAAAATGACATCTTCTACGAGTTTCAATAGTTCAGGTTCAACTTCTTCATAGACTTCGATCATGCCTGCATTGACAATGCCCATATCCATTCCTGCCCGTATAGCATGATAAAGAAATGAAGCATGCATGGCTTCACGCACTGCATTGTTGCCACGATAAGAAAATGAAACATTACTCACACCGCCACTGATCTTCACTCCCGGACATGATTCCTTGATTTGTCTTGTGGCTTCAATAAAATTGATGGCATATTGATTGTGCTCAGCAATGCCGGTCCCAATCGCAAAAATATTGGGATCGAAAATGATATCGTGTGGAGGAAAACCAATTTGTTCAGTGAGAATTTTATAGGCACGTTGACAAATGGAGACTTTTCGTTCGATCGTATCGGCCTGCCCTTGTTCATCAAATGCCATCACCACTACTGCAGCACCATAGCGACGCACAAGGCGTGCATGATGAAGAAAAGCCGCCTCTCCTTCTTTGAGCGATATACTATTTACGATGCATTTGCCCTGTACACACTGCAAGCCTGCTTCAATGATATCCCATTTCGATGAGTCAATCATGAAAGGTAATTTGGCAATGTCAGGCTCAGCACCCATCAGCAATAAAAATTCTATCATCACTTGCTTTGAATCCAGTAAGCCTTCATCCATATTGACATCCAGGACCTGAGCTCCGTTCTCTACCTGGTGCATCGCAACACTTAACGCTTCCGTATAATTTCCTTCGCGGATAAGTTTTGCAAATACTTTTGAACCGGTGACATTCGTCCGTTCTCCGATATTGACAAAATTGGAATCAGGCCTTATCGTCAATGGTTCAAGTCCACTTAGTTGTGTAAAAGGACTGGCTTGAGGAATGATGCGCGGAGGTATGTTAGCAACAGCATCTGCAATAGCCCGAATGTGTTGTGGTGTGGTCCCGCAGCAACCACCTGTAATATTGAAAAATCCACTTTTGCCAAATTCACTGATCAGGCCTTGCATCACCTGGGCAGTCTGATCGTATTCTCCTAGCTCATTAGGTAGGCCTGCATTTGGAAAAACAATTAATGGAACATTGGCTATTGCAGCCAGACTCTCTACATACGGACGCATTTCTGCAGCCCCAAGAGAACAATTAATCCCTACACAAAACAAAGGTGCATGTGATATCGATATCCAAAATGCTTCAATCGTCTGACCTGATAATGTCCGTCCACTGGCATCAGTGATTGTACCGGACACACCAATCAATACATCTGCATTCGTTTCTTCAATCAAGGATGTGATGCCAAACAATGCAGCCTTGCAATTGAGTGTATCAAAAACTGTTTCGATAAGCAAAAGATCAGCACCACCATCAATGAGACCCCTGGCTTGTTCACGGTAAGCATCAGCTAATTGATGGAAAGTCACTGCGCGGTATCCGGGACGATTGACATCAGGTGATAATGAGGCAGTCCTGTTAGTCGGACCCAATGAGCCTGCAACGAACCTTGGTTTATCCGGATTTTGTGAGGTGAATTCATCCGCTACTTTCCTGGCTAATGATGCGCTGGCATAATTGAGGTCATAGACACTTTCCTGCGTACCGTAATCAGCCTGGCTGATCGCATTTGCATTAAATGTATTGGTCTCGATGATATCAGCTCCAGCTATGAAGTAATCGCGATGGATCTGTTCTACCACATCTGGTCTTGACAGGTTGAGCAGATCATGATTGCCTTTAAGGTCTGAAGGCCAGTCTGCAAAACGGGTTCCGCGATAATCTTTTTCCGTCAGTTTATAACGCTGGAGCATAGTGCCCATCGCACCATCCAATACAAGAATGCGGTCCTTTACCGCCTGTTTCAGAAGTGTTGTTCTGCTACCCATGTTACGATCACATCAATCCGGTCAAAATAACCGGGGCCCGGGCATCAATGATTTGGGAGAACTACGTGCATGCAGGTATACAGAGAGATACTGTGAACTCGTTTTGACCTGAGGCCCGCATCTACCAGGCACCGTGCCGTTCACCGGGTCGGTTGCCGCCCTGCACACTTCGCAGGATCTCTTGATGCTTGTTAATGGCATAAAGGTAGGTAATAACATGGTAGATATCAAAATGTTTTCTTCGGGTCTTTCTTCATGAATGGTCTTAAGGTTAAGGTCTTGGCAGCCAGTTTTGTTTATAGGTAATGGTCTTTATAAATAATTTGTAGTATGTCTCATTATTAAATTAAAAAAATTCATTTTAGGCGGAAATTACTGATTAAGCAGTCTGATAATTTCCAACTAAAAATAACCTCATGACTAAGACTTACAACCAAACTGGCCGCTATGACCATAAACCAAGACCACTATTCTATCTTTAAGTATGGAAATCATCAGGACCAACCCATCTGACGTCGATATCCTGCTGGATATCAGTTGGAGAACATTTTATGAGTCCTTTAATCATCTCAATACGCCTGAGAATATGAAGGCGTATATGAGTAAAGCATTTACAAGGGAGAAACTATTGTCTGAATTGTTGAATCCATTCAGTGAGTTTTATTTTGCTAAAGACGGGGATGCGTTTATCGGGTATATCAAGGTTAACAAATGTCCGGCTCAATCGGATATCCGTGATGACACCAGTCTCGAGATAGAACGAATTTATATTGACAGTCAATACCAGGGAAAAAAACTGGGATCACAACTATTGGACAAAGCAAAAAACAGGGGGAAGGAATTGGATCTTGAATATGTCTGGCTTGGGGTCTGGGAAAAAAACGGTGATGCCATTCGTTTTTATAGAAGACATGGCTTTGAAATATTCAGTTCACATCCGTTTATTTTTGGAGATGAAGTGCAGACCGATTTGCTGATGAAATTTTTTTTGAGAAATAATCGTGAGCCGTGAGTGGTGATTTAGTTTGCATCGGGATATTTTTACCTAAGGTGGGGGCAAGCCCCACCAGTACAAAATTCCGTTCTGTTAAAAAAGTTTGTAGTGGCGGGGCTTGCCCCCGCCTTAGACAATTCAAACCAATCGAAAATCGAAAATCGAAAACACTTGTTTTTTGTGAAATGCCTTATCTTTAAAAGAAATTATTAAATATGCGTTTCACAGCAATTATTGAAAGGGATAAAGACGGGGTATACGTTGGTCAGATAGAAGAAGTACCGGCAGCTATTTCTCAAGGTGAAACCCTTGAAGAATTAAAAGAAAATTTGCAGGACGCGTTAGAACTTATATTTACCGTTAATAGAGAGGTTAATCTGAAATAGCTAAACGCTTTAAAATTCCATAACATACTTCAAGGTTTACTGGACTCGTGCCTAGCCATTCTCCATCAGCCTCAATAGGAATTGGAATTTCTGAATGGGTGATTTCTATCTCATTAAAATGCATGGCAATTGCTTCCCGCTGTTTAGCGATTTTACCATTATATATTTTCGGTAAGCTTGATACCAGCCTGATGATTGATTTAGGTTTCATCAACAGAAGTGCAGCTTTATCACTCATGCCATGCGGAAGAACATACATGCCACCGCCGCAATATTTTCCAAAGCCGGCCTGAATCGTTAACCATTCCCCTTGTAATGTTTTTCCATCAACCCGAATAATTCCTTTCCATGTATGCGGTTTCGTCAATGCCTTCAATAACGCGATAGGATATTTCATACTTCCGGAAATATTCAAAGGTGTCTTCAATAATATTTTCACTACAGCGGCATCCAATGCACCACCAACCATATTGAATGCATAACGTACCCGTCCATCCGGAAAGGTAATTCTGATGACATTGAGAGGTTCGGTGTGACCGGCATTAACGCTTGCCATTAACTTTTTTGGTTCAATACCGAATGTCCTTACCCAGTCATTTCCGCTACCGGATGGCAAAACTCCAATGGTCACCTGGTTAGATTGATCACCTGCGATTTGGAGAAGAAGATTACCACATTGATGTATTGTTCCATCTCCCCCTGCAAAAAGAAATAACCGATTTCCTGATTCAAAGAGCGTCTTTAAAATACCTGAAGCCTGTTCTAATGATTCCGTCTGATAGGCAGTATAAGTAGTCTTGTTTTTCTCTAAAAGAAATTGCCAATTCTTCCATTCCCGGGTACTGCAGGCAGACCTATTGACGATTATACTCCAGGGTTGAACTTGAGACATTGATGAAAGAAACGGAAATTTAGCCAGAGAATAACCAGGTGGCACAGATTACGTTTTAAGTATGCAGCAGCGGTCATGATTTTGAAATGATAGCCATCCAAAAAGACCTTACAATCGGTCAATTTTGACTGATTTTAAACAGAATCAACCTATTAAGTTAATTTTAACATTGCATGGAAATGTATGTTATACTAAATCTGTTGGCAGGCTATGTTAGTTAAAATACCTGTCATCATGAACATAATGAAAACTCTATGAATGCACGACCGTTATTGATCGCACTTTTCATCGGAAGCTTCTTTGTTCCGGCACAAACGCACGCCCAACAATTCGGACAAAACAAGCCCAGGTACCGGTCATTTGATTTTAAAGTGTTGGAGACCCCTCATTATGATATTCATTATTATACGAATAACAAACAGGTCCTTCAGCAAATGGCAGATTGGTCAGAAATGTGGTACAGTATGCACAGCGCCGTCTTGCATGACACTTATGATACCAGGAACCCGGTCATCATCTATAACAACCATGCAGAATTTCAACAGACGAATGCTATTTCAGGTGATATCGGCGAAGGCACAGGAGGCGTAACAGAAGGATTGAAAAACAGGGTGGTATTGCCCTTTACGATGATCAACCAACAAAACCAGCACGTGCTGGGACATGAATTAGTGCATTCATTTCAATATCATAAAATCCTTTCCGGAGATAGTACTTCACTTCAATCACTTGGAAACCTTCCGCTTTGGATGGTAGAAGGGATGGCTGAATATTTATCTCTCGGACGAATAGATCCATACACTGCTATGTGGATGCGTGATGCCGTGATCAATAAAGATGTACCTGATACCAGGAAGCTGGAAAACTATAAATATTTCCCCTACAGATACGGAGAAGCATTCTGGGCTTTTTTCAGCGGAAAATTTGGTGACGACATGATCGCACCGTTATTTATGAATACAGCAATGTATGGAATCGATTATGCCCTCGCCATAACACTCAATACAACGCAAAATGACCTGGGCGTCATGTTCCAGGAATCTCTCAAGGATTATTACACCCCATTTTTGGGAAACATGAAGGAAAATTTTATTGGAAAAAAAATTATATCAGAAGATAATGCAGGACGATTAAATGTCTCTCCCGTCATCAGCCCCAACGGCAAATTTGTAATTTTTCTTTCTGACCGAAATCTTTTCTCTACTGATCTCTACCTGGCTGATGCACGAACCGGAAAAATATTACGCAAAGTTAATAGTCTCCTTCATAGCGGCAACCTTGATGATGTCAGTCTCTTCGAATCATCAGGAACATGGTCCCCTAACAGCGAACAATTCGCCTTCGTCGGCGTAGACAAAGGACAAAATGTTCTCGTCATCAAAAATCCTGACTCAGGCAAAACAGTTGATGAAATCAAGATACCAAATATCACCGCTATCGCACATCCATCGTGGTCACCCAATGGAAAGGAAATTGCATTTTCCGGAATGGTAGATGGCCAGACAGATTTATTTATCTACAACCTGAAATCAAAAAAAGTCAGACAGCTGACGAATGACCTCTACAGTGAAGTATATCCCGATTACAGCCCCGATGGAAAGTTTTTAGTTTTTAGTTCGGACAGGAAAACGTTCGAACAAAAAAAAGTTCATGGCAGATGGAATCTCCATCTCTCCCGTATAAACCTCGAGGATAATTCGATCACTGACTATGATCAGATTTTTCCAGGTGCTGATTGTCTCAATCCATGTTATGATCCGAATGGAAATGTATACTTCTTTTCAGACCGTGATGGATTTAGAAATCTTTACCGGACTGATCTTAATGGCGAGCTGTTGCAAATGACAGATCTCAAAACGGGAATAAGCGGAATTGGTCAATATTCTCCGGCCATATCAGTATCAAAATCAGGAGACCGGATTGCGTTCACGCATTATTTCAAGAGTGGTTATGATATCTACGAAGCGAAAGAAGCAGCATTCCTCCATTTGCCTGTGGATCCAGATGATGTCCATTTTGAAGCCGGCACACTACCTGTCATCTCAAATGAGCCGCAGATCGTGATGGACAATATTGAGGAAATGAATATTGGCTTGCCCGATACATCGGTTCATGATGTCACCATACCCTACAATCCAAAATTTAAACTGGATTATATTTCCAATGGTGGCATTGGGGTGAGTACTGGAGGTATAGGCACAAGGACAGGTATTGCAGGAGGTGTGGGTATGATCTTCAGCGATCTCCTGGGCAATAATCAATTGAGCACTACGGTGGCACTCAATGGTGAAATTTATGATTTAGGTGGAGCTGTACAATATATCAATCAAAAATCACGGCTTGCCTGGGGGCTTTCAGCTTCTCATATTCCGGGGAAAGCAGGATTTTATGGGACACCTTATGATTCAACTCTCAATGGAGCGCCTGTCGTGGTGCAAACGGAAAGCATCTTACGCGTATTTGAAGACCAGGTATCCGGATTATTGCAATTTCCTTTTTCAAGATTCCTTCGCATCGAAGGTAATTTCGGGGCGAATTACCGTTTTTTCCGTTTAGATGAACGCCCTTTATATTACAATGAATTCGGGCAGTATCTGGGTTCTGGTGATCGATCAAGAGTTCCGCTGAATGATGTCATCAATGTAGGTGGGTTTGAGATTCGTAAGACTGTTTTTTTCAGCGCCAATGCTGCACTTGTAGGTGATAAAAGCCAGTTTGGTCTTTGTTCGCCAAGTAATGGTTATCGTTTCAGATTCGATTTCACTAATTATTTCGGAGGATATAAATTCCAGATTGCTACTGCGGATATTCGGTTGTACCGATATGTCAAGCCTGTCACTTTTGCTTTCAGGTTTATGCATTACGCTACTCTCGGACCTGATTCAAAGAACTATTATCCGATCCTCATTGGTGATCCGGGTCTTGTGCATGGATATGATTATAACCGGCTGACAGAATATCAGACAAAAAATAATATACAGCCTGAGCAATTGATTGGCTCTAAATTTTTCTTATCAGGATTTGAAGTACGACTTCCTTTTACAGGACCCGAACGACTTGCTATAATAAAGACCGGCTCACTCTATTCAGAACTTGCGTGGTTCTTTGACAGTGGGATTGCATTTCATGATTACAGTGAGCTTGGGCACAATCATCCCGATGGAGCTCTCACACCTTTATTGGTATATAGTACCGGTTTTTCCGCCAGGGTAAATTTATTCGGAGCGATTATCGTCGAGCCTTATTTTGCGTGGCCGTTATTGAAAAATAGTGTGGGGAAATTTGGGGTGTTTATTCTGCCAGGGTGGTAGAACTATAATCACATCTTCGACGGCAATATCAAATCAAGTGAAGTGTATTTGTGTCCAAATCTTCTGGCTAAATATTCATTTGTCAGATGGCCTTTGTAGGTATACACACCATGTCTGAATCCGGCATGACTATTTAACAATGCTTCAACGCCACCATAAGCACCGGCTTTAATTAACAGAGGAGTCAGGATATTACTGATGGCTGCAGATGCAGTGCGACTCACTTTGGAAGCAATATTGGGTACACAGTAATGAATGACGCCATGTTTGATAAAAGTAGGTTTATCTAATGTGGTCACTTCTGATGTTTCAAATATTCCACCCTGGTCGATGCTGACATCAATGATCACACTTCCTTCTTTCATCTTCATCACCATTTCTTCCGGAACCAAAACAGATGAACGTCCGGTAGGTGAGTGAACAGCACCAATCACGACATCTGCACTCAACAATTGATATTGCAGGTAAACTGGATTAATCGTTGAAGTATGTAATCGTCGTCCGATAATTTGTTGTATTCGCATGAGTTTATAGACATTGTCATCAAATACACGCACAGTAGCCCCAAGACTGAGAGCAGTACGAATAGCAAACTCTCCAACTACTCCTGCGCCAAGGATCACCACCTTTGCCGGTGGAACACCTGATACTCCTCCGAGTAAAACGCCTCGCCCCACATCTGATTTACAAAGAAGCTCTGCAGCAGTTTGTATAGCAGTGATGCCCGCAATTTCACTCATCGTGCGAACTAATGGATAAGATCCGTCGGCAGCCTGTAGATATTCCATGGCCACAGCAGTAACACGGTGTCGCAATAATCTTTCAATATAAGTTTCTGAAAGAATGGGTAATTGAAGTGGTGTGATCAGACATTGATCAGGATGCAAAAGTTCTATTTCGTCAATTGTGGGAGGAGCAACTTTAAGAATAATATCACTCTTGAATACTTCCTGGCGACTTGCAGAAATCTCAGCTCCTTCTTCACTGTATTCATGATCATCATAATGCGACATTGATCCGGCTCCAGCCTGTAAAAGTACACGATGCCCCTGCAGCACTAATGGTCTGACTGAATGAGGAACAATAGCAACACGATTTTCAGTATGGGACGCTTCGGAAGGTATGCCAATTGTAAACTGACTGCCCCCATTGGCAACAGCAACCTTTTCAGGCATTGTCTCCAGGCTAAAACCATATTTATGCGTCCACTGAGTCATGCGTCGTGATCTTGAAGTTACGAATATTGTTATTTTCTACATCGATGTCAACCCTGATATAAGGCATCTTATACTCCTCCATTCCTAATAAAGGCCATTCGATCAGGCAGATGTTTCCTGAATCAAGATACTCGGCAAAGCCGATCTGACCAAGTTCTTCTTTACTTTGAAGCCGATAAAGATCCATGTGATAAATCAATCCAATCGCAGGAGAATGATATTCCTGGATGATCGAAAATGTAGGGCTAGTCACATTTTCCTCCACAGCTAAAGCTTTGCATAATTTCTGGACAAGAGTCGTTTTTCCGGACCCCAAATCGCCAAACAGGAGCATGACCTTATATCCTTTTTTAAAAAGGGAAAGTAAGTCGTCAACAATATCCTGAAGCTCATCAGGTGAGCTGATACTCTTAATCATAGTGCAATAATAAGGAGGCGAAAATTAAGGTCATAGGTGATGAGAAATAAGATACCAGATGCCAGACTCATGACTCACTAATAACTACTGATTTCAGACAAACACTCGAACATTTCGCTCCTCTGGAGCTTCAAATTATTTTTGATTTCAACCTACAGACATGCCGCTCCTCTGGAGCTTTTAGAATACACCAAATACTGAATACTGAATACTGAATACTGAATACCGAATACTGAATACTGAATACTGAATACTGAATACCGAATACCTCCGGTGGCTGAGCAAGCAAGGGAACATCCGAAGGATGTCCTGCGGTCGAAGCCCCGGGCATCTACGTTTTCCCCATCTTGATGATATTCTTATTGATGGACTTGCCTCCAAATTCAATGTGGATCATATAAGATCCCGCAGGCAGATCACGACCAATCTCAATCTCCTTCTCCTGGCCTGAAATTAAAGATGCCTTATCAGATTTTATATTGCGTCCCAAAGCATCATAAAGAATGTAGTGTAAATCACCACTGCATCCCGGAGCCAGCACCATGGTCATCTTATCAGAAAATGGATTTGGATAAAGAGAGACATCCACACACTCCAATTTTGCAACGTTATTAACATCTGTTACAACAACCTCCTCACCGGCCACCCTGAACTCACTTAATCCAAAACATTTGCCACCATAATTGGTCAATCCTGTGATGAGAAGATATCTTCCTTCGACCCCATTAAGGTCCGGGCCCGTATCACCCTCATACGTACTTAAACCGCTTGCTTGCGGAAAAGTAAATTCACCGGCGAGTGTCCAGTTCACACCATCGATAGAATAGTCAATGGCTACATCACGCATGCCCCAGTCGAGATGAGATGGATCATTAGTATTCCAGATTTGCATCTGGCCCAGCTTGTAGATCTTGCCAAAATCATACATGATAAAATGACTGACCGGCCGCAGTGGATTTGGATTTGGTGCAGGGTCGCAGGAAATCCAGCCATCAAAAAAATTAGTGCTGTGACGAAGTGGATAACACTGCGATGTAGCCATGTGCTGATACAACACAAATGCAACAATCAAAAAGTATATTTTTTTCATAGCGTTTAGATCTTAGAAGTTGAGGAAACCAATCGGCTTACCAGATCCGGGTTGATAGAAATTTGTCAATGTCGGGAATATGGTGGGTAGATCAGAAGGACTGATTCCAAACCACAATGCCAATTCTGCGAAATACTGATCAGCACTAATCTGTGGAAGCAGGACACCACTTCCCAATTCCAAAGATGATTGAAGAGCTAACGTAGGATAGTCACCATAAATATTTTTACCAATGACATCATCACCCAACACCATGACATTCCCACCCCATGCGTGATCTGTACCATTACCATTGGATGTCAACGTACGGCTGAATTCAGATAATGAAAATGTTGTGACTTGCTTGCTAAGGCCTATTTCTGTCAGGGCATCAGAGAATTCTCCAAACGCTGTATCCAATTCATACAGCAATCCGCTTTGGGTATTGAGTACTTCATCATGATTGTCCCATCCACCGTAATCAATAAAAAAGATCTGGCGTTTCATCCCCAATGCTTCATGTGCAGCAATGGAATTTGCAGCCATTTGAAATGCATGTGAGAGATAATTGTCAGTGAATGTAGTTTGGAACGGCGGAACATTGCCAATGGCATCCTGGAATTGTACATGCCCGTCTCTTGACCTTCTGATCACGTCGACATAAGTTTTGGCAAACATGTCCTGGTATTCATAATCCACCAGGGAATTAATAGCCTTTGTGCGCAGCCTGTCAAATACATTCCACTCTTCCACATCTCCGTAACCGGTGATACCAGAACTACCGCTGTAAGGATCAAGAGCAAATTCGATCGTCGTCTCTCCTGTCTGGAAAATATTGGTTCCACTTAGAGATAGGTTCATCGAAATATTCGGACTGTTATTCATGTCCTTAATGATGTCAGCGATCTTTCCTCCCCACCCTGTGCCACTGCGGCCATTAGGTAATCCTGTCATCCATTGCTGACCCTGATCAGAATGGGAATACAAACCCAATGGAAGATTTACCTGCCCCTGCCAGTACTGATCTTTTGTTGTGGGTTCAACTAATGTGCCCACATTGGAAATAAAAGCCATCTTGCCCTGGTTGAATAATTGCTGGCTACGGACCATGCTGGGATGTATGCCGAACAATCGGCCTCCTGCATTATCAGGGAAAATAGGCAACATCTGGTCTATCGGAATGGCGATGTTTGATCGTGTTGCAGCATACTCAGCGTATTCAGAAGTACTGCGTGGCATGAGCATGTTGAAAGAATCATTTCCACCCGATTGAAATAAACAAACGAGGGCTTTATATTCCGGATCAGCAAGCGTAGTGCTATTGGACATTGCAAGAGCACTCAATGCTTTGAGATTGACCAGCGAGGAATATAAAGTAGACACGCCAATGGCTGCACAACTGGCCTGCCCGAAAAATTTCCTTCTGCTGATGGGATGATCGCTAAATTTTATTTTCATAAGTAGTCGATGTCAGATGATGATGGAGGATATGTTTTATTTGAGGATGTTATAGTCCGGGGAAATCAGTAACAGGTACATGGCAAGTCTTACGCGGTCCTGGCGGTAATCACCTTCAATGAGAGGTGTTACAGCTTCTTTAATTATATCACGGGTACGCTGGCTTAAGCTTCCATTTGTAAATAGCATATCCAGCCGGTTGACCAGAACCTCAGGATCCCTGGCCAGGTCTTTTAATTCATCAATATTGTAAGTGACATGTGGATTATCTTTTTCCCAGTCATCCATGACATATCCCCACACTGCCCAGTCATTGACACGGTTCATATATTCAACCGATGTGCGCGAATTGTGAATTTGAAACTCAGGACCAACAAGTCCATTGTCTGATATAGCACCTATGGGTTGATAGTCCGGCAGAAAGAAATTAAATACTGTCCTTGAAGCCAATGGTACCTGATTCGTTGAGGTATAAAATCCATATGCCACATTCCAGTAACGACCATAATACTGCTCCATCGGTATGGCTTTTGTAAATTGAGTATACCGAACGAATGGCTCTCTTAGTTTTCCAAAATCAGGATTTTCAAGTGCTTCACATGTCCTGGCTTCAGGATCAAGAAGTATTGCTTTGATGACTGCAGTCATATCACCACGCACCCCATGTCCATTGTCAGCAAATGCAGCCGCAACTCTTGAAACATATCCGGGTGAAGGATTGGAAGTGACCAAACGTTGAATGAGTTGTTTGCCAACAAAAGGCCCCACATTCGGATGAAGTACAAGCCTGTGAATGGCATCTTTAATATCCTGCAGCCCCGGCTGTCCTCCTGGAATAACGTATCCATCCAACATTGTCTTTGGACCGGGCTGATGCCATTGTTCATACATGATCATCGGCTTGGTCATGTCGGCAACATAGATATCAAGACCGAAATACGGATCTGTGACATAATCATTCGGCACTACTCCACCTACACCAAGACCCGTAAACACTTTCGCTAATTCCTGTATATCCTTTTGACCATAAGTAGGAATCCAATTCCCCAAAGTATCAGTCTTTCGTGTTCCATCCTGGTTCAATTCATAAAGACCTATGGTAAAAAGTTGCATGATTTCACGCGCATAATTTTGATCGGAGTGAATATTTTGTTCGGGGATTTCTTTTGGATTATTCAGGTGACTGAGATAGAAACCCATGCAGGGATGAAGAGATACATTATACAGCATATCCTCAAAATTGCCAAAAGAATTCTTTAGCAAAAGATCATAATAATCCGCAAGGCCATATCCCTGGTTAGAAAGATCTGAATCGTAAGAAATCACAAATAATTCACTCAATGCAAAAGCGACACGTTGCCTCAGGAGATCTTTTGAGCGCATATGATTTTCCCACCACGCATAATTAAATGTAACCCAGGAGGGTCGTGTAGCTACTTGTTCGGGATCACCTCCATTGATAAAATACCATTCAACCACTTCTGCAAAAACATCGTTTAACGTGGCGAGTGTCTGACTCGGAGGAACCTGTAATTGTTCATCTATCCATGGCCCGATTCCCTCGTTGGCGACTTTCTTTATTGTTGGCAGATCTGCACCGAGTGTGGCCTGCGACAAAAATCTTGATGCCTCCATCAATGGCCCCTCAAGGCCAATCCCGTTGATGGTTTTATCTCCGGTAGCTGAGAGCGTCCAATACTGCGGAAGATAATTACTGCTTGTCGTGACTTTAATGTGCTGCGTTGTATCGCTGCCCAGGATAACCTGCCCCATTAATGGTTCTGACAGCACGAAAATCAACAAGCTTAAAAACAGGAACATTTTTTTCATATGTGATTCCTTTTAATACTTTGATAGAGAATTAAAATGACTCAAAGAGTAACTAAGATATTGTTCGGGGAAATAATAAGAGGGCTGGGAGTTACTGCTTGAAAGATACGATAAATGTCAATGCTGATGCTTCCTTGATGGAATAAAATAGCTCAATGAAACAATGACCATAATCTACCAATACCTTTAAACTTCCTGATTTGCCAATAACCTTCCGGTACTGCCCCAAAAGACTGGAAGAAATTTGCTATTCCGGGATGCATGCTTCCTTCGAAATCAAATTTGTGACCCCTTTGTTGAGCTTCGCTGATAGCATGATCCAAAAGCAATGCATGCGCAGATGCACCTTGTTCATCAGCACTTCTTCCGCCTGTTAAATAATATGTGGTATCCGTATCCCAACCAATCAGAATTCCTGCTATGGCTACACCCTGGTGAAAAGCCATGTTAATCACCCCTGATCTGTATTTCTTCAATGACTCTGCTATGCCGGGAACGATGTGATCAAGCCAGGATGGAGGTTTCATTTTCCGGTGATGAAAAGAGGATTGACATAATTTTAAGAAAGTCCCGATATCATCAGAAATTGCAATTGAATAGTTTGCAGTGGCTTCCTTCAGATTACGCCGAAGACCTTCATTGTATTTTAATTTGTAAAGATCCCTGGTATCATGATAAGGAATGATGTAACTGTACTTATAATTGACCCGGTATGCTGCATTTGGAAGAATTGGAATTTCTTCCGGCTTGATCGTTATGTCCAGGATGGAACAACCAGGTAAAGATTTCAGAAAATCAGGCAGGGATAAGCCGACAGCATCATTGATCATGATCACTGGTAACCATTGCGTTAACGGCGGAGTAACCAATGCGGATAGTCCTCTTATGCTCGTTTTAAAATATGGTACAACGGAAGTAATGTTTCCTTCTTTGTTTTTTAAAGGAACAACATTCCATTTGCCGGTTCCGCAGGTTGCATTCAGCCACCAGGGAGCTGCATATAGAGATGGCCTGTCGCAAGACTCATAGAGATCGTTATACAATCGTATATCGTTAGCGGGCATGATGACAATATAAAAGGACTTATTGTCTCATTCCAGAAAAATTCATTTTAATTGAATAAATACGGCATTTAAAAAGACTACCTGGTAATTTAAACAGATGAATGAGTCATTTTTTTCAGTGAGTCAGGACGAATATTCCTCAATTCATCACTTGCTATTCATCAATATTTTAGAATTGCGTTCAGATCTTCAGCCATTAATTGTGCGGTGTAGATGCACTCACTATCCGATCAGACCAGATCCCTTCATTTCCTCGCACGACAATGAAATAACAACCCGGCATTGAAGGGGATGGTAAATCAAGAACAGGGGCAACCGTTATGTTTTTGTTGTAAACCAATTTTCCCTGTAAATCATAAACACTTATTTCACCTTCCTGCCAATTTTCAGGTAAGCTTAATCTGAATTTATTGTTGATGAAATCAAAGGTTAATATTGGTTTTGACTCCGGGTCAGGAAGTATATGTGCCAGGGGAGAATATTCGGTAGAACCATCATTCAGGTGTGCCGCAATGCGATAATAACTTCCGGAAGAACTGATAAATGGATCATTGTAATGATAATTTGTTTGATTTGGATCTGGAGCCACAGAGGCCACTTTGACAAATTGATTGAAATCAGAGACATAAGATCGCTGAATCTCGAAATCAATAATTCCAAATGTAGCATCAAGAGACCATTCGATCTTGTTGCCAGAATGTGATGGAGTAGCTTTTATTTTTGTCCAACCCACAGCTAAACTTCCACTGGCACTTACTGCATAAACCGTCCCTGAATAACTGAGTGCATAAAGTTCTCCATTATCATCTTCGCCAAAAGATTCTACAGCATTAATGCCCGTAGTGGTATTGAGAATAAAACTGAATGTAGGTGGAGTGCCAAACCCCGTTTGTTTCAAGGTCCATACATTGTTAGTTCCATAATCTGCAAAAATATAATAACCATAAAGGACTGGATACATCGAACCTCTATAAACAAAACCACCTGTCACACAATTTCCTGAACCTCCACTACACGGTGGAGTACAATTATGGGGATATTCATATACCGGCCATGTGAATGCACTGTTCGGCGGGCAACCGGTAGTTTCATAATCATGATTTCCTTCTTTGCAATCCCAACCCAGATTTAAACCACCCGGAGTACCGGCATAAATAAAATCAACTTCTTCGTATAAATCCTGACCTACATCACCAATCCAAAAATCACCGGTGACACGATCAAATGATATACGCCATGGATTGCGCATACCATAGAACCACACAGCATCATTTCCGGGTGCATTCACAAATGGATTATCAGGTGGATAGGCATAATATGGCGGAACTCCTACATTGATGTCAATGCGTAATATTTTGGCAAGCAAAGTATTTATGTTTTGTCCGTTTTCCCCCGGATCACCTCCGCCGCCTCCATCTCCAGTGCCAATGTAGAGGTATCCATCAGGACCGAAAGCCAGGTCACCTGCTTTGTGATTGGTCTGTATACCGTCAAAGGAAATTAAAATCTTCTCGCTTGATACAACCAGATTATTGGGGTCATTGACGTTCAGTGTAAACCTGCAGATTCGCGTGTTGAGCGTATTCTTCTTGACATAATTAACGAAGACATAAGGACTATCCGGAAATAAAGGGTGAAAGGCCACTCCTAAAAGTCCGCGCTCTCCTCCTGTCTCCACAGAGTCCTGAATGTTCAGAAAAAAAGTAGACAGAACAGCACCGTTTTTAATGATACGTATGTCTCCTCTTTTCTCGACGACAAATAATCTACCGGAACCGTCACCACACCCTGTGATGTCAACAGGATTAACAAGTGCCGGACCAGACAATGGTACAGGCGTAAAACTTAACGCTGGTTGTGAGAAACCAAGAGTTGTCAGAAGGCTGAATAAAGAAAGTAGTAGAATCCTCATGGTGCCAGATATTTTGATGTCAAAGAATATAGTGTAATAAATAAATGGAGGGGAAGGAGGAAGCAACTTCACTAAAGATACGGCTGAATTTTCAATTATTCAACCTTGTCATCCGGCCAGTTTCTTTAGCCCCATTCGTATAACAAAAAAACCGGCGAGAAGGATTAGGATGACCACATAAAATGGCATGAAGGTGATCGAGTAAATCCTGGTTTTATCAATGATCCACATCAGGCACATTAAAGTGGCAATAATCAATATCAACCCTGATATTTTATCAAATCCGGGTACCAGGTCGAGATCCACATGCCTCCTGATGATGAGGATGGTTGTTATCATCGCAAGCACCGGTAATACCTGCGTTGTGAGATTCATATCAAGAATAGATCGTCTTTCAAATAGAAAAAAATAAATACTAAGTGTAATCGCAAAAATGCCGGGCAATGAAACCAGGTAAATAAGAATGGAATACAGGTATTTCCACGGAGACAAATGACCTTCTCCTTTACTGAACAACCCGGAAAGAAGAGCGATAAATGGCACACCGACAAAGTAGATCAACAGAAGGGTAGGATGTAGTGCAGTCCAATTGAAAAACTCACCAAGGGTCATGATTCCATTTTTATTTATCACAAGGTATATAAATATGTAAGAGGCTGAGTTAAAGTGCAGTTACATATTCAACTAATGATCTCAAAGGATGTAAAACCTCCATGAAATAAGGCTTCTTTGTTTATCTTTGCACCCCTTTTTAGGGCAAAAATTAGATCAAAACAAAACTATGGATAAGTTAATATACCTGGTTCCGGTAATGGGTGCGATTGGCCTGGTTTACACTTTTATTAAATCAAATTGGGTAGCAAAACAGGATGCCGGCAATGACCGGATGAAGGAAATCAGTAATTATATAGCAGAAGGAGCTATGGCATTTCTCAGGGCAGAATGGAAGATCCTTGGCTATTTCGTTGTCCTGGTTGGAATCTTATTGGCTGTCATGGCTGCATCAAATCCGCATAGCCATTGGAGCATAGCAATAGCTTTTATATTAGGTGCAGTACTGAGTGCAACGGCAGGATACATCGGGATGCGCGTGGCGACCAAAGCTAACGTTCGCACTGCGCAGGCTGCACGCACAAGCTTAAGCAGCGCATTGAAAGTTTCATTCACAGGCGGATCAGTGATGGGAATGGGTGTGGCAGGTCTTGCTGTCATGGGATTGGGAGGTTTGTTCATCATCTTACGCCAGATTTTTGCTGCTGGTATGCCGGTCAATGGACCGGACATGCTCAAGGCTATTGAGGTGCTGACAGGATTTTCACTCGGAGCAGAAAGTATTGCATTGTTCGCAAGAGTAGGTGGAGGCATCTATACAAAAGCAGCTGATGTCGGCGCTGACCTTGTCGGAAAAGTAGAAGCAGGCATTCCTGAAGACGATCCGCGTAATCCCGCAACGATTGCAGATAATGTTGGCGATAATGTTGGTGACGTGGCAGGTATGGGAGCGGATTTATTTGGCTCTTATGTGGCTACTGTTTTAGCTACAATCGTTTTAGGTCAGCAAACAACAGTGACAGGTGATGATCACCTGGGTGGATTATCTCCTATTCTTTTACCAATGCTTATTGCGGGTGTCGGTATTCTATTTTCGATCATCGCTACTTCATTTGTCAAAATAAAAGATGCAGCAGGCATGTCCACTGCAACGGTGCAGAAAGCTCTTAATATGGGCAACTGGGGTTCTATCATTTTAACCGGTATCGCCAGTGCTGCTCTTGTTTATTATATCCTTCCTGAAAATATGGAGCTCAGAGGCCATGCATTTACAAAGTGGGGCGTACTCGGAGCGATCATGGTTGGACTCGCTGTAGGAACATTGATCAGCATGATCACTGAATATTACACAGCAATGAACAAGAAGCCTGTGAAATTTATCATTCAGCAATCTTCAACAGGTCATGCAACAAATATTATCGGAGGTCTTTCTGTAGGAATGGAAAGTACATTTCTACCGATCCTGGTATTGGCTGCAGGTATTTGGGGAAGTTATATGTGTGCAGGTTTGTACGGTGTGGCCATTGCAGCAGCAGGAATGATGGCGACAACAGCTATGCAGCTTGCCATTGATGCATTTGGTCCTATTGCAGATAATGCAGGAGGAATCGCCGAGATGAGTGAACTGCCCGCTGATGTGCGTGAAAAAACAGATATCCTTGATGCCGTCGGCAATACAACTGCTGCAACAGGAAAAGGATTTGCCATTGCATCTGCTGCATTGACGGCACTAGCACTCTTTGCAGCATTCGTAGGAGTCGCAGGGATTCATGGTATTGATATTTATAAAGCAGATGTACTGGCATGTCTTTTTGTTGGAGGCATGATTCCATATTTATTTTCATCACTTGCTATTCGCGCTGTAGGACAAGCTGCCATGGCGATGGTAGAAGAAGTAAGACGTCAGTTTCGTGATATCCCCGGAATCATGGAAGGAACAGGAAAACCTGAATATGATAAATGCGTTGCGATATCTACTAAAGCTTCCATTCGCAAGATGATGTTGCCTGGTGCTATTGCTATCAGTTCGCCGTTGATTATTGGATTCATTGTTGGCCCGGAAGCATTAGGCGGATTCCTTGCCGGCGCTACAGTCAGTGGTGTATTGTTAGGATTATTTCAAAACAATGCCGGTGGTGCATGGGATAATGCCAAAAAAAGTTTTGAAAAAGGAGTCAGCATCAATGGTGTGATGTATTACAAAAAAAGTGAGCCACACAAAGCATCAGTGACAGGGGATACTGTAGGTGATCCATTTAAAGATACATCAGGTCCATCGATGAATATTCTGATCAAATTGATGTCCATCGTATCGTTAGTCATAGCACCAACGCTGGCGATCATGAACCACCATAGTGACGAAATTAAATTAGGCCAGAATATTAATATTGAAAATAATTCCTCTGCCAATAAGGCCACAGAAGTAAAGTATGCCGGAAATGAACCTTATACAGCTTTCATTTCAGCTCTCGAACAAGATGGATATTTTACAGAGGAAACTAAATCGATCATCGTTAAAAACGGTTCGATAAAAATCGATGACACCTCCTTAGATCTTTCTGAGGTCGGCAAATATTTACCTCTTCTCAATGGTCAAACCGAGCTGGAATTGAAATTTAACGGAAAAAAAGAATAGGGTTCACTCTATTGGTTTTCAATGGGGTTATATATATACATAGTTCTTTTTTACCATATTAAGCCGATTTCATTGAACTTCAACTGGTTATAGTTGTTTTCAAGATCATGCTGAAGTCCCATATCATATCAGGCATAACTATGCTTTGTTTATTCCTTTGCCTGCAGGCAACTGCACAACAGGAAGGAATGGCAAGTTTTTATGCAGATAATTTCGTGGGCCGGAAAATGGCAAACGGAGATAATTACAATCCCGAAGAACTTACTTGTGCCCACCCAACAGCTCCTTTGGGCAGTCTAATGAAGGTAGCCCGCGCAGACAATCCCGATCAATCTGTGATTGTGAGGGTTGTGGACCGAGGACCCTATGTGAAAGGACGCATCATCGATCTATCAAAACGTGCAGCAAGAGAACTTGGAATTCTGCACCTGGGTATCGCTGAAGTTGTGGTTGGCATTATTAAAAATCCATTGGATTAAGATTCCTTAATCCAATTTTTCAATACAATTTCAAAATTAATATTTCATTGAGCGCAACTCAATGATTTTTCATTTTTTATCAGAAGATTTACAAGCCTGATGTTTTAAGATTCGTTTACTTTTTGCATGGCCCAAAAAGTAACAAAAAGTCTAGTGACCCAAAAAACTCGCTTTTCAAATCAATCATTTGCTTGACTTCCTGTTTTGCCCAAGGCTTATTTGGATTTCATGATCCTATTTCTTTTGCTTGTCATTGCCACCAGAGACTTGTTTCAAAATGAAATAGGTTTTAGCGTCGCTCTGACAGTTTTGGTTCACAGACTTAACTACCGAAAATGATTTTTCTTTTAGTCTTGCAACCAAATGTAATTATCATCATTTTGAACTGATGGCTTATCTGTACAACCAATATGGGAGCAGTATCCATGTGAGCTCTTTGCTCTCTGCCCTTTACCTTTTAAATACCAAGAATCATCTTAGTGGGATCTTCCAGCAATTCCTTCACCCTGATGAGAAAAGTAACACTGGTACTTCCGTCGATGACACGGTGATCGTATGACAAAGCGAGATACATCATGGGCCTGATGACGATCTGTCCATTGATCACTACAGGCCTGTCCTGTATATTATGCATACCGAGAATTGCCGACTGGGGTTCATTGATGATCGGTGTGCTGAGAAGTGAACCAAAGACACCGCCGTTGGTGATGGTAAATGTTCCACCTGACATTTCTTCAAGAGATAGTTTGCCTGCACGAGCTTTATCAGAGAGGTCTTTAATCTTTTTTTCAATTTCATCAAAGCGCAATGACTCAACATTATGTACCGGAGGTACGACGAGACCATTTGGAGTTGAGATCGCGATGGAGATATCCACATAATCGTGATAGATCAGATCTTCTCCATCAATGAAGGCATTAACCTCTGGTTTTTCGAGCAGGGCTTGTGCACATGCTTTGGCGAAGATGGACATGAAGCCAAGTTTGATGCCGTATTTCGCTACGAACTGATCCTGGTATTTTTTTCGAATCTCCATGATCGATGTCATATCCACTTCATTGAAAGTGGTGAGCATGGCTGTGTTGTTCTTCGCCGAAACAAGACGTCGGGCAATCGTGCGACGCATCCTTGACATTTTTTCACGGTGTTCATCCCGTTGAAATGGTGTGCGAACAATTTCTTTCTTTTCTATAGTTGGCTGAACTTCCGGAACCGGTAAAGGTGATTTTACTTCAACTGGTTTTGTTGAAGCAGCCTGCATCGCATCTGATTTTGTGATTCTCCCTTCTTTTCCGGTGCCTTCAACGTCAGCCGGATCAACTGCACTTTCTCGCATGATCTTCGATGCAGATGGAGAAGCAATTTTTTCCTGTGGCTTTTCAGTGGATTTGTTCTGTGTCTTTTCTTTTGATTCTTGTTTCGCCGGAGGAGCAATATCTGTTTTCTCTTTTGATGAGGGTGAAGTAGTGGAACTACCATTTGCAGATTTGACGCTTGTATCAATTCGTGCAACAAGAGCGCCTATGGCCAGGTCATCTCCTTCTTTAGCAACGTGAATTAGTTTCCCTTCTGCTTCCGCAGGAAACTCGAGTGTGGCTTTATCAGATTCAAATTCACAAATCGGTTCGTCCAGTTTGACATAGCTACCATCAGGCTTTAGCCATGAGGATAAAGTCACTTCGTTGATCGATTCCCCGATGACAGGGACTTTCATTTCTACTACACTCATAATGGTTTCACATCTTGAACAACAAAATTAGGGTATTTGATCCTATCAATTTTAAATGAAAGCTTAGCTCTCGTGGTACATTTGCAGGGCCGACTTGAGTCTTGATAATGTGCCACGAATGCAGCGCCGGTCTGCAACCATTTGTACTTATAAGAGTTGTTTTATTTTTTTACAATTTTCAATGACAACTCATTCAATTGTACATCATCGATCAAGGAAGGTGCATCAATCATCATATCCCGTCCCATATTATTTTTTGGAAAAGCAATAAAGTCCCTGATCGAAGTTTCTCCTTTCATCATGGCACATAAGCGATCAAACCCAAATGCAATGCCTCCATGTGGAGGCGCACCAAATTCAAATGCACCAAGTAGAAATCCAAATTGTGATTCTGCCTGTTCCGGAGTAAAGCCTAAAAGCTTAAAATTCTTTTCCTGCAATGCGCGATCGTGAATCCGGATAGATCCACCACCGATCTCCACACCATTGATCACAAGATCATATGCATCAGCACGAAGGCCTTTCATCGTTTCATGATCCCCATCCAGCATGTGATCGATATCACCTGCTTTCGGAGAAGTAAACGGATGATGCATCGCATGAAAACGCTGCGCATCTTCATCCCATTCCAACAATGGAAAATCGAGAACCCACAAAGGCTTATAAACTTTCGAATCACGAAGGCCAAGCCGTGTTCCCATCTCGAGACGTAATTCATTAAGTTGTTTACGTACCCGATCAGTTTCACCTGACAGAATTAAAATCATGTCATTTGCTTTAGCACCTGCACGCTGACCCCATTGTTTCAATTGATCATCACTGTAATATTTTCCAACAGAACTTTTAATTGAACCATCAGCACTAAACTTTATGTTGATCATTCCTTTTGCCCCGATCTGCGGCCGCTTCACCCATTCCGTCAGATCATTCAGCATTTTATTTGAATAGGTTTCTGCCTGACCTGGTACGAGAATACCTACTACAAGTTCGGCATCATCAAACACAGAAAATCCTTTTCCTTTTGCGAGATCATTAAATTCCACAAACTCCATTCCGAAGCGCACATCAGGTTTGTCAGAACCATATTTACTCATGGCATCATCATAGGACATACGCGGAAAGGCACCCAGATCAAGTTTTAATAGTTGAGAAAATAAATGGCGTGTCAGTTTTTCAAAAATATTCAACACATCTTCTCTTGTCACAAAGGCCATCTCGCAATCGATCTGTGTAAACTCAGGCTGACGGTCTGCTCGAAGATCTTCATCCCTGAAACATTTGACGATCTGGAAATAGCGATCCATGCCGGCCACCATCAGAATTTGTTTAAAGGTCTGTGGAGACTGAGGCAATGCATAAAACTGACCTGCATTGACACGACTGGGTACAACAAAATCACGTGCACCTTCCGGGGTACTTTTGATGAGATTAGGTGTTTCCACTTCTACAAATCCTTCTTCCGAGAGGAACTTGCGTGTCTCCAACGCCACCTTTGCTCTGAAAATTAATTTATCTCTCACTGGAGTGCGCCTGATATCAAGGTATCGGTACTTCATCCGCAACTCATCGCCACCATCAGATTCATCTTCAATCGTGAATGGAGGAACCTTGGAAGCATTTAATGTTTTCAATTCCGTTACGACAATTTCAATATCACCTGTTGGCCTGTTTGGATTTTTACTTGTTCGTTCTCTGACAGTGCCGGTCGCCTGGATCACGAATTCTCTTCCCAGTTTGCGTGCCTGCTGGCAGAGAACTGCATCATCTTCCATATTGAAGACCAGCTGGGTGATGCCATACCGGTCTCGTAAATCTAAAAAAGTCATTCCCCCAAGATCCCGGGAAGCCTGGATCCAGCCACTGAGTGTCACCTTATTGCCTGCATTTCCCAATCTTAATTCTCCACACGTATGTGTTCTGTACATATTTCGCTTCTTTGCTCAGGGAGCAAAAGTAAGCGAAATAGCAGGGAGCAGGGAGCATGGGGCAGGGAGAATGATCTACTAGGATTAATGAGTGCCTGTATTTTCATATAAGAAAATACGCATCTCCTGCAACCTCAATCCATTCAGTATAATTGACACCAGGACAATAAATTATTGATTTATTGAAAAATAAGCGCCCTGCTCCCTGCCCCCTGCCCCCTGCTTTCCTACATTTGATCCGATGGTAGAAATCATACAATTGACCTGGTTCTTATGCCTATTGGTTTTGATGATATACCATATTCTCATTTTCCGGTTAAGCAGAAATAAATTATTACCGGAAACAAAAGCAGAGATTCAAGGGGTCAGTGTGATTATCGCTGTAAAAAATGGAACCCAACAAATCAGCCAAAATCTTTCCGAAATCCTTCACCAGGAATATCCTTCATTTGAATTAATTATTGTTGACGATCATAGTGATCCGGTGGAGAGAAAAGAGCTGGAAGAATTTATTTCTGATTGGCCTCGTGTGAAACTATTAACGTCAGAAGGGAAAGGAAAGAAGAATGCCTTATGGACCGGCATATTAAATTCAAAGTTTGATTTCATCCTTTGCACCGATGCAGATTGTACACCTGTCAGTAGGAATTGGATCAATTCAATGGTTCAATGTTCACATGGTCGTGATACTGTGATAGGCTATTCTCCGTATCAGAAGTTAACGGGTTGGTTGAATTATATCATTCGATTTGAAACAGTGATGACGGGTATTCAATACTTATCCTGGACGATGAAGGGAAAACCTTATATGGCCGTAGGAAGGAATATTTTATATCCTAAATCATTATTAATAGCAAATGATCCGTTCAGCCATATTCGGGACATTCCATATGGAGATGACGATTTAGGAATTCAGGCTATTTCGGATAAATCAGAGATAAGGGTATGTTTGGATGAGAAGTCATTTGTCATTTCCGATCCGACGACATCCTGGACTCAGTGGTTAAAACAAAAACACCGTCATATGTCTGCGGGGCATTATTATAAACCGGGATTATGGTGGCAGCCCGGACTATATGGAATTGCATTGATCGGACATTGGAGTTTAATAGTTTTTATAATCGGCTCTCTCACCTGGTGGAATTGGATTCCTGTTTTTGCAATTGGCCTTCTAATCCGTTGGTTCAATTACATACAATGGACGCAGAAATTAGGAGCCAAGGATACAGTCGCAGTTTATCCATTATTGGAAATCATCTATACCGTCTATCTTGCAGTAATGGGCACATTGACCATCGTTGCAAAAAAGCAAACATGGAACTGATACAAACTTATTTTCCAGATCTCGATCAAAAGCAAGTGCAGCAATTCATTGCATTAGGTGGCTTGTATAAAGAATGGAATGAAAAAATAAATGTGATCAGCAGAAAGGATATTGATCATTTGTACGAGCATCACGTATTACATTCCCTGGCCATTGCAAAACAGGATCCTTTCAAAAAGGAAATGAATGTTTTGGATCTTGGCACAGGTGGTGGATTCCCCGGAATCCCGCTAGCGATCATGTTTCCGGATGTAAGATTTACTCTGCTTGATTCAATAGCAAAAAAAATAAAGGTTGTTACGGAAGTGGCGGCGGCATTGAAATTGGAAAATGTTGAAGTTGCCCTTTCAAGGGCAGAAGAATACAAAGGGAATTACGATCTGATCGTTGGCAGAGCAGTTAGCACGCTGGCTCAAATGATCGCCTGGTCTAAGCACCTTGTCCCTTCCCAGCAATGGATAATGCTCAAAGGTGGTGACGCGAATGAAATCAGGAAGGAAATCCGACCCAACTATAGCACGAAACTTATTCCCATCAGTGATTATTTCAAAGAGCCCTATTTTATGGAGAAATACATTGTATTGGTTAGGAAAAAATAAAAAGGATGCAGAGGAATCTGCTTCATCTTTTCTTCCTCCTCTCTGTTTTTTGAACCACCGGATGATTATGTTGTTTCCCTGATTCAATCTCAAATAATTCTCCCATGGAAAAAAAATTAGGCATTATCGGTTCAGGACAGGTTGCTATATCTCTTGCAAATGGGTTTTATAAACATGGCTACAGTGTAATGATTGGCACGAATGATCCGGAAAAGCATTCATCAATCCAGGAAAAGACAAATGGAAATGCATCGATAGGTACATTTTCAGATGTAGCAAACTTTTCAGACCTCCTTGTCCTGGCTGTAAAAGGGGAGGGAGCAGAGGAGGCTATTCAAAAGACCGGTATTAATTTATTGAAAAATAAGATCATTCTTGATACAACCAATCCGATTGCTTCTACTCCACCGGTAAACGGTGTTCTTTCCTATTTCACTACTCCGAATGAAAGCCTGATGGAACGTTTGCAAATACTTGCCCCTGAAGCCCGCTTTGTAAAATGCTTTTCCATAGTTGGAAATACATTGATGGTTGATCCTGATTTTGGTGGTATTAAACCGACCATGTTTATTGCCGGAAATGATGATAAAGCAAAACAAGTCACAACAGAAATACTAAGCGAAATCGGATGGGAGACAGAAGACATGGGCAAAGCCGAAGGTGCAAGAGCAATAGAGCCTTTGTGTATTCTGTGGTGTATCCCAGGAATGCTCAGGGGACAATGGAGGCACGCGTTTAAGCTGCTGAGGTAGGTTGAACATTTGAGAAAAGTTTTCCTATTTCAAATGATTCTTACTTAGACACTGTGGTTAGGTGTTTAATGTTTAGGTTGTTTAGAAAGCTTAGATAAAACCTGCATTGCCGCCATCAAACTTTATCCTGATTTATTTCTTCAGTTCAAACGCACCAGGCCTTATCACCAAGCCTGAAGGGCTTGAATATTAATAGCCCCGGGTGCAACCCGGGGTATTAAATGTGATAGGATTTCCGACCCTGAAAGGGTCGAATTGAAGCTTATTCATGAGAAATGACTATATTTAAGGAAGTGAATTGCTCTCGCCAAAAGCGAATCAATAAAACGAGTCCCATGAAAAACAACCACCTAAAGGTAGTTGTATGTTTATACCTGTTATTCACAGGGCTAAACATTTCCCTTGGCCAGTCCGGTCCTGAATTCCTCGATTGCAGCTCTGATCCTGTTTCATTCGTTTCAGATGATTTTGTTTTTGCTAATAACTATGTACTTGATATTGGCAGAGGAGACTCTATCGAAATAAACGGTGATGTTGAAACTTATTATCTAAAGCCGGTTGAAAAAGTTGAAGTCACCCTTACTTCACCAGGTCATGTTTATCCGACCTATATTACAGATAAGGATGGTAAATTTCATTTCACACTTCCAGATTCAGAGGCTTATACCATTAATTGCTATCGCAATGATTTCTTTAGAAACGGCGTATCCTCATTAGATCTGATTCGGATTCAAAAACATCTATTAGGCGTAGAACCAATTACAAACCCCTATGATCTTATTGCTGCTGATGCCAACCACAGTGAAAGCGTCAGTGCCATCGACCTCATTGAATTGCGAAAGCTAATCCTTGGAATATACACCGTATTGCCATCCAATACGAGTTGGAGATTTGTTCCCAGGGATTTTATTTCCGGAGCCACACATTTTATCGGAATAAAAGTCGGAGATGTAAACAATACAGTCAAGGCCAATTTTCAAAACGTTTTACCCCGGGGATCACGCCCGCCATTGACCTGGCGGATAGATCAAAAAGAATTTTTCACCGGCGACCTGATTGAAATTAATTTTTATTTAAAAAACCCCATCCACCTGCAGGGTTTTCAATTCACGATAACCGACCCGGATTTAGAATTTTTAGATGTTTCATCATCAAGCATTGATCTTGGGCCGGAAGACTTTGCAATGTTTAATGACAAAATAACCATGAGCTGGTTTAGTGAAAAAGGAATTCAATTTTCGGATAAAGATGTTGTTTTTACTTTGAAGGCAAGAGCGAAGTTAAATGGTTCTCTTCGGAATAACTTATCCATCAATTCAGACATTACAGAAGCAGAAATGTACAATACGGATAATGAAATATTTATTCCAAGACTTGTGATCGAAGATAAATTCAATCCTATTATTTCATCCTCACCCGAACCCAATCCATGGAAAGACGAATCAGCTATTACGTTTTATTTAAGCCATTCCGGAATAGCAACATTTGATATTTATGATTTGAATGGCCGAGTAATTTTTACAAAAACAGAATCTTTTAATATCGGTAAAAATATAATCAGGATTTATTCTACCGATTTTCCCGAACGGGGACTTTTATTTTATGCTATTAAAACAGAGGACAATGTAATATCAAATAAAATGATTGTAATAAACTAGGCTTACAGACCTCACTTCTCACTTCAAAATTCGTTATTCGTTATTCGTTATTCGTTATTCGTTATTCGTTATTCGTATTCGGGAATGTCTTCCCATTCATTGGGCTCGATCCAATAGACATCGTACCCAAAGTGATCTGTCAGATATGAACGAAGACTTTCTTTGAGTGCGGCAGATTGCTCAAATCCGGAGAGTACTTTTTTTTGATCCTGTGCATACAGGACCGAAGATGTTGTTCCGGAAAGAACATAGTAAAGATTAATCCAACCGCTTTTACGTGCTTGTTTCAGATGTTTAGCAGCATCAAGCTTGCGAAGTTTGTTGGCAGCGGCCTGGCCCGCATTGATTTTAAGATTGTACATGATGTGCTCATCAAAATCATGAGTGCCACTGATGCTCAGGTTTATTGCATTTGATTGCACAAACATGACCGGCAGAAAAACCTTACCATCTTCAATCTTCAGGTAATTCCTGAATTCATTGAAATGTATATCCCTCAGGTCTTCGAGATGAATATACCTGCTGAAATCTTCAACTGTTTTCATGTCCTTCAACTCACCATCTTTAATATCTACGGCGGCCTGGACAGTTACTTCGCGTGTGAGAATATTGCCTGAGGCATCATAAGGAATCCGGGAATGCGCCCAGATATTTGTTTTGCCCTTAATGTTTTCGGACGTAATAAATGTTTGGTCAAAATTTTCAAAAGAAGACATAACGTCTTTCATTTCCACTCCTTTCATAAGCCAATCAGCATCGATGATCGGAAGCTGACTCTGAAAAGTGATATTCCCTTTTGATTCAACCCGGCCCTGGCACGTAGCACCATTGATGGCATAAACTACTTTTTCTGCATTAATATTAAGTAAACATTTTATATCGTTAGCAATAGCTTTATTCCACTTGAGTTGTTCTACATCAAGCATCATTTTCCCCGTGTGGTCAAGTGTAATATTGCCTTTGGAAACTTCAATCTTGTCGTCCTTATAACTGAACCTGACATTTGACCATGAGAAATCGGATTCACATTTTGAAATAAAATTCATGAACGAATTGTTTTTAAGAATCAAACTGTTTACTTTAAAACGATGAATATCCAAAACACCATTCTGAAAGCGAACTTCTGTAGAGGCAGAAAATAAATTGAGTAACCCGGTCGGTAAAGATCCTTTGAGATCCATTGTCAATGCAGGATTATGGACATCATCGATCCTGACCACACCACTCATGGTTTTTCCCTGGTAAGATCCTTTTTCGAGACTGGCCACTAATGTTGAATGCTTCTTTGATTTTGCATCACCACTGTCATAAGAAAGAGTGAGAAAAATATTCTTCAATGCATCTGCCTGGCCGGGAAACCTGGCAGCTCCATTTTTCAAGCTGGTAACACAAGTGATATGCAAATTTTCTCCATTGCCGGAAGGTCCATTGATTTTTAATTGGCCTTCGGTATTTCCTGAAATACTGAAATTTTCCTTGTTCTTAAAGATATTAGCAGGAATGTAGTTATTAAACTTTTCAACATCTCCGTTTTTCCAGGTGATCTCCGCATTGAGCATTTCCCGATCACCTTCTTTTTGTGTAGATGCATTGCAATCAAATTCCATCTCCTTTGATATTAATTTCCAGTGATTGTATTCCTGGTCGCCCTTTGCGAGATCATGTTTATAATTTCCCGATAACTCACATGGCAAAGGTGAAGGGAGCTTGTAACCTGAAGTGACAAGATCATTCAATACTCCATTCAAACGGATATCAGCATTAAGTAAATTTCCGGTGAGTATTCCTTTAATCTTTGCATCATTTACATCAAGGGATAAGAGAAGTCCTTCATGATCATCATAAAGCAATTTTGTATTCTCAACGTTCACTTCACTGACGGATGCATTCCATGAGCTTTCAGATGAAGAACCTGATTTCTTAAAGACATCATAGGTCCATCGATCATTTCGTTTGATAATATGAATACGCGAATCACTGATGAATAACCGGTTAATCATAATTCTCTCGTGGAATAATGGGAAAAGTGCGAGTACAATATCCAGGTGTCCGCCATCGATTAAAGATTCCTGATCAGATCCTAGTTTTAATCCATCAACTCGCAATGCTATTGATGGGAAATAACTGAACCATTCAAGATGCAATGCATCATAGTGTAAGGAATCTTCCAGTTGGCGATCAACTGTACTGATTACTTTTTGTGCAATAGAATCACCTTTCCATTGCAAAACAGCTGTCAATGCAATCACCATCACCAGGCAAATGATGATCACGATTTTTAATGAATTGACAATGGTCTTTTGAATCACCGGGCAGATTAAAATGATTTAAGAGGAAAATGGGTGGGGACTGAATCAAAACGACATAAGGGTTAGATATATTTTAAAAATAACCCATATGATATATTCATCGTATACTATTTTCGATCTTGTAGGATAATGTTTGATTCGTTAGCTGAATTGAGTATTTCTCCTGTAGGTTGGATCCTTGCCATATTTGGATCCTTTCTTTTAGGCATGGCAAAGGGGGGTATAAAAGGATTGGGCGCTATCATTTCCATTATTGTCGCGCTGGTATTCGGAAGTAAAGCATCGACAGGAATTGTCATGCCGCTGTTGATGGTTGGAGATACGTTTGCAGTGATCTACTATAACAGGCATGCCCGGTGGTCTTATTTGTGGAAGCTGATGCCATGGGTGGTCATTGGTGTAGTCATTGGGGTTTGGTATGGAAAAGATTTGCGTGAAGATCAATTTAAGATTGGGATGGCAACCATCATTCTTGTCAGTGCAGGCTTTATGTTATTCACAGAAAGGAAGAGAGCGATAAAAGTTCCCGACAATCTTTTTTTTGCTTCGATCATGGGTACCCTTGCCGGTTTTACAACTATGGTGGGTAACCTGGCAGGTCCATTTTCAGATCTTTACTTTCTGGCGATAAGGTTGCCAAAAGAAATATTCATCGGTACTGCAGCGTGGTTATTTTTCATGACCAACATTGTGAAGCTTCCATTTCATATATGGATCTGGAAAACGATCAATATGCAGTCGATCTATATTGATTTGATTCTCTTGCCATCTCTTTTATTGGGTTTGCTGTCCGGTATCTGGCTGGTAAGGGTGATTAATCAGAAACAATTCAGGTCAATCATCGTCGCCCTGACGATTGTGGGGGCAATGATCATTTTATTCAGAAATTAAATAAAAATAACAGGGAATTTTAGTTAAAAATTTACCTGTCCAAACCGGAAAATAACCCTCACAAAATGGCTTGTATGCCCTTTAGCAGCTCTTTATAAATTATAAAAAAATTTAATATAAAATACCAGGCTTATTATTGGCATAAGGATTGATTTATAAAGGGAAGAAGAAGTATAAAAGGTTTTGTTGATTGCCGGATTGTTATTTAGCTTTGACCCGGAACCGCTTGATGATCACCATATTAATATTTATTAGAATATTAATCCCAACCTGATGAATGACACACACACAAATCATTGTGTGTACGCCACTTTTCTTTTCCTCCACAGGAAAAAATGGCAGTGTTTATCAGGAAGAGATTATGATTTTGGATTTTAGAATTTAATCTCACAATAAACACTAATCATATCATCCCATGAAACAAGTAAAACCTTATTTCCCATCTTTTTGGGTAAGAGTGTTTCCTGTGATTCTTATGTTTTTAAGCATAGGATTTACAAAAATGCAAGCCCAGAATTACAAGCCTTTCAACGAGGCCGTTGCATCTGTTCAGAATGCAATTGAAGTACTGAAGACACAAGGAGGCGTTAAATCGAGTGTACCCAAAGGTGGTGGAAGTGGACAATCCACAACCGGTGCTTTGACTCCGGCTCAATCCAGCAGTGCACAGCTTTTGACATTCGAACTTGCCTACTATGAGCAGTTTCTTTACCAGGCAAAAGCTAACCAGGATGTTGCATTAGCCGTACAGGCTCTTGACGCAGCTATTAATGTACAAGGACAACCTCAATCAAGGGTTAGTACCTACAATAGCGGAAGGACGAATTTAATCGCACTTATCACTAACTGATGCACATGATGAAGAATCAAATAAAACCAATCTTGAATTATAAACCCAACATTAATCTCATGAAAAAGATCAACTTATCAATTTTATCTAACAAACCTTCCAAATTGATTGCGATGGTTTGTTTGTTGTTTTTGGGAAGTATTACCACGGCACTTGCATCTTTTACGTGCTCGGTCACCAGCCCCCAAACAACATATACTCCAGGTGTGAGTAATACACTTACATTTAATATTTCGGTACAGTATAATGGCACATTTGAATATGTGGACCGATTGCAATTGGCTTTTCCTGCTGGTGTTGTAGTAAATTCTGCAACTCCTGTGTCTGGTTCAGGAGGATGTGCTACTAATGCTGGTGTGCAAGGAATATGTTCACCTGCTGTTAGTTGGTATACTGCTTTTGGTGGCACTTGCAATACTGCTTTTACTGGTTCGGGTTGCGGTCCTTACTATTCTATCGCGAATTCACCATTTACAGTTATGGTAACCATTCCGGCTAATTTTACAGGCCCGATGATTGTTACCCTGAATGCAAGAGGTGATGGTTATCCGACAGGCGTTCCATCAACTCAGGCATTACCAGTTACATTTCAGCAGGCTGTTGCTTTTGTACCATGCGCACCTGTGTGTCCGGCAAACATCGAAGTCACTCTTGACCCTGGTGCTTGCTCAGCAATCCTTAATTATGCAGTGACAACTACAGGTGACTGCTTTATCGGTGGAACCTTAAGCGGATTCACAGGTGGATATGCACCAAGTGCCATTAACTATTACCAGTATGATGCAGGTATTTTCACTAATCCACCTACACCATTCACTAATGGTTATGCCATCACATTCAATAGTCCAACAAACACAACATTGAAGCTGATATCTTCAGACTTTGGTTTCTCACCGGGCCCGACCTTATATTACTTCAATGGTATAGAATGGACCAACACAACAGCAGCCACACAAAACGTAAGCTTCAACTGGACATATACAACCAATGACGGAGCTTTCTGGGATCACTTCGATTATATGGTTGGAACTGCTGCACAGAATTTTGCGAATTCCAATTTTGGAAATCAGGAAAACCTGTGGACACAGATTTCAAATGCCAATGGAACTAACAGCCAAATGGGAACATCTATGATTGCTGTACCTGGTGGTCGTCGTTTAGCTCTTGCAGCTTATACACTTGATGCAGGTGGTGGTCCTTGTACAGTCAATATTTCAAACTTTGCTGTATCACAGATTTTACCTGCAGTACCTGTTCAAACTTCAGGCTTACCTAGTGGTTCAGCCTTCCCGATCGGTACAACACAGAACTGTTATAAAGTAACAGCAAACAATGCAGCTGGTACTGCGGTAACAACTTCATGTTGTTTCAATGTAACGGTACATGAATTCCCGAATCCATCATCGACCCTTGCATGTAATGATAATGTTGAGGTATCAGTGAATGATCAGTGCGAAGCATTTGTATCCACAAGTATGATCTTATCCGGTGATGTATACCATTGCTATGATGATTATATCGTGAGCATCCAGGGATATGGATCCGGAGCAGGAGGAGTTCTGATCAATAGTTCAGCTGTAGGTCAGACATTGACAGTGACGGTATATGATCCAGATACAGGCAATAGCTGCTGGGGAACGATCAGTGTTGAGGATAAGATCCCGCCAACGATCGAATGCCGCGCGGTAACACTTCTTTGCGGAGAACCACTGCCGACAATACCTGCTCCTGAGCTCGTAGGATATCAGAATATACTGTACACAGGGTTGAATGACCTTGTTGATAATAACTCATTTACATACAATTTTGATTTCAATTATCTGCCAGCCGGTACACCAGTATTGGATGTGGATGTACGGATCAAGATTGATGACCATACATGGTTACCTGATCTACAGATTGATTTGACCTCACCATCAGGCCTGACCAAAACGATCATGACGATCGGAGGATGTATCCTCCAGGAGTGGCCGATCAATTGCATATTTGATGACGCCGGTGCTACAATTACCTTGTGTATGGAACTTAATACACCAGGCGGCACAGGAAGACTGAAGCCACTGATCGCAGGTGTATCCACACTGGTACTGTTCAATTTCAACGGACTTGATGCACATGGTATCTGGAAAGTGAGAATAGCCGACAATGCAGTGGGAGACGATGGTCACATCAGGGAAGTAGGTGTATTCATCAATGTTAACCTGCCACAAGTAGATCCTGCAGACAACTGCGGTGAAGTAGAAACGACATTTACAGATACACAATCAGGAGATCCATGCGATGCGGTTACAATTACGCGTCATTGGGTAGCAACAGACCAAAGTGGAAACACGGCGGCATGTGATCAGATCATCACGGTACTTCCATTGGTGCTGGACAGTGTAGATTGTCCTCCAGCTTATGTAGGTCATTGCGGAGAATCAACTCTTCCCACACATACAGGCTGGCCATCAGTGAACGGAACACCGATCACGGATCAAAACAGTGTATGTAACATCTTCGTAGGATATTGGGACAAACCGTTGAATGATTGTGGAAATGGAATCAAGATCGTACGTACATGGACGATCCTTGACTGGTGTACGCAGACAACATTAGAGTGTATACAGGTGATCAAGCTTGCTGATGATCAACCACCGGTAATCTCATGTCCATCGAATATAACAGTAGGAACAGATTTCTGGTATTGCTATGCAAGTGTAAGCGTACCTAAGCCAAACGTAGTAGATGCATGCGGATCAGCCTTCACGCTGAGCCTTGCAGCCACGGGAGGCCATATCGTGAATTTTGGAAACAACTACGTGATCAACCAGATCCCGCTGGGAACGATAACAGTAACCTGGACAGCGACAGATGAGTGTAACAACAAGAGTTCATGCAGCTTTACGATCACAGTAGTAGATGATGTGGTACCGGTAGCGAATTGCGATGCGCATACAGTAGTAGCGCTGACCAATGACGGACCATTTGGTATCACGTTAGTACCGGCCAGTGTATTCAATGACGGATCTTATGACAATTGCGGACCGGTAACGTTCCGTGCACGTCGTATGGATAGTTGCATCGATTTCGACTGGACGACAGAAGGAGCATGCATAGATGATATCCCAGGTGGAGTACCACCGGTGAATAGTCGTGACCGTGGAACAGTATCACGTCCATGCGTGCCATTTGCATGCTGCGACGTAGGAGCTGCTGACCCGATCATGGTGGAGTTAGAAGTAACAGATGCCGCAGGCAACAGAAACTTCTGCATGGTAGAAGCAGTAGTACAGGATAAGATATCTCCATTCGTACAGTGTCCACCTGATATCACAGTAAGTTGTGATTTCTGGTTCAATGTACAGGAAGGTACCTTTAGCGACAGTCCAATAAATCATGCAGGAAACGGAAACGGCAACCTGGATGAAGATCCACTGAGCCCAGTATTCGGAAACATGTATGATGCATTCCAGTACAATGATGATCAAAGTGTACGTCAGGATATCATCATCAATGACCCGGGAAATCCACATGTCAATCAACCACACTTCTGGGGTATAGACGGATGGGCAGATGATAATTGCCAGGTAAATCTCCAGGTAAGAGTAAGAGTGGTGAACGATTGCAGCGGAGATGATCTGCCACCGGGAGCACCGGCAGGAGCAGTGAAACTTGTAGAGCGTCGTTTCAGCGCCAGTGATGGAGGCCAGGGCATAGCTCCGGGCACATGCACACAGCGCATCTGGGTAGTAGACTTCGATCCATTCACAATCACAGACGTGACATGCGGCTTGTATAACAATGATGATGTGGTATGGCCATGTGATGTATTGTTGACTACATGTCCTGATGATCTTGGAGACACAGGCGAACCGATTATCTATGATGATGCTTGCAGCCTTGTAGGTGTAGCATACGAAGACCAGAGATTTGACTTTGTGGATGGAGCTTGCTACAAGATCCTTCGTACATGGTCAGTGATTGACTGGTGCCAGTACAATTCACTGACAGGAGAAGGTTTATGGCATTACACACAAGTGATCAAGGTTCACGACAAAGAAGGACCAGTGTTCCTGACTTGTCCAAGCGGACCGGTGACCTTATGTGTAGCGGATACGGGTGGACAGGTAACATTGCCGGATAATAACCAGGCATTCCTTGGACATAACAATCCATTGTCATCAAGCTGCAGTGTTCATTTGAAACTGAGCCAGGTAGTACATGAATCATGTAGCGATCTGGTTAACTATGATGTGAAGTTGTATTTATACAATGGAGATGATTTCATCTATGTGAAACCATTAAGCACAGTAGAAACAGACTCAAATCATCTTGCAGTATTGACTTTCAATACAAGACAGAATTCGATCAAAGAGATCAGAGATAATGGTATACCCTATAACAGTCCATTCTGCGGCGATTACCACAAACTGTTGTGGAGTGCAGAAGACGGCTGCGGAAACTGGAGCCATTGTGAATATTTGATCCGCCTGGAAGATTGCAAACAGCCATCCCCAGTATGTATCAATGGACTGAGCACGGTAGTCATGCCGATTGGAGGCCAGGTAACGATCTGGGCTAAGGATTTCAATGCATCAAGCTTTGATGATTGCACAGCAGAAGAAGATCTGTTGTACAGTTTCAGCGGAGATTCATATCAGCCAAGCTACTCTTACACATGCGGTAATGTACCTGCATTCGGAGTAGAGTTAGCTGTAGAGATCTGGGTAGCAGACGGAGGAGTAGATCATAACTGCAATGGCCAGATCAGCTGGAGTGAGCGGAATAAAGACTACTGCACCACCACGATCGTGATCACTGACAATAATGGAGTATGCGGAGATACAACAGGCGGTAGCGTACTGCTAGCCGGACAGATTCTGACAGATGATGCCCAATCAGTAGAGAAAGCAGCTGTAACGCTGACAAGCCCGGGCCATGTGTTCCCGACTTATGTAACCGTACAGGATGGTAAGTTCAACTTCCACATTGTACCGGCAGATTATACAATCAATGTAGAGCGTAATGATGCATACAGAAATGGAGTATCAACACTGGACCTTGTACGTATACAGAAACATTTGTTAGGCATAGAGCCATTTACAAGTCCATATGACCTGATCGCAGCGGATGCTAATAACAGCCAAAGTGTAAGCGCCATTGACCTGGTAGAATTACGTAAACTGATCCTCGGAATCTACACAGAACTTCCTGCTAACAAGAGCTGGAGATTCGTAGATAAATCATTCCAGTTTGCAGATGCTACACATCCATGGCCATTTACTGAAGCCAAAAATGTGAACATGGCAGGTAATGATGATCATGAAGACTTCGTAGCGGTCAAGATCGGAGACGTAAACAATACAGTACAAGCAAATGCTCAGCAGGTATTACCAAGAAATGCCAAGGGAGTTGTAAGCTTTGTTGCAGATGATCGAATGGTGAGCACCGGAGAAATGGTGGACCTGGCGATCAGATCAACAGATTTTGCATCAATCGAAGGCTTCCAGTATACACTGCAGACACAAGGACTTGAATTCAGAGGAGTAGAAGCAGGCTTGGTAAGCATGAGTGATGAGAATCTCGGAGTATTTGGCAGCACGATCACAGCAAGCTGGCATAAAGTAGGCGGCGTAAGCGCTACATCATCTGATGTTCTGTACACATTACGCTTCCAGGCAACAGCTCCAGGCAGATTAAGCGACATGGTGACGCTGAATTCTAAGGAGACACAAGCAGAGGCTTATAATACACAGGATGATATCAAGGATCTGAAGTTGAGTTTCCGTGGAGCAGAGCATGGAGCAGAGTTCGCACTGTATCAGAACGAACCAAATCCATTCAAAGACAACACGGTGATCGGGTATGATCTGCCACAGGCAGGACCGGTGACACTGACGATATTTGATGTTACAGGAAAAGTATTGATGGTGAAAGATCAGGAATCTGTGAAGGGCTACAACACGATAGCTGTGAGCAGGAAAGATATGCCATCAGTAGGAGTGCTATACTACAGACTCGACGCTAACGAGTATACAGCAACGAAGAAGATGGTGATCATCGAATAAGAAGCTGAATGAAATAGCGACGGGTTTATAGAAATATAAATCGGTTAACGAGAAGGCCTCTCTCCATATCATTGGAGGGAGGCCTTCTTCGTATTGGCCTATACTAAGCAATAAAGAATAATAAAAGTTGAAACAGAAGTATTAATCATCAAGCCGATCTTATACCGAAAAAGCTTCTGTCAAATTTTCTGAAAAACAAATTTTGATTTTTAGTATAAACTATACCACTATATAACATATCTTTAACATAGGGCACTTGAGATTACCTGAAAGTAACAAAAGGAAAAACCTTCGGAAGTTCGGTAAGTCTATAAGAATCCGCTGAAGCATCGCGGACAAAGATTCCTATACATAGGTCGATTTTAGGGGGTTGATATAAATCCGTTTTTCATCAAAAGAAAGCGTATGATTCTGCTTGCCCGTGCCTTCCATTCCTGCATTCTGCCAACTATACCTCTCTATAATCATTACCTCCTTTTATTTCACTAATTCAACAACAAAACGAAAATGAATCAAGTCTCCCTCTCTCCCAATTATTTGACCTCCGGGTCAATCAAAAACAAGTTTGCAACCCAACTGGCTTTGTGGACCTGTATCTTATTCTCAACAACATTTACGAATAACATGCAGGCCCAGTTGACCGGAACCAAAAATATACCTGGAAATTATGCCACACTTACAGCGGCTATTGCAGACCTGAATGCTCAAGGGGTCGGTGCAGGTGGTGTTACATTTAACGTCATTGCAGGGAATCCGCAAGCTATACCTTCAGGTGGTTATGTGATAGGAGATGTAGGTTCTGCAATTCTTTCAGGCCCAAATGCTACGAGTTCAACAAAGCAGGTGATGATCCAGGGGAATGGAAATACCGCCACTGCATCCGCAGCGCTGGTAGCGGGAAATCTGAATGATGGTATATTCAAATTGATCGGAGCAGACTGGATAACCATCCAGGGATTTACTATGATGGAAAATGCTGCCAATCTTGTCAATACCCCCGAAGCAAGTAATAATATGACTGAATGGGGTGTTGCCTTGCTTTATGTATCTCTTACCGACGGTGCACAGAACAACACTATTAAGAACAATACGATTACCTTAAACAAATTGTATCAAAATACTTTTGGTATATATAGTAATGTTCGGCACAGTGCATCAAATGTCATTACACTTGCAGATATTACAGATCCTACCAACGGCCCGAACACTAATAATAAGGTTTACAATAACGCCATCAATAATGTAAATATTGGTATTGTCTTTATTGGATCTGCTACGGCAGCTAATATGGATAACGGTAATGATATCGGCGGCGCGTCAATCGCTACAGCCAATATTGTGACCAACTATGGCGGATTAGGTGCACTCTCTGCTTACAATGGTTTACCGACGACAATAGTCATTGGAGCGTATTTACTGAATCAAAATAATTTTAATCTTTCATTCAATTCTTTCATTAGTGCAAGTTTGAATACAGCTGTTGCTTTGAGGGGAATATTAACCGATTATTCTTCAATTCCTGTTGGCGCCATAACTAATAATGTCAATGGTAATACAGTGACATTTGTACAAGCCGGTACAGGTGGGTTACAAGGTGTTACTACCGCATCGACCGCTGGAGCCGTTGGTAATGTGACCATGAACCTCAACAGTAACAATTTTATCAATAATGCGGTAACAGGTGCAGCCAGTGCAATTACCATGTTTGGTGTTGCAAATCTTGGGGCATATGGAACTTTAAATATGAACAACAATATAATCAGGAACAATACTTCAACTGCAACTACCGGAGGGATGAGTGCTATCCTTAACCAGGGAGCTGTCATAACTGCAATAAACATTAACAACAACCAGCTTGGAAATGCTACAGGTGATGTAGCTACGTTTTCGGCTATAACTACGGGTCTTTGTAATATGATTACGAATTCTGCAGGAGCAGCCGGATGTTTACTCAATATAAACGGTAACTCCTTTAAGGGACTTTCTTGTGTTACTAACGGGCAGACGCTTGCAATTTTTAATACCAGTGGATTCCTGGGGGGAAATATCACTATAACCAATAACAATATTGGCACTACAGCCGGAGGGTTTGTTAGTTTTAGCGGCGCCAATTCTAGTGTTGTGCGCGGCATTGAAAGTGATGGCGGTTCAGCTACAACAGTACGGACTATCACTGGCAATGATTTCAGAGGTTTTGTGCACTCTGTTACAGGTTCATCTACTTATAGTTTTATTTTTTGTGGCACTACAGTTGGTTTAAGCAGAACGTATGACAACAATACATTTACAAACATTACTTTAAATACAACAGGAAGTGTTACATTTTTCACAGATGCAACTTCGTTAACAGCTGCCGGCACAGAGAGTATGAGTGGAAATTCAATTGTTACAGGATTCTCCAAACCAGGGACTGGAGGAACAGTGACTATACGTAATACAAATGCAAGTTCAGCAGCGGGGTCTACGGAGACATGGATTAATAATAATTTTTCAAATATCTCCTTAGTTGGTGCTGCTATTTTTTCCGGGTTTATTAATACCGATGGCGGGACCCCAACAAAAACAATCTCAAACAATACTATTAATAATCTTACCATTTCAGGAGGAACCAGTGGTGCGATAACAGGAATTTCCTCAAGCTTTATCGGAGGAACAACTTCTGCTTATTCAAATAACATACTTACTAATTTCACCGGACAAGGTGCAATTACAGGTCTCACGATTGGTACTTCTGGCTCAGCGACAACCATAAATGTATCAGCTAATACCATTGCTAACCTTATTTCTAATGGCACTGGTGGTACAGTCACAGGATTATCATATTCAAATCCTTCTACTACGGGAAATGTCACTAATAATACCATTAATACATTATCCTCTACAGGGGTTAGTTCAACAGTTGTGGGACTTGCAATTGCAGGGGGAGCAACAGTAAATGTAACTGGTAATAATGTTAATACTTTATCAGGATCAGGTGCAACATCACCTCTTATAAGAGGAATTTCCGTAAGTGCAGGTACAACAGTGGCCTTGTCGAAAAACAAAATCTATAACCTGTCTGAAAGTGCCGCAATATCGACAACTGCCGGAGCTGTTAACGGTATTCTCCTTTCAGGAGGAACTACATTAAATATATCCAACAATCTAATTGGAGACCTGAGAACACCTGCAGCAAGTTTGACAGATGCTATACGAGGTATTAATATTACTTCCGCAACTGCCTCCTCAACCCTCAATATTTATTATAACACTGTTTATATCAATGCACAATCTACAGGAGCTAACTTTGGTACCACCGGTATTTTTCATACTGCTAATGCTACTGCTACAACTGTTGCACTTGATCTGCGGAACAATATTATCGTCAACAATTCTACACCAAATGGCACAGGATTCACAGTTGCTTTCAGAAGATCCCTCGCTACACTAGCGAATTATGCGACAACTTCTAACAATAATCTTTTCTGGGCTGGCGGAACCGGAGCATGTACTACAAGATTTATTTATCATGATGGAACAACAGGTTTCCAGATGGCTCCATTTCAGGCCGCAGTAACACCTCGTGAAACAGTTTCTGTTACCGAAGATCCTCCATTCATCAGCACGACGGGTTCATTAGCTACATTTCTCCATATCAATCCTGCGATTGCTACTCAAATTGAAAGTGGTGCTGCCACAATCGGAAGCATTACAGATGATTTTGACGGTAATGCACGTGCCGGAACACCAGATATTGGAGCTGATGAATATTCCGGTGTGGCCGATGTTCCATGCGCGGGCGCACCAACGGCAGGAACAGCTATTGCCTCACCTGCTATACTTTGTTCGGGACAATCGACTACGATTTGCCTCTCAGGACAAACTCCTCCTACTGGTATCGCAATACAATGGCAATCATCATCTACATCTGGCGGACCTTATTCGGATATTGTATGTGCTAATGGTTCCTGTTATACCACAGGTAACTTAGCTCCTGGAACATATTATTATAGGGCTGTAGTGACTTGTACTAATTCCGGTTTGTCTTCTCCTTCAAATCAAGTGACTGTAACAGTGAATACAAGTCCGGTCGTCACGGTGAATCCACTGGCTCCGATTCTTTGTAGCAATAGTTCCGTTACATTGACAGCTTCAGGTGCGAGTACATATTTATGGTCACCTGCTACAGGATTGAACACTACAACGGGGGCAATAGTAGTGGCGTCACCAACCACAACTACAACTTACACAGTTACCGGAACCGATGGAGCAGGATGTACGGGTATTGGTAATGTAACGGTCAATGTAATTCCTGCTCCCAGTGTAACTGCTACAGCTACACCATCTTCAATTTGTGCAGGTGGAAGCTCTCAATTGAATGCTGTAGGAGTTACAGGAGGAATACCTTATACTCTTTCAAACCTGACTGGTCAGGCGTATACTACTTTGACAGGTGGCGGTATCACTATCATCAACACCAATGCCCAGTTAACGCCCACGATGGGTAGCGCCACAGAAGATGATGGCGGAATAGTCATCACCCTCCCTTTTACATTTTCATATATGGGTAGCTCATTTACTCAAATGTCAATGTGTACGAATGGATGGGTTGGGGCTGGTAACCAGGGAACCATTGATGCAACTTCAATGCGAACACCAGGAAATTTATTTATCAGTACGATTCCAAATAATACAATAGCAGCATGGTTTAAGGATATGGGAGCTAATTTCCCAACAGGTACAGGTAGCATGCGACATGGATTGATTGGTACCGACATATATGCTTTTCAATGGGATAATGCTGTCGGAAGTGGATTTTCGGATGGATCCACTATTTTGATTTCATTCCAGGTAAATATCTATGGTCCTGCATCAGTTGCTCCTGGTAGAATTGATATTATTTATGGACCTACAGTTGGCGCCATTGCATTTGCTGCAAGTGAAGGTGTTGAAGATGGAATTGGTGGCCCCAATCATTACATTAATGCCATTGATGGCAGCAGCACTTCCTCAACACTTTCCACCATATGGCCAGGCAATGGAAATGGATATCGTTTTAGTCCGATTATACCAACTTATTCGTGGTCGCCAGCCACCTTCCTTAACAATACAACAATTCCAAATCCACTTGCTTCAGGAGTTACAGCAACAACTACTTATAATGTAACCGTGACTTCTGGTAACGGTTGTACGGCTAGTACTTCGGTAACGGTTACTGCAGGTCCGGTCGTAGGACTTTCAGAAACAGACAATTCAGGAATTGCCAATAATGATAGAATTATTTGTGCAGGAGGATCGGCAACTCTAACAGCAACAGGCGGTACTTCTTATGCATGGTCTCCGGCTACCGGACTTAATACAACCAACGGACCCGTGGTCATCGCGACACCGTCCGGAACAACTACTTATAGAGTAACAGTGACAGATGCAAATGCATGTACAGCTACTTCTACAGCAACTATCACAGTAAATCAATTACCAACTCCAATGATTGTTGCGACACCCGGCAATGTAGTGTGCACTCCACAAACAATAACATTGAATGCCGGTCCGGGATATAGCAGTTATTTGTGGACAGGAGGCGCCACATCTCAGACGATCATAGTATCTGCATTAGGTACAAACACATATAATGTTACAGTTACAGATGCTAATGGATGTTCGGGAAGTAGTTCCGCAACGGTAACAATCAATCAAACACCGGTTTTAAGCGAGACTCATGTCAATCCTACAGATTGTTTTACCAATAACGGCTCTATTGATCTCACCGTTACTCCTGCAGGAACTTATACTTATAATTGGTCAACATCTACAGGAAGTGGCTTAATCAATGGACTGCAAGATCAAAGCGGACTTAAGGTGGGTACCTATAATGTGACAGTCACTAATAGTGGTACGACCTGCGTTAGCACACTTTCAATTACACTTTCAGTTCCTGGTGGATGCGGAGGATGTGATCCTGTAGGATCTGTTACTGTCTCTCCCGGAGTAATTTGTAACGGCAGCACAGCAACTTTCACAGCTGTAGGAACTCTTCCCGGTGCCACATTTGCTTGGTTCAATGCACCGACTGGTGGAATGCAAGTAGGAACGGGAAATCCTTTCACTAGTGGTCCTCTTTCTACAACAACAACTTATTGCGTTGAACAAACGATCACCGTTCCAAATGATGTTTCATTTGTTTATACCGGAACGGCCCAAACATTTACTGTACCTGTAGGAGTGACATCTATTACAATCAATGCTTATGGCGGGCAAGGAGGCGGAGGTGGTACAAATAATTCCAGCGGCGCTTTAGGTGGTTTTTCAACAGGGACACTCGCGGTAGTAGCTGGTCAGGTGTTGAACATATTTGTCGGAGGTCAGGGTGTGACACAGACCGGAGGTGGTAGTGGTGCGGGTGGATTTAATGGAGGTGGAAATGCAGGTTCTGGCTTTTTTGGTGGCGGCGGTGGCGGTGCAAGTGATGTGCGTCAAGGTGGTAATGCACTTGCAAATCGAGTAATTATCGCCGGTGGTGGCGGTGGACAAGGAAGCGGAGGTGGTAATGGTTTTATTGGTGGAGCCGGAGGTGGTGCAAATGGTACAATAGGCACAGGTGATGGATTCACTGTACCTGGCGGTGGTGGAACGCAGATAGGAGGTGGAGCAGGCGGCACTGGTACTCCAGCTGGTGATGGCGTCTCAGGTACTCTTGGGATTGGAGGAGCCGGCGGAAACGATGGCACCGATAGTGGTGGTGGCGGAGGTGGTGGATATTATGGTGGTGGCGGAGGAGAAAGCGGAATACCCGGTTCAAACTCTGGTGCAGGTGGCGGCGGAGGATCAGGATATATAGGCGGTGTGACTGGCGGTTCAACGAGTAATAACAACCATACAGGAAACGGCTTAGTCCAATTCTCTTTCTTTAGCCCTTGTACATCATTAAGAACATGTGGAACGGTTGTGGTAGATGTCACACCACCAATAATAACATGTCCACCTTCAGTGACTGTACAATGCGCTGCTCTTGTTCCACCTGTGAATACAGCGAGTGTATCTGCTACTGATAATTCAGGTATTCCTCCGATAATTACACTCCTAAGTAATCTTACAGTCAACCAATCTTGTACTAACAAGTTCACCATCAATAGAACTTACAGGGCAACTGACCAATGTAATAATTCAGCCTCTTGCACCCAGGTAATCACTGTCTTTGATAATACTCCACCTGCGTTGACATGTCCTCCGGGGATAATTGTTCAGTGTGCTAGCCAGGTTCCGACGCCAAATGTTCAGCTTGTCACTTCAACAGATAATTGCGGTGGAGCAACAACTGTAACTTTTGTCAGTGATGTCATCAGTAATCAGGTATGTATCAATCGCTTTAATATAACACGGACATATCGGGCAACTGATGCCTGCGGAAATTCAGGGACGTGTTCACAGATTATTTCGGTATTTGATAACACAGTTCCGACATTGACATGTCCTGCGGCAATCACTGTTCAGTGTGCGAGCCTTGTTCCTACTCCGAATACTGCACTTGTGACAGCAACTGATAATTGCGGAGGTGCAACGACTGTAACATTTGTCAGTGATGTTATTTCAAATCAAACCTGTACGAATAGATTTCTTCTCACAAGAACGTATCGCGCAACTGATGCCTGCGGAAATTCGGCTGTATGTACACAAGCTATCACTGTATTTGATAATACACCACCGACGATCACTTGTCCTGCAGCAGTGACTGTGCAATGCGCAAATCTTGTACCTGCCGTAAATACTGCAGGTGTTGTCACTGCAGATAATTGTGTCGGAACGCCTACAGTAACTTTTGTGAGTGATGTTATCACAAATCAAACATGTGTGAATCGATTTACACTCACCAGGATGTACAGGTCTACGGATGCTTGTGGCAATTCGTCTACATGCACCCAGATCATTACAGTATTTGATAATACCCCGCCAACGATCACCTTTACTGATCCACTTCTGCAGGGTGTACCGAATGGTGGTACGTTCAATGTACAATGCCAGGGGCAGGATCCAAATTGGAGTCTTCCAACTTTCAGCACAGGCAGTATCAGTGCAACAGATAATTGCAATGGAAGTGTAAGCATTACTTACAGCGAAGTTTTACAAAGTGAAGGCAATTGCTCTGTCGATGGGTATATAGACTTATTCAGGTTAAAATGGGTGGCAACTGACGCATGCGGGAATGTCAGTACTGCTATGGTATTTATGAAGTTGGTTGATCTTATACCACCGGTTATTCATAACGTACCTGCAGATATTACAGTGAACTGTGATCAGGTGCCTGATCCACCGAGTGATATTTATGCAACAGATGAATGTCTTTGTGCCTGTATCCTTCAGTATAGTCAATCCAATCCGCCTCCAGGCTGCCAGGATGGCAAGGTCATCACCAGGACCTGGACAGCTCAGGATGATTGCGGTAACGTGGGTGTGAAGGTTCAACATATTACACTCATCGATAACCAAGGTCCTGTCCTGCAGATTACACAACCCGAACTTGCCGGTGCAACAGATGGAAGTGTTTACAATTACACATGCAATGAAGGTGGTATTCCGGATTTTTATGATCAATTGGGTGTTGGGTCAGTTTATAGTCCTCCATCATGCGGCGGTCCTCCAACAATCACATTCGAAAGTTTTGAAAACCGCTCTGTCAATTGTGAACGTGATGGATACATGGAACAGCAATCCTATCATTGGACAGGTGTAGATCAGTGCGGAAACGTCACCAGCCTGACGATCTTTGCACAACTGGTCGATAATGAACCCCCGGTATTGACCAATGTGCCTGATGTTGCATGTGTTGATGATCCTGCTCTCAATAATATTGATGCTACGGACAATTGTGGTAATCCACATATCCGATTCTGGGATATTCCGATACCAAATCCATGTGGTAGCGGTAAAGCATACAGGAGAACATATGAGGCATTTGATGATTGTGGAAATATGACGCGAGACACTGTGCTTCTCATCCCGAATGATCAGGGTGGGCCTGTTCTTAAATTTGTGAATCCTATTTTATCTGCTCTTACTCCGGGTGAGATCCTCATCATTGATTGCGCCTCCAATAATGGACAATATTCTAATTTTAGTGCTGCTGATGTGAGCGTACAGGATGATTGTCCATTTGGTACAGACGTAACCTTTACAGAAAATGTATTGCAAACTCAGGATTGTTCACAAAATGGTGTCCTTGCCATATTGGATCTGGAGTGGAGTGCTACTGATATTTGTGGAAATGAAAGCACGCTTTCCGTCACTGCACATGTGGTAGATCACACACCACCGGTGCTGGTGAATTTCCAACCCGTAGTGACTATCGGATGTAATGATGAACCACCTACAATCATTGCTTCTGATAATTGCGGACAAGCTGTTGTGACAATCAACGAAACCATCATTCCGGGACCGTGTGCATATGAATATGATATTCATCGCGAGATTACAGCTACTGATCCTTGTGGTAATTCCACTATTCAGATGCAGACTGTCCATGTCGGAAATGGTAATGGTCCCGTCATCGTAGGCGTGGTAAATCAAATCTGTGATGATCTTTCAACACCTAACGTAACGGCTTACGATTCATGTGCCGGGGCGTTTATTAATGTGACCATGACTGAAAAACAGTTAGATTCTGATTGTCGTGATGGCCTTGTGATCGAACGGACCTGGACGGCAGTGGATGCCTGTGGACATGTCTCTGTGAAAAAACAGATTATTATTCTCAATGATAACACGCCACCTGAAATTCAGATTCCTACTTACTCTATCATCCGCAAATTCCTGGATAATGGTTACAACCTGGTTTACTTGTCTCAAACAGGTATCATTCTCGCGTTGAATGCACTGGACGAAAATAGTGTGACCGCATCAGATGATTGTGACACGGATATTACTCCGACGTTTAGCTTAGATGTTACATATTCCGGCAATTGTCAGCAAGATGGTTATTTTGAACGTAGAGTATATACATGGGTAGCAACTGATGCATGTGGTAATTCATCTTCGGTCACATTTAGTGTGGATATCATGGATGATGTACCTCCTGTCATCGTAGGTGTTCCAAAAGATGCTACCATTGTTTGCCAGCCATTGCCTCCGGTACCACCTGTGAATGCTATTGATGCGGCTCAGCCGGTGACCATAGTTTATACACAGACCATTAACCCGGGTAATGGACAGGGTGAATTTGATGTGATTCGGAAATGGGTGGCCACTGATGCTTGTGGAAATACTTCTGAAGCAACGCAAAAGATTACCTGGATACCGAATACATTCCTGGAATGCGATATTGAAATGCCTGCTAGTGTTCCGTGTAATTCTCATGGTGTGCCTATCTCAAGCGCTGTATCCGGAGGCTTAGGAGGGGTAAGTTATTCCTGGGAAATATTTGGAGAGGAATGTTTCATCCAGTCAGGCCAGGGAACACCAGGCATCACTATTTATGTTGGCTGGTCAGAAGTAGAAGTGCTATTGACGGTAACAGATGCTTATGGTTGTTCTTCAGTTTGTTCAGGGTTCCTTGATTGTACAAATCCTGGCGCAAATCCGATTGCCGTAAATCCACAGGTTATTAATCCGAAGACGATTTCGAATCCGGGGTCTGCTACAATCACCGATCAAAGGCTGGATGGATATTTGACAAAATTAAATTTATGGCCCAATCCTGCAAATGGTAGTCTAAGCCTTGGATTTGATAGTTATGTTGATCAACCTGTTCAATTCAGATTAATTAACTTCCTTGGACAAACCAGTCTCAGTGATCAAATCGATGCCATCAGGGGATACAACGCACAGAAAATTGACATTTCATTGATTCCTGAGGGAAGCTATCTCATGGAAGTAAAAACGCAAACAGAGATGTATACAAAAGTCGTTGTCATCTTGCGACATGAATAAAGTGACGAGCATATCAGGATAGCTTATATTTTTAAGTTTTGAATAAATCATAATGGGCAACTTTTTAAGTTGCCCATTATGATTTTTACACACCACACACCACTCACAATTTTTTCAATATCTTGATCATATAAAGACAAAACTGATGTCCTCATCTTATATTCTTGCACTGGACCAGGGAACCACAAGCAGCCGGAGCATCCTCTTCGATCATCATGGAAATATTGTAAGTGTCTCACAACGGGAGTTCAGGCAAATTTATCCTCAACCTGGTTGGGTAGAACATGATGCTGAAGAGATCTGGACTACTCAATTGGGAACAATGACAGAGGTTATTTCCAAATCGGGAATCTCCATGAATCAAATTGCCGCTATAGGCATCACCAATCAGCGTGAAACAACTGTAGTCTGGGACAGAAAAACAGGTAAACCAATTTACAATGCTATTGTGTGGCAAGACAGAAGAACATCAGGTTATTGTGATAAGTTAAAGGATTCAGTGTATGCTTCCGGAATTCGCGCAACAACGGGATTACTCATTGATGCTTATTTTTCTGCTACTAAAGTGCAGTGGATACTTGACCATGTTTTAGGAGCACGCGACAAAGCCACGAAAGGCGAATTAGCATTTGGTACAATTGATTCATGGCTGGTATGGAACCTTACAGCAGGAAATGTCCATATCACCGACGTATCGAATGCATCACGCACCATGCTTTTTGACATTCATTCCTGTCAATGGAATGATGAATTATTAGAATTGTTTACAATTCCCAAAAGCATGCTTCCTGAAGTGAAATCCAGTAGTGAGATTTATGGCGTAGCAGAACAAACAATACAGGGATTTAATATTCCGATTTCCGGAATTGCCGGTGATCAACAAGCTGCGTTGTTTGGTCAAATGTGTATAAAGCCGGGTATGGTCAAGAACACCTATGGTACAGGATGTTTCATGTTGATGAATACCGGTGAAAAAGCGATTCTTTCCAAACATAATTTACTGACAACGATAGCATGGAGAATTGAAAATAAAACTGAATATGCTCTTGAAGGAAGTGTATTTATCGGGGGCGCCGCGGTTCAATGGCTGAGAGATGGAATAAAAATAATCCGTTCGTCAGAAGACGTGGAAACCCTGGTTGAAAACGTTGAGGATAGTGAAGGTGTTTATATAGTACCTGCTTTTGCGGGACTTGGGGCACCACACTGGCATCAGCATGCAAGAGGCAGTATTTTCGGATTGACAAGAGGAAGTACGGATGCGCATCTTGCGAAAGCTGTACTCGATAGCATTGCCTATCAAACTTTTGATGTATTGAAATCAATGGAAGCCGATGCACAAATCAAGATAGCTGAATTGAGAGTGGATGGGGGGGCTACTGTCAATGATCGCCTGATGCAATTTCAGAGTGATATTTTGAATACAAAAGTAGTGAAGCCAAAAGTGACTGAAACTACTGCTCTCGGAGCAGCATATTTAGCGGGGCTTGGAGTTGGGTTTTGGAAAAATATTGAAAGCATTCAGGAGCATTGGCAGGCCGATAAAGTTTTTAATCCCCAAATGGATGATATAAAGAGAGAAGATTTAATCCGGGGATGGAACAGAGCTGTAAAAGCTTCTATCGCGTGGGCAGATATGCAAATTGAATATCCATATCACAAAAAAATGATCCAATAAGTCATTATGCAAAGAGCCCTGATGATAGAACAGCTTAAAGCTACCCGGAATGGGATGTTTGCATTATTGGCGGAGGAGCTACCGGGCTTGGCATTGCAGTGGATGCAGCTTCGAGAGGTTATAGTACTGTTTTATTTGAAAAATATGATTTTGCGAAAGGAACATCTTCACGCAGTACCAAATTAGTCCATGGTGGTGTAAGGTACTTGCAACAGGGAAATATTAAACTGGTATTAGATGCACTTCATGAACGGGGCATATTTATGCGAAATGCACCTCACCTCGTGAAGAATCAAACATTTGTTATTCCCAATTATGAATGGTGGGAATATCCATACTATGGACTTGGATTGAAAGCATACGATTGGATGGCAGGAAGTTTAGGTTTAGGTCCATCTACATTATTATCACTTGAAGAAACCATTACTGCTGCACCTACACTAGATCCGAAAGGGTTGAGAGGTGGGGTGCTTTATCATGATGGCCAATTTGATGATTCGAGGATGGCTATTCACCTCGCTATGACAGCAGCGGATCATGGAGCAACTGTGCTCAATTATTTTAGTGTAGATGGTTTTTTGAAATCGGAAAATGAAATAGTTGGAGTGCGCGTAAAAGATACCATTGATGCAATACCTTATGAAGTTAAAGCGAAGACTGTCATCAATGCGACGGGTGTTTTTACAGATTCTGTTTTACAAATGGATGATGCAGATGCAGAATCATTTGTAACACCCAGCCAGGGAATTCATTTGGTTTTTGATTCTTCTTTCCTGCCATCAAGCACTGCCATAATGATTCCACGAACAGAGGATGGAAGAGTCTTATTTGCAGTGCCCTGGCATAACAGGATAATTGTTGGCACTACGGATACGCCGATGCAAGGGACATCCATTGAGCCGGTAGCTCTTCACGAAGAAATTGAATTTGTGATGGGGCATATGCGGAATTACCTGACAAAGGAACCTGCTTATGAGGATATCAAAAGTATTTTCTGCGGGCTGCGCCCTTTAGTCAAGGCCAATCACAAAACCACTGCTGCTTTATCAAGAGAGCACCTGATTACAATTTCAGATTCGGGACTTATCAGCATTATCGGAGGTAAATGGACAACTTACCGAAAGATGGCTGAAGATGCAGTGGATATTGCGATCCGGCAGGGCAACCTAACTCCTGTCAAATCGATTACGAATGAATTACATATCCACGGCTATCGCACAGATGTTGATTTCACCACCCCGTTATATTATTACGGCACTGATGAATATTTTATTGATCAACTATTAAGGGAAAGGCCGGAACTGACAGAAAAAATTACTCCCGGCCTCACTTATATCAAAGCTGAAATCATCTGGGCTATTCGTCATGAGTTGTGCATGACGGTTGAGGATTTACTTGCACGTAGGACACGGATATTATTACTTGATGCTCATGCGGCTATTGAAGCAGCTCCGATGGTGGCAAAAATTATGGCAGCTGAAATGGGAAAAAATGAATCCTGGATTCAATATCAGATCGATGAATTTAATCTGGTAGCAAAGAATTACCTTCCAGAATCTATTCTGAACATAAAATTGAATCAATCATGATGGAACATTTTACAGGAGAATTTTTTGGCACGATGGTGCTTACCATCTTTGGATGTGGAGTTGTGGCGAATGTATTGTTGCATCAATCCAAAGGACAAAATGGCGGGTGGATCGTGATCACATTCGGATGGGCCATGGGTGTCTTTTTTGGTATCATCGTCTCGAAACATTTCGGCGGTAGTGGCCATTTAAATCCGGCTGTGACGATAGCATTGGCATTCTTTAAAGATTTTGATAAGACATTAATATTACCTTATGTACTTGCACAGATGGCAGGTGCTATCACCGGAAGCAGTATTGTATGGCTGGTGTATAAACAGCATTTTGATGTGACAGAAGATAAAGAGCTAGTGCGTGCTGTTTTTTGCAATACTCCTGCTATCCGAAATGTACCATACAATCTTATCACTGAAATCATTGGAACATTTATACTTGTTTTTTGTGCATTGTCAGTAGCAGCTCCTTCAGATGCTCTTGGATCTTTAGATGCACTACCGGTGGCATTACTCATTTTGGGCATTGGTTTATCATTGGGTGGGCCGACAGGATATGCGATTAATCCGGCGAGAGATTTAGGTCCGCGAATTGCACATTTTTTATTGCCTATAAAAACAAAAGGGAACAGTGATTGGGGGTATGCATGGATACCGGTAGTGGGCCCGATTGCGGGGGCATGTATTGCAGTGATTTTATTCAATGCCATTTAAAGGAATGTATATTTTTATAGTATGAGGGCCTTTAGTGGTATCATTTTTGATTCATAGGGCTGACAGGACTGATGAATGTGATATGAATGTATTGATCTACGGCCAGTTTTATAAGCCGAACCATAAAGAATGCCTTCTAGACGTCGTCAAAGCGATAGGCCAGGAGGGGCTGAATGCTTATGCGGATCCGGATTATTGGGCCCAGGTCGACCCGGAGATCAAAAAAGCGGGAAGTGTCCTCCTTTTTGAAGGTTTCGATAAAGTCAATATTGATGTCGTCCTCGCCCTGGGAGGTGATGGTACGGTTCTTCATGCCATGGCCATGATCAATCAATTGCCTATTCCTGTCATGGGAATAAATCTTGGCCGGCTTGGATTTTTATCGAGTATTGAAAACCGCCTGGGTGGATTTGCCATTCACGAACTTGCTAAGGGCCGATATCACTTTGATGAACGAACGATGATCTATCTGGATACCGATAGTGATATTTTCCTCGATTCAAGAATAGCGCTCAATGATTTTACATTGCACAAGAGAGATACATCTTCGATGATCACGATCCACACATTTATTGATGGTGAATTACTTAACTCTTATTGGGCAGATGGTCTTATTGTGGCAACACCAACCGGATCAACCGGTTATTCGCTGAGTTGTGGAGGACCGATCATATTTCCCAATTCAGGAAACCTGATCATTACACCCGTAGCTCCACATAATCTGAATGCACGACCGATTGTTATTTCGGATACAAGTGTGATTTCCTTTGAAGTGGAAGGACGCGCAGAAATATTTCTATGCACACTTGATTCCAGGTTTGAAACCGTCACTTCTTCAACCAAGCTCACCATTCGTAAAGCGGATATCAAAGCGAGGTTTATACAACTTTACAATTATTCTTTTCTAAAGACATTGCATGGAAAACTTTCCTTTGGCAAAGATTCGCGCAACTGATGAAACCCCTGGTGATTCCCATCGAGTGGAATGGGTCTACATTGCATGCAGATCTGAGCAAAGGAATTTGCATTGCGATTCCACTTGATCATACACGCGATCAACCTAATGCTTACTTTGCTCCATTGTATGAAGCATCACCTGTCAAAGTGGATGACTGGATCGGTGATACCCGCGAAGGTGGCAGTGTGAATTTCTATAACATACGACTTAACCCGCATGGCAATGGGACACATACTGAATGTGTCGGACATATATCTACAGAGCGTTATTCCATTCACCAGGCATTATCACCGGAGTATGTTGTTGCTCAATTGATATCTGTTTATCCCGCATCGCAAGACAATGGAGATCGAATCATTCGGCAGTTGGAATGGATGCCTGGAATTGAGGCGGTCATTATTCGTACAATGCCAAATCATCCGGATAAAATGGCGCGACATTATAGTGGAACCAATCCGCCCTATCTTGATTCTATGTTAGCCGGTAAGATGGCTGCTGAAGGCATACAACATCTATTGCTGGATCTGCCTTCCGTGGATCGGGAAAAAGATGATGGCGCGCTATTGGCACATAAAGCATTTTGGCAATACCCGGAAAATCCGAGAACAAAAGCTACAATTACAGAGTTTATTTATATTGACAATGTAGTACCTGATGGATTATATTTACTTCAGATACAGATCGCTGCTTTGGCACTCGATGCCAGCCCAAGCCGTCCATTTATCTATCCGCTGAAATGAAACAGCCGTTGTATACCGACCGATCCGAGACATACGATGCCTTCCTGGCGATCGAGGCGGGGGCATACAAAGAGAAAATTCAGTATATCGAGGAGAATTTTTTCATGCTGCGCGAGCTGGATGCCGATGAGTATTTTGATATGATGGTGTTGTATGCAGAGGCATTGTTTGAAACGGGTGAATATGGCCGGCAGGCAAAACTTGCGGATCACATTCTTGAAATGAGCATTGAACGGAATATCATCATGCATCGAGGCCAGGACATTTATTTTGAAACGTTATTTAAAAAAGCGGCATCACTTCACAATCTTGATCGTGTCGACCAGGCAGTTCATATTCTGAAAGAATTGCTCAAGATTAATCCCGATCATGAAAGCTCAAAATTATTTCTGATCAACTGTATTATCCGCCAAAAAAAATATACGGTACGTCCTTATCGAAACATCAGTCTTGTTCTTCTTTTGCTGAGTGCCAGTGTGATTGCCTTTGAATTGTTGTTTGTTCGCCGCTTATGGCCTACATGGACGGGCATTGTGGAGATCATCAGGAATGGTTTGTTTATTAGCGGTGTTGTATTATTGATTACAGGTGAGGTGATGGTGAGGTATAAGGCGGTGGAGGATGTGTATAGTTTTACCAAGCAGACGAAGAAGAAGAAAGAGGGGCATGAGGTGTAGAATTTAGGAATAGTTTTTTTCAAAAAAAATCAAGACATGCTAACAAAAGAAGAAGTAAATAAACAGATCAAAGGATTACCAGATGTATTCACACTGGATGAACTCATCGAAAGACTTTTGATCGTGGAAAAAGTGAACCGTGGGCTCAAAGATGTTGAAGAAGGGCGAACGGTTACTGAAGCCGAATTAGATAAAAGGATGGAAAAATGGTTCGACTGATCTGGTCTGAGCTGGCTGCAAAAGAACTTGAGGAAATATTCGAATACATTTCAAACGATTCCAGGATATATGCCAGAAGACAAGTAATCCGAATCCGATAGTCGACTCAAATATTAAAAGATTCAAAGTACATCGGTAGAGAAGTTCCAGAGATAGGCATTCCAAACATTAGGGAGATCATTGAAGGTAATTACAGGATAATTTATAAAGTTCTGAATGAGCACGAAGTAATAATATTAACTATTCATCATTCTGCGAGAGATTTATCACCTAGAAAAATCGAATGAAAGTGGAATAGATAGCAGGGCCTTCATACTTTGAGTGCAGGGAATATAACTTATCATGAAAACAAGTTTGTCGATTAAATTCATTTGTTATTTTTTATTATTCACATTCTCTGAATACGCCCAGGATAACACTTCAGGATATTTTTCATCCTTTGATAAAACAAGAATCCATTATGAAATCATCGGTAATGGCAAGCCTGTATTATTGATCCATGGATTTACAGGCACAGGGAATGACTGGAAAAAGAAACCACTTGCTGATAGTTTGCTTGCCAATGGATTTAAAATAATGCTTGTCGACTTAAGAGGAAATGGATTATCTGATCAGCCAGCTGTACCGGAAGCTTATGCTGATAATGCTGAAGCGAAAGATTTAATGGGGCTCATGCATTATTTAGGAATAAAAAAATATGATGCTGTAGGTTATTCCCGCGGATCAATCATTTTAGCCAGCTTAATGGTGTTGGATCATCATTGTAAACGAGCAGTAATGGGTGGAATGGGTGCAGATTTTACAAATCCATTATGGCCCAGGAGAATTGGTTTTTATAATGCATTAATGAATGATTCTATTAAAGGGTATGAAGATTTTAGGAAATACATCGCCGGCAAAGGGCTTAATCCTTTAGTGTTAGCCTGTCAGCAAAAGGAGCAACCTTCTACGTCAAAAGAAGAGCTTGCCAAACTGAAACAGCAAGTCCTGATCATTTGCGGAAATGAAGATAGGGATAATGGAAATGGAGCGGATCTGCAACTTCTCATTCCTCATTCTAAATATGTTGAAATAAAGGGTAATCACAATTCATCAGCGTATACTTCGGAATTTGCAGAAAAAATATTGGTGTTCCTCAGGGAATAATGTATCTGCTTTGTAAACGAAATTTGAGCCATAGGGACAGACACCCAAACATTTCTCTCCGATGGAGCTCGGGTTATTTTTCCTATTTAATTTCTACAGACATTTCGCTCCGATGGAGCTTCGGTTATTTTTCCTATTTAATTTCTACAGACATTTCGCTCCGATGGAGCTAGGATTATTTTTCCTATTTAATTTCTACAGACATTTCGCTCCGATGGAGCTTCGGTTATTGTTCCTATTTAATTTCTACAGACATTTCGCTCCGATGGAGCTTAAAGGATTGTCAAATCTTAAGGAGATGAAGTCTATTTGAACAAGGGAAAAGGGTCCCCTTTAGGGGATTTAGGGGCAAACCGAATACTCATTACCGAATCAAAGTAATATCCCCCTTCACCCTCCTCATTGTTCCATCACCTAAAGTCAGCACAGCGGTATAAACAAAAACTCCCGGGTTAAGTGGTTTTCCATTGGGAATGCCGTCCCAGCCGTCCCAGGACTTCAATAAAAATTCTCCTTTGTAGAACAACATCTTACCCCAGCGGTCAAAGATGTAAAGTGTATGAACATACGTATTCTCAGAATAACTTGAAATGGTCCAGCGATCATTGAAGCCATCACCGTTCGGTGAGAAGACATTTGGGACGAAGATCTGATCAAAAGTGCTGCTGTCAAATGATACACTGATGTATGTCGATAAGTCGTAAGCACAACTATCAGCTTCCGTGATATGCATGTTAAGCACGGTTGAGGAATCTGGAAATGCCCATGTTGTAGCGCAGGTATCACAACTCACAATCCATGGTGGAAACCATTGAAAATGTAATCCAGGCTGATTAATATCTCCTGTGATCGTCACTTCTACACTATCTCCGGGATGTGAATTATATAACGGAAGTAATGCAAAATTCAAAGCAGGTGAACTCTGAATCAAAAATGTATCCGACGTCGAACAACCACCGGCATCAACAACGGTGACAATATATGTACCATCACCAAGTCCTGTAACAATCGAATCGCCCTGCTGAGGAGGATTCCAGAAATATTGAAATGGTGGAGTGCCCTGAACTGTTAACTCAATCGAACCAAGATCAATACAATTCCAATCCGTTACACCGGATATGACTGGTCCGGATGATAATGTAACATGAACATCCAGTGTTGTATCACACAAAGATGCCGGATCGCTGAGAAGAAATGAATAATCTCCCCCGGCGTTGATCCACTGCCCCTGGATCAATATCGAATCACCAGCACATATTTCTGCTTGCTGGAGAATAAATTCACCCGTACAGCCGGGAGAAAGCAAGAAATTAAAATTCAAACTTCCACATGCTGAATCAGGCACCATACCTGATCCATTCAACACGATCAACCCAGGAGGTAAAACGGTACTGTCAATCGAAATCGAATAATTTGTAACAGGATATTGTCCATTGACAGATCCGTTAATATCCGTTACGGAAATGTGTGGAAGATGATTAATCATGTCATCAATGACAATAGTGATGCCACCAATAACTGTATCTGCAGGAGATAAAATTCCGTTCTGATCAACATCTACCCAAACCGTTGCACCAATGTCGATGGAATCTGCTAAAACAATATTGACTGCAAAAGTCGAATCACAACCCAATGCACTCATTAAGTGCACTGTGTAATGACCTGTGTCACTCCAGGTACTATCGCCTAAGATGACTTCTTCGCCAGGGCAACTTTCAATTGTAAGATCAGGTCCGTTCACAATGCAATTTTGCATCAGTAAAAGTGATATAATGACAGAGTCACCACACGTCACAATCTGTCCCTGTACACTATCGATCACTACTTTCCACTGAGAAGAAAGTAAGGAAAGATTGAAAGAAGCGGTATAAAGTGAAGCCGGATAATCTTCAAAAACAAAACCTCCATCAGCTTCTGTAAATGTTTTGCCGTATTGAAGTCCGTCCGCTGATTCAATCTGAACAGGTATACCGGATAATAACATATCAGCTGCCGTAATGATGCCATCGCCATCAGCATCCAGGTAAGTCAGTACAGTAATTGACCCGACTCCGGTATATAGCATGATATCGAGTGGATCAGATGTCGCAGTGCAACCATTCGTCGTCGTAACTTCAATTGTGTAACTTCCATCAGAAGTAATCATATAAGAGGAAGGCCAGATAGTGCCGGATTGATAGACCAGTCCATTTTGATAAATAGTCCAGGATGTTACATTGTCTATGTAAGGCAGGCAAACGGAAAGAGGATCACACTCGATGTGGCATCCTCCCGGAATCTGATCCACCGGTGCTGAAGGATGAATTACGACAGCATTACTTACCGCCGAACAACCATGTTGATTGACAGCTGTAACATGATAAGTACCTGCATCAGTAACAATGATGGAGTTGCCTGATTGGCCATCTGACCATTGATATTCAATGCCGGCCTGTGGATTTGTGACCTGTAATGTGTTGTGATCAAAACTGCATGCACTTCCACTTGTCAAAGCAATACTTGGTGTATTGGGCAGTGCATATATTTCGACAATGTAAAATGCAGTGTCAGAAATACAACCTGTGTTTGGATCAGTACCGATAACAGAAAATTCATGCATACCAGGAAAAGGTAAATTTCCTCCTTCGTCAGTAAAGGCTAATACAGGGCCCGTTGCACCATTGCTCCATTGAAGTGACAAGTTTCCTTCGAAAAAAGAATGAAGTTCAAATTCCGTTCCTTCACAAATATTTAATGTATCATGCCAGGGGCCATATTGGCCGGGGCCCAGGATTTCATGCCCTTGTATGATGATATTTGGTTTTGGCAGCACAGTGATAAATTGTGCAGGCGGAGAATAAGTACAATGAAATGCATCCTCTAATACAAGACTATAATTATCAGTTGTGGCGACTTCAATATGAGAAGTCACTTCTCCGGTATTCCAAATCCAGGTGATGCCTCCTGCAGGAGAAGTTAATGTGGCTGTGTCACCAAAGCAAATAGTAGGAGAAGGAATAACAGCGATATTCCCGCTCAATGTATTTTGTCGAATGTCAAGTGCAAGTGTGGCTTGCGCAGGGCAACCAAAAATATCCTCCGCTGAGACTGTAGATGTGTAAATACCCTGAGCATTATAAGTGTGAAATACTGTATTTGCAAAAGCCTGATTCAATATACCGCTTGCAGGATCACCGAAATCCCATGCGATATTATAGACTTGTCCCGGCAACATCAATTTGTATGCTTCATCTTCACAGAAAACGGGATTGTAAACAGGAGATAAAACTGGTCCGGCTGAAATATGAATTGATATAGATTTAGAAGTAGAACATCCACTCGTCATGGTTACTGTAAGTGTAACCATGTAATCACCATCAGATACAAACATATGCATCGGATCCTGATCAGCAGAAACATTGGAAAGCCCACTTGCTGGATCTCCAAAATTCCACTGCCAATTTGCAATAGATTCTCCCGGAAGAAAAGTAGTAAGATCTTCAAACTGGATCATATCTCCTGCACAAATACCCGTGCTACGGAAATCTGCAACAGCTCTGATGGTATCTGTAAGGTTTTCATAGTGGCCACAAACCACAGCATCATATGGAAACCCGTTGAGCAAACCAAACATGGTGATATGATAATAACCTGGTTTCATGTAAGTATAGTCAAGCACATCAGCATTGACCGAAGCAATGACTCCTTCGCTATTACTCCTGATGAACCAATTGATCGAACCGGGAGTGATACCGGCAACAAGTGGTGTGTATTGATGGATATTGCATGCTGTAGCGGAGGCTGCAATGCTGAAATCATTTTCAATGACTGAACATCCTCCCGGTAACCCCGGAATAGGGAAACCGCATACAGTTGGGGCACAACAATCCGAAAACGAAATATTTTGAGAGACAGTCTTACAGCCGTATTGATTGGTGACTTCTACATGATAAGAGCCAAATGTTGTGACGTTGAACACAGGTCCGCCCGGACCGATGAGCACATTATCCAGGTACCACATGTAGGTATAATCAGCACCATCAGTATTTGCCACGATGTCAACACCGCCAGGAATATTGGTACAAAAATTATCTTCTGCTGCACTTGATAAGTGAACAACCGGCGCAGGGTAAGAACCAATTTGAAATGATTTCTCATCAGAACATCCAAGCACATCTGTGACTTCAACTCCAAATGAACCAGGTGGCAGCTGGACATTATTTTGTACGCTGACGATCACCTGATCAGAATTAATCCAGGTGTGAGAAAGAAGAGGTTGGTCAGTGGTCATTGTGACCAATTCATTTGCACATGCTGCATTTGGACCTGTCAAATTGAAAACAGGTAGAGGATGTATCGTTATAGATTGATCGATGATTGTACCGCAAGTATGTAGTCGAAGTGTTGCTGATCCTGATTGGGTCCAGAAAATTTCCACATGATTCAAATCGCTCTTCCTGATTTCGGCAAAATCAGATGGGACAATCTCCCATTGATAATCGGACCCATTGATATACGGAATGGTATAGTTTTCAATAGAATTATAACACACATCCTGAGATCCGGAAATGATGAGGTTAGTAGCAGGGCTTAATGTGATACTAATGGTGTCAGAAATGCATTCCGGATATTGGATATCGGCATGTGCTGCTTCTACAATGTAAGGAAGAGTGGGTCCAAATACATGTTGTATTGATTGACCTTGGGCATGTGTGATAGATGCACCATCTGTGATCGTCCATTGAGTTGCAAAATCACCTGCTTCTTCGATCGTATATCCAAAAGGCTGACCCGGACAAATCTCATGATCTCCTTCAATGCCCAGTGGAGCAGCAGGAACAGCAGTGACAGAAATTCTTTGTCGCACTAAATCTGTACAATAAGCATTTGATGAATTAGTGGCCACCCAATAATATTCACCAGGAGGATAAGAAAATGTATGTGTAAGTGAAGCTGAAGGCCCAAAAACAGGTGACACAGTTTGTCCATTATTATTTTCAATATGCCATTCTACATTTGCCGGTAAAGGGGAAACAAATCCTGCGGAGGCATTGATTGTAGCGTCGGCATCCTGGCAAACATGCACATCTCCGTTCAATGTGATTTCAGGTGTAATGCTTCCAAAGAATACATCCTGACCTGAACACTGAAGGAAACAATTGTTGTATTGCACATATACTTCCGCCACAGTCACCACATTGACATCATTCCATCGAACAATGACTGCATTTGTATTATCACCGCCAAGAATGGTGCCGGTAGGTCCGGTGTTCCAATGATATTGCGTTCCCGGAAAATATGGAACCTTGTATGTCGCAACCTCTCCTGAGCAAACAGCGGCATCTCCAGTGATCGGTCCATCAGGTGTAAGGATAGGAATATGAAAAGTATTAGTAAATGAACAATAAGTTGAAGAGCAATTGCTAACTGCCAGATCTATCAATCCTTCCGGTCCATCATGCCAGATGATTTCTATAAAATCGTCATCGCTCTCTCCTCCGTTCACCACAGTTCCATTCGGAGAGACAGTCCATGAATATTGAGTGCAGCCATTTGTAGTTGCAGTATATCGTTGTCGCGTCTCGGGGCAAACAGTATTGACACAATCAAGAGTTGGAGCAGGAGCTGGTAAAACTTCAATAACTATTTCTTTTGTTGACTCGCACATGCAAATGCTTTCAGCATTCAGTGTTACCGTATAAAATCCTTCCGATGTGTACGTATGAGTAGCATCAAATCCGCTCGATAAGGTTCCATCTCCGAAATGCCATGTATACGTCAGGCCATTGACAGAAAGATTTTCAAACATAATCTCCTGGAATTTACAAACAGAAAGTGTGTCATGATTGTAAGCAGGAGTGGTGTGAAAATCAGCTGCAGGTTGTGGAAATATTTCAAAACAAAGCGAATTAGAACACAATGTTCCAATCGTGGAAACGGAACCATTTCCACCGCTGCCCCAGGTGACTTCAATGCTGTCCTGGTTTAAGTAGGTAAAAGATTTAGCACCTGTGATGTGTAATTCAGTATTTGGGGGTTTAATGATGGTTGAAATTCCTCCTGCACACACTTCATAACACTTGGTCAATGTATCGACTTCAAAGCAGCCTGCTACGGAAATCGGTGCCGGTGTGCCAATCACCAGGATAAATAATGTATCCGTTAAAAACTGTTGATTTGGAGCATTGGATGTAGCAACGAGCGTGTATAATCCTGGACCGGAGAAACTGATCACAGATGAATATAGCGTAGTTGATAAAATCTGAGCTCCGCCTGGAGGAGTGATGGACCATTGCGTATTCAGAAGTTGCTCCTGGGTGTCGAGAAAATAAACTTGTGGGCTGGGGTCACACGTGATCTTGCTTGGTCCATCTAAAATATAGTGAACCTGCCCTGATAATGAGCAGGAGAGTAAACAGAATAGACTAATGATTACCGGCAGACGGGGCAAATGCATTAGGTTTTTGGTTTTCGATAAGAAAGTTACAAAGACAAGATACTATAACATAGATAATCGCTGCGTCCGGCAGACCCAAATGATAAATTGTCAATTGCGTGTCAATTTTCTTTTATGCACTCCCTGTTTCGTGAGTCATAAATCGAGGGGAATCTATTGATTGATTTCATTTCTAAAACACCGTGGCTAATGATTGCTAAAGTGTGATGAGACTTACATATTACATATTGTCATATTTCGGCCTGATAATCTCCCAAAAAAGTACATCTGATCAAATAAAAACAAATTACTGATTGCTTTTTGCTCACGATTGACGGCTGACGATTCACGAGAAAAGGTTGAGTCAAGGCAACAGCTCTATGCCTTATGCTCTTTTAAACGTACCTTTACGGCTTTAACTGATATTTCTAACCCACGGGCATCCTGACCTCCAACTATGCCTGACCCCCAATAACATACATAATTATTTTTATGAGTACGTTTCAAGAAATGGGCCTCAAAAAGGAAATCCTTGACGCTATCGGCGAAATGGGATTCGAGACCCCCACATCCATTCAGGACAAAGCGATTCCTGTCATCTTATCTTCTAACCAGGATGTCATCGGCCGGGCGCAAACCGGTACCGGTAAAACAGGTGCATTTGGATTGCCTATTCTTCAAAAATTAAACCTACACTCTGAACATGTTCAGGCGCTGATACTTTGTCCTACTCGTGAGCTTTGCATACAGATCACCAAAGAAATTCAGAATTATGCGAAGCATCTTCTCAATGTCAGAGTTATCCCGGTGTATGGTGGAGCAAGTATGGATACACAAGTGTATGCATTAAAACAAAAAGCTCAGATCGTTGTCGGAACACCCGGACGAACACTTGATTTGATCAATCGAAAAAAATTAAAACTCGAAGAACTGCAATGGCTTGTGCTTGACGAAGCAGATGAAATGTTGTCGATGGGATTTAAAGATGATATGGATGCGATTTTGGCGACGACTTCGAAAGGAAAAACAAACCATGTTGTTTTCGGCCACTATGCCTCATGAGATCATGAGGATCGTCAAAACATACATGCAGAACCCGATCGAGATTGCTGCAGAGCAAATTCAAACAGGAGCTGACAATGTAACACATCACTATTATGAAGTTCATGCACGTGACCGGTATGTAGCACTCAAGCGTGTCATTGATATGCAACCGGATATTTATGCAATTGTATTTTGTCGCACGCGTGCAGAGACGAAAGAGATTGCTGAAAAACTTTCTGCGGAAGGATATAACAGCGATGCATTGCATGGAGACCTGAGTCAACAACAGCGTGAATATACACTTGGCCGATTCCGGAATAAAACTCTTCAATTGCTGATCGCTACCGATGTGGCTGCACGCGGACTTGATGTAACAGATCTAACACATGTAATCAATTTTAATTTACCTGATGATCCTGATGTCTACATTCACCGCAGTGGACGAACCGGTCGTGCTCATCGGAAGGGAATTTCCATCACCATTATTCATTCAAGAGAAAATAACCGGATAAGGGATCTTGAACGCAGAGTAGGCAAACCATTTGAACGGAAGAAAGTACCTACCGGAAAAGAAATTTGTGAAAAGCAACTTTTCCATCTTGTGGAGAAAGTTGAAAATGTGGAAGTGGAAGAAAAACAAATCGCTGAATTTCTTCCTGTCATCTACAACAAACTTAGCTGGCTGGATCGTGAGGAATTAATTAAACGTTTTGTATCCGTTGAATTCAATCGCTTCCTGGCGTATTATAAGGGAGCTGTTGATATCAATGTGGATCATAAAAAACCTGAAGGAAGAAAAACAGATTATCAAAGACCGGATTATAAAAGCAGAGACTCAAGGCAGGGGGATAGAAGAAGTGAGAGAAGTGAGAGAGGTGAGAGGAGCGAGAGAGGTGAGAGAAGAGGGGACCGAAGAAGTGAAAAGCCATGGGAAGATCGGAGAAGATCTGAAAGCAATGATAAGGGAAGAGGTGAAGAGAGAAAACCGGCGGAATTTGAAACACGGGATCGAAGCAGGAAGCCTGATTTCAATAAAGAGCAGGGGGCAGGGAGCAGGGAGCAGGGAGAAAAAAGGTTTGAAAGCAAACCCGATTTTGATAAAAGAAAGGGAGGAGATTCCTACGCCAAGGCTTCGGCATCCAAAGAATTCAGAGATGAGCGACCTCCGAAAAGAGATAAGTACGATGACAAACCTACACCTGCGAAAAGAGGAGCAGATAGACCTAAAGTGAAATTTACACCACTCATTATCAATCTTGGCTCTGTCAATAAATTCAATCCGAAAGATCTACTATCGCTGATCAATCAATATATGCCTGACCAGGAAGCACAGGTCGGAAAAATTGAAGTCAGTTATACGCATACCAAGTTTGATGTAGATGCTGATTATACAGACCAGGTGATTGGTGCATTCCGTAAAGCACAGTACAGGGGAACAAAAATCACTGTTGATCAACCGAGGAAGAAGAAGAACAAAGAAGATTAGTAATCTGTAATCTGTAATCTGTAAGCAGTAATCTGTAAGCAGTAATCTGTAATCTGTAAGCAGTAATCTGTAAGCAGTAATCTGTAATTAGTATTGCTTAAATTCTTTTTAGGTCCATCGGAGCGAAATGTTTGGGTAATTCTCAGGTAATACGCAAATTGAAAATCATCAAAAAAAACCTGGCTTGAAAGCCAGGGCCATTCATGGTTTGGTTTTTATTAATCGAAAATCGAAAATCCAATGCTTCGACCTGCTAGACTCATCCTTGTGCTACACTTCGACACCCTCATCCATTCTCTCATCCCGCTCAGTGCAAGCAGCTCAGCAACCATCCAAAATTGAATATTCCCTCAGAATTTTGTATTTTTCATTGTCTCCGGCTGATTTTGATTTTCTAACTTTCTTTAAGAAGCCATGAAAAAAAATACTTTTTTACTTTTCGTTTTCTTTCTACAGGGCTATTTGTTATTTGGACAGACGAATATTCACTTCACTAACCCTGCGATCTACAATATCCTCAAAGGCAACTATAACCCGCAGGATTATATGGCTGCCTACCCAGTAGATGATCCATATTTTATTGCATCGCAATTGAACAGTGAAATAAATCCAGATTCCTTAAAAGCGACACTGCTCGCATTGCAGGCATTTCACAATCGCAATACAGCGTCAGACACCGTATCAGAAACAAACGGCATTGGTGCTGCCCGGAAATGGGTGTTATCCCAATTTGACAGATCTAGCACTCAGCAGGGAGGTCGCCTTGTTACGGGGTATCTTCAGTTTGATACGCTCATCTGTACAATGTCAAGACATAAAGATGTTGTCGCTGTATTGCCGGGCAGAGATATTTCTGATCCGTCATCCATCATCATCGAAGCTCATCTCGACAGCAGATGCAAAGACAATTGTGATATCGATTGTCTTGCTCAGGGAATGGAAGACAATGCAAGCGGTGTGGCATTAGTTCTGGAACTTGCCCGGATCATGAACCGCTTCACATTCAATCATACCATTATTTTTATTGCTATCACAGGAGAAGAGCAAGGGCTGGACGGATCAACCGCATTTGCTAAGTATGCAGTAAAGGAAAATATTCCGATTAAGGCGGTCTTAAACAATGACATTGTCGGTGGCATTATTTGTGGCGAGACCTCATCACCTCCTTCATGTCCGGGCTTAAATAATATTGATAGCACACAAGTCAGACTGTTTTCATTTGGCGGATTTAATTCGCCGCACAAAGCGCTGTCCAGGTTTATTAAACTTGAATACAATGAGATGTTGCGTCCACAGGCTGGTGTACCTATGACGGTCTCTATCATGTCGGCGGAAGATCGCACGGGCAGAGGCGGTGATCATATTCCATTCAGGGAAATGGGCTTTACGGCCATGCGTTTTACTTCTGCTAATGAGCATGGAAATGCCAATGTCACGGATTCTACTTACCATGATCGCCAACATACATCGGCTGATATACTCGGAGTGGATACAAATAGTGATGCAGAAATCGACAGTTTTTTTGTTGACTTCGATTATCTCTCTCGCAATGCATCGATCAATGGAAATGCTGCAGCAATGGCTGCTCTTGGACCAAAATCACCATCGATACTGTCGGTTGGACAAGATGGAGATAACCTGTACATCCAGGTGGATGACCCGAAGGATTACAATCACTATGTCGTTGGGCTCAGGGTAAATTCAAATGATTTTGATACTTTATTTTATATCACTGGTTCAAAATCCGGGGTATTTAAATTGCCTCACCGGTATGTAAATATTTTTGTATCAGCCGCAGCTATGGATAGCAATGAAATAGAAAGTTTATTTTCTGATGAAAAACTGGTTCGACTCACCGCTACAAATGAACCGCAGGATTCGGGTGATAAAATTGAACTTCTCCAAAACAAGCCAAATCCTTTTGATGAATCCACCATCATCAGTTTTCTTGTCAATGAACCCTTATCTGTTCAACATGCCTTAATCCGGATTACGGATTCAAGAGGAATAATGATAAAAGAAATTCCTGTAGCTGTGAAAGAAGGGATGAATGAAGTGTTATTCGATCACGGGTATAACATGACCGGAACATACCTGTACTCTTTATGGATCAATGAAAAATTGATTGCAACCAAGAAGATGGTGTTTGCGAATTAAGAGACTTTATATTTATTCGCACGGAGAACACGGAGAACACGGAGGAAAATCAATCGCAGTGAGAGTATGAATTAATGTGCTGAAATTTTCCATTTGCTCTTTTCCCTTTGCTCTCTGCTTTTTGTCAATCCAGCACTTCATACACCACCACCGGGTTTGTTTTATTTTTTAAGATAGCCTCTCCGACCTTTCTGCAATTGAAAGATTCTTTCACTTTTCATGTAGGCTTGCTCACTGATGAGGATCTGACCGGGTTCGCAGCAGTTTGTAATCGCTGGGCGATATTTACGGCATCGCCAATAACAGTATAATCTAACCGGCGAAGATTTGCAGAACCAATATTTCCGGAAATCATTTCACCGCTATTAATACCAATGGAAACTTTGGGGGTAAAAGAAACATGTTCTGATATGGTCGGCAGGCTATTTACTTTGTTTTCTTACAGCAAGGCAAGCATCAATGCGCCCTGTCTAAATGATATTCGCCCCTGAAAACAGCCATGACGGCATCGCCAATAAATTTATCTACATAACCACCCTGGGCAATGATCTCTTTTACCATCACATCGAAATATTTGTTCAGTAATTTCACCACGGTATCCGGAGATTCGTTTTCACTGATGGTGGTAAAACTGCAAATGTCAATGAAAGCAACAGTAGCCTCCACTGTTTCATTTACCATCAATGATGATTCAAATTCCCGGCCACCCATAAAATTCAGCACGGTTTCATCTACATACATTCTCAGAATGTTGTTTTCCTTGATGGCCTTCATTGTTTCCCGCATCTGGTGAACATGGTTGATGGTTTTCTCCATCGTCAATTCCAGGTCTTCAAAATTCACAGGTTTGGTGATAAAATCAAAAGCGCCGCGGTTCATCGCCGTGCGGATATTATCCATATCGCCATAAGCAGAAACAATCACTGATTTTAATAAGAGCATTTTGTTCATTTAATTTTGTCAGCAATGTCAGGCCATCCATTTCAGGCATATTGATATCACAGCAGGATGATATCCACATCAGCATGTCTGACTCAATTGCTCCAGTGCATGCTTGCCATTAATAGCAAAAACAAATTCATACTTGATGTTCCCTTATTTTCTGCCGGAACTTTTGTTTGATCAGCACTTCCAGATCCGTTTCATCATCTACCACTAATATTTTGGCCATTACTATATAGCTTTTAATTTTTCTTTCAATAAGTTAAATTCAACAGGCTTGGTCAGAAAATCATCAGCGCCCAATTTCATTGCAGTATTATAATTTTCTGCATCGCCATAAGCAGTGATCATCATTACTACCGGGGGAGGTTGATGATATTTTTGCTTTGATATACTTTAGTAATTCCAGGCCGCTCATGCCGGGCATATTGATATCTGACAGGATCAATACAGCTTCATGCTACATGATCACCCAGGTAATGCAATGCATCTTCGCCTGAATATGCAAAAGCAAATTGCATTTCACCCTCTCTGATTTCTTTTCTGAAACGTTGTTCAAACAGAACCCTGTACATCTGTTTCGTCGTCGACTACTAAATATTTTCATCTGTTGAATGTATGATTTATAATAGGTAAACTAATAATAAACTCTGTTCCTTCTCCTTCCTTTGTCTCCACCTTCAATTCGCCACCATGTGCTTTGACAATATCATAGCTCAATGATAATCCTAAACCCGTTCCTTGTCCTGTTGGTTTCGTTGTAAAGAAAGGTTGAAAGATTTTATCCAATGCTTTTTGAGGAATGCCATTCCCATTGTCTTTTACTGATATTAAAATTTTACCACCTGATTTTTTTTGTATGACAGTTACTGTAGGTTCGTATGCAGGTACCGCGCCAGTGTAAAGATTTTTTCTTTTCAGCGACGACATAAAATGCATTCGTTATCAAATTCAAAATCACTCTCCCGATATCCTGTGGTACCACATTGATGGATCCGATATTGGGATCAAAATCTGTCTTCATGGTCGCATTGAATGTTTTGTCTTTTGCACGGAGGCCATGATAAGCAAGTCTCAAATACTCGTCAGCTAATGCATTGATATCAGTTGGCTCTTTTATTCCACTGCTGCTACGGCTATGCATGCAGCATGCCTTTTACAATCGCATCAGCGCGTTTACCATGGAATATTATTTTTTGTTCATTTTCATCAATAGCATTTGCGACCAATTTGGCATCGTCCATTTTTCCATTGTCCAGCTCCTGTTTCATTTCAGCGATTAATTCACTGTTGACTTCAGAGAAATTATTGACGAAGTTCAATGGGTTTTGAATTTCATGTGCAATACCTGCGGTGAGTTCGCCGAGAGAAGCCATTTTTTCGGAGTGTACGAGTTGCGCTTGAGTGATTTTCAATTCATGGTATGCTTTTTCAATTTCACGTGCCTGGGCCAATTCTTTGTCCTTTGTTCGTTCTCGTTCTGCTTTCAGCCAGAGATTTTTTTGAAATCGATATCCAAAAAAAACAAGCGTTATAAAAGTCAAACCAAATAATATATAAGCCCACCAGGTACTCCACCATGGAGGCATGATCAGGATATCAACACTTTTCTCTATCCACTTGTCATTATTCAGATTAGATGCATTGACAATAAATCTGAACTTGCCGGGAGGGACATTATAATAATACGCCTGGTCTGCTGCACCGGTTTTGTGCCAGTCCTTGTCATACCCTTCAAGCTTGTAAATAATGACCTTATCCTCAGGATCACCAAAATTGATCATGGAAAAGCTGATGGAAAATACATTTTGATCGTGGCGAAAAATAATTTGCTTCGCATCCTGCATATTTTCTGTGATTGGACTTTGCGGCCCGGGGGTAACTAGTATTCCATTAAGCCAGAGGTTGGTGAGTTGAACATTGACAGACGGTGGAAGAATTTTAAGTTTACGGGGATCGAATGCATAATAGCCTGTCTGCGTTCCAAACATGAGAAATCCGTTTTTGCTCTTTAATGCGCAACCGGCACTCATATTTTTAGGATTGATGCCATTTGTTTTACTGAATCGGACTACATACTGCCTTGATGAATCCATCCGGAAAAGCCCTGATGAGGACGCTACCCAAAGATTGTGATCATCATCCTCCGCGATAGAGATAATATAGTCAAGTGTGTTGACACCTTTGAGTTGGGTGAACAATGAAAATTGATCATTCATCCTGTCATACTGGTAAAGCCCACCATCTGTACCTACCCAGAGAATTCCTTTAGCATCTTTGAAAATATCCGAGATAGTACGTCCTTTCAGAAAGTGAGTGAATTTTCCGGTAAGCATGTCCATTTTATTCAAACCTCCTTCGTTGATGGCTCCTACCCACAGCGTTCCTGGTCCATCAGGCAATAAGCAGGCTATTGCATCTTCGCTGATGCTCGTTGTGTCAGTATCTACATGTTGATATGCAGCAAATGTTTCGGTCTTGCTGTCAAACCGATTCAATCCACCACCCCAGGTACAAATCCATAAGTTGGATTCCGGATCTGCATATATATCATTAATGGCATTAAAACTCAGACTTGCACGATTCTTAGGATCATGATAGTATTGTTTAAACGTTTTTTTAGAAGGATCAAATCGGTTGAGACCATTGCTCGTACTCACCCAAATGAAACCATTCTTGTCACGAGCCAGTATGTTCGTATAATTGCTGCTGATGCTTGTGGGATCCTGAGCATTATTTCCATAATGCTCAACTTCCCCGGTATTCATGTCTTTCCGGATAAGACCATTATTAGTGGCAAACCAATATGCTCCCGGAGCTTCTTCTTCAATGTCGCTGATGGACAGACCCTCAAGACTATAATCGGGGATAATATTGTGAAAGACTTCAACCTGAAATAAACTGCTCTCCTGCGTACTCAACCAAAATAAACCATCCGGAGAAACAAATGCATACCATCCTGAATTGTCTGTAAAACCATTGGCATTCTTTGTAATAGCATTGAAGAATGTAGTCTCCTTTGTATTCGGATCATAGCGAGATAAACCACTGGCCAGCGTTCCTATCCATAGTGCACCTTCATAATCTTCGGTGATAAACGTAATGTGATCATAGATGCTACCGACAGGTGGTCGGTATGGTCGATGTACATCAGGATGAACGGAACTGATTCGTTCGAATAAACCGGTCTTCCTATCCATCAGATGCAATCCATCACCCCTTGTACCAACCCAGAAATTTCCCCTGCTGTCTTCAAAAATAGATCTCACTTTATTATCTATAAGTGAATGCGGGTTTGCAGGATCATGCATATACCTGGTGAATGTTCCTTTCTCCCGATTGAACTGATTCAGACCACCTTGTTCATCTAAATCCCATGGTAGTCCTGTACCCACCCAAATGGTGCCTTCGCGATCTTCATAGATGGCCCGGATTTTATTATGACTCAGGCTTGTCGGATCATCTGCATTGTGACTATAGTGGGTGAAAATTCCTGTTTTTGGATTGAATAAATCAAGACCGGCATATGTCCCTATCCAATAATTTCCAAGATGATCAATCAATAAAGCTGCAATAGTATCACTTCCCACACTTTTAGAATCTTCCGGATGATGCCTGTAATGAATGAAGCGATTAGTTTTCGGATCGAACTTATCGAGTCCCTGGCCATAGAAACCAATCCAAAGTATACCTGATGTATCGGCTAATAGGCACTCGGGGTGCCATCCACCCAACGAATTGCTGTCTTTGTAACTATAATAGTAGTTGGTCATCAGGCTCCCGTCATACCGGGTGATACAATTATTGGTCTCATCCGAAAACCACATCGCTCCCTCCCGATCCGGTGTGATACTGTTAATCTTTCCCATGCTATTTCCATTGCTGGCAGTGACGAGATGAAACTTCAACTCATTTGTTTGAGTAAGTACAACTGACGGAATCAGATACAATATGGCAAAAGCAAGAAGGAGATGAATAAGTTTCATGTATAGATGGGATCGTTAACTTGCTTTTGGTTTTTCATCGGGTAACAGAACTATAAATGTAGTTCCTTCTCCTTCAGTAGTCTCAACTTTCAATTCACCACCATGTGCTTTCACGATATCATAGCTCAAGGATAATCCTAAGCCTGTTCCTTGTCCTGTAGGTTTTGTAGTGAAGAAAGGTTGAAAGATTTTATCTAATACTTTTTGTGGGATGCCGTTGCCGTTGTCTTTGACGGAGATTTCTACCATTGCCTCCTTCACCCCCGCACCCCCTAATGCTTCGACCTGCTTTCCCTCAGCCTTGTACGACAGCTCAGCAACCGGGGGCAATAGTTTTTTCGTTGAAACGGTAACAGTTGGCTCATAGTTACCCCCTTTTTCAGGGGGCAGGGTGCGCTGTTGTTTTTTCTTTTCCGTAACGGCATAAAATGCATTTGTAATCAAATTTAAAATCACTCTTCCAATATCCTGTGGAATGATACTGATCAATCCAATGTTGGGATCAAAATCAGTTTTCATCGCCGCATTGAATGATTTATCCTTTGCACGTAATCCATGATAAGCCAATCTTAAATATTCATCTGCTAAAACATTTATGTCTGTTGGCTCTTTGACACCACTGCTGGTGCGGCTGTGTTGTAACATCCCTTTGACAATAGCATCGGCACGTTTTCCATGATGAGTGATTTTTTCCTGGTTGTCTTTTATATCATTGGCGATGGCTTTTACTTCATCAAGATTTCCTTTTATGATTTCCTGTTTCAGTTCTTCCACCAACTCAGTATTCACTTCGGAGAAATTGTTGACAAAGTTTAACGGGTTTTGAATTTCATGTGCAATACCTGCAGTGAGCTCGCCGAGGGAAGCCATTTTTTCGGATTGAATGAGTTGGGCCTGGGTGGCTCTCAATTCAGTCAATGCTTCTTCGGCGCGTTTCTTTTCAACTTGCAGCTTGACCAGGTCTTCCTTTGCCTGCTCTGCATGTTGTTCCGCGATTTTCAAATCATTGAAGCGGGTAAAGGTGAGATTGAATACGCTGGCGAAACGCTCGAGCAGAATTTTTGTTTCTTCAGGTTGAGGTTCAGGAGAAGCGATTCCGATAAATCCTTTGGAGAAATACGCGATGCTTTGCACCCTGCGCTTTTGGTCCAGGCCAAGCCTGAACGGAACTTGAAGTTCTTCACTCAGGTATTTAAAATAATCAGACAATTCTTTTCCCTGCATGTCGATGGTAAGGGATTTAAGATTCTCTCTCCAGCCATCAAACATTTTATGGATCACGGGCGAGCGGTCTATATTTCCGGTAAACTGTGTATTGACTTTGCTTCCGTCTTCATCTGTTGCCCACATTTCAATTTCATTACTATGATTATCCTTTACTATGCCAATGTATAATCGGGTAGGAGCAATGCCCAAACCAATCAATTGCCTGAATACGACAGCAGCTGTTTCAGCCAGTTCATCACTCGAATGCATGGCCATTGTTCGGCTTCGCACGCGTTCAAGTCCGGCTTCTATTTTCGCTTCCTTCGCTTGTGTTTCAGCTTCCACCAGGTCCAGGTATCTTCTATAGGTTAAACTCAATACAGAAGTGAACCTTCGGAATAATTTTATCGCATCATCACTTAATTTCTCCTGTGCCCAGACAAAGAATGATCCTTCTTTGAAATAAAAATAATATCCATATTGAATGGCATCCTCCGGCAAATCAGGTAAATCAATTTTCGATGATATGACCTGGTTATAAGCGTGAAGGTCCTTTCCTTTTAATACCGGGAAGAATTCTTCTTGTCGCACCCAGTGTTCATAGATCCCTTCTAAAACCGGGTGACCAATTTGCCTGACACGCCCCAATATCTGAAAGGAATCTCCCTCCGCTGTAGCAGAGGTTACAGTGATATTCGCTAAATAAGGTTCGTCACCGTATTCTGCGACTCCACAACGCAAGAGAATCATGCCGAGATTCTTCAATTCTTGAAAATAAACTTTAACGGTCTCTGATAAATCATCAGAAGTGTGCATGGCCATTGCTTTCGATCGCACTCTTTCCAGGGATGCTTCGATCTGAGATTCCCTGGTCTGCGCTTCAGCTTTTTGCAGATCGAGAAAACGCGTATAGGTTTGTTGGAACACTTTTCCAAAACGCATCAACACCGAATTCTCTTCATCGGTATAAGGAATGCCCTCAAAATTTTCGATGTAGTGGCCAATATTTTCTAACAAGACTGTGGATGCTGCAAGGCCGGGGATACTAAAAAGAAAATCTTTTGTTTCCTCCGGCAATCCAGGTACATATTCAATTAACGTATGATAAAATTTATTTTTCTCTTCAAAATCCAGGTTAGTGACAAAGAATTCCTCTCCTTTTTTCTTTGCCTCATTAAAGCGATTGTAATAAACACAATCAAAATAAGGAATGATGACATGAGAGGGAACCCCGAGCTGGTCAGCGATCCAGATATCGTAATCATCTCTTGCCTTATAATCCATCACAAACCCTGTATGTTCAACATGAATATTTAAATGAACATATTGATCATACACTACCTGGATCACTTCTTTGAGCTCTGCACTTTTTTGCATGCCCATGGTTCTGCTTCTTACTCTTTCCAATGCTGCTTCTATCTGCGCTTCTCTGGCCTGGGCTTCTGCTTGTCGTAAATCCAAAAATCTGCGGTAGGTCAGTTCGAACACTTTTGTAAAACGTAACAATATTTGTTGCTGCTCGTTTGTTAAACGGGTATCGCCGATAATAAACAAGTACCCTTGTTTAAAATTGAAAGTATTAATAAATGCTTTTTTGGGAGAGACAGCTAAAAATGCTTCTACTGAAAATGGCATATCAAGCTTGTTCTTTTTAATACCCGCTAATATATGTTCACCGATGTATGTTTGATGATGTAGTGTAGCTGCTTCATTTAATTCAATCGAATGAATAGCCTCCTGCTTTTTCCAGGCAACCAGTATATCACGCATCACCGGGGTTTCAGTATGCGGGAATACGAATGGTTTTGCGCCCACCTTACCATCGATCGGATTTATGCCGTAGTACAAAGCAAAATCTTCATCATCGGACATAATAGAATAGGTAACCGATAAACTATTAATTCCAAGTATCGTTAACTCCTTGTATAATAGTTCACCGGTGTCAAGCAGTTCATTCGTTTGGTGCATCGCCATTGCCCTTGCCCTTATCCTTTCCAATCCTAATTCGATCTGGGCTTCTCTGGCCTGTGCTTCTGCTTTTTGAAGATCAAGAAAACGAGTGTAGGTTTGATCAAATACTCCTGCAAATCTTTCGAGCACATTGAGACTCTCTGCCGGTCGTGGCAAATGAGTGGAAAAGGATAGCAATCCTTTGGAAAAAAGACCAACATGTACGGCACGACGATCATGTAATTTAAATTGATGGTCTGTTGTTCCGCTCATTGAATTCCGGTAAGCTACCCAATCCAATAATTCCTGGCCGGTCAGATCTATGACTACTGATTTTTGATTAGCTTTCCACGCTTTGTATATTTTTTGCATCAAAGTTGGTTCTTCGATGCTGGCATTGAACGTCTGGGCAATCTGATTTCCGGCACCTCCCCAATTGGTCACATTGAAATCGATGATGCCTGCTTCTTCGTCGAAGATGCCGATGGTAATCTGGATCGGTGTTTCCCCTAAATCTTTGAGTTGCTGAAAAAGAATTTGCGCTGTTTCTGACAATTCATCACTACGCTGCATCGCCATCGTTCGGGCTCTCACACGCTCCAATGCAAGTTCGATTCTTGCTTCCCTGGCCTGCGCCTCCGCCTTTTCAATATCCAGGAACCTGCGGTAAGCCAACTCAAAAACATTTCGGAAGCGCTTGAACAATTCTATATCCTCTTCTTTTAAAGACGCATAGGTTGAAATGCCCAATGCGACCGGGCCAAGTGAGAACCAGTAATAATTCAATGAAGCAGCTACTTCGAGATGTGTATCTGCGAACTGGTTGGTTGTTTTTTGAAAAGCATACCAGTCTTTCATTTCTTTTCCTTCCATGCTGATTATAAAAACTTTACCCGGGCCGCTAAGCATCTCATTTGCAAATTCTGCGGACATGGGGTGATTCTTATACTCAACCTCTGTTACCAGCAATTTATCATGTAAGGCATAGTATTCAAAGTTGGAATAAATCCCCTTTTCTTCATAAAAAATCGCGGTTTGTATATTTCGAATTTCTTTTACATTCAGCAACTCAAGTTGATTTGAGATCATGCGGCATACGAGGAGCATATCATCCCGCTTGTTCATGCTCAAAGCAACGGTTCTTACCCTTTCAAGTGATGATTCTACTTCCAGTTCACGGTTCTGCGCTTCAACCGCTTTTCTTTTTTGTTCCAGTTCTTCTATGGTCTCTTCAAGCAAAACGGCTGTCGTGTGTTTTACTTTTTCAGTACGATCTAATTTAAAAGAGAGGATTTCCATCTCTTTCGCCGTGTCTTTTATAGCTTTTTCCACGACAACTTTATCCTCCGTACTGAGTATTGCTGATTGTTTGATTAAATCGAATATGCGTTGAAGATGTATGTTCATTTATTTTTCTTTTAGCACCACACAAACAGTTGTCATATTGTGCATCTCCAGGTTTCCATTCGTAGCTCTCGCCAACTCTCCATAAGAGAAAAAACCGGCCATCGGAACATCCCATACTTTTTTTACCCCTTCAATTTCTTCATGTAACAAAGGGCCCAACGTCATGAATCTGCCTGCGCAGTTAAATACTAATACTGCATCTGCTGCCGGCATTTCAGTTGCTTTTAATTTTTCTATCTCCCTGATCACGGTTTCAATCACATCAAAATCAGGAGGAAGAGAAAAACGAACTTTTGATCCCTGGGGAATAGTGCCACTGCAAATAATGGAATGATCTTCCCAGTTGATCATGATCCCTGGCCTCATGACTGCTTCGCCATTTTCACGTTGAAGCAGGAGGGGTAATGAAGATGCCATCTCCATGAGGAGGCCGGTATTCTCAAAAGTAATGTCGGTAATCCCGCTAAATTTAGAGGCCATATCCAGTGCAGGTATATTATCTATAGTATAAATCCTGTTCCCTTCACTTCTGGTGACCGTTTTTTCTGTACCTACCGGTTTCCATCCACACGTAGCCCTGCCTTTCACGATGATCTTATTTTCATCCAGGGCTATTACGATCAGACCACGCTTACTAGATTTCCCGTTAGTGAATACATACTGTTCGGTAAAAGTGTAATCATCACCGGCCATACCCCCAAAAACATTGACCTCTTTTCCTATGATATCTTCAAAGCCATAAAGCAAAAGCTCAGCATTAGTGTAAACGTCACTACCTGAAATGATGAAAGCCGGTAATGCAAATTTTTCTAAAGCCTTCCTGGCTACCTTTTGAGTGGTTTCAAAGTAATTATTATCGGTGTACTCTTCAAAATACAGGCTAAAATAATTTGGGTTAATATCGAGCAATAAAATACCTGCCGCACCCTGACCAAACTCTTCATCAATAAATTCTCCATTGGTGGTTGTACCGTATATGGCGATGCCTTGTTGATCCAGCAGCGCGCAGATTCCATCCCTATCTACTTTAATCGATAAAAACACAAATGCCAGGGTTGGTTTAAATCCATCAGCCATAATGTGCTGCAATGCGATCCTGATTTCTTCTGCTGAATTCCCTTTGATCGATTTTGCTTTCATGACTACATTATTTTTTAGCACTCATTTCCCAAATGAACATCCAAAATTTATCAGTTTCTTATTTTTTTTTGCCTATTGCCTATTGCCCATTGCCCATTGCCCATTGCCCATTGCTTGTTGCCCATTGCTTATTGCCCATTGCTTATTGCCCATTGCTTGTTGCCCATTGCTTATTGCCCATTGCTTGTTGCTTATTGCCTCGCGGGATCTTCGATTTTTCTCACCAGCTCCTGAAATTGCGGATCTGATTTCAGGGAATCAAAAAGTAAATTAAAGCCAATAAACGGCATCCACGGTTCATGCGCAGTATAAGCTTGTTCTAAATATTGCAAAGCTTCCTTTTTTTCTCCTACGCCAAGAGAGATGACTGCAAGATCATAACCAGGTACATATTTAACCTGGGCATCATGAAGAAGCTCAGCATATATTCGTTTTACTTCTTCTTTATTTCCGGCTGCACCCTGTGCAAATCCGAGTGTCGATAAAAATCGTGTATTTCCTGGCACAAGTTCTGATGCAAGATGAAGATGATGAAGAGCTTCGTTCCATTGTTTCAATCCTATATAGGCCAGTCCAATGCGAAAGTGAGTTATAGAGAAAGTTGAATCAAATTCGAGTGTCTTTTTCAGTTGATCAACGGCGAGCGTGAACTTGCCTTCATAAGTATAATTGATCCCAAGCTGTGTATTGATGATCGTTGAATAAGGTTCAAACTCAAGAGCCACCTGAACCTCCTTTGTCGATTCTTCAAATTGCTTTCGCATGGTCAGCACTTCTGAATACCAGTGATACGCATTTGCATATTGCGGATTGACTTCCACAGCTTTCCTGAAATATTTTTCTGCAGCATCAGCGTTCCAGTAATAGTGAATATTTATATCGATGAGCGTAGACCAGGCTTCAGCAAGGGAAGGATCAAGCTGTAATGCTTTTTTCGCATAAGACTCAGCCAGTGGAAAACAATCATCGGGTCTCAGCACACTGTATACACCCAGCATCAGGTAAGCATCACCAAGTCCGGCATAAGCGAGCGCATAAGCTGAGTCTTTCGCAATGGCCTGTCTAAAATATTCTATGCTTTTACGCACAGGTTCTTCAAGTCTTTTATTCCAATAATATCGTCCCTGTAAATAAAGCTGATAAGCCTCAGAATTGTCGGTATATTTCTTTTCAAGGTGCTGTTTTTCCATTGGACTAAGATTTGCCTGCAGGGCATCTGCAATCTTTGTAGCAATATCAGCCTGGATGGAAAAAATATCATTCATCGATCTGGTATACGATTCAGCCCAAAGATGTTCATCCGTAGCAGCGTTGATCAATTGGGCCGTGACACGAACTTTGTCGCCTGAACTTTGGACACTGCCTTCGAGAATATTTGACACCCCAAGTTCACTTCCGATTTCTTTAAGTGATTTCGAATTGTTCTTATACTGCATCACAGAAGTTCGTGATGTCACTTTAAAGGCTTTTATTTTTGCTAACTGCGTAATAATATCTTCCGTAAGGCCATCGCTGAAAAATTCCTGGTCTTTATTTTGACTCATATCCGTAAATGGAAGAACAGCGATTGTCTTTTCAATATTATCAGATGTATTTGAATGAAATAATTGTTTTTTGAAAAGATAACCTGCAATTATTATAATGACAATGAGCAATCCAGCAATTACATTTCGTCGTTGTGTATTTCTTGGAACAATTTTGCCGGTTATCTTTTTCCGATCAGGAACAATTAAGTCATCATTCGCCAATGCATAGACCTCCATCGGTTTGTGGACATGCTTAAAATCAAAATGGCCAAGCGATTTTGTCAGTATGGAGGGATTGTTTTTTATCTTATCATGGATCTCGGCAGAGATCAGGATTGAATTTTCCCGACCGAGTGATTGAATTCTCGAGGCGACATTCACGCCATCACCAAGTGCTTTTTCATCTTCAAAAAAAACTTCCCCGATATGCAACCCGATGCGGAGAGGCACTGCCGGATCTGCCCGGAGCTCTTTTTGTATTTCAATCGCGCACTGGACTGCTTCCGTGGCGCTTGAAAAAATGCAAAGGCTCCCGTCGCCGTAATAATTGACGATCCGGCCATGAAATTGATTCACCCATTTTTCAAGAGTTGCATTGTAATGTTTGATGATCGAAAGTGACTTATACTCATCCGTTTGCATCATCTCAGTATACCCGACGATGTCGGTAAACATGATGGCAGCAAGTTGACGTGAGGAAGACATTGGAAATGGTAGTTACTAAAAAAACGAAGATAAGGGCATAAGATACAGACTCTTATGAAAAGAAAAGGCTAAGGTTAGAGTGATACTTCGACTTACTTTACTCATCCTCGTCCGACAACTCAGTAACCGGTGAAGGGGAAAAGGGATTATTATTTGGGGGTGAATCTAATATTTGGGTGCAGTGAATGAGGCCATGACTGACTCTAACTTAAATATTCCCTGACTTTTGAGTTGATAAATCCCTTCACACTATCCCAAGTTTGATTTTTCAAACTTATCGGCTCTTCGCTTTCTTCAGCATCAGCAAAGTAAGTGATCGCTTGGGGAACGGTGATCAGTAAGTTTTGCGATGCAAATTTCTCTTTATGAAACCGAATAAAATCCTGTACCGTAAAATGATGTAAAAGTTCTGCCACATCCCAGAAGTCTTTCTTTTTTCCCCTGCCTAATATGGCTTGTACTTTCATGGCAATAATGTCTTCGATAGAAAACATTCTTATTTCATCTACCAGCAATTCAGGTCTTATCTGTGGATGAGGATAAAAAACGAAATCAACTTTCACTTCATGTAAATAGCAAAACACACCAAAATGAGGTGGTTTTTCTTCCATAATGAATTTATCCTCAAACACTTTTTTTAACATATCGATAATCACATTATTGCTGATTCGCGCAGGTGAAAAAAAATCCAAATCAACTGATCTCTTGTGTCCATAGAAAAGAGACAAAGCAGTAACACCAACCAAAGAAAAGTCCTTTAGTTCAGGCATATTCATTAACTGATTCAATACGGAAAAAGCCCGGGGTTCAACTGTCTCAATATGTAACATTTGAATTCTTTTAGAGGCTTGTTTATTACTGCACTTGCCAGGTACATTCTCGTCACAGGTAAAAATTTGGTATTAAGTAATACCTCCGTTATTTTTTCATCGCCATAGTAACGCCGGCAATGACGGATATCCTCTACATCTCCGCGTTCAAACACACGTTCAATGACAAAATTAGCCTTCGTATCGTAGTTGATATTTTCAAATACAACATCCCAGAAAATTCGTTTATTAAATACCGGTTTAGGTTTATCCGCCATGGAGTAAAGATAATCTTATACCGGGAGAGGAGGATGGCATTTAGCTTTGGTCAGGATGGAACATTAACTCATCCGACATAAGTTTATGTTTGGTTTATGGAGTCATGGACTTGATTTCAGGCTTCGAACCCTGGTTTTAGGTTCATCACAATGATGAAACCCATCGAGTACAAGTAAAAAAGGAGATCCTGTGGAATCAAAAATAAATTAATGTAGAGACGCGTTTAATCTCGTCTCTACATTAATTATCTTTATGCCTCCCCCGAAGGACCGGAAAATGCAAGCGGCAGACAGCGAATCCGGTAAAATCATCATGAGTTATGGCCGCGGAGATATTTAGAATAAAAAATAAATTCACCATTCAAAATCACTTATACATGGCAAGATTCATTTTTGTAATCATCCTCTTTTGCCGGATGACGACTGTTTTTTCACAGGGTAAAACAACGGATATGACGCCGGCAGCTCCGGACGCCGTCCTCAAAGCCTTCATCAAAAATTATGGAGACGCAAAAGCTACCTGGAAATTAAAAGAAGGGCAATACGAAGCCACATTTAAATTAATTAACATGCCGGCCACGGCATGGTATGATTCCACCGGTCAAAGGATGAATGTGGTCGTAGAAATAACCACGGATCAATTGCCCGCCATTGCAAAGTCTTATATCGAAAGGAATTATCCTAAAGCTAAAATTACTAAAGCATGGAAGTGGACGGACAATAAAAAAGTCACTACGTTCCAGGCAGAAATAAAGCTATCCGCCGAATCAAAAAATCTGCTATTCACTGCAAGAGGAGATTTAATAAAAGAACTTGCAAAAGAATAGCGTTTGCACCTTGTAGTTTTTTACAAAGGCAACCGCGAGGGTCGCCAGTACAGTTCTTCTTTTTTTGTATTGGCAGGGCTTGCCCCTGCCTCGTCTCCTACTGAACCAACGAAAAGATTTAAGTTTTTACAAAGGCAACCGCGAGGGTCGCCAGTACAGTTCTTCTTTTTTTGTATTGGCAGGGCTTGCCCCTGCCTCGTCTCCTACTGAACCAACGAAAAGATTTAAGTTTTTACAAAGGCAACCGCAAGGGTCGCCAATACAGTTCTTCTTTTTTTGTATTGGCAGGGCTTGCCCCTGCCTCATTTAGTGATAAATCTAAGCCAGTCCGTTTTCCAACAACCAACAACGAATGACCCTTAATCAACGACCACCTATTTCTTTTATATTTACTCCCAATACATCAATAATCGCTTACAGTCCATGGCTCATTCGGAGGCTATAAACTGGAGGAGGATTTTTTCACCTTCTTCCATCATGTTTACCGTTATCGGTGTGATGTCTGCCATTTTTGCATTGGAGGGATTTATGATCCCCAATCATTTCATTGATGGTGGAGTCACAGGTATATGCATATTACTTTCCAAGGTGCTGAATGTCGACATCCGCATCCTTCTTATTGTTGTCAACATCCCTTTTATTCTGATCGGGTATCACCGGATCGGAAAATCATTCGCCGTGCAGACATCGATAGCCATTACGCTGTTGGTGATCGGGTTGAATACCTTTAATTTTCCTCCCATCACCAATGATAAGATCCTGATTGCATTGTTTGGTGGATTTTTTATGGGATTAAGCATTGGGTTTGTGATTAAGGGCGGGGGAGTTCTCGACGGCCTTGAAGTCATCGCACATTATACCAATAAAAAAACAGGATTCTCTACAGGTGAAATCGTCATGTTTATCAATACAACGGTGATATTGGCTGCAGCGATTAAATTTGGACCGGAAGCCGGTATGTATTCCATTCTCACTTACTTCACCGCGATGCAAATATCCGATTATGTAGTAGACGGATTTGAAGAGTATACTGCACTCACGGTATTGTCCGAAAAACATGAAAATATCAAGAACATTATTGTCAATGATTTTAATAAAGCGATTTCCGTTTTTAAAGGAGAACGCGGTTACCTGCCCGGGAGCTTTGATGTCAAATATGATTGTGACATCATCATGACCATTGTCACCCGGCTTGAATTACATCGAATCAAACAAGCCATACTGCATGAGGACCCAAATGCTTTTGTCTATATCACTAGTATAAAAGAAGTAAAAGGCGGTGTGATCAAACAAAAAATAAAACACTAGCCTATGACTGAATTCCAGGAAATTCATGACAAAGTATTTCTCCTACTACATAATCAATTGCCTTCTTTTCTTGCTTACCATTCGCCCAGGCATACCGCTTATGTCATTGAGCAGGCGGACCTCATTTCCAGGCACGAAAATGTAGATGAACGTGATCTATTGCTGGTTAAAACCGCTGCATTATTTCACGACATTGGATTTGTCAGGCAATATAAAGATCACGAAGAGGCGGGCTGCGATATCACCCGGGAATTTTTAAATGAATATTCCTTCAACGCCGCTGACACCGATCTTATATGTGATATGATCATGACCACGAAAATTCCGCAGACACCCATAACATTGAATGAAAAGATTGTCTGCGATGCCGATCTCGAATACCTGGGCACGGATTTATTTCACAAGGTGAGCCAGTACCTCTTTAAAGAAATGCAATATCTCGACCCGGAATTGGATATCAATGCTTTTAATCAGCTGCAAATCAATTTTATCAGCGCCCATACTTACCACACAGAGTATTGCAGGAAATTCAGGGAAGAAAAGAAATTGCAAAACCTGAAGGAGCTTATAAATAGTATGTAATAAGTTAAAAACTAAAAACTAAAAACTAAAAGCGTAAAGTAAATAATAAGCATTTGAAAACCTGTAAATGAAATCCGAGAACTAATAATTATGGACTTAAGTTTTTTCTTAGATTACTTATGTTTCTAAGTGGTAAAAAAGGATGAGAATTAAATAATCAGCGAAATCAGCGCAATTTGCGGCGAATAAAAAGGACGTGGATTAAATAAGATTATTATGATTTATTAAGATTGATTCTCAAGATAACACTAATAAGAAAAGTTAAAAATAGATTGACCTTAGACCATTTCCCTATAACCAAACCGGCTGCCAAGACCATCATCCTTGGACCATTTTTTCCAATACCTCACTCCACCCATTCCAACCATCAATCTCGCTGAGCGAAGAATTATGCCAGAGGATCATTAATTCTCCATTGTGTTTTTTTACCTGTTCAATGATTTTTTGAGACAAAGCAATGCTCTGTTCAATGGTGTATTTTTTATAAAAACGAAACGAGACATCCATGATCAGGAGTGGTCTTTCGATCAGTGGTAATTCTTCTCTCTGGTAAATATCAAATACCGGGAATGGCTTGCATGTACCACATCTGAATCCCGGTTCTGCAGCATAACCAAGGGTGCTGTCTGTATTTATTCCTGCAGAGACTAAAAATCTCCAGGTTTTCGGCACATCAAATCTTAAATAATGCTGGCGAGAAGAATTAACCTCTATTCCGCTGGAAAGTGAAACAGCTTCCTTCTCTTTTTCAATCATCACCGGATCTTTGAATGAGGCATAACTCGGATGCACTCCGACTTGATGACCTCTTGCGAGCATCTTGTGCATCAGTAATTTGATGTGATCATCATCAATGTGATAATTCCCTTCATACTTTGTCTTTCCACCACCGATCATATTAAACTGAAACCTGAGACCTGACTGTTCTGCCAGGTTCATTAAATATTCAAACCGATCATAGGGATCCTGCGCTTCCCCTTTCCTGACGGATTTGGATTCTTTGAGAGCTTTCCGGAAACGAAAAGGATTTCGACGAAATCCTTTTGCCAGTATTTTCCAGGTAGGTTTACTACGCCAATAATAGGGCATGTCCACATCGCAGGTAGGCACCACTTTATATTCAGCCACCTCAGTCTTCAGCGGATAACCAAGCGTCAATAACCAATAGCGCAACAACGCTGTATATTCATCCACAACTGGTCGAAGGATATTACCTGATTTGACCAACAACGCACTTGATGCAGGAAACCGGCCATGCGAATCTTTATCCTTGCTGACAGCTTCTTCCCAGCGGGTCAACATCAAAAATGCTCCTCCGAATAAATCCACATGACACACTATTTTGTCACGGGTTATTTCAAGATGTTCATCACCGTATAAAAGCAGAATGTGATCCAGCCCAAGTGATTGCGTCGGGATAATTTTCGCAGGAATATATTTCGCCTCGAGATAAGATTCCCCTTTTGGAATTTTTGAGAAAAAATGATCCTGGATAATGATTGACTTATCATCCCATATCAATTCATAATGCTCCTGGTTCGCTTTTGGAATAATCTCAATCTCAGCCCCACAGTAATGTTGCAACAATGTCCTGACGATATAGCTCCGTTCAGGCACAAAATAATCCGGGATAAAAACTTTAATCAATTTTGGAGATTCAAATTAGGCGGGGGCAAGCCCCGCCAATACAAATGTCTTTTCTTTCTTTTTTAGTATTGGCGGGGCTTGCCCCCGCCTCAGTTTTTAAACACTCTCTCTTCAGTTTTCTAAGTGGCTACCTAAGTTACTAAAGTTTCTAAGTGGTTCATTTTTTTAGTGGCCTTTTAAGTGTTCTTAAGTCCTTAAGTGGTTCAAATGGGTATCATTCTTTTTTTACCACTTAAGGACTTAAGGAAACTTAAGTAGCCACTTAGGAAACCGGGAGATCTGCTTTTATTTTTTCTATGTGCCTTTCTATGTTTCTTATGTTTCTATGTGGTGAAAAAAGGAAGATTTCACAATACACACTTTTTTAGCCACTAATTTCACTAATTACCACTAATTAAAACTCACGAATTACGGCTCACGAATTACGGCTCACGATAAAATGTGGTCGTTGATGATTGCTGAGCAGTCGCAAGATATTTTGCAGATTTCAAAAGGATGCTGAGCCGCAGTTTAAGGATGAGAAAAAGCAAGTCGAAGCATTAACCTTTAAAAAACTTCTTCACACTCCCGCAAATAAACCCAATCTGCTCTTCCGTCAAGTCAGGATGCATCGGAAGGGAAAGCACTTCACGACATATCCGTTCAGTATTCGCTAATGAAACACGTCGACGCACCAACTTGTTGAAAGCAGGTTGCTCATGCATCGGCACAGGGTAGTAAATCATCGACGGAATCTTTTGTTCCGCGAGATAAGTCTGCAGTTCATTCCGCACATCCCGATGAACGCGTATAGTATATTGATGGAAAATATGTTCTGACCAGGTAACGCGCTCAGGAATTATGATATCGCCAAGTGGTCCTAACAATTTATCATATTGATCAGCTACACCTCGGCGAAGCTTATTATATTCATCCAGGTGTGGAAGTTTTGCATTCAGTACTGCAGCTTGCAAAGAATCAAGTCGGCTATTGACACCGATCATGTCGTGGTAATATCTTTTTTGCATGCCATGATTCGTCACCATTCTTATTTTATGAGCGAGTGATTCATCTTTGGTCATGATCGCACCGCCATCTCCGTAGCATCCCAGGTTTTTCGAAGGATAAAATGAAGTGGTCCCGATCTGGCCAAGCGTACCTGCCATCTGCCATTGATCATTATCCATTAAAACTTTTGCACCAATAGATTGTGCATTGTCTTCGATGATATGCAGTTCGCGTGTTTTGGCGATGGCCATGAGTGCATTCATATTGACACATTGGCCAAAAAGATGAACAGGTATGATCGCACGCGTCCTTGGAGACAGCGAGTCCACAATATTTTCAAGCTTCATCAGGAATGTACGTTCATCGACATCCACTACAATAGGTTTGTAACCAAGAAGTGCAATGACTTCCACACTGGCGACAAAAGTGAAAGAGGGTACGATGACTTCATCTCCTTGTTCGAGATCAAGTGCCATCAATGCGATTTGCAATGCATCTGTTCCGTTGGCGCAGGCGATGACGTGTGCATCGTCAAGATATTTGCCAAGGCCGGCTTCGAATGTTTTGACTTCGGGGCCATGGATGAAAGCGGCACTATCAATCGTGGATTGAATGCGACGGTCAATTTCAGGTTTTAATTGTTGGTACTGACTTTGGAGATCGACCATCTGGATGTCCTTCATAGTTGTTTATTTGGTGTTGATGATTTCTCTTCCGATGCTGGAATAATAAAATCCTGATTCAGGAATGTCCTCGAGGTCATAAATATTGCGTCCGTCAAAAATGACAGGTGATTTCATGAGTGATTTCATGCGTTGAAAATCCGGTGTCCGGAATTCATTCCATTCCGTCACGATGGCTAATGCATCTGCGCCTTCGAGGATATCGTACATATCTTCTGAATACGACACATTTCCTTTAAATGACTGGCTGAAATTGGGAATAGCTTCGGGGTCGGTAGCTGTAACTTCTGCTCCTGCCGACAGGAGATCATTGATGATGTCGATGGCTGGTGCTTCGCGGATATCATCGGTGTTGGGTTTGAAAGCGAGTCCCCAGATGGCGATGCGTCTTCCTTTGATATCGCCCTGGAAGTGATCCATTATTTTTTGAGCGAGGATATGTTTCTGTCGGGTGTTGACATCCATGACGGCATCGAGGATCCTGAAATCGTAATCATGTTCTTTGGAGGTCAGGTGCAATGCCTGTACATCTTTTGGAAAACAACTTCCACCATAACCTACTCCCGGAAATAAAAATCGTTTTCCGATTCGCGTGTCGCTTCCGATGCCACGACGCACATGATCGACATTTGCACCGGTGCGTTCGCAGAGATTGGCGATCTCGTTCATAAATGAAATGCGTGTAGCGAGGTACGCGTTTGCGGCGTACTTCGTCATTTCAGCAGAGCGCTCATCCATATATAGGATGGGATTGCCCTGGCGCACGAATGGTTTGTATAATCTTTCCATGACATGTCGTGCACGATCCGAAGACAGGCCGATAACGACGCGATCCGGTTTCATAAAATCATCGACGGCCACACCTTCTCTCAGGAACTCGGGGTTGGAGACGACATCAAAAAGATCTGCGGTCAGGTGTTGGCGCATGACGGCTTTTACTTTTTCTGATGTGCCGACAGGGACGGTGCTTTTATCCACGATGACTTTGTAGGAGGTGATCAGTTGTGAAAGATCTTTGGCAACGCCGAGGATGTAAGAGAGGTCAGCTGTCCCGTCTGCTCCCGGCGGCGTGGGCAGGGCGAGGAAAATGACCTGGGCATCCTGTATTCCTTCCCCGAGATCGGCCGTAAAATGCAGCCTGTCCTGCTCCTGGTTGCGCTGGAAGAGGACCTCCAGGCCGGGCTCGTAGATGGTGATCTTGCCGGCCTGCAGGCTTTTCACCTTTTGGGTGTCGATGTCGATGCAGGTGACATCATTGCCTGTTTCAGCAAAGCAAACGCCTGTGACGAGGCCTACGTATCCGGTTCCGACGACTGCGATTTTCATGAAGGGCGAAGATAAGAATAGGGATGTAGAGACGCGAGGATTATGACGCAGGGATTGAGACGCGATAAATCGCGTCTCAACGTCCGTTTATTTTTTCGATGTAATGGACGTGGGCAAATTGTTTTTAAAATGTATATTTTGATGGTCGTAGAGACGCGATTTATCGCGTCTCAAAACCCGACAAACCCGACAAACCCGACAAACCCGACAAACCCGACAAACCCCACAAATCCCGCAAATCCCACAAATCACGCGTTTGGGAAGGAGGAGACGCGATAAATCGCGTCTCTACGACCATTTAATTATTTGATATAACGTATGCGGGCGAGACAAACGCAATTTTTAAGAATTAATCAAATCGTATTTTTTAACGGTCGTAGAGACGCGATTTATCGCGTCTCCTACCACGTAACGCATGTATCGAACATGTACCCATCCAATCCATCAAATCCCTATATTTATATAATCAACCAGTTGAATCATGTCAGAAAAATTCCGGAACCGGTTTCGGATTTCAACATCACGTGCCAGGTGGTGGGATTATGGAAATGGTTCGTATTTCGTTACCATCTGCACCAGGGATCGAATTCATTTTTTTGGTGAAATCATCGACCATAAATTTTTTCATTCCAAAATTGGAGAGATGGCGGAAAAATATTGGAATGAAATACCCGGAAGGTTTCCACACGTAAAATTGGGAGCCTTTGTTACAATGCCCAATCACATTCATGGGATCATCAATATTCGCAATTCACCCATTGATATTTTGGACATAATTGATATTTCGGACCCAATTGATATTCCAGACGTCATAGATATTCCGGATGGAATTGAAATATCGGACGTACAGACGCGATTTATCGCGTCTCCTCCTGATCATGAGGATCATCATGAAAATCAATCGAAATCAATTCCTGGAGGTGTCACAGGAATACATAATCCGATGTTACATCAAAATCTATCAAGAGTGATCCGTTGGTACACAGGAAGGGTGTCTTATGAGGCACACAAAATCAACCCGGATTTTGATTGGCAAAAAAGATTCAATGATCGGATCATTAGGGATGCGGAGGAATATAAAATAAAGACAAGGTATATTCTGCAGAATCCATTGAATTGGAAGGAGGATGAATTTTTCAGATCTCCCCTTTGAGGATCAAACAAAATCACATTTGGTGGTAGAGATGCGATTTTGTTGCTGAGCTGTAGCTCAAGGATGAGAGAGGAAGGTCGAAGCATCGCGTCTCTGCCAGGATTAATATGCGCCTGCCTGAGGTCTTGCTGGAACGCATCAAAAAAATTGCTGACAAGAGGGATATACCTTATACACGGTTTATTCGGCAGATACTGGAAGCGGTGGTGGAGAGGGAGCAGCACTCCAGAGCCAAGTAAAATGCACTGCTGGTAACTGACAATTTTACCATGAATTTGATGATCAAACAAATTCACATTTGATCGTAGAGACGTATGGATTAGGACGCGATTTTCCACATACGTCCAATTATTTATTTTGATGGTTGTATTTGATGGTTGTATTTGATGGTTGTATTTGTTGGTCGTAGAGACGCGATTTATCGCGTCTCATATCCCACGCATCCCACGCATCCCGTGAATCCCGCAAATCATGTGTATGGGAGGAGACGCGATAAATCGCGTCTCCACGACCATCACATCCCATCAATCCCGCAAATCCCCCCAAATTTCTCTAGCTTCATCCCCGGCACCTTTTATTACCCAAATGAAACAATCCCTTCTCCTCTCACTATGTCTTTGCTTTGCCTACAGCACAGCGACCTATTCTCAATCCAAAATCGATTCCCTCAAATACAGTCTTTCCATTGCGCGCGACGACACCAGTAAAATCAACCGCCTCAATTTATTGGCCCAGGCTTTGTTCGATGCTGATGATAGCACCGCTTTTTCCTATGCTGCCCAGGCCCAAACACTCGCAGATAAATCGGATTACTTACCAGGTCGCATCGAATCCAGGCTGATTACCGGCAGACTGCATCTTGCCTATCACCACGGCACGCAAGCCAAACAATTCTTCGAAGACGCCCTTGAACTCTGCAGTCAATCAGACAACATCAGCTTCCGCGCCCGCGCGCATGATGGATTGGCCAGGACCTATTATCATGAATTATCAAATCCCTCCATCGCGCTCTACCACAACCTCGAAGCGCTGAAATTATTTGAGCAAACCGGAAACCAACTCATGATAGGGAAGTGCTATCAACTGTCAGGCGATGTCTACGATGATAAAAAAGAATTACCCGAGGCGCTGCAGTCCTTCCGGAAATCACTGGCGATCATGGAGTCCATCAGGGACACCAACATGATGGCCATGATTCATACTAACATCGCCGACGTCACCATGCAACAAAAGCAATACGATCTGGCACTTTTCCACAGCGACCATGCCCTGGATCTTTATGTGCGACATGGATTGAAGAGCCCGTCCTGGGGTAAGGCCTGGGCCTATTCTTATCTCGGCGCTATCTGCTTTCAACTGGGCGAAGCTGCTTTCACAGCTGGTGACCTCACGCTCGCGCAACAACAATATGAAGAGGCGCTTTGCTATTACCAGGAGCGCCTGCGGCTCGAATTGGAAGTCAGATCCGGTAGTGTCGATTCGTATGTAGCTCTTGCGGTTTGGTACCTGACGATGTTTAATCATGGCCTTGACTTTGACCACAGCGATCATGTGGCCATAGCAAAACATTACGTGGACCTGGCACTACCTAATGCCGTCGATCGGCACCTGGTGATGAACATTTCCAGCTCTTATGAACTTCGCTCTTACATCGACAGTATCGAAGGACATTATTTCGACGCCTTCAATCACTTCAAATTATCCCGCGTTTACCAGGACAGCGTATGGAATACGGAGAGCAATTCGAAGACTGCCCGGCTGCAACTTCAATATGAGTTCGACAAGGCCAATCTCATCGCTGCCAATGAACACGAGAAACAACAGCGCCACCAACGTAATATCCTGGATTCGATCCTTGCTGTGCTGGGAGGATCCCTGGTCTTTGCCTCCGTGATCCTGCGTCAACATGGACGCCTCCGCAAGGCCCGACAGCGCAGTGACGAATTACTACTCAACATCCTTCCTGCAGAAACCGCAGAAGAGCTTAAAGCCAAAGGCAGCGCCGCTTCACGACTTTACGATGACACGACGGTACTCTTCACTGATTTTGTGCGCTTCACCGAAATCTCGGAACAGTTGTCCGCAACCGAACTGGTCGCCGAGATTGATGTTTGTTTCAAAGCATTCGACGAAATCATTCAGCGTCATAACATTGAAAAAATCAAAACCATTGGCGACAGTTACATGGCGGCTTCAGGTCTTCCCCTTCCAAATCCCCGTCATGCACAACTTGCCGTGCAGGCGGCCATCGATCTCCGAGATTTTGTCACTGGTCATGTCATTAGCCGGTTAGCACAAGGCAAGCCTGCCTTTGAAATCCGCATCGGCCTGCACACCGGGCCCGTGGTGGCAGGTATCGTCGGCATTAAAAAATTCCAGTATGATCTGTGGGGCGATACCGTCAACACCGCCAGCCGGATGGAATCGACTTCAGAGCCGGGGAGAATCCACATTTCAAAAACCACTTACGAACGCCTGAAAGATGATCCCGCTTTTACATTCACTGCCCGGGGAAAAGTAGAAGTCAAGGGAAAAGGGGAGATGGAGACGTGGTTTGTGGAGAGGGGAGAGCATATGCGGAGTAAGTAAAATGTTTTTATTCTTTTACTGATAAGATGTCGGGTAATCATTCTAAAATTTCAATTTTTTAACAAATCTCATCACCTCTCTTTCTACTTGTTCAAAATCTGGTAAGTCCTTTATTTGTTCGCTTAATGAACCCTTCCATCGGGCTTTATATTGAGGTAACCTTTGTGCAATGATTTTTGGAAAATTGATTGCAGATAAACTTTTGCTTTTGCACTTTGCTTCAGTGGAATAATGGCTTCATCCTGAATATATTTAAAAACTTCTTCGAACCATGTAATTATCTGTTGATTGGTGATATTAGGATTGATCAATGTGAAATCCAGGTCTTCGGAAAACCGGTAGTTTTCAAAGTAGATTTTCTTTAATACTGTTCCACCTTTGAATACGATTTCTTTGGAGAGATCCGGATGTTGGGATATACCTTTCAACATCCACGAAAGCACATAGTCTTTCTCTATCTGCGCATCCCGAACTCCATATAGAGTCGCATTTTTTTGAATCTCACCGGGCTTTATCATGTATGGATTGCGGAGGTAATCGTTTCAGTTTCTAAATTTTGATGAATGCTCCAGCGGCTAATTCGTTTACCTGATTTAGGTAATTCCGTGTCAAGCACCACATAGGAGTCAGTCTTGAGTTGTTGTAAATCATCGAGAATTTCTGTCCGGATGTTAAGTGTTTCCAAAAGAAATCCCAATCGTTTTATGACTGCCTGCGAATCGAATTTTTTGGCATATTCCATCAGTGTATCGTAGTTGATTTTGTCTCTTGACACATAGAGCGCTCTTGCAATTTCAACGACTCCCCCCGCATAGTCCGGTTTGAATAGGCAATCAATAAACGTTTTTTCAAGGTCTGAACAAAGCACTTTGTTGAAGCTGTCTACCCAGACTTTCGTGCCGCCGAAGTAGTGTTTGCTGTTATGATAGATAAATTGAAAAGGAATATTCCGTATGAGGATTTCAGAAGGCCGGATTTGTTTAGAAACCACGATTTGTTCTTTGAGTGAAGGCTGTGTGATGAGGTTATGGATTTGCATGGCTGAATAATACCCGATGTAGTGTTCGTTATTCTTCACCAGATACTCAGCCAGTACATGCCAGTCGGGCATAAATGTATCCGGGTCTTGTTCATAGGGAATGATATGATAAAGTCCATCCTTCACTCTCATCAATAAACCTCTTTTTGTCATGTCACTCAGCAACTCCCTAAGTGTACTTTCCTTAGATCCTGGTATGGCTTTTAAAGCTTCTTTGTAGTCAAAGCAAAACTTGTTGTGTCCATTAAAATAGGATAGAAGGAGGCCGGATTGAGATGATATTGTTTTATGTTTCATAGCAAATATGTCAGGTATAACCTGATGTTACAGATACGAAAGATAAGAAAATATATGAAATCTTTAAATAAAATTATGTTTTATAGGTAAAATATCAGGAATAACCTGACGAAATTGATATAGAAGATAACAAAAAAACATTCACAAAGAATGAGACCGGAAGGCGTTTGTGTAGAGGCACGATTCTGTTGCTGAGCTGCTTGCACTGAGCTGCCTTAGGGAAAGGAAGTGCGTGTCGAAGTGTAGCACAAGGATGAGAGAGGAAGGTCGAAGCATCGCGTCTCTGCCAGGATTAATATGCGCCTGCCTGAGGTCTTGCTGGAACGCATCAAGAAAATTGCTGACAAGCGGGACATACCTTATACCCGGTTTATTCGGCAAGTACTGGAGGCGGTGGTGGAGAGGGAACAAAATGAACAAGATATGTAAAGGGATTATCACGTTGTTGATCGGAACTGCAATTTACTAATGGAGAATTGCTCTCCGCAAACTGTCTATTGCCGATGAGCGAATTCTACCTTTCCAAAGTTCGTGCGGGCGAAAGGCGTGGCATAGGGGATGATGAGGGAGGGTGGATAAAATGATTGATCTTTTGCTAAATTCAATATAGAAAGTGATTTTTACCCTTATTCTGTGTAAGAATGGACTAATTCTTGGATAAACTTAGGCGATTTTATTTTTTGATATTTGCCTATTAAACCCTCTATCCGGTGAGCTTGTTTAAAGACCATTTTAAAGACGGTGAAACCTTCGAGAAGTTCGTAGAAGACATTATTTTTCCCTCTTCTCACTTCAAGTTACTGGAGAAGACACATAACTACGAGCAAAATGCCTCCCGATATGTAGAATCCTCATTAAAGCCTGATTTTAAGTTCAGATCGATTACCTCAGGTAAAGAATTTTATATAGAAGCCAAATATCGCTCGCGATATAATCGGGATGATAAACTTAATCTACTGAAGTTTGAACAATTCCAACGATACAAATCATTGGATGCCACTGACCAACCTGTCTTCCTCTTGGTCGGTGCTGAAGGTTATCCTGGCAGACCAAAGCGTATTAGTCTCATACCTTTTAAACAAATCGATCATCTGGACCTATATAGATCGATTATCAATAGCCATACAATACCGGTAGGTAGATGTCCCGAAAATGCCTTATCTACAAATCCTAATGTCAAACAAGCTTCTGTTTCATCGAACATAAGCAATGTTACTCCAAATCTTACCTATGAAGAAACGACCAAAAAACGGATCAACTATTTAGCCTGGATACTGGGGTTCCTTGTTCTTGGTGTTTTTATCGCTTTTTTTCTCACTCAGACACCAAATTCTGGCGATAAGATTGTTCACGAGACTAGTGTTAGAAGTCAGGTGAATGAATATTATAAAGCTCTTGAACTTAACAATGTTGAGGTACTCGATTATTACCTGCGTGATCCTTTGGATCGCTGGTACGAACAAAAGAGATGTGAGCCTTATATCGGTAAAAAGAGATATGACCGCATATAATAAACGGTACCCCATACGAAAAATCGAAATAAACTGGCAGACATATAAAGAACAAATTCTTCCAAATGGTGACTACGGAGTGAGTTATGATGTTAATTATCACCTAAAACCACTGAATGCAACTCAATTCAAGAATTATGATTTGAATATTAAAGCAGTCTGGGGTAAGGATTTTAAGATTAAGAGTATGTATGAAGAGAAATTATGAGGTCAAGAGGGTCAATATACAATCAGCGCAAAATATCAAATAACAGAATTAAGAATCAATTAATCATATTTCACGCAAATGGACTTTACAGAGGTATTCATTTTATCTGATCAACCTACAACTTGCCCTAAATGTGGAGCGAGGACAGATGTCATTCTTGATATGTCGCATACGACGAATATGACGCAGGTCGAAGAGTGTTTGGGGTGTGGGGAAAGATTTTTTTTCAGTGTGAAAATGTTTATTTTAAAACCCAATGAAACAAGGGAAGAGACTTTGTACAAAGGAAAAATGTACAAGACTTCAGTTCAACACTTCAATGAAAATTCCTTCAACCTTTAAACCCATTAATTCATCTTCACTCAAAACTATGTTTTTATACTCCTCATCGTACGACTGTGGTTTTAACATAATTGACTTATGATGCCACGAATCTTCCATCACTACTTTCGTGCTCTCATACAATTTAACAGTATACCCAGAGGCATAATTAGGATCTTGAATATCAGCATGTTTTACTAAAACAATCTTTCCTGCTCTTGATCCTCCTGGATCTTTTCTGAATAAACACCATGAACCATTAGGTATAATTTTATTCATTGATTCACCAATTACCTTACAAACAAAATAGTCTTCAGAATACTTGAATTGTTTGTTTAGCTGAATCCATTTCGCTCCAGTATTGCTTTGAAAATCACTAAAATCACCAGCTGCAGCTTTAATGTCGTATAATGGAATACAGTTTATAAAGGGATTTACTTCGCCTTTTGGTAATACTTTAAATGGAATGTCTTCTAAGGCTTCAATTGAATCGGATTCTTCATTTCTTTGTTTTGTTAAATAATCATAAATAGAATCCTCGACGGGTTGATTCATGGAAAAAGTAATCTTTACAACCGGAACATGTTTTTTATTATCATCGAACATTGATGTCTGTATGAAACTATTTTCTACAGGAGTAACGTCACCCATGTAATAAAACTCTGTTCCCTCATCATTACTCTTTTTTATAAATAGTGGTAATCTTAACCCATTTTTAGAATTGATTATAGCTTTTACATCGGGACTAGCTAATGTCCGATATGATTTTGACATCCACTCAAATTCAGAGCTGTTTATGAAGCCATCTTCGTACTTGGTTGTGCTTGAAATGTCTTCTCCTTTATGGTAATTCACAAAAATTGGGCAATTCGTTTTTTGTGGACTTAATATATAACCTCCAACATTCTGTGCTACGGGATTTCTTTCCCAGTTTAAAATTCTAAAAACATCTTTCCTTGAATACTTTCTATACAATACAAAACCGCCAATAAATTTATTCTTCACAAATAAATTATTAAATGATTGAATTGAATAATCTATATTATCCTCCAAGAATTGGAGGAAAGTTGAATTGTTTAATATTTTAGCAAATGCTCCATCAATAATAATTTGATCCTCCTTCCTATTCAATATATTTATATTGTATAAATCGTGAACCGTAACAAGCCTTCCGCCCTTATTTTCTGTTACGAATTTAAAATTTAAATTATTTATACACGAATCAATCGTTTCATTTGATACTAAATATCCATATTCATTTTCAATTTCAGATTTAAAATCTTCTATTTCCAAAGTTCTTGACTGAATTAGTCTTTTCAAAATAAGACTCTCTTCAACACGTTTTGAATTATTTATTTCATTTGAAAAAAGTTCCAGAATTTTCTTTTCAGTAAGGCTTAATTGAGATCTTAAACTATCCTCCAATTCTGTCACAAAGTTAAAATATGATCTTGAGTAATTACTAAACAATTGCGGATCCCTCGACCCATGTATAATAAAATCAACCATCATTGGTATTCTTCCCAATCTAAATTTTAAGAGGTTATAGTCCTTAACCAAATCTCTTTTTAATTGCATATTTGCTACATCAATCGCTTCAAATATTCGCTCTCTCGCTATTTGATCAAAATTAATCGTAGATGTTCCAGGAATAAGATTACTTCCGCTAGACATTAACTTTCTTAAAGAATCTTTATTATAGGAAGTGTCACCATATAATGCAATAGGCACTAAAAAATTACTTTTATAATTTCCGATAAAATCTATTACAGTTAAATAGTCCTTGTCCTCAATCTTTCTTAGTCCTCGACCAAGTTGTTGAACAAATACAATTGCAGATTGAGTAGGCCTCAACATTATTATTTGATTAACACTTGGTATATTGATTCCCTCGTTGAAAATATCAACCGTGAAAATATAGTCTAATTGATTTTTACTATCATCTGACTCAAGTTGAATTATTGCTTGTGCTCTTTCATCTTCACTATTGTCACCTGAAAGGGCAATGGTTTTAAAACCTCTTTGATTAAATCCATTCGAAAGTGCTTTGCTCTCATCTACAGAAGAACAAAATATTAATCCCCGGACTCTCCCATTGTCACAACCGTAAACTGAGGCCTTTTCAATTACTCGATCTATTCGTTCTGTAGATGAAAGTAAATTGAAATCAGCATCTTCATCCAACACTGATCCATTCACAGTTATGTCTGTAACTCCATAGTAGTGAAATGGACTAAGCATGTCTTCATCCAGAGCTCTGTGTAATCTAATTTCATAAGCTATGTTATAATCAAATAATTTAAAAATATCTAATCCATCAGTTCTTTCAGGGGTGGCCGTCATTCCTAATAGAAATTTAGGATTGAAGTGATTGAGTATTTTTTGATAGGATTCAGCCCCCGCTCTATGTGTTTCATCTATGACAATGTACTCGAAATGGCTTGGATCAAAGAGAGCTAAATGTTCATCTCTAGATATTGTCTGTATAGTTGAGAAAATATAATCTGCTTCTAATTCCCTACGAGCACCAGAATATACACCTATAGATTTTGATCTACCAAATATTGCTAGATAAGCTTTCATTGAAGCCTCTGCAATATTTAATCGGTGTACAATAAATAGAAATTTACTTGGATTAATTTTTTTCACATCAAAGGCCGACAAAAAAGTTTTCCCCGTACCTGTGGCTGAAATTAAAAGTGCTTTGTCTTTACCTTGAGAACGCAAATGTTCTATATTCTTCAATGCTTCAAGTTGCATCGTATTTGGAGTAATTTCCTTTTTATTTGAAACAAATAATTCCTTTTTAAGTAATTTTGTGAAATCGAATTGATTTTTGTACAATATTTCATATTCACTTATAAATTTTAAATCTACAAAAACGCCTTTTTCATATTCAGTAGTAAATTCTTTGATAGCATTGAAAATAATATGGCTCATTGGGGTTGCTGAGACTTTCAAATTCCACTCTACATTGGAACATAAAGCAGTTGCAGTTAGATTACTACTGCCGATTATTAGATCATACACATCATGTTTTTTAAATAAATATCCTTTCGAATGAAATGCATTATCTACAGCAATCTTTATTTCTAAGTTCTTAAATTGCAGCAATCTTTTTAATGCCTCAGGTTGAGTAAAATTTAAGTATTGAGAAACTAATATTTTACCTTTAATTCCTCTTTGCTCAAGACCGATAAGTGTTTCTATCAAAGTGGCAACGCCATTGGTGGTAATAAATGCAACCGAAAACCAAAATTCTTCACAGCTATTTAATGCTTGAATTATTGTACTTAAAACTTTTTTTCCCTCACTTTTATCATTGACCAATAATTGGGGTAAATATTCCCTGTAAGACGGAATATCATGATTAATAAAACCTGTTTGTAAACTTAATTCTAATTTAGAATTTACTAAACTCATCTGTATATGTTCTTAGTTTTTCCATAATTGGAATATCGGCTGCAGCCCAATCTAATTTTTCCAATTCATTTGTTTTTAACCATTTAAAATCAATATGTTCTGTTAATGTTAGTTTTGGATTAACACATTTGCAGATAAAGCTATACATTGTTATAATAAAATCAGGGTATTGATGTCTAACAGTCAAGAACTCTTCTTGAACATCAATTTGCATTTTTAATTCTTCTAATATTTCTCTTTTGATTGTATCCTTATGTGATTCACCAGGCTCAATCTTACCTCCAGGAAACTCGTACTTATTTGATATATAATCAAATTTATTTTCTCCTCGCTGGACGCACAAAATTTTGCTTTTATATAATATTATTGCTGCTACAACTTCAATACTTTTCATTTGCCCTATTTATATTATAATAGCATAAACCCAAACAATGTACTAGTATTTAATATCATTTAATTATCTGTCCCGTTGTTATTGCCTTTGGAGTTCAAAGCTAAGATACACTAAAAGGATGCATGAACTAATGCACGAATTTATAGATCGATAAATCAATTCTGAGAGAGGTATCGTGTATTTGTGCAAGCCATATGTCACAAATCGCCGCGAACTCAAGCGCAATTCATAAGAGTTATTTAAAGCTCAACCAAATTATCGTTTATTATTTTTCTTCCCCGGTTCCGCGCGTGTCAAATGCCACCCACTACCATGCGGACATTTATAAGCATACAACTTGATCCGCTTTTCCTTGCCAACCTTTCTTGCAGTTTCTTCAGCTTCTAGTTTTGTAGCATACAAGTCTTTTTGGAATAAAGCACTGTCAGTACAATACATGCATATCCTGGTTTTACTCACTGCAGCAAGATGCCAGTACCCACAAGTCCGACATACGTACGGCATGAGATCATGGCCATACTCCTTTTTCCTCCTTTCTGCTTCGATAAGGGAGGCAACTTCACTGTGGAACTCATCGAGATATTGACCATTGGAACCTTTGCAGGAAGTGCTTTTCACAATTGATCAGCGGCTCCGGCTTCTATAGCCTCCACCCCAGGAACCCATATCAATCACTACAGCTATGACCATGATGACAATATTGGTGGAGCTCCATTGTCCGCCAAATGAATGAATGACCACACTATACCACAGCGTAGTGACCGGCAAAAAGAGAAAGCCCACCACAGGCCAGAGTATTGAGTCAAATACATGGGAAAACCAGTTCGTGAAAAACCACAAGACCACGATAAGAACCCGCGGAAAAAGAAGAGCGATTAGAGCAACGATACAAGGCATGGCAGGAAGTTTTTGATTCTTATAAATTTAAGAGAAAATTTGCAGAATTGAGAGTGATGCTATACTACCCTTATCTTTAGCGTAATCCTGATTTATTGAACAGATTATTGCCATGTTAGTTTTGCCCCTACAGGGCAAGAAGTTTTTTCCTTTTTCGTTTGTTACCAACCTTTAGCCCCTATGGGGCATAGTTAAGAATCGAATCTCTGTCATTCCATAAATTAAATCAAACTGATTTTAAATTGCCACATTGTCAAATTATCACATTATCACATTATCACATTGCCACATTATCACTGCAGATTATTTTTACATAAGGCTCTCGTATTTTTCCGCCTTATATCTCGCACAGAGGCCACAGAGGCCACGGAGAATTTATTGAACAGATTATTACCATGTTAGTTTTGCCCCTACAGGGCAAGAAGTTTTTTCCTTTTTCGTTTGTTACCAACCTTTAGCCCCTATGGGGCATTGTGAATGATCAGATTTGTAATTTCAAATTATTAGCCACAAAGACACGAAGACGCAAAGAAATTATTCCTCTTCAGCCTATTCCGCCCCTTCCACCATTTCTACCATAATGCCGAACTGTTGTGCGAAAATGAATAATAGCTGTTCGAAACAGTCCTTTCGCATCAGCCTTCGCCTTATTTCACCAACGTCACATCCCCCGTCACTTTTTTCGTAACTACATTTCCCCCATTTGAATACACAATTGTAAACCGATAGACATACACGCCCGGATTCAAGGGATCATTATTAAACTTGCCATCCCAGGTGAACGGATGCTGATCAGAACCAAACACATGATTGCCCCATCGATCGAAAATATCCCCTTCAACAGAAATAATATCAGCAACGTCATTGAATTCAACTTTAAATAAATCATTCACCTGGTCACCATTTGGACTAAAAATATTAGGAATAAAAAAAGTTGTCGCAGCATTGCAGTCATTGAGAACAACATTGACCTCATCATGCACTGTTCCACATTCATTGCTAATCGTGAGAGCGTACACTTGATCCGCATTGGCTAAGAGCATTGTCGAATCACTTCCATCCTGCCAAAGAAGTTGATCCATTGTAACAGGTGCGTGCAGGATGACAGATTCCCCGGGACATATGACCACATCAGGACCAAGAGAAAACGGCATTGGTGATGATTTGTAAGAAACGGCAATGGAATCAGTTTTAGCTCCGCAAATATTTGATTGTTGAAGACTATATGTACCTGCCGCATTGATGACATAATCAGTAGCATGACTTCCATCCTGCCAGGTACTCGTCGTCAGTTGATCAACATTTGAGGTCAAAGTCAACACTTCATGATCGCACAACAAAGTATCAGGACCGAGATCAGGACCAGGCGGCGCAACGAATTGAACCGAGATAGTATCGTTATCCTCACCGCAGGAATTAGCAATGTGAAGACTTAGTTGAGCATTATTAGTGACAAGGAAAAATGGATTATCCGAACCATCCTGCCAGGTATACACCACACCTGAAACACCTGCGTGAATGGTAACTGTATCTCCATCACACGCCATGACATCAGGCCCAAGATCCAGTTGAGGTCCATCAGTACTTTCAACGATGACCAATGAATCAGTGGCTGAACCACATGCATTTGAAATCATAAGAATGACCGTTCCGGCTTGCGTGGTAGAAAAGGAAGATGAAGTCGAACCATCCTGCCACAAATATTGCACATTCGGAATTCCGGGATTGAGATTGATCAATTCACCCGGACACAAAGACTGATCAGGTCCTAATGAAAGTTGAGGAATATCAGGCAAAGGAGTCACGATCAATGTATCCGTTGAAGTACCACATACATTTGCAATTTCTGCTGTGTATGTTCCACTTTGATCAATCGAGATCTGATCATTATGAGAGCCATCAAACCAGGTAATGGTGACATTAGGAATATTCACTGTCAGCAACAACATTTCAGATGAACACAATGCAGTATCATTTCCAAGGTTGAGTGAAGTAATGCCTGGCAACAGAGATACATTTAAAGTGTTGAATGCCGAACCACATGCATTTGACACTTCGATAGTGATCTGGCCGGCCGTATCGACTGTAAAAGTTGGACCCGTAGTTCCATCCTGCCACAACCATGTATTTATACCTGTGAGATCAGGAGCAATCACTTGTGATTCCCCTTCACATAATTGTATATCTAGGCCAAGATCAATGACAGGCATTGCACCTCCATCTACAATCATCACAGTGTCCATGTCAGTTCCACAGGTATTGCTGATAGTCACACTATATGATCCGGGTACAGTGACGACCAATGAAGGATCCGTTGTACCATCACTCCATAAATAACTTACACCGGCAACATTAGCATCAATACTTATACTTTGTCCCTGGCATAATGTAAGCACTGAGGGAAGATCAACTACAGGTGGTGAATTATTTGATGTGATCTGAATAGTATCTGCAGCAGTTGCGCATTGATCCTGCACTGTCACACTATACGTTCCCGGAACGGTGACTAATAAAGTATCAGCTGAGCTATTATCATTCCAGTGGTATGTACCATTTGCTGCATGAGCAAAAAGTGTGACCTGCTCACCGGGGCATAGCGCAAGATCAGGTCCGAGATTAGGTGGATCAATGAGGGTGAAAGTTGTCACCAATGTAGAATCCTGATCGACACCACACGAATTAGTGACGGTCACAGTATACAGTCCCGGTCCCGTGACTTCAAATGTTGAAAGCGTTGATCCATCTTGCCAGAGATAAGATGCATCAGGAATACTTGCATTGAGCAACAATGTATCGCCAACACATAACACATCAGTAACAGGCAATGTAAGGATAGGTGCGGTGATGATATCCAGGAAAACCGTATCTGAATTACTGTGACAAACATTCGAAACAGTCACCGCATATTCTCCCGGAACAGAGACTGAAATTTGTTTCGTTGTTTCTCCGGTTGACCAAATAACATGATCAACTATTGGATCCTCTTGCACCGAAAGTGTAAAGGGCAATGCATTAGCACAAAGATTGATCGTATCATCAAGTCCGGGGTTAGGTTGCGCAGCTTCGTATACGGTGACCATGTCCTGCGCGCTACCACATGCATTGGTTACAGTGACACTATATACACCGGATGAACTAATAAAGAAAGATGGATTGAAACTATTATCGCTCCACGTAAAATCACCCAGGTCAGGATCAAAATTATAGGAGATGACATCTCCTTCACACCATACCAATGTATCGGGACCAAGATCAATCAGCGGTTGTTGCAAACCAGTCACTATGATTTCATCAGATGCTTCACCACACGCGTTACTAATGGTCACAGAATAAATCCCGGGATCAGAAATGGAATAAATCGATGCGGAGGATCCATCCTGCCATTCTACGGTATTCATACCAGGATTCAGTGCAATTTCAAATTCATCCCCTGCACACAATAGTGTATCATTGCCAAGATTCACCGGAAGGGGAAGTGGTACTACCTCTACCGAGATGTTATCCGATGAAAGATTACATCCATCGTCCAGCGTAACGGAATAAACACCAGATGCAGTGATTGTATATTCATTATCCGTAGAGCCATCATTCCATAAATAATCACCTGCATTGGGATCAAGTGTGACGGTATAGGATTCACCCTCACAGATCGACGCGAATCCGGGATTGATGTTAACCGGTGCTGAACCCAGGATCGTTACATCTACAGAATCAATACCTATGGCACAACCTTGTGTAATCGTCAGGCTATACGTATCTGTCGTGGACGCTGTCAGGGTATGGCCGTGAGATCCATCGCTCCAGGTGTACATGACATCACCTGATTCACCATCAATTTCAGTTTCAATGCAAGCATCAATGGGCGGCCCCAACTCCAACGGTAATTCATCAACGACACCCGATGCTATCACATAAACACTATCGATATAGTAGTAAGAAAATGGAGGCGGGTTCGAGCACATGGGATCGAAAGGGGTTTCAGCATCAGATTTAAAATTACCAATGGTGATATATTGCTCACCTCCCAGCGCCGGGTATAAGCCTGAGATTTCCACCCATGCCACGGTATCAGAATAGAATCCTCCATTCCCTACGATCTGAGGTTCAACGGGCAGTTCCGTATCGCCCAAACTTGTCGGAGCTGTATCAGAAATATAAATACCTACCTGGTTGACACCGCAAAATTGGTTCATGCGGTTCATAAAAAAGCCAACGTTATAGCATATACCCGCCTCAAGAGGAGAAGAAAGTTGTACTTGTATATATTCCCGGTAATTATTTGGTCCTTTGAAATAACATCCGGCATACCCATTGCCATTGAGCGGAAGCTGGTATCCGCCGCCACCAAAGTTGGTAGGGACATCCACCGCAATATTATTAGAGCATGAATTAAAATAATCCGGTGTCGCAATTGTAGGCGTTACCCAGGGCGTGGCTAAATTCAATTGGGAAATACTTGTAGGACAACTTGAATACGTTTCAAAATTGGGATTGGGCACCAGGTTTTGTGCGGACATCGCGCCAACTATCCATGTCAGCAAGCTGCAGATCAGGATATTTGGTGAGAGTCTATATATCATAGTGATGAAATTGGACGCCATTTGGAGAGCGAATGCTGGCTAAAATAACCAAATTAAGTTGGCACGAATTAATTACTCTTCTCTTTCTGCCCCGTAAATTTTTTAAAAAAATTCACTCCCCAGTTTTTTCGTAACTGCGAAAAACCGGGGTCACAAAGATTCTTTCTTTTCTACATTATTTCTCGCAGAGGTCACTGAGGCCACGGAGTATATAGAATAAGATCATGACCATGTAAGTTTTGCCCCTACAGGGCAAGTAGTTCTTTCATTTCTCGTTTGTTACCAACCTTTAGCCCCTACGGGGCATAGTTAATGATCAAATCTCCGTGATTCCATAAATCAAATCAATCTGATTTTAAATTGCCGCATTATCACATTGCCACATTATCACATTGCCACATTATCACATTGGCACATTATCACTTCAGATTAATATTACATAAGGCTCTAATTTTTTCTGTCTCTTCCTCCCTTTTTTCACACGGAGGTCCTTTAGAGCAAATTCCTTGCTTCTGACCAAAAAGATTAATCCTTCCAGGAGTAATTAATTTGTGGAAGGAAGTGGGGTGAACTTGACGGAGTCAAAGATTTTCAGATCTATTCTCGTGTATTAGTCCCCACTCCCGGCCACTGTTGCTTAGGTCTATTTAGAATATTAAGTCCGCAATGACTAATTAAAGGTCTTAGACTACAGCAACATTTTTGTTAACTCTAAATTCAAAGTTATGGAAAATGTTTCACACATTCTTGGCGCTGACCTGTCCAAGAAAACCATTGATTTTGCATGTTATCAATCCCATGCTCACTATCAAATCAGTAATGACAATGAAGGATTTAAACAATTTTTGTGTTGGCTTCGAGAACAAAAGATCAGACCTCATGGAATCATACTTGTCATGGAACATACCGGGTTGTATAGTTTTTGCTTTGAGAATTTTCTGCATGAACAAAAAATTCCTTTTTGTAAAGTGAGTGCGTTAGAAATTAAAAAATCAAGCGGTTTAGTCCGAGGTAAATCGGATAAGATCGATGCCTTCAGAATTGCTTCATATGGCTTTGAAAAGATAGCCAAACTTCAACCTGAGGAACTTGCATCAAAATCCCTGGAACGTTTGAAAATGCTACAGAATACCCGTAACCAGCTTGTCAGGAACAGAGCAAGCGTACTATGCACTATTAAGGAATACCAAAACATCGGCCTTGCAGATAAGGACCTCATCCTGAAAACTCAACAGGCGGTGATTAAAACAATAAATAAGCAAATTGAAAAACTGGAATCTGCTATAACGGAGGTGATTGAGAATGACCCAACTGTGAAAGCAAATTTTAGATTACTGACCAGTGTTAAAACGGTCGGGAAAGTATTAGCTGTGACAACAATCATTAAAACCGGTAATTTTTCCAAGTTTAGAAATGCGAGAAAATTTTCTTGTTATTGTGGTACAGCACCATTTGAACACAGTTCCGGATCCAGTATAAAGGGGAAGACCAGGGTTAGCCATCTGGCAGATAAACAAATGAAAACATTACTAGATTTATCGGCAAAATGTGGGATCAGATATGACAAGGAATTAAAGGAATTTTATGAACGACGGTTAGCTCTTGGAAAATCAAAAATGAGTACAATCAATGTGATCCGCAATAAAATTATCTATCGCATGTTCGCTGTAATCAAGCGCCAAACTCCCTTTTTAATGGAGTATAGCAAGGCTTCATGAAAAAAATTTGGTTGTTTGGAAGACTTAGAATACACGGAGTACATAGAATAAGTTTTTTTCTTTTCTGCCCATTCTGCCTATTCTGCAGCTTCCGCCTTTATAGTTTATCTTTAATAGTCAACCAGGGTAGTTGAACAGATTTGCATGAAAAAAGCAGGTTAAAAAAATTAGCATGGCCTTTTATTTCAATTATCGTGACAGGAAGATTACCATTGATAGGGTTGTCATGGCGGCAGCATGTTCTGTATTGGCAATTCTTGCTCTTTTTTCTCCTCTATGGACTGGCAATTCAATAGAAGTATATCTCGGGAGCCTACTCATATGGGTGGGCTTAATGGAATTGTATGATAGTTTCAGACGATCAGATCATGCTTCAAAAAAATCGGCTACCGGAAGTGCAGCATTTTCCCTGTTGATGAGTGTCCTGTTGTTGGGGGCAGAAGATTTCAGGGGTAACGCCCTGATTATTCTTGTCATGATTGTTTTTGTTCTTGATGCAGTTCGCTCTTTTTTTAAATTCTTAAATGAATACAAAGGCAAAAAATTTTATTGGATCGATCTGTTTTCAGCCATCGGCAATTTGCTGTTGTTATTGATTTTGTACGTCTCTCATGATGCGGGGCGGGTATGGGCATTAGCCATTGTCATCAGTCTTCGGATGGTCGGAGTTGGTTTAAATCTTTTGTGGGCTCAAACAGGAAAGTTGAGTCATGTGGATGAAGATGTGCTGGACACCATCGGATTAAAAGATAACGCGTACGTAGTACATCTTGCTGAACGAATAAAGAAAGAACAGGAAGTCAGTGCTGTTTATGCAAGAAGTTATATCCTCGCGTTTATTCTGCTGTTGTTCTTTATTCATCTCGGCAGGATGGGTCTTGATCAGAGTTTCCTGGGATTGCTTTCGCCGCTGGTGGCTACATTGGGAGATATCATCATTGCAATGGTGATATCCTATGCCATTATTTTCCCTATCCGTTACATATTTCTGATATTATTAAGGAGAAGAAGTCAGCGACTTTGGATTTGGATCACGAAAGTGGACGATGAGAAACGTAAAAAATTCGGTCTTAGAAATTTAACTTCCCTTTGGCTGACACGCAGAATCCGAAATGAAATATTATTAAAAAAAGTGCGCTATTCTTTACCGGTTGCGGTGCGGGCAGGATTAAAATTTGGATTACCATGGAGCACACTGCTTGTTGCCATCATTCCGGTATTGGGGATGAGTTGGTATTTCGATACTGAAAACTGGGCCTCGGGTGTTTGGGATCAATGGGCTGCTGCGCGCACAGATCATTGGCGTGTAGCGATTACAAAAAATAGTGGTGAAGGATTTGGTGCAGGTGCATTTAAGATGCATCCGGATGGAGTTACAGATTCGACAGATTTTTCTTTTGTTGTCATCGGTGATACCGGTGAAGGCGATGCATCACAGTTAGTGTTGAAGGATCAGCTCATTGCGGTCAGTGATCATCCTGCAGTAAAATTCGTTGTCATCTCATCTGATGTGGTATATCCATCCGGATCGATGAAAGATTATGAGAAAAAATTCTGGATGCCATTTAAAGGAGTCACAAAACCGGTGTACGCGATACCGGGCAATCATGACTGGTACGATGCACTGGAAGCATTTGTCTCTACTTTTTACGAACCTGAAGCTGCGAAAAAAGCTATGTACGAACGTATCAAGTCTGATCTTAAATTAACGTCCACCACTAAAAAGAAAATTGAAAAAATGGTGGACCAGTCTGGTGTATGGCGCAAGGAATATGCAGTGCCGACAGGATATCAGAAAGCTCCATATTTTCAAGTCAGTACAGATAATTTCGTTTTGATCACTGTAGAAACGGGAGTATTAAGGCAAATTGATTCACTGCAACGTAAGTGGTTGATCAATGTGCTTGAAGCCTCTAAAGGAAAGTTTGTCATGGTAGTGTTAGGGCATCCCTTTTATGCGATTGGTGAATACCAGGGCAACATGAATCCTGATTTTGAATCGATACATAAATTGCTGCGCAAATACAAAGTGCCACTGGTGATGGCCGGTGATACACATGATATGGAATATTATGAGGAACCGGCAGATGGTGCTGAAACCAGCACGATGTATCATTTCGTCAATGGAGGTGGCGGAGCATTTTTAAGCATTGGTACTTCAATGGTCAAAGAAGGCGCGATGCCCACGAAGGAATATGCTTTTTATCCATCTCACGATCCGTTAGTCAAAAAGATTGATGATAATACAGCGTGGTATAAATATCCAACCTGGTGGTGGACAAAGCATTTGGATGGATGGCCTTTTTCTGCCGAATGGTTGTCAGCCATGTTTGATTATAACGTATCTCCTTTTTTTCAAAGTTTTATGGAAATAAATGTGCAACCTTCTAAGCACAGAGTTCTACTTATTCCCTACAGCAATCATGGAAGAATAAAATGGAGTGACATGACCAGTACAGCAGGTGCGAGGCCGGCGGGAGCATCTCTTGATGATTATGCTGAGTGGATTATTCCGATGAAATAATAATAATTTCTCCCTAGTCTGCCCCGTAAATTTTCTGTGAAAATTCACTCCCCAGTTTTTCGTAACTGCGAAAAAATGGGGTCACAAAGATCTTTTCTTGCTGCACTTTGTTAATAATTTCGGGATTAACTTTGCATCATGAAACACTTATTCCTTTTTTGCCTTTTCTGCCTATTCTACCCTTTCTGCCTTTCCTCTTTCGCCCAGACCAAATCCTTTTATGACTTTAGTGCCACCGACATCGATGGGCACAATGTCAGCATGAGTAAGTTTAAAGGGAAAAAAGTTCTCGTCGTCAATGTCGCTTCCGAATGCGGCAACACACCGCAGTACACACAGCTGCAGGAACTGTATGAAAAATACGGTGACGAAAAATTTACCATCGTTGGTTTTCCTGCCAATAATTTCGGCGCGCAGGAACCGGGTTCAAATGCAGAGATCAAGAATTTCTGCATGATTAAATATCACGTCACTTTTCCTATGATGTCAAAGATCTCCGTCAAGGGTGATGACATTGATCCGCTCTATGCCTGGCTCACGACCAAATCTGAGAATGGTGTCCTCGATGCACCTGTCACCTGGAATTTTCAAAAATTTATGATTGATGAAAATGGACATGTGGTGGGATCGGTGATACCGAAGACAAGTCCGGATACGAAAGAGATTTTGGATTGGATCGAAGGGAAAGAGTAGGGCAGTGGCCTTATGAGCTCCTGCCCGGAGGAGGCTTATCTGTTACTTTTTTTCCGGAAAAAAGTAACCATGCTTCGACCAGCTATACTGCAACCATTTGCTACAGCTCAGCAACCAAAGTTTAGTCCCTCAAAAAACTCACTTTGTCAGTAAAGCAATTGTTTAGCCATTGTTTCTGCTTGCTCGAGTATTCCTATTTCAGATCAATTTCTTTTCGACGATTTCTACATGTAGGGACTTGTGTTTACCAGAAATTGTCATTGAAGCGTTCGGTCAGTTTTGAGGGACAGGATTTATGCCTAATTCGAAATATTTTTTTTGATCTACTTAAAAGTTTAGATTTCCGGAATAAAGCACAATAAATCAAAAATTACTTTTCGTTATTCGTTATTCGTTATTCGTTATTCGTTATTCGTTATTCGTTATTCCCTTATCTTTGTGCTTGTATGATAACGGCTAATGATATCAAGACCAAAGGCCTTAAAGCCATTGAAGAGGGATTATCTAAAGATGATCGGTTGAGTGTATCTGTGAGAGGTAAAGTCAAATATGTGATCCTGAAGGCTGACGATTATGATCAGCTCCGTTTGGCCGAACTTGAAATTGCTTATAAGGAAACTAAAGTTGATATTGAAAAGGGAAGATTTAAAATTGAATCAGTTGATCAACATATGGAGCGGCTTTGGAAGAAACCGAAAAAGACTTCCAAAAAATAACTTTTAGGAATGCCTCAACTCCTAACTACTAAATCATACGAACGTCAACTGATCAAGTTTATTCGCAGACATCCTGAGCTGAGGGAGCATTATATTAAAACGTTGAAATTGCTTGAGATCAATCCGAAACATCCCTCACTTCGCATTCATAAACTCCAGGGAAAATTACAGGCCTATTCTTCCGTCTCGATAAATATGAAATTCAGAATCATGATTGATTTTGTTATGAAGGATGATGTTGTAATTCTAATATCAATTGGAAGTCACAGGGAGCAAGGGATGTAATAGGTGTGGATTTAATAATCTAACAACCAAGAACAAACACCCAGTCCATTTTCCAATAACAAACAACCTATACCTAAATACCCACATTCGTCCGAAACATCTGTATCGCAATTGCAAGCAGAAGTATTCCAAATACTTTTCTCAAAGCTTCAGTTGCAGGCTTCGGTAATTTCTTTTCAAGAAATGGTGTGCTGCGCAACACAAGAAATATAACAGCAAGATTCAAAACTATACCGGCAATAATCTCTGCAGTTTGAAATGATGAACGCAGTGACAATATAGTTGTCAATGTTCCTGCACCTGCGAGCAAAGGGAATGCAATCGGTACAATGCTACCTGAAGTTGCACCATTATTATTGCCACCTCTGAAGAAATGAATGCCCAACACCATTTCCAGTCCGATGAAGAAAATAATCAATGAACCGGCAAGGGCAAATGAGCTGACATCCACTCCGAAGGTTTTCAGAATGGTCACTCCAAAGAATAAGAATGAAAGCATCAGGATGCCTGCAGTCAATGTTGCGGTGGGAGCATGAATCACCACTCCTCGTTTTTTCATGTCGAGGATGACGGGCAGCGATCCTATGATGTCGATGACTGAAAAGAGGATCAGCGATACGGATAAAATGGCTGTAATCATGATGTTTTTAGACTAATATTCACCAATAATAATGGTATTTGAGTATATTTGGTTTAATAACGAATCATTTAGTGTCAAAAAGGTTATAGTCTATAACTATAGAATCAAATTTCATTTTTCACTACCATGAATCAGCCCCCCGAAAATCAAATTGACAGCACCGATATCCGCATTATTGAAGCGCTGATTGAAGACGGGCGCATTGCGTACTCACTTCTCGCCGAACAAATCGGCTCTTCAAATACGCTCGTGCATCAGCGAATCCGCAAGCTGAAAGAAACAGGAATCCTCACCAAACCTGTATTCCTCATCTCACCTGAACACGTTGGATACGACACCTGTGCCTTCGTCCTCATCATCGTCAAAGAGTCGAATCAAATCACAAATGTCATTGAAGCATTGAAGCTCATTCCTGAAGTAGTGAGTTGTGTGAGCATCATGGGACGTTATGACCTGATGGTAAAATTGTACGCTGTCAATAACAAACATCTGCAAGACATCGTCCATGATAAGTTGCAAGGCATTTCTGGGGTGGAAGGGACGAATACTATGGTGGCATTTGAGGTTAGCTTTGAAAGGCAAGTGAGTATTCCGGATAGCGAGACGATCAATAAGTATAGGAGCAACAGATAGAGTTGTTGTGGTTCCTGCTTTTTTTCTCGAAAGACACAATAACCGGCCAATCACCCCTGTTAATATCTCAGATTAAAACACTGAGTATGAAGCATGATTTTACTCCACTACAATTGACAAGACTGGTGTATGGTGAGACAACAAAGGCAGAGACAGATCTCCTGCTGGAACTTGTGAGCACAGTACCTCAGATGGCTGAAACTTACGGAGCGTTGAAAGCAGGGAAAGATGCCCTGGGAACGATTCCGGTATTGCCCTCCAGCAGGACAATCAATCGGATTCTGGCTTATAGCGCTTCCACAACCCCTGTTTCAGCCAGCTGACACCTGATCTGAGTTCAAAAAACGAAAAGGCCTTCCCGATATTATCCGGAGGGCCTTTTTGGTTTATGAGACAGGTTCAAGCCGTGGCAGGAGTTTGCTCCTGCCACAAGCAGTATACCGGTGATGGTTGGAGCAAACTCCAACCATGGCAGTAGAAAATTTTTTAAAAAATTTACACATGACGAGAAAATAGTCAAAAATTGTCTGTATATTTGCCTTGATATATTAGCCGACAACGATTATATTTATAACTCTAAAATTTTTTAACACATGTCATCAGATAAGGAACGCGACTCCCGGTTGAAAGCCCTCCAACTCACAGTAGATCGCTTAGAAAAACAATATGGCAAGGGCACCATCATGAAACTTGGCGACAAACAAGTCGTCGAAGTGGAAGCCATACCCACAGGTTCAGTCTCATTAGATATCGCCGTTGGTATTGGTGGATTTCCAAGAGGCCGTATCGTTGAGATCTATGGACCTGAATCTTCCGGAAAAACTACACTGGCCATCCATGCCATCGCCGAATGCCAAAAGCAAGGAGGCATGGCTGCATTTATTGATGCAGAGCACGCCTTTGATCGCTTCTATGCAGAATCGCTTGGGTGTTGATTGTGAAAATCTCCTGATCTCACAACCAGATAATGGCGAACAAGCATTGGAAATCACAGAGAACCTGATCCGATCAGGTGCAATTGATATCATCGTCATTGACTCCGTAGCTGCATTGGTTCCTAAAGCTGAAATCGATGGCGAAATGGGTGATTCCAAAATGGGTCTCCAGGCACGATTGATGTCACAAGCGATGCGCAAACTCACAGCGACGATCGGTCGTACAGGATGTTGCTGCATCTTCATCAACCAGCTTCGTGAAAAAATCGGTGTGATGTTTGGCAATCCTGAAACAACAACTGGTGGTAATGCATTAAAATTTTATGCATCACTTCGCCTTGATATACGCCGCAATGGATCTGCATTGAAAGACAGAGATGGCAATGTCGTCGGTAATCACGTAAAAGTCAAAGTCGTTAAAAATAAACTTGCACCACCTTTCCGCATCGCCGAATTCGACATCATGTTTGGAGAAGGAATTTCCAAAGTGGGTGAAATCGTTGACCTCGGTTCAGATGCAGATATCATCCAAAAGAGCGGCGCATGGTACAGCTTCGAAGGCACCAAGATTGCCCAGGGAAGAGATGCCGCCAAGCAATTCTTTATGGACAATCCTGAATTAGCCTGGGAAGTCGAACAAAAGATTAAAACCAAATTTGCCAGCGCCTCCCGCATAGTTCATACGGAAGAAGAGACAATGGCAGATGTGGATTGATCATTCTGGCCCTTCGACTCCCGATTAAAATCGGGCAGCTCAGGGACCGAATGATCATTTTTTAAAGGGCGAAATCCATTAATATGGATTTCGCCCTTTTCTTATAATGATGCTTTGCTTTTCATTATAGTAAAAAAACCTTCGTTCGTCTTATTTTTCAAACAACGAAAGAGTAAGTCGACCGTTAAGGGAATTAAAGTATTTACCTTTAGTTCCTATTCCTTAAGACACCTTCTTCCACATGATAAAATTTAAGCTTTTGGCATTGACCGTTTTTACGGTCTTTTTTATTTCCTGCGCGACAACAAAAACACACTCACCGGGTCCTGAATCGGAGGATACTTCCCAGGTCATCATGGATTCTGTCAGGGTAAATGACACCACCGAAGAAACAGAATATCCATACCATCCTGCTGAAGAAAGAAAATGGGACCTGTTGCACACCATGCTTGATCTGTCGTTTGACTGGCCAACATCAACCGTCATTGGAACAGCAACTCTGACATTGTCACCCTTATTTTATCCGCAGTCCGAGCTTAAACTCAATGCTGTTGATTTTACTATCAAAAAAGTAATGGTAGGGGATAAAGTAGTCAGTGATTTTAAATATGACAGCAATGAAATCACCATTCCTCTTGCACAACCGATGACAAAACGCGATCGCCTGGTGGTAACTATTGAATATACTGCTTCACCTAAAGCAGGAACAATAGATGAAAATGCAGCGGTCACCAGCGACCAGGGATTATTCTTTATTGATCCACTGGATACATTGCCTGATGTACCTACACAAATCTGGTCGCAGGGAGAGACATCATCCAACAGAAAATGGTTTCCAACATTGGACCAACCCAATGAACGTGCTACACAGGAAATCATCATGACAGTGCCGGATACATTTATGACATTGTCGAACGGAATATTAATTTCTTCAACAACCCTTCCGGGAGGGTTACGTCGAGATGATTGGAAACTGGAATTGCCTATTGCACCTTATCTCACGATGATAGCGGTGGGTCAATGGGATAAGGTTACAGATTACTGGCGAGGAAGACCTGTCGATTATTATGTAGATCGCGGATATGGCCCGGATGCGCGTGCGATTTTTGCACATACTCCGGAGATGATCGAATTCTTTTCTCAAAAATTAGGATTCGATTACGTATGGCCAAAATATGCGCAGGTTATTGTAAAAGACTTTGTGTCCGGTGCAATGGAAAATGTTTCCGCAACTGTCTTTGGAGATTTTATCCAGTTTCATGATGATGATATGATTACGTCGGGTTCGAATGATTACATCGTTTCGCATGAATTATTTCATCATTGGTTCGGCGATTTAGTGACATGTGAATCCTGGGCAAATATTACATTGAATGAAGGATTCGCGGATTATGCAGAATATTTATGGAGTGAACATAAATATGGTCATCAAAAAGCGGATCTCGACCGCATGAATGAATTAAGCGGATATTTTGAAGCGGCACATGGTCACGCACATCCATTGATCTATTATCATTATCCAAATGAAAATGCGGTTTTTGATGCGCATAGTTATAACAAAGGATCACTTGTACTACATATGCTTCGTGACCTGGTAGGAGATGAAGCATTTTTCGGATCACTTCGTTTATATCTACAACAACATGCTTACACTGCAGTAGAAGCAGCTGATCTCCGGCAGTCATTTGAAGAAGTCACCGGAATGGATTTGAATTGGTTTTTTGATCAATGGTTCTTTGCCAAAGGACATCCTGTATTGGATGTTGAACAAAATTACGATGAGCAAGGCAAACAAATAACAGTTAACATTACTCAGACGCAGGAAAATCTTGGATATAAAGATGTGTTCAGGTTACCTGTGGAGATTGGAATCTATTATGATGGAGGAAGTCATGATACACACCAGGTATGGCTTGACGAAAAAACAAAATCATTTTCCTTCGATGTAAAATCAAAACCAGCAGCGGTCATCATAGATCCAAGAGATGTTCTTCTTGCAGAAGTAACCCAGGAAATATCTGAATCTGAAAATGTGACCAGGTTATTATTTGCTCCTGCAGTCAGTCGCAGGATTACAGCATTCAATTCATTGAGTGATATTCCAGTTCCGATCATGGAAATTATGGAAGAAGATACATCTGACATCATTCGTGGTTTAGCCATACAGTACTATATAGACCACAAGAATGCAGATCGTCTTTATGCCATGTCAAAAAAAGAGAAAGATCCCGAACAAAAATATAACATCCTGGAAGCTTTGACAGAGTTGGATCCTGCGCATGCAAAAGAACTTGGCATGCAACTTTTAGACAGCACACAGAAAACGCCTATCATTTATGAAGCTTTGAAAGCTATAGGAGAAGTGGATATTGATGAAGCGTTGCGCCAGGCCTCTAGATATGAACACAATACCTCTCCCGCGATCTATGCTGCCCGTGCGGAACTTTTTGCAAAAAAAGGGACCGGGGCATCGCTTGAGTTTTTTAAAGATGACAGGGCAAAGAACCTTCCTTTGGATTATTTGGAAGATTTCGTTTCAGCATTGGTGACGTATCTGTCTACTCAGCCACAGTCTGTACAGAATGAAGGATTACAACTTATCAATTCCGAATTTTATATACAAGGTCCGAGTAAAGAATACAGGCGATTTTATTTGATCGTTGCATTAGCCACTCAATATAGTGAGTTACATGAAGGGTCCTTTAAGACTGGCATTCACAGTGCAATTAAAAATCATTACAGCAAAGAGACGAATGATTATTTAAAGCAGGCGTTGAAGCAGGGATTGGGAGAAGAATTGGATAAATGATTGTGTGAATATCATTTTTCAGAAATTAAGCGCTTGAAAACTTCTTCCAGGTTTTCAACGCCAATATCTTTTACCACGATGGTCTTATTCTTGTCCAACACATAAACCTTAGGCGTGGTCTTGATATTGTATTGCGTTTGTATTGAGGCATCACCTCCGGTCTGATCACTTGCATTGATCCAGCCCGTGAATTGGTTTTTGTCAATATAGGTCCAGCAATTTTTTTCCTGGTCATTCAATTTTATACACACCGCAAAGACCTGGACACCTTTATCCTTATATGTTGAATAAAAAGTGTTCAAGAGCGGCAGGCTTTGCTGGCAATGCAAGCAATCCGGAGCCCAGAAAATAAGCACTGTATAAGGGGATTGAATATCGTATAATGAAATATTCTTTTTGTCTTCGAGCTGAACCGTGAAGTTGGGAGCTTTCTTGCCCATTAAGGTTGGGGAAATAGCTTTGACAACTTCAAGCACTTGTCTTTGCTGTGCGGTATCTATCCACGGTGTCTTCCCTTTTGCCATATAGTTTTCAGCAATATGAACATATACACCATCCATCCCGATTTTCTTTGACTCCCTGTATTTATTGAATATATAAGTGAGGAAAAAGCGATAAGCAACCGGAGTCTTTTCACATTTAGTAAGAATATAATCAATGCTTTCATTGATAGAGTCCGCGATCTGGGGAGTGAAGATCGTCCAGATAATAATCTACCTTATCGACCAACACATTTTTAGGCGCCCGAATAAGTCGTTCATCGACCAGATCAATGTTGTCAAAAAAATGAAATTTTTGAAACATATATTTTTTCATCTGGATTTCTTCCGGAGATCCGTCATAAGTGGGAACATCTACGGGTATATCACATTTGACCATAGCGGCCGTTAGTGTGCCGGGGTTTTTTGCTACTAATTCAGTTTGATAGGTAAGAATATCTCGTTTAAACTGTTGCATTTTTGCCATTAATTCAGGACGGTCAGATTCACTATTCTGTGCGTTATATCCGCTCTTTATTTGATCCAGTTCAGCTTTCTTCTTTTGAAAAAACCTAAGGTATTCATAATACAAAGTATTATCCGGAGATCCTTCAAACCGGATATTGGATTCGATGTCATTAAAATCAGCCGTGAAGCTGAATGATAGCTTATCCTGGTCTATCAGGATTAAAAAACTTTTGGAGGGAGGAAGAACAACCATGTAAACACCGGATTGAAAATTGTAAGCTGCTCCAAATGAAAATGAACCATTCGAGACAAAGGCAGTATCCACGGAATATTGTTTTCCGCCATAAATCATCATTAGAAGGACTGCAGTACCGTCATAATGAGTTATCGTCCCCGTAATCTTATGCCCAACTGCAAACGCCTGATTCATCCAAAAGAAAGATGTCAAAAACGCGATAATGATAAAGTGTCTTACATGCATTTGGATGGACATTCTTGAATGTTGAATAAATATCGACATAATTATTATTTAGGAACCAACTTGATCTGGCAATTGTGGAAAGAGAGTTACAAAAGTAAATTAAATTGATTCTGTTGAAGGTATCAGATTATTCCAAATGATTGAACAGAATGTTAAGTTTTCACCCGGATCAGGCAAAAGTATTTAATGCAAATATGTATTCAGATAAAAATGAAGAATTTATTTATTGCCGAATAACTGCATGAACTCCTCCATCTGTTTTTTCGCCTGTTCACTGTGTTGAGATTCCTGGTACAAATTCTTTATCCCTGCTTCATCCAAAACGGTATAATCTGCACTTATGCTGACCAGGTCATGGGGGATTTCTTTCTGCTCAATCGTTAGCTCCAGGCTGTATTCCTTTCCCGTGCTTTGGAGTTTATCCCAATAGCTCAGAATGAAGCCTTCTTTATCTGCCGCCTTTCTGAGTTCATACAGGTAGGGCCGTGAATCCTCTCCCAGAAATTCAGGGAAATATTTGCTCAAAGAAAAACCGGGTTCTTTTGTAACCCAGGCTTCTGCAACTGCATAAGAGCTTTTTAATAAGACTTTTGTACACCGCATGTTTCCTATCAATTTAGTCTCATTCGTGATAAAGGTTTCAACACCGGTATCCTTATTTTTAGTTGTATCTTGTATATCAGGGGAAGTATTCATAATACTGTTCAACCTGTATCCATATTTCATATTATTTTTCCTGCGTAACATGGTGGTGGTTTGAGCATCCCAATCTTTTAAGATTTTGATACTCTCGGCAGAATCCTTTTCCACTTCAAGAAGTGTTTTTTTCCCCTTAACCGATAGAACGGAACGAGTATCCGCCTGATCAGTTTTAGCATGCAAAGTTATGCAACCTTCAAATGACTGACAGAAGGCCGGGCTTGTTACCACAAGTAAAAAAATAGTCAGCAAATTTGTTTTTAATCCTTCGATCATATGTTTACCGGTATAAAAAAAGAAGGCAAACAATTTATAACTATTTGCCTTCCGGGTATTGTTATATTTTAATAAACTTAGGGATTAGATGTAGTTGAAGACAACCCCAGTTTATTTTTTATTCGATCAATATCCTTGCTCAGCAATTCTGTATCCTTGGCTTGTAAGTTGATCTGTTGTTGTATTCCATCTTCGATGGCGCCCTGTCTTTTTAATGCTTGTGAAATCTCTTCAGGGCGAAGACCAATAGAAGTATTGATCAGTGTGACACCATCTCCCGCGTATTCAGACCATGCTTTACCTAATACCATGGTCAACATGTCAGTAGTTAATGATCCTGCAGATACGGCTAAGGCAATCCCATCATTTTTTCCTGAAGGAAGAATATAATCACCAAGTGCAACCGGCCCTTTAACATACACCGGTACCTGGCCCAAAAAAGAAACTTTATCAAAACCTGAGACATCATCCGGACCGGGCATATTCCCTAACACAATAGGTTGAGAAGCGATGGCTAAGATTTGGTCTGCATTTTTTGTGTTTTTGGATATTTTTCCATTATAAACCCCCACAACATCCCCCGGCATGAACTGTTCCGTCCCATATAGTTTAGGAAGGTATTCTGCATAATCTGCACCTTTAGATCCATAGACAACTCCATTGTTCAATACTGCAGAAGTAAGGCCCCATGCAATAGCATTTCCTGCCAAAATCACAGGATCGAGAGATATAAAACTCTGAAGACGATTTGCAAGTGCCCAATCGGCCAGCCGCCTTAGATAACCATTATTAATATTGAAGATATCTGCATTCGGACAGACTCCCTGCGACTGCAGAATATCGCTGAATGTAGGAATGGTAGGTGCTGCTCCAAATAAATTCTTCAGATTAATGGCCGGAACTGAAGGAATGACCAATCCAGGGAAATCTGGGATAGGAATACCCGGGAAGTCAGGAATAGCAATACCCGGGAAGTCAGGAATGGTAATAGCCGGAAATAATGTAAACTCAGGTACTACGCATACGGTAGCACAACAACAAGTAAAGCTAAAATCCTCACAAGGGCATGGACATACAGTGCCGCATAAATAAGGCCCGACGACTAAAGCAGGAATATCAGGAATGGTAAACCCGGGAACATCAGGAATTGTAAATGCCGGAACATCAGGAATAACAAATGGAGGAATATCCGGTATATCAAAAGGCGGGATCGTGATATTGTTCCATCCATCAGAAACAATATTGAATCCGGAAGCAAATTGTGTCCAGAGTATTGTAATAGGATTATAATCGGCAATTCCAATACAAACCGCTGTCCAGATTTCATCACTTGTCGGAACAGGAATGTCCTCAATGTCTGCAAATCTATAACCTTCAATTCGACCGGCCACAGTAGCAGCATTGCCACGATAGAAAGTCATGAAATTATTTTCCTTACTGTCTGTGGTATTTGCAATTTTAACCGCAATTCCATCGCTGCTACCCCCTTCTGCGTCGTCAAAGAAGGCCAGATGTGTGCCGCCAGGGCCCACGGTTCCTCCACCTGAAACGCTCAGTCCTGCATCAAGGGTCGCAAGCTTATCCTGATCAAGAGTTCCATCGAATTTTGTAGAACTCATTCCATTAACATCCAAAGTATTATTCAACGTCGTCTTCCCTCCCACAGTGGCAGTACCATCTACCTGAAGTAACCCCGTCAAATGTGTAGCAGACGAATTTCCCACAGTAAGAGAATCATTCAGCGTAGTCGTTTTATCTTCTGTCAATGTACCCGACAGATGAGTTGCTTTTGCTCCGGTCACATCAAGCGTACTGTTCAAAGTTGAAGCTCCATCAACGTTCATTGTTTTATCAACATCAAGTGCACCTGTCAAATTGGTAGCAGACATATTCGCCACAGTAACTGTACTATTGAATGTAGCTGATTTGTCTACAGCTAACGTACCTGTAAGATGAGTAGCACCCATTCCTCCGACATCGAGTGTACTGTTCAGTGTAGTTGCACCGATGACATTCATAGTCTTATCAACGGTGAGCGGGCCCGTCAAATGTGTAGGCGCCATATTCGTTACAGTAAGTGAATCATTCAATGTAGTTGATTTGTCTACAGTCAATGTACCTGAAAGATGTGTTGGATGCATACCGATCACATCCAATGAACCATTCAACGTAGTATTGCCATCCACATTTAAATTGCCATTCAAAAAGAATGGAAAGAGGAAATTTATATTTCCGTTCTTATCAATGACCAGGCGTGCGATATTATTGGTAATCATGGTGAGGTCGGTTCTATCCGTAGTGCCAATCACTGCCGGACCACCAGTTTTATAATTATGTGCGTTGGTGTTGCCGTTAACTGTCCAATAGCTGGAAGTCTGATCAAGGTTTCCCACATTACCTCTATTATGGTCACCATTTTGATCGGATTCGTTTCCAACCAGAGATCCTGCTGAAGCAGCATGAAGTGCATAAGGAACTGAGTAAAGCTGACCGGAACTCACGATTTGATATTTGTCATCCCCCGCAGCTTTCACTGAGATCCTCACCCACATCTCTTCAGTTGACCATGGAATCTCTGAAAATTTGCCCAGGATTTGGGTGCCTTCTCCGATAACAAAATCAAGTAATCCAAGATCACTCGATTGGATATCATGCGTTTCAGAATAGAAGATCTTTTCCTTTTCTCCGGCAGACAATAATTCTACCTGGACACTAAGTTGTTTTTTAACCAGCAGACTTCCATCCAGAGCCCTGGCAATGGCTTGAAACCTCATCCCCTGGGGGACGGACTGAGCCTTAATTCCAGCAGAGAAAAGTAAAAATGCAGATAAAAGAAACAGTAGTTTTTTCATTGTTTTTCAGATTATGGATTAACTGTTCTTTTTCAATTTGATTTTGGCTTTGGAGCATTGGTGTCGATATCCAGGTACTCCTTCAGCATGTTTACCTCTTCTTTCAGGGACTGATGTATTGATTCCTGTGAGTTGATCTGGTCCTGGAGAGATTTCAGTGTTGATTCACGTTGCTTTAAAACTTCAGCGATTTCAGTTGGCCTTAAACCAACAGAAACATTGATCGCTACAGTAGTTTCAAGAGGAGAATCCGACCAGGCCTTGCCAAAAATTAGAGGAAGCACATCAGCTGTCAATTCACTTGGCTTAATCGCTTTCCCAATTCCATCATTTTTACCGGAGGGTATGATGTAATCTCCTAATTGTACAGGACCCTGAACAAATACAGGAACCTGACCAAGGAAACCGACTTTTTCAAATCCGTTTTTGATTGAATCTGCAGGCTCATTACCCAGAACCATTGGATTGGTCGATATGGCTAAAATCTGATCAGCGCCGTTGGTTACTTTTGAAATGCTTCCTCCATGGACGCCCACGATTTCACCTTGCAGAAATTGTTCGGTTGGATATAATTTTGGCAGGTACTCAGCATAATCGGCACCTTGTGATCCATAAGTGACACCACCTGATTTAACCACTTTCGTTACAGTCCATGTTGCAATTTTTGCAGCAAGATCTATAGGTGAAAACGAAATCATGTTTTGCATATCATTTTGAACACCCCATTGTATAAGGCGATACACATATCCATTTGGAACATCAAATATTCCTGCATTAGGACAAATACCCTGAGATTGAAGGATATCGCTGAATGTAGGAATCGTAGGCCATGTGAATAAATCAGCCGAAAGATCTATCGTAGGTACATCAGGAATAGTAAACGGAGGAATATCAGGAATAGTAAACGCAGGAATATCAGGTATATCGAAAGATGGAATATCAGGGATTCCCAATCCGGGAAAGACTGTTCCGACACCATCAATTGACACAGATGGAATATCAGGTAAAGTCAGGCCAGGAAAATTAGGTAAAGTCAGGCCAGGAAAATCCGGTAAAGTAAGTCCCGGAAAATCCGGAAGTGGAAATCCGGGAATTGTAGCTGCATTCCACAGCGTTCCGGTCAGGTTGAAATAAGTAGCAAACTGAGTCCAGAATATAGTGATCGGATTGTAATCAGCCAGGGCAATGCAAATGGCTGTCCAGATTTCATCATGTGTCGGTACAGGTGGTGACAATATATCATTCAGCACATAACCCTCAATTCTTCCCGCAACACTATTGTCCCCTTTGTAAAATGTAACAAAATTATTTTCGGCAGTCGTATTGTTATTCTGAATGCGGATAGCAATACCATCACTGTTGCCGCCTTCCGTATTGTCAAAAAAAGCAACATGGTCGCCATTAGGACCTAAAGTACCCTGGCCTGTTACGACCATTCCTGCTTTCATAGTAGCAAGTTTGCCAACTTCAAGAGTTCCGGTAAGATGCGTTGCATTCGTACCTGCTACTTCAAGAGTACCATTAAGAGTGGTTTTTCCAGTGACATCAAATGTCCCATCTACATTGAGCAAGCCTGTCAAATGCGTCGGAGCCGAATTTGTCACAGTTACAGCACCTTTAAGGGTAGAGGCCTTGTCTACAGTTAAGGTTCCGGTAAGGTGTGTTGCACTCATATTGTTGACATCAAGCGTACTGTTCATCGTAGTCGCTCCATCAACATTCAATGTTTTGTCAACATCAAGTGCGCCTGTTAAATTAGTAGCAGCCATGTTCGCGACAGTGACAGTGCTATTTAATGTTGTGGCTTTATCTACGGTCAATGTACCCGTAAGATGTGTTGCACTCATATTGGTGACATCGAGCGTATTATTTAAAGTTGTTGCTCCATTAACAGTCAGGGTCTTATCGACATCGAGTTTTCCGGTCAGATGGGTTGGCGCCATATTCTTCACCGTCAGTGAATCATTTAACGTGGTTGATTTATCCACGGTCAGAGTCCCAGACAAATGTGTAGGGTGCATGCCTGTGACATCTAATGATCCGTTCAGCGTTGTATTCCCGTCTACATTTAAATTACCGCTCAGAGAAGTGTTTGTCAGAAAGTGAATGTTTCCTTGCTTGTCAATCACCATGCGCAGGAGATTATTGGTGATAAAGTTAAGGTCGGTCCTGTCGGTAGTGCCAAGTACTGCGGGACCACCGGTTTTATAATTATGGGCATTGGTATTTCCATCGAGAGTCCAATAGACGGAAGTCTGATCAAGGTCTCCTCCAAGCCCCCTGCCATGATCACCTGTATGATCAGACTGATTGTCAATCAATGATCCTGCGGATTCCGCATAAAATGCATAAGGCACAGAATAAAGCTTGCTCGTCGTGATTAACTGGTAGTCATCATTATCAGCATTTTTGATCGATATCCTTATCCAGACTTGTTTCTCCCAGGGCACATCTGAAAATGAACCTTTGATGACATTGCCTTCACCAACAGTAAAGTTGAGTAAACCAAACTCACCTGATGTTGAATTATGGATTTCGGAGTACACAATATCCTCGACTGGCTCAAGTAATACCAGCTCAGCCTTTACAACCAGGGATTCATTCGAACGGATCCGTCCATCGTTATCCCTGGCGATGGCCTGGTATCTTATTCCTTTAGGAACAGCAACCTGTGCCTGCATGCCGGTAATGGTAATGACCCATAGAATGGCAAAGAGTAGAATGTTTTTCATTTGGAGTGATTTTATTATTGACTGAAGGAAGAAGGTTCGACTATTTTGATTTTACAACCTGGAAAGTTTTTGATTGATTGGAGTCCGTTAGACTTATGCGTAATAAATATTGTGCTGCAGGCAACTCAGATAAATTAATGATCTCCTGCGGACTGCGACTTTTTCTTCTGGATAGAAGGGTACCTGACTGATCGAAAATATCTATGGAATATTCTTTATTTGAATTTTCAACTTTTAATGTGACATCTGTTCCGGCCGGATTGGGATATACATTTATCCGGAGCGCTTCCTGATTTGGAGGTGTATTGGACCTGCCGGAAACAATCGGACTTTGGTTACTGATTTCATTCGATTGAACAGAATTGATTTCGTGTACCGAGAGAATGGGTTGCTGAAAGCCCTGTGTGAGGATCATCTCATCAGATTTGGCTGAGGCTGTCACTAAATCTCCGATTGTCCAGCTCATTGACATCGTATGCCCAACTGAAAAATCACCCTGTGGAGCAATAATGTATTGATCAGAGGATTGAGAAAAAAGAAAGGTAACAGGCAGACATAAAAAGATAGTGGATAGTAGTTTCATCTTTTGGGGTTGAGATTAACCCCCCCAAGATATAAGGTTCATTTGATAAACCCCAAAAAACTTCTTCGTCAGTATCAATCAATATGAACCATACCGATACAAATAAAATGATAATGATCAGGCCCCTGATTATTTTGAAGAGGATCCTGACCTATTTTTCTACCACCATCTTCTGTGCCTGGGCAAAATTGGTCCCTGACATCTGAACAAAATAAGCGCCTGCAGGCCATTGATTCAAATCCAACGTGTTGGAATGAGCACCGGCTTCCATGAATTCACCTGATGCCAATGTCCGGATGACATGTCCCTGCATATCTAACACTCGTAAAGTGATGTGATCTGGCTGAGCTAAAACGTAGTTGACGTACGCCACATCCGAAGAGGGGTTTGGCACTATTGGAGCAAGATAATGATTGACGGTATTGCTTTGTGGATCATCTACTGCTGTGGTTTCTTCATCGAAGACAACATTCTCATCTCCTGTCTTATAAGGCACGTAGGAAATCGGAAGAAACAACATCTCATCAGTAGTCTTTTCTCCCCAGGTCACCGTTGCAGGAGGACTATGCGGGTTACTTGGGTTGTTTGCTGTGTTATCATAAGTAGCATATACATGGATCGTTGAACCGGGTTCCAACACGATATATTTTTTGAAATTATATGAGCCCTGCCAGTTGAAATCCCAATCATCTATTTTGATCAGGTTAGTGGTATCTCCATTCGGATGTATGACATAAACCAGGTATTTATTAGCCAGTAAATGTGCATGTGGCCAAATCGCGAACACGCTGACCTTTAAAGGGGTTGTATACTGACAATGAAATGTCTTTTTTGTATTTGCAGGAATTACGAAGGGTCCATTAGTAATCAATGGAGCAAATGGTAAAAAGATAAAACTCGTTACCTGTCGTTCTACAGCTTCTTTTTTAAAGAAGATATTCACAGTAGTACTATCTGTTTCAGGAAATGGTTTTGGCCCGTAGTGAACCTGCATAAGAAGATCACTGCCTTTAGGCAGCAATTGGCCTAGTCCTTCCGGATAAAGAATCGGTTTCTGACCGGGCACGTATCCGGGAAACATATTGTTGAGCGCAGAATTAATTCCAAAACCACCGAATCCATCATAACCATATTTCGGATCAGCAGCATCCATTGCTCTTGCAGCTCCTGTGTCATCATAACTTATTAATGCATGGTGGAGAATGCGTGTATTGCCCGGACGCAATTCTATAGTCGCTACTTGCTTGTCTTCGGTGAGGCCTGTAGGCAAAACAAAAACACGATACTCATCTGCATTGCCTCCATTATGCTCGTACGATTGTGCCATGTGCAAGACTAAATCCGGTGTTCCGATCTGCGAACCCGTAGGAAAATTAGGCAGTGGAGGTTCTTCAGCTGCATTGCCATAAGGAGTACCATTATCAGCCCATTGCGCGATGAGATCAATTTGTTGTTGAGTCAACACTCGTTCTCCCTGGAACCTTGAAAAGTTAGGATCCGGTTTCCATGGTGGCATGTAATGTATTGATGTTACATATTTAATCATCTCAGCCCACGGTTGCACCTCATCATAATTAGTAAATGGCATGGGACCAATTTCATTTGGACGATGACATTTTGTGCAGTTATTATAGATGATAGGAGCAATGTCCTTTGTATAAGTTACCTGGCCTGATACCAAATAAGTCATGGTAATAAAGAGGCTGAGGAATAGTAGTTTTTTCATCATGAAAAATTTTCGATTTTATTGTATCATTCGTTATTCGTTATTCGTTATTCGTTATTCGTTATTCGTTATTCGTTATTCGTTATTCGTTATTCGTTATTCGTTATTCGTTATTCGTTATTCGTTATTCGTTATGGATTAGTAAAGTTAATAAAACATCCTATGGCCTGGGTCAATACCGTATCCTTTGGCGGCTGGCCTTTCAGCCATAAGTCAATGATATCTTTCAAATCTTCGCTTTGGGGATGGGCTTTGCGTTTTCCAACACGTACATAGCTGTCATCGATCCGGCCGCGATAGATCAATCGGTCATCACGATGATCCCAAACTGCGACTTCCGGTGTCACGGTGATGCCGAGTTTTCTTGTCCATTCCTTTTCATAATCCCCTTTTAAGGGAAAGGAGAGATGATAATTTTTTGCAAAGTCATCTATCTCCGTGGATCCGGAAGCTGAATTAGGAAAATAACCGATGAAGCCAACTTTCTTTGATTTGAATTGATTGTAGTATTCTGTCAATTGGGGTGTATAGAATTGACTGATCAGGCATTCGTCCTCAAGAAAAACATAGACCGTAAGACTGTCGGAGGTTCCAGGGATGGTTACACTCGGACCCGGCTGCAGAGAAGATGAAAAAAGGAAAGCAAGTAGAAATTGCAACATCATATTACCAAAAGTAAGTGTATTAAAGGCAGCGGAACAGTGTTTAACACATATTTAATTCTCTCAATTGGTCAAATTTAGGACGCGGATTTCTTAAGAAAATTGAGGATCATTTTTTAAGTACATATTTGTTTCGATGATAGAAGGACAAATCACGATTGTATTGACTGATGAATTTTTCCGAGTTAATCTTAATAGATCATAAGTTTTCCTAAAAAATCCGCGTCCCAAAAAATGAGGATACTCCAAAAGTGTTAACAAGTATATCACAAGTGTTTCAGTAAAAACCCCGTATTTTTGTATTCACAGATGATCCGCCCGGTTATTTCATATGCGCTGACCAGTTTAATCCTGCTTTCACAGGTAGGTATGCCGCTGCATATGCACTATTGCAAAGGAAAGCTGGAATCGATCTCAATCATCCTGCCTGCAAAGTGTGATGATCAGGATATTCCTGTCAATCTCCCGGCCTGTTGTAAAAAAGCCCTGGCACACCATTGCTCCAAAAAGCAATCAAAAAAATGCTGCGATGATGAAGTGATGATATTGAAACAAAATATCACTTCCGTTGCACCTTCATTTGTGAAATGGGTTGATGCACAAGTTGCCATCGAAGCACCTTCAATCCTGTTAGTAACTCCGGCTCCTGCAACAATTCCTGATTTAAATGAAGGAAACACTTCTGATTCAGGACCTCCCATTTATATCCTCCACCGGTCTCTTATTTTCTACGCCTAGCTGATTTCATGATGTGTAGATGCCGCATTGTTGCGGTTATCCGATGATTACAAAATGTTTTCATTTTGAAATCATCCAATTACTTTTCACTTTTAGTTTTTAGTTTTTAACTTTTAAAGTCATGAAATCAATTAATCAAATTCTATTAAGTCTAGTCTTTTGTTCATCAGGTATCATTGGATTGACTTCAAATATATCCGCACAATCCACCTCCACAGCATCTGTAGCGGTGAAGGGCGATCAAACCCGGACTCTTTACGTAGCCGGTGTTTGCGAAATGTGCAAAGCCCGCATTGAATCCACTGCGATGGATGTAACCGGCGTGAAGAAAGCCGAATGGGATGTAAAAACGGATACCCTTGTATTAGTGGGTTCACCTAAAATGGATCTCCAGAAAGTAGCAGATGCCCTGGCCAAAGCAGGTTATCGCTCCGAGCTGTCCAAAGCTGATGAGAAGGGTTACAACAAACTTCCCGCCTGTTGTCAGTACGATAGTGGTGCGAAGAAACACGAGTAAGTGATGAGAATATTCTTCCTATTGTGTTTGGTTTTCTTCATGATGAAGGAGACCAAAGCACAGGATATCTCCACTCGCGGGGTCGTGATGGAACAAACGCAGGACGGGAAACTTGTCCCGCTTGAATACGTGACCGTTTTATGGCTGAAGAGCCAAAGGAATACCACAACGGATTCATCCGGATATTTTTTTATGTCACGTGCGCCGGAAGATGGTGACAAACTTGTCTTCACCTTCCTTGGTTATGATCCTGATACCGTAACTGTCGAACAAGGAAAATACATTTCCGTAGTTTTTAAAGAACAGAACAACTTGTTGAAGGAAGTAGTCGTCGCTCATCACCAACGCACTACTGAAATTTCATTTCTCGATCCATTGCAGGTGCAGAATATTTCGAAACAGGAACTCTTCAAAGCGGCATGTTGTAATCTCTCGGAGAGTTTTGAAACGAATGCAACCGTTGATGTGAGTTTCACGGATGCAGTTACGGGTGCGAAAGAAATTCAGATGCTCGGTTTATCCGGAAGGTATAGTCTTATTAGCCAGGAACAGATTCCGGGTGTGAGAGGACTTGCGATTCCATATGGTTTGCTTTATACACCGGGAGCATGGATTGAATCCATTCAGATCAGCAAGGGCGCAGGATCAGTGCTACAGGGTTATGAAAGTATGACGGGACAAATCAATGTCGAACTTAAAAAACCACGCGAGAAAGATAAATTGCTTATCAATGGTTTTTTCAATGAAGCTTATCGCTCCGAACTCAATATGTTTGTTAAAAAACAATTGAGCCCGATGTTTAGTACGGCTTTATTCGGACATTATAGTTTATACCCTAAAAAGCAGGACCGCAATGATGATGGATTTGCAGACATGCCAAAAGGGAATCTTCTCACATTGGATAATCGATGGGATTATCACAATACGAAGTCAGGTATCGAAAGCCAGCTCAATGTTCAATGGCTTCGTGATCGGAAAGATGGTGGCCAGGTAGAACATGGCACTGATAACCCCGATTATTATGGAGCGTTAATCAATGCGGATCGCTGGGCTGTAACAGGCAAGCTTGGATATATTTTTCCAAATAAAAGATATACATCGCTTGGATCACAATATGGATATGTACATCATCAACAAACTGCATCCATCGGGAACAATACTTATAACGGTGAGCAAACCTCGCTTTATGGAAATTGGATTTATCAATCTTTATTTTCGGATACGCGGCATCAATATTTTGCAGGATTCAGTTTTAAATATGACAAGTATGCAGAGAGCTTAGGTCCAAATCAATATGCGTTTAAGGAAATTGTTCCGGGTAGTTTTTTTGAATATTCCTATAAGCCCGATGATAAGTTTACTGCTGTCATGGGGATCCGTGCAGACTGGCATAATCTGTATGGCTTGCTTATCAACCCAAGGTTGCATCTGAGATATGCTCCGAATGATCAGACTGTCTTTCGTCTCTCTGCAGGAAGGGGAATGCGAACTCCGTTACCGATAGCAGAGAATCTCGGATCACTTGCGAGCTCACGTCAATGGAAAATTGATGGCAATAATGAAAGTGATAAACCCTATGGGCTCAACATGGAAAAAGCGTGGAACATGGGCGCGAGTTTTACCAGGGAATTTACGTTTGATTACAGAAGTGGATTGTTAGCGCTTGATTTTTTTCATACACTATTTACAGACAGGACGATAGTGGATCTTGATATCAGTCCGCAACAATTGTGGATCTATAATCTCGATGGAAAATCTTATGCAAATACTTTCCAGGCTGAGCTTCAATACGAAGTGTTGAAGCGGCTGGATGCAAAAGTGGCTTACAAATGGCAGGATTCACGCATCACTTACAGGGATGCAGGATTGAGGCGACAAATCTTTACACCGGCATCAAGATTTTTTGCAAACATATCTTATGTGTCAAGCACAGCAACATACAAAGGACACTGGCGGATCAGTCTCACCGGTCATTTCACTGGATCGCAGCGCATCCCCGATACGGATTCGAATCCTGCAGAATTTCAATTGGCAGATCATTCTCCCGGCTTCTGGGTATTAAGCGGACAACTGACAAGAGTGTTCAACAAAAATTTTGAAATCTATGTTGGTGCCGAGGATTTCAACAATTATAAACAATCACCTGTGATCGTTGATGCGGAACATCCTTACAGTCCTTATTTTGACAGCACACTGATATGGGGGCCGATATTTGGGAGAGAGTGGTATGTGGGGTTTAGGTATAGTATTCAATAAAAAATGGCGCGCAACACCGAAGTGTGCGCGCCATCAATATGAAAAGAATCTTTATTACTGTTTCACAAAGGGTATTGAACCCAAATTCTTACCACCGAGAACAAAATCCAAACTGTAAATACCACTCTGAAGAGAAGCGACATTCATTGAAATTTGTCCACTGTTCATTTCAGATGCATTGACTCGTTTTGATCCCACCTCACGTCCGGCCTGATCAAATACCCGTACCAAAAGATTTTGTTGATTTCCAAAACCATGTTTGATGGTTAATTCATTCGTAGTCGGATTAGGATAGACGATCTGAACATACTTGTTGATTTCGTTCTGCAAATCCTTGACACTGGTTGTTCCGGTCTCATAGAGATGAGCTATTTCAGCGCTTGTCAATGCTTTGTTGTAAAGCTTGACTTCATCAAGAGCTCCCTGGAAATATTGACCACCATCTACGGGATTGTTACCCATGCCAAATGTCCTTGCAGTACTATTCAGTGTAGTGTTAACCGGTTTGCGATTAACCTCTTGTCCATCGACGTAGATGATATCGTCCACGCCATCATGCACCATCGTCACATACCACCAGAAACCTATGACAAGTTCATTACCATCGCCAGAATCCATGTCAGAGATGAAATGATCAAACTGTACGTTCTTACCATTAGTCGTCCAGACGATTTTCAAATGCTGAGGAAGAGAGATTTTCCATCTTTCATCCCAATGCCCGAAGTCAAGAATATAAGCTTCAGCATCAGCTAAATTCTGGCCATCTACTCTGATCCAGAAACTTACTGTTGCATAATCGGAAATCAATTGAACTGCATTTGGCACAAGAACAGAATCACCCTGCCCATCAAAAACAAGACACATTCCTGATGCATTCGGACGATTCGTTACAGCTTCGAATGTAGGATTACCACCGATCATACCATGATTGAAATAAGGTGTTGCATCATTAGCATCACCTTCAAACTTGTAGTGGGCTACAAGTCCTGGTTCACCCGTATCGATTGGTGCAGTTGTAGATACCGTGGTATCAGATACCTCAGAATTATTTCCGGCAAAGTCATATGCATAGACTTCAAACGTATATAGTGTGGAAGGATCTAGACCACTGATAAATATAGATGTTGTAGCAGCATCCAGGGAATCGATATAATTACCATCAAGGGTCACCACATAACCAGCGACAGCTGTATTATCAGTAGAAGGATCCCATGAGAATACTGCTGAAGTAGCTCCGGGGCTAACTACAAGATTAGCAGGATTCGAAGGAGCAATTGTATCAGGAGATTCATCAGGACCTGTAACCAGTGTAATGAAAGAAGTATTGGATTCATTACCTGCAACGTCAACGGCAGAAACACCAAACTCAAATGATGTAAGTGGTGCTAAACCAGAAATAGTTGCAGCGGGTTCTTCAACAGTCTGAATTAAAGCTCCATCCTGGTAAACGTTATATCCCGCTATACCTGATTCGCCATCGATAGAAGGTTGCCAAGTGAGATTCACTGTTGTAAATGCAACGGTACCTTCAAGACCTTCAGGTGCATCAGGTGCAGTCACATCAGTCTCTCCCGGATCAGCTTTCTGAGCATCATAAAGTGCTAAAACTTGAGCGGCATCCAATGCTGTTTTATAAATCTGAATATCATCCAAAGAACCATCAAAATAGGATCCTCCATCGATGACATTATATCCAATACCGAGAGGAGAGGTTGTACTATTGAGCAAACCAACTACATCTTTTGAATTGGCAAGAACACCATTTTTGTAGATGTAATCTTTCACGCCATCATGAACAAATACAAGATGTGTCCATTCACCCGGAACGAGTTCATTTCCACCTCCTGCATCCATATCTGAAATACCACCTACATAATTAGTAGTCCAAACAACTTTACCATGTGAAGGAAGAGAAATTTTCCATCGCTCCTGCCAGCCACCGAATGAAAGCAAATAAGCCTCACCGTTACCGGGGAGTGTGTTGACATTCACCCAGAAGCTTACACTGGTGACCGGTGAATTCAATTGTGATGAATTTGCAGCCACAACATTGGAAGTTGTTCCATTAAATACAAGTGAATGATTCGCCCTGTCAAACCGATCTTTATTGGCATGAGCTCCATCTACTTTACCATCGTTACAATATGGAGTGATATCTTTTGCATTTGCATTCAATGGATATTCAGCAACTATATCACCGGGGAATACAGGAACAGCACTTTGAGCTGTATATAGAGCAGCGACTTCCTGGTCCGTAAGATCACGATTGTAGATCTGTACTTCATCGATGTCACCATCCATGAAATTTCCACCGTCAATCGGATTCCAGCCAATACCTAGTTCGTGTGAGGTATGATGTAAAACACCACCTACATCTTTTGAATTTGCAAGGACACCATTAATATAGATTTTATCCTGTACAGGACCGTGAGAGGTGACCACATGTGCCCATGTACCTGGAACAAGTTCATGACCGCCTCCTGCGTCCATATCAGAGATACCACCTTCATAATTTGTTGTCCAAACGACTTTGCCATGAGAGGGAAGTGAAATTTTCCATCGCTCCTGCCAACCACCAAAAGATAAGAGATACGCTTCACCGGTTGCAGGAAGAGCATCTACGTTTACCCAAAAACTTACAGTGGTATAATCAGAATTATACTGTTTGGAATTTTGGACCTCAACATAAGAGCCTACAGAATCATTCAGATAGACTGCATTATTCGCCAGGCCGAATCGATCAGCTGTAAATTCAGCATTGTAGGATTCACCGTTATTTCCAAATTGGCTACCATCTTTGAAACTGCCACAGAAAGCCATATCAAGTACTTTCGGATCCGGGTCAATGACAGCCGTGTTTTGTTCAGTATATGCAGCAGCAATATCTGCTGCAGAAAGTGCATAATCATATATCTGCACTTCGTCAAGTGAACCATTAAAGAAATTCGCATTATCAATGGGATCATAACCGATTCCAAGTGGATGTGTCGTATTATTCAGATTACCGACTACATCTTTTGAATTGGCAAGCACACCGTTGATATAGATCATGTCTTTTGTTCCATCATGAACAAAAGCTGCATGTGTCCATGTACCGGGTACAAGTTCATTTCCTCCCCCTGCATCCATGTCAGAGATGCCACCTTCATAGTTTGTTGTCCAAACCATTTTGCCGTGGCTGGGCAAAGAAATTTTATATCGCTCCTGCCATCCGCCGAAAGAAAGAAGATAGCCTTCACCTGTAGCGGGTAAAGCTGCAGCATTAACCCAGAACATTACCGTGGTCGTAGGTGAATTCAATTGTGAAGAATTTGCAGCAGTGACCTTTGAATCAGTACCGTTGAACTTAACAGCATTCTCACCAAAACCAAATCGATCTGTTGTGAATTCTGCATTACTTCCTTTGGCATGATTTCCGTAGGTGGTTGCATCGAGGAAGTTTCCGCTGAAAGGATAATTCGCCACTTCCTCAAGAACCATCGTAGGTGGTTGTGATTGAGCAAAATATAAAGCAGCGACCTCCGCTTCATTCATTGGTGCATCGAAGATGATCACATCATCAATGGACCCTTTAAAAAAGTTGCCTTTATCGATTGGATCATAACCTATGCCGAGAGGATGGGTCGTTGGGTTGAGGTCACCTGATACAGCTTTCGTAGCGGCCAGGGTACCATTAATATAAATGCAATCTTTTGTTCCGTCATGTATCATGACCAGGTGAGTCCATTCACCTACAACCAATTCATGACCAGTACCGGCATCCATATCTGAGATACCGCCAACATAATTCGTAGTCCATACGACTTTGCCATGCGATGGAAGAGAAATTTTCCATCGTTCCTGCCATCCACCGAAGGACAATAAATAAGCTTCACCATTGGCAGGCAGTTCATCTGGTTTTACCCAGAAGCTAACTGTCGTAACCGGGGTATTAAGATGAGCAGCATTATTAGCCTCCAGGTGATTTTGTACGCCGTCAAACTGAAAGGCCTGGTCGGCCCTTCCAAAACGGTCCTGTGTTAATACTGCACCATGAATCGATGCATTATTATGGTATGAAGAAACGTCATTAGCGTTTCCGCTGAAAGGATAATTTGCCACTTCATTTTGCGCCTTTATCCGGGGCACAACAATCAGCAGCAATAAAATGGGTAACAGCACTTGGTAAATTCTTTTCATTATTGGTTACATTTTTTATTGTTAAAAATTTATGATTGGTATGTTATTCCACGATGATTTTTTTGACAAAGGATCTTCCGGAATACATGATCCGGACAATATGCAATCCCTTATGTAATGGAGTGATGTCGATTTTTTTGACAGGCCCATCACCGAAGGGTGTAGTGATTTCTGTCCTGCCAATGATATCCAATATAGTGATTTTTACCTCAAGAGGATTGATTTTATTTTCAGGAAGCAACTCAATTGTCAAATCGTTTGACGCCGGACTGGGATATACACGCCATCCAACGCCATCCTTCAGTTGAAATTCTTCTGTGGCGGTGATGACATTTCCACTTTCGGCGGCGATTGAATCAGGCATCAATGCATAATCATATATCTTGATTTCGTCCAGTACACCACCGAAATTATATGATGGATCATCCGGCATGATCTGCGCAATTTCCATATCAACAGGACTTGCATTAAGAGCTCCATTAAATGGTGTAAAACTCTCAAGGACTCCGTTGATATAAAGCATCATGTATCTGCCATTATAAGTGCCGGCCACATGGTAATGTTTATTTCCTTCCAAAATAGTTTCAGAATCAAGATCTTTCACACCACCACTTGCATTTTTTAATGTCCATCTCACTTTCCGGTCAGGTGTAATCGAAAGTTTCCACCTGTTTTGCCAGCTTCCATGAGAAATAATGAAACGTTCTTTATCACCGATCGTCTGAGGTGTTGCAAAAAAGGAGACGGTAATGCCGTCGGTAAAATTTAATATTCCTGAATTCGCAACCCGGATATTATCATTGATACCATCAAAGAAATATGCTTGTGATGGATTCCCAAGAGAGTCGGCTGTCAATTTTGCACCAGATACAACCCCATTGAGTTGATGGCCGCTGATATCCATCGCATTTCCTGCAAAGGGATACCATGCAATCAGGTCACCACTCACATCGGCGCTGATATCATACACATATAACTTGAGCCTTTCACTGGCAAGTCCACCACGGCCATCAGAAACTGTAAGCTGAAGCGTATAAATACCTTCCGCTTGAGGAGAATTCCAATTTATTTCATTTCCTGATCCAACAATATTTCCACCGGTGACTGTCCATGTATAACTGATCGGATCATTATTTCCATCAGTGACAATTGATTTCACATGGATCGTGCCTCCCGGAGTTGTATATCTAGATGAGGGAGTAAGTTGTTGTATTTCCGGAATAAGATTAATCTCAGCCACGACATCAACAGTGATAACAGAAGTATCGGTCTGCTGATTTTCATCTTCGACGACCAGTTTGATTTGATACGAACCTGCCACATCCGGAACTTTCCAGGAAACTTCTTTTTCAAGACCTGAAATGGTTTTGTCCGGAAAAATGAAAGAATAAATCAAATCCTTGGTCTCCTGATCAATTCCCTTTCCATAAATTTTAATCGTATCACCCAATTCAACCGGTGATCGCTCTGCAGCAAATGATTGAATTCTTGGCGGATAATTGTATGCAACAGAAGATTGCCTGTAATCAACGACCACATCATTGATCAGCATCTCATTATTTTTAAAAGAAATGATTCCGTTAGCAGGTGTCAACACAATCGAAACAGCATGATCCGCCGGGATATCGATGGACGTGGCTGAAGTAACATTCTTTGCCAGGAAAGTTTCAGTCAGGACATCATAAATATCTGTGGGTTCCGGACCTGCATCGATCAATACTGATTTTGATATTGCTAACGGATTGAAAAGAAGATAAGATGGATAAGCAGAGTCTTTGAAAAAATCAGTTTTGAGCAAATCGATTTTCAGGATTTTATCAACGTTTGTTTTTTCAAGGATAGCTCCGAGATAACCGATAGATGATGTGCTATAAAGAGAAAGATTTGTTCCTGCCCAGCCTCCTCTGAGTGCATCACCTGTTGACACAAGGCCAACTCCCTGCCACTGTTCACGCAGCGCTTCATATCCCATCACCCCTTTAGGATCGTTGGCAGATGACCATTCGTTTGCATCCTGGTGTGACGCAGGTAAAAACCCCGGATACATTAAGCGGGTTGCATTGGCGACATTCAAAATCCATTTTCCAATTGCTCTTGCAAAACGCTTATCATATCTGACCAACGCAGACAATTGACCTGCTTGCTGGACGCCATTCAATTGAAATGCATAATCATTTCCTGCATCATTTGCTTCGCCTACGAGTCCCGAAACATCAAATGAACTCCAGTTGCCTACGATTGTGCCCCATCCTCTCAATGGACCGCGATTGAAGATCCAATAAAGGAGTTTGTTGACATCATATTTTGTTCCAATCTCTGCATTCATCTTTGCGGCGATGTATGCGCCATAAGGAAGTTGTAATTCGTAGGAAGGATTTGATGCGAGATTGGACAGATATTCCATGCTCCATTCAGCAGCCTGGAGATATTGAGGATTATTCGTTTTTTTATAAGCATTATAAAGTAACCATGCATAAGCTCCTGAAGCTTCCGGTTCGTGTACTCCATCAGCATTAGGTGTCATGTGAAGGAAATCCCAGGCCCTGTAATCCATGAATGCTCTTGTCCACGGCGTAGTGCTTCCACCCATTGCTCTCACTGCTTCAGTCATGCGATCAGAAATGAGAGTGAACTGATTTTCTGCATCACCTATCGGACCATATAGATCATAGAGTTGAAAGAAAAAAACATTGGGCATCATATCATACCACCAGTCTGCACCACTGCTGCCTGCCGGGCTATTGAGATAGAGATGCTGAACATTATTGAGATTGAAATAATCCTGGCTCATCAAGATCCAGTTCATTCCAAACTGATTCGTCTTATCTACTCCTACTAAAGAGGCACCGACTAAAGAAGGTAACACATTAATTGCCTCACCATTATTATCACTGAATGTTCCAACATAACTATCAAGTCCAAAGGAAGGATTGTCCGGATAATTCTCTCCCTTGTTTTTTGTAAAAACCAATGGAAGGTATTGGCCCGTTTTATTGATATCATATACTAATGAATCATAACCGATCGCCACTTTTTTCCAATCTCGCATACTGTATGGAGATGGTTCATTGGGCATCAGGTCTACTCGTGCAATATTGATCTGTCCGGTCTGAGCCTTTGAAGAATCCATAACACAACAGAATTGGAAAATAAAAAATAACAAGTAGAAGATGTTACTACTTGCTGCGGGAGAAAACTCTATGGAGCGGCCAAATGCCTTGGTTGGAGTTTGCTCCAAACAACCGGATAAATTCTTACCAGTGGCAGGAGCGAACTCGCTGCCACGGCATGATACCTTGTATGCCTTGGTTGGAGTTTGCTCCAACCAACTTGATAAATTCTTTTTCAAATGCCCTATTTCAAATCGCCTCATAAGTTCAATCAATAACCCGGATTTTGAGTCAGATTAGGATTCAGGTCAAGTTCAGTCTGTGGTATCGGAAATACTTCATTTTTCCCTGGCACAAAATCGGTTAATACATCTTTTGCAATTCCCCATCGAACCAAATCGAAAAAACGATGGAATTCAAAACCAAGTTCAACTCTTCTTTCATGACGAATCTGATCGATAAGCGCTGCCTGGTCCGTAGTAGTGATCATCGGAAGTGCTGTTGCAGGATTAGTTGCCTGCGCCCTCGCACGTGCCCTCACTTCCTCAAGAGGCACAAGTGCATCCGAAGTTCTGCCAAGTTCTGCCAATGCTTCTGCTTCCCACAATAACACATCAGCATAACGAATAGCAGTGTAATTGATATCACCATCTGATCTTTGCGTCACCTCAGATGTATCCTGTAAAAATTTCCTTGGGCTCGCACCAGTGGAAGAAAATGATGCTTTGTATGTTGTTCCAAAATAAGGTTCATTCTTCCTGGCTACAGTAAATTTCAATCTTGGATCATCGGCTTCAAATGTGTTCACAAAGTTTGTGTGACTTCTGCGAATCCATAACCGTCAATGACTTTTTTGGATAACCATTGTTGATTCAGATTATTTCCAACACCGAGCTCAAGATTGGCATGTTGCACTTCAAATACAGATTCACTGTTATTCTGTGTCAGCTTCATGAAGTTATTTCGATAATCAGCCTGGAGTTGATATATGCCTAAAGCTTTTATGTCTGCGATCGTGCTGACGACCAGGTCCCACTGCTTGAGATAAAGATGAGCTTTAGCTTTAAGCGCAAGAGCTGCCCCTTTTGTGACCCTGCCTACATCACTTCCACTGTATGAAACAGGCAGATATGTAGCTGCTTCTGCTGCATCTTTTGCCACTTGTTCAAATACCACATTCTGTGCAGTTCTTGTCACAAGCACATCTTCAGGAGCCTGCACCTGGAGGATAAGCGGTATGTCTCCAAACACCTGTGAAAGCGTAAAATGATAAAAAGCTCTGAGGAAAAGAGCTTCACCGATTATCCTGTTTTTAAGTGTTTCATCTGCAGAGATGAGCGGAGTTTTGTCGATGACAGTATTAGCCTGCACGATCCCGGAATAATTAAGTTTCCAGTAATCATTCAATTCCTGTGTTGCAGCAGTTTGTTTGAATATATCAATATCAATGATGCCCGGCCTTGATCCATCACCACCTACTACAGCATCATCAGAAGCAATTGTACCAAATACCCAATAGTAATTATTATTGGCATTATTGATGAGAAGCGGTTGGTATGCGGTATTCACAGCTTGTATCGCATCACTTGCTGTTTTGAAATACGAATCTGCATCAAGCCGGCCAAGAGGTTCCTTGTCCAGAAGGTTAGTGCAGGAAGTACACCACAGTATAAGTGCCAGGAAGATCGAAAGTAAGGTTGAGTTGCGCTTCATGGTTTAAAATTTGAGGTTCGTGCCAAATAAGAAAATCCTGGGTGCAGGTACTGTGCCCCAGTCTATACCCACAGCAAGATCGGATGAGACATTATATCCTTTCGTGTCATTTGTATTTGCCTGTATCTCCGGATCGAGCCCGTGATATTTTGTAATCGTGACGAGATTTTGTGCGGAGACATATATTCTCCAGGAAGTGATCGTTTTACTTTTCAATAAACTCTTTAAGTCGTATCCCAATGTCATATTCCGTGCACGCAGATAAGAGCCATCTTCAAGAAAGCGCGTAGAAATACGTCGATTTCTATTTCGGTCATCCACAGTGACACGCGGAATATTTGTATTCGTATGATCAGGAGTCCAGCGATTCAGAATATCTTCATAACTATTAAATCCCCGAAGCTGTGTCTCGTAAGCAAAATTACCGTACAGGAAATACACATCATTTCCCTGCACACCTTGTGCTAATAATGAGAAATCAAAATTTTTGTAATTCAGACTGAGATTGAATCCGTAAGTAAAATCAGGAAATGGATTGCCAAGATGTGCGCGGTCTTTATCATCGATCACGTGATCACCATTGAGGTCAGCAAATTTGACATCACCGGGTCTTGTATCAGCGCTCTGAAATGCACTGGCATCAATTTCAGCCTGGGTTTGAAAAATACCATCCATTTTGTATAAATAAAAAGAACCCAATGGATAACCGGGTTCAGTCTTTGTAATCGGTCCGTCAGACAAACCAAATCCTCCGAGGATCGGCTCCGTTCCTGCAAGCGAAATCACTTTATTATTGACTGTAGCGATGTTTGCCCCGATTTCATAAGTGAATGGTCCCGCTTTACGATAATTGAATGCAAGTTCAAAACCTTTATTGTCAACCGTACCGGCATTGACATATGGAGGATCAAAAGCACCTGCAGTCTGTGGAAGAGGCACTCGCACAAGAATATCATTTGTACGCTTGACGTAGTAATCCGCCAGCAGAGAGATCCGGTCTTCAAGAAAACTCAGATCAAGTCCGATATCTGACTGTGTGGTAGTCTCCCATTTTATTTTATCATTTCCGGACTCAACTAATTTAGCTCCAGTGGCAATCTGGTCACCAAATGGATACACGAGATTACCTGTCTCAACAAGAGAGCTGTATGGATAAATACCAATCTCCTGGTTGCCGAGTTGTCCCCAACTGGCCCGGATCTTGGCGTGTGAAATGAAATCTACGTTTTTGAAAAAAGATTCATCAGATATATTCCATGCGGCGGAAACAGCAGGAAAAATTCCATACCTGTTTTCTTTTCCAAATCGTGATGATCCGTCTCTCCTTACTGAAGCATTCAGCACGTAACGGCTTTTATAATTATATCCGGCTTGCGCGAAATAAGATAACAATCCCCATTCTGTTGCAATTCCTGACGCATTGATATCACCCAACTCCTGGGTAACACTGTTGTCAATGAATCGCAAGTTAGGATTTGAAATTAAAAAATTGTTTGCTGAAGCACCGAGATAATCAGTCCGGTTGTCAATGGCTTCCATACCGAGAAGAAAACTTAAATTATGTTGTTGCTCTGCTCCAAGTGATGTTGTATAGTCCAGTGTGTTGTTCCAGACAAAATTGCGATCAGTCACATCACCTCTGTTAAGAGATGTTGGATCATAGATAGCTGCAGAAAGACGTTCTTTAAAAATAGTTTCACTCTGCATCACGATGTCAGCTCCGAGATTGGTTCTGAATTTCAAATTCTTCAGAATATTATATTCAGCGAATACATTTCCAAAAATCCTGTACCGCTCAATATTCCAATGCGTATTATTAATGAAGACAATCGGGTTAGCATTGCCATCACCATACAATGTCGGATCGCCAAGTTGAGAAGAGGTGTTGATCCAATTTCCATTTTTATCTTTTGGTGAAAAGACAGGAGCGGCGATCAATGCATAACGAATACCACTTAGTTGATTGCCTGGCCCTCCACCATCACCGGAACTATTGATCACATCACGGTTAGCATAAGAGAGCGAAATATTATTTCCTATTTTAAGTCGTCCCGCAGTCAGGTCTCCATTAAATCGAAGCAGATATTTTTGAAAGCCCTGCCCTTTAAATACACCTTCCTGGTTGAAATATTCACCAAGAATGTAATAGCTGCCATTGTCGCTACCACCTGATGCCGAAAGAGATGTCCTGGTAGTAGGAGCAGTGCGAAATACTTCACTCAGCCAATCAATATCAGGTAATGTATCAAGTATAGCCGTATCATACAATGGAAGTTGACGAATCGGATCACGCAATGCATTTGAATTGGCAATAGCTTCATTCCTGATGTTGAGATAGTCTTTTGAATTTAAAAGTTTGGGTAAACGATTTGCATCCTGTACTCCATAGTACGTATCGAAATTGAAAACAGGCGCGCCCTTCTTTCCTTTTTTGGTAGTTATCAGAATGACACCATTGGCAGAACGCGCCCCATAAATCGATGCAGCAGCTCCGTCTTTTAATACTTCGATGGATTCGATATCGGAAATCGCAAACATGTTGATATTACCCGTCGTCGGTACACCATCGATGATGTAAAGAGGATTGTTGTTTCCCAATGTGCCTGCGCCCCTGATGCGCACTGCTATATCATCACCGGGAGAACCGGTTGCTTGCGTCACCTGGACACCTGCTACCTGTCCTTGCAGAGCCTGGTCCAATCCAGTCAAAGGAAGATGTTCAATGTTTTTTGCTTTTACGGTTGAAATGGCACTGGAGACATTACTCTTGATTTCTTTTTTATATCCTACGACAATGACATCTTCTAAAACTTTTTGATCCGTTTTTAAAACGACATCAATTTTTGTTTGACCATTGACCGGAATGGTTTGAGTGACATAACCAATAAAACTAAATTGAAGTATAGCATCAGGTTGTATATGCAATGTGTATGCTCCGTTAAGATCTGTAGTAGCCCCTAATGTGGTCCCTGTCACTACAACATTGACCCCGATCATCGGTTGTTGATCTTCTCCTGAAGTGACAATGCCTGATACTGTTATTTCCTGGGCCATTGCCAATGCCGACAGGAATATCAATGAAAGGGTCAGGTATATCTTCATCTTATTCAGAATAGTGGTTTTCATAAAAACAAGGTTTTGAAAGCTATTCCACCTATGTATAGAGGGAATGCATCAACAGATGATACTACATAGGAACGGTAGGTCTAATCTACGACTAAGGAAATCAGTAAATTTGTACTTTAAGTGAAAAGAATGGTACTTTTAGGAATAACTGATTATCCACAATTTAAACCTGCTTATTATTATGAAGGTATATCAGGAAATAACCCCGGTGACGGGTTCTGACATATTTGTGATACTGGATTCTGTAAACAAAGGTTTTGAATACCCGATTCACAATCACCCTGAATTTGAATTGACGCTGGTGACAGGCAGTGCGGGGACTCGTATTGTGGGGGATTCGGTCCTGCATTATAAGGATGATGACCTTGTATTGATCGGGCCATATTTATTTCACAAATGGGACGATGAAGATGTCAAGGGAACGAAGGAGCATCCTTGTCGTGTCATCACGATTCAATTTGATATGCATTTGTTTGACAAGTTTTTTTTGTCCAAGAAACCTTTTGCTTTGATCCAGGAGCTGCTAAGGACTTCAGGCCAGGGGATCAGATTTTTTGGAAAGTCGTTGCGCAATGCAAAATCAAGGATGAAGAAACTTTCAGGATTGTCGGGACTGGAAAGTGTGACTGAGTTTTTACTCCTTCTTGATTTGTTGTCGAAATCTTCTGAATTTGAGTTGTTGGCCAATACAGGATTTAATGTCAACCTGGTGCAGATCAACAGCAAAAGATTGAATGCGGCCTATCAATATATCATCGCGCATTTTCAGGAAAGTAGTTTGAAAATGTCAAATGTTGCAGCAGAAGTAAATCTTGGGGATTCAGCGTTCAGTCACTTTTTTAAAAAGTCGACGAACCGCAGTTTTTCGGATTACCTCATCGCGATGAGAATTGAATATGCCTGTAAATTATTACTCGAATCCGATGAACAGATCAGCCGGATTGCTTTTTTATCCGGATTTAATAACATTGCCAATTTCAATCGCATGTTTAAAAAAGCGCATCATTGTACACCGATCAGGTTTAGAAAAATATACCAGGAGAAAAGTAAATTCGACTGGAATAAACAACTTACACCCGGGCAGTTTATTCCGGCAGGCGCCACAAGTAAAACGAATGGCAAACCGCTTACTTACGGCACCCGGTATGTGAGATCCTAAAATACGGATTGAGATCATTTGCACTTTAGATAATTTGTTCAGTATGTCGTGTTGCAGATTTATTTTCTTCAGTTGTATCCTCTTCACACTGATCTCATGTCGGGATCAGCAGAACGACCAGGGCGGCCTAATCTATTGGTCCTCCAGCAATCCTGAAGAAATAAAATTTGCTCAGAAATACATTGATTTGTGGAATACAGAAAATGCAGGATCCCCGATTTCTTTTCAACCTGTTCCGGAAGGACAATCCAGTGAAGAAGTCATCCTCGCAGCTGTTGTGGGAAAAACAACACCGGATATTTATTCTAATATGTGGCAGGGTGATGTAGAAGATTTCGCACGCGCAGGCGTACTTGTCAGACTCGATACAATGCCGGGCTTTTGGGATTTTATTTACAGCCGATGCGACTCACTTGTTGTAAAAGAAATCACTTCCAATGACGGATATATTTATCAACTTCCATGGAAGGTCAATCCCATCATCATGGAATTCAATCCGGACATGTTCCATGCAGCGGGTGTTGATAGTATTCCCAAAAATTATTCTTCTTTCCTGGAGGCCGGTGCAAAAATAAAAAGTCATGCAGAAAGAGAAAACGTTGGAAATATTTGGCTTGGCATCAGTGAGGTGAGTCCTATCTGGTGGCAGCGCTTTTTCAATTTTTTACCATTGTACTATGGTGCTTCTCATGGTGCGCCACTGATTAAAAATGAAAAAGCAGTTTTTAATAATAAATATGGTGTTGAAGTTTTTACTTTTTTGCAATCCTTGTATTCACAAGGTTATTTTCCCCGCGAGCAACAGAAGGGACAGACTGACCCTGTTCTTGCATCCAGGGTAGCTACAACATTCACCGGCCCATGGAGTATCGAGCAAAATGAACGATTCAAACCAGAAGGTTTTAATTATGATTTTGATCACATGCCGGTTCCGGATACAATGACTGGACCCATCTATTCATATGGTGATCCTAAAAACATCGTGATCTTCAATACATGTAAAGATCCGGCGACAGCATGGAAATTTCTTAAGACATTAATGACTCCGGAGGCTGATAAGAATTTCCTTCAGCTCTCTGGTCAGTTTCCAAGAAGAAAAGACATCAATACAAATCCTCTTTTCACAGACTATCTAAATGAACACCCCAAACTCAAGCCATTTGCACAACAAACAAAATATTTAAGAGGTATGGACAGTGCTCCCAATATGAAGGAAGTACTTGATATTATCTCACAGGAATACGAAGCATGTGTTGTGTACGGAAAGAAATCACCTCAGGATGCCATAAGGGATGCTGCACATGCCGTTGACCTGTTGTACATCCATTGAAAATGGGTAATCAGTATTCGGTAAAATGTATTCAGTAAAAAAATAAATAACCAATAAGCAATAAACAATAAGCAAAGAAAGTGGAAGTGGAGTAAAATAATTAGTGTGAATTAGCGGAATTAGCGGCAAGGAAAATGAATAGGCAATAAACAATAGGCAATTAGCAATAGGCAATCAACAATAAAAAATAGCAAAAAGCAAAAAAAAGTGGCAGAGGCAATAAATTAATTAGCGTGAATTAGCGGCAAGGAAAAAGTAATAGGCAATAAGCAAATAAACATCTAATCACTTAAATAACTATCTCAAAGAGAGAAACAGAATGAATCGCAAAAACAACATGTCTTCTTACTTGCTGGTGTCACCCTACATCCTGCATTTTGTTGTCTTTGTTTTATTCCCGGTGGGATTTTCCTTGTTTCTCACATTTCACGAATGGAATATTATAGGTCCGATGAAATATGTCGGACTGTCCAATTATGAGAAGCTGGTTCAGGATCATTATTTTCTGAAATCAATTGGGAATACATTGGTGTTTTTGGCCATTCACATTCCGTTGCAAATCGTCATTGCATTGGGATTGGCAGCAGTGCTGAATGAAAAAATCTGGTTCAGGGCATTTTTTCGCGGCGCTTTTTTTATGCCGGTTGTCGTGTCTGGTGTTGTTGTTACAATACTCTGGCAACAATTATATGGATATGAATTAGGGTCCATCAATACATTCCTGCATTGGATCGGAGTGCACAAAATTGGTTGGCTCATCGATCCTGCATGGGCGATGCCTTCTATTGCAATCATGGCGACATGGAAAAATGTAGGTCTTTATATCATCCTTTTTCTTGTTGGATTACAGACAGTTCCAAGATCATTATATGAAGCTGCTGATCTTGAAGGAGCGAGCAAATGGCAGAAATTTATTTACATCACTTTGCCCGGCATTAATCCCACGATCTTCATGGTCATGGTGCTTTCCACCATCAGTGGATTCTCCTTATTTATTGAACCTTATGTGATGACCGGAGGAGGGCCCTTGAACAGCACACTTTCTTCGGTCCTTTATATTTATAAGCAAGGATTTTTCTATTACCACATGGGATATGCTGCAACACTGGGATTTGTATTTGCACTTCTTATACTGCTCATTGTTTTTATTCAAAGAATGACCATTGAAAAAAAATAAAGAATGAAGAAGATCTTACTCTATATCCTGCTTTGCTTTTTTGCATTTGCATTTTTATATCCATTTATCTGGATGGTCAGTGCATCGTTTACGGATGAAAGAAGTATCAAGGATATTGTTTTGTCACCCATTCATTTCACCATTGAGCACTACACAAAATTAATAGACAGCATACCCATTCTTGGTTCTTTAATCAATAGTATCATCGTTGCCTTTTCTGTGACAGCTGGAGTTTTGGTTCTTGGATCCATGGTTGGATATGCATTGGCCAGGCACAGGTTTGCAGGGCGAAACCTCATATTTTACCTGATCCTGTTTACAATGACGCTTCCATTTCAATTGACATTAATTCCTAACTATATTCTGATGGTGAAGTTTGGATGGACCAATTCATTTGCAGCATTAATTATTCCGGCGATGCTCAATGCATTTGCCATTATCTTATTCAGGCAACATTTTTTATCGATTCCTCAGGATTTAATTGATGCAGCCAGGATTGATGGGTGTAATGAGTTGCGAATACTTTTTCAGGTGCTGTGGCCGATTTCGGTACCAACTTTAATCACGGTGGGCATCATTACTTTCATGACATCGTGGAATGAAGTATTGTGGCCCATCATTGTCATTCGGAAAGAAAACCTGATGACAATGCCGCAGTTAGTGACATTATATGCAGTAGGTGGACGTGCACTTGGGCAAATAGGGATGAAACTGGCGAGTGCTACCATGCTGGCAATGCCAATCATCATCGCGTATTTGATTTTTCAGAAATATTTCATTCAAAGCATGGCTAGCTCAGGACTTAAAGAATAATAAATGCTCATACTATGCCAATACTAAGACTACCAGTACATTTTGATGCCGATCCTAAAAAAGTAATTCTGCTTTACCTGGATCCCGGCGTATCTGAACGGCTTGACCGGTTTCTGAATTTTGTTCAGAAATTATCAGAAGCGGAAGCTGACAAACTTCTCCAAAAAACCACATCTCTCTTTGGCCCTCGTCACAGGCATTTCAATGAAGCACTTCGCGAGCATGCACAGATGGGCCTTAAAACATTAAATGTTTCACCAGGTTTTTCTGAAAAGCAAGAATTGGTATTTGGTTCTTTTCTAACGAAGGAATATTCGGTGGAAGCTGCAGCACTTTTCAATCCATCCATTGTACCTCATCCCGATCAGTCAGGTTTGTCTGCAGGCGAAACCCGTTTTGTTTTATCTCTGCGCTCAGTCGGTGAAGGACATATTTCAAGTATTGGTTTCATGGAAGGAGTGATTGATGCATCGCAACACATTCACTTCACACCGCAGGGACCATGGCGCACACCGGGAGTAAAATCAACTCCCCAGGGCGGAGATGATGATCATTATGATATAAGATTTGGCGATGATATTCCATTGCCCGAACGTGTGATTTTCCCCCAGGCTAAAAGCGAGTCGATGGGTATGGAAGATTTGCGACTGGTCAAATTTTCAGATGGAAATGATTCTAAATACCTGGGAACATACACCGCGTATAATGGAAAAACTATTCTGTCCAAAATGCTGGAGACAAAAGATTTTCAGCATTTCAATATCCGGAAATTAAAAGGAAGCGAAATTGACAACAAAGGCATTGCTTTTTTTCCGCGCAAAATAAATGGTCAATTCGTGGCGTGCTCAAGACAGGGAGGCGAATTTAATTGCATCATGCGATCGGATGATTACATGACATGGAATCACAAACAACTTTTGCAAAAGCCATTCAGGGATTTTGAGTTAGTTCAGATAGGTAATTGTGGTTCACCCATTGAAACTCCGGAAGGTTGGCTGTTGATCACGCATCATGTTGGGCCGATGAGACGATACACACTGGGTGTGACTCTTCTTGATCTTGATCATCCGGAAAAAGTCATTTCCATCCTTGATGCTCCGCTGATGGAGCCCCTAGAAAGTGAGCGCGAAGGATATGTGCCGAACGTATTGTATACATGTGGATGGATGCAACATGGAGATCAAATCCTGATTCCTTATGCCATGTCAGATGTTGCTTGCGGTTTTGCTGCTTTGGATACGAAAGAAATCCTGGATCAATTATTAAAAAATAAAAAATAATGAGAGAAAATTCATTTCAGAAAAATATTTTTTTCTTATTCCGCCTGACTCTCGCAATGACGGTCACTATTTCTTTTTATCAATGCACTCCAAAAGTTCCGGCAGCAGTAAGTGATTCTCACACTGCAGTTAATCCGGCTCACCTGGATTCGCTGTATGAGGAAAAAAATGTGCTGGGTAAAAAAGTAGGCATTGTCCATATTTATTCCGAATACCCGGATTATCACTGGGTCGGTGATCAGGATGAAGGCATTGCGTGTGTGGATGATGCGTCAAGAGCTGCTGTATTTTATTTGCGTCAATATCAAAAGACATCATCTGATGGTGATCTGCACAAAGCCACCATGCTTTTGAAGTTTTTGTTGCAGATGCAGTCTCCGAATGGTTATTTCTACAATTTTATCTGGACGGATGGAAGCATCAATACTGCAGGGAGTACAAGTCAGAATATTCCCACGTGGTGGTCGTGGCGTTCACTCTGGGCCATTGGTGAAGGAATTAAAATATTGAAACCAAAAGATTCATTTGTAAAAGAATTGATTCAACATCGCACGCTACTTTTGAATGCCATGTTGAAGGATGAATCGATGTTCTCTGAAAAAACAGATACTGCAGCAGGATTAATCATCCCTGCGTGGTTACCCCGGGGAGCAGCGACAGATCAGGCATCAATTATCATTATGGGGCTTTCATTAGCGTATCAACAAAATGTCTTCAGTGAAAATCGGGCAAAAAGAGATTCTGTAGTATTGCTGATGAACCACCTGGCAGATGGGATCATCATGATGCAAATTGAAGAGCCTAATAATTTTTATGACGGTGCTTTTTTGAGTTGGAATAATCTTTGGCACGCTTATGCCAATCTCCAATCTTATGCACTGCTGACAACGGGCCAGGTACTTCATGATCCGCACATGGAAGCCCATGCTTTATATGAAATCAACACCTTTTATCCCTCACTTTTTGAGAGGGGATATTTGCAAAGTTTTTGGGTCCGGGTATCGAAAGGAAAAATATCGGTTTACGATATGAAAAATGAACCACAGATAGCTTATGGTATTCGGCCAATGGTTTTTGCCTGCATGAAAGCTTATGAGGTGACAGGAGATAATAAATACAAAACACGTGCACAACAACTTGCTACATGGTTCTCCGGACAAAATCCGGCACATGCACCGATGTATGATCCGGCAACGGGCCGTGGGTATGATGGTATTTCGAATACAAATCAAATCAACAGAAACTCCGGTGCTGAATCCACCATCGAAGCTTTATTAACAATGCAGGCAATTGAAGAAGTTGAAAAAAAATAGTTATGGCAGAGGTTAAGGTAAATAATTTCATCAAACGCTACGGAGAAATAGTCGCTGTTTCAAATCTGTCATTGGACATAAAGGATAAAGAATTTGTTGTCCTGTGTGGACCATCCGGTTGCGGAAAATCTACAACGCTGCGCATGATCGCAGGACTTGAGGATATTACTTCAGGTGAATTGTACATCGGCGATAAACTTGTCAATGCAATAGCTCCTAAAGACCGGGACATCGCTATGGTGTTTCAAAACTATGCGCTCTATCCTCACATGACTGTTTATCAAAACATGGCCTTTGGGTTAAGACTTAAAAAGGTTTCACAAAAAGAAATACAACAACGAGTCGAAGAAGCCGCAAAGGTTGTTGGCCTTGAACCTTATCTGAAGCGTAAACCAGGAACTCTTTCAGGAGGCCAGCGTCAGCGTGTTGCATTAGGTCGTGCCATTGTGCGCAATCCAAGAGTATTCTTATTCGATGAACCTTTAAGTAACCTCGATGCAAAATTGCGTGTGCAGATGCGCATGGAAATTTCGCGACTACAACGCAATCTCGGAGTGACAACTATTTATGTGACTCATGATCAAACCGAAGCCATGACGATGGCAGATAGAATAGCTGTGATGAAGGATGGATTGCTTCAACAGTTCGATACCCCCATGAACATGTACAATCATCCGTCTAATCTTTTCGTAGCAGGTTTTATTGGAAGCCCTTCAATGAATTTGATTCATGGCCAGCTTCAGGATGGACTTGTGTTTACGGATGCAGCAAAAGAATTTAGCATTCAACTGGATGGATATCTTCCATCTTCGATGACATCCGGCCCGCTTGTCATAGGTATAAGACCTGAAAATATTCATGGGGACAACGGGTTGAATATTTCTTCATATTCACCTTTCATGATTACCGCTGATGCCGTCGAACCTATGGGCAGCGATAGTTATCTCTATTTTAAAATCGGTCAAAATAATCTGGTGGCAAGACTGCGCCCGGAGACAGCACCAAAAGCCGGACAATCAACAACTCTCTTTCTGGACCGGAGCAAATTACATTTCTTCAATCCTGAAAGTGGTGCGAGAGTTTAAGGCTAAGGCGAAGGACGTCTTTTTTATTTACAGGCAAGCTTTGTTTTCCTGTAAATAAACTTAAAGTTGAGCGTAGGCTGAGCCTACGTTCGAGCGTCAGCAAAACTCCGTTTTGCGAAAAAAATTAATATTGAAATTAGCCTTCAAAATCAGTCATTTAATCTAAAATCCAAATTCAAATGCTTCGACCAGCTATACTTTAGCTTTTGTTACAGCTCAGCACCTATCCAAAATCAAATACTTTGTCGAACTTTGAATGAATTAATAGTAATCAATGAAAATTAGAAAGTATTACCTCATCCCCCTGGCCTTCATGGTCGCTAAAATTTCCGCCCAGGAAATCAATAAATTCGAACAGTTAGGTTCTCTATTACCTACTCCAAATGAAACTCGATCAGCTAGCGGCGCCCCGGGACATGCTTATTGGCAAAACCGTGCTGATTACATCATGGACATACACCTCGATGATCACAAACAATATATTTCCGGAAAAGAAACCATCACGTATCATAACCAATCACCCGACGCACTCGATTATCTGTGGTTGCAATTAGATCAGAATAATCAGTCTCCTGGATCAGATAGTTATTCAACTTCAACCGGAAAACTTGGGGATCAAATCACTCCTGGTTCACTTGCGCGCTATGACCATAATTTAGATCGCGGTTTTAATATCGTAAAACTCACCTCGACATCAGGTGCTGATCTGCCTTATACGATCAACAAAACCATGATGCGCGTTGATCTTCCACAACCGATTGCTCCAGGTGCATCTTATTCTTTCAAAGTTGAGTGGAATTACAATATCAATGACCGGTTAAAAGAAGGTGGTCGTTCAGGTTATGAATATTTCCCGGCGGATAGTAATTATCTCTATGCGATCGCACAGTTTTATCCCCGCATGTGTGTATATGATGATATCTACGGATGGCAAAACAAACAATTTCTCGGTGCAGGTGAATTTACTTTACCATTTGGAGAATTTGATGTACACATTACTGTTCCTGCTGATCACGCCATTGCTGCAACAGGAATATTACAAAATCCTAAAGATGTACTCACCAGTGATCAACAGGATCGTCTTGCGAAAGCACACAGCAATTATACACAACCAGTGATGATCATCACTCCGGAAGAAGCGCTTGCAAAAGAATCTAAACGTGCAACTGAAGAGAAAACATGGTATTTCAAAGCCAGCAATGTTCGTGACTTCGCCTGGGCTTCATCAAGAAAATTTATCTGGGACGCCATGGCTGTCAAGCAGACATCAAGCCCGGATGTGATGGCGATGTCGATGTATCCTAAAGAAGGAAATCCTCTTTGGCAACAATACTCGACAAAAGTTGTAGCACATACATTGAAATGGTATTCACATTACACATTTGATTATCCATACCCGGTGGCATGGTCCATTCATACAGACAGGATCGGGATGGAATACCCGATGATATGTTTTAATGGCGGCAGACCTGCAGCAGATGGTACATATACGAAAGGCACAAAGTATGGCATGATCGGTGTCATCATTCACGAAGTAGGACATAATTATTTTCCGATGATCGTCAATTCAGATGAACGTCAATGGACATGGATGGATGAAGGATTAAATACTTTTCTCGAATATCTCACTGAACAACAATGGGAGAGAGATTATCCTTCAGGCCGAGGTGCTCCATATAAAATAGTCGATTACATGAAAGCAGATCAAAAGCTTTTGGAACCGATCATGTCAAATTCAGAAAACATTCAACAGCTTGGAAGCAATGCTTATGCTAAAACGGCTACTGCACTTAATATTTTACGCGAGACAGTGATGGGTCGCGAATTGTTTGATAAAGCTTTCAAAGAATATGCACTGCGCTGGAAATTCAAGCATCCGTCACCTGCTGATTTCTTCAGGACGATGGAAGATGCATCAGCGGTAGACCTTGATTGGTTTTGGCGGGGATGGTTTTTTGGTACTGAGCCATGTGATATTCAACTTGCCGATATCAAATGGCAACGTGCAGATATGCCTCAGGATACTTCATTGCTCACCAGTGATGAAAAATTCCTGGGAGATAATCCTCAGGGCCTGACTTCTGTTCGCAACAGGGAAATGATCAAACAGACCCAGGATGAAATTGACACTACATTAAAGGATCAATACTCTGATGTTGATGCCAGGAAAACAGCAAAAGACAATTTCGAAAATTATAGGAAGAATCTTTCCGATGAGGAGAAGGCAGTCATCGAGAAAGGAAAGAATTATTATACACTTACATTTAAGAATAAAGGAGGATTGGTGATGCCGATCATTATCAAATTCGTTTTCGAAGACGGTACTGAACAGGTTCAGCGTATCCCTGCTGAAATCTGGCGACATGATAACAGTGAAGTCACAAAAGTCTTTATTACGGATAAAGTCGTAAAGCAATTCATTTTGGATCCCTATCTCGAGACAGCGGATATTGACAGAAGCAATAATTATTATCCTGCTCAGCAACAGATGACAAGATTTGAATTATTCCAGCAACAGAACCAGGGAAGAGGGAGGAATCAGGGGCCTCCGGGGAGAAGCTGATCTTTTTCAATAATAATAGAACATTTTTATTTCATTCCTATCGGGGCCTGTGATAGGTTGAAAGCTATTCTTTGGTGTGAACGGAAAGGGAAATGTTAAAATTTGATGTTTAATAAAAAAACATGATGTCAGGTGGTAACATTTTGACCCTCTCGAGACATTAGTTATTGTCTATAACTATTGCCAGGTTCTCTACGAACTATTTCCAGTTGTTAACTCATAAAATGTTTTAATATGGCTTTTTCAAAATCAAACCGGTATCCAAAGGATGATCAGATCACAAGCGGCTTTGCCAAAGCATTTGGACATCCTGCACGAGTTTTAATTCTCCGAAAATTGTCAAAAGATGGCCCCTGCAGTGTGGAAGAAATATTGGAAAATCACCCTATTTCTCAACCCTCTCTTTCGGTTCATCTGCGGATCCTTCGTCAAAACCAGTTGATCGATTTTAATGAACAATTTCCGCGGACCTACTATGTCACAATCCCAAAAAACATAATCCTGGCTAAAGAGTATTTATCCAAATTTTTTAAGGATATCTAACATGCCCTGACTGTTGCTATTTGGTAAAACAATTGTTATAGGTTATTGTCTATAACTAATCCTCTTAGTCTCTTAGACAGTTGATGGGGCGTTCTTTCCAACTTCATTAATTCCCTACCCCCTTCTTCAAAAAATTAATTTATTTTTATTTCCATGTCCCGACACCTGGTTTTCCTGTTATTCATTTTTCCTTCATTCCTTTTCTCCCAAAAAGAAATCTACATTCCCCAGGAATGGCAACAAGCCGGAGGACTTGATTATTCCCTCAGCCATTCCGCACAATCAGATGATTTCATTGTTTTCTGGGGACCACTAGCAGGAGACGATCCCACCCAGGCCCCATCCGATATTGCATTCGATCCTCAATCAATACTTAACACAGCAGAAGACCTCTACAAGTTCTATATCGACACTATCAAATTTATCAATGATGATGCCGGCCTGATCCATCAATACAAAATCATTTTAGTGATGCTCAATACCTGGACAGGTCTCGAAGGATGGGCATTCGGAGGCAATTATGACGGAACAGTTGGCGCAATGTGGATGCATCCGCAGGCCGCATCTTCCGGCCCAACATTAGCGCATGAATTCACACACACCCTACAAAACTATACCTGGATGATGAACCCCGGCCATGGTTTTATCGACAGCTCCTATGTCGGTTTTTTCTGGGAAACACATGCAGAATTCATGGCGCTTCAAAAATATCCATCCGTTGCACTGGAATTTGATATGGCACGGTGGCTCAACACATGTCAATTCCATTGGAGTTCAACCAGGCACCATTACCAGGCTTTTATGTTTCTCCAATTCATCAAAGAGAAAGATGGCATAGGAATGATCAATCGAATGTGGAATGAAGCCAATATTGGTGAGCATCCTCTCGAAACGTACAAGCGCCTCAAAGGCATCACCCAGGATCAACTCAATGATCTTTTTGGAGAATATGCAATGCGAAACGTCACATGGGATTATCAGATAGGTGATTTATTGCGGGAACGTGTTTCTACGCTCAATCCTGTTTTTGTCTCGCACCCCACCTTCATTCCGGAAGCAGTTGACACTTCTAAAGGATGGTATAAAATTGAAAATTACCTGGCACCTCAGGATTATGGATACAATATCATCAGGCTCTATCCCCAGGAATTGGAGGGATGTCATAAGCGTATTGTTTACCTTAATTTATTAGGACAATATATTTTTCCGGATTACCAGGAAGCAGGATTGCGTTTTGGTTTGGTAGCAGTAAATAATATGGGGCAACCGCGATACAGCGAGTTGTACAAAGATCAGAATGAAGTTGCTTTTGAAATGCATGATGATGAAGATCAACTCTATCTCGTGGTTACAGGCGCCCCAACAAATCACCATAATTATGCATGGGAAATTGGATTCCCAAAAATTTATAGATATCCATATAATATCAGGTTAAAGAATGCTTACCCGGAAGGATTTCAACCCGGATTTCATAAAGCTCCGGAAGGTGTGCCAGGTGCACCACATATCAACGGTGGAGGTTTTGTTGCATCCACAGCATTTGTAGCGCCGACAGTTTATGTTGGACCGAATGCGCAGGTCCTGGATCAGGCTCAAATATTGGATCAGGCAAGGATTGAAGATTATGCGATCGTACAACATTCTGCCGTTGTCGGGGACACTGCTGTTGTTTCAGGCCTGGCTGTAGTAGGGGAGAATGCACGCATACATGGACATGCCAACATTACCGGGCAGGCGCATGTGTTTGGTGGATGCGAAGTTTACGATTCTGCTTTTCTAAAAGATAATACCTTAATTTTTAATACAAAGGTCTTTGAAAATGCAAAGCTTACAGGCAATACATTTTGCTGGGGAGCAAATCTTCACGGCGATATTTTTTTAGGTGGCGATGCTGAATTTTTCAGGGAATGCAGTGACGGCACTTATTTTCAATTTGAATCTGCATACGATCGCAATTGTGATGGACTGGATGATCACCCGGCAAATGTTGACGTCACTCAACAATTTATTTCATCCACTTTGGACAATAATTATTCACTGACCTGCAATGGGCTGGAAGAAAATATATTCGTTTATCAAAACTGGACAATGTGCGAAGGTGATACTTTCTATTTTTACGGCACCCCGCTGACCCAGGAGGGTTTATATGAAAAGATTTTCAAAGCATCAAGTGGTGTAGATTCAATTGTGACTTTGGAACTTCGATTCATTGGAACTTTGAAAGCAATATTAACCGGAAAATTTTGTGAAGGAGATACGATTTGGGAATACGGGTATCCGATTACAGAACCTGGACCTTACACATTATTTATTGATACTTTTCCTTGCGGTTTATTAGTGGATGTCGAAGTCCAATTTTTCGATGTGGATACCAGCATTACAGTCATTGGGAATAGTTTGCAAACGAATGAACCGGCGACTTTTGTTCAATGGTATGATTGCATGACAGGCTTAGCCATACCCGGCGCAATCGGAAGAATTTTTACTCCATCAGCCAGTGGTACATATAAAGCAAAATTTACCTCTCTTGATGGATGTGATGCATTCACGGGATGCCGTACGATAATAATATCTGCTGTCGAGAAATCACCCGATTCTGTGCAATGGCAGATTTTTCCAAACCCTGTTCGTGATTTTTTAGAAATAAGAATGGATCGGGAAATGAACCAAAACTTTGATGCTGAAATCATTGATATTACAGGAAGAATTCAAATGAAACAAAATTTTTCAGATGATTCACCTGTTCAACAAATGGATATGAAAGTATTGCTCCCGGGAACATACTTAATTCAGCTTACGGATATCAATGGACATTCTTCATCAAAACTTTTTTCAAAAATTTAGAATAAAATCCCGTTGTTGGAGTTTTTTCCAACAACATTTCATGGTCAGGAATAGTTGATAACTTTACGAATAAAGCAATCATGAAAACTTCCATCATCACATTTTATTTCCTTCTGTATTCCATTGTTGGCTTTTCGCAAAACACAACCCAGGCCATCCAGGAAGTATTCAATAATTACAAAGCCGCTATCATGGCTGACCAGGAAACCAAAGCCATCGAATATATGGACACCCGAACCCTGGATTATTACAAGAACATTCTCCATCTCGTCATCTATGCAGATTCCGTAACCCTCGACGCACAACCACTACTCGATAAATTTACTGTCCTCAACATCCGACATATTGCAACCAAAAAACAAATCCTGGCCTTCGATGACAAAAGCATCATCGCCTTCACGATCAAAAATGGCATGATGGGAAAAAATACCCTTGAAAATTTTACCCTCGGGAAAATCACCGTCAAAGACAAAACAGCCAAAGCTCAACTCATCGAAAACGGGAAGAAATCAGAGAAATTCTATAATTTTTATTTGGATGGCACGGAATGGAAAATAGATTACACATCCATCTTCCCCGCTGAAGAAAAAGAAACAGCAGACCTCATCAAAAACAGCGGCAAAACAGACAACGAATTTATGATCGGCATCCTCGAAATCATGTCAGAAAAAAAAGTAAGCCCGAATATCTGGAAGAACATAAAGTAGCGTGAATCGTGAATCGTGAGCTATGAGTAGTTCTCCGTGTTCTCAGTGCGAAATTATGTTAAGAGAGTAATCAGTAATCAGTAATCAGTAATCTATTTTATAGTCTGTAAAGTATGCACTATTAATCTTAATAAATCTTATTTTTCTTAATAAATCCGCGTCCTATAAAATCGTCAATCGTCAATCAAAAATATGAAATTGAATTCCCTTCGCCCCATGCTCTGGACAAAAGCCATGAAAGAATCCATTGATTTTTATACCAATATATTAGGTTTCACCTGCGACGATTACAACGATGACTGGGGTTGGGCAGTATTGCACAAAGATGATGTCGAAATCATGCTCGCCATTCCAAATGAACACACCCTATTCGAAAAACCAATGTTCACCGGTTCATTCTACATCAACACCGATCATGTTGATTATTGGTGGGAACAATTGAAAGACAAAGTCAAATTGTGCTACGAAATAGAAGATTTTGAATACGATATGCGCGAATTTGCGTTTTATGACAACAACGGCTACCTCATTCAATACGGACAGAATATCGAAGGGGTTGAAGATTAATTAATTCATTGTCAAATCCAATATGCAATCCAAAGCCACCACTCCCGAAGAATACATCGAATCCCTTCCTGATGATCGAAAGAAAATCATTACTCAACTCCGAAATACAATCCTCAAAAATTTACCGAAAGGATTTAAAGAAGGCGTGGCTTATGGTATGATATGTTACTCCGTTCCACATTCCTTATATCCGCCCGGATATCATGTCGATCCAAAACAACCTTTAGGTTTTATGATGATCGCCTCTCAGAAAAACCACATTGCACTTTATCACATGGCCCTCTACGCCGGAGCTCATCTCAAGTGGTTCCAGGATGAATGGAAAAAAACATCAACCAAAAAACTGGACATGGGTAAAAGCTGCATCCGTTTTAAAAAGCCGGAAGATGTTCCACTTGAACTGATTGGCAGACTTGCATCAAGAATCACTCCCCAGGAATGGATTGAATTGTATGAAAAGGCATTAAATAGCAGGTAGCATGTAACATGGGGCATGGAGTAATGATTGTTTAATGACTTCTCCTTTAGCCCACGCCCCTGATGCTTTGACCAGCAAATCTCATCCTTGTGCTACAGCTCAGCAACCAAGGGAGTTGCTTTTAATTTTCCTAAGTGGCTGCTTAAGTTCCTTATGTTTCTAAGTGGTAAAAAAGGACCAATAACCAAAGACCAATAACCAAACCGGCAGCTAAGACCAACAACCTCAGACCAATTTATTCTGGTCTGACTTTTGCAATAGCCCCTCAATATGTATTCTCAGAAATCTCTGCGTTGTTTGGGGATGGCTATCCTGCTGTGTCTTACATCCATTCTCCATAGCCAGATCGTCAACATCGAGAAAAGACGCATTTCTGATGACTCTGTCGGATGGTTCGGGACGGCCAACCTCCATTTTGCCGGATCAAAAACGACCAAAACCATTATTGCTTTATCAACAGGTACATTATTAGAATATAAATCCAAATCCGCGAAAGACCTCTGGCTTTTCATCACTGACTTTGCGCTGATTTCGGGCGACAAAGAAAAGTTTACGGATTCAGGCTTCGGGCATATTCGTTACAATCACAAGTTTAATAAGGCTATTCGCTGGGAAGTATTCACCCAGCTTCAATACAACTCGCTGACAAAAATCAATAAACGTAGTCTGATCGGTACGGGCCCTCGATTTAAATTAACTCAATACGATGATGCCAGGTTTTACTTTGGAGTGGCATATATGTATGAATATGAAGAAATTTCCGATGCCTCGATGATCCACCGTGACAGCAGGATCAGCAGTTATCTGACCTTTACCCTTACGCCTGAAGAAACCGTTTCCTTCACCAGTACTACTTATGTCCAGCCACTGATCAAAAAATGGGGCGATTTCCGGATCAGCAATGAGACGAACCTCGACCTGGAAATAAGCAAGAAGCTAACCTTCAACGCCTCTTTCAAATATGCGTATGACGCTTTTCCTCCCGAAGGTGTGCCGAATAATACTTATGCATTTTCAAATGGACTTGAGTTAGAGTTTTAGTTTTTTTTCCTTTGCTTCAGCCTCAGCCTTCGCTTCAGCCTACCATTCAAATGTTAATCCTTTCTTAAAATACGAAATCATTCGTACTAAATAGCCCGAATCCCCTATTATTGTATACGAAACACTTCGTACAACGATATGGTAAACGAAATAAGACCCACCGATGGCGAACTGGAAATCCTCCAGTTCCTTTGGAAAAACGGCCCCTCGACCGTCAGAGAAGTCAATGATTTTCTCAACAGCGACCAGGACAAATCAATAGGGTACACCACGACCCTCAAGATCATGCAGATCATGTTTGAGAAAGGATTACTTCATCGCGATGATTCACAACGTACACATATCTATTCATCTGCTGTCCGTGAAGGAAAGATCCAGTCCGCATTACTCGACCGTTTCTTGAATGCAGCCTACAAAGGCTCCGCTTCCAAACTCGCGCTTCAACTCTTGGGTAATCACAAGACAACACCGGATGAATTAGCAGCGATTAAAGCTTTGATTGATCAACTTGAAAAAAATAAAAAGTCATGAACCTGACTCATCAATGGATGCAATCCGATTGGGGTAGAGCTTTAGGCTGGACCTTCATTCACTCTCTCTGGCAAATTGCCGTGATCGGACTTTTGCTATACATTATATTGAAATGGATTCCGGGCCGCAGCGCTCACATTCGTTATACCATTTCCACCATGGCGATCTGGATGATCGTGATCACAGTATTGTCCACCTTCATCATCATGCTGCCGGAATCATCACCGCTGACAGAAATAAACAGTCAGGTCATTTATTTAAAATCTACAAATACAATTTCACTGACTGACAGGATTTCCATTTGGCTTGAAGCACGTATGCCGGTCATGCTTTCCATATGGTTTGGCGGTGTGATCATTCTCATGCTCCGTCTCATTTTCAGTCTTGCATGGGTACAACACATGCGTTCAACTTCAACACCGCTTGGATCTATTCAGAATATCATGAATGATTTAATCCACCGATTACAACTTCATATAAAACCAAATGCATCAGAGACAGGCTATGTATCATCTCCTGTGACAATAGGTCATTTTAAACCAATGATTTTATTTCCGATCGGGATCATCAATCAATTGACACCCCAGGAAGTTGAAGCCATTCTCACACACGAATTAGCACACATCGTCCGTAGGGATTATTTATCAAATCTTATTCAATCATTTATCGAGACACTTTTCTATTATCATCCTGTCACATGGTGGATTTCAAATATGGTCAGGACAGAGCGTGAAAACCGTGCAGATGATCTGGCTATATCATGGTGCGGCGATCACCTGGGTTATGCAAAAGCACTTCTCACCGTTCAGGAAATGCAACTCGGAAATACACCATCATTGGCGATTGGTTTTGCTTCAAAGAAAGGCGCCATGCTGGCCCGCATCCAACGAATCCTTCACATCCCTTATAAAAATCACAATCAAATGGAAAAGACAGTCTTGATCAGTCTTTGTTCACTTTTCTTCCTGGGCTTCACACTGCATGGCCATAACGAACAGCAAATGAAAAGAGATAATATTTCGAATGAAACCGAAATCGTATTATCCAGGCATGCTGTTCCGGATTCAATTCCTACAGAAGGAACCTATCGCATCCATAAAAAAACAGACAATCAGGATATAAGCATCGAAGTGAAAGACGGAAACATCAAGCAGCTTCATGTTGATGGAAAAGAAATCGCACCATCTGATTTTGATCAGTATGGAAAAGTCATTGATGACTTGTTCGGAGAAGTAGATACTCCTCCGACTATGGAAGGATTTAATGGCTCCGCACCAGCCATGCCTCCAATGCCGGACTTAGCTCCAATGGCACCAATGACCTTCAACTTTGCAATGCCAGCGATGCCACCAATGCCCGCGATGCCTCCAATGAGTGAGATTGAAATTGAACGTTCGATTGGCGATAGTCTGCACATGCTTCTTTTCAATGATGGCAATCCTGATGCGTATGGGCTAAATCAAATTGACGATATTAATGTCACAGCAGATAGCCTTGGTCCAAAGGGTTGCACAATTATCATTTATCATCATGGGAAACCTGATACATTAGCATTTTATCCCAACATGCATGTAACCTTCCCTTTTGATGAACATCAGGACTTGAAGAATAATAATAAATGTCAAAGTCAAAATGAAATATTGAATCAGTTAAATAAAGAATTCAAAGAGTATAATAAAGAAAATCAACAGCAATACAAAGACAACTGGCAAGAGTATGCACAACAATGGAATGATATCTCGCGAGACCAGCAAGAAAAGATGAAAGCAGAACAAGAACAACTTCGCGCACAAGGGGATCACATGAAATATGAAAACAATCAAGGATACAGGAATGAAGATGAAAATCGTGCCAGGCAGGAGGAACGTGAAGCAGAAGGATTTGGTAAAGCATGGTCTTATGGTTTTATGGCTCCTCGTATGAACATGACCGAATCCATGGTTGAAGACGGACTGGTCAATCCCGGCGATGAAGCTGAAATCATTTTAACACCTGATAAACTCAAAATCAATGGCAAGAAAATGCCAGATGATGTGCATGAAAAGTATCTCAGGATGTATGAAGATCAGCAAGGTGTAGAGCTTTCAGGTAATTCAAGGGTAGAGTTCAAAACGAAAAGCCATAGAAGTATGTAATTCGTCTCATAGATGCATCTATCCATCGAATAAGAGACAGCAAATCTTGAAACCGATAAGATTAAAGACTATCTTTCAATTAAATACAAACCGTTTTAACCTCATCAATCACCATCAATATGAAACAGGCAAGTTTACTCATCACATTTTGTACCCTTTTATGTTTGTCGGCTGCGGCCCAAACTACCACAGTTGAAAAAAATGATAAACGCATTTCCATTACCACTACCAAAGTAGATGAGAACGGAAAGGCGGTCACCGAAACATGGATCGCAGAAGGTGCTAACCCCCAGGAAATTCTTCAGAAGATGGAGGTCAACCAGGAGGTCCTTCAGAACATCGAAATCAAAGATCAATCCAAAGATGCCAATGGAGAACGCATATTCGTTTATCGAAAAGCCGGCGATAAGGCACCTGTCGAAGGAGTTTCAAACGATCAGAATATATCCATTGACAACGCCAGTTCCGGGGATCATAACATTGAAAAAGTCATTATTATCAATGACAACAGCACCGGCAACAATGATACGGATACCAAAATAAGGCATGAAAAAATTTGCCGTGTTTATGGAAACCCTACGAGTGCAGAAGTGTGGGTCCAAAATAAAAATGATAACAATAATTGCGCTGCCCTTGGTGTCTATGTGACAAATTATGGTCAGGGAGGTGAATCAAAAATCAGCGGACTCATTGATAAAGGTGGCGCACAGGAAGCAGGATTAAAAGAAGGCGATGTGATCACAAAGGTCGATCAGTATGATATCACTGACTTTCCTTCTTTACGTGAAGCAATATCTCACTATCAACCTGGCGATGTAGTGACTGTTCGTTATATACGTGATGATAAAAACCAAAAAACAAGAGCCGAACTGAAAGACTGGGCTCAGCTTCCTGGATTCGAATGGCGTGCCAGAACCGATTGCGGTCAGGCCAATGTAAAAGAGGAAGAGAACCAACCGATCAATGAAGTAGTACCTGCTACATCTGAAATTCATCAACTGGAATTACAGGATGCACGCATATTCCCAAATCCTACAGATGGTGTTTTTGCACTTTCATTCCGTTCTGAACCAGGACCTGTATCCATCTCAATCGCTGATGTCACTGGCAAAGTAGTTTATCGTGAAAACAATGACAATTCTACAGGTTTCTATAACAAAAATATCGATCTGAAAGGACTACCACTCGGCAATTATGTGATAGCAGTTCACCAGGGCGAAAAAGTATATACACAGCAGATTTCAAAACAATAAGAATAGGGCTTTCATACTTAATATTTATATATCTGGAACCGGCAGTGAGGAGCTGCCGGTTTTCTTGTGCTGAGCATGTAGGTAAAAATCAAGCTTTCAGGTTTAATCTCTTTCAATAGTAGTTTCTTTCAGAATTATTAAATCTTGTCGAAGCATTTTGCCCCTATGCTTCGACGCTATTTGAAGTTTATAACTTCAAATCAATATCTCGTAATTTTAACTACGCGGAAAACAAAATCAAGCAGTTTATAAACTGCATGCTTTGAACTTCCTCCATTTAATTTTTTTTGCCTATTGCCTACTCACAACTCACAACTCACAACTCACTGCTATGCCTCGCGGACTCATCACCATCGGCCTCCTGATTCTTTCAAATACATTCATGACCCTCGCCTGGTACGGTCATCTAAAATTTGGAGAAATGAAAGGGTTTCAAAAACTCGGACTCTTTGCAATCATTCTCATCAGCTGGAGCATCGCCTTCTTTGAATATTGCGCCCAGGTCCCGGCGAACCGGATTGGATATCAGCAATACGGAGGACCATATTCATTAGTACAATTGAAAGTCATCCAGGAAGTCATCACACTTGTCGTTTTTACAGCGTTCATGCTTCTTGCTTTCAAAACCGAAACATTTAAAGTGAATCATGCCATTGGGTTTGTTTTCCTGGTGCTTGCAGTTTATTTTATTTTTAAAAAATAAGGATATTTCCGAACATCTTCTGAAAGGCCTGAAAATATTGGGTAAAACATATATTCCTTATATATATTTTCGGTTGAAAGTAAATACTGGAATCATTAACTTCTCAATTCCTTATTCCTTGATCATTATTCATTATTCATTTAAGCTGCAGGGCCCGTAAATATTGGGTAAAACATATATTCCTTATATATATTTTCAGATGAATGAAAACACTGGAGTCATTATACTTCTCAATTCCTTATTCCTTGTTCATTATTCATTTAAGCTACAGAGCCCGTAAATATTGGGTAAAACATATATTCCTTATATATATTTTCAGTTGAATGTAAACGCTGGTGATATTATACTTCTCAATTCATTTTTCCTTGTTCCTTATTCATTATTGTTCGTTATTTGAAGTTTGTAACTTCAAATCAATATCTTCAAATTGTGACAACGTTGAAAACTTATTCAAGCAGTTTATAAACTGCAGGTTTTGAACTTTCTCCATGTAAATTATTTTGGTTACCGAATACCGAATACCGAATACCGAATACCGAATACGAATACCGAATACTTTTTATACAGCCGGTTCCTGCTGACTCAAACAATGAAAACTTCCAAGTCCCCAGATCACATCCACTGAGTCAATTCCCACTACAGTCCTCTGCGGAAAACAACGTTGAATGATTTCAAGAGCTTCGTTATCTCGATCACATCGGAACGTCGGAACAATCACATGAAGATTTGAAATATAAAAATTAGCATACGAAGCAGGCAATCGCTGATCATTGTAAAAAACAGGATCAGGCATCGGCAATTCCACAATATTGAGCTGATTGTCATTTAGCAATCGCATGCTTTGCAGTTGCTTCAGGTTATGTTTTAGCGGCTCATAGTTTTCATCATGTTTATTATGCTCCATCACCGCAATGACACTATCATCATTGAAGAATCTTACCGTATCATCAATATGCCCATCGGTATCATCTCCAATAATCCCTTCATCCACCCATAAGATTTGTTCGACTCCATAATAATCCACCAGGTATTTTTCAATCTCAATTTTAACCAGGTGAGGATTGCGATTTGGATTAAGCAGGCATGAAGTCGAAGTGATCAATGTCCGCTTGTTATTAAAATCAACACTCCCTCCTTCCATGATGATGCCCGGATGATACACGGGCATGTCATACGCTTTCCCGATAAGTGAAGGGATCACATCATCAAGATCAAATGGAGGATATTTTCCGCCCCATGCATTATGCCCCCAGTCTACAATCACTTTTGGTGGCGCACCTTCCGGGTTAATGAGAAATGCAGGACCATGATCCCGGCACCACGCATCATTCGTAGGATGATGAAAAAACCGGATCCATTCTAATAGACACATCATGTCGCCGGAAAATTTCTTTTGCAGAATTTTCCATCGCAGCATCAGCAACATTGATATGTACATGCTCTCCCGCAGTAAGTATTTTGATGAATTGAGAATAGGATGGAAAACCGTTTCAATTTTTCCCGGCCATGTATCAGGATTGTGAGGCCAGCTCAGCCATGTCGCCGTATGTAATGCATATTCAGCAGGAAAATAATAACCCTGCCGACGCCGGTGTGGATTCACTCATCGATGTATCTCTTCGTGATGGGCTCATAAGAATCGATCCGGCGGTCTCTCATGAATGGCCAGTGTGTTCGGTACTGATCAGTTTTCGCTGTATCCACTTCGACAATTATTGTTTCTTCCTTTTCATGAGAAGCCTGGTGCATAATAGTTCCGAATGGATTGGATACAAATGATCCTCCCCAGAATTTCATCCGTCCATCTTGCTCCATTCCTACACGATTGACACTAACAACATGCACACCATTTGCAACAGCATGACTTCGTTGAATCGTTTGCCATGCATTGAATTGTTCAGTGTTCGTTGCTTCATCCTGCGATGTTGCCCAGCCGATAGCAGTTGGATAAAATAAAATTTCAGCACCCATCAATGAAGTAATTCTTGCAGCTTCCGGATACCATTGATCCCAGCAAATCAATATGCCGATGCTTACCATATTTAGTTTCAAATACTTTGTATCCAAGATCACCAGGTGTGAAATAAAATTTCTCATAATAATTCGGATCATCCGGGATATGCATCTTGCGGTACTTACCAAGATAACTTCCATCTGCATCCAACACAGCCGTTGTATTGTGATAAATACCCTGCGCTCTTTTTTCAAATAGTGATGCAATAATGACTACACCTAATTCAGCAGCAATTTTTGATAATGTTTCAGTAGACGGACCAGGTATAGCTTCAGCCAGTAGGAAATGATCATAATTTTCTTCATCACAGAAATACAATGAAGTGAATAGTTCCTGCAGGCATACGATCTGCGCTCCCGCTTTATGTGCCTGCCTGATCTTTTCAATAGCCTTGGCCAGGTTAGCAGATTTCTCTGCAACACAGTTCATTTGTATAAGACCGATTTTAACCACGGACATGTTTTGATTTTGTGCAAAAATACATAGGTATTACGGTTTCACAGGAAAAGCATGTTTATATTTCATTTGTATTGCAATTCATCTTGAAAATCTTTAATTTAGTGTATCACTTTACCAGCCGGACAACATGCATCGATTCGAAGAAATTCAATATCTCAAAGAAGCATTCGCTGAATCTCCGGATAACATTCCCTTATTGTGGTTTTTGATCAGGAAAATGAGAGATACGCGGGAAAGTTATCATGAACTCGAGCCCTTAGTCAAGCGTATGCTGACCATTGCTACTTACCCGGATATCATCGAGCTAAAAGAAATTTTAATTGATATATACTTCCATCATAAGCAATTTACAGCATGCATTCTTGTTTGGGAAGAAATAGATGACCTATATGCATTGTGCCCGGGAACTATAGTACACCTTTCCAAATGCTATTTACGCCTTGGAAATATTGAAGAATCCAAACGTCTCTTCCTGGCTCTGATCGACCTTTGGCCCGGACATTTTGATCGCGAACTCGAAGCATTTTTCAGAATTCCAATCGAAAAATTTCCCTGACTTTTCTGATGTGTTGTATGTAATGACTTTCTATCTGGGAAACTTCTCAATTCTCAATTCCTTGCTCCTTGTTCTGAGTTTAAAAACTTCCTAATTCATTATTCCTTGATCATTATTCCTTATTCCCCTTGCTGATTTTCAGTTGAATACATATATTATGACTGTTTTATAGTCTTTTATTGACTTAAAATACGTCAATCTCCCTATCTTTGCCTTCCCGTGTATCTCAACTGCCACACATACTACTCTTTCAAATACGGCACGCTCTCTCCCGAAGAGCTGGCCGAAGGAGCATCACGCCGTGGCATCACCGCTCTCGCTCTCACCGACATCAACAATACTTCGTGCGCCGTCGAGTGGATCAAAGAATGTAAAAAACGAGACATCAAACCTGTTCTTGGCATCGAATACAGGCTTGATGAAAAATATCTCTACACCGGCATCGCTAAAAACGCAGAAGGATGGCGCGAACTATGCGAACTTCTCACAGCTTGTTCACTCGACGGCGTGCCGCTCCCCACACGGCCGCCGGAGATGGAACATGTCTATATCATCTACAGACCTGGGGCGGGTATTCCCGAAAACTTACGTCCATACGAATACATCGGCATTATGCCCGCAGAAGTGAATGCACTTTTCACTTCATCACTGCGGGAACACGCCGACCGCCTCGTGGTCTGGCAACCTATCACCTATGATGGTGACACCGGTTACAAAGTCCACAAACTCATGCGCTGTGTAGACCTCAACATCATGCTCGGACAGCTTGAAGAAAAAAATTGCGCAGGCCCTGGCGAACATTGGGTCAACCGCGATGTCATCGATCATGCCTTCAGAGCCTATCCACAAATCGTACGCACTACTGAAGCATTACTCTATCACTGCGAAGCAGAACTCCCATGCAGCAATTCAAACAATCGCCAAGTCTTCACCGGCTCTGAACGCGATGACTATCAACTGCTGATCAAACTTGCACGCGAAGGCTGCAATCGACGATATGGAAAAACAAATCCGAAAGCAAGCTCACGCATGGAAAGCGAACTCAAAGTCATCAGGCAACTTGGTTTCGCCCCATACTTTCTCATCACCTGGGATATCATCCGCTATGCACAGACAGCAGGCTATCATCATGTGGGCCGCGGAAGTGGTGCGAATTCTCTAGTAGCATATTGTCTCGGCATCACCGATGTGGATCCTCTCGAACTCGATCTCTACTTTGAGCGCTTCATCAATCCACATCGTTCATCACCACCGGATTTTGATATCGATTTCTCATGGGATGAACGCGATGATGTGACAGATTATATTTTCAAACGCTATGGCCATCGTCACACAGCATTGCTTGCGACATACAATACATTCAAAGGCCGCTCCATCATCCGCGAACTTGGAAAAGTAGTAGGCCTTCCGAAAGCAGACATCGATGCCATCGTTGATGAACCACTCGCCAGCGCAAAGCATCATCCTTATGCACAGCACATCTTTCGCTACGGCGAGATGATCGAACGATATCCCAATTACCTCTCGATCCATGCAGGGGGTGTTCTCGTCTCAGAACGTCCCCTCACGTATCACACCGCATTGCAGATGATGCCAAAGGGATTTCCGATTTCGCACTTCGACATGTATCACGCAGAGGATCTTTGTTTTCATAAATATGATGTGCTGAGTCAACGCGGCCTCGGTCATATCAAAGACGCCGTCAGCCTCATCCGCACCAACCAGGGAAAAGCCATCGACATTCACGATGTAGTGACGATCAAAGAAGATAAGCGCGTCAAAGAACAACTCTATTCAGGACAATGCATCGGTTGCTTCTACATCGAGTCACCGGCGATGCGCGGATTGCTGACGAAACTGCATTGCGACAATTATGTACATCTCGTCGCGGCGAGCTCCATCATCCGTCCCGGTGTAGCGAAGAGTGGCATGATGCGCGAATACATCAAACGTTTTCATGAACCCGAAAAAGTGGAATACCTCCATCCCGTTTTTGAAGAAAATCTCGGGGAGACATTTGGTGTGATGGTCTACCAGGAAGATGTGATGAAGATCGTGCATCATTTTGCAGGACTCGATCTTGATGAGTCGGATGTATTGCGCCGCATCATGACCGGAAAGAAAAAATCTTCCGATACTTTCCGCCTGCTCATGGAAAAATTCTGGCGCAATTGCCGTCAACGCGGTTACCCCGAAGAGCTGATCACAGAAGTGTGGCGGCAGGTCGAAAGTTTTTCAGGCTATTCATTTTGCAAAGCACACTCGGCGAGTTTCGCTGTAGAAAGTTTTCAAAGTTTGTACCTGAAGTCATATTATCCGCTTGAATTTATGGTCGGCGTCATCAACAACTTTGGTGGCTTCTATTCGACCGAATATTATGTCCATGAAGCACGGATGTGTGGGGCGAATATCCAGGCGCCTTGTGTCAATCACAGCATCAATCTCACGACCATCTATGGCGATACGATCTATCTTGGTTTCATTCACATCCAATCCCTCGAGCGCACAGTCTCACATCGCATCGTCGAAGAACGGATACGCAATGGTCCGTATCAGGGTCTTGAAGATTTTGTCGGGCGAGTCGATATCGGGCGCGAGCAATTAGATATACTGATTCGCATCGGTGCATTTCGCTGGACGGGCCGCACCAAATGCGAACTGATGTGGCATAAATATGCCGTGCATAATCCGCAGCTGAAACAACCTGTAGGACAGCCGGCACTTTTTGGAAATAGCCAGCATGTTGATTATACCCTGCCCTCACTGGAAGAGAGTCCTCTTGACCAGGCTTACGATGAGATAGAGTTGCTAGGTTTCCCGTTGTGCAGTCCCTTCGATCTTCTGGAAGAAAGACCGGCACAACCTATTGTTTTCACAGGGGAACTCAATTCATTAGTGGGGCGCAGGGTGTCCATGCTCGGTTATTATGTGACACGCAAACCTGTCACAACCTCCAATGGAAAGCTGATGAGCTTCGGCACCTGGATTGATGAGAAAGGAAAATATTTTGATACCACTCATTTCCCGCCTTCACTCGAGCGCTATCCTTTTAAAGGCAAGGGCATGTATCTCCTTCATGGGAAAGTGACAGATGATTTTGGATTTGCAAGCCTTGAAGCAGATGCAATGGAGAAGTTGCCTTATCGGAAGGATGCACGGTATTAAACGTAAAACGAAGAGCGTAAAGTGAAAAATTAATTGTATGACAGATAGGGGGAGGACAATGCTGAAGGAACTATAGGTTTCCGGAAGTTGTTTCAGAAATGTACATTATATTTGTACAAATTTCATAAGCCATGAAAACAATATCGATCACAGAATTAAGAGCCAATCTGATGAGTGCCATAAATCAGGTCAAGAAGGGAAAAACGCTTCTTGTGACTTCACATGGTAAGCCTGTAGCCCAGATTATGCCGCCATCAGATCTTCGGGCAGAGGCAATGGCCACAATAAAAGCTTTACGCAAAACAGCAATAATTGGGGATGTAGTTTCTCCTACTGGTGAAATTTGGGAAGCTAGTTAAAGATGTCATCCGTAATTGTAGATACACATATCATTATTTGGGACCAGTTAGACCCAACAAGACTGACGGATAAAGCAAAGAAGGCTATTGCCAAAGCAGACGTTGAAGATAAGATCATCATTTGTGAGATAACGTTATGGGAAATTTCAATTTTAATTAAGAAAAAAAGATTAATCATTGATAAGCCCTATCTCGAATTTATCAATAAGGTATTACAGACCAAGAATTATTTGCTACAAGGAATAAATCCCGATATAGCATTCATGGCGTCAGAAATAGAAATGGATACGAAAGATCCCGCTGATCGATTGATCGCTGCCACATCAATCGTCTTGGGATTTCCATTGGTCACCTCGGATCAATTTATGCGACAATCAAATGAAGTAATGACCATTTGGTAATTAAATGGTCTACAGATGTAAGTACAGGTTATTTATTTTTCAGAAAAACACACCTTAATTCACTTTGCAAATAGAATTGAAGATAAATTGAACGTAAAGAGAAAGTAAAATAATGGTATAAATCCTGAAATTGACCAAGTACCTTGCGCAGGAATTCAATTTAAAAATTTCTCCATGTTTTCTGCGAAACGCTCCTGGCCAAATTTCTCCCTGCTCCCTGCTCCCTGCTCCTTGTCTCTATTCCCCAGGCTTATAATTATCTTCTGTGTTGTGTTGTGCTCGGTTACAATAGTCAAAGCCCAAAGACCATTAGGCTCCTGGAGTATCCTCGATGTCAAGTACGAATTCGATCACCACTGGAGTATTTGGGGAGAAGGACAAATACGCAGCCTTCAATTTTATGATGAGTTTAATTACTATGAGATCAAAGGAGGCATCAACTATAGCCTTAAAGAGCATGTGACCTTTACAATTGGTGCAGGTCATTACCAAACCTATACTTCCGGTGGCAATTTTGAACTCCCCGTGATGACGGATGAAACAAGATTATGGGAACAATTGACTCTTGAAAGCAGACTCAATCGAATCATTTTTGAGCATCGCTACCGGGTAGAACAACGTACGATCAACTCCGGCTACCACAACCGTTATAGGTATCGTTTAAATACTACAGTACCAATCAATCATCACAGTATGGATTCCAAAACAATCTTTGGCTATATAGGAGATGAAGTCTTCTTCGGGGACAAAGCACCTTTCTACCAGCGCAACCGCTTCTTTACAGGTCTCGGATATAAATTCAATTCAAAATTTTTAATTCAATCCGGTTACATGCGACAGTATAATTACAACATTGATCAGCAGGCCTCACATGACTACCTTCAGGTCGCATTATTCATTGGCCTCCAATCAAAAGAATTCCACACACAAAGCATTCCTACAACGGCTGATTAAATCCCTATTGTTCGGCGTCGGTTGACCGACGTCGTAGCCGGGGTTTCTTTATATTGAGCATTGGTATGTTTGCTTTATTCATCCGCAATTTATTTTTTACGATCCTTCAGCCAGGCTTCGTTGCAGGATTAATCCCCTATTGGATCGTTCATAAAAAATTAAACGTTCTTTTTTCCACTCCGTTTGAAGCGTATCACTATGCAGGGATATTTATTTTTTTCGTGGGTTGGTGCATCATTCTTTATTGTATATATCGATTTGCAGTAGAAGGACATGGTACTTTATCTCCTGCAGATCCCACGAAAAATTTAGTGGTCAAAGGAATCTATCAATACTCACGCAACCCGATGTATATCGGTGTGATGCTGGCTCTTCTTGGTGAAGTTATTTTTTCAATGTCCTTATCACTTTTAATTTACTCGGCAGTAATATTCATCATCTTCAATCTCTTTATCATTTTCGTTGAAGAACCACGATTAAGGAGAGACTTTGGGGAGAGTTACTTGGATTATTGTAAGCATGTAAAAAGGTGGATCTAAAGTTGGTGGCACGACTAGTGGTGCCACCACTAGTCGTGCCACAAGGTCCCAACTGGTTGAAAATCATAGTCCCCGGATAGTTATCCACATACCATTAAGGTTGCGAGAGAGTACACTGATAATCCCATGAAAGCCTTCTCCTTCCTTGGATGCCGGAGACATTTGGCGTAGGCATCAGCCTTCGCCTCCTCCCTCTTCGTGTTTACAATTGATATAGATATACCTCCTCATTTTACGAGCCAAACAACCAGAATAAGAAATTTCTGTGCAAAATTTTACCTGTAAATCAACCATTTATACAACTTTCTTTCATAAATCTTTGCTAAATCCTTGGTTTTATGGATACCAAAGGGCTACATTTGCGTCCCGCTTTACAAAAAGTGGTTTTCAGTTTTTTCAATTCTAAATTCAATAGCTGTGAATACATTGAGTTATAAGACCAGGTCGGTGCGCAAAGAAGACGTCACTCGCCGTTGGTTTGTAGTAGATGCCGATGGAGAAGTACTGGGTCGTCTTTGTACCCGTATTGCAACAGTCCTCAGGGGCAAACACAGACCGGAGTTCACACCACACACCGATACCGGGGAATATGTCATCGTGATCAATGCTGACAAAGTGAGATTCACCGGCAAAAAGGAACTGGTTAAAACTTACCAGACTTATTCCGGATATCCCGGGGGTCAAAAGGAACTGACAGTAACTGAAATACGTGCCCGCAGACCAGAACGTCTCATCGAAGCAGGCGTAAAAGGAATGCTGCCAAAGAATAAACTCGGCAACGCCATGTTTTTGAAATTGTTCGTTTACCCCGGTGCAGAACATCCGCACGCAGCACAGAAACCAGAACCACTGAAATAACCCGGCATTCATTCAAATAATCATCACAAGTCTTATCAAATAGTTATATGGATACAATCAATGCGATAGGTCGTCGTAAAGCTTCAGTAGCCAGGGTATATGTGTCAAATGGCACGGGTACCATCAAGGTCAACGGACGCGAATACAAAGAGTACTTTCCACAGTTGCACATCAGCGCTCATGTCGTTGCGCCGCTGTTGGAACTCGACGTACTGAATCAATATGATATCAAAGTCAATGTATCAGGCGGAGGTTTCCGTGGTCAGTCGGAAGCTATCCGGCTTGCCATTGCCCGTGCAATGACTAAAATCAATGCTGATTTCAGACCCATGCTTAAGATCAAGAAGTTCCTTACCAGGGATGCCAGGGTCGTCGAGCGAAAGAAATATGGAAAGCCAAAAGCACGCAAGAGCTTCCAGTTTTCAAAGCGTTAATTGTCATTATCATTTCTCAAAAAATTCAACACATCCATCATGGATAAACCATCATATCAGGACTTATTGGACTCAGGTGTTCACTTCGGACACATGCGCAGCAAATGGAATCCTAAAATGCGCCAGTATATTTTTATGGAGCGCAAAGGGATACACATCATCGATCTCAATCGCACCTCAGAATGTCTCGAACGTGCGGCCTTATCCATGAAAGCCATGGCCCGCTCCGGAAAGAAAATTCTTTTTGTAGCGACAAAAAAACAAGCTCGCGAAATCGTTGCTGCCGCTGCCAAGACGATCAATATGCCTTACGTGACCGATCGTTGGCTTGGAGGTATGATGACCAATTTCGCTACGATACGTCGTTCGGTCAAAAAAATGAATAACCTGGAGATGATGCTGACCGACGGCACACTGGCCAGTACAACGAAAAAAGAACGTCTCACACTGACACGTGAGATGAACAAACTCAATAAAGTCCTTGGAGGTATTTCAGATATCAATCGCCTGCCACATGCTGTTTTCATCGTGGATATTGGGCGTGAACACCTTGCACTGGCGGAAGCAAAAAAACTTGGTATCAAGACCTTTGCCATGGTAGACACCAATGCAGATCCAAACCTCGTTGACTTCCCTATCCCGGCTAATGATGATTCATCCAAATCAATTTCCTTCATCACGCATTATATCACCAATGCCATCAAAGAAGGACTAGCAGAACGAGGAAAAGAGAAAGAGGAAGTAGCAGAAGAAGCAGCTTCAACCACCGAAGCTAAATCATAGTGGACGGAGCAAGAAGGATAGATTAATTTTTAAATAAATGACAACATTAATGAGCACTATATCAGCACAGGATGTAAAGAATCTGAGGGAAATGACCGGAGCCGGAATGATGGATTGTAAATCGGCATTGACTGAAGCAAACGGCGACGTAGAAAAAGCAATTGAAATATTACGTCTGAAAGGGCAGAAGCTTTCTGTCAAAAGAGCAGATCGTGAAGCGAAAGAAGGCGTGGTGCAGGCCCTGGTATCAAAAGATGGCACAAAAGGAGTCGTCATCCGGTTAAGCAGTGAAACAGACTTTGTTTCAAAAAACGAAGACTTCATCAACCTCGCTAAAGAATTTGCACAGATTGCATTGGACAAATTTCCTGCAGACCTGGAACATCTTCTTGCATTACCATATCACAACATCACTGTTGGTGACAAAGTAACTGAACAAGTCGGTGTTATCGGTGAGAAAATAGAACTTGCCGATTATCAAAAAATTGAAGCACCGTTAGTCGTCTCCTATGTTCACATGGGAAATAAAGCAGGCGTCATCGTAGGACTCAACCTGGCACATCCAGATCATAAAGATCCGGGGCGCGATGTAGCTATGCAGGTAGCGGCCATGAAACCGGTTGCTCTCAACAAAGAATCTGTCGATGCATCTATTGTAGAGAAAGAAATTGAAATCGGTAAAGAACTTGCAAGACAAGAAGGCAAACCTGAAGATATGCTGGAGAAAATTGCTTTGGGCAAACTCAATAAGTTTTTCAAGGATAATACCTTACTCGCCCAGGCTTTCGTCAAAGACAATAGCATGTCAGTCGAAGCGTATCTAAAGAGTATCAATAAAGATCTGACCGTGACGGAATTCAAACACGTCAAATTGGGTTGATGAAAATGAAAATTAAAAAGGCGAGTCACAATGATTCGCCTTTTTTGTGTCCCTTCATTCCGGCCTGATGACGAAGCAATAGAAAAAACGAATTAAATTAGTATTTCCAATATCAGCTATGCCAAAATATAAACGCGTTCTGCTTAAGCTCAGTGGAGAATCCCTGATGGGCGATCAATCTTACGGTATTCATCCACAACAACTCAAGCATTATGCTAACGAAGTCAAAACCATTGTGGACATGGGCGTCGAAGTGGCTATTGTCATCGGCGGAGGAAATATTTTCCGTGGATTACAGGCTGAAGCCACCGGAATTGAAAAAGTACAGGGAGATTATATGGGAATGCTGGCCACTGTGATCAATGGAATGGCCCTCCAAAGCGCATTCGAACATGCCGGATTATATACACGTTTGATTTCAGCGATCGAAATGAAATCCATTGCAGAACCTTATATCCGCCGCCGAGCAGTCCGTCACCTTGAAAAAGGTCGTGTAGTTATTTTCAGCGCAGGCATTGGGAATCCTTACTTCACAACCGATAGCGCTGCAGCTTTGCGTGCCAATGAAATCAATGCCGAAATCATTCTTAAAGGAACACGGGTGGATGGCGTATACACATCTGATCCGATGAAAGATAAAAACGCAGTCAAACTGGATCAAATCACTTTTGGACGCGTGATCCGCGATGGATTGGCTGTCATGGACATGACAGCTTTCACCCTTTGCCAGGAAAATAACCTTCCCATCATCATCTTCAATATCAATACACCGGGCAACCTAAGTCGAATCATGGCCGGTGAGACCGTTGGTACTTTGGTCAAAGATTAATTGAGATTTGGCTCCTACGATCAGGGAAACTAGTTTTACGGCATATTTTTTGATTCATACTTCTGAGCTATCAACCTTGGGATATTTTGTATAAAGTCTATTTCATCTTTTATGTAGTAGGGTGTTTGGTATTGACGCTTGCGCAATGCGATCCAAAGCAAAAGACACAAGCCCTTCCTGCTCGCGCTGAAGCAACTGATGAAATTGTTTTAAATCCTACACAACTCCTGGGCAAGAAAATATTTTTTGATACCCTTCTTTCCAATCCTCCCGGGCAATCTTGTGCAACCTGCCACATGCCCAAAATGAGTTTTACGGATCCCGAACAGCTACCTGTTTCGCGCGGCGCTATTAAATCTGTTTTTGGACACCGCAATGCACCCAGCATTAACTATGCTGCATTCACACCTTATTTTCATTATGATTCTCTTGAAAAAACTTACGTCGGAGGACTGTTTTGGGATGGCCGCGCCAATACACTGGAAGAACAAGCCAAGAGTCCTCTGTTGACGCAGCACGAGATGAACAATACGGATAAACTCATGGTGGTCGATCAGGTGATGAAAGCAGATTACAAAGATTTATTTTTATCCGTATTCGGAATTCATGCTTTTGATGACAAGGAAAAAGCATTTGATGATATAGCTGAATCCATTGAAGAATTTGAAGAGTCCCCGGAGATCAATCCGTTCAGTTCGAAATTTGATCTCTACATCAAAGGACAGGTGCAATTGTCAGATGATGAGATGCAGGGATTGAAAATTTTTAATGATACCCTCAAAGGGAATTGTGCATCATGTCATCCTTCGACTCCTGATCCATTCACTCATGCTATCCTGTTTACGGATTTCACGTATGATAACCTCGGCATTCCGGCTAACCCGGAGCTTATAAAACTGGATAAAGATTACAAACCTGATTTAGGATTGGGAGCCATCGTTAAGCAATCTGCAGAAAACGGAAAGTTTAAAGTTCCAACACTGCGCAATATCGCTAATACGGCTCCATACTTTCATAATGGTGTATACAAAACACTTGAAGAAGTAATGCAATTTTATAATTCAAGAGATAAAGGAAAATTCGGTCCCCCGGAGACAGCAGAAAATGTCAATCGCAAAGAACTCGGTAATCTTAAGTTAAGCGAGAAGGAAATGAAAGATGTGATTGCATTTATGAAAACACTAACAGATGATTACGAAATGCCGGAAAGCAAACCATAAATAATTAATAGTAGAGACGCGATTAATTGCGTCTCTACTCATATCTTTTTCTTCTTCTCGTCATTTTCTTTTCTGCCTTTTCCACCCTTTCAATTTTTCAATAAACCATTCAAATTTTTCAAACACTTTTCAACGCCATCGAGAGAAGTCGTCTTATAATTTTCCAACTCGACAAAATAATATTTGATTCCTGCCTCTTTACTGTGTGTGAATATTTTTGCAAAATCTATAGTTCCATCACCTACTTCAATGGTTTCCCTCGCCGGGGTGTTTGCCATGTCCTTTACATGAAATGCAGAGATTCTTCCGGGATATTTTTTAATCCAGGCAATCGGATCTTCGTTCGCAAAAGTCACCCAGTAAATATCCATTTCCCACACGACTAATTTGGAATCGGTTCGCTCAAGAATAAGATCCATCATGTATTTATCATCCAGTTTAGTAAACTCAAAATCATGGTTATGATAGCCGAATTGTATTCCTGTTTTTTTGCATGCAGTTCCGACATGATTTAAGATGTCAGTCAGTTTTTTAATGTCTTCCAGTCCTCTGAATTCTTTGTCAATGTGAGGGCACAGGAGTTGTTTAACACCCAGTTCAGCATGCGCATCAATACATTTCTTCATGGCATCCGTCAAATCATGATGCTGATCATCCCAGCTTTGCAAATTGATTTTTGTATGAGCGCTCAGCATCTTAAGACCCAGGTCCCCTAAATGTGCTTTATATTCTTTCGGTGTCCAGTCATAAAATTTCCCGTCTGCATATTTATAACCCTCAAGCTCTTTATAGCCCATTTTGGCCAGCTTGGTGATTGTTCCCAGCGGATCTTTATCTGCGTAATCCCGCACACTCCACATCTGCAATCCGATGTGTTTTGCTTTGGATGAATACAATGCGGATGGCAACACCATGAATAAACTTCCGGCGATGGCTGTGTCCTGCATAAAATTTCTGCGCTTCATGACGGTTATGGTTTAAATATTTTCAAATTTATTTATTCAAAAAAAGTACCCAGAGAACGGCCAGCAAGGGCCCAAGAAGACCCATAATCAGGGCCACAACCCTGAAATCTTTTTGCTCAAGATACCCTGTGCTGTATACAATGGAATTGGAAGCAGTCGATACCGGAAGGAACATCGCCAAAGAGGCCGACAATCCGATGATGACAGCAACTGGTTCCTTGAATTCAGGTAAAATAGCGATCCCCATAGGAATAAACACTGTACTGGCAGCTGAATCGCTCATGATGCTGGTCATGAGCATGGTCATATAAGCCAGAATTAAGATAAAGACAAAGGGGCTGACATCCAGGGTTTTTATTTTTAGAACATAATGATCCAGGACACCTGTATATTCAAGAGCCACTCCAAGGGATAAACCACCTGCTACCAGGAAAAGAGTATCCCACGGCAATCCTTTTAAATCATTCTTATTCAGTATACCCGTCAAAGTGAGCGTTACAAGAGGTATTGCAGAAATTGCAGCTGCAGAAATGCCATGAATTGAACTGGTCAGCCAAAATAAAACAGTAACAATGATGACTACGATCACAATGGTTCGCTGACCGGATAATTCATTTGAATAAGTTTTGGTTTGTTCGTTCAGATAGTCAAGAGAAGCTGGTTCAGAATTTTTAACTAAGGTTTGAATGAGGGCCCAACATGTCAGCAGCGTGAGCACAATAGCCAACGGAACACCATAACCCATCCAATCCAGAAAATCGACTTCAATACCATTCTTATCAAGTAACCCTGCGGCTAATGCATTCGGTGGATTACCGATGATGGTAGCCATTCCACCGGCAGTGGATGCGACTGCAATACCCAAAAGCAGAGCCTTGGTAAGGTTTGTTTTACCCAAAGTATTCAGGAATGGAAGTATAGCAGCAAGCAACATAGCTGTTGTAGCAGCATTGGACATCACCATGGAAATCAGCATGGCAGTGATCATCACGCAAATAAGAATTCTCCTGGGATCAGAACCGGAAATTTTCAGGGTCAGTCTCATTAAAGTCTCATCGAGCTTAGTCTTCGTCGTGGCAGCAGCAAGGAAGAAGCCACCAAGTAGGAGCCAGACTACACTGCTTGAAAAAGTATTCACATATCGGTCAATCGGTTCCGGCGCCGAATTGAAATATTTGTTTCCCAAAGCAAAAACCAGGTAGGCCATAATGAATATACCCACCGCAAATGGAGGTATAGCCTCAGTCAGCCAAAGGCCAATAGAGAAGAAGAGAAGAAAGATGACATAGACCTGGGAATCGCTGAATGAAGGTTCTTTAAGTATCCAGGTGAGAGCTAATGCAACAGCAAAAGACCCAATAAAAAGAAGAACAGACTTGTATTTATGTTTCTTTTGGCTTTGGTTACTGTCGGATGATTCCATTTATCGATTCATTGGTTTTTTGAATGTTTGAAGATAAAGGAAAGAAAATATTGATAAGGGTAAGTTTCAAAAAATTAACCAAAGAAGTTCAGTCTTTGAAAGATTTTAAAACTATCTTTTTAACGCCTTTATTTTTTTAAATAAAACTTCAGCAATTTTCCTCTTCGACTCAACAGTCCATCCCGCAACATGAGGACTAAGCACTACATTATCAAGAGAACATAATTCTTCAAAAAGAATCTTATAATCATCGGGACCTGAACCCGGAGGCTCGTAAGGAAATACATCAAGGCAAGCCCCTTTCACATATCCTGAACGCAGACCATGGAGTAACGCTCTCAAATTTATCACCTTTCCCCTTGATGTATTAATAAGAACAACACCCTGTTTACATTTTGAAATAAAATTCTCGTTGAGCATTTCCTTCGTCTCTTCGCTGAGCGGAACATGAAAAGAGATAATATCCGCTTCACGCTGCAGTTGGTTTAAATTAACCTCGTTAATTTTTTTATTTCCAAATTTCTCTTTGTACTTATCGTATACCAGGAGCCTGACATTCCATCCCTCCCATAATTTTCCAAACGCACTTCCATTGTGGCCATAACCTATTATCCCGATGGTTTTGCCTTCTACTTCCCAACCACGATGATTTTCTCTCAGCCATTCACCCTGTCTTATCCCATGATCTGCAGAGATCAGCTTGTTAGAAAGGCTTAAAAGCATTCCCATCGCATGTTCAGCGACTGCTTGTGCATTTCCTTCTGGTGCGCTGATGACATGTATTCCTTTCTCACTTGCAGCATTCAGATCTATGATATCAAGTCCGCTTCCCAATCGGGCTATCCATTGAAGTAAAGGAGCACCCTGGATGGTTTTTTTATCAATGGCATTTCGGGTGTTGATGACAACCCCTTTATACTTATGAATTATTCTCTCCATTTCCGCACGACTCATCTCAGGAGCATAAGTCATCTGGTAACCTAACTCCCTGAGCCCGAGTAGTAAGGAAGGGTGTACATAATCGGTCACCAAAACATCTTTATCAGACATATTCACTGCGGTAGGGTCGCTTTTTTTGCAAATGCTATCTTTGACCGATTTTTGAAAAAAGACCTGATCTTTTTTTTAGCCCAAAGCCAACGGTAGATGCCCAAAGATACTAGTATCCACTCTGTACTGATCATCGGAAGTGGACCGATCATTATAGGACAAGCTTGTGAGTTCGATTATTCTGGAACGCAGGCTTCCAGGTCATTGCGCGAAGAGGGCATTGAGGTAAGCCTCATCAACAGCAACCCTGCTACCATCATGACTGATCCGGTGACTGCTGACCATATTTATCTGCTCCCCCTCACCGTCGATAGCATCGTCAGTATTCTTGAAGAAAGGCAAATCGATGCCGTCCTGGCCACTATGGGAGGTCAAACGGCTCTTAACCTGGCCATTGAAGCTGATAAACGGGGAGTCTGGACAAAATATAATGTCCGCCTGATCGGAGTCGATATTTCTGCGATAGAATTGACCGAAAACCGGGAAGCCTTTAGAGATCATATGATCAAAATCGGGATGAAGGTAGCCCCCAGCCACATCGCCAATTCTTTCCTGGAAGGCATGGAAGCTGCTCAGAAAATTGGATTTCCACTGGTCATCCGGCCCAGCTATACGCTCGGAGGTACAGGTGGCAGCATTGTCATGAAAGAAGACCAATTTGAAGAAGCACTCAGAAGAGGACTCAATGCTTCTCCTACACATGAAGTGTTAGTTGAAAAAGCCGTTTTAGGTTGGAAAGAATTTGAACTTGAATTATTACGCGATCAAAAGAATAATGTAGTCATCATCTGCACAGTTGAGAATGTCGATCCGATGGGCATCCATACCGGGGACAGCATTACTGTTGCTCCGGCAATGACATTGAGTGACAAGGCATATCAGGCGATGCGCAATGGCGCTATCATGATGATGCGTTCATTAGGTAATTTTTCAGGTGGATGCAATGTCCAGTTTGCGATGGATCCGAATACTGAAGATATCATTGCAGTTGAAATCAATCCGAGAGTGAGCCGCTCATCTGCATTGGCAAGTAAAGCCACGGGTTACCCGATTGCCAAGATTGCAGCAAAGCTTGCTATTGGTTATTCACTCGATGAACTTAAAAACCAGATTACAAAAACAACAAGTGCTTTCTTTGAACCGACTCTCGATTATGTCATCGTGAAAATGCCACGATGGAATTTTGAAAAATTTCACGGATCTGAAAATACGCTCGGCTTGCAGATGAAATCCGTTGGTGAAGTAATGGCCATCGGAAGAACTTTCCCCGAAGCGTTACAAAAAGCATGTCAATCACTTGAAAATAATCGCACTGGACTTGGCGCTGACATGAAAGAATGGATCAGTACTTCAGACATCATGGAGCGGTTGGAAATTGCAGGAGACGATCGCATCTTCAGGCTCAAGGATGCACTGAGATTAGGTGTGTCTGAACGAAGCATTCACAAGCTGACCCTGATTGATCCGTGGTTTATCCAGCAGATAAAAAACCTGGTCAAAGCAGAAGAACATCTGCAATTATTTAATGTAGCCGAAGATATTCCCGCAGACTTTTTCAGAGAACTAAAAGAAATGGGTTATTCAGATGCCCAGATAGCATGGCTCCTGCGCATACATGAACATGAAGTCACGCGTCAGCGATACAAATTAGGCATCACCAGGACTTATAAAATGGTGGATACCTGTGCAGCAGAGTTTGAAGCAAAGACCCCATATTTCTATAGCAGTTTCGATACAGAGAATGAAAGCATACCATCTGACAGAAAAAAAATAGTTGTACTTGGATCAGGTCCCAATCGAATAGGGCAGGGTATTGAATTTGATTATTGTTGTGTGCATGGCGTGCTGGCCATCAAGGAAGTGGGTTATGAAGCCATCATGATCAACTGCAATCCAGAAACTGTATCTACAGACTTTGATATTGCTGACAAACTTTATTTCGAACCCGTTTATTGGGAACACATCCGGGAGATCATTCAGCTTGAAAAACCTGAAGGCATCATCGTTCAGCTGGGTGGACAGACAGCATTAAAACTGGCTGAGGAATTTTATAAAAGCGGTATCAAAATTATTGGGACAGACTATCCCGACATGGACGTCGCGGAAGACAGAGGCAGATTCTCAGACAGGCTTAAGGAATTGGGAATTCCCTATCCGCAATATGGAGTGGCAACAGATGTTGATGCAGCTTTGAAAGTGGCAAAGGATGTTGGATATCCTGTACTTGTCAGACCTTCTTATGTATTGGGTGGACAGCGTATGAAGATTGTGATCAATGATCATGACCTCGAGAGGCATGTGTTGAGCATCTTCAAACATATGCCTGATAACAAGGTCCTCATCGATCAATTCCTGGAACGTGCAAAGGAAGCTGAGATCGATGCCATATGTGATGGAGAGGATGTACATATCATGGGAATCATGGAGCACATTGAACCTGCAGGAATTCATAGTGGTGATAGTTCTGCAGTTTTACCTCCATATAGTTTAACACAGTCGGCGATTGATCAAATGATTGAGTATGCACGTAAAATTGCGTTTGCACTTAACATAAGAGGACTGATCAATATTCAATATGCCATTAAGCCTTCGCGAGGAGGTTCTGAAGAAAAAGTATATGTCATTGAAGCCAACCCAAGAGCTTCAAGAACCACACCTTTCATTGCAAAAGCATACAAAATTCCATACCTGAATATTGCAACCAAGATTATGCTTGGGACGCACAAGTTGAAGGACTTTAATTTCGAAAAGCAATTAAAGGGCTATGCCATCAAAGTACCGGTATTTTCATTCGAAAAATTTCCGAATGTGGATAAGCGGCTGGGGCCGGAAATGAAAAGCACAGGAGAGGCTATTCAGTTTATTGATGATCTGACGGATCCGTTTTTCAGGGAACTTGAGCGAAACCGTAATATGTATCTTTTTGAGTAGTAGGATTTAAGTGAAAATACTCAGGATAAATATTGTTTGTTTTGGTCGAAATACCTGGAATATTTAAAATGTCAATTGTACGGCAATTGGGGGGTAAGTTTTCAATAAAATAAGGGGCTTCGGGCCCATAAGTGTCATTTCTTATACTTACCCGATGATCTTCAATAGGTACTCGTATAAATTTAGTAACATTGCGGACTATTTTTCTATGTGTATCCTTTGCTAAGTCGGTTAAAATAAAGCTTTATGATAAGACGATTACTCCTCATCAGTATTCTCTCTTCATTCGGGCTCATCGCCTGGAGTCAGTCATCCCTTGAAGGAAAAATAACAGATAAAACAACCGGGGAGACAGTCATTTTTGCCAATGTGCTCCTTTTCAAAAGTGGCAATATGGTCAGAGGCACGACAACCGACCTTGATGGAAATTATGTCTTCTCTTCCATGGACCCGGGTACATACGACGTGCAGGTAAGTTTCACGGGTTACCCAGATACTAAACAGACAGGTGTAGTTGTCCTTGCCGGCAAAGCTATCCGACTTGATTTCAAATTGGAAGCCGGTGTTAGACTTGATGAAGCAGTTGTCACCGCGTATAAAGTTCCTTTGATTGAACAAGACAATACCACACAAGGAGGAGTCAAGACAGCTGAGCAAATCCGAAACTTACCCGTTAAAAATATTAATGCAATTGCCGCTACTACTGCGGGATTGTCAAGCATCGATGGTGGCGATATCAATATCCGGGGCTCCAGGACCAATGCTACGAATTATTATATCGATGGAATCCGTGTCAGCAATACTAACCTTATCCCACAATCTGAAGTTGAACAACTACAGGTTATTACGGGTGGAATTGAATCACGTTATGGTGATGTGACAGGAGGCTTAATTTCACTTACATCAAAAGGACCCTCAGCGAAATTATCAGGTTCGGTTGAAGTAGAATCTTCCGAGTTGACTGACCCTTATGGTTATAATCTCATCGATGGTAACCTGAGCGGTCCCCTGATTAAGGATAAAGAAAAAAAAGAAACCATACTGGGATTCCGTGTGTCAGCACAATATGCACATCGGGATGATTCAGATCCACAGTCCTATGGAGGTTACAGGGCTACTGCAGATGCTATTAACCGGATTGCAAGTGCACCACTCACCTCAGTCAATGGTACACCACTTCTTCTTGCTGAAAGATTGGAAGATAGTGATGTCGAACTTCTCAAAGCAAGACCAAATACCGGACTGACCAGATATGACTTTACCGGAAAACTTGACCTGAAAGTAAGTGATGATATTGATCTCACTGTCGGGGGAAGTTTTTATAATTCCAATGAAAGTTTTTCTCCTAACAGAGCATGGAATTTAGTCAATTGGCAAAATGATCCTTACAAAGACCGCGACGGATATTTATTGAATTTCAGATTCAGGCACAGAATAGGATCCAGCAATCCTGATCCTAACAGCCAGTCAGCCCCCTCACTCATAAGGAACATTTCTTATACCCTTCAATACGGTTATGAGAAGAACTTATATGAAGAAGGTGACTCAAGGTACAAGGACCATTTATTTGATTACGGGTATGTTGGCAAATTTGATGTCACCTGGGTGCCTACTGTTGGTGTTGCACCTGATTCAGCCACTCCTGGAGCTATTCCTCTGTTCCCGGGTTCTGATATTTACGTTGGACATTTAGGAAATAGCGAAACCTTTTCAAGTGATGGATATACACCGTCTACAACAATAAATCCTTTGCTCAATAATTATAACATTGGCCAGGATGTAACTGATTTCAGAAACTATAATGCCTATAATGGTTTTTGGAATAACTCAGTGAGCAATATATATTCCAGCCTGCATACCAATACTGGTGCAGTATACAATCGTTTCGACAAACGGGATGATGAAATCCACACAGGGACATTGAATGCATCTTTTGACCTTTTCCCTGGCGGTTCGGATAAAGGACGGCACAATATCCAGTTTGGACTTGTCTATGAACAAAGAATTTCACGAAGATGGGCCATGAATCCAAGGGACCTATGGAACACAATGCGATTGGGAGCAAATGATGCACACATCGTCGGTCTTGATTACTCAAAAATCATTGGCTATGATTCCATTACAGTACTCACGAATCAGGGACCGGTGACCAATGATTCCGTTCCGATCTACCAGACACTTGTCGTCAATCAACCCAATCTTCTTTTTTACAGCAAAGTGCGCGAACTCACCGGCCAGTCGCTCAATGATTATGTCAATATCGATAACTTAAATCCTGATGACCTGAGCCTGGACATGTTTGCGGCAGAGGAATTGACGAATCGCAAACAGATCACGTACGATGGATATGATTATAAGGGAAATAAATTATCGTCTTCTGTAAGCTTTGATGATTTCTTCACTACTGAAGATTCAGAAGGCAGGCGTACTCTTCCTGTTGCAGCTAATCAACCTATTTACAGTGCAGCATACATTCAGGATAAATTCACCTTCAAGGATATCATCTTCAGGCTTGGATTGAGAGTAGATCGCTACGATGCTAATACTAAAGTGTTGAAAGATCCATACTCTTTATATGAAGTCATCACAGCTAAGGATTTTTATGATGGACCAGGTGCTGCAAATACGCCACTTCCGGCTGTACAGGATGACTGGAAGGTATATGTAGTCTCTGATGGATCAACTGATGTCAGGGCTTTCCGGAAAGGAGATCAGTGGTATACTGCAGACGGTTCACCAACGAATGATGGTTCAGAAATTTTTGGAAGTGAAATTCCTAATCCTTACTACGTGCAGCAAAATTCTGCTGACCGCAATATCAAGAGCCGTGACTTTGATCCCAAAGGATCATTTGAAGATTATTCTCCACAAGTAAACTGGATGCCGCGTCTTGCTTTTTCATTTCCGATTTCGGATGAAGCTAATTTCTTTGTTCATTACGACATCCTTGTGCAAAGGCCTCCATCCAATACACTCGCTACAGCTCTTGATTATTATTATTGGTCAGATGGACCTCCTTCCAATAATCCAAATCTGAAGCCTGAGAAAACTGTAGACTTTGAAGTTGGATTCAAACAAAAAATCACAAACTCAAGTGCCATTACATTAAGTGCTTACTATAAGGAAATGAGAGATATGATCCAGTCACAGAAATATCTCTTTGTACCCGGCGTACCAGGAAATGCTTATAGTTCATATGGCAACCAGGATTTCGGTACAGTGAAGGGCTTCTCCTTTTCTTATGATTTAAGACGTACACAAAATCTTGAATTGACTGCTGCATACACATTGCAGTTCGCTGACGGAACAGGATCAGATGCTGACGAACAAGCAAATTCAAATCTTAATTCCAGGGGAAATATCCGATACCTATCACCTTTGAGTTTTGATGAAAGGCATCGAATAGCTATTAATGCGGATTACAGGTATGGTGTAGGACCTCAGTACAATGGACCGAAGTGGTTTGGAAGAGATGTTTTCTCCAATGCAGGCATCAGTCTCCAGGCAAATGCTGCATCAGGAAGACCTTATACACATGAACAGAAACCAGAGATCTATGGAAGCCAGGGAGTTGGAGGTGCCATCAATGGTGCCCGTGTACCCTGGAATTTCACACTCGATATGAGGGTGGATAAATCTTTCCGTCTTTCTCCTGAAGGAGCAAAGAGTCCTCTTTTCATGAATGTATATCTCAGGATTGAAAATCTTCTTGATGCTAAAAACATCATTGGGGTTTATAAAGCATCAGGATCTGCATATGATGATGGTTACCTGGCTAGCCCTGATGGTCAAAATTCTATTCAGACACTGATCAATTCGAACAGGGCTGATGATGTAGACAATTATCTCGCCTCTTATTCCTGGGGACTTTTAAATCCTGATTTTTTCACCTTACCGCGCAGGATTTACCTGGGTGCACAGGTACAGTTTTAATTTGATATCAACTTTCAATCATATTCTTTTATAAGTTAAGAATAACATGGAAAAACAAATAAGGATAATTCTGGCAAGTTTGATGATGTTGTCATCAGCGCTGTCCTATGCTTATATAGAACCCGGACACCAGGCACCGGGACCTAAAGACAAACCTATCAGTTATCGTTCGGATTGTGCAGCAGCAACCATGTCGTATGACTTGGCGATCAACAATGTCCGTGCGCGACTTCTCAATGGCGGTGACGTCTGGTGGGACTTGAAAAACGGATCTTATATTGTTCCTAAAGTTGATCCTGCTCTGGGCGTGCCTGGAGTATCATCCATTTTTGCTGGCGCTGTTTGGCTCGGTGGTTATGATGATGCAGGAAATCTGAAAATTGCGGCACAGACTTATCGCAATGCTACTCATAATGACTTTTGGCCCGGCCCTCTTTCTTCCATAGGAACTACAGGTGCCGATACCTGCCTTAACTGGGATCGCTTCTTTATCGTAAAAGGAGAAACGATAAAAAATCATATACGCGCTTTCAATGAATCCGTTTCAAATGGTACACCATTTGATTGCGAATCCGTTCCGGATGAACTAAAAAGATATCCCGCTCGTGGCAATCCGTATTGGAGCAATTACTACACTTTTGATTTGCCAAACGATAACCAGGGATTAGGTGCGTTTTTTGACGCTAACGGCGATAACATATATAATCCCTGCGATGGAGATTACCCTGCGATCGAAGTAAAAGGATGTCCTACTGAAGCTAATTTTCCTGACGAAATTGATTTTTGGGTTTACAACGATGCAGGTAATACGCACACAAACACAAATGGAAGACCTATACGGATGGAAGTACAGGTACAGGCATTTGCTTATGCCACCAACGACCATATCAATGACATGACCTTTTACCGATATAAACTCATCAACAGAGCAGTATCCGTTATTGATAGTACCTTCTTTGGCATGTGGGTTGACCCTGACCTTGGATGCAGCGAAGATGACTTCATCGGATGTGATACCACTCGCAGTTTGATGTATGTATACAATCAGGATAAAGAAGACGGTGATGCAGGTTGTACTTGCTCTACAGGTTTGAATACTACTTATTGCGATCATGTACCCATCCTGGGTGTTGATTATTTCAGAGGCCCGCTAAAGCCGGTAAGAGAACAGGATACATTCCGTCTGGGTGAACCACTTGCACCTATTGATTATCCTACCATCTACGATACAATTGCTACCATTGGAGATTCCCTGATCGTACTTGATGTTGATCATCGCGTCGAACTTGGTATGTCTTCTTTTACTTACCATGTTCGTCAGGGTGCAGGTACCTGGCCTTCTGCTATGTGGGATCCACAGACTGATGTTGAATTTTACCGATACCTCTCTGGCTCTTGGCGTGATGGTTCACCTTATACCACGGGAGGAAGCGGTTATAATATTGGAAATACAAATAGACTTAAATATGCATTTACGGGCGATCCAAATAATGCAGCTGACTGGTCAATGTGCTCTGCCAGCCTTGGGAAAATGGACCCAAGAACAGTACAAGCTACCGGCCCTTTCCGTCTTGACCCCGGAGCTATTAATGAACTTATCATAGGTGTTGTTTGGGTTCCTGACCAGGTGTATCCATGTCCTGATCTGCATGAACTTCGTGCTGCTGATGATCTTGCACAAGCCCTGTTCAACAATTGCTTTATTCTTCCTCACGGTCCTGATGCTCCTGATCTTGATTGGATAGAACTTGATCGTGAACTTGTCATGGTCATCAGTAATGACCCAAAATCATCTAACAATGCTTACGAACTTTATCATGAGCGTGGACTCGAAGTTCCAGAAAGAACACAAGACAGTAATTATGTTTTCGAAGGATATCTTGTCTATCAATTACTCAATGGTAATGTGACTTTAGGTGACCTCGGAGATGTAACTAAAGCAAGACTTGTTTTCCAGGTAGATAAAAATAACGGAGTAGACAAGTTATATAACTGGACAACCATCAAAGGCCCTCATGATGCTGATGTTTGGGTACCTGAATTGCAGGTTGAAGGTGCGGATGATGGGATCAGGCATACCTTCCAGATTACAGAGGATCAGTTTTCATCGGGCGATCGTCGACTGGTCAATCACAAACATTATTATTATACAGCGATTGCGTATGCTTATAATGAGTTTGCACCTTTTGATCCTGTTACACTGATAGGCCAGCGCACTCCTTACCTGGAAGGTAGAGGAAACATCAAGACATATGATCCTTTACCACATCCTCAGACGTATAAAAAGATCAACGGGCTGTATGGAGAAGGTTCTGTCATTACTCGTTTGGAAGGTGTAGGTGCGGGAGAAAATTTCCTTGAGTTGGCAGATGGCGAATTAGATGAAATATTAGGAGGTAATAATAATGGTGAAGTCACATATGCACCTGGCGCCGCTCCAATCAGAGTCTCCGTATTCAACCCACTCGTAGTAAAAGATGGAGAATATATCGTTGAATTAACAGATCCGCATCCTTCGAATACGGATACCCTTTCATCAGCTGCAGGATGGAAATTGTATAATACCAATGATCCATCCAAAGTCTATGTCAATGAAAAGCCATTATCTCAATTGAATGAACAGCTAATTGCAGATTTGGGAATTTCAGTCATCATCGGTCAATCGGATGATGCAGGTGACCGTGCGGACAAAACAAATGGTACAATAGGTTATTCACTGGAATATAAAGATGCCAGTAAACCAAAATGGCTCAGCTTCATCGGGGATGATTTGGCAGGCGCACCAATATTCAATTTTGTGCAGACAGAATTACCTTCTTATCCGAATTATCTGAAAGATCCGGACAGGGCATTTTCAACATTTGCACCATGGGTGCCATATATCTTATGTGATTTTGCTCAGGATGAACCTGCTGAAAATCCTCTCAATTGGAATATTACACCAGGCTGGCTGGATCCATCAGGCTCATCATCGCAGAGTGCACAATTTGGAGGCACACTTCAGAATCTGAATAATGTGGACATCATCATTACTTCTGACACAAGCAAGTGGAGCAGATGTGCAGTAGTGGAAACTGCTAATGCATACTATACTAGTACAATGGCTCCAGGTATTGGATTAAAGACTGAAGGTGATAAAAAGAGCCTGCAAGCCCGTTCAAGGCCTTCTGTGGGTAAGAGGGATAACGATGGTGATGGATTTCCTGATCCTGATGGGGCCAAAGATGCAAATGGCAATCCGCTGACAGGGATGGGTTGGTTCCCGGGATATGCTGTTGATGTAGAGACTGGTATTCGTGTCAATATTTTCTTTGGCGAAAATTCATGTTATAGGGATTTCGTAGCTGATGCTTTAGGTCTTGGAAAGGAAGCGTATGATATGATCTGGGATCCACGGCCTGAAATTATTCTCCCTTCACAAGGCAATATCAGTCCTCTTGAAGCATTCTGCGGAGGCCAGCAATTTGTCTATGTGACTCGTCAGGCATATGATGGTTGTGCTGCAATACGGAAAGATCTTGATCGGACAGGTATTATTAAGGCAAGAACACTTGCCCAGGTCACCTGGACAGCAATACCTCTTTTGACTAATGATCCGACCATCAAGTTATTGCCACTGAATGAAGGTTTGATTCCAAATGATGTGACCATCAAACTACGTGTCGATAATCCATATCAATTAGCTGTAGGAAATGGAGAACATAATAAATATCCTACGTACAGGGTGAAATTTGAAGGCGTATCTGCGACAGAATTAACACCTGAGCAAATTCCTCAAGCATTGGCTGATATCAATGTAGTTCCAAATCCTTATTTAGCTTTCAGTGATTATGAAACTTCTTCATTTGATAATACAGTCAAGATCACAAATTTACCGGGAAAATGTACGGTGACGATTTACTCATTGGATGGCAGGTTTATACGTCAGTATGAAAGAAACGAAGTAGAAAAACCTAATTCTCCTCCGAGAACATCTCCACCTGTGGCTGTAAATCAAATTGTTCCTGATCTTGAATGGAACCTGAAGAACTTTGCAGGTATTCCCATTGCCAGTGGTGTCTATTTGATTCATATAGATGCACCGGGATTAGGTCAAAGAGTCATCAAGTGGTTTGGTGTAAGCCGCCAGTTTGACCCAAGTGGTTTGTAAGAATAGATGAGACATTAGAAGCAAAATATTTTCGAAAAACCAGGTATGTTGAAAGAAAGAAAGGTATGAATAGACTTATACAACAATTGTTGATAGGCATTTTCTGTCTGGGGTCCATAGCGACTTATGCAGGAAATCCGGATCGTCAGGGTGAAGCCGGAGGATATGAACTCCTTCTCAATCCCTGGGCAAGAAACGCAGGCTTGCATGCCATGACCACGTCGATGGTCACTGGGGTGGAGGCAATGCAAATAAATGTCGCAGGATTATCCAGGATAAATAAAACGGAGTTTGTCATTGCACACACTCGTCTTTATGATGGTACAGGTATAAGTATCAACAGCCTGGGCCTTGCTCAAAAAATGGGCGAAAGCGGAGCATTTGGTATTTCACTTATGGCCATGGATTTCGGGGATATACAAGTCACCACTACAGCCTCTCCTGAAGGAACCGGTGCAACCTATAGTCCTAATTTTTTCAACCTTGCACTTTCGTATAGCTATACTTTTGCAAAAAAAGTTTCAGTAGGTGTATTGCTGAGAGGCATATCTGAAAATATTGCTGATGTCGGTGCATTTGGATTGGCGATCGATGCCGGTGTTCAATATGTTGCCGGAGAAAAAGACAATTTTAAATTTGGTATATCCCTTCGTAACATGGGATCGCCTATGAAATTCAGTGGAGAAGGTCTTTCTCTTCTTACGCCTAATCCCGATCCTACTGATCCTTATCCCATCACTGTCACGCAAAGAGCTGCAGGTTTTGAATTACCCTCAATGCTTAACATCGGTGCTTCTTATGATTTCTGGGCCGGGGAGAAAAACAGGATTACAGCCGTCGGCAATTTTACTGCGAATAGTTTTTCAGTCGACCAGATCGGTGCAGGAGTTGAATATTCCTATAAAGAAATGTTTATGGCACGGGCCGGATATCGGTATGATATAGGCGTTCCCTCTGGTGACCCCGAACATGAGCTGTATTCAGGATTAGCTGCCGGGATTACGATCGAAGTACCAACTAAAAAAGGGTCTACAGGACGATTTGCCGTGGATTATGCATACCTGGCCACCAGTCGCTTTGACGGAACACACAATTTCAGCATACGTTATAAAATGTAAAGCCCCTTGACAGCGGTAAGATAATTCCTTACCTTTGCAGCAATAGATTTATGAACGTTCTCACGTGGTTGGCAGGTGAGAACGTTTTTTCATCTAAGTCATTCACACTAACCATTTATCTGAACTTAGATTCCGGGACATGACAAAGGATAAAATCATTACATCCGGGAATCAGGGTTAAACAAAAAAAATCATAAACGTTTAAATTTTTATTGGCCATGAGTGATATTCAATACATGACTCAGGAAGGTTATAATCGATTGAGCCATGAGCTGGACGAATTGAGGACCACCGGAAGAAGAGACGCTTCACGTGCCATTGCTGAAGCCCGTGATAAAGGTGACTTGTCAGAAAATGCAGAATACGATGCTGCAAAAGATGCACAGGGAATGCTTGAACTGAAGATTGCAGATCTGGAGAAAGTATTATCTACCGCAAGAGTGATCAGCGAATCCCAATTAGATAACTCAAAAGTAACGGTATTGGCGAAAGTGAAAATTCGCAATACGAAAAATAAATCTGAGTTTACGTATCACCTTGTATCCGAAAGCGAGTCCGATCTCAAAGCAGGGAAGATCTCTGTCAGTAGCCCGATCGGAAGCGGTTTACTTGGAAAAAAAATAGGTGAATTCGCAACGGTGAAAACTCCCGGAGGTGAAATGCAATTTGAAGTATTAGATATCTTTTTCTAAAAAAGAATGCATGGCTTCTATTTTTTCAAAAATTATTTCAGGAGAAATACCTTGCTACAAAGTAGCCGAAAATGAAAAATGTCTTGCCTTTCTTGACATCAGGCCCGTAGTTTTCGGCCATACGCTTGTGATACCAAAAATTGAAATCGATTATTATTTTGATCTTGAGGATACGTATTTAAGCGAGCTCAATCTTTTTGCGAAAAAAGTAGCAAAGGTGCTGAATAAGGAAATGGATTGCAAGAGAATAGGTGTCATGATTGCCGGCCTGGAAGTTCCACACGCCCATATTCATCTCATTCCGATCAACGCCATCTCTGACCTTTCATTTACCAAAGAAAGACCTGTATTTACAGCCGGGGAGATGAGCAGACTCGCCGATCGATTGGCCCAATCTTTTCAAAGGCATAATTCATAAAAAAGACCCCATTTGGGATCTTCTTTGTGGTACCTCCAGGAATCGAACCAGGGACACACGGATTTTCAGTCCGTTGCTCTACCATCTGAGCTAAGGTACCCTCACCAACACCGGCAAACTGCCGCGAGGGGAGGCAAAAGTAGTACTTTCCATCCTAATTAAGTATCCCGTCACTTACTTTTGAAACATGATCTCCAGGAGGATAATGGTATTGTCAGCAGCGGCTGTTGTGGGGTTTGGATATTTTATTTTTTTCGAAGATAGGGATGACCTCATTGTATATTTTGCAGTGAGCCTGATCATTCTCGTCATAGGGTATGTATTTCAATTTCAGATTGACCAAATCATGACCAGGGGTGTTCCATTAAAACTGGACCCGGCGATGCATAGTATGTTGATGAACACTGCCCCTCAATTTAAAGCCATGACACCGGCACAGCAACTTCTGGCAGAAGACAGGATGATGAGATGGGTGATCAAAAAAGAATTTATCAATATGAACGAGCAGGACGCTCCCGAAGATGTCAAATATATTTTGGCTTATTATGCCATCTTAATGACGATTCACCAGGAGGCTTATAATTTTGATGGATTGGACAGAGTTATTTTCTATCACCATCCTTTTCTGTCTCCAGGATTTCCCGATGATGTGCACATCAGTGAAATGGAAAGTGAGGATGGGACTCTGATCATTTCAGTTCCACATTTAATGAAAGGTCATCTTGAGAAAGGATATTATAATATCGGTCTTCATCTCATCGCTGAGGCTTATCAGCAATTGTACATAAAAGAGCGCATTGAATGGAATGATGATATCTGGAAGACTTTAGAAGAAATCAGTACGATTCCGAAAACTTCGATTGATGATTATATAGGCCTACCTGTTACAAATCCATGGCCGGTAGCTGTTCATCACCAGTTGATGTACCAGGGCTCCCGGATAGAGGAAGTACTTCATTATTTGCCTCAATTGACAAGTGTCAGCAGCCTTGTCATTTAACAGAATCTACCATAAGTGTTGATCGCTTATCTTTCCCCTCGAATCATTTTGATATGAAAAAAATTGCCCTTTTATACCTGGTCCTTGTGTGTACATATTCAGCTTGGTCCCAGGAGAATCAGGTTCACGATTTGGTGGATCACATGTTTCAATCGATGGAACAAAAAGATACTGCTGCATTGAGAAAATGTTTTACTCCCGGTGTTCAATTCACAACATTTTCGTATGATTCAAAAGGAAATTCGAGAGCCAAAGGAGTTTACTTAAATGATTTTTTAAGACAGGTTAGCCTGATAGGTGAATATGATGTCGAGGAAAAACTTACTGCGTGGCAATGTTTTATAGATGACGGCATGGCATCCGTATGGGCCCCGTATGAATTTTATTTTGATAAAAAATTTACGCATTGTGGCGTCAATAGCATCCAGGTCATAAAAGTCCAGAATGAGTGGAGAATAAATCAAATCACCGATACGAGACGAAAACAAGATTGTGTCGATGTAAATAAAACAAAACAGGTGATTGATTCATTGATCAATGATTGGCATCATGCGGCAGCTATTGCAGATGAGTCCGCCTATTTCGGCAGAATAGCAGAAGGTGGAGTATATATCGGAACGGATCCAGGAGAACGATGGACCAAAGATGAATTTGAAACATGGTCCAAAAAATATTTTGATACAAAATCCACCTGGGACTTTAAACCTTTGAGTCGAAATATTACCATAGCTCCCGGAGGACAAATTGCATGGTTTGATGAATTGCTCGAGACATGGATGGGTACTTGCCGAAGTACAGGAATACTTGAGTTAAAAGATAACGATTGGAAAATTATTCATTATCAATTGGCCGTTGCGGTACCGAATGATATCATGGATGATTATCGGGGATTAATTGCAAAAGCAAGAAAATAAAAATTTAGCTGATTTATTAGATATTGATTGAATGTAAATCGTTATTTTCATTGGTTATTTTAAGACCCTCTACCAATGCTTTTTTACTAAAGACAATGCTCCTGGAGCTTGTCTTTTGGTTTGTTGAATGCAAATAAATAGTACTGATAAGTAAATTTTATATTAACCATATATAAATCACTAAAAAATAAGATATTGTATATCTGATTTTATTAATTATCAAAAACCAAGTACGGACTTTATATTTACATTTGAAAGTTGGAATGAATAGAAACCCCTAACCCTTTATTACTCCATCCCATTATGAAATTAACCAACCGTTCTCTCAGCTTGAACCGCGCTGAACTTTCCACAAAACGGAATGAATTTTTGACTCCGGAAACTCAAAAATTATTGAGGAAGGACTTGATGTTTATTCATCGATTTCACTTCCGTTCAGAATTTCCTCCGACCAGGTGGGAAAGTACCGACGTTGAATTGAAAAATGGCATTTCTAATTTTATCAAGATTGTTTTGATAAAATCGAAAAGTATTTTTTTGACAAAACTTGATGCCGAAGGAAAAACTTTTAAATTCCTGGTCTCGCTCTTGTTTATTGCTTTGAATCTGTTTTTATCTACTAGTTCTTTTAGCCAGATCACACAGGTAGGGACAACTCAGACAGCTGCTAATAGCGGTACAACTATTACTATTGCAACCCCTGGAGGCATTCAGGTTGGTGATGTAATGTTCGTAAACGTCGTACAAGATGATAATCAAGCTGGAACCAATTTAGGGACGGATGCATCGAGTTCAGGCTGGACCTTGATTGATGGGAGAAGTATTGGTATATCAGGGAATAATGAATGGTGGGGGACCATATTATATAAAGTTGCGGTATTAGCAGATGTAACAGCTACTACTTTTGTTTTTTCACTTGACTCGGATGCTGATGGAGGCATTGGAGGCATCATTGCTTTCAGAGGTGTTAATGTCACAGGTGGTGTTACTGAGACAGGTGCAGCAGGAGGGCCATTTGATGTCGACCCCGGTATTATTAACGGAATAGCCACTGATGCTACACTGACTGCCGCCGCTATAAGTACAGTTTCAGCAAATGCTGCTGTAATCATGTTTGGATTAACTGCTGATAATAATACGCTAAGTACCTGGGCTTGTGCTACTTCTCCTACTACACTAGTGGAAATAATGGATGCCAATAACAGCAATGGCGCAGATCAAACTATCGGAGCAGCCTGGGCTATTAAACCAGCTACGGGTACTACGGGCGCTGGTTCAGCTACAATTTCTGCAAGCGATCCCAATGGTGCATTGTTGGTAGCTTTAAAGGCTTGTGTTGCAGCTCCAATCAACCCGATAGCCGGAGGGTCACCAACAGTATGTACAGGAGGCGTAACTCCTGCATTTACAGATGCAACCGCAGGAGGTGTCTGGTCAATCATCAATGGTACAGGTACGGCCACAATTGCTCAAACTGGAATTGCAACCGGAGTAACTGTAGGTAATGTGACAGTCGTATACACTGCAGCAGATGCAAATGGATGTCCGAGTTCAGCCTCGACTGCATTATCAGTGATAACTGTGCCTGCACAACCGAGTACAATAACGGGCTCAACCCTCCTTTGTCCCAGCATTTCTGGTAATATCTATTCTGTAACCAATGTGGCTGGGGTTACTTACACATGGGCAGTATTGGGAACAGGCTGGAGCGTTGACTCAGGCAATGGTAGTAATTCTATCACATTAACGACAGGAACTGCTGGTCCACAAACACTTACTGTAACCCCTTCTAATTCTTGCGGAAATGGTACAGCCCGAACCTTAGCAATTAATTTGGTAGCTCCAGGAGTTGTTGCCAAAGGAACAAACCCAGGTCCTGCATGTGGAACATTAGATCCTGGAACCACTGTAAACACGGACGGAGGTAACGGTACAGCATATCGATGGGAGCAAAGTACAAATGGAGTAACGTGGGTTAATGCAACAGGAACAATCACAGGCAACACATATAACCCTCCTGCTATTTCTACAACTACATATTATAGAAGAGTACGTACAAACGGAGGCTCATGTGAATTAGCATCAAATGTTCTGCAATATGTGATAAATCCTCCCCCAACGGTTCCTGCAATAACTGGCGGATCTCCTAATGTTTGTGTTGGATCAAATACTCCTGCCTTTACAGATGCAACCCCAGGCGGTACCTGGTCATCCAGTAATACAGGGATAGCAACTATTAATTCAGGTACTGGAGTTGCTCACGGAGTAGCAGTAGGGAGCACAAATATTATTTATACCGTGACAGATGTCAACGGATGTACAGGTTCAACTTCGGTGGCACTCAGTGTTATTACTGCACCTGCACAACCTAGCACCATCACAGGTGGCTCAGGTTTATGTGCCAACGCTATGGGGATTTCATATTCGGTAACCAACGTAGCCGGTGTGACTTACACATGGGCTATCACCGGTAGTGGTTGGAGTATCGCATCAGGACAGGGCACGAATTCAATTACAATAAATGCAGGATCAACTTTCCCTCAAACTTTAACTGTCACACCGTCAAATAGCTGCGGTAATGGTACGCCTCGGACTCTCACCATTGATGGAGTTCCTATATTTTGTACAAGTTGTAATACATGTACTGTAACGGCAAGTGCAAACCCAAATCTAACAGGGTCTTGCGAACAACTTAAAATCGCCCTCGTGATTGATGAGTCAGGTTCAATAGCTGGTTCTGAAGCCCAGGTTGAAGCAGGAGTTATGGCTTTTGTTAATTCTTTATCATGTACCGGTGTGCAATTGGCTGTAATCGAATTTAACTCTGGAGCAAGATATGTTTTAAATGATTTTCAGGTGGTGAATGGTGATATCGTGACTGCCATGCAGGATTATTTTGATAATGTAAATAATCCGTTATTGGTAGCTAATGCTGATTACTCACCGGCTAATTATACAAACTATCACGCAGCATTGCTGGCTGTTGATGCGCTTTCTGGTCCGGCTAATTTAGTTCTGTTTTTCACGGATGGTGTGCCCACAGAAGTGTATCTGACCAATCCTCCACCGGCATTTGGAACTACCGGAACGCAGTGTGGAGGTACAGGTGCTCCTGAAGCAGCAGAAATTGGAAATCCGGCATTAGTGGCAAACAAGCTTAAATGTGAAGGCACTCATATGTTTGTGTTAGGTGTAGGCGATATTGGCCCTGCACAAGTTCCCACCATTGCTATGATTTCTGGGTCAGTGGCTCATTCGATGGCAAACACAATTGCTACTTCAGATTATGCTTTGGAGAATTTTGATGCACTGGCGATGTGCCTTTCCATGTTTGTATCAGAATTATGTCCTTTTGAAGCTTCTGCTTCCAGTCAGGATGTCTGTCCAAATGGTTCAAATGGTAGTATCACCATTACCGTGCCCAATCAATTCCTTCCATATGACTATGCCTATTTTACACAGGCTGGCGTAGTTCCTCTTGGCAGTGCGACAAATGTCAACACCTCACCTTTAGTTATTTCCGGCCTGAGTCCTGGTACTTATCGCGTAGAAATATACATTGACCTTCCCGGTAACTGTACAAGGACAGAAACCTTCTTTGTCACTATTGTGGCGGGTGCAGTTAATGTTGTTGCTTCGGTCACCGGCACCACCGATCCTTCATGCGCGGATCCTGATGCCGGTTCTGCTACTTTAACCATCACGGCAGGAGAAGCCCCATTTATGATTACACTTAAAAAGGGAGGGGTGACAGAACCTGGATACCCGGTCATGGGATATTTTCCGACTGTTTATACAGCTACCGGGTTAGATGCCGGTTCTTATTCATTTGAATTGAAAGATGCCAATCTGTGCAATACAGACATTGATATGTTTACGATTAATGCGGCACAAAATTGCTGTAATGCCATCTGTCCTTCCAATATACAGGTGCCATGCGGATCATCAACGGATCCTGCACAAACCGGTTCACCAACTAATACAACAGGATGCGGCACCATTTCCCATTCTGATATGATTACTGCAGGTGTGTGTCCTACTGTGCAGGTGATTAACAGAACATGGACCAGCTCCATTTCAGGACAAATATGTATACAGACAATTACAGTTGTTGATAATACCGCGCCGGTTATTATAGCATGTGCGGTCACAAGAACAATTGAGGGTTGTAATACAGACGCCATTACCAGTCCTGTATTTTCGGCGATCACAGCTTCATCAAGTGAGACTGTATTTGAAAGCGCCCCAAACAATGGAAATACAACCGATGCCTGTGGCGTTGCGACTGTGAAATATATTGATGTTGCTTCAGGTACATGCCCAATTGTAGTCACCAGAAAATGGACTGTATCGGATGCATGTGGGAATTCTTCGACATGTATTCAAACCATCAATGTCAATGATACGACTGCACCGACGATCGTTGCATGTGCAGTCCCAAGGGCTGTGCAGGGATGTGGTTCAGGCCAGGTCGTTGATCCGCCATATTCTCCGATTATGGCTTCGTCGAGTGAAGCAGTATTTGAAGATTCAGACAATCAGGGGAATGCCTCTGATGCCTGCGGAATCACCTCTGTGAAATATAAAGATATGCTGACGGGTACATGTCCAACAGTGGTAACCCGAACATGGACCATCAGTGATGCTTGTGGAAACTCAGCTACTTGTAACCAGATCTACCTTGTTACTAATTCTTTTCCTCCTGTGATCACAGCTAGTGCAGTTCCACGTAGTTTCTTTGGATGTGATACTTTAGGAGTTGCAGATCCTCCGTTCTCTTCTATACTTGCTTTTTCAACAGAATCAGTATTTGAGGACCCCGCCAACCAGGGAGCTGATTCAGACGCCTGTGGTATAGCAACAGTCACCTATATCGACGTGGTGATTGGTACTTTCCCATTATTGATTACGCGAACGTGGACGCTCATTAATGCTTGTGGGCTCGCAACGGTAAGTACACAAGCACTTAATGTCGACGACACTATACCTCCTGTCATTTCTCCCTGCGCTATAACGAGGACCATTGAAGGATGTAATGTCGGAGCTATAACAGACCCTCCATTTTCTCCAACTATCGCCTTAACCACTGAAACGGTATTTGAAGATGCCACCAACCAGGGTAATGTTACAGACAATTGCAATGTTTTTGGCTTGGTAGCATATATCGATGTGGCAACAGGAACATGTCCTATAGTGGTAGCACGAAAATGGATTGTCAGTGATGGTAGCGGACATTCAGCATCCTGCACTCAGACGATCAATGTCAATGATACGACGGCACCTGCCATAACGGCTTGTGCAGCAACAAGAACAATAGAAGGATGTAACACAGGAGCCATCACCAATCCGCCGTTTTCGACAACATTAGCAGCATCTACAGAGGCAGTATTTGAAAGTGCGCCCAATAATGGAAATACTTCAGATGCATGCGGCATAGTCGCAGTGACATATATAGACGTTGCAGCAGGAACATGCCCAACAGTAGTGACACGGAAATGGACTGTGTCAGATGCTTGTGGCCATTCATCAACGTGTAATCAGACCATCAATGTCAATGATACGACGGCACCGACCATAACAGCTTGTGCGGCGACGAGGACAATAGAAGGATGTAATCCAACAGCCATAACCAGTCCTCCATTTTCGGCAACGGTAGCAGCATCAACGGAGACCGAATTTGAAAGTGCACCAAATAATGGTAATACTTCAGACGCCTGTGGAATAACATCAGTCACTTATATTGATGTTGCAGCAGGCACATGTCCGACAGTGGTAACACGTAAATGGACAGTGTCAGATGCCTGCGGTCATTCCTCCACGTGTAACCAGACGATCAATGTCAATGATACGACGGCACCAACAATAACGGCATGTGCAGTGACGAGGACAATAGAAGGATGTAATCCAACAGCCATTACCAGTCCGCCATTTTCGACAACATTAGCGGCATCAACAGAAGTTGTATTTGAAAGTGCACCAAATAATGGTAATACCTCAGATGCATGTGGCATCACATCGGTCACTTATATCGATGTGGCAACGGGAACATGCCCGACAGTGGTAACACGAAAATGGACAGTGAGTGATGCGTGCGGTCATTCATCTACATGTAACCAGACGATCAATGTCAATGATACCACTGCACCAACCATCACTACATGTGCAGTCACCAGGACCATCCAGGGATGCAATACAGGAGCTATTACTGATCCAGTATTGTCTGCGACAGTTGCAGTATCGAGTGAAGCCGTATTTGAGGATGCGACTAACCAGGGAAATACGTCAGATGCCTGCGGTATCACAACAGTAACCTATATTGATGTAGCAGCCGGAACATGTCCAACAGTAGTAACCCGGAAATGGACCATAAGTGATGCCTGCGGAAATTCATCAACCTGCAACCAGACGATCAATGTGAATGACACCACTAAACCAACGATAACAGCTTGTGCTGTCACTCGAACCATTGAGGGGTGCAATACAGGAGCAATAACAGATCCTCCGTTCTCAGCAACAAGTGCTGCATCGAGCGAGGTTGTATTTGAAGATGCGACTAATCAGGGAAATACATCAGATGCCTGCGGTATAACAACAGTAACCTATATTGATGTGGCAGCCGGCACATGTCCAACAGTCGTAACCCGAAAATGGACAATAAGTGATGCTTGCGGTAATTCATCGACCTGCAATCAGACGATCAATGTGAATGATACCACTGCACCAACCATAACAGCATGTGCAGTCACCAGGACCATCCAGGGATGTAATACAGGCGCTATTACTGATCCAGTATTCTCTACGACAAGTGCAGCATCAAATGAAGCTGTATTTGAAGATGCGACAAATCAGGGGAATTCATCGGATGCATGTGGTATAACATCGGTAACCTATATCGATGTGGCAGCGGGAACATGTCCGACAGTGGTGACCCGGAAATGGACCATAAGTGATGCCTGCGGAAATTCATCGACATGTAACCAGACGATCAATGTGAATGATACGACTGCACCAACCATCACAGCATGTGCAGTCACGAGGACCATCCAGGGATGCAATACAGGCGCTATTACTGATCCAGTATTCTCTACGACAAGTGCAGCATCAAGTGAAGCTGTATTTGAGGATGCGACTAACCAGGGAAATACGTCAGATGCATGCGGTATCACAACAGTGACTTACATTGATGTTTCAGCCGGCACATGTCCAACAGTGGTAACCCGGAAATGGACAATAAGTGATGCATGCGGTAATTCATCGACATGTAACCAGACGATCAATGTCAATGACACCACCTCACCAGTGATCAGCGCATGTGCAGTACCAAGGACGATCCAGGGATGCAATACAGGAGCTATAACAGATCCTCCATTCTCTCCAACAGGTGATGTCTCCAGCGAAGCTGTATTTGAAGATGCGACTAACCTGGGAAATACTTCAGATGCATGCGGAATTACATCGGTGACTTATATCGACCTTGCATTTGGCACATGCCCCATTCAGGTAACACGAAAATGGACAGTATCAGATGCGTGCGGACATTCTTCTACATGTAATCAATCTATCAATATCTTCGACACAACAGCACCAAGTGTTGTAGCGTGTGCAGTGACAAGGACAATAGAAGGATGCAACACAGGTGTTATCACTGATCCTCCATTCGCCACAACATCTACTGCATCAAGCGAAGCAGTATTTGAGGATGGAACTAACCAGGGAAATATTTCAGATGCCTGCGGCATTACAACAGTAACTTATATCGATGTGGCTACAGGAACATGTCCAACGGTGGTGACTAGAAAATGGACCATCAGTGATGCATGTGGAAATTCATCAACCTGTAATCAGACGATCAATGTCAATGATACCACAGCACCCACGATCACGGCCTGTGCTGTGACTCGAACACTGGAAGGATGTGGTTTGGGTAGTATTACAGATCCACCATATTCTGCAACTTCTGCAGCATCGAGTGAGGGTGTATTTGAAGATGCGACTAACCAGGGAAATGCCTCAGATGCCTGCGGTATTACTGCTGTGACTTATATTGATGTTTCATCCGGAACATGTCCGATGGTAGTGACAAGAAAATGGACAGTGAGTGATGCATGCGGTCATTCATCGACCTGTAATCAGACGATCAATGTGGATGATAACACTAATCCTGCATTTACATTATGTCCCGCCAACCTCGTATTGGGATGTGTGGCAGGGACAGATAATGTGGCACTGATCAATGCATGGATAGCAACAGCTACGGCAACTGATGCATGCGATGCAAGTGTTGCGATCACCACCAACTATGACGGTACGAGCGTTCCCTCTTTCTCATGTGAAGGTGGAATGAACATAACCTTTACTGCGACGGATGATTGTGGTAATTCGGCTTCCTGCATATCAACAGTGACTAAACCATGCTTTTCTGTTGAAACGTATGTCTACATTGAAGGGGCAGCTGTAAATCCAAATGGCTCGAATTCATATACGCTGCCGATGAGAACAACTCTCAACAACCTGAGAGTATTACCGGGACAAACACTTTTTGATCCGTTCTTAGGTAATAAATATACCCCACCGGGACAACCTTATTCTGGTGCTCCATGGAATTACCCGGGTACTGAGGGTAACGCTTATGACTCCGGAGGAGATCCTAACATGGGAACAGCTGGTTATCCGGCGACTGTCGTTGATTGGATTTTAGTAAGTCTTCGGTTAGATTCCGCCGGAACCGGTGGCCCTGTTTGCCAAGCAGCGGCATTGCTTCATAGTGATGGGCACATCGAATTTGTACAGCCGCTGGCTTGTTGTGGTGTTAATGAGAATACACCTTATTATATCACGATTGAACATCGCAACCATTTAATTGTAATGTCTAATGCTAAGGTGCCTTGGCTAAGTCACAAACTCAGTTATGACTTCCGGTTCCAACAGAGTTGGGAAGATCCTTTGTTTCCAACGGGTACATTTGCTCGTCAAAAGGAACTCATTCCTGGTTTCCCGGGTAAATTCGGGATGTATGCAGGAAATGGAAACCAGACAATTTCAGCAAATTCGGATACGGACATCAATTTTGATGATCGCTCATTCTGGGAAACGCAAAACGGACAAGTCGGAGAGTACAGAATGGGAGATTACAACCTTAATGGGGATACGAACTTCAACGATCGTGTAGTGTGGGAAAGAAACAATGGTAAGTTTACCAGTGTCCCAAGAAATTAGACAGTTTATATTTAATTAAAAAATTATTTATAAAATGAAGCAGTCAGAAACGGCTGCTTCATTTTTAGTATAAAAGGTCCTGATCATATTTTGATTCCTGCTTATAATGGTCGTAAAAAATAATTTATTAAAACGAATAAATTGATTGCCTATATTTAAACTCATTGGTTCAAAACCCATGATTTGCAAATTTCTTCTATCACTCAGTTTTATGATGAAAGATTTGAATAAATATTTTAAGTAATACATTCAAAGTCATGAAATTATATATTTTATTAGTCTAATATATATAATATAGAAAATATTTAATATATTAACATTGATTTTTTGCCGTTGAAATAGGCTTTAAGCAAATTAAATGCATTTATTTATGTATTTAAATTTCACCAAAATTCTCACAACTCGATTTTTCCTGATTAACGGCTCCGTTTTACAAGGCCCATATTTTAATTTGGAGAAGGAATTTTATTTGCACGTTACATTTTGGTAAGTAATGAATGATTTGACCTTGGGCAATTAATAAACTCACCCGCTATGATAAAGAGAGCAACCACACTAAATACCCGGATGAAGCATGCTTTGATTTATATAGCATTGCTCATTAATTTTAACCTGGTATTCGGGCAATGTCCAAATCCTGTCACTCCATGTCTTCCGGCGCATCAAACAACCATTGATTTATCTACAGTACCTCAATGTGGATCATCATCCATCAGCGTTCAGGGAGATATACAGGGAAATCAATCTGATTGCCTTGGGACCGCCAATTCAAATTGGAATTGCCATCAATTTACGATCACCAGGCCAGCAGGATCATTATCACAACAATTTACCCTAACGGTTGGCCAGGGAGCAGGTTGTACAGGTGAGCTGGATGCAACGTATGCGATCATTAATGGTGTTTGTACTCAGCTTTCAAATGGAGGTTCAGGCACAGTTGTTACTTTCACCTTTCCCTTAGGAGTAAATTCCATGACACTCGATTTATGCCTAAACTCTTCTGCATTTGTGACCATATGTAATCTTTGTGTTGAGCCTCCACCTTGTACGATGTTGCCTGTTTGTAATTTATCGGACATTAGTGTGACAGGATGTAAGTCTAATGTACCTGCTGCAGCTACAAATCCTGCAAATGTATTCACCAATATAGGCACATGTAGCGCCATGCTGCAGATGACCAGCACGGATGTAGGAGACACAAGTTTTTGTTCAGCTCCTCCCGGAGTAAATTTTGTCAGAACGTATACGTTGAAATTTTTCGATGGGACTTCGTATGTAGATTACAGGACATGTGTTCAGAATATTCATGTTATACCTGCAACCAGCAATCCTGTCATCACTACTTGTGCGAAGACACGAAACATCGAAGGTTGTAACACAGGAGCAATTACAGATCCTCCATACTCCACAACCACTGCATCATCGACGGAAGCCATATTTGAAGACGCCACTAACATGGGAAATACTTCAAATTCCTGTGGAATTGCTGCGGTAAAATATATTGATGTATCCACCGGAACATGCCCCATCGTGGTGACACGGAAATGGACTGTGAGTGATGATTGTGGCAACTCCGCATCATGTACCCAGACGATCAATGTCAATGACACAACTTCGCCAACGATAAGTGTCTGTGCTAAAACGAGAACAATTGAAGGGTGTAACACACCTGCATCTATTACCGACCCCCCATATTCAACCACTACAGCTTCATCAAGTGAGGCCGTATTTGAAGATGCCACCAACATGGGGAATACATCAGATGCCTGTGGAATCGTTACGGTAACTTATATCGATGTTGCTGCAGGATCATGTCCAACAGCGGTGACCCGAAAATGGACAGTGACGGATGCATGTGGTCATTCCTCAACATGCAATCAAACTATCAATGTCGGAGATTCTGCACCGCCTACTATAATGGCTTGTGCCGTGACAAGAACTATACAAGGATGTAATACAGGTGTCATCACAGATCCCGTATTCTCTGCAACAACGGCAGCATCAAGTGAGGCGGTATTTGAAGATGCCACCAACCAGGGAAATACATCAGATGCCTGCGGAATTACTGCAGTGACTTATATCGATGTGGCAACAGGAACATGTCCGATCGTGGTGACCCGAAAATGGACAGTCAGTGATGCTTGCGGCCATTCTTCCACGTGCAATCAAACGATCAACATCATTGATACGACACCACCAACGATCGTTGCGTGTGCAGTCCCGCGGACAGTACAGGGATGTGGTTCAGGCCAGGTCGTTGATCCTCCATATTCACCGATTATGGCTTCGTCAAGTGAAGCGGTATTTGAAGACGCATCGAATCAAGGGAATGTCTCAGATGCCTGCGGAGTCACTTCTGTGAAATATAAAGATATGCTGACGGGCGCATGTCCAACGGTAGTAACCCGAACGTGGACCATCAGTGATGCATGTGGAAACTCAGCTACATGTAACCAGGTGTACCTCGTTACAAATTCTTTATCACCAATGATCACAGCAAATGCAGTTCCCCGCGCCATCGAAGGATGTGATACAACAGGAATTACAGATCCTCCATTCTCAACTGTTCTTGCTTTTTCAACAAACGCAGTTTTTGAGGACCCCACTAATCAGGGAGCTGATACAGATGCTTGTGGTATAGCGACAGTTACCTATATCGACGTGGTATTAGGTACTTTTCCTTTATTAGTTACTCGAACCTGGACGCTGATTAATTCTTGTGGACTCTCAGTGACGAGCCAACAGGCGCTTAATGTCAACGACACCATACCCCCGGTCATTTCTCCATGTGCTGCAACACGGACCATCGAAGGCTGCAATGTCGGCGCCATTACGGATCCTCCTTTTTCACCTACGATCGCTGCATCAACGGAAGCTGTATTTGAAGATGCCACTAACCAGGGAAATATTACAGATAACTGCAATGTAGGCCCGGTAGCGTATATCGATGTGGCGTCAGGAACATGTCCTACCGTGGTATCAAGAAGATGGATTGTTACTGATGGAGCCGGCCATTCAGCAACCTGCATTCAGACGATAAACGTAAACGATACAACCTCGCCTGTCATCAGTGCATGTGCGGCAACGCGAACCATCGAAGGTTGCAACCCCAGTGTGATTACCAGTCCACCATTTTCGACAACATTAGCAGCATCCACTGAAATTGAATTTGAAAGTGCTCCGAATAATGGAAATACCTCAGATGCCTGTGGAATAATAGCGGTAACCTATATCGATGTGGCCACGGGCACATGTCCAACTGTGGTAAATCGAAGATGGACAGTGACGGACGCATGTGGTCATTCTTCGACGTGCAATCAAACCATCAATGTAAACGATACAACATCACCTGTCATCAGTGCCTGTGCGGCGACCAGAACAATTGAAGGATGTAATACCGGCGCTATCACCAGTCCGCCATTTTCGACAACGTTAGCGGCATCAACAGAAGTTGTATTTGAAAGTGCACCTAATAATGGTAACACATCAGATGCATGCGGAATAGTCTCTGTAACTTATATTGATGTGGCAGCAGGGACATGCCCGACAGTGGTAACACGAAAATGGACAGTGAGTGATGCCTGCGGTCATTCATCGACCTGTAACCGAACGATCAATGTGAATGATACGACAGCACCGACAATAACAGCATGTGCAGTGACGAGGACCATCGAAGGCTGCAATACCGGAGCCATTACCGATCCACCATTCTCGACAACTTCTGGTGCATCAAGTGAAGCAGTATTTGAGGATGCAACAAATCTTGGAAATACGTCAGATGCATGCGGTATCACAACAGTAACTTATAGCGATGTAGCAGCAGGAACCTGTCCAACCGTAGTGACAAGAAAATGGACAGTGATTGATGCGTGCGGTCATTCATCGACCTGTAACCGAACGATCAATGTGAATGATACGACGGCACCGACAATAACAGCATGTGCAGTGACGAGGACAATTGAAGGATGTAACTCATCAGTGATCACCAGTCCTCCATTTTCAGCAACATTAGCAGCATCAACAGAAGTTGTATTTGAAAGTGCACCAAATAATGGTAATACCTCAGATGCATGTGGCATCACATCGGTCACTTATATCGATGTGGCAACGGGAACATGCCCGACAGTGGTAACACGAAAATGGACAGTGAGTGATGCGTGCGGTCATTCATCTACATGTAACCGAACGATCAATGTGAATGACACAACTGCACCAACCATCACAGCATGTGCAGTGGCAAGAACGATCCAGGGATGTAATACAGGAGCTATAACAGATCCTCCATTCTCCCCAACAGGTGATGTGTCAAGTGAAGCCGTATTTGAAGATGCAACCAACCAGGGAAATACTTCAGATGCATGCGGCATCACGTCGGTGACTTATATCGATCTTGCATTTGGCACTTGTCCCATACAGGTGACGAGAAAATGGACAGTATCAGATGCGTGCGGACATTCTTCTACATGTAATCAATCTATCAATATCTTCGACACAACAGCTCCTGTTATTGCTGGATGTGCAAAGACAAGAACGATCCAGGGATGCAATACAGGAGTCATCACGGATCCTCCATTCTCTGCCACATCTGCTCCATCGAGTGAGGCTGTATTTGAGGATGCAACCAACCAGGGAAATGTATCAGATGCATGTGGTGTTACAACCATAACTTATATTGATGTTGCCGCAGGAACCTGTCCTATGGTAGTAACCCGTAAATGGACTGTAGGAGATGCGTGTGGAAATACTTCAACCTGCAATCAGATGATTAACGTTACAGATACCACGTCGCCAACGATCACAGCTTGTGCTAAAACACGAATACTGGAGGGATGTGGCCTGGGAATAATTACTGACCCGCCATATTCTGCCACGCCTGCAGCATCAAGTGAAGGTGTATTTGAAGATGCGACCAACATGGGAAATACCTCAGATGCCTGTGGTATAACCGCAGTGACTTATGTCGATGTATTTTCCGGTACATGTCCGACAGTGGTGACCCGAAAATGGACCATCAGTGATGCGTGTGGCAATTCATCAACATGTAATCAGACCATCAATGTGGATGATAACACTAACCCCGTATTTACTTTATGTCCAGGAACCCTGGTATTAGGTTGTGTAGCAGGTACTGATAATGTAGCTCTGATTAATGCATGGATAGCCACAGCTACGGCAACAGATGCATGCGATGCTAGTGTCACGATCACCACAAACTATGACGGCATGAGCATTCCCTCTTTCTCATGTGTAGGTGGGATGAATATAACATTTACAGCAACAGATGATTGTGGTAATTCGGCTTCTTGCACAGCAACGGTGACCAAACCGTGCTTTACAGTTGAAACGGATGTTTACCTTGAAGGTGCAGCTGTAAATCCAAATGGCTCCAATTCATATACGCTGCCGATGAGAACAACTCTCAACAACCTGAGAGTATTACCAGGGCAATCATATGTTGATCCATTTGCAGGAGTCAAGTGTACTCCGGCAGGACAGCCTTATTCTATTGCTCCCTGGAATTACCCGGGTACTGAAGGAACCACTTATGATTCCGGATGTGATCCTAACATGGGAACTGCGGGCTATCCGGCGACTGTCGTGGATTGGGTATTGGTAAGCCTTCGACTGGACTCAGCAGGAACGGGTGGTCCTGTTTGCCAGGCTGCTGCCCTGGTGCATAGTGATGGTCATATCCAATTTATACAGCCATTGGCTTGTTGCGGCGTTAATGAAAACACACTTTATTATGTGGTCATTGAGCATCGCAGTCACTTGATTGTGATGTCACATACCAAAGTGCCATTCGTCAACCACAAACTAACTTATGATTTCCGTTTCCAGCAGAGTTGGGAGGATCCTACTTTCCCATCAGGTACATTTGCACGTCAGAAGGAACTCATTCCTGGTTTCCCGGGTAAATTCGGGATGTACGCAGGTAATGGTAATCAGTCAACTTCTGCTAATTCGGATACGGACATCAATTTTGATGATCGTTCATTCTGGGAAACACAAAATGGACAGATCGGCCAATACCTGATAAGTGATTATAACCTTAACGGTGATGTCAATTTCAATGATAGGGTAGTGTGGGAGCGAAATAACGGGAAATTTACCAGTGTGCCCCGGAATTAGCCTCAAGTTTAATTTTAGATTATCGTGAGTGATTCAATTTAATTTACGATCAATGAAAACATAAAAATTATCCTGAGGTGATGAAGTAAAATCTATGTCTTTAGTGATTTTGCTGTTTAACAATTTCTCTTTAGGCGATTGATTAAATTAATTCGTTGTAACTTTCTACCAAAGTTGCAAGAGACATTATTACTATTCTTAATATGGACTCAATCCGTGAAAAATTAGATGATTTGACTGTGAATAATAATTAATTGATGTTAAAATAAAATATGTATAATTATTTGTAAAATAATTGTTTAGTTATTTTTTACAGAAAAAATATGTGCTCACTTCTTTGATTTTTATTTCTAACTTTGCCATTGAAGAGTTTCTTTATTAGTAAATCAACTTTTTCGCCAAACCCCTAATGATATGAACCCTATTCACCCACTTTTTTTATTTTTCCTGAAAATCATTTCAGATCCACTTGGTGATTTTTCAGAACTCTTGCATCCGCGCAGGATTTTTTTTCAAAACCCTCCAAAAAAAGCATTCAAAATAAAGTCAAAGGTCCATATTCTTTCAGGCTCTTTCCAGATTCTGAAGGATTCTACTTTTTCATTTCTCTCGATGCAGTCGAATCGGGCACATGCAAAAAGTGTTAAAGATTTGACTTTGCAATTGATCCGACATCGGAAGACAGGAAATCAACAGTACTACTATTAAGTATTGTCGATCCCGGACATCAACCTTCATTGGATGAATAAAACATTAATTATTCCTATGATGAAAACGATGCGGATGAATTGATTTCAATCGAGCTTATTTTTTTAAGAATCTGAAAAATAAAACTAATGAAAACTTCAACAAGATTAAAGATTAAGATATTGGCTTTTGATAGGGCAATCCATTCAATGGTCATATTCAGTTGTTTATTGGTCACGCTCCTGAACACAAGCGTATCATATGCCCAGTCCAACACGACGACTGAAGACCGTCTTAAATTGGAAGAGCGGGTTAGGAAAAATTTAAAGGAAACAGCCCAAACGATTCGTTTCCTTGAAAATAAAGGACAAATACCCAATCCTGAGGTACTTTATTATTTTGAAAGTGAGCATGGTTCCGTATACATTGAGCGGGACAGGATAAGATTTGTAGCCGTGAATGATACTCTCGTGTCTGAATCCTCTTTGAAAAAGGATGATGACGATGAGGATTCCCCTTCTGAAGTAGCCTCTGAGGAAGGTGAGATGAAAACAATGGTGACGGCAACGCACACTTTTTCTATTTACATGAATGGTTCAAATCCCATACATAATATCAAATTAGGTGATTCGTTTTCTACAACATTTAATTACTTTTTAGGGAATGATCCCAAAAATTGGGCTAGTGGCGTAAAGGCTGCAAAAGATTTGACCCTTGAGGATATTTATCCCGGTATCAACCTGAGACTATATAGTAATTCAGACGGAAGCATGGAATTTGACTGGATTCTCGAGCCTGGGGCAGATTACAAGAAGGTGCAGTTACAATTTAAAGGCGAGGATAATGTATCGATACAAGATGATGGAAGCCTTGATGTAGGACTAAGATTTACAAATGTTAAGTTTAATATACCTGAATCTTACCAGGTGAATGAGCAGGGTAAAATCCCGGTGAACATGTCGTTCACAAAAGCAAATGATAACACCATCACATTCACCTCCAATTCCAAATTGGATCCCAGCTTACCTGTCATCATCGATCCAACCTTAAAATGGGGAACTTTTGTAGATGCTAACAATGCGAATTTTGATGCTTATCTTTTTGCTATCCAGGTCGACCCTGTGAGTGGAATAGTATATTGTGCCGGAGGGTCCAATCAAAATTTCCCGACAGGTGCTGCTCCTTACGACGCCAATGGATATCTAAATACAATCACTTTCAACAATCAATCTCAAGGTGCTACTGCTCTTCCGACTGCTGCAGTAGTATATAGGATCAGTAATGACGGTACTGACCTGATAGATTATACTCTTTATGGACCAGCGACCATGAATGGAAACAATGGAGATAATGTGGTTGCACAGGCATTGAGTTTATCGACTAATAATGTAATGATTGGTGGTGTGACTAGCGGCGTGACGCTTCCTACGTTAGGGGCACCAGCACCATTTGATAATACACCTAACAGCGGAGATGGTTTTGTAGCCATTTTTACTAAAGATTTAGGAACACTCAACTATGCTACTTACCTGGGAGGTACAGGAAATGAAAACATAGGAGTTACCTCCATTCGTGCGCTGAGCGATAATTCATACGTAGTGGGAATGACTGTACTTGCAGCATTGCCTGCAACGTATATTACTGCCGGTGTTGCAGATGCGACATTTGCAGGTGCATCAGAAATGTACATTGCAAAATTCACCACGAACAATGTATTAACCTGGGGAACCTATGTTGGAGGAGCAAATGATGAGACATTTAATGACCTTGAAGTATTCGGTGATGGCCGGGTAGCATTTTGCGGCTATGGCAATGGAACAATAACTGAAGTGAATGGAGCCGCAACAGCTACCAGTTCTGCTGCTACGGGCAATACAGACGGAATCGTAGGTGTACTCAACAGTACTGCTACGGCCTTTAATTACCTTGATAAGATTGGAGGGGCCGGTGATGACCGGATCAATGATGTAGAGATTGTGTCTGACACATTGTATTGGTGCGGCTCTGCTTCTACCGGATTCCCGGTATCGGCATCGGGTGTGTATGATATCTCTGAGAATGGAGGTCTGGATGGTGTCATCGGTAAAGTATATTCGGGAGGTACCACGGGATATAAGGCTACGTATTATGGTAGTCCTGCTGCAGATCTTTCTAACGGAATCAGATTGGTAAATGTGACAGCCTGCAATGGAACTACGACAACCTTTCTACTTGTATTCGGAACGGTTGGCGGAACTGGTCTTCCTACGGTAAATATCAATGGTGAAACATTTTATAATCCCAATTATACTGCTGGCGGTAATTCAGGACTTGACATGTACTTTGCCGGATTTACCAGTAATCTTCAGACATTAATATATGCCACCTACATGGGAGGTAACCAGGATGATTACCTGGGTGCAACGGGAGTACCGCGGGGAGCCAATCACCTGTGGGTAAATGGTGCTGATTGTTTCCTGGGCACAACAACCCATAGTGCATCACTCACGCCAACTTTGCTATCGGGAGGGTTTGATTTGAGTAAAACAAATGGAACTAATGACTCACACCTCGTCCTTGGAATCACCTTCCCTGCCCTGGTTCAAACAGATTATGGAGATGCTCCTGCCACCTATGGGGCACCTTCACATACAATAAATTGTACAACACTTAAAATGGGTCCAAACCTGGACGCAGAGTTAGCATCTGCTCCTACGACACTTGCAAATGGTGATGACCTGGCGGGTATCGATGATGAAGACGCAATAAGTACGTTACCTTCTTTTGCAGACGGAGGACCACAAACTATAACTGTGAATGTTGATAATATATCCAATTCATCAGGACTTACAGCCAATCTATATGGTTGGATTGACCTGAATGGCGACGGTGCATTTCAACTCGGAGAAATTGCAACAAATACTATAGTAACTGGGAGCGTGAATGTAACAAGGACATTGACCTGGACAGGAGTGACAATAACTGGAGCAGCAGCCAACAGTCATTATCTTAGAATCCGACTAACAACAGATGCGCTTGCTGATTTACCAGGTACTGCAGCCTTAGATGAGAGATCCACAGCAGCCGCTGGAAATGGAGAAGTTGAAGATTACAGAGCTATAGATTTAACCTGTCCTGTAACAACTACTACAGCACCTTGTCTAACCCAGGCTGCCATAAATACTGCATACACAAACTGGTTGGCCACAGCGAAAGCAGGTGGAGGTTGTAATGATGGAGTATTGGGCAATAATAGTACGGGTGCTCCTCTAGCATGCGGAGGAAGTACCACCGTAACCTTTACTTACACGAGTTCATGTGCTCCAGTTTCAACCACATGTATGTCAACTTTTACTGTACCAACGAATACCGCACCGGTGATTGTAACATGTGCAGCAACAAGGACGATTGAAGGATGCAGCACCGCAGCCATTACGACTCCTCCATTTTCGGCTGTCAGTGCAGCCTCCACAGAAGCCGTATTTGAAAGTGCACCTAATAACGGTAATACATCAGATAACTGCGCCATTACAGCAGTTACATATATAGACGCAACTTCAGGTACTTGTCCAATAGTAGTAACACGTAAATGGACAGTGACAGATGCGTGTGGCAGTTCAACCACCTGCAATCAGACGATCAATGTCAATGATACTACAAACCCGGTTATCACTGCCTGTGCAGTCACAAGGACGATCGAAGGATGTAACACCGGAGCGATTACAAGTCCTCCATTTTCAGCAGTGACCGCAGCCTCCACAGAAGCTGTATTTGAAAGCGCACCGAATAATGGAAATACATCAGATGCCTGCGGCATAACTTCGGTAACTTATATTGATGTTGCAGCCGGAACATGTCCGACAGTAGTGACAAGGAAATGGACCGTTAGTGATGCCTGCGGCCATTCATCGACCTGCAATCAAACCATCAATGTCAATGATACTACCAACCCGGTAATTGTATCATGTGCAGCAACACGAACCATCGAAGGCTGTAATACGGCAGTGATCACAAGTCCCCCATTTTCAGCTGTAAGTGCAGCATCCTCTGAAGCTGTATTTGAAAGCGCACCGAATAATGGAAATACATCAGATGCGTGTGGCATTACTACAGTAACTTATATAGATGTGGCAGCCGGAACTTGTCCGACAGTGGTGACGAGAAAATGGACCGTAACAGACGCTTGCGGTCATTCGTCAACATGCAATCAAACTATTAATGTCAATGACACTACATCACCTGTCATTATTGCCTGTGCTGCAAACCGAACAATAGAAGGATGTAACACCGGCGCGATCTTAACTCCACCATTTTCTGCCGTAACCGCAGCTTCAACAGAAGCTGTGTTTGAAAGTGCACCTAATAACGGAAACACATCAGATGCCTGTGGCATAACCTCTGTGACGTATATCGATATGGCAGCAGGATTATGCCCTACGGTTGTTACCAGAAAATGGACAGTGACAGATGCGTGTGGTCATTCGGCGACATGCAATCAAACCATCAGTGTCAATGATACCACTAGCCCAACTATCACTGCTAATGCAGTGACCAGAACCGTTTTTGGATGTGATCCAACCGTGATTACAGATCCTCCATACTCTCCAACAGTTGCCGTTTCAACTAATACTGTTTTTGAAGACCCCACCAATCAGGGAGTTGATTCAGACGCCTGCGGAATAACTTCAGTCACTTATATTGACGTTGCCATGGGTGTATTTCCGATCATCGTAACGCGTACATGGACTATCAGTGATGCATGCGGACACTCAGCAGTTAGTGTCCAGGCGGTCAATGTTATGGACGGTACACCGCCAGTCATTACTACTTGTGCCGGAACGCGGAATATTGAAGGATGTAATACAGGAGCCATCACTAATCCGCCATTTTCGGCAACATTAGCGGCCTCTACAGAAGCTGTATTTGAAGGTGCGCCTAATAATGGAAATACTTCAGATGACTGTGGTATAACCGCAGTAGCTTATATTGATGTGGCGACAGGAACATGTCCAACTGTCGTAACCAGAAAATGGACTGTGAGTGATGCAAGTGGACATTCAGCATCCTGTACACAGACGATAAATGTGAACGATACAACATCACCTGTCATCACTGCGTGTGCGGCGACCAGGACAATCGAAGGATGTAATACAGGAGCTATCACCAGTCCGCCATTCTCGACAACATTAGCGGCATCAACGGAGGTCGAATTTGAAAGTGCACCGAATAATGGTAACACATCAGATGCCTGCGGAATAGTCTCTGTATCCTATATAGATGTGGCAGCCGGAACATGTCCAACAGTGGTAACACGAAAATGGACAGTCAGCGATGCATGCGGTCACTCTTCGACTTGCAATCAAACGATCAATGTAAACGATACCACACCGCCTGTCATCAGTGCATGTGCGGCCACCAGGACTATCGAAGGCTGCAATACAGGAGCTATTACCAGTCCACCGTTTTCTGCAACATTAGCGGCGTCAACAGAGGTCGAATTTGAAAGCGCACCGAATAATGGTAACACATCAGATGCCTGCGGAATAGTCTCTGTAACATATATTGATGTGGCAGCAGGTACGTGTCCGACGGTAGTCACCAGAAAATGGACAGTCAGTGATGCATGCGGTCATTCATCGACATGTAACCAGACGATTAATGTGAACGATACGACGGCTCCAACCATAACGGCGTGTGCAGTGACCAGAACGATTGAAGGATGTAATCCATCAGTGATCACCAGTCCGCCATTTTCAGCAACAATAGCAGCATCAACAGAAGTTGTCTTTGAAAGTGCGCCGAATAATGGTAATACATCAGATGCCTGCGGCATAACAACAGTAACATATATCGATGTGGCCGCGGGAACATGCCCGACAGTGGTGACAAGAAAATGGACAGTGACAGATGCGTGCGGACATTCATCGACGTGCAACCAGACGATCAATGTCAATGACACCACCTCACCAGTGATCAGCGCATGTGCTGTACCAAGGACGATCCAGGGATGCAATACAGGAGCTATAACAGATCCTCCATTCTCTCCAACAGGTGATGTCTCCAGCGAAGCTGTATTTGAAGATGCGACTAACCTGGGAAATACTTCAGATGCATGCGGAATTACATCGGTGACTTATATCGACCTTGCATTTGGCACATGCCCCATTCAGGTAACACGAAAATGGACAGTATCAGATGCGTGCGGACATTCTTCTACATGTAATCAATCTATCAATATCTTCGACACAACAGCACCAAGTGTTGTAGCGTGTGCAGTGACAAGGACAATAGAAGGATGCAACACAGGTGTTATCACTGATCCTCCATTCGCCACAACATCTACTGCATCAAGCGAAGCAGTATTTGAGGATGGAACTAACCAGGGAAATATTTCAGATGCCTGCGGCATTACAACAGTAACTTATATCGATGTGGCTACAGGAACATGTCCAACGGTGGTGACTAGAAAATGGACCATCAGTGATGCATGTGGAAATTCATCAACCTGTAATCAGACGATCAATGTCAATGATACCACAGCACCCACGATCACGGCCTGTGCTGTGACTCGAACACTGGAAGGATGTGGTTTGGGTAGTATTACAGATCCACCATATTCTGCAACTTCTGCAGCATCGAGTGAGGGTGTATTTGAAGATGCGACTAACCAGGGAAATGCCTCAGATGCCTGCGGTATTACTGCTGTGACTTATATTGATGTTTCATCCGGAACATGTCCGATGGTAGTGACAAGAAAATGGACAGTGAGTGATGCATGCGGTCATTCATCGACCTGTAATCAGACGATCAATGTGGATGATAACACTAATCCTACATTTACATTATGTCCCGCCAACCTCGTATTGGGATGTGTGGCAGGGACAGATAATGTGGCACTGATCAATGCATGGATAGCAACAGCTACGGCAACTGATGCATGCGATGCAAGTGTTGCGATCACTACCAACTATGACGGTACGAGCGTTCCCTCTTTCTCATGTGAAGGTGGAATGAACATAACCTTTACTGCGACGGATGATTGTGGTAATTCGGCTTCCTGCATATCAACAGTGACTAAACCATGCTTTTCTGTTGAAACGTATGTCTACATTGAAGGGGCAGCTGTAAATCCAAATGGCTCGAATTCATATACGCTGCCGATGAGAACAACTCTCAACAACCTGAGAGTATTACCGGGACAAACACTTTTTGATCCGTTCTTAGGTAATAAATATACGCCTCCGGGACAACCTTATTCTGGTGCTCCATGGAATTACCCGGGTACTGAGGGTAACGCTTATGACTCCGGAGGAGATCCTAACATGGGAACAGCTGGTTATCCGGCGACTGTCGTTGATTGGATTTTAGTAAGTCTTCGGTTAGATTCCGCCGGAACCGGTGGCCCTGTTTGCCAAGCAGCGGCATTGCTTCATAGTGATGGGCACATCGAATTTGTACAGCCGCTGGCTTGTTGTGGTGTTAATGAGAATACACCTTATTATATCACGATTGAACATCGCAACCATTTAATTGTAATGTCTAATGCTAAGGTGCCTTGGCTAAGTCACAAACTCAGTTATGACTTCCGGTTCCAACAGAGTTGGGAAGATCCTTTGTTTCCAACGGGTACATTTGCTCGTCAAAAGGAACTCATTCCTGGTTTCCCGGGTAAATTCGGGATGTATGCAGGAAATGGTAACCAGACAATTTCAGCAAATTCGGATACGGACATCAATTTTGATGATCGCTCATTCTGGGAAACGCAAAACGGACAAGTTGGAGAGTATAGAGTGGGAGATTACAATCTTAATGGGGATACGAACTTCAACGATCGTGTAGTGTGGGAAAGAAACAATGGTAAGTTTACCAGTGTTCCCAGAAATTAATGACTGTAATTAACAGCATGGGGTCATGATGATTGATTCCATGCTGTTAATCATTATAAAAAAGAATTGGTTTAACTTTTTAATAAAAATCGAAATGGAATTCAGAAATTATTTCACCGCAAAGAAATTATTAGCTGCTGTAGTGCTCTATGCTTTGATTAGCTTGGGATCGATCATTACAGGACAGGCTTTACCAATGATAAGCGCCCGTTTTTCAAACCCCCGATTTGATAAACCTACAAAATTGTATTACCTCGATATCGAAGTAAGTTCAAAGGCTACAAAGGAATATTTATTTGGCATGAATGTTCGCTTTTTTTATGAGGGATCGATGATGGAGTTTAATAAAATGGATCAGTTCAGCCAGGGATATGATATACTCGGTCAATTGCCTACTACAACAATGGCCAATGGGACCAGCGGCACACAACTGTTTAATTTGAGCCAGTCCACTGTATTTGTGAATGGAGCCATTCAGTTACAGAATGTTCAAACCCCGCTGCTGATTGTTCCAGGTCAATGGGCAAAAGTCTGCAGGGTTAGCTTCAAAGTACCAATGGGTCAACAGAATAAAAAAGATTTTTGTCCCAGCGTTTTGTGGGATCTGAAACCTACAGTAGGTACTGGTGGATTTCTTATGGGTGATGATGGTTTAGTCATCACTGTCTTGGAAAATAACCCAAATACCCCTGATGATTCGGCCCCGGCAGTAGCAAATGCTTTTAATTTCAATTGGCAATCTAATTCAGCTGGAGTCGCTCCTTATGGAAAACCAATTTCCAATACATGTATATCCCTGATAAAGCTTTCACCTACTCAGGGAGATGTGGAGTTAACACAGGGTAAATATGAATTATCCCAAAACGAGCCAAATCCATTTGACGACAAGACTTCGATTGAATTTAACCTTCCTTCTGCCCAGGAGGCTACCCTTAAGTTCTATGATATTTCAGGTAAAGTTTTATATCAGATAACCGGAGAATACCCTGCAGGTAAAAACACGGTTACACTTGATCGCCAACCCTGGATGCAGGACCCGAAAATTGTCTTCTATCTTATGGAAACAGAAGGGTTTAGATCAGAAATGCTCAGAATGACCATTATCAATAAATGATCCCCTCAAATAAACTAATGCCCCAATTTCCTATGGGGCATTAGTTTATTTTTCAACATACCTATCAAAAGCCTCAAAAACCCGGGTTAAAATCAAAAATGGTATGATTTTAGCCACCTCCAATACGAATTGGAGAACTGGTGTCCCATTCTCTATGCTGGTTTAAAGCAGTAAATCGGGTCCGGACACCCCAAGATCCCCAAAGTTGCTAAATACTAAAGGTCGATAACCCTTAATGGGGTCGCCTGCAGTATGACATTTATTTCGAAAAACTGAGTGTCAGTTTAGGTATAAAATCCTTCATGTGGTACACCACTTTATTTCAATGAATGGATCTGCCGGACTGTCTCAACGAGGGTTGAGTTCGAAGAAAATAGTTAATAACTATTGATAAATATTAAATCATTCTTGAAATAGAAATGTGACAGTTAGTTAAGCACATTAAATATTGAATTGATACTTGTACAAAATGAAAAAGGACCATCGCAAACCGTTGCACAAATTGAACGGTATAGGAGGAGCTCGAAAAGGCTTCTCCTTTTTGAGTTTGTCCTGCATATCTCTCCATGAACATGAAATTAAGTAATATGAATTGCTGGAACACTAAGTTAAAAATGGCGGTGATTGGTGCCTTGTATTTTTTTATGCTTGGCTATAGTACGCAAGCCGTTTCACAATCGACTCCTGTAGTAACGGTCCGGTTTGCAAACCCTACCTATAATTGTGCAACCGGACAATATTGCGCAGATGTTGAATTCCGAGCTGACACTTTAGGGGTACAAATATTTGGTATGAACGTCCGGTTTTTTTATGCCGACACAATACTGGAACTTGCTAACCCTGCATTTTCTGATTTCCAGGGAGGGTATGGTCCCGTTTCGCCTGACCCACCTATTGTCATCACAAGTGGCCCTGCTGGTCCTGGTTTGTTCAATTTCGTCGGCCCGGCCGATTTTGTGAACGGAGCAATTCAACTTGTTAACCCTATGGCTCCGGCAATATTTCTTGATACACTTAATTGGACCAAACTTTTTACAATATGTTTTGACATTGACGATCCAAACCCTAATATTCAAAGTTTTTGTCCTTCGCTCGTGTGGGACCTTGAACAGGATCCTGCTAATGGCGGATTTCTGATTGGAGATGATGGAGTCGTTATTACCCTCGTTGACCCAACACTTATGATGGAATCAATCCCTGCGGATGAAAATGTTGTTCAATTTAACTGGGTGTATTCAGGCCAAGGGACACCTCCGTTTGGTATGCCTGTGCAGGATATTTGTATTTCACTTGACTGTTCACCGATGATCGTTTGCGCAGTCGATACTACAATAAGATGCGATGCTTCTACCGATCCTACAAGTACTGGTATTCCTACAGCAACAGATATTTGCGATGGGGATCCAACGTTTACATTTACCGATTCGATAGCAACAGGAAATTGTCCTAATAATTATTCAATTGTAAGGACATGGATAGCAGCAAATGATTGCATGTTGTTTGACACTTGTGTTCAATTAATTAGTGTGATTGATACTACGGCACCGATTATCGCTTGTCCAAATAATGTAACTTTAGAGTGCGCCAGCCAGGTACCACCGGCTAATCCCAATAGTGTGGTTGCAACGGATAATTGCCCCGGAGCAGTTACGGTGACATTTATAGGAGACGTCACCAGCAATCAAACTTGTGTCAACCGCTTTACTATAGCCCGAACTTACAAGGCTACTGACGGATGTGGAAACTCCGCCACTTGTACTCAGACCATTACTGTTTTTGATAACATCGCTCCTTCTATAACCTGTCCAACTAATGTGACGGTTCAATGTGCCAGCCTGGTACCGGTAAACAACCCTGCTAGTGTAGTGTCTACTGACAATTGCGGAGGCCTGGCCACAGTCACTTTTGTGAATGATGTGATCAGTAATCAATTATGTGTTAACCGGTTTAATATTACCAGAACTTATCGTGCTACGGATGAATGCGGAAATTCTGCAACCTGTGCACAAACCATAACTGTATTTGATAACACACCTCCTACATTAACCTGCCCTGCTCCAATAACGGTTCAGTGTACCAGCCAGGTGCCAGCGCCAAGTACTGCTAGTGTCACCTCCTCGGATAATTGCAACGGAGCTGCAACCATCACATTTGTGAATGATGTGATCACAAACCAAATCTGTGTCAATCATTTTAATGTAAACCGTACATACAGAGCTACAGATGAATGTGGAAATTCAGCTACTTGTACGCAGGTTATTACCGTATTTGATAATACCGCGCCTTCGTTAACCTGCCCACCGGCTATAACAGTTCAGTGTGCAAGCCTCGTGCCCGCACCAAATACAGCTAGTGTCACTGCCACAGATAATTGCAATGGAGCATCTTCGATTTCATTCGTGAATGATGTCATCACTAATCAAACTTGTGTCAATCGATTTAATGTAAACCGAACATACAGAGCCACAGATGAATGCGGTAACTCAGCTACCTGCACCCAGATCATTACAGTATTTGATAATACTCCACCTTCTCTGACCTGTCCTCCTGCTATCACTGTACAGTGTGCAAGCCAGGTGCCACAACCGAATACCGCTAGTGTCACAGCGACAGATAATTGTAATGGAGCATCTTCAATTACATTTGTAAATGATGTGATCACCAACCAAACCTGCATCAACCGATTTAACGTAAATCGGACTTACAGAGCAACGGATGAATGCGGTAATTCTGCGACCTGCACCCAGATCATTACTGTATTTGATAATGTCGCACCTTTCGTTGCATGTCCGGCCAATATCACAGTACAATGTGCTGCAGATGTTCCGGTAAATAATCCAGCGAGCGTCTCTGCCTCTGATAATTGCGGTGGATCCTCTACTGTCACTTTTGTAGGAGATGTCATCACGAATCAAACTTGTGCAAACAGATTTTTAGTTAACCGTACATACCAGGCAACAGATGCCTGTGGAAATACGGAGACTTGTACGCAAATTATTACTGTTTTTGATAATACTCCTCCATCTATTACATGCCCGGCCAATATTACAGTTCAGTGCGCGAGCCTGATACCTGCTAATAACCCGGCTAGTGTGGTTTCTTCTGACAATTGTGCGGGAGGTTCTACAGTAACATTTGTCGGAGATGTGGTCAGTAACCAGACCTGTGTTAACAGGTTCACTTTGACACGCACGTATCAAGCTATCGATGTCTGTGGTAATACTGCAACGTGTGCTCAGACCATAACTGTATTTGATAATTCAACTCCTTCTATTACATGTCCTGCAAACATTACAGTACAATGTGCTGCTGATGTGCCTGCAAATAACCCAGGTAGTGTAATTACCTCGGATAATTGCGCAGGTGGTGCAACAGTAACATTTGTCGGAGATGTGGTCAGCAGCCAGACTTGTACCAACCGCTTCACTTTGACCCGAACATATCAGTCGACTGATGCATGTGGTAATTCAGCTACATGTGCACAAACAATTACGGTATTTGATAATTCAACTCCTTCTATTACATGTCCTGCAAACATTACAGTACAATGTGCCGCTGATGTGCCTGCAAATAACCCAGGTAGTGTCATTACCTCAGACAATTGTGCAGGAGGGGCGACTGTAACATTCATAGGAGATGTGATCAGTAATCAGACTTGTACTAACCGGTTCACTTTGACCCGGACATACCAGTCAACTGATGCGTGCGGTAATTCAGCAACTTGTGCCCAGACGATTACTGTATTTGATAATACGACACCGTCAATCACTTGCCCGGCCAACGTTACTGTGCAATGCGCAAGTCTTGTTCCCGCAAATAATCCAGGCAGTGTCATTTCATCTGACAATTGTGGAGGTGGTGCGACAGTGACCTTTGTAAGTGATGTGATCAGCAATCAAACTTGCGCTAATCGCTTTACATTAACCAGAACATATCGTTCTACTGATGCATGTGGAAATTCAGCATCATGCTCCCAGATCATCACCGTTAATGATATAACTCCGCCGACAATAACATGTCCTGCAAATGTTACTATTAATTTTGGGGCAAGTACATTACCTGCAAATACAGGTAACCCAACAGGATCGGATAATTGTACTGGTACGCCTACATTCTCATTTGCCGATGTTGTTATTCCTGGAGGATGTGCTGAGCAATTCGCCGTTGCACGCACCTGGACAGCAACTGATGCCTGTGGCTTGACCTCTACATGTGTTCAGGCTATAGGAGTGAACGGAAATTGCCAGGTAGATTTGGCTCTTGTTAAACTTCTCGATGCGGGTCAGGGTATTGTTCAGGGTGGTGATAATGTAAATTTCACGATAACAGTAACTAATCAAGGGCTGGTGAGTGTAAGCTCTGTAACGATAACAGATTATATTCCTCTTGGCTTCACATTGAATGATCCAGACTGGACTCCCGGAACTGCGGGCAGCACAGGTCAAAGCGCTTCGATTATCTTATCGATAGGAAACGGAGGATTAGATATGAATGGTTTAAGCCCGGGTGAAAGTGCTTCTGTGCAAATCACTCTGCAAGCAGATGCTAACATATTACCAGGTCAGTATTTCAATACAGCAGAAATCAGCCTGGTTCTTAACCTGGCAGGTATAGCGGTAGGTGATGTTGACAGTACTCCGGATCAGGATAACACGAATGATCCTGCAGGAGAAGATGATATCAGTATGGCAGCTATTTGCGTATTACCGCAGCCAGTCATCCAGGGAGATGCTTATGCATGTCCGGGTGAAACCCTAGTCTATACCGTAGAGAATTACAATCCTAATTTCACATACACCTGGAATTTAAATGGAGGTGGAAACATTATTGCTAATACAGGTGGCACCATTACTATACAATGGTTGGATACACCAGGAGGACCATTTGAAATACATTTGACTGTCACCATATTCCAGGGATGCCAGGCGGATGCTTACCTCAATGTTGTTATCCAGGGTATAGAAGGTCTTGCCTGCAATGATAACGTCCAGGTATCCTTGGATGGAGATTGCCAGGTGGTGATCACGCCCTCTATGATCCTTTCAGGACAGCTATATGGAGAAAATTATATCGTCATTATTTATGATCAGGACGGAAACATCATTCCAAATGCAACCCTGACATGGGAAAATATAGGACAAACATACATTGTAAAAATCCAGAGTGAATGTAATGTTCAGAGCTGTTGGGGTACTGTATCTGTAGAAGATAAAATACCACCGCAGATCGCATGTGTTTGCCCTGTAGATTCAAATAATTCAGATAATCCGGCTTGCCAGATTACATGTCTTCAAGTGGATCAATTGGTCAACGGCATCATTCCTCCGGGATTACAACCTGAGGTAACGGATAATTGTGGCCACGTGACCGTTGGAATCCTCAACACAAATGTCAATTATGATAATTGTGCAGGTGGCTTTGTTGATGTTACGTGGAAAGCAACCGACTTAGGCGGTAATATGGCAACATGTACACAGAGATTTACTGTGATACCATTAACTCTCGATAGCCTGGTCTTCCCTCCAAATTACATTGGAGTTTGTGGTAGCAGTGTAAATCCTGCAATCACAGGATGGCCCCAGCTTGATGGAGTGAATCTCACCGATGCCGGTGGTGTCTGCAATATTTTTGCAGGCTACTGGGATAAAGAATTAACTGCATGTGGAGGAGGACGCAAAATTGTGCGGACATGGACTGTTCTTGATTGGTGCACTGTACAAATTGTGGAACAGACCCAGATCATCAAGTTAGTTGATGACCAGGGACCAACTCTTACATGTCCTTCAGATATTACAGTAGGTACAGAATTCTGGTATTGCTATGCTAATGTCAGCGTGCCCAAGCCTGTAGCTTATGACAATTGTAGTGATATCACGACATTGAGCCTGGCGTCATCAGGTGGTACTGTAGTTCAATATGGAAATAATTTCGTCATCAATGGCCTTGTTCTTGGAACATACTTAGTAACATGGACTGTAGGTGACGAGTGTGGCAATACAAGCACATGTAGTTTCCATATTACAGTTATCGATGATGTGGCTCCTGTTGCCAATTGTGATGCACATACTGTTGTGTCTCTGACCAATGACGGACCAAGTGGAATTACACTAGTACCTGCCAGTGTTTTTGATGACGGCAGTTATGATAATTGCGGACCAGTGACCTTCAGAGCCAGAAGGATGGATAGTTGTATTGATTTCGACTGGACGACTGAAGGAGCATGTATCGATGATATACCCGGAGGTGTGCCGCCAGTCAATAGCCGTGACCGGGGAACAGTACACAGGCCGTGTGTTCCATTTGCATGTTGCGACGTGGGAGCCGGGCCAATTATGGTAGAATTGGAAGTAACTGATGCCTCCGGCAATGTAAACTACTGTATGATAGAAGCCATTGTACAGGATAAGATCGCTCCTTTTGTACAATGTCCACCTGATATCACTGTCAGTTGTGATTATTGGTTTAATGTACAGGAAGGCACATTTGTCGACGCGGATGGAAATAATAACGGTAACCTTGATGAAGATCCGTTGACTCCAATCTTTGGAAATATGTACGATGCTTTCCGTTATCCTGAAAGTGCAAGAAAAGATATTATCATCAAAGATCCAGGTAACACGGATTTACATCAGCCACATAATTGGGGTATTGATGGATGGGCAAACGATAACTGTGAAGTTAACCTGCAGGTAAGAGTTCATGTCATCAATGATTGCAGTGGTGACGACCTTCCTCCGGGAGCACCTGCCGGAGCAGTGAAATTAATCGAACGTCGATTCAGCGCTTCTGATGGTAACCCGGGAATAGCTCCTGGTACATGTACACAACGTATCTGGGTAGTTAATTTTGATCCTTTCTATATCACCGATCAAACCTGTCATAACGAAAATCCAAATGATGGTGTTATTTGGCCTTGTGATGTACTATTTACGAACTGCCCTGATAGTCTGACCGGAACGGGCGAACCGACTATTATCAATAATGCATGCAGCCTTATAGGTGTGGCTTATGAAGACCAAAGGTTTGATTTTGTAGATGGTGCATGTTTCAAAATATTAAGGGAATGGTCTATCATCGATTGGTGCCAATACAATTCACAGACAGGTGAAGGGTTATGGCATTATACCCAGGTGATTAAAGTGCATGATACTGATGGACCGCAGTTTTTAAATTGCCCTGCAGGTCCTGTAACACTTTGTGTAGCGGATGATGGAGTATCTCTGCCGGATAATAACCAAGCATTCCTAGGAGAAGAAAATCCTTTGTCTTCAAGTTGCAGTGTGCATTTGAATCTCTGCCAGAAAGTACATGAAGGTTGCAGTGATAATGTCAATTATGATGTCAAATTGTATTTGAATAACGGCGATGAGTTTATTTATCTCTCTCCGCTGACGACGGTGCCTGTTGATGAGAATCATGATGCAGATCTGTGCTTTAATACCCGGAACAATCCAACCCCATCAATCAGACAAAATGGAATTCCATATAACAGTCCATTCTGCGGTGACTATCACAAGATATTGTGGAGTGCTGAAGATGGATGTGGTAACTGGAGCCATTGTGAATATTTAATTCGATTGGAAGATTGTAAACAACCATCACCTGTATGCATTAATGGATTGAGCACGGTGGTAATGCCAGTCGGTGGACAGGTAACGATCTGGGCTAAAGACTTCGATGCTTCAAGCTTTGATGATTGTACGCCATCTAATCAACTACTGTTCAGTTTCAGTGGTGACAGCTATCAACCGAGCTATACGTATACTTGTGATAATGTTCCTGCCTTCGGTACAGAGCTGACAGTTAATATTTGGGTGGCTGATAACGGCACAGATGATAATTGCAATGGGGTGATCAGTTGGGATGAACGCAACAAGGATTACTGCACCACGACAATTGTCATCACAGACAATGCCAATGTGTGTGACACAACAGGAAGCATATTAGCTGGAGAAATACTGACAGATCATAGTGCAGCTGTAAGCCAGGTTAAATTAACGCTTACAAATCCGGGTCATTTATTTCCTTCGTTGATAACATCTAATGATGGGAAATTCAAGTTTGGGCATTTGCTACCCGGACAGGATTACACGATCACTCCTGAACGCGATGATAATTGCAGGAATGGAGTTAGTACCCTGGATCTTGTCAGAATTCAAAAACATTTACTGGGTAAAGAACTCTTTACAAGTCCATATCAGTATATCGCAGCGGATGCTAACAATAGCAGTTCTGTGAGTGCAATTGACCTTATTGAAATCAGGAAATTGATCCTTGGCATTTATAACACATTCCCTTCAAGCAAATCGTGGACATTCGTGGATAAGAATTTCGTGATGAGCGATCCGACACATCCATGGCCTTACAAAGGACCTGTATCTGTCTCACAATTGCAGGGAAATATGAACAACGTTGACTTTGTAGGTGTGAAAGTTGGAGATGTCAATAATTCTGTTCAGGCGAATGCGCAGGATGTTCATCCGAGAGATGGACGCAGAATCTTGAATATTTCAGCAACAGCCCCTGACAAGGTTGAAGCAGGAGATATGATTTCAATGAAGCTGACCATACCTGAAGAATTAAGTGGATTCCAATGGACATTGGAAACAGAAGGCCTGGAATATGCCGGTGTAAGTAGTGATGACATCGAGATTGGTGATGAAAACATCGGATTGCTTGAAAATGGAATTGTCACTATGAGTTGGAATGGCGATATCCTGCATCAATCGAATGCTAACCATGACTTTACTGTTGTAATGAGATGGAAAGCTACCGCTCCCGGAAAAGTAAGCAAGATGGTCAGATTGACAAGTTTTGTCACTCCTGCTGAAGGCTATACACCAGCGGATGAAATACTTGATGTGAAACTCAGGTATTCATCTGAGCATGGACAAACTGAATTTGGCCTCTATCAGAATAGACCTAATCCATGGAATGGTCAGACCACAATAGGATTTGATTTGCCAAAAGATGACCATGCGACACTTACGATCTTTGATGTTACAGGTAAGATAGTGTCTACTATAGAAGGAGACTTTAAGACAGGATACAATACCATAGTATTGACCGGGAAAGATATTCCTTCTACAGGTGTGATGTATTATCGTCTTGAAAGTGGTGGGTATTCTGCCAGCAAGAAAATGGTCATATTGAGATAACCGAAATCAAAACTTTCTATACTAAGGCCTTCTGTTTCAGAGGGCCTTTTTTTTGCATTGTATCTCGCCTGCCAGGGATATTTTATTTCATCGTTCTTCTACTCATTTTAGATATCGGAATGGACAGTATAAACAGATGTAATTTTTTAATAATATATCATAGATATTAAAGTTATTAATAATATAAATACATAAAACATTGTAAAATAGGTATTTAGATATAAAATATTTTTTGAAATTGTTTATATAAATTAAAAATTACTACTTACCTTTACCCCAAGGTTTTAAGTCTTTTTGCGATTACTTATTAACTAAAACTTATGAAAACTACACACATCCCTTCATGGGCGGGCCTATGGGCCATTGTCATCTTCGTATGCCTATGTAGCTTTGGCTCAGTAGCCATTTCTCAGACTCCTACAGTCACAGTGCGGTTCGCGAATCCAGCTTACGATTGCGCGTCAGGACAGTATTGTGTCGATGTTGAATTCCTGGCAGACACAACAGGGGTGCAAATTTTTGGAATGAATGTCAGGTTCTTTTATCCTGACACGCTCCTCGAACTTGTTGGTTTCTCTGACTTCCAAGGTGGTTACGGCCCTGTATCACCGGATCCTCCGATGATAGTCACAAGTGCAAGTGCCGGTCCGGGCCTGTTCAATTTTGTGGGTCCTGCAGATTGGGTGAATGGAGCTATTCAACTTACAAATCTGAGTGCACCTCCAATCATACTGGATACGCTTAATTGGACATTTATTTTCAGAATGTGTTTTACCATTGATGACCCAAATCCGAATATTCAAAGTTTTTGTCCGGCATTGGTATGGGATCTTGAGCAAGATCCTGCTAATGGTGGATTCCTCGTAGGAGATGATGGAGTAGTCATCACAGAAGTTGATCCCCTGATGATCATGGAATCAGTGCCAACGAATGAAAATGTAATTCAACACAACTGGAAATATATCGGCATGGGTTCACCCCCTTTTGGAACACCATTTGACAGCATATGCATCTCTCTTGATTGCTCACCCATGATTACATGTGCAGTAGACACCACTATAGAATGCAATGCATCTACGGATCCAATGAGTACGGGATCTGCTACTGCAACGGATATTTGTGCCGGAGATCCTATATTAACATTTAGTGATTCCATCGTACCCGGTAACTGTCCAAATAACTATACACTTGTACGTACGTGGATTGCCTCTAATGAGTGTAATTTATTTGATACGTGTGTTCAATTAATTACTGTCATTGATACTACAGCACCCACCATTACGTGTCCACCTGATCTCACAATTGAATGTGTAAGCCAGGTCCCGCTACCAGATTCAAATGGCCCTACAGCAACCGATAATTGTAGTGGACCTGTTGCAGTTGGTTTTGTAAGTGACATCACCGTTAATCAGACGTGTACCAATCGATTTACAATACACCGTACTTACAGGGCTTCTGATCAATGTGGAAATTCTTCCACGTGTATACAGTCCATTACAGTCAACGATCAAACTGCCCCCATGATTACTTGTCCATCCAATGTGTCGGTCTCATGTGCCAATTTGGTGCCAGGGCCGAATCCGAGCATTGTCACTGCACTTGACAATTGTGGAGGAACACCCACAATAATTTTTGGAGGAGATGTCATCACTAATCAAACCTGTATCAACCGATACCAGGTTACACGGACTTACCGTGCTACAGATGCCTGTGGAAATTCTGCTACATGCTCACAGATTATTACAGTCAATGATGTTATCCCACCGGGAATCACATGTCCTGCTAATGTCACCATCACCAGCACAGATAGTACTTTGCCGGCAAACACAGGCATTGCTTCAGGGCAGGATAATTGCGGTGGTACACCCACAATAGTATTTAATGATATGATAGTGGCTGGTTCATGCGTCCAGCAATTCGGTATAAATCGTACCTGGACGGCAACCGATGCCTGCAATAATTCAGCCACTTGTCTTCAGACCATCAGTGTCGCAGGAGGTTGTAATCTTGATTTATCATTAACGAAATTACTGAACGCGGGACAGGGTACTATCACTGGAGGTGATAATGTAAACTTCACAATCACCGTAACCAATCAGGGCATAATGCCGGTAGGGTCAATAAGTATTGTTGACTATATCCCGATAGGTTTTACACTTAATGATCCGGATTGGACCGCAGGAACAGCAGGAAGTACAGGCCAAAGTGCAACTATAGTCCTTTCGATCGCTAATGGTGCTTTAGCTGCCGGCGGATTGCTTACCGCACAGAATGTATCGGTAGTCATCACCCTTAAAGCCAATGCAAATATTGCAATGGGCTTATATACGAATGTAGCTGAGATAGATAAAGTATTGGATATTAATGATGTTGATGTCAGTAATGAAGATGTTGACAGTACTCCTGATGACAATGACACAAATGACCCAGTCACTGAAGACGACCATTCCCCTGCATCTGTATGTGTAACAACTATACCTATTATCACAGGGGACGAATTTTCATGTCCCGGAGATACGGTGCTTTACGTTGTCAACAATTACAATCCATTATTCAGCTATTTCTGGGAAGTGCAAAGCGGAGGTATGATCATTTCAAATACAGGCTCTGCCATTTCAGTAGTATGGCAGGATATGCCAGGAGGTCCATTTGTGATCTCTGTCACGGTTGTGGTTTCAGAGGGATGTGAGGCTACAGGAACCTTTAATGCCTTCACCCAGGGAGCCGGACCTCTCGCATGTATTGATCATATCAATCTTTCTATAGATAATGAATGTGGTACGGTCGTGACAAGCGGAATGATCCTCACGGGTGACGAGGCCGGAGATAATAGTTATTCAGTAGTCATTATGGATTTGATGGGACACATCATTCCAAATGCAACATTTACCTGGGAAGATGTAGGCAAAACTTTTAAAGTATTGATCAAGAGTCATTGCAGTGGCCAGAGTTGTTGGGGTCTTGTGACAGTGGAAGATAAATTTCCACCTGTCATCAATTGTGTTTGCCCGGTAAACAATGATAATGCTGAATGTAGTATCACATGCAGGGAGATATCACAAATACTAGATGGTAACATTCCGGATAATATACGTCCTACAGTCGTCGACAATTGCGGTGGTACAACACTTAACATCATCAACACTAACCTCATTTTTGACTATTGTACACAAGGATCAATCCAGGTAACCTGGAAAGCTACTGATGCGAGCGGTAATATGTCAACCTGTCTCCAGGAATTCCATATCATTCCACTTACTTTGGAGACATTAAAATTCCCTCCTGATTATAATGGAACATGTGGAGGTAGTTCAGATCCATCCGTGACAGGCTGGCCTATGGTAAACGGAATGAACCTGGATCTACCTGCAGGTGTATGCAATTTATCTGTGACCTACAAGGACCTGATCATCGATCTATGCGGAAATGGAATAAAAATCCAGCGTACATGGAGAGTGGCTGATTGGTGTACAGGGCGGGTTTCGATATTCCCTCAAAACATTTCACTTCCGGATCACCAGGGACCTGTATTGACATGCTCAGCTGATATAACCGTTGGAACAGATGTATGGTATTGTTATGCTAATGTATTAGTTCCAAAACCAGTGGCCATTGATGCTTGCAGTAAAATAGCTAGTTACAAGCTCTTTTCAGGCGAAGGGACAATAGTGACCATTGGTCAAAATTTTGTAATCAATCAATTGGCCCAGGGAACACATAAAGTTAAATGGGTGGTCGCGGATGAATGTGGTAATGAAAGTACATGCACAATGAATATCACAGTAGTTGATGATGTACCACCGGTGGCGAGTTGCCAACAACATACTATCATCAGCCTGACGAGTGAAAGACCGAATGGAATAACACTAATTCCTGCGTCAGCTTTTAATGATGGAAGTTTTGATAACTGTGGGCCTGTTACGTTCAGGGCCAGAAGAATGGATAGCTGTATTGATTTTGACTGGACTACCGGAGGAGCATGCGTTGACGAAATACCTGGAGGTTTCCCGGCGGTCAATGGTAAAGATCGAGGCACTGACAGGGGGCCATGTATTCCTTTTGGATGTTGTGATGTAGGGGTTCGAAATATAATGGTAGAGCTTGAAGTGACTGATGATGCCGGCAATGTTAACTATTGCATGGTACTGGTAGATGTGCAGGATAAGTTGGCTCCGAATATTGAATGTCCGCCTGATGTAACTATAAGTTGTGATTATCTATTAAATATACAGGAGGGAACTTTTGTCGATGCTGATGGAAATAATGATGGCTCTCTTGACGAAGATCCACTCAGTGCAATATTTGGAAATGTGTATGATGCCTTCAGGCACGTTCCATCAGACAGGAAGAACATCATCATCGATGATCCTGGAAATACTGATTTCCATCAGCCTCATAATTGGGGAATTGATGGTTGGGCAACGGATAATTGTGAATCCGACCTTTCAGTTAAAGTAAGTGTCATCGATGATTGTACCGGTGCTTCATTTCCAGGTCAGCCTCCATCGGGCGCAAGGAAGTTGATTGAACGGCGTTTCAGGGCTTATGATGGCGTCACTTCCGGAACATGCCTGCAACGGATATGGGTAGTTGATTTCAATCCATTTCATATCAATGATGTAACCTGCAATAACGATGATCCAAATGATGGAGTCATCTGGCCATGCGATGTTTTACTCAACACATGTCCAAGCGATCTGTCCGGTACAGGTGAACCGACACTCTTCGATGATAACTGTAGCATTGTTGGTGTTAGTCATGAAGACACACGATACAATTTTGCAGACAGTGCTTGTTATAAAGTGCTGAGAGAATGGAAAGTCATTGATTGGTGTCAATATAATCCTGCTACTGGTTACGGTTTGTGGTCATATATTCAAACCATTAAAGTAATGGATGGCATAAAGCCGGAATTCCTGAATTGTCCTCAAGAGCCCCTTCAGTTATGTACTAATGATCCTGGTATTCGATTACCATCCAATAACCAGATATTCCTGGGAGAGAACAATCCGAACGCCTCCAGTTGCAGTGTTCAAGTCACCATGACTCAGCGAGTACATGAAGATTGCAGCGAGATGATATTTTATGATGTAAAAGTGTATCCGTTTAATGGAAATACTTTCATTCAAATGGTGCCGACTACATCTGCAACACTTGATTCCAATCATGAAGTGGATATCAGCTTTGATACTGAACAAAGTTCAATACCGTCAATCGCTCAAAATGGTTTACCCTATAACAGCCCTTTGTGCGGTGACTATCATCGGGTCGTTTGGACCGTGGCAGACGGATGTGGAAACGTGAACTATTGCGATTACCTGTTCAGGCTGGAAGATTGTAAAAAACCAACTCCGGTCTGCATTGATGGCATAAGTACTGTAGTCATGGGACCACAAGGTTCAGTGACCATTTCTGCAAGTAATTTCAATGCCTCCAGTTATGATGATTGCACACCTGGTGATGAGCTCCTGTTCAGTTTTAGTGGCACCACTTACGAGCCGACATTCACATACACATGTGATAATGTTCCTGTCTTTGGAGCTGAAATGAATGTAGCGATTTGGGCTGCAGACGGTGGATCTGATCTTGATTGTGATGGCCAAATCGAGTGGAGTGAAAGAAACAAAGATTTGTGTATAACGACCATTGTGGTTACGGACAATAATAATTTCTGCGGTCAATTGCAAAGTATGCTCGCCGGAGAAATCTTTACGGATCATAATGATGCCGTTGAAAAGGTGATTGTCAATGTTTCAAGCCCACAGCAATTGTTCCCATCCTATACAACATCAGGAAATGGAAAATTTGAATTCACAGATTTACCATTAGGCCAGGACTATACGATCACTCCTCAGCGCAATGATGATTACAAAAACGGAGTCAGCACGCTTGACCTGGTTCAGATCCAAAAGCATCTATTGGGTAGGGAAGTCTTTACAAGCCCTTATGAATATATAGCTGCGGATGCCAATAACAGCAAGAGTGTAAGTGCCCTGGATATACTGGAGTTGAGAAAATTGGTTCTTGGTTTATATACTGAGTTGCCTAATAACGATAGCTGGAGATTCATTGACAAGAATTATGTCATACCTGATCCCGCGAATCCATGGTTATTCAATGAAAACTTATTCATTCAGCATTGGCAGGGGAACAGCACGAATAATGACTTCATTGCTGTCAAAATAGGAGACGTTAATAATACGGTGAAAGCTAATGCACTCCAGGTTATACCTCGCGGAGCGGAACGATTGATTGAGATCAAGGCTGAAACGAAGGATGAAGCTAAAGTGGGTGAAATCGTTGAATTGAAATTGACGTTTCCTGAAATTGTAAATGGATTCCAATGGACATTTGAAACTGATGGACTCGATTATGTAGGAGTGAGCAGTGGTGAGATTCAGATTGATGACAGCAATGTAGGACTGCTTGGAAATGGTATAACGACCATGAGTTGGAATGGTGAAGTTTTGACAGATGGAAAACCCAAACAAAACATGAGCTTCATGTTGAGATGGAAAGTCACCACTCCCGGAAAAATCAGGAACAAGATCAGGCTGACAAGTCTTGTGACTCCGGCTGAAAGTTATACTCCTGAAGGAGAGATTTTAAAAGTCAAACTTGCCTATAGCAATTTGAATGCATCGACTGATTTTAACCTGTATCAGAACAAGCCAAATCCATGGAATGGGCAGACCACCATCGGCTTTGATTTACCTAATGACGGACCGGCGGAACTTACGATTTTTGATGTTACCGGGAAGGTAGTGACCACCGTTAGCGGAAATTATAATGCCGGGTACAATACGATTGTTCTCACGGCTAAAGATGTTCCTTCGACAGGAGTCATGTATTACCGTCTGCAAAGTGGTGGTTATTCTGCCAGTAAGAAGATGGTATTGATCAGGTAATTTGATGGTTAACGAAAATATAATAAGGCCTTTGCAGGGTTCCCGGCAAAGGCCTTATTATTTTGAAAATAGGTCTAATTATTATACATAAAGGGCGGTAAGTAATGTAGTTATGGGTCGAATTAAAATTAAATGCCTTCTTTAGCGGATGAATCGGTTAAAATTACCACCCAACCCGACTCAGGGATGGACACAATAAGTTAAAAAAGATATATTTTCGTCTCTTTAACTGGTACAAATACTGAATCACGCCCTCTAGTCAATACAATTCCTTAAGTGCTTTATAACTTTCACAATGGACTTTAATCTTACCAATTGTCGTCATCAGGACTATTGTGTATTAAATTGTGATCAACCGGAGACCTCTATTTCTGCTGGAAATTTTTTTCACAATTCCCTGACGCCTAAAATCAAGGTTATAGCTTGCTTATTCCTGGGTTTATTTTTATTGAGTGGAAAGGTTGTTGCGCAGACTGATTTTGCGCCTGGGGACATCATGTTTACCGGATATAAATCGGATGATGCGGATGCATTTTCCTTTGTCATTCTTACCGGGGTAGTATCCGGAACTGTCATTTATATTACGGATAGGGGATGGAGCAATACCACGGGTTATCGGGCAGATACCAATGGTGAGGGAACTATCAGTTTCACATTTAATGCAGATTATCCATGCGGTACAGAGTTTTTTTTCAATGATGTCGGTGGTGCAAATGACTGGAGTGCGACAGATGCTTATGGTGTCATAGTAGGTACTGTGGTCATCCAGGCAGGAGGGGATCCTGATGGAATGGAATTAGGTCAAAATGGAGTTAACTCCCAAGGAGATCAATTGTCAATTTATCAACTCCCGGAACCAACTTCAGGAAGCCAGGGTTCGTTTGTGTGTATGATCCAAATGGACAATAACCTCACAGGTCCAGTTGATACTGACGAAGAATCAGAACTTCCTACAGGTTTAGCCAATAATGATATTGTAAGATTTAATACCGAATATGATAATGCAAAGTATGACTGTACTCCTTATGTAGATACTGCTCCAAACTTAAGGACAGCCATCACCAATGACAATGGATCCGGCGGACTCAAATCTGATGCAACTAACAACTGGATAGAGAATGATGCAAATAATATTACTCTCGGTCCCTGTTTTTTCTGTTGTGGATCAACACCTCCCATTGCAGCACCTGTGCTTGACGCTCCGGCCGAAGTTTTGACAAGCCAGGTTTTTACTATTACCATTGCAGGTACACTTGCTCCGGGATTTGTTTGGCAACTTTATACGGCGGGATGTGGTAGCGGCAGTCCACTTCAAACCACTACCGGGAGTAGCTTTACAGTAACAGCTCCTTCTTCAGCATCGACAGTAACTTATTATGTGAGATCCTCCCAAGTGACGGATTGTTCGAGTATTTGCGGGACTGTTTCTGTGTGTGTGGTCGGTGATCTCCTCTCGCTATGTACAGATTGTAATGCTGATATGACTATTTGCGGGCCATGTTTGCTTCCGGATCCAACGCCTAACCCAGCCCTTAATACAGGATGTTATGCGATGAAAGTGATTTTTATTCTTGACGAATCAGGATCAATCGGTACTCCGGTAAATTATGCTCCTGATGTAAAAGCAGGCGTCTTATCTTTTCTCAATGCCCTTAATGGCCAGGATGCACAAGTTGCTTTGATCGAATTTTCTGATTTAGGAAGATTAGTCAACGATTATCACATTGTCAATTCACTTTATATTGACAGTATTACCAATTATTTTAACGGCATACCTTATCATGGCCAAACCTATAACCCAAATGGTGGAACAAATTGGCATGATGCGATGAAAAAAGCAGATCCATTAACACCCAATCCAAATCTTATTTTATTCTTCACGGATGGGGAACCTAATTTTTATACAAATGCTGCTGGAATTGGTGTTAATTGTTTTGCGGGCACACTTGCTGCTGCGATTGTGAACCCTGTCAAATATGCCAATAAATTTAAAAGTGAGGGAACTCACATGTTCATGTTAGGTGTTGGGGGTGCCAACCAGCTTAATCTTGAGAGAATGAGTGGTTTTGTTCCTTATCAAAGTGGAATCAACACTTTAGCAACCTCAGATTTTTCTATTGGTGATTTTGCGACGCTCGCTGAAGATCTTCAGGCCTTTATCCTGGAATTGTGCCGGACAAACATCAAAATTATTAAAGATGTATTAGGTCCTGTTTGTAATGGGAAAGTTCAGTTCAGGTTCAGAGTCATCAATTTGGGAACTGTGAGTGCAGCCACTAATGTAATTGTCACAGATACATTTCCCAATGGGTATGCTAATATTGTTTATACCGGCCCTCAGATTAAATTTTGCGTAGGAACTGATTGTGATCCTGATCTCGCCCCAAATGGTTTTCAATGGGTACCGTTCTCGGTGCCTCCCGGAGATACAGTCACCCTTATTTTAACTGTAGATTATCTTGCTGCAGGAATACATGACAACACTGCTCACGTAACTGCGGACAATGCTGATGGTGCAAGTTCAACTTTCCTGGGGAATACATTAACACTAAATCTTCCTCCTGCCATCACGTGCCCTGCGAATGTGACGATTGCATGTTCTGCAAGTACATTACCCGCTTCGACCGGAAATCCGACCGCTTCAGATCCTGATGGCGCAGCGCCTACAGTAACTTATTCGGATGTGACTTTGAGCGGATCTTGTCCTCAGAACCACATCATCAACCGTACATGGACTGCAACGGATGCATGCCTGACCACAGCAACTTGTATCCAGGTCATCACTACAAAAGATCTTATTGCACCGATTACTTCTTGTCCACCCAATATCACTATAGCTTGCGACGCCAATACATCACCTGCAAATACGGGCACTGCAACAGGAGCCGATCTTTGCGATCCCAGCCCGACAATAACTTTTACTGATGCCACAGTAGCAGGGGCATGTCCTCAAGCTTATACCATTAAACGCACCTGGACAGCAACGGATCATTGTGGAAATTTCAGCACCTGCCTACAGAATATTACGCTGAATGATAATGTTCCTCCGGTGATCACTTGTATGGATAAGCAAATTTTATGCTCTGAAAGCATTTTACCAACCAATCCAAACCTTGGATTTCCACCAGTAACCAATAATTGCGGTGGCACAAGTACGCTGACGTATGCCGATATTTTTGTTTACTCACCTACTAATCCACAATGCAGTATCCTCAGGACATGGACAGCAGTGGATCAATGTGGCAATAGCAATACATGTCTTCAGACCATCATTGTCAAAGACTTAATTAACCCGACCATATTTTGTCCGGGAAATGTGACAATACCCTGTTCGGCCAGCACCCTTCCGGGGAATACAGGAAGCGCAACCTCAACGGATAATTGTTCAATCTTTCCAACCATAAGTTATATTGATGCAGTTACGGTTTCACCTGTCTGTGTTCAGAACAAAACCATATCACGTACATGGAAAGCATTTGATGAGTGTGGAAACTCTTCTACTTGCACACAAACCATTACCGTCGTTGATAATGTAGTTCCCTCCATTTCATGTCCGGTAAATGTAACAATAGCCTGCTCAGTCAGCACCCTTCCAGCAAGTACAGGAACAGCTACAGCTACTGATAATTGCTCAACACTTGCAGTCACCTCAACAGATGTGGTTGTGATCGGAAGTTGCCCACAGGAAAAAATAATAACGCGTACATGGAAAGCGATAGATGCCTGCGGCAATTCAAGTTCATGCAATCAAACCATAGTGGTTCATGACACTTCTCCACCTTCTTTGACGTGCCCGACTAATATAACTCTAGATTGTGCAGCCAATACTTTGCCTGCTAATACCGGTACTGCTACTGCCACTGACAATTGCTCGACTTTTACGGTCACTTCTACAGATGTGATTGTCACGGGTAGTTGTCCACAGTCGAAAACGATCACGAGAACCTGGAAAGCAACAGATGCTTGCGGAAATTTTGGAACATGTAATCAGATCATCACTGTTATCGACAATACACCTCCAGTTATGAATTGTCCGGTCAATGTAACACTGGATTGCACAGCCAGTACACTGCCTGCCAATACAGGTACTGCGTCTGCAACAGATAACTGTTCAACGCTTGCCCTTACATCAACTGATGTCATCGTCACAGGAATTTGTCCACAGGAGAAAACCATAACACGTACCTGGAAAGCGACAGATGCCTGTGGCAATTTCAGTACATGCATTCAAACATTAATTGTGCATGATACATCACCTCCTTCAGTATCCTGCCCGGTGAATGTGACGATTTCATGCACTGCAAGTACATTACCTGCAAACACTGGTACCGCTTCTGCAACGGATAATTGTTCGACCATAGCGATTACCTCGACTGATGCTATTGTTGCCGGCATTTGTCCGCAGGAAAAAATTATTACCCGTACATGGAAAGCACTGGATGCGTGCGGTAATTCAAGTACATGTAATCAAACGATCACGGTAGATGATTTTACTCCACCTTCTATAGCATGCCCGGGTAATGTGACCATTGAATGCACGGCCAGCACATTGCCTGCAAATACAGGTACAGCTACTGCGTCAGATAATTGTTCAACGTTTGTGATTACATCTTCAGATGTTAATCTACCCGGTGATTGTCCGCAGAATCGTACGATCATCAGAACCTGGAAAGCGCTGGACGCATGCGGAAATTCCAGTACCTGCAACCAGGTTGTTACCATTCATGACAGTACTAATCCAACAATGAGCTGTCCACCTAATGTGACGATTGAGTGCACAGCGAGCACGTTGCCTGCCAATACAGGTACTGCCTCAGCATCAGATAATTGTTCCACATTCGCTGTAACATCAAGTGATGTGACAGTTGCCGGAGGGTGCCCGCAGGCATATATCATTACCCGTACATGGAAAGCACAGGATGCATGCGGTAATTCCACAACGTGCAATCAAATCATCTCCATCCACGATAGTACACCACCTCTCATAACATGTCCTGCTAATCTTACGATTCAATGCATAGCAAGCACTTTACCGGCAAATACGGGATCAGCTTCCGCAACTGATAATTGTGATGCTGCACCCATAACCACTTTCAATGATGTAACGATAACCGGACCAACACCACTTGGAATTTCAATTTTCCGCACGTGGAAAGCAACAGATCATTGTGGAAATAGCAGTACATGTCTGCAAACCATAACTGTGCAGAATCCGCTTAATCCTCAAATCACAGGTGCTGCAACAGATACAATTTGCAGCGGACAAACAGAAGTTTTCCAGGCGCAGAACCAGGGTATAGGTGGTGTGACATATCAATGGAACTTTGGTTCCGGATCATCTCCCGGTACAGCAACAGGAATCGGACCACACACTGTAGTTTATAATTACAATGGAACAAATGGTTCTATCGGTGCGTATGTTGTATTGACTGTAAGTTTCCCGGGATGTTTATCTGCCTCTGACACCGTTGCGAATATTCATGTCAATCCGATTCCTGATCCTACCATAGATGCTCCAACAACTAATCTTTGTTATTTCAAATTAAGAACATTTAAACCGCTTGCTGCACAGGTTCCGGGGTATACCTATCAGTGGAATTTCGGAAGTGGTGCCAGTCAGCCTCCTACATCAGGTTATGGCCCCTGGATGGTGAAATACTCTACAACAGGTGTAAAAACAGTTCAGCTGATTGTTTTTTCAAATGCAGCAGGTGCATCATGCGGAGACACTGCAACTCTCACCTTTACAGTTATCGCTTGTCAGGGAAATATCACCGGGAAAGTTAAGTTAGCTGATGGTACCGGAATTGGGAGTGTAAATGTCAAGCTGTATCCAGACAATAACTTAGATGGATTACCAGACCCTGTTGCTCCGGTACGCAGTGTCAATACAGTTTCTACAGGTATTTATTCGATGGTTGGACTTGTTCCCGGACAATATGTTGTAGTCGAAGCACAACCCAATGGCTATGTTTCCATCAGTGACATGGATGAAACTAATGACATGGATACAATCGTCTATAGTAATCCAAATGACAACATTATACCTGTCACACTTGAGCCTTCTGAATTGGATGCGGATAATAATTTTGTTGAAGCTGTGTCTCCGGGAATCATCACAGGATATACATTCCAGGATTTAAATAATAACCTGATACCGGATCCGGGTGAGGGCATACCGGGAGTTACGATTTCCTTGTATACGGATACTAACCAGGATGGTTTGCCTGATAGTGGGGGATTGATCAACACTACAGTGACTTCCGCTATTGGTTGGTATCAATTTGGTGATGTACCTGTTGGAGACTACGTTGTAAAAGAAACTCAGCCTGCCGGATATACTTCTGCTATGGATATTGATGTGACTAACGATTTAGATGCTGTTATGAATGCAAGTCCTACCGATGACCTAATTCCTGTCTCCATCTTCCTGGGAGAAACTGATGCTGATAATGATTTTATTGAAATCCAGGGTTGCGGTCAAATAGTCACCAATACAAATGATGATGGTCCGGGATCGCTGAGATTTGTCCTTGATTGTTCAAACTCCGGTGATACAATTACATTTTCACCTTTCATGCAAGGTCAAACCATTCATCTTACTTCTTCAAGAATTGAAGTAGATAAAAATCTTTACATCCATTCGACACTGACACCCAGAGTCAAGATACAATCAGACATTTCGGGAGCATTCCTGATTGATGCCGGTCAAACTGCAGAGTTCGAGAATATAGATGTGACGAGCGGATTGAGTGGTAATTCAGGTGCAGCATTTGAAAATTATGGTCATTTGATTTTCTGGGACATGTATATCTATCGCAATGCTTTATTGCTTCCCAACAATTACCTTATTTTCAATTCAACTGCTGCAACGATTACGATTAAAGGTGGAATTCAAATAGATAATTAGGATAATTAACAGGAACAGAAAAAATAAAGAGGCGGATTGATGATCAAATCAATCCGCCTCTTTGCATTAATGTCAGAATTAAGGCCGGATTAAAAAATCCGGATGTGATCTTAGCACTGAAGAGCATCCAGGTCAGCCTGTGCCTGGATAATTGCATTATGATATTCAGTTTGCTGGCTATCAAGAACGCAACTGCTATGAGAGTTAAGCGCATTCAGGTAAGTCTGAAAGGCTGCTTTATAGGCATTGCAATTGGCAGTAGAAGGATCATTGCCATAAGTTACTGCAGCAGCTGACACGGCATTTAGTTCATCCTGAGTTTCAGTGGCATAATTACATGAAGCAGGTTCATCCTTTTTACATGAATTAATAATTGGAATCGACATAATGAAGATCCCGACGGCAATTTTTTGGAGTTTATTCATGACGTTTATGATTTAGTGAATTAATATACATTTGATCGTAATAAAAATTGAATTCATTCTATTAAAATAAAAATAAAGTATTATCCCTTCATTTTATCCATTTCCAAATAGATTTAACAAAACTCAGTAACATTACGCTTTAGTCACGAGATTATGTCCATCCATTGATTTGGGGATCGGGAGATCCATTGCTGATAAAATACTGGGAGCTATGTCAGCCAGTCGGCCATCCATCATGCGGAGGCCAACTACATTCTTTGAAACAAAAATGACAGGCACAAGGTTTTTGGTGTGAGCGGTATTTGGTGTCCCGTCCGGGTTGACCATGATGTCGGCATTTCCATGATCGGCGATGATGATGACACTATAGCCTTGTTCCAGGCATAATGGAATTAATTGACTTAGACATTTATCAACAGTTTGTGCTGCAATCACTGCAGCTTTGAACACCCCGGTATGGCCGACCATATCCGTATTGGCGAAATTCAGACAAATAAAATCAGGATGTTTTGTCATGATATAATTTATCGTCGCTTCAGTGACACCAGGTGCGCTCATTTCAGGTTGCAAATCATAGGTAGCGACTTTAGGAGAGGGAATTAATAATCTTTCCTCGCCGGGGAAAGTTTCTTCTCTTCCACCTGAAAAGAAATAGCTGACGTGCGGATATTTCTCCGTTTCAGCAACCCTGAGTTGTGTTTTATGAAGAGAAGATAAATACTCACCCAATGTTCCCGTGATATCCACTTCCGGAAAAAGGACATCAATATTGACAAAAGATTTATCATAGGAAGACATTGTCACCATATGAATGTCCAGGGGATGCATATCATATTCGGCAACTTCATGTTGACAAAGCACAGCCGTTAATTGTCGAGGACGATCTGTCCTGAAATTAAAAAAGATGACAGTGTCACCATTTTGAATTGTGCCTGTCGGATGACCCTGGTCGTCCGTCAAAATAATGGGTTTAATAAATTCATCAGTGACCCCGTTGTCATAAGATGAACGAATGGAATCAACGATGTTTTTTGTAGGCGTACCGATTCCCTTCACGATTAAATCGTAAGCCAGCTTTGTTCTTTCCCAACGCTTGTCCCTGTCCATGGCATAATAACGGCCTATTACACTTACAACGGGTATATTCAAAGGGGCCATCTCTTCTTTGAGACGTTGGATAAAGCCTAAGCCACTCTTTGGATCTACATCACGTCCATCCGTAAAGGCATGGATAAAAATCTGCCCTCCGAAATGATTTCTTGAAACTTTTGCAAGGCCAATCAAATGGTTGATGTGGGAATGTACTCCGCCATCTGATACAAGACCGATAAGATGTAATCTTCCTGTTGTTTTTGCAAGGGCATTAAGGAGTGTTTGATTGTTATTTAATTCGCCCTCCCTGACAGCTTTATTGATCCTCGCTAACTCCTGGTAGACAACCCTTCCTGCTCCGATGTTGAGGTGGCCAACTTCCGAATTCCCCATTTGACCTTCGGGCAATCCCACGTCCTCCCCATAAGTGATTAAAGTGGCATGAGGATACTTATTCCATAATGAATCAAAAAATGGTGTGTCAGCTGCTTCGATGGCACTTACTGCAGGGTCGTGATTAATTCCCCAACCATCTAAAATGATCAAGGCTGCTTTTTTTATAGTTTCCATTATCATCCAAAGATAATGGCGATTCAGGTCTTAATTCAATATTGCTTTTGCCGGTTCAATCGTGATCAGGTTAATTCATTTATTTAACAATATTGCTCAAATTGGCAAAGGATTTGTATTGGAATGGTGTTGAATTGAAAAATGGTTTTTCAAATAACTTTATTGAAAAGCAGTCAAAGCTGAGATTTTTGCTTTGTAGGCATTTAAAACGATCCCATTTCAGTAAAAAATGGATAAATGATTACCATGAATTTTAATTCAAGGTACTTCAGGGTATTCCCTAGATTTTCAGGAATGCTTTGGAGTTAAGTTTTAATTTTTAGACCTTGGCCCTCAATGGTCTACAATATAGAATTCCAAAGGTATGTGGATGATTACGGGAGATTATTGATAAAATGAAGATGAATTTGATTTAATCATTTACAAAAATCAGATGAAAAACAAATTCAAATGAGATCAATATAAATGTATAAAGCACTTAAAATCATCTATTAAAATATAATTAGTGATCAATAAAAAAAAAGAAACGAAATATATGTTAAACAAATATGTGTATTTATTTCCTTTTTGAATTATTGATATGTACTTTCGTTTGTGTCATTGCATGACGTCTGATGAGCTAATGAATTCTTTTATGCTCAATTACATGGCTTCTTAAGATTGAAGTCAACCTAAGTTTTTCTCCTTTATTGCTTTCACCCGAAAGGTTTTTTTGGCAAGGTTGTTGCACCTATGTCCGTTGATTTCCACCTCACGGACATGGTCAGCTGATAAAATATTTACATATATCGACAAATGAGAAAAACCACCGTCAACACGGAATACTTACTCCGAAATTCTCAACCTTTATTGTCAGGATGTATTAAAAAGCTTTGTCGATCATATGGGGTCACATTATTTGTGGCCTCAATGATCGCTTTGGCTGATATTCATTTAATGCATTTGCGTCTGTTGGCGCGCAGAATCAAACCCTTTCATTGGGATTTTTTACTCCAGGGCTCAAAGCTTTGGTTTATGGTATTTGTGATTGGCCTTATCACTTCAAACGCCTCCTTTGCTCAAACAGAGGAAAAAGTGAAAGAAGAACAGGATATGGAGGGACGAATACGAGGAATGTTGAAGGAAAATGCTCAGACGATTCGATTTCTTGAAAATAAAGGACAGATTAAGAATAAGGATGTGCTTTACTATTACGAGAGCCCGGCAGGTGGAGTGTATATTGAACCGGACAGAATTCGATTTGTAGCGATTAAGGATACGCTTATTGAACAACCCCCTTTGGCAGATGAGGATGAAGATCAGGATAAAGAGAAGGAAACCGTACGTGTCATCATGGAAACACATACTTTTTCTTTGTACCTCGATGGAGCAAGGCGAAGTCCTGATGTAAAACTTGGTGATTCTTTTGTCACGAATTATAATTATTTCCTTAACGAAGATTCCAGGGATTGGGCTCGTGGGGTCAAGGCTGCTAAAGAATTAACGCTCGAGGAAATTTACCCGGGCATTGGTCTTCGATTGTACAGTACATCAAAAGGAACAATGGAATTCGACTGGATAATGAATCCAGGTGCGGATTTCAAAAATGTCAAGATGCATTTTAAGGGCCAGGATGCACTGACCATTGACAAGAAAGGAAATCTGCAAGTCGGATTACGGTTTACGAAAATCAAATTTGATCTGCCTGAATCTTACCAGGTCACAGCACAAGGTAAGGTGGCTGTGAAGTTTGCTTATAACAAGCTTGACAAAGAAACTATTGAATTCAAAACATCTTCTGTCATTGATGCCCGGTATCCTTTGATCATTGACCCAACCTTAACCTGGGGTACATTTTTTGATGGAGAGAATACTACGTTTGATGCTTATCTTTTTGCTATACAGGTTGATGATGCGGATGGGATGGTTTATTGCGCTGGTGAGACCAACAGGCCAATTCCGACAGGAGCAGCACCGTATGATGCTGATGGATATCTCAATTCCATTTCAGGACTTGTCGGTGCACCACCTACTCCGCTGCCGATGGTTGCGGTTGTTTACCGGATTAATGCTTTAGGTACTGATCTTGTTGACTTAACTCTTTATGGACCTGCAGCGGCAGGTACGTCAGATAAAGTTACAGCCTATGGTTTGAGTCTTTCGTCTACCAGGGTTTTTATTGGAGGTGTTACAAATGCAGCTATTCCTTTAGCAGGTACACCTTTTGATAACACTCTGAATGCGGGTGATGGTTTTGTGGCCGCTTTTTCACGTGATTTAGGTACTCTTAATTATGCTACCTACTTAGGCGGCACAGGCGATGAGGTATTGGGAGTCACCTCAATTCGTGCACTTAATGATAACTCATTTGTAGCAGGTATGACTGTAAATGCAGCCTTACCTGCCAACTATATAAGTGCAGGTGCTCCAGACGCAGCATTTGGTGGGGGAACTGATATGTATATCTCAAAGTTCACCAGTCTTAATGTATTAAGCTTAGGAACTTATGTAGGAGGTACAGGAAATGATGAGTTTAATGATCTTGAAGTGTTCAGTGATGGACGTATTGCATTTGCAGGTAGTGGTACTGGACAACTCACTGAAGTCAATAGCGCAGCCAATCGATCTACAGGAGCGGACTATGATGGAATCTTAGGTGTCATCAATAGTGCAGGAACGGCATTTAACTATCTTGATGAAATCGGGGGTAATGGTGCTGATCGTATCAACGATGTTGAAATTGTGGGCAGTACTTTGTATTGGACAGGTTCTGTTTCATCTGGGTTTCCAGTGTCTGCATCAGGAGTGTATGATATTACACAAAACGGATCAACAGATGTGGTTGTAGGGAAGGTGGCTGATACAGGTGGTACAGCTTCATATGGGGCTACATTTTATGGAACATCATCAGCAGATTTGGGAAATTGTATCAAATTGGTTTCCGAGACAGATTGTGCCGGCAACCAAACAGTTTTTCTATTAGTCTTTGGAACAGTTGGTGGTACAGGATTACCTACATTGAATATCAATGGTGAGTCTTTTTACAATTCCACTTTTACAGCTGGTGGTACGTCAAATGTTGATATGTTTTTTGCCGGATTTACAAATACCTTGTCCACACTTGTGTATGGCACTTATATGGGAGGTAACCAGGATGATTATTTAGGTGAAACCGGATCGCCAAGAGGTGCAAATCACTTATGGGTCAATAATGCCAATGTATATTTAGGAACAACAACCCATAGTGCTACACATGCACCTACCTTGGTGGCCAATGGTTTTGATTTGACTAAAACAAATGGTACGAATGACTCGCACATCATTCTTTCCATTGCATTTCATACCATCATTCAGTCTGACTACGGTGATGCGCCAGCTACGTATGGCAACCCATCTCATATTTTAGACTGTCAGCACCTTCGTATTGGTACACTTTTAGATAATGAAGCTGGCTCTCTTCCAGGAGTAAATGCTGATGGAGACGATTTGAATAATTTGGATGATGAGGATGGGGTAGCTACGTTACCTGCATTTTCTGCAGGAGGTCCTCAAAATATATCTGTGACCGTAAACAACTTATTGAATACAACAGGTTTAGTAGCTAACCTTTATGGATGGATTGATTTTAATGGTGATGGTCAATACTCTACAGGTGAATTTACTTCTACTACTTTAGCAAATAACTTCAGTGGCTCTAAAACACTGACCTGGAATAATGTGACTGTCAGCGGTTCGGCAGCAAGTCATTATTTAAGAATTCGACTTACCACTAATACTTTAACGGATAATGCAGGCACTGCGGCTGTTGATGAACGGTCAACTGCCACTGCATCCAATGGTGAAGTGGAAGATTATCGGGCTATAGAATTAACCTGCCCGGTAGCAACGGTTGAGGCAGCTTGTCAAACACAGGCTGCAATTGATGCGAAATACGCAACATGGTTAACCACGGTTAAAGCCGGTGGTGGTTGTGGCGGAGTTTTAACTAATAATAGCACTGGTTCTCCTTCAAGTTGTGGAGGTACTAAAACTGTCATTTTTACTTATACAAGTACTTGTGCTCCTCTATCTACCACATGTTCATCAACTTTTACTGTTACTGCAGATGCTCCTCCGGTGATTACTACTTGTGCCGTGACCAGAAATATAACAGGATGTAACACATCAGCTATTTCAGGTCCTTCATATTCAACAACCACTGCTTCCTCTACTGAAGCCGTATTTGAAAATGCTACGAACCAGGGAAATGCTTCAGATGCATGCGGTATTACATCAGTCACCTACATAGACGTCGCCACAGGCACTTGTCCGATAGTAGTGACCCGTAAGTGGACATTTTCAGATGTATGCGGTAACTCCTCTATCTGTAACCAAACAATCAATGTTGTTGACAATACTGTTCCCTCAGTAACATGTCCAACTAACGTTACAATTTCATGTACCGCCAGCACTTTACCAGCTAGTACAGGGACAGCAACCAGCACAGATAATTGTGCTGCAACTCCAGTGCTCACTTTTACGGATGCTACTGTCGCATCGCCAACCTGTGCGCAGAATTATACCATAAACAGAACATGGAGAGCAACAGATAACTGTGGTAATTTCAGCTCATGCGTGCAGACCATCTCCATTATTGACAATACTCCACCCGTAATAACCTGTCCTGCAAATGTTACTTTGGAATGTACGGTGAATACAGCACCTGCCAATACAGGTACACCAACATCCTCGGATCTTTGCGGATCTATCCCGGTATTAACTTTTGTTGACGTAACAGTCGCATCCGGACGCCCGGGTGAATATTCTATTACAAGAACATGGAAAGCAACAGATGCTTGTGGTAACATGAGTACGTGCAACCAAGCGATTACAGTTGTTGATAGCAATCCACCAGTCGTCACTACACAACCTAGTAATATAGTGGAATGTATAGGCGGTACTGCTCAAATGACGGTTGTCGTAAGTGGTGGTTCGACCGGTCTGATCTACCAATGGCAGTCCAGTCCCAATGGATCAACCGGATGGGTCAATGCAGTCGGACCAGGATCAACAACCACAACTTATACACCACCGAGTACAGTGGCAGGGACAACTTTTTACAGAATTTTTATTTCGTCATCGGGTAATGGATGCGGGCAGGTGGTAAGTAATAATGCCACTGCCATTATCGTAGCGAATCCGACGGTAAGTCTATCTATTGATGATAATACTATTTGTGATGGAGGTAGCAGTGTGATTACTGCCACGGTCTCCGGTGGTGCGGGAACAGTTTCTTATCAATGGCAACATGACCTTCCTACAGCAGGAACAAACTGGATCAATGAAGGAGGTAATGTAAACCCATTTACCACTCCTGTGCTAAACACGGGAACACATACTTACCGTGTATTGATTACACAATCCGGATCCGCATGTGGTGTCGTCAGTACGACCATTACGATTACAGTTGCGGATGATCCTACAGTCTCCATTATCAACTCTAACCCGACCATATGTAATGGAGGGACATCCTTGCTTACAGCTTCTCCAAGTGGGGGAACCGGAACAAATAGCTACCAATGGCAACAACTCGTCGGAGCTACATGGAATAATGTCAGTACCAATCAGAGTTATACGACTGATATATTAACTACCCCGGGCACATATACTTATCGTGTCATTATCACTCAAAATAGCTCAGGCTGCTTAGTAGTTAGCAGTAATACAACAGTAACAGTGGTAGATGATCCAATCGTGACAGTAGCCGCGAGTGATCTGACGATTTGTGATGGAGGTACCAGTACATACACGGCTACAGTGACTGGTGGAACCGGAATTATAGTCTATCAATGGCAATCTTTCAATGGCACTATATGGAGCAATGTCGGTGCAAATCAGAATACTTATACCACACCTGCATTAACTGTGGGCACCTATACTTATAGAGTACTTATTACCCAGGCATCAGGTTGTGATGCAGTGAGTGCTAACCAGGTGCTCAATGTTGTTGCAGACCCAACGGTTAGTGTAACTATTGCCGAATCGTCAATTTGTTCGGGTGGTACAACTTTACTTACTGCTAATGTTTCAGGAGGAACAGGAGCCATAGTATACCAATGGCAATTTAATACATCGGGTACAACATGGGCAAATGTTGGTACAAATCAAAATACATATACAACACCAGTACTGACGACTGCCGGAACATACAGTTACAGAGTACTGATCACACAATCAAGTGGATGTGCAGCTCAAAGTGCAAATGCAGTAGTGACTGTCATAGCTGATCCTACAGTAGTGATTGCTTCATCAGGTGTCTCTATTTGCGATGGTGGCACTACAACTTTCACAGCAACAGTAACAGGTGGAACAGGTACTTCCGTTTACGAATGGCAATTTAACTCAAGTGGCTCGACCTGGGTTATAGTTGGAACTAACAGTAATGTGTACACCACACCAGTCCTTACTCCGGGTTCTTATACTTATCGATTGGTCGTGAGCCAGGCATCAGGTTGTTCGGTGCAAAGTACTAACCAGGTTGTAACTGTTGTCAATGACCCCACAGTCAGTGTAGGTATAAATAACCCTACACTTTGTATCGGAGGTACAGCCACATTCACAGCCACAGTTTCTGGAGGTACGGGAACAATTGTCTATGCATGGCAACAAAATATTTCAGGCACATGGACCGCGGTGGGAACAAATCAAAATACTTATACAACTCCGGCAATTAATGCAAATGGTACATACACTTATCGTGTCATTGTGACTCAAAACCCGGGATGTAATGTCATCAGTGCTGACCAGGTTGTAACAGTAGTCCCTGATCCTTTAATCACTGCCGACCCAATAGGGTTTGTTGAGTGTATTGGACAAACCAATTCATTGACGGTGTCAGCCAGTGGAGGAACAGGAACATTTACATATCAATGGCAGGTGGGATCTACCTCAACAGGTCCATGGAGTACTGTAGGCACCAATAGCAATACTTATGTTCCTCCAAGTTCAGCGATTGGCACTAACTTTTACAGAGTAAATATTACCAATTCAGGTGCAGGATGTAATGCACTTACAAGTGCTGTCGTCACTGTCCAAATAACTGGACCGGCATCCGTGAGTATATCCGTCAATAATCCGGTGATTTGCCAGGGAGGTTCATCAGTGATCACATCTGTGGTGACAGGCGGATCTGGTTCTTATTCCTATTTATGGCAAAGAAGTCCAGCTGGGTTGAATACCTGGTCTACTGCACCTTCTCCCAATACACTTCCAAATTATACTGTTCCTTCAGGAAGTATAGGCACATTTGATTACAGGGTGTTAGTGCAGGACATCTTATGGGGCTGTGGTAATCCTGTTTCAAATGCGGTGAATGTAACCATCCAAAGCCAACCTATTGTTTTTGTCAATACAAATGATGCATTTATATGTATTGGAGGAGTAGCATTATTAACATCAAGCACAACCGGAGGATCCGGAACTTTTACTTACCAATGGCAATCCAGTCCTACAGGTAATAGTCCATGGACGAATGTTTCTCCGGGTGGTACTTCCCAAAACTTAAGTGTAAATGGAAACACTGTCGGAACTACTTATTACAGGGTACTTGTAACTGATCCTGCAAATAATTGCGCCGATCCGGTTTCGAATACGGCATCAGTCACCGTGCTTGCCCAACCAACTGTATCAGTAAGTACATTGACACCTGTGATCTGTATTAATGGAACCTTCCTCATTTCTTCTATAGTCAATAATGGATCAGGAATATATTCTTATCAATGGCAAACATCAAATAGTTCCGGTGGTCCGTGGACCAATATTACTGTGAATGGAGATTTGCCGGATTACTCTGATGTCTTAACCTTGGCAGGGGTCAAATATTACAGAGTCATAGTGGATGATCTTGCAAACGGTTGCGGCACCATGACATCCGTCGCTGTTTCAATAACAGTAAATCCGAATTTATCTGTTACAGTTACTCCGCCAGGGACAACTGTTTGTATAGGTGGTCCTGCTCCACTAACTGCTGTAGTAGTAAGCGGATCTGGAAGCTTTCAATATCAGTGGCAACTTAGCCCGGATGGTTCATCATGGCAGAATGTAGCGAGTGGTGGAAATAGTGTGACCTATAATGCACCAACCACCGATCTCACTTCTACTTATTATCGTGTTATTGTTACTGACATTGGCAGTGGATGTTCTAATTCGACTTCAGCTCCCGTTTTCGTCAATACAATTGCACAGGCCACCGTTTCGATCGATGTAAACAATCCTATTATTTGTATTGGAGGTAGTTCTACAATCACTTCAACCATTGCAAATGGTTCCGGCAATTTTACTTATCAGTGGCAGCAAAGTAATAATGGCAGTTCAGGTTGGGCTAACGTTGCTGCAAATGGTAATAATACTACGTACAATGTTCCTTCAGGTTCAGCGGGTACTCATTATTATCGAATAATATTGACAGATTTGGGTAATGGATGTAATGATCCAATTTCGAACACCGTGAGTGTAATAGTTCAAAGTCTGCCAACAGTCACGGCAGCAGCCACTGGAAATGTGATTTGTCTAGGAGGTAGTTCAACAGTCAATTCGACCGTGCTGAATGGTTCAGGCTTTTATGCGTATCAATGGCAATCCAGTCCTACCGGGGGAGCCGGGACATGGAGTAATATCACCAATCAGGGTAATGGCTCCAGTTATGCTGTGCCTTCCAGTGTACCAGGTACGAATTTTTATAGAGTGATTGTGACGGATACAGGAAGTGGTTGCGGAAGTACAGTATCAAATGGTGTCTCGGTACAAATAGTCAATCAACCAACAGTTTCGATATCCGCAAACAATGCAGTCATATGTATCGGTGGAACATCTACAATATCAACTACCATTACTAATGGATCCGGATCTTATGCTTATCAATGGCAATCCAGTCCAAATGGAAGTTCTTCATGGACGAATACCGGGGGTAATACTCCAACTTATATTGCGACAGGTACAGTTACGGGCACTACATATTATCGTGTGATTGTTGACGATCTTTCTAATGGATGTAATAATCCTGTATCTTCTACTGTATCTGTTGTCGTTCAATCGGGATCTACTGTAACCATATCAGCTGATCAGGATAGTGTCTGCCTTTTTGGTGCTGTCGAAATAACACCAACCATACTCAATGGCTCAGGAATCTATGATTACCAATGGCAATCCAGTACAGCAGGTGCAGGAGGCCCATGGACTTCAATATCCGGTGCTAATAACCCTACATATGAACCAATTACTACTTCTGCCGGTGTAACGTGGTATCGTTTAATGCTTACAGACTTAGGTAGTGGTTGCGGTGATCCGGTGTCAACTGCTGTCAGGATTGCTGTTTTTGGACAACCAACTGTAAGTATCCAACTTGCTGTTCCTATAGTTTGTGTTGGAGGTGTAGCACTGATTACTTCGAATGTTGCCAATGGTTCAGGATTATTTTCTTATCAATGGCAACAAAGCCCCGATGGTGCTTCAGGATGGATAAATATTTCAACTAATGGAAACGGCGCTAACTACAGCGTACCAACGACTACAACGAGCTCAACTTTCTATCGATTAATCCTGACTGACCTTGTCGCGAATTGTAATGATCCTCAATCCAATGCCATCCAGGTTGATGTTGTCTCTGCTGCAACTGTCAGTATTAATGCACCTGATGATACAGTTTGTCTCGGTGCTATCACTACAATAACATCTTCCGCATCAGGAGGATCAGGAATTTTTTCATATCAATGGCAACAAAGTCTCAATGGTTCATCCGGATGGGCGAATGTACCTGCAAACGGAACAAGTCCGACTTACACTGTACCAACTCTTGTAGCTCAATCATTTTTCTATAGATTAATATTGACAGATAATGGAAATGGATGTGCTGATCCTATATCTGCTTCTACCCGTGTAACGGTACAAAACGAACCGGTAATCACTGCCTCAGCAAATAACCCGATCGTATGCATTAATGGGTCGTCAGTGATTTCAACAACCATCACAGGAGGATCAGGAAATTTTGTTTATCAATGGCAAACAAGTCCAAATGGTTCGAGTGGTTGGACAAATGTTTCTTCAGGAGGAACGGGACCATCATATAATGTACCTACCGGAGCTGCCGGAACATTTTATTATAGAATTATACTAATAGATATTACAAATGGCTGTGATGACCCGGCTCCTGTAGTCGTAAGTGTTCAGGTACAACCTCAACCGACGATAACTATTTCTGCGAATAACACTGACTTGTGTATAGGTGGATCATCAACTCTTACTTCCGTTGTTACAAACGGATCCCCATTCCTTGCATATCAGTGGCAATCAAGCCCTAATGGAACTACCTGGACAAATGTCGCAAGCCAGGGTAACGGGGCCAATTATTCCGTTCCGACAGGTTCTGCTAATTCAACTCAATACAGAGTTTTATTAACCGATTCAGGAAATGGATGTAACGATCCTGTATCAAATTCAATATTAGTCGTCATTGAAAATCAGCCTACAGTAACTGTAGCCATCAACAATCCGGTCGTCTGTGTTACGGGTTCTGCATTAATTACATCTACCATCCTTAATGGTTCAAGTTTAATTACATATCAATGGCAATCAAGCCCGAATGGAACTAATGGCTGGGTGAATATCACTGTGAATGGAAATGCATCAACATATAGTCCGCTGACCACTCTTGCAGGCACAACATACTATAGGGTCATAGTGACAGATGCCGGTAATGGATGTAATGATCCTGTTTCAAATGCTGCACAACTAATTGTACAACCACAACCTACGGTGACCATTTCAGTCAATAATCCTTCGATTTGCATAGGAGGTTCTTCTACTATATCTTCCGTTGTAAGTAATGGTTCCGGATTATATAATTATCAATGGCAATCCGGCACCAGCGGAACAGGGCCTTGGTCAGATATCGCCGTGAATGGCAACAGTGATACATATGATGTGCCTTCAGCGACAAGCGGAAGTTTATTCTACAGGCTTATCGTAACTGATGTAGCCAGCGGATGTAATGATCCCCTTTCTAATGTGATTAATGTCGTCATCATACCGGATCTATTAGTAACGACACAACCAACTAATGTCACTGAATGTATTGGCGGAACTTCTACAATGACGGTAGTCGTATCCGGTGGCTCTGGAACTTTAAGTTATCAATGGCAATCAAGTCCTGATGGAAGTAGTAATTGGGTAAATGCAACTGGAACGGGTTCTACTACTGCGACTTACACACCACCAAGCACAGTTGCAGGTTCAACCTATTATCGAGTACTAATTAATGCTACAGGTAGCGGTTGCGGACAAACACAGAGTGCAGTTGCTTTTGCTAATATAAATCCCGATCTATCCATAACAACACAGCCAATTGGTTTCTCTGAATGTATCGGAGGTACAACGACATTAACTGTGGCAGTTGCAGGTGGAACAGGTAGTGTAACATACCAGTGGGAAACAAGTACAAACGGAACGAACTGGAGTAATGCAACCGGCACCGGTGCTACAACTTCAGTTTATACACCTCCAAGCAGTTTAGCGGGCTCAATATTTTATAGGGTAACCGTAAGTACACCAGGAAGCGGTTGCGGTGATGCAATCAGTAATGTTGTGACTGTAGTAATAACACAAGATATTACAGTGACAACACAGCCAACAAATATTACAGAATGCATTGGAGGAACACTGACTATGACAGTTGCAATCTCCGGTGGTTCAGGTACAACTTCATACCAGTGGCAAACGAGCACAGATGGGACCACAGGTTGGGCAAATGCAACAGGAACAGGATCAACTACAAATACTTATACTCCACCAAGTAGTTCTGCGGGAACTTTATTTTACCGTGTATTAGTGAATGGCGCTAGTTCAGGCTGTGATCAGGCAGTGAGCTTAAACGCTACAGCCACAATTGTACCTGATATCAGTGTAACTACTCAACCAACCGGACTGAATGAATGTATAGGCGGGACCGCGACATTGACTGTAGCCATCAGTGGTGGAACAGGTACCATAAGTTATCAATGGCAATCAAGTTCAAATGGATCATCGGGATGGGCCAATGCAAGTGGAACAGGAAATACAACAAATACATACACACCTCCGAGCACTTCATCCGGAACGACTTTTTATCGTGTATTGATTAACGCCACAGGAAATGATTGCGGTCAGGCAATAAGTCAAAATGCTACAGTGGTCATTAACCCGGATGCAACAGTATCTGTGAGCCCGGTTTCGAATATTGTATGTATCGGAGGATCAGTGCTTCTCACTGCCACCCTGACTGGAGGATCCAGTAATGTAAGCCTTCAATGGCAAATAAATAATAGCGGATGGAGTGATATTGCAGGCCAGGCAGGCGTGACTTATTCACCATCTACAGCGGTAGTGGGTACAATACAATACAGAGTTCGGGTAATAGATAGCGGCTCCGATTGCAGTCAGCCTTTTTCAAATATTGTCAGCGTAACCATTCAGCCTCAACCAACCGTAACCATATCTATCAACAATCCAGTCGTTTGTTTGACCGGATCGGCATTAATCAGTTCAACCATACTTAATGGTACAAGCAATATCACATATCAATGGCAATCAAGTCCAAACGGAAGTAGTCCATGGACAAATATCGCCGTGAATGGAACTAATGCTACATATTCACCACTAACTAATGTGACCGGCACAACCTATTATCGTGTCAGTGTAACGGATGCAGGTAGTGGATGTGATGATCCGGTTTCTGCAGCTGTACAGTTTACTGTTCAGCCTCAGCCAACGGTGAGTATATCTATTGACAATCCAGTGGTTTGTGTGACGGGTTCTGCATTGATTACTTCTACAATTCTTAACGGTTCCACTAATATTTCTTATCAATGGCAATCCAGTCCAAACGGAAATAATCCATGGACGAATATCGCATCAAATGGAAATAATGCTACATACTCTCCGTTGACAAATCTTGCCGGTACAACTTATTATCGAGTTGTTGTAACGGATGCCGGTAGTGGATGTAATGACCCGGTTTCTGCGTCTGTACAGCTTATTGTTCAGCCTCAACCAACGGTTGTTATTTCAGTAAACAATCCTTTGATTTGCGTTGGAGGATCTTCCACTATTTCTTCTGTTGTAAGCAATGGTTCCGGATTATTTAATTATCAATGGCAATCCGGTACAAGTGGAACAGGTCCGTGGACAGACATTTCCTTAAATGGAACAAGTCCAACTTATGATGTTCCATCTGCAGCAAGTGGAAGTTTTTTCTACAGAGTTATAGTTACTGACGTTGCAAGTGGATGTAATGATCCGGTTTCCAATGTGATCAATGTTATCATCTCGCAGGATCTTGCTGTCACTACTCAGCCTGCTAATGTCATTGAGTGTATTGGCGGTACAGCGCAAATGACAGTTGGAGTTTCTGGAGGTTCAGGAACCATAACCTATCAATGGCAATCAAGCCCTGATGGAAGTAATCCATGGACAAATGCAGCAGGTACAGGATCTACAACCGCAACATTTACTCCTCCAAGCACAGTAGCAGGATCGACTTATTATCGAGTATTGATTAATGCAGCAAATAGCGGTTGTGGACAAGCCATGAGCGGGTCAGCATTCGCAAATATTTTACCTGATTTGCTCATTACCACTCAACCTACCGGAATCTCAGAATGTATCGGGGGAACTTCAACGATGACTGTTGTTGTATCAGGTGGAACAGGAAGTGTAACTTATCAATGGGAAACAAGTACTAATGGTGTAAACTGGAGTAATGCAACAGGCACCGGGGCAACTACATCTGTGTATACACCTGCAAGCACAACTGCAGGTACCACTTTTTACCGAGTTGTCATCAATACACCAGGTAGTGGTTGTGATGTTGCAACAAGTAATGCTGTAACAGCGATTATTTCACAGGATATTACAGTGACAACACAACCTTCTAACATCACTGAATGCATCGGAGGCAACCTATCAATGACCGTTGCCATATCGGGTGGATCCGGAACAATCTCCTATCTGTGGCAAACCAGTCCAGATGGAACTTCAGGATGGGCCAATGCAACAGGTACCGGATCAACAACAAATACTTATATCCCACCCAGCACTACGGCAGGTACTTTATTCTATCGGGTGTTAGTGAATGCAGCCAATTCAGGTTGTGACCAGGCTGTAAGTTCCAATTCCACTGCAACAATAGTTCCTGACATCAGCGTACAAACACAACCAACGAATATCAATGAATGCATAGGCGGAACAGCCCAAATGACAGTGGCTATTACCGGCGGTACAGGTACCATAAGTTATCAATGGCAAACAAGCCCAAATGGAAGCTCAGGTTGGGCCAATGCAAGTGGTACAGGAAATACAACTAATACATATACTCCACCAAGTGCTGCAGCAGGTACAACATTTTACCGTGTATTGATTAATGCTACCGGAAACGATTGTAACCAGGCAGTAAGTCTAAATGCCACAGCAATCATCTATCCGAGTGCCACAGTTTCTGTTGCACCTGTAAATAGTGAAGTTTGTCCTGGGGGAGCTGTGCTGTTAACTGCAACTCTTACAGGTGGATCAAACGGTGTCAGCATACAATGGCAAATCAATAGTGGTGGATGGACCGATATTCCGGGCCAGACAGCACTTACTTATTCACCATCTACGGCTGCAACAGGAACATTACAATACAGGGTGCGCGTCATTGATGCCAATTCAGGATGTAGTCAGCCTTTCTCAAATATTGTAAGTGTAATAGTACAGCCAAATGCAACAGTGAATATTGCACTTAACCATGCTGAAGTTTGCCTGGATGGTGATGCAACTCTGACTGCAACTATTACCGGGGGCTCAAGTACATTGACATATCAATGGCAATCGAGTCCAAATGGATCATCCGGTTGGGTAAATATCCCATTGGCAACTTCATTGACTTATGTAGCACCTACCAATGTAGCCGGTACTATATGGTACAGACTTCAGATAACTGATCCTCAACCATCCTGCGCTGATCCTGCGTCAAGCGCACTTTCCGTTTTGGTACGACCAGATCCAACTGCTTCAATCGTAGCACAGAATACAGAAATTTGCGTTGGTGGAAGTTCTTTATTGACTGCAACCATTACCGGTGGTTCAAGCCAACAGACTTTGCAATGGCAATCAAATAACGGTTCGTGGGTAAATATTCCGGGGGCAACATCAAGTACATTTACCGTTGCAGGCTCATCTCCCGGAACAACTCAATACAGGATCTTAGTGCTTGATCCAAATTCCGGGTGTCCTGCAATCCTGGCATCAAATAGTGTATCCATTATTGTCCAACCTGATGCAACAGTTGTCGTTAATCCTGTATCAACAGAAGTTTGCGTTACTGGTGTAGCACTCTTGACTGCAACTGTGACCGGCGGATCTACCGGATTGACATATCAATGGCAATCAAGTCCGGCGGGACAAAATATATGGGCAAATATTGGGGGAGCAACAGCATCTACCTACAATGCATCAACCAGTACTGCAGGAAATACCGATTACAGAGTAGTCATCACAGACAATTTTAGTGGATGCAGTAGCCCTGTGTCCAATGCTGTTTTGGTTATTGTTCGTCCAAGTGCAACAGTGACCATAGCACCTGCCTCTTCATTAGTTTGTTTGGGAGGTGTCGCCACAATTAATGCCACGATTGTCGGTGGATCTACTTCATTAACCCTTCAATGGGAATCCAGTACAGATCAAACGATATGGTCAATCATTGCGGGTGCTACTGCACAGGGATATAGTCCTCCTACATCATCAGTCGGTACATTATACTATCGAGTTGAAATCACTGACCTGACAAGTGGATGTAATGATCCGGTTTCTAATACAGCCAATGTTATTGTATCGCCGGATATATTTGTTCAGACACAGCCAGCCAACCTTACTGAATGTCTTGGTGGAACAGCTACAATGTCGGTAGCCATTACCGGCGGCTCAGGAACAATTTCGTACCAGTGGCAAACAAGTCCTAATGGAGTCAACAGTTGGGCAACAGCTACAGGAACAGGTGCGAATACGAACACATACACACCTGCAAGCACTGCAGTAGGAACTTTATATTATAGAGTTTTGATCAATGCATCCAATAGTGGTTGTGATCAGGCTGTAAGTAATGTCGCTAATGCAGTCATAACACCTGACTTGAGTGTTACGACTCAACCATCTCAGTTATCGGAATGTCTCGGTGGAGTAGGAACCGTTTCGGTGAGTATAACGGGAGGTTCGGGTACGGTAGGATATCAATGGCAAACAAGTCCTAATGGGACAACAGGTTGGGCAAATGCAGCAGGACCTGGTGTATTAACTGCCACATATACACCACCAAGCACCGTAGTGGGGACGAATTGGTACAGAGTGTTGATCACTGCTTCAGGTAGCGGTTGCGATGCAATTCATAGCGATACTGCGCGGGTGATTATTATTCCTGATTTAGCTGTTTCAACACAACCAACAAGCATCCTGGAATGTGTTGGTGGAACTTCTACTATGACAGTAGCATTCACCGGTGGAGTTGGTACAGTATCTTATCAATGGCAATCAAGTGCTGATGGAGTATTAGGTTGGGTAAATGCATCAGGATCAGGATCTACAACAGCAACATTTACACCAGCAAGCATAATAGCAGGAACAACTTATTATAGGGTTTTAATTAATGCTACAGGAAATGGTTGTGGTCAGGCAGTAAGTGGTAATGCAACGGCCATTATATCAAATGATATTTCGATCACTACCCAGCCAGTAGGAATCGCTGAATGTGAGGGAGGAACTTTAACGATGTCTGTTGCAAATACAATTGGTTCAGGTACGATTTCCTATCAATGGCAATCCAGTCCAAACGGAAATAATCCATGGACAAATGCTACAGGTACAGGAGCGACCACTAGTACATATACTCCTCAAAGCGTAATTGTAGGAACAACATTCTACCGTGTTTTAATCAATGCATCAAATTCAGGATGTGATCAGGCTGTAAGTAATGCAGTGACAGCGATCATTAACCAGGATCTTACCTTTACAACTTCACCAAACAACCTGATTGAATGTCTTGGTGGTACTGCACAATTAACTTCTGTTATCACAGGTGGCACAGGAACAATATCCTATCAATGGCAAACAAGTACTACATCTAATGGTACTTATTCAAATGCAGTAGGTACAGGATCCACGACTGCTTCATATACTCCACCATCTACATCAACGGGTACGAACTGGTATCGGGTATTGATTAATGCAACGGGTAATGGTTGTGGCCAGGCCATGAGCAATCCTGTGAGCGTAACAATTAATCCTGATCCTACCATCTCCATTACTCCTCCTGTCTACGACCTTTGTACAGGTGCTTTTGTGAACCTGACAGCTACGATCACAGGTGGCTCTAATTTAGTAGGTGTACAATGGCAACGATACGACTCACTTACGACATCATGGGTTGATATATCCGGAGCAACAAATCTGAATTATCTCGTTCCTACAAATGTCGTGGGTTCGTTGGCATATAGGGCCAGGGTAACTGATCCGGGATCTGGATGTGCGCTGCCTTATTCTACAATCTCAACAGTTAATATTTATCCTGGTGCATCATCGACAGCCAGTGTCAATGATGTTAATATTTGTGTAGGCGGACTTGCGATTTTGACTGCTATCATCACGAATGGTTCAGGAGGAGGTGTCAGCACCTGGCAAACGAGTCCTGACAGTCTTACGTTTACGAATATACCCGGAGCAAGTTCTACGACATACGTGCCTCCGACAAATGTGGCGGGTACCACATACTATAGATTCTATACGGTGGAGCCTCCACAGAGTGCATGTCCATCACCGGTTATATCCAATGTCGCAAAAGTAGTTGTACATGATGACCCGCTAGTGAATGTCACAGTTTCTGATGCACAAATATGTGTGGGAGGAACTTCAACTCTTACGGCCAATATAACAGGAGGTTCTCCAATAATGACAATACAGTGGCAAAGCGCTCCGGTTGGAACGGGTCCATGGTCAAACGTTTCCGGAGCTACCAGTGCGGTATATATATTTAATGGCACAGCTGTAGGAACATTTTTTTACAGAGTTCAACTTTCTGATAATGGGTTGGGTTGTACTGTGCTAGTTACTTCATCTCCTAATTCAACCATTCAGGTTAAGGCAGATGCGACAATTTCTATAAGCACTACAACACCTGAAGTTTGCGTCACGAATAATGTTGTTATTAATGCAGTAATAACTGGTGGATCAACAGCTCTTACAAGAATATGGCAATCCAGTCCGGTAGGACAAAACAACTGGACAACAATACCAGGAGCTACGGGAACATCTTATACGGTGAATGGAGCTGCACCTTCATCATTTGATTATCGCGCATTAATACAAGATCCACTTCCGGATTGCGCAGATCCGGTATCTAATGTCATTACGGTTACCATTAATGCTCAAGCTGCTGCATCAATTGCTCCGGCTGCAAACCCGGTATGTTTGGGAGGTAGTGCGCCCTTAACTGCTACGATCACTGGCGGTTCCAGTGCCTTATCAAAGCAATGGCAACAGAGCCCTACTGGTTCTGCAGGATCATGGACAAACATTGCAGGCCAAACTGGTTTAGTCTACAATCCTCCTACAAATGCAACTGGTACAATCTTTTATCGAATATTCTTTAGTGATCCGTTGCCAGGATGCGGATCAGGTAATTCAAATAATGCAACAGTAACAGTTACTCCGGATATTTCAATTACAACTCAGCCTACTGCGATAACTGAATGTGTCGGCGGAACATTAACAATGAATGTTGCCATTGCTGCAGGTTCAGGTTCAGGAACAATCTCTTATCAGTGGCAGGTTAGCCCTGATGGTATAACGGGTTGGGCAAATGCCGCAGGAACAGGTAATACAACAACAACATATACTCCGCCTAGTACTGTAGCTGGAACTAAATGGTATAGAGTATTAGTCAATGCATCAAATAGTGGATGTGATCAGGCTGTCAGTACAGTTGTTACGGCAACTATTACTCCCGACCTTACGATCACAACCCAGCCTTCTCCGATCATAGAATGTTTAGGAGGTACAAGTCAACTTAATGTAGTTGCACCGGGCGGCTCAGGTACAATAACCTATGCATGGCAAAGCAGTCCGAATGGAACTAGTAGCTGGTCAGCTGCTGTTGGCCCAGGATCTTCAACACCAAGTTATACACCACCAGCGACAACAACAGGCAATCTATGGTATAGAGTACTCATCCTGGCATCAGCCAGTGGATGTGATAATGCATTAAGTGATACTGCCCGGGTAACCATAACTCCGGACTTATCGATTACCACGCAACCTGTCAATGTGCTTGAGTGTGTTTCAGGATCTAACTCGATCAGTGTGATAGTAACAGGAGGTTCAGGAGTTGTCACTTATCAATGGCAATCCAGCACAACAAATGTACCGGCGAATTTTACAAATATCGCAGGTGCTACAAATACATCGTATACTCCACTAAGTACAGTGGCAGGTACTACCTTCTATCGAGTCATCATCAGTGCATCGGCAAGTGGTTGTGATCCTATTGTAAGCCAGGTAGTCACAGCAATCATTACAAATGATATTGTTATCACAGTGCAGCCTGTCGGTGGCAGCATATGTGTAGGAGGTAACATGATTTTGTTTGTAACCGCAACAGGATCTCCGGGACTTAACTATGATTGGCAAAGACAAGTAGGAACGAATTGGATCTCAGTCGGAACAAACTCCCCCGGGTACAACACAGGATCATTAACGAGCACTACAATCTATCGTGTTTTAGTATATGCATCACAAAGTGGATGTGAAACCGCTATTTCAGATTTGGCTACTGTTATTGTTGCTCCTGATATTGAAATTGCAAGCCAACCTGTAGGAGGCTCTATTTGTACAGGAGGAGATATGACTTTAAATGTTGTGGCTACAGGATCACCCGGTCTCAACTATCAGTGGCAATCACAATCTGGTGTCAATTGGATTAACACAGGAACAAACCAACCTACATTTAACACTGGTGTACTTACGACAACAACAACTTACCGTGTATTAGTTTATGCTAATCAAAATGGTTGTGAAACTGCAGTATCTAATGATGCTACCGTCATCGTAACACCTGACATTTCAATCTCAGCTCAACCTGTAGGAGGTTCCATATGTACCGGTGGTAATTTTGATTTAAGTGTCACGGCGAGTGGTTCACCTGCCATACATTACCAATGGGAGTCGTTTAACGGTACGACATGGAATATTGTAGGATCAGATCTGCCGACGTATAATACAGGTACATTAACCACAACTACTCAGTACAGGGTCTTTGTCTTTTCAAATGCGACTGGTTGTGAAGATGTCTATTCAACCCAAGTCACCGTCACAGTTACACCTGACATTTCGATCAGTGTCCAACCGGTCGGAGGATCAATTTGTACGGGAGGTAATTTTGATTTAAGTGTGACCGCCAGTGGATCACCTGCCATTCATTATCAATGGGAGGCATTCAATGGGTCCATATGGAGTATAGTCGGTTCAGATTTACCCGCATACAATACAGGATCATTGGCTACCACCACAAGTTACCGGGTATTTGTCTTTAATATACAAAGTGGTTGTGAAGATGTCTATTCGACTCAGGTCACGGTTACCGTTACACCAGACATTTCGATCAGTGTACAGCCTATCGGAGGCTCTATTTGTACAGGTGGTAATTTTGATTTAAGTGTGACGGCAAGTGGATCGCCGGCTATTCATTATCAATGGGAGTCATTTAACGGCACCACATGGAGTATCGTCGGATCAGATTTACCCACATATAATACAGGAACATTAACTAATACTACAAGCTATCGTGTATTTGTCTTTAATACACAAAGTGGTTGTGAGGATGTTTATTCAACCCAGGTATCGGTCATTGTAACACCCGACATCACCATATCTACACAACCAGTAGGAGGATCAATTTGTACAGGAGGAAATTTTGACTTAAGTGTCACAGCCAGCGGATCACCCGCTATTCACTATCAATGGGAATCGTTTAATGGTACAACATGGAGTGTGGTTGGTTTAGATCAATCCACATACAATACAGGAATATTAACCACAACCACGAGTTACCGGGTTTTTGTTTATAATAATCAAAGTGGGTGTGAAGATCTTTATTCGACTCAGGTTACGGTCATTGTAACACCCGACATCACCATATCTACACAACCAGTAGGAGGATCAATTTGTGTAGGTGGAACATGGTTCTTAAATGTAATAGCAAGTGGTTCTCCAGGGATCAATTATCAATGGCAGGACAGCATAGTGGGAGGAACATGGCATAATGTAAGTGAAGTCGGTGGTACAACTTCCAGCTTTACGACAGATATATTGTCAGTAACAAAGTGGTACCGTGTATTTGTTTATAATAATCAAAGTGGATGTGAAGATATTTATAGTAATATCGTTGCAGTCCTGGTTAGCCCTGATATCGCCATCAATACTCAGCCAGTAGGTGGATCCATTTGTACAGGAGGCAACTTTGATTTATCCGTTTCAGCCACCGGATCACCAGCGATTCAATATCAATGGGAGACATTCAATGGAACATCCTGGGTAGCCATCGGTGGTGCAACCAATCCGACGTTCAATACAGGAACATTGACAACAACAACTCAATACAGAGTATTTGTCTTTGCCACTCAGAATGGATGTGAGGATATTTACTCCAGCATTGTCACGGTTACTGTGGCTCCTGATATTGCAATTACGACACAGCCAGTTGGAGGATCGATTTGTACGGGAGGTAATTTTGATTTGAGTGTCGTCGCCAATGGATCACCGGCTATTCATTATCAGTGGGAGGCATTTAACGGCACGACATGGAGTATAGTCGGTTCAGATTTACCGACATTTAATACAGGGACGTTAACTACTACTACGGATTATCGCGTATTTGTTTATAATAATCAAAGTGGATGTGAAGATGTTTATTCGACACAAGTCACTGTCACTGTTGCACCTGACATTTCAATCAGCTTACAACCGGTCGGAGGATCAATTTGTACCGGTGGTAATTTTGATCTCAGTGTAACAGCCAGTGGTTCGCCGGCGATACAATATCAATGGGAACAATTTAACGGAAGCACATGGACTGCAATAAATGGAGCAACAAACTCAACCTTTAATACAGGGACTTTATCAGGCACCACTCAATATCGTGTATTTGTATTTAATAATCAAAGCGGATGTGAGGACCTATATTCTTCTATCGTCACTGTGACAGTAACTCCGGATATCGCGATTAGTGTTCAGCCTATAGGAGGATCAATTTGTACAGGAGGTAATTTTGATTTAAGTGTCACGGCCAGCGGATCACCAGCCATACATTACCAATGGGAATCATTTAATGGTACAACATGGAGTGTAGTCGGTTCAGATGTACCGACATATAACACAGGAACATTAACAACATCCACTGATTACCGGGTATTTGTCTTTAATACTCAAAGTGGATGTGAAGATGTCTATTCATCTCAAGTTACCGTCACAGTAACACCTGATATTTCGATCAGTGTACAACCGGTCGGAGGATCAATCTGTACAGGAGGTAATTTTGATTTAAGTGTCACCGCCAGTGGATCTCCTGCTATTCATTATCAATGGGAATCTTTTAATGGTACAGCATGGAGTATAGTCGGTTCAGATTTACCCACATACAATACAGGGTCATTAACTACAACAACGAGTTACCGGGTATTTGTCTTTAATACACAAAGTGGTTGTGAAGATCTATATTCAACTCAAGTCACTGTCACGGTTACACCTGACATTTCAATCAGTGTACAACCTATCGGAGGATCAATCTGTACAGGAGGTAATTTTGATTTAAGTGTGACTGCAAGCGGATCACCGGCTATTCATTATCAATGGGAGTCATTCAATGGCACAACATGGAGTATTGTCGGTTCAGATCTGCCAACATACAATACAGGAACATTAACTACTACTACCAGCTATCGTGTATTTGTCTTTAATACACAAAGCGGTTGTGAGGATGTTTATTCAAGCCAGGTAGCGGTCATTGTAACACCCGACATCACCATATCTACACAACCAGTAGGGGGATCGATTTGTACAGGAGGAAATTTTGACTTAAGTGTCACAGCCAGCGGATCACCCGCTATTCACTACCAATGGGAATCGTTTAACGGTACGACATGGAGTATCGTTGGCCCAGATCAAGCCACGTATCATACAGGAACATTAACTACCACCACGAGTTACCGGGTTTTTGTTTATAATAATCAAAGTGGGTGTGAAGATCTTTATTCAACTCAGGTTACGGTCATTGTGACACCAGACATTTCGATCAGTACACAACCGGTTGGAGGATCAATTTGTGTAGGTGGAACATGGTTCTTAAATGTAATAGCAAGTGGATCTCCAGGGATCAATTATCAATGGCAGGACAGCATAGTGGGAGGAACATGGCATAATGTAAGCGAAGTCGGCGGCACAACTTCCAGCTTTACGACAGATATATTGTCAGTAACAAAGTGGTACCGTGTATTTGTGTATAATAATCAAAGTGGATGTGAAGATATTTATAGTAATATTGTTGCAGTCCTGGTTAGCCCTGATATCGCCATCAATACTCAGCCAGTAGGTGGATCCATTTGTACAGGAGGCAACTTTGATTTATCCGTTTCAGCCACCGGATCACCAGCGATTCAATATCAATGGGAGACATTCAATGGAACATCCTGGGTAGCCATCGGTGGTGCAACCAATCCGACTTTCAATACAGGAACATTGACAACAACAACTCAATACAGAGTATTTGTCTTTGCCACTCAGAATGGATGTGAGGATATTTACTCCAGCATTGTCACTGTTACAGTAGCTCCTGACATCGCGATTAGTGTTCAGCCGATCGGAGGTTCAATTTGTACCGGAGGAAATTTTGATTTAAGTGTGACTGCCAGTGGATCACCGGCAATACATTATCAATGGGAATCATTTAATGGAACTACGTGGAGCATAGTTGGAACAGATTTACCGACTTATAATACAGGCACATTATCCACTTCTACAGATTATCGCGTATTTGTTTATAATAATCAAAGTGGTTGTGAAGACGTCTATTCAACTCAAGTCACTGTCACTGTTACACCTGACATTTCAATCAGTGTGCAGCCAGTCGGAGGATCAATCTGTACAGGCGGTAATTTTGATCTCAGCGTAACCGCTAGTGGCTCTCCATCGATTCAATATCAATGGGAACAATTTAACGGAAGTACATGGACTGCAATTAATGGAGCAACAAACTCAACCTTTAATACAGGAACATTATCAGGCACTACTCAATACCGTGTATTTGTATACAATAATCAAAGTGGATGTGAGGACCTTTATTCCTCAATCGTCACTGTGATCGTAACACCGGATATCGCGATCAGTGTTCAGCCCGTCGGAGGTTCAATTTGTACAGGAGGAAATTTCGATTTGAGTGTGACTGCCAGTGGCTCACCGGCAATACATTATCAATGGGAGTCATTTAATGGTACGACATGGAGTATTGTCGGTTCAGATTTACCGACATATAATACAGGAACGTTAACAACTTCTACAGATTACAGAGTATTTGTCTTTAATACACAAAGTGGTTGTGAAGATTTATATTCAACCCAAATCACAGTAGTCGTTACTCCTGACATTTCGATCAGTGCACAACCGGTCGGAGGATCAATTTGTACAGGAGGTAATTTTGATTTGAGTGTCACAGCAAGCGGATCACCAGCAATCCATTATCAATGGGAGGCATTTACCGGTACGACATGGAGTATTGTCGGTTCAGATTTATCAACCTATAATACAGGCATATTAACTGCAACAACAAGCTACCGTGTATTTGTCTTTAATACACAAAGTGGTTGTGAAGATTTATATTCAACTCAAGTCACTGTCACAGTTACACCTGACATTTCGATCAGTGTACAACCGGTCGGAGGATCAATCTGTACAGGAGGTAATTTTGATTTAAGTGTAACGGCAAGCGGATCACCGGCTATTCATTATCAGTGGGAGTCATTCAATGGCACCACATGGAGTATCGTCGGTTCAGATTTACCATCATTTAATACAGGAACATTAACTACTACTACTAGCTATCGTGTATTTGTATTTAATACACAAAGTGGTTGCGAGGATATATATTCAACCCAGGTGACAGTAGTCGTCACACCTGACATTTCGATCAGCGTTCAACCTGTTGGTGGTGCAATTTGCGTGGGAGGTACATGGATATTAAGTACAACTGCAAGTGGATCACCGAATATCCAATATCAATGGCAAGACAGTACTGCTGCAGGTACATGGCACAACGTAAGCGAAGCCGGAGGAACCACTTCAAGCTTTGTAACTAATCCACTTTCTCAAACAACATGGTACCGGGTTTTTGTTTTTGCAACAGAAAGTGGTTGTGAAGACATCTATTCAACAGTCGCAGCAGTTATCGTATCACCAGATATATCCATCAGTGCACAGCCTGTTGGAGGTTCGATTTGTACCGGTGGTAATTTTGATTTGAGTGTCACAGCAAGTGGATCTCCAAATATTCATTACCAATGGCAGTCATTCAATGGTACGACATGGAGCATAGTAGGATCTGATCTGCCGACATATAATACCGGAACACTTACAGCTACAACGTCTTACCGTGTATTTGTTAATGCAAGTGAAAATGGATGTGAAGATGTATATTCCACTACAGTCATTGTTACAGTGACACCTGACATTTCGATTAGCGTGCAACCTGTTGGAGGTTCAATTTGTACAGGAGGTAATTTTGACCTGAGTATTACAGCCAGTGGATCACCGGCTATCCATTACCAATGGGAGTCATTTAATGGTACAACATGGAGTATCGTCGGTTCAGATTTACCGACTTATAATACAGGTACTTTAACAACGACCACCAGCTACAGGGTATTTGCCTTCAACACACAGAGTGGATGTGAAGATATTTATTCAACTCAAGTGACTGTAACTGTCACACCCGATATTTCGATCAGTTTTCAACCGATAGGCGGATCGATTTGTACAGGGGGTAATTTTGACCTGAGTGTTACTGCCAGCGGATCACCAGCTATCCATTACCAATGGGAGTCATTTAATGGCACAACATGGAGTATCGTCGGTTCAGATTTACCGACCTATAATACAGGCACATTAACCACTTCTACGGATTACCGGGTATTTGCATATAATACACAAAGTGGATGTGAAGATATTTATTCAACCCAGGTGACTGTCACCGTCACACCTGACATTTCGATCAGTGCGCAACCTGTAGGAGGATCGATTTGTACCGGAGGTAATTTTGATTTGAGTGTCACTGCCAGCGGTTCACCAAATATTCATTATCAATGGGAATCATTTAATGGCACGACATGGAGTATAGTAGGATCAGATTTACCAACCTTCAATACCGGAACACTTACAGCAACTACCTCATACCGGGTATTTGTTAACGCAAGTGAAAATGGTTGTGAAGATGTTTATTCCACACAAGTTACTGTTACGGTGACACCAGACATTACGATCAGCGTTCAACCTTTAGGCGGGTCGATTTGTACAGGAGGTAATTTTGATTTGAGTGTGACCGCCAGCGGATCACCTGCAATTCATTACCAATGGGAATCATTTAATGGCACAACATGGAATGTTGTCGGTTCAGATTTACCAACATATAATACCGGTACATTAACCACTACTACAAGCTATAGAGTATTTGCGTATAACACACAAAGTGGATGTGAAGACCTTTATTCAACTCAAGTTACCGTCACCGTAACACCTGACATTTCAATCAGCACGCAACCTGTAGGAGGGTCTATATGTACAGGAGGTAATTTTGATTTGAGTGTGACTGCAAGCGGATCACCGGCTATCCATTACCAGTGGGAAGCATTTAATGGCACGACATGGAGTATCGTGGGTTCAGATTCACCTACATATAATACTGGTTCAATTACAACCACAACGAGCTACAGAGTATTTGTATTTAACACACAAAGCGGTTGTGAAGATCTATATTCAACTCAAGTCACAGTAATTGTTACCCCGGACATTTCGATCAGTACACAACCCGTGGGCGGTTCAATCTGTACAGGAGGTAATTTTAATCTTAGCATAACTGCCAGCGGCTCTCCTGCTATCCACTATCAATGGCAATCATTTAATGGAAGTACATGGAGTAATGTAGGATCTGACATACCAACCTATAATACCGGCATTCTTACCGCAACAACATCCTATCGTGTATTTGTTTTTGCGGCTGAAAATGGATGTCATTCGATTTATTCGTCAACGGTCATCGTTACTGTCACTCCGGATATCACTATCAGCGTTCAGCCCGTGGGAGGTTCAATCTGTACAGGAGGTAATTTTGATTTGAGTGTCACGGCCAGCGGTTCGCCCGGAATACATTATCAATGGCAGGCTTTCAATGGCACTACCTGGTCGGCAGTTGGATCAGATTCACCAAATTATAACACAGGATCTTTATCTGCGACTACAAGCTATCGTGTACATATATATGCTAATGAGAACGGATGCGAAGATGTATTTAGCCAAACCGTTATCATTAGTGTAGTCAATGATCTTGCCATCACTGCTCAACCTTCAGATATTGAAGAATGCCTGGATGGTACGAACCAGTTAAGTGTAGTCACAACCGGCGGAACAGGAACTGTTACTTATCAATGGCAATCAAGTACATCTGTATTCCCCGCTGGTTTCTCCAACATTACTGGTGCAAATTCGACAACTTATATTCCTTCAAGCACAACCGTTGGTACTACATACTATAGAGTGCTGGTGAATGCATCAGGAATTGGTTGCGATCCAATCATAAGTTTGGTAGTCCAGGTCATTATCAATCCTGATGCTGCTATCTCGGCTTCACCGGATAATTCTGAAATATGTATCGGAGGATCAGCTGATCTCACAGCTACACTGACTGGAGGATCATCAGCCGTGTCGTATCAATGGCAATATAGTCCTGATGGATTAAGTGGATGGATAAACGTAGGTGCACCTAATACAGCTATTTATACGGCTACACCTTTGACAGTAGGTCTTCATTACTATCGTGTAGTCGTAACTGATCCACTCTCCGGATGTAGTGAGCCAATTTCTAATGTTATTATTATCAATGCACGTCCGGATGCATCAGTAACGGTTTCTCCGGCCTTGACGCAAGTTTGCGTTGATGGGGGAGCGCTCTTAACGGCAGTTGTTACAGGAGGTTCAAGCCAACTCACTATTCAATGGGAGGCAAGTAACGATCCAGGAGGACCATGGAATGACATTGATGGTGAAAATGGTTTAACATATAATGCACCAACAGATTTACCCGGAACTATTTATTACAGGGTCAGGATTAATGATGGCACATCAGGATGTCTTGAGCCTTACTCTGACATCATGACCGTAATTGTCACTCCTGATTTGGTGGTCAATGTAGAGCCGGTATCTTTCACTGAATGTGTTGGCGGTGATGAACAGATGAGTGTTCAGGTCACGGGTGGATACGGAAATATTACCTATCAATGGCAATCAAGCGCAACAGGAATTAGTACTTCATTTACAAATCTTGATGGTGTTACAACTGCAGCATTTACACCTTCAAGCACCACTGTTGGAACGACGTGGTACAGGGCACTTATAAATGCAGATGGCGTAGGATGTGATGATGTCATCAGTGATATAGCAAGCGTAACCATCAATCCTGATATAATTGTTTCTTTACAACCGGTCGGATTTATCGGTTGTGTTGACGCAATAGAAATATTATCAGTTCAGGGACAAAATGGAACAGGTACGCTGAACTATCAATGGCAATTGAGCAACAGCGATTCACCTTTTAACTGGTCCAATATTTCGGGTGCACAATCAACGACATTTACGCCTAATACATCTTCATCTGGTACGACCTGGTATCGTGTTGTCATCAGTTCTTTGGTCAATGGATGCCAGGATGCCATAAGTGACATAGCCCAGGTTGACATTGTTGATGATCCTTTAGTAGAAATCACTCCTGAACAACCTGTTATCTGTGATGGAGGTGTAGCAAATTTCACTTCTAATGTTACTGGTGGTACAGGTACAACTATGTATCAGTGGCAACAGCAATTAGGTACTATATGGGCAGATATTTCCGGAGCCAATTCAGATAGTTATATTACCCAGGTACTTACAGAAGGAATTTATAATTATCGTTTAGTGGCCACCCAAGGAACGGGCTGCTCAAGCGTCAGCAATGAGGTATTGATTGAAGTAGTTAATGATCCAACTGCTACAGTGACCGCTTCACTGGATGAATTCTGCGATGGAGGGTCGACTGATTTTCATGCCGAAGTCAGTGGAGGTATAGGCCCAATATCATATCAATGGGAACAATTTGTCAATGGAAACTGGGAACTTATTCCGGGTGCCACTCTCCAGGAATATTCGACACCAAGTTTAAATGCAGGAATATACTTCTTCAGGATTTCCATTAGTCAAAACTCCGGTTGTGAAGCCGTCAGTGATCAATATACCATTACAGTTGTTCCGGATCCTGTTGTAACCATTCAACCGAATGCCAATACAATTTGCAGTGGTGGACAGGTACTTTTCACAAGCAATGTTACCGGTGGCCTGGGCACTTCATCTTACCAATGGCAACAATTTAATCCGAATACTTCAACGTGGACAAATATTCCAGGGGCAACTAATGCAACTTATACCACGTCAGTTCTTTCAACACTTGGAACTTATGAATATAGGCTGGCTGTCACACAAGGTTTAAGTTGTGGATCAGTAAGTCCATCCGTCATCATTACGGTAACGGGAGATCCAGTCGTGACCATAGCATCTGAAGATTTATTTTTATGTGTCGGAACTAATGCATTGATAAGTAGTACAGTGACAGGTGGTGCAGGTTCCAATACTTACCAATGGCAACAATTTGTTCAAAGCGTTGGCTTTGTAAATATTACAGGAGCTAATTCAGCATCTTATACTACGCAGGTATTTGCGACGGCAGGAACATATTCATATCGTCTCGTAGTAACTCAAAATTCAGGATGTGAAACAGGAAGTCTGCCAATAGATATTCATGTTGAGGCTGATCCAATTGTCGTGGTCAGTGCAGCTGAATATACCATTTGTAATGGCGGAGTAGCAACATTGAATTCAGTGGTTACTGGTGGTTCAGGAGGTAATGTATACCAGTGGCAATTGTTTAATAATAATACATCGACCTGGGAAAATATATTGAATGCTAATAATCAAAATTATGTTTCTGATGTATTAGCAACAGGAACTTATGAATACCGTGTGATTGTTACTCAAAACAAAGGCTGTGCAACTACTGGTAACAGTGTAATAATAGTAGTAACTCCGGACATTCTGATTGGCGGACAACCTCAGGGTGGATTTATATGTGTCGGAGGTCAAATCACTTTAACCGTAACAGCGAGCGGACCACCAGCAATTCTATATCAATGGCAGACAAGTCCTGACGGGACTCCAGCCAGCTTTGTAAATATTACTGGAGCAAATCAATCAACTTTCATCCCGCCAAGCGCAGTTGCGGGGACAACTTATTACAGAGTCGTCACAAGTTTCGTGGCAAACGGATGTGAAGATGCAATAAGTGATGTTGCTACTGTCGTAGTAAGTCCTGATTTATTGGTGACATCACAGCCAACAGATGTCAATGAATGTGTTGGAGGAACAAATACCATGACAGTTGCAGTCAGTGGTGGTTCAGGTGCTATCACTTACCAATGGCAATCAAGTACTGACGGAACAACAGGTTGGATAAATGACAACGGTTCAGGTGCTACAACAAATACCTTCACACCATCAAGTGCAGTTGCTGGTACAACTTATTACAGAGTTTTGATTAATGCTGCTAACAATGGTTGTGACCAGGCCGTAAGTAATAACGGAATAGCTATTATAGCACCTGATTTATTAGTGACTTCTCAACCATCTGATATCAATGAATGCATTGGCGGTACAAATTCAATGACGGTTGTGGTCAGTGGTGGTTCTGGCACTATTTCCTACCAGTGGCAATCTAGTCCTGATGGAACACCTGCAAGCTTTGGAGATATTCCTGGTGAAATAGCGGCAACATTTACTCCACCAAGCGCAGCAGCAGGTATAAATTATTACAGAGTGGTGATTAGCGCCACAGGAAATGATTGTGGTAGTGTTTTCAGTAATATATCTACTGCAGTAATTGCTCCGGACCTTGTTATTACTGTTAATCCTTCAAATGTAAATGAGTGTATTGGCGGAACCGATCCAATGTCTGTGACTGTAACAGGAGGATCAGGAGTATTGAACTATCAATGGCAATCCGGTTCAAATGGAACAGCTTCAGACTTTGTTGATATTCCGGGAGAAACATCATCAATATATACTCCTCCAAGTATAGTCGATGGCATCACTTATTATAGAGTGTTGATCAGTGCGACTGGAAGTGGCTGCGGTGGTACAATCAGCAATACAATCAGTGCTACGATTGTTCCTGACTTATTGATTACAGTAGAGCCAACAAATGTAAATGAGTGTATTGGAGGAGCAGACCAAATGTCAGTGACCGTCACAGGAGGATCAGGAGTAGTGAGCTATCAATGGCAATCGAGCCTGGATGGAACTCCGGGTAGTTTTGTAGATATTGATGGGGCAATAGATCCAACTTTTATACCTCCAAGTGCAGATGCAGGATTAACTTACTACAGAGTAGTAATAAGTGCCTCGGGGAGTGATTGCGGAGGTACAGTCAGTGAAATATCCACAGCTACGATTACTCCTGATTTATTGATCACAGTACAACCAACAAATGTAAATGAGTGTATAGGCGGAACCAATCAGATGTCAGTTATCGTAACAGGTGGTTCTGGAGTTGTAAGCTATCAATGGCAATCAAGCATAGACGGATCACCACTTAGTTTTGTAGATATTTTTGAAGCAACTTCTTCAACATTCACGCCTCCAAGTATAGTTGCCGGTACGACTTATTACAGAGTGACAATTAATGCCACTGGTAGTGATTGTGGAAGTGTAGTCAGTGACATATCCATCGGGGTGATAAATCCTGACTTATTAGTTAATGTGCAGCCTTCTAATGTCAATGAATGTATCGGCGGTACTAATACGATGACAGTCGTTGTGACAGGCGGTTCTGGTACAATTACTTATCAGTGGCAACAAAGTGCAGATGGAAGTACAGGCTGGGCAAATTCAACAGGAACAGGTGCAACAACGGATACCTATACACCATCAAGTGCAACAGCAGGAACAACATATTACAGAGTGCTGATTAATGCAGCTAATAATGGTTGTGATCAGGCAGTAAGTAATAATGGAATAGCAATTATTTCACCGGATCTTTTAGTAACAACTCAGCCATCAAATGTGAATGAGTGTATTGGTGGAACAAATACCATGACGGTTGTTGTCAGTGGTGGTTCCGGTACAATTACATATCAGTGGCAGCAAAGTGCTGATGGCACAACAGGTTGGGCAAATTCAACAGGTATAGGTGCAACATCAAACACTTACACACCATCAAGTGTAGCAGCAGGAACGACTTACTACAGAGTTCTGAGCAATGCAGCTAACAATGGTTGTGACCAGGCCGTAAGTAATAATGGAATAGCTATTATTTCTCCGGATCTTTTGGTAACAACCCAACCATCGAATGTCAATGAGTGTATTGGCGGAACGAATACGATGACCGTAGTTGTCAGTGGAGGCTCAGGTACAATTACATATCAGTGGCAGCAAAGTGCTGATGGAAGTACAGGTTGGGTAAATTCAACCGGAACGGGTGCAACAACAAATACATATACACCATCAAGTGCAGCAGCAGGAACGACTTACTACAGAGTGCTGATCAATGCAGGTAACAATGGTTGCGATCAGGCAGTAAGTAATAATGGAATTGCAATCATATCTCCTGACCTTTTAGTAACAACACAACCATCGAATGTCAATGAGTGTATTGGCGGAACAAATACAATGACAGTTGTAGTCAGTGGTGGATCTGGTACAATTACGTATCAGTGGCAGCAAAGTGCTGATGGAAGTACAGGTTGGGCTAATTCAACCGGAACAGGTGCAACAACAGATACATATACACCATCAAGTGCAGTAGCAGGAACAACTTACTACAGAGTGCTGATCAATGCAGCTAATAATGGTTGTGACCAGGCTGTAAGTAATAATGGAATAGCTATTATTTCTCCGGATCTTTTAGTAACAACACAACCTTCGAATGTCAATGAATGTATTGGCGGAACGAATACGATGACCGTAATTGTCAGTGGAGGTTCAGGTACAATTACATATCAGTGGCAGCAAAGTGCAGACGGTAGCACAGGCTGGGCAAATTCAACCGGAACAGGTGCAACATCAAACACTTACACACCATCAAGTGCAGCAGCAGGAACAACATACTACAGAGTACTGATCAATGCAGCTAACAATGGTTGCGATCAGGCCGTAAGTAATAATGGAATAGCTATTATTTCTCCGGATCTTTTAGTAACAACACAACCATCGAATGTCAATGAATGTGTTGGCGGAACAAATACGATGACGCTTGTTGTGACAGGCGGTTCGGGTACAGTCACATATCAGTGGCAGCAAAGTGCAGATGGAAGTACAGGTTGGGCAAATTCAACCGGAACAGGTGCAACAACAGCTACCTATACACCATCGAGTGCAGCAGCAGGAACAACTTATTACAGAGTGCTGATCAATGCAGGTAACAATGGTTGTGATCAGGCTGTAAGTAATAATGGAATAGCAATCATTTCCCCAGATCTTCTGGTAACAACACAGCCATCAAATGTGAATGAGTGTATTGGCGGAACGAATACGATGACGGTTGTAGTCAGTGGAGGTTCCGGAACAATTACATATCAGTGGCAGCAAAGTGCTGACGGAAGTACAGGTTGGGCTAATTCAACCGGAACGGGAGCAACAACAAATACGTATACACCATCGAGTGCAACAGCAGGAACAACTTATTACAGAGTGCTGATCAATGCAGCTAACAATGGATGTGACCAGGCAGTAAGTAATAATGGCATAGCTGTTATATCACCCGACCTTCTAGTGACAACACAGCCATCAAATGTCAATGAGTGTGTTGGCGGAACAAATACCATGACAGTAGTTGTCAGTGGAGGTTCAGGTACAATTACATATCAATGGCAGCAAAGTGCAGACGGTAGCACAGGCTGGGCAAATTCAACGGGAACAGGTGCAACAACAGCTACCTATACACCATCGAGTGCAGCAGCAGGAACAACTTATTACAGAGTGCTGATCAATGCAGCTAACAATGGTTGCGACCAGGCAGTAAGTAATAATGGAATAGCTGTTATATCACCGGATCTTTTAGTAACAACACAACCATCGAATGTCAATGAATGTATTGGCGGAACGAATACGATGACGGTTGTTGTGACAGGCGGTTCAGGTACGGTAACCTACCAATGGCAGCAAAGTGCAGACGGAAGTACAGGCTGGGCAAATTCCACAGGAACAGGTGCAACAACAAATACATATACACCATCAAGTGCAGCAGCAGGAACAACATACTACAGAGTGCTGATCAATGCAGGTAACAATGGTTGCGATCAGGCCGTAAGTAATAATGGAATAGCAATTATTTCACCGGATCTTTTAGTAACAACACAACCATCGAATGTCAATGAATGTATTGGCGGAACAAATACGATGACGCTTGTTGTGACAGGCGGTTCGGGTACAGTCACATATCAGTGGCAGCAAAGTGCAGATGGAAGTACAGGTTGGGCAAATTCAACCGGAACAGGTGCAACAACAGCTACCTATACACCATCGAGTGCAGCAGCAGGAACAACTTATTACAGAGTACTGATCAATGCAGGTAACAATGGTTGTGATCAGGCTGTAAGTAATAATGGAATAGCAATCATTTCCGCAGATCTTCTGGTAACAACACAGCCATCAAATGTGAATGAGTGTATTGGCGGAACGAATACAATGACGGTTGTGGTTAGTGGTGGTTCAGGTACAATTACTTACCAATGGCAGCAAAGTGCTGACGGAAGTACAGGCTGGGCAAATTCAACCGGAACAGGTGCAACAACAAATGCCTACACACCATCAAGTGCAGCAGCAGGAACAACATATTACAGAGTGCTGATCAATGCAGCCAACAATGGTTGTGACCAGGCAGTAAGTAATAATGGAATCGCAATTATATCACCTGACCTAACAGTAACAACACAGCCATCAAATGTGAATGAATGTATTGGCGGAACAAATACGATGACAGTAGTAGTCAGTGGTGGTTCAGGTACAATATCATATCAGTGGCAGCAAAGTCCAGACGGAAGTACAGGCTGGACAAATTCAACCGGAACAGGTGCAACAACTGATACATATACACCATCAAGTGCAGCAGCAGGAACAACTTACTACAGAGTGCTGATCAATGCAGCCAATAATGGTTGTGATCAGGCCGTAAGTAATAATGGAATAGTTATTATTTCACCGGATCTTCTGGTGACAACACAGCCATCAAATGTCAATGAGTGTATTGGCGGAACAAATACGATGTCGGTTGTCGTCAGTGGTGGCTCAGGTACAATCACTTATCAGTGGCAACAAAGCTCAGACGGAATTACAGGCTGGGCAAATTCAACAGGGACGGGTGCAACAACTGATACTTATACTCCATCGAGTGCAGCCGCAGGAACTACTTACTATAGAGTGCTGATCAATGCAGCTAACAATGGTTGTGACCAGGCAGTAAGTAATAATGGAATAGCTGTTATATCACCGGATCTTTTAGTAACAACACAACCATCGAATGTCAATGAGTGTATTGGTGGAACCAACACGATGACAGTTGTTGTGACAGGTGGTTCCGGAACGATCACTTATCAGTGGCAGCAAAGTGCAGACGGTAGCACAGGCTGGGCAAATTCCACAGGAACAGGTGCAACAACAAATACATATACACCATCAAGTGCAGCAGCAGGAACAACATATTACAGAGTACTGATCAATGCAGCTAATAATGGTTGTGACCAGGCAGTAAGTAATAATGGAATAGCTGTTATATCACCGGATCTTTTAGTAACGACACAGCCTTCGAATGTCAATGAGTGTATTGGTGGAACAAATACGATGACGGTTGTTGTGACAGGTGGTTCAGGTACACTTACATATCAATGGCAGCAAAGTGCAGACGGTAGCACAGGCTGGGCAAATTCAACCGGAACAGGTGCAACAACTGATACCTATACACCATCGAGTGCAGCAGCAGGAACAACTTATTACAGAGTGCTGATCAATGCAGCTAACAATGGTTGTGACCAGGCAGTAAGTAATAATGGAATTGCGATCATTTCCCCAGATCTTCTGGTAACAACACAACCATCGAATGTCAATGAGTGTATTGGCGGAACGAATACGATGACGGTTGTTGTGACAGGCGGTTCTGGAACTATTACTTATCAGTGGCAGCAAAGTGCAGATGGAAGTACCGGTTGGGCAAATTCCACAGGAACAGGTGCAACAACAGATACCTATACACCATCAAGTGCATCAGCAGGAACGACTTACTACAGAGTTCTGATCAATGCAGCTAACAATGGTTGCGATCAGGCAGTAAGTAATAATGGAATAGCTATTATATCTCCGGATCTTTTGGTGACAACACAGCCATCAAATGTCAATGAGTGCATTGGCGGAACGAATACGATGACGGTTGTTGTGACAGGCGGTTCTGGAACAGTTACTTATCAGTGGCAGCAAAGTGCTGACGGAAGTACGGGTTGGGCAAATTCCACAGGAACAGGTGCAACAACAAATACCTATACACCATCGAGTGCAGGAGCAGGAACAACTTACTATAGAGTGCTGATCAATGCAGCTAACAATGGTTGCGATCAGGCAGTAAGTAATAATGGAATAGCTATTATATCTCCGGATCTTTTGGTGACAACGCAGCCATCGAATGTCAATGAGTGCATTGGCGGAACAAATACGATGACAGTTGTAGTCAGTGGTGGTTCAGGTACAATATCATATCAGTGGCAGCAGAGCTCAGACGGAAGTACAGGTTGGGCAAATTCCACTGGAACAGGTGCAACAACAAATACCTATACACCATCGAGTGCAGGAGCAGGAACAACTTACTATAGAGTGCTGATCAATGCAGCTAACAATGGTTGCGATCAGGCAGTAAGCAATACTGGAATTGCAATCATATCTCCTGACCTTGTGGTGACAACACAGCCATCAAACGTGAATGAGTGTATTGGCGGAACAAATACCATGACAGTAGTTGTCAGTGGAGGTTCAGGTACAATTACATATCAATGGCAGCAAAGTGCAGACGGTAGCACAGGTTGGGCAAATTCAACCGGAACAGGTGCAACATCAAACACTTACACACCATCGAGTGCAGCAGCAGGAACAACATACTATAGAGTGCTGATCAATGCAGCTAACAATGGTTGTGACCAGGCAGTAAGTAATAATGGAATAGCTGTTATATCACCGGATCTTTTAGTAACAACACAGCCTTCGAATGTCAATGAGTGTATTGGAGGAACAAATACGATGACGCTTGTTGTGACAGGCGGTTCGGGTACAGTAACATATCAGTGGCAGCAAAGTGCTGACGGAAGTACGGGTTGGGCAAATTCAACCGGAACAGGTGCCACTTCTGATACCTACACACCATCAAGTTCAGCAGCAGGAACAACATACTACAGAGTGCTGATCAATGCAGGTAATAATGGTTGTGACCAGGCAGTAAGTAATAATGGAATAGCTGTTATATCACCGGATCTTTTAGTAACAACACAGCCATCAAATGTGAATGAGTGTATTGGCGGAACGAATACGATGACAGTTGTTGTGACAGGTGGTTCTGGAACAATAACTTATCAGTGGCAGCAAAGTGCAGATGGAAGTACAGGCTGGGCAAATTCAACAGGGACGGGTGCAACAACTAATACCTATACACCATCGAGTGCAGCAGCAGGAACAACTTACTACAGAGTGCTGATCAATGCAGCTAACAATGGTTGTGACCAGGCAGTAAGTAATAATGGAATTGCAGTCATATCACCTGACCTTTTGGTGACAACACAGCCATCGAATGTCAATGAGTGTATTGGCGGAACGAATACGATGACAGTTGTTGTGACAGGCGGTTCCGGAACAATTACTTATCAGTGGCAGCAAAGTGCTGATGGAAGTACAGGCTGGGCAAATTCCACAGGAACAGGTGCAACAACAGCTACCTATACACCATCGAGTGCAGCAGCAGGAACAACGTATTACAGAGTGTTGATCAATGCAGCAAACAATGGATGTGACCAGGCAGTAAGTAATAATGGAGTAGCCGTAATTACACCAGACCTTGTAGTAACAACACAGCCAACGAATGTCAATGAGTGTATTGGCGGAACGAATACGATGACGGTTGTTGTGACTGGCGGTTCTGGAACAATTACTTATCAGTGGCAGCAAAGTGCTGACGGAAGTACAGGTTGGGCAAACTCAACCGGAACAGGTGCAACAACGGATACTTATACACCATCGAGTGCAACAGCAGGAACAACTTATTACAGAGTGCTGATCAATGCAGCTAATAATGGTTGCGATCAGGCTGTAAGTAATAATGGCATAGCAATCATTTCCGCAGATCTTGTGGTAACAACACAACCATCGAATGTCAATGAATGTATTGGTGGAACAAATACGATGACGGTTGTTGTGACAGGCGGTTCCGGAACAATTACTTATCAGTGGCAGCAAAGTGCTGATGGAAGTACAGGCTGGGCAAATTCCACAGGAACAGGTGCAACAACAAATACATATACACCATCAAGTGCAGCAGCAGGAACAACATATTACAGAGTACTGATCAATGCAGCTAATAATGGTTGTGACCAGGCAGTAAGTAATAATGGAATAGCTGTTATATCACCGGATCTTTTAGTAACGACACAGCCTTCGAATGTCAATGAGTGCATTGGTGGAACAAATACGATGACGGTTGTTGTGACAGGTGGTTCAGGTACAATTACATATCAATGGCAGCAAAGTGCAGACGGTAGCACAGGCTGGGCAAATTCAACCGGAACAGGTGCAACAACTGATACCTATACACCATCGAGTGCAGCAGCAGGAACAACTTATTACAGAGTGCTGATCAATGCAGCTAACAATGGTTGTGACCAGGCAGTAAGTAATAATGGAATTGCGATCATTTCCCCAGATCTTCTGGTAACAACACAACCATCGAATGTCAATGAGTGTATTGGCGGAACGAATACGATGACGGTTGTTGTGACAGGCGGTTCTGGAACTATTACTTATCAGTGGCAGCAAAGTGCAGATGGAAGTACCGGTTGGGCAAATTCCACAGGAACAGGTGCAACAACAAATACATATACACCATCAAGTGCAGCAGCAGGAACGACTTACTACAGAGTACTGATCAATGCAGGCAACAATGGTTGCGATCAGGCAGTAAGTAATAATGGAATAGCAATTATTTCACCGGATCTTTTAGTAACAACACAGCCATCGAATGTCAATGAATGTATTGGCGGAACAAATACAATGACGGTTGTTGTGACAGGCGGTTCGGGTACAGTAACATATCAGTGGCAGCAAAGTGCAGATGGAAGTACAGGCTGGGCAAATTCAACCGGAACAGGTGCTACAACAAATACATATACACCATCAAGTGCAGCAGCAGGAACAACTTATTACAGAGTATTGATCAATGCAGCTAACAATGGTTGCGACCAGGCAGTAAGTAATAACGCAATAGCTATTATATCTCCGGATCTTGTGGTAACAACACAACCATCGAATGTCAATGAGTGTATTGGTGGAACCAACACGATGACAGTTGTTGTGACAGGTGGTTCTGGAACTATCACTTATCAGTGGCAACAAAGCTCAGACGGAAGTACAGGCTGGGCAAATTCAACCGGAACGGGTGCAACAACTGCTACCTATACACCATCGAGTGCAGCAGCAGGAACAACTTATTACAGAGTACTGATCAATGCAGCTAACAATGGTTGCGACCAGGCAGTAAGTAATAATGGAATTGCAATCATATCTCCTGACCTTTTAGTGACAACACAACCATCAAATGTGAATGAGTGTATTGGCGGATCAAACACCATGACAGTAGTTATCAGTGGTGGTTCAGGAACAGTTACATATCAATGGCAGCAAAGTGCTGACGGAAGTACAGGTTGGGCAAATTCTACAGGAACTGGTGCAACAACTGATACTTATACACCATCCAGTGCAGCAGCAGGAACAACTTATTACAGAGTAATGATCAATGCAGCTAACAATGGTTGCGATCAGGCAGTAAGTAATAATGGAATAGCTGTTATATCACCGGATCTTTTAGTAACAACCCAACCATCGAATGTCAATGAGTGTATTGGCGGAACGAATACGATGACGGTTGTTGTGACAGGCGGTTCTGGAACTATTACTTATCAGTGGCAGCAAAGTGCAGATGGAAGTACCGGTTGGGCAAATTCCACAGGAACAGGTGCAACAACAAATACATATACACCATCAAGTGCAGCAGCAGGAACGACTTACTACAGAGTGCTGATCAATGCAGGCAACAATGGTTGCGATCAGGCAGTAAGTAATAATGGAATAGCAATTATTTCACCGGATCTTTTAGTAACAACACAGCCTTCGAATGTCAATGAGTGTATTGGTGGAACAAATACGATGACGGTTGTTGTGACAGGTGGTTCAGGTACAGTTACATATCAGTGGCAGCAAAGTGCAGACGGTAGCACTGGCTGGGCAAATTCAACCGGAACAGGTGCAACATCCAATACTTACACACCATCAAGTGCAACAGCAGGAACAACTTACTACAGAGTACTCATCAATGCAGCCAACAATGGTTGCGATCAGGCAGTAAGTAATAATGGAGTAGCCGTAATTACACCAGACCTTGTAGTAACAACACAACCATCGAATGTCAATGAGTGTATTGGCGGAACGAATACAATGACAGTTGTTGTCAATGGAGGTTCAGGTACAATTACATATCAGTGGCAGCAAAGTGCTGATGGAAGTACAGGCTGGGCAAATTCCACAGGAACAGGTGCGACAACAGATACCTATACACCATCGAGTGCAGCAGCAGGAACAACATATTACAGAGTGCTGATCAATGCAGCTAACAATGGTTGTGACCAGGCAGTAAGTAATAATGGAGTAGCCGTAATTACACCAGACCTTGTAGTAACAACGCAGCCTTCGAATGTAAATGAGTGTATCGGCGGAACCAATACCATGGCAGTAGTAGTGACTGGCGGTTCTGGTACAATTTCATATCAATGGCAACAAAGTGCAGATGGAAGTACAGGCTGGGCAAATTCAACCGGAACGGGTGCAACATCTGATACTTACACACCATCAAGTGCAGCAGCAGGAACAACATACTACAGAGTGCTGATCAATGGAGCTAACAATGGTTGTGACCAGGCAGTAAGTAATAATGGAATTGCAATCATATCTCCTGACCTTTTAGTAACAACACAACCATCGAATGTCAATGAGTGCATTGGCGGAACCAATACCATGACAGTAGTTGTCAGTGGAGGTTCAGGTACAATAACATATCAGTGGCAGCAAAGTGCAGATGGAAGTACAGGTTGGGCAAATTCCACAGGAACGGGTGCAACTATTGATACATATACACCATCAAGTGCAGCAGCAGGAACAACTTACTACAGGGTACTGATCAATGCTGCAAACAATGGTTGTGACCAGGCAGTAAGTAATAATGGAATAGCTGTAGTAACACCAGATCTTTTAGTAACAACACAACCATCGAATGTCAATGAGTGTATTGGCGGAACCAATACCATGACGGTAGTTGTGACAGGCGGTTCAGGTACAATAACATATCAATGGCAGCAAAGTGCAGACGGAAGTACAGGCTGGATAAATTCAACCGGAACAGGTGCAACATCAAATATTTATACACCATCAAGTGCAACAGCAGGAACAACATATTACAGAGTACTGATCAATGCTGCGAACAATGGTTGCGATCAGGCAGTAAGTAATAATGGAATAGCCGTAATTACACCAGACCTGGTAGTAACAACACAACCATCGAATGTCAATGAGTGTATTGGCGGAACGAATACAATGACAGTTGTTGTCAATGGAGGTTCAGGTACAATTACTTACCAGTGGCAGCAAAGCTCTGACGGAAGTACAGGTTGGGCAAATTCAACCGGAACGGGTGCAACATCTAATACCTACACACCATCAAGTGCAGCAGCAGGAACAACTTACTACAGAGTGCTGATCAATGCAGCTAATAATGGTTGTGACCAGGCTGTAAGTAATAATGGAATAGCTATTATTTCTCCGGATCTTTTAGTAACAACACAACCATCCAATGTCAATGAGTGTATTGGCGGAACAAACACAATGACAGTAGTTGTGAGTGGTGGTTCAGGTACAATAACATATCAGTGGCAGTCAAGTGCAGATGGAAGTACAGGTTGGGCAAATTCTACAGGTTTAGGTGCAACATCAAACACTTTCACACCATCAAGTGCATCAGCAGGAACAACATATTACAGAGTGCTGATCAATGCAGCTAATAATGGTTGTGATCAGGCAGTAAGTAATAATGGAATAGCCATCATTTCCCCGGATCTTTTAATAACAACACAACCATCTGATTTCAATGAATGTATTGGTGGTATGAGTGCATTGACGGTTGTTATCAGCGGAGGTTCGGGTACAATCACGTATCAATGGCAATCAAGTGCAAATGGAACAAGTGGCTGGACAAATGCTACAGGAGCAGACGCAACTACTAACATATATACACCTTCAAGTGCAGTAGCCGGAACGACATATTACAGGGTGTTGATCAATGCAGCTAATAATGGTTGTGATCAGGCAGTAAGCAATGTAACTACCATTTTAGTTGCTAACGATCCTGTTGTCCTTGATAATGCAGATGATAATGAATTCTGTGACGGAGGGTTCACCGTTTTACATAGCACAGTCACAGGCGGCACCGGAACTACTATTTATCAGTGGCAGCAATTACTTGCTTCGATATGGACCAACATTAGCGGTGCTAATGGTCCTGATTATACTACAAATATTTTAAGTACAGGCAGTTATTCTTACAGACTCGTTGTCACACAGGGTACTGGTTGTGAAAGTGTAAGTGATGGAGAGACTTTAATGGTACATGATGATCCGGTTGTATCAGATATCGCAGACGATAATGAATTCTGTGAAGGAGGAACTACAACATTACATAGCACTGTAACAGGCGGAACAGGTGTTAATCATTATCAATGGCAACAGTTAATTGGAACAGCTTGGACAAATATTTTAAATGCTAATGGACCAAATTACACTACTGAAATGTTGAATGTAGGTAGTTATGAGTACAGGGTGGTAGTCACCCAGGATGCCGGATGCCAGGCCGTAAGTGATGGTGAAATAATCATAGTAAATAACGATCCTCAGGTATTTGATAATGCCGATGATAATGAGATATGTGACGGTGGATTAACAACATTGCATAGCGAAGTCGTTGGTGGAGCAGGAGGTAATAATTATCAATGGCAGGAATTTATTTCAGGAGCCTGGGTAAACATACCTGGAGCCAATGATGCAGATTATACCACCGATGTTCTGTCTACAGGAACTTACTCCTACAGAGTCATGGTGCAACAAGATGCCGGATGTGTCGCAGTCAGCGATGGCGAAATAATCGTGGTGAATAGCGATCCGGAAATATTTGATAGTGCAGATGATAATGAATTCTGTGAAGGCGGATCTACCACATTACATAGTGAAGTCGTGGGTGGTGCTGGAGGAAATAGCTATCAGTGGCAGCAATTAATTGGTAGCAACTGGGAAAATATATTAAATGCTAATGGATCAGATTATACGACGGAGATTTTAAGTACCGGAAGCTACACTTATAGGGTAATCGTGCAGCAAGATTCAGGATGCGAGAGTGTGAGTGATGGAGAGATTATTTTGGTGAACAGTGATCCAGAGGTATTTGACAATGCCGATGACAATGAAATATGTGCAGGAGGAACTACCACCTTACATAGTATAGTCGTTGGCGGTGCTGGAGGAAATAATTATCAATGGCAGCAATTGATTGGAAATGACTGGGTTGATATTTTTAATGCTAATGGTGAAAATTATACGACCGATCTCCTTGGTGAAGGAAGTTATACCTATCGGGTTATCGTTAATCAGGATTCAGGTTGTAGTGCTGTAAGCGATGGTGAAACGATTGTTGTAAATGATGATCCGCAGGTTTTCGATAGTGCAGATTTTAATGAAATCTGTGCTGGAGGAAGTACAACATTGCATAGCGAGGTTGTAGGTGGAGCTGGAGGTAACAATTACCAATGGCAGCAGGAAATCGGTGGAGTATGGGTCGACATATTTGGTGCAAATGATGCAGATTATATTACTGACCTTTTAAATGAAGGAACCTATACCTATCGAGTAATTGTACTGCAGGATGCTGGATGTGATGGAGTCAGCGATGGGGAAACAATAGTTGTCAACGGTGATGCCCAGATCTTCGATAGTGCTGATGATAATGAGATTTGTAATGGAGGATTTACAACATTGCATAGCGATGTTGTCGGTGGAGCAGGCGGCAACAATTATCAGTGGCAACAATTTATTGAAGGAGTTTGGGTGGACATCTTTGGAGCAAACAGTCCGGATTACACGACTGACGTTTTGGAAACCGGCAGTTACACTTACCGTGTATTAGTTACACAAAACTCAGGATGTGAAGGAGTGAGCCAGGGTCAGGAAATTATTGTCAACAGCGATCCTGATGTGCTTGTGACTGCTGATGATAATGAAATTTGTGATGGTGGAAATACTACGTTACATAGCCAGGTTACAGGAGGAGCAGGATCTACTAATTATCAATGGCAGCAGTTGGACGGAAGCGTCTGGATAGATCTTTTCCTGGCCAACAGCCCGGATTATACAACTGATGTACTCGAAGTTGGCAGTTATACCTACAGGGTAGTTGTAACGCAGGATGCAGGATGTGAAAATGTAAGTGAAGCAAATATTATCGTTGTAAACGCTGATGCAACTGTAACAGATTTTGCTGATCAAAATAATATTTGTAACGGTGGTGTAACAACCATACACAGCGTCGTAACAGGAGGAGCAGGTTCAAACAATTATCAATGGCAGCAATTGATTGGAGGAATATGGATAGATATATTCGGAGCAAATAATGCAAACTATACAACGGAAGCTCTTAGTATAGGCACCTATACGTATCGAGTTATTGTAACCCAGGATGCTGGATGTGAAAGTATTAGTGATGGAGAAACAATTATAGTTTCACCGGACTTGTTAGTGACAACACAACCATCGAATGTAAATGAATGTATCGGAGGATCGAATACAATGACAGTTGCAGTGAGTGGCGGATCAGGAACGATCAGTTATCAATGGCAGTCAAGTCCTAATGGAGCAAGCAGCTGGATAAATGCAACAGGCACAGGATCAACTAGCACAACTTATACACCACCAAGTATTATAGCAGGCACGACCTATTATAGAGTATTAGTCAATGCGGCTAACAACGGATGTGACCAGGCAATCAGCAATAATGCCATAGCCATTATTTCACCGGATCTGTTAGTGACCACACAGCCGTCGACTGTCAATGAATGTATTGGCGGAACGAACACAATGACAGTAGTAGTCAGTGGAGGATCAGGTGCTATTAGTTATCAATGGCAATCCAGTGCCAATGGAATAAGTGGATGGGCCAATGCAATTGGTGCAGGATCTACGAGTGCAACATATACACCACCAAGTTTGGCAGCAGGGACAACCTTCTACCGTGTACTGGTTAATGCAGCCAACAACGGATGCGATCAGGCCATAAGTAACAATGCAACAGCAGTTATAGCCGCAGACCTTTTAGTGACAACGCAACCATCAAATGTCAATGAATGTATTGGCGGAACAAATACAATGAATGTGACTGTGAGCGGCGGATCAGGATTGATCAGTTACCAATGGCAGTCAAGTGTAGATGGTTCTACAGGCTGGGCCAATGCAACAGGCACAGGATCAACAAGTGCAACATATACACCACCAAGTGTAGCGGCAGGCACAACATATTACAGAGTGCTGGTTAATGCAGCCAACAATGGATGCGACCAGGCTGTAAGTAATAACGCAACAACAGTGATCACAGCAGACTTACTGGTGACCACACAACCAGGAAATGTGAATGAATGTGTCGGAGGAACAAATACGACTAGTGTAGCAGTAAGTGGCGGATCTGGTGCAATCACATATCAGTGGCAATCGAGTTCAGATGGAATAAGTGGATGGGCCAATGCCATAGGCACTGGATCAACAAGTGCCACATATACGCCACCAAGCACAATAGCAGGAACAACCTACTACCGGGTACTCATCAATGCAGCCGGCAGTGGATGTGATCAGGCAGTGAGTTCAAATTCAGTGACGATCATCGCACCGGATATTATTGTGACCACACCGCCAAACAACGTGAATGAATGTTTTGGCGGAACGAATACAATGACAGTATCAGTGAGTGGAGGTTCAGGAACGATCAGCTACCAATGGCAGTCAAGTGCAGATGGAAGCACAGGTTGGACTAATGCTACAGGCACAGGATCTACCAATGCAACATACACACCACCAAGTGCATCAGCAGGAACAACATATTACAGAGTGCTGATCAATGCAGCGAACAATGGATGCGATCAGGCCGTAAGTAACAATGGCATAGCTATAATATCAGCAGATCTTTTAGTGACAACACAGCCTACGAATGTCAATGAATGTATTGGCGGAACGAATACAATGAATGTTGCAGTAAGTGGGGGATCGGGCGCCATCAGTTATCAGTGGCAGTCAAGTGCAGACGGAATCGGTGGCTGGGCCAATGCCACAGGTACAGGATCGACGAGTGCAACATACACACCACCAAGTTTAGTAGCGGGCACCACATATTACAGGGTTCTTGTGAATGCAGCCAATAACGGATGCGACCAGGCTGTAAGTAATAATGCAACGGCGGTGATCACAGCAGACTTAGTTGTAGTAACACAACCGGTAAATATCAATGAGTGTATCGGAGGAGCCAATACGACAAGTGTAGTTGTCAGTGGCGGATCAGGAACGATCAGCTATCAATGGCAGCAAAGCGCAGATGGAATCGGTGGCTGGACCAATGCGACAGGCACAGGTGCAACAACGGATACATATACTCCATCGAGTGCAGCAGCAGGCACAACTTATTATAGGGTATTAATCAATGCATCAAACAGTGGATGTGATCAGGCCGTGAGTTCAAATTCCGCCACAATCATCGCACCGGATATCATCGTGACCACACAACCTGCAGATGTGAATGAATGTATCGGAGGAACAAACACGATGACAGTATCAGTGAGTGGCGGATCAGGAACGATCAGCTACCAGTGGCAGTCAAGTGCAGATGGAATAAGTGGCTGGGCAAATGCAACAGGCACAGGATCAACAAGTGCAACATATACACCACCAAGTGCAGTAGCGGGAACAACCTACTACAGGGTATTGGTCAATGCATCAAATAATGGATGCGACCAGGCCGTGAGTACAAATGCAATAGCAACAATAACTCAGGATCTGTTAGTGACAACACAACCATCGAATTTAAATGAGTGTATCGGAGGAACAAACACGATGACAGTGGCAGTGAGTGGCGGATCAGGAACGATCAGCTACCAGTGGCAGTCAAGTGCAGATGGAATAAGTGGTTGGACTAATGCAACAGGCACAGGATCAACAAGTGCAACGTATACACCACCAAGCACGGCAGCAGGCACGACATACTACAGAGTATTGATTAACTCAGCTAATAGTGGATGCGATCAAGCTGTAAGTAATAATGGAATAGCGATTATTTCAGCTGACCTGTTAGTGACCACACAGCCAGGTAATGTCAGTGAGTGTGTAGGCGGAACGAATACAATGACAGTAGTTGTCAGCGGAGGTTCAGGTACGATTTCATACCAATGGCAGTCAAGTGCAGACGGAAGTACAGGATGGGCTAATGCCACAGGTACAGGATCAACAAGTGCAACATATACACCACCAAGTGCAGCAAGTGGAACAACTTTCTACCGGGTACTGGTTAACGCAGCCAACAATGGATGCGATCAGGCCGTAAGTAATAATGCAACAGCAGTTATAGCCGCAGACCTTTTAGTGACAACTCAACCATCAAATGTCAATGAGTGTATTGGCGGAACAAATACAATGAATGTGACTGTGAGCGGCGGATCAGGATTGATCAGTTACCAATGGCAGTCAAGTGCAGATGGTTCTACAGGCTGGGCAAATGCAACAGGTACAGGATCAACAAGTGCAACATATACACCACCAAGTGTAGTGGCAGGCACAACATATTACAGAGTGCTGGTTAATGCAGCCAACAATGGATGCGACCAGGCTGTAAGTAATAACGCAACAGCAGTGATCACATCAGACTTGATTGTGACTACACAACCTGCAAATGTGAATGAGTGTATCGGCGGAACAAATACAATGAATGTTGTTGTCAGTGGTGGTTCTGGTACAATTACTTATCAATGGCAGCAAAGTGCAGATGGAAGTACAGGTTGGGCAAATTCAACCGGAGCAGGTGCAACAACAGACACATATACTCCATCGAGTGCAGCAAGCGGAACAACTTATTACAGAGTGCTGATCAACGCAGCCAATAGCGGATGTGATCAAACGGTAAGTAACAATGGAATAGCTATAATATCAGCAGACCTGCTAGTAACTACACAACCTTCAAATGTAAATGAGTGTATTGGGGGAACGAATACAATGACAGTATCAGTGAGTGGAGGTTCAGGTACGATCTCTTACCAATGGCAGTCAAGTGCAGACGGAATAAGTGGCTGGGCGAATGCAACGGGCACAGGATCTACCAGTGCAACATACACACCACCAAGTGCATCAGCAGGAACAACATATTACAGAGTGCTGATCAATGCAGCGAACAATGGATGCGATCAGGCCGTAAGTAACAATGGCATAGCTATAATATCAGCAGATCTTTTAGTGACCACACAACCTACGAATGTCAATGAATGTATTGGCGGAACCAATACGATGAATGTTGCAGTAAGTGGGGGATCGGGCGCCATCAGTTATCAGTGGCAGTCAAGTGCAGACGGTATCGGTGGCTGGGCCAATGCAACAGGCACAGGATCGACGAGTGCAACATACACACCACCAAGTTTGGTAGCGGGCACAACATACTATAGAGTGCTGGTTAATGCAGCCAATAATGGATGCGACCAGGCCGTAAGTAATAATGCAACGGCGGTGATCACAGCTGACTTAGTTGTAGTAACACAACCGGTAAATATCAATGAGTGTATCGGAGGAGCCAATACGACAAGTGTAGTTGTCAGTGGTGGATCCGGCACGATCTCCTACCAATGGCAGCAAAGCGCAGATGGAATCGGTGGCTGGACCAATGCGACAGGCACAGGTGCAACAACGGATACATATACTCCATCGAGTGCAGCAGCAGGAACAACTTATTACAGAGTATTAATCAATGCATCAAACAGTGGATGTGATCAGGCCGTGAGTTCAAATTCCGCCACGATCATCGCACCGGATATCATCGTGACCACACAACCTGCAGATGTGAATGAATGTATCGGAGGAACAAATACAATGGCAGTATCAGTGAGTGGCGGATCAGGAACGATCAGCTACCAGTGGCAGTCAAGTGCAGATGGAATAAGTGGCTGGGCAAATGCAACAGGCACAGGATCAACAAGTGCAACATATACACCACCAAGTGCAGTAGCGGGAACAACCTACTACAGGGTATTGGTCAATGCATCAAATAATGGATGCGACCAGGCCGTGAGTACAAATGCAATAGCAACAATAACCCAGGATCTGTTAGTGACAACACAACCATCGAATGTAAATGAGTGTATCGGAGGAACAAACACGATGACAGTGGCAGTGAGTGGCGGATCAGGAACGATCAGCTACCAGTGGCAGTCAAGTGCAGATGGAATAAGTGGTTGGACTAATGCAACAGGCACAGGATCAACAAGTGCAACGTATACACCACCAAGTACAGTAGCTGGAACTACTTATTACAGGGTACTGATTAATGCAGCCAATAACGGATGCGATCAAGCTGTAAGTAATAATGGAATAGCGATTATTTCAGCTGACCTGTTAGTGACCACACAGCCTTCGAATGTAAATGAGTGTATCGGAGGAACAAACACGATGACAGTGGCAGTGAGTGGCGGATCAGGAACGATTTCATACCAATGGCAGTCAAGTGCAGATGGTTCTACAGGTTGGGCTAATGCCACAGGTACAGGATCTACGAGTGCAACTTATACTCCACCAAGTGCGTCAGCAGGGACAACCTTCTACCGTGTACTGGTTAATGCAGCCAACAACGGATGCGATCAGGCCATAAGTAACAATGCAACAGCAGTTATAGCCGCAGACCTGGTAGTGACAACTCAACCATCAAATGTCAATGAATGCATTGGCGGAACAAATACAATGAATGTTGCAGTAAGTGGAGGATCGGGTGCGATAAGTTACCAATGGCAGTCAAGTGCAGATGGTTCTACAGGCTGGGCAAATGCAACAGGTACAGGATCAACAAGTGCAACATATACACCACCAAGTGTAGTGGCAGGCACAACATATTACAGAGTGCTGGTTAATGCAGCCAACAATGGATGCGACCAGGCTGTAAGTAACAATGCAACAGCGGTGATCACATCAGACTTGCTGGTGACCACACAACCTGCAAATGTCAATGAGTGTATTGGCGGAACAAATACAATGACAGTTGTTGTCAGTGGTGGTTCTGGAACAATTACTTATCAGTGGCAGCAAAGTGCAGATGGAAGTACAGGTTGGGCAAATTCAACCGGATCAGGTGCGACAATAGACACATATACTCCATCGAGTGCAGCAAGCGGAACAACTTATTACAGAGTGCTGATCAACGCAGCCAATAGCGGATGTGATCAAACGGTAAGTAACAATGGAATAGCTATAATATCAGCAGACCTGCTAGTAACAACACAACCTTCAAATGTAAATGAGTGTATTGGCGGAACGAATACAATGACAGTATCAGTGAGTGGAGGTTCAGGAACGATCAGCTACCAATGGCAGTCAAGTGCAGATGGAACAACAGGCTGGGCCAATGCAACAGGTACAGGGGCAACAACAGATACTTATACTCCTTCGAGTGCATCAGCAGGAACAACATATTACAGAGTGCTGATCAATGCAGCTAATAATGGATGCGATCAGGCCATAAGTAACAATGGCATAGCTATAATATCAGCAGATCTTTTAGTGACCACACAACCTACGAATGTCAATGAATGTATCGGCGGAACGAATACAATGAATGTTGCAGTAAGTGGGGGATCGGGTGCCATCAGTTATCAGTGGCAGTCAAGTGCAGACGGAATCGGTGGCTGGGCCAATGCCACAGGTACAGGATCAACAAGTGCCACATACACACCACCAAGTTTGGTAGCAGGCACGACATATTACAGGGTTCTTGTGAATGCAGCCAATAACGGATGCGACCAGGCTGTAAGTAATAATGCAACGGCAGTGATCGCAGCTGACTTAATCGTAGTAACACAACCGGTTAATATCAATGAGTGTATCGGAGGAGCCAATACGACAAGTGTAGTGGTAAGCGGCGGATCCGGCACGATCTCTTACCAATGGCAGCAAAGTGCAGATGGAATCGGTGGCTGGACCAATGCGACAGGCACAGGTGCAACAACGGATACATATACTCCATCGAGTGCAGCAGCAGGAACAACTTATTACAGAGTATTAATCAATGCATCAAACAGTGGATGTGATCAGGCCGTGAGTTCAAATTCCGCCACGATCATCGCACCGGATATCATCGTGACCACACAACCTGCAGATGTGAATGAATGTATCGGAGGAACGAACACGATGACAGTATCAGTGAGTGGCGGATCAGGAACGATCAGCTACCAGTGGCAGTCAAGTGCAGATGGAATAAGTGGCTGGGCAAATGCAACAGGCACAGGATCAACAAGTGCAACATATACACCACCAAGTGCAGTAGCGGGAACAACCTACTACAGGGTATTGGTCAATGCATCAAATAATGGATGCGACCAGGCCGTGAGTACAAATGCAATAGCAACCATTGCTCCTGATCTTTTGGTGACAACACAACCATCGAATGTAAATGAGTGTATCGGAGGAACGAACACGATGACAGTATCAGTGAGTGGCGGATCAGGAACGATCAGCTACCAGTGGCAGTCAAGTGCAGATGGTTCTACAGGTTGGGCTAATGCAACAGGCACCGGATCAACGAGTGCAACGTATACACCACCAAGTACAGTAGCCGGAACTACTTATTACAGGGTACTGATTAATGCAGCCAATAACGGATGCGATCAAGCTGTAAGTAATAATGGAATAGCGATTATTTCAGCTGACCTGTTAGTGACCACACAGCCTTCGAATGTGAATGAATGTATTGGCGGAACGAATACGATGACCGTATCAGTGAGTGGAGGTTCAGGTACGATTTCATACCAATGGCAGTCAAGTGCAGATGGTTCTACAGGTTGGGCTAATGCCACAGGTACAGGATCTACGAGTGCAACTTATACTCCACCAAGTGCGTCAGCAGGGACAACCTTCTACCGTGTACTGGTTAATGCAGCCAACAACGGATGCGATCAAGCCATAAGTAATAATGCAACAGCAGTTATAGCCGCAGACCTTTTAGTGACAACGCAACCATCAAATGTCAATGAGTGTATTGGCGGAACAAATACAATGAATGTGACTGTGAGCGGCGGATCAGGATTGATCAGTTACCAATGGCAGTCAAGTGTAGATGGTTCTACAGGCTGGGCCAATGCAACAGGTACAGGATCAACGAGTGCAACATATACACCACCAAGTTTGGTAGCAGGCACAACATATTACAGAGTGCTGGTTAATGCAGCCAACAATGGATGCGACCAGGCTGTAAGTAATAACGCAACAGCAGTGATCACATCAGACTTGATTGTGACTACACAACCTGCAAATGTGAATGAGTGTGTCGGCGGAACAAATACAATGACAGTTGTTGTCAGTGGTGGTTCTGGAACAATTACTTATCAGTGGCAGCAAAGTGCAGATGGAAGTACAGGTTGGGCAAATTCAACCGGAGCAGGTGCGACAACAGACACATATACTCCATCGAGTGCAGCAAGCGGAACAATTTATTACAGAGTGCTGATCAACGCAGCCAATAGCGGATGTGATCAAACGGTAAGTAACAATGGAATAGCTATAATATCAGCAGACCTGTTAGTGACTACACAACCTTCAAATGTGAATGAGTGTATTGGCGGAACGAATACAATGACAGTATCAGTGAGTGGAGGTTCAGGAACGATCAGCTACCAATGGCAGTCAAGTGCAGATGGAAGCACAGGTTGGACTAATGCTACAGGCACAGGATCTACCAATGCAACATACACACCACCAAGTGCATCAGCAGGAACAACATATTACAGAGTGCTGATCAATGCAGCGAACAATGGATGCGATCAGGCCGTAAGTAACAATGGCATAGCTATAATATCAGCAGATCTTTTAGTGACAACACAGCCTACGAATGTCAATGAATGTATTGGCGGAACCAATACGATGAATGTTGCAGTAAGTGGGGGATCGGGCGCCATCAGTTATCAGTGGCAGTCAAGTGCAGACGGAATCGGTGGCTGGGCCAATGCAACAGGCACAGGATCGACGAGTGCAACATACACACCACCAAGTTTAGTAGCGGGCACCACATATTACAGGGTTCTTGTGAATGCAGCCAATAACGGATGCGACCAGGCTGTAAGTAATAATGCAACGGCAGTGATCGCAGCTGACTTAATCGTAGTAACACAACCGGTTAATATCAATGAGTGTATCGGAGGAGCCAATACGACAAGTGTAGTCGTCAGCGGCGGATCTGGCACGATCTCCTACCAATGGCAGCAAAGTGCAGATGGTAGTACAGGCTGGACCAATGCGACAGGCACAGGTGCAACAACGGATACATATACTCCATCGAGTGCAGCAGCAGGCACAACTTATTATAGGGTACTGATCAATGCATCAAATAGTGGATGTGATCAGGCCGTGAGCTCAAATTCCGCTACGATCATCGCACCGGATATCATCGTGACCACACAACCTGCAGATGTGAATGAATGTATCGGAGGAACGAACACGATGACAGTATCAGTGAGTGGCGGATCAGGAACGATCAGCTACCAGTGGCAGTCAAGTGCAGATGGAATAAGTGGCTGGGCAAATGCAACAGGCACAGGATCAACAAGTGCAACATATACACCACCAAGTGCAGTAGCGGGAACAACCTACTACAGGGTATTGGTCAATGCATCAAATAATGGATGCGATCAGGCCGTGAGTACAAATGCAATAGCAACCATTGCTCCTGATCTTTTGGTGACAACACAACCATCGAATGTAAATGAGTGTATCGGCGGAACAAATACAATGACAGTTGTTGTCAGTGGTGGTTCTGGTACAATTACTTATCAATGGCAACAAAGTGCAGATGGAAGTACAGGTTGGGCAAATTCAACCGGAGCAGGTGCGACAACAGACACATATACTCCATCGAGTGCAGCAAGCGGAACAACTTATTACAGAGTGCTGATCAACGCAGCCAATAGCGGATGTGATCAAACGGTAAGTAACAATGGAATAGCTATAATATCAGCAGACCTGCTAGTAACAACACAACCTTCAAATGTAAATGAGTGTATTGGGGGAACGAATACGATGACCGTATCAGTGAGTGGAGGTTCAGGTACGATTTCATACCAGTGGCAGTCAAGTGCAGATGGAACAACAGGCTGGGCGAATGCAACTGGTACAGGGGCAACAACAGATACTTATACTCCTTCGAGTGCATCAGCAGGAACAACATATTACAGAGTATTGATCAATGCAGCTAATAATGGTTGCGATCAGGCCATAAGTAATAATGCAACAGCAGTTATAGCCGCAGACCTTTTAGTGACAACTCAACCATCAAATGTCAATGAGTGTATTGGCGGAACAAATACAATGAATGTGACTGTGAGCGGCGGATCAGGATTGATCAGTTACCAATGGCAGTCAAGTGCAGATGGTTCTACAGGCTGGGCAAATGCAACAGGTACAGGATCAACAAGTGCAACATATACACCACCAAGTGTAGTGGCAGGCACAACATATTACAGAGTGCTGGTTAATGCAGCCAACAATGGATGCGACCAGGCTGTAAGTAATAACGCAACAGCAGTGATCACATCAGACTTGATTGTGACTACACAACCTGCAAATGTGAATGAGTGTATCGGCGGAACAAATACAATGACAGTTGTTGTCAGTGGTGGTTCTGGTACAATTACTTATCAGTGGCAGCAAAGTGCAGATGGAAGTACAGGTTGGGCAAATTCAACCGGAGCAGGTGCAACAACAGACACATATACTCCATCGAGTGCAGCAAGCGGAACAACTTATTACAGAGTGCTGATCAACGCAGCCAATAGCGGATGTGATCAAACAGTAAGTAACAATGGAATAGCTATAATATCAGCAGACCTGCTAGTAACAACACAACCTTCAAATGTAAATGAGTGTATTGGGGGAACGAATACAATGACAGTATCAGTGAGTGGAGGATCAGGAACGATCAGCTACCAATGGCAGTCAAGTGCAGATGGAAGCACAGGTTGGACTAATGCAACAGGCACAGGATCAACAAGTGCAACATACACACCACCAAGTGCATCAGCAGGAACAACATATTACAGAGTGCTGATCAATGCAGCTAATAATGGATGTGACCAGGCTGTAAGTAACAATGGCATAGCTATAATATCAGCAGATCTTTTAGTGACCACACAACCTACGAATGTCAATGAATGTATTGGCGGAACCAATACGATGAATGTTGCAGTAAGTGGAGGATCGGGTGCGATAAGTTACCAGTGGCAGTCAAGTGCAGATGGTTCTACAGGCTGGGCCAATGCCACAGGTACGGGATCAACAAGTGCAACATACACACCACCAAGTTTGGTAGCGGGCACCACATATTACAGGGTTCTTGTGAATGCAGCCAATAACGGTTGCGACCAGGCTGTAAGTAATAATGCAACGGCGGTGATCACAGCAGACTTAGTTGTAGTAACACAACCGGTAAATATCAATGAGTGTATCGGAGGAGCCAATACGACAAGTGTAGTTGTCAGTGGTGGATCCGGCACGATCTCCTACCAATGGCAGCAAAGTGCAGATGGAATCGGTGGCTGGACCAATGCGACAGGCACAGGTGCAACAACGGATACATATACTCCATCGAGTGCAGCAGCAGGAACAACTTATTACAGAGTATTAATCAATGCATCAAACAGTGGATGTGATCAGGCCGTGAGCTCAAATTCCGCTACGATCATCGCACCGGATATCATCGTGACCACACAACCTGCAGATGTGAATGAATGTATCGGAGGAACGAACACGATGACAGTATCAGTGAGTGGCGGATCAGGAACGATCAGCTACCAGTGGCAGTCAAGTGCAGATGGAATAAGTGGCTGGGCAAATGCAACAGGCACAGGATCAACAAGTGCAACATATACACCACCAAGTGCAGTAGCGGGAACAACCTACTACAGGGTATTGGTCAATGCATCAAATAATGGATGCGACCAGGCCGTGAGTACAAATGCAATCGCAACAATAACTCAGGATCTGTTAGTAACCTCACAACCTGGTGATGTGAATGAATGTATAGGAGGAACGAACACGATGACAGTATCAGTGAGTGGCGGATCAGGAACGATCAGCTACCAGTGGCAGTCAAGTGCAGATGGTTCTACAGGTTGGGCTAATGCAACAGGCACAGGATCAACAAGTGCAACGTATACACCGCCAAGCACCGTAGCAGGCACGACATACTACAGAGTTTTAATTAACTCAGCTAATAGTGGATGCGATCAGACAGTAAGCAACATATCAACAGCAGTTATAGCTCCTGATCTGAGTATATCAACACAACCATCAAATATTAATGAATGCATTGGTGGAACGGATCAGATGACCGTAACAGTTACTAACGGCTCAGGCGTGATCACATACCAATGGCAAACAAGTCCTGATGGAATAACTGGCTGGGCAAATGCAATAGGCACAGGATCAACGAGCGCAACTTATACTCCACCAAGCATTGCTTCGGGTACATTCTATTACAGAGTATTAGTTAACGCCGCAAATAGTGGATGTGATCAAACCGTAAGCAATGTTGCAACAGCAGTGATAGCTCCTGACCTCAGTGTATCAACACAACCATCAAATATAAATGAGTGTATAGGCGGAACTGATCAGATGAATGTAGCAGTTACGAACGGCTCCGGTGCTATCACATACCAATGGCAAACAAGTCCTGATGGAATAAGTGGCTGGGCCAATGCGATAGGTACAGGATCAACGAGTGCAACATATACACCACCAAGCACAGCTCCAGGTACATTCTATTACAGAGTACTGGTCAACGCTGCCAACAGTGGATGTGATCAAACTGTAAGCAATGTAGCTACAGCAATCATCGCACCTGATCTCTCCATTTCAACGCAACCATCAAATGTAATTGAATGCATAGGCGGAACAGATCAGATGACTGTAGCAGTTACGAACGGCTCAGGTGCAATTACGTATCAATGGCAAACAAGTCCTGACGGAATCAGTGGATGGGCCAATGCCATAGGTACAGGATCTACGAATGCAACATTTACTCCACCAAGCATTGCTTCAGGTACATTCTATTACAGAGTTTTGGTCAACGCTGCTAATAGCGGATGTGATCAAACAGTAAGCAATGTTGCAACAGCAGTGATAGCTCCCGACCTCAGTGTTTCGACACAACCATCAAATATCAATGAGTGTGTTGGCGGAACAGATCAGATGACCGTAGCAGTTACGAACGGCTCTGGTGCAATCACATACCAATGGCAAACAAGTCCTGATGGAATAACCGGCTGGGCAAATGCAGTAGGAACAGGCTCGACAAGTGCAATCTTTACACCATCAAGCACCGCTTCAGGTACATTCTATTACAGAGTACTTGTCAACGCTGCAAATAGTGGATGCGATCAAACCGTAAGTAATGTAGCTACAGCAATCATCGCACCTGATCTGAGTGTTTCAACACAACCATCAAATATAAATGAATGCATTGGCGGAACTAATCAAATGACCGTAGCTGTTACCAACGGCTCTGGAACAATTACCTATCAGTGGCAAACAAGTCCTGATGGAGTTAGCGGCTGGGCAAATGCAACGGGAACAGGTTCGACGAGTGCAACATACACACCACCAAGTACTGTTTCAGGTACATTCTATTACAGAGTATTAGTCAATGCAGCAAATAGTGGATGCGATCAAACAGTAAGCAATGTAGCCACAGCAATCATCGCACCTGATCTGTCTATTTCATCGCAACCATCAAATGTAAATGAGTGTATAGGTGGAACTGATCAAATGACTGTAGCAATCACGAACGGCTCCGGTGCTATCACGTACCAATGGCAAATAAGTCCTGATGGAATAAGTGGCTGGGCCAATGCGATAGGTACAGGATCAACGAGTGCGACATTTACACCAACAAGCACAACTCCAGGTACATCCTATTACAGAGCATTGATCAATGCAGCAAATAGCGGATGTGATCAAACCGTAAGCAATGTATCCACAGCAGTAATAGCGCCTGATCTAAGTGTATCAACACAGCCATCAAATATTAATGAATGCATTGGCGGAACGAATACAATGACAGTGGCAGTTACCAATGGTTCCGGTGCAATCACCTATCAATGGCAAACAAGTCCTGATGGAATATCCGGTTGGGCCAATGCAATAGGTGCAGGATCAACGAGTGCAACCTATACTCCGTCAAGTGCAGTTTCCGGTACGTTCTATTACAGAGTATTGGTCAACGCCGCTAATAGTGGATGCGATCAAACCGTAAGCAATGTAGCGACAGCAGTGATAGCTCCTGATCTGAGTGTATCAACACAACCATCGAATGTAAATGAGTGTATTGGCGGAACTGATCAAATGAATGTAGCAGTTACGAACGGTTCCGGTGCAATTACCTATCAATGGCAATCTAGTCCTGATGGAATAAGTGGCTGGGTAAATGCAATTGGCACAGGATCAACGAGTGCAATATTCACACCACCAAGTACGGTGGCAGGCACGACATACTACAGAGTATTAATTAACTCAGCTAATAGTGGATGCGATCAAACCGTAAGCAATGTGACAACTGCAGTGATAGCTCCTGATCTGAGTATATCAACACAACCATCAAATGTAAATGAGTGTATTGGTGGTACAGATCAGATGACGGTAGCAGTTACTAACGGCTCCGGCGCGATCACATACCAATGGCAAACGAGTCCTGATGGAATAACCGGATGGGCAAATGCAATAGGCTTAGGATCCACAAGTGCAATCTTTACACCATCAAGCATCGCTTCAGGTACATTCTATTACAGAGCATTAGTCAACGCCGCAAATAGTGGATGTGATCAAACTGTAAGTAATGTAGCAACTGCAGTGATAGCTCCTGATCTGAGTGTATCAACACAACCATCAAACGTAAATGAATGCATTGGCGGAACAAATCAAATGACAGTGGCAGTTACCAATGGTTCCGGTGCCATCACTTATCAATGGCAAATAAGTCCTGATGGAATAACAGGATGGGCAAATGCAGTTGGTGCAGGCTCAACCAGCGCAACATATACACCACCAAGCACAGTTTCAGGTACCTTCTATTACAGAGTATTGGTCAACGCTGCAAATAGCGGATGCGATCAAACTATAAGCAATGTAGCCACAGCAATCATTGCTCCTGATCTCTCCATTTCAACGCAACCTTCAAATGTAATTGAATGCGTAGGCGGAACAGATCAGATGACCGTAACAGTTACGAACGGCTCAGGTGCAATTACATATCAATGGCAAACAAGTCCTGACGGAATCAGTGGATGGGCTAATGCTATAGGTACAGGATCAACCAGTGCAACATTTACGCCTGCAAGTACAGCTTCAAGTACATATTACTACCGTGTTACGATCAATGCTGCAAATAGTGGCTGCGATCAGACAGTAAGCAATGTAGCAACAGCTATCATAGCTCAGGATATTACAATTACTCTTCAACCGGCAGGAGGATCAATCTGTCAGGGTGGTGACTATAATTTAAATGTAAGCGCTACAGGATCTCCTGGATTACATTATCAATGGCAACAAAAGACAGGTCCAACAACTTGGCTCAATGTCGGAACTGACCAAAATACATTTAATACCGGTGCATTAACAGTAACGACTACTTACCGTGTGATTGTGAATGCAAGTGAAAGTGGTTGTGAAGACCCTGTATCAGTTGAAGCAATTGTAACTGTGAATCCGGATATTTCCATTACGACTCAACCAACTGGCGGATCTATGTGCGATGGCGGTCAATGGGTATTAAGTGTTCTGGCCAGCGGTTCTCCAAATCTCAACTACCAATGGCAGGACAGCATAGTCAGTGGAAGCTGGCAGAATGTATCTGAGGCCGGAGGTACAACAGCTTCATTTACTACTGATCCATTAATCGATTCTACATGGTATAGAGTATTCTTATTTGCTACAGAAAGCGGTTGCGAGGACATTTATAGTAATACAGTTTTAGTTCAGGTATTTAATGATCCTGTATTGACTATATCAGCTGATCAATCAATTTGCGTTGGCGGACTTGCAGCAATGAGTGTAACTGTAGCAGGAGGAACAGGAAGTTCATCTTATCAATGGCAGACATTCAGTGGTACATGGACAAACGTAGCATCCGGTAACACAGCAAACTATTCAACAGTAATAAGCACATTAGGTACGTTCCAATACCGTGTAATTGTTACGCAGGGCTTGGGATGTCAGACGGTAAGTAATCCAATAAATATCACCGTTGTCGCAACTCCTGTCGTCACCATTACAGCATCTGCCACCCAAATTTGCACTGGTGGATCAGTCACAATCACATCAAGTGTCAATGGATCATTTGGATCTCCAACTTATCAATGGCAGCGATTTGTAGGTGCTGTTTGGACGAATGTTGGAACAAACAATCCTACGTTTGTTACAGGTGTTCTGACTACAGGTACATATAATTATAGGGTTATTTTCACTGCGAATTCAGGATGTACTGCTCAAAGTAATGCAGTATCGATCCAGGTGGTCAACGATCCTACAGTTACCATCAGTGCGAGCCCGACACTGATTTGTGAAGGCTCATCTGTTGGTTTCACTTCCAACATTACCGGAGGATTCGCTCCATACAATTATCATTGGCAATTATTGATTGCCGCAGTATGGACGGATGTATCTACCAATGTATCAACATTTAATACAGGAGCACTGGCAGCCGGTTCATATTCTTACAGGTTGTATTTAGAAAATGGAGTTTCATGTGATGCTGTAAGTAACACTGTCATCATTACATCAGCTTCTCATCCAACGGTAACCATCACTCCTGCAAACAATCCAATTTGTGCAGGAGGAGTTGTCTCACTGACAGGAGTAGTCACGGGAGGCCAGGGAACAAATACATACAGTTGGCAATTCAATAATCCTGTAGGAGGCTGGACCCAGGTCAATAGCTCCGCAGGACCATATAGCACAGCCATTGCAACAGCGGGAACCTATGAATACAGATTGATTGTGACCCAATCATCAGGTTGCCAGACGATAAGTGCATCAGTATTTATGATTGTTAACCCGGATGCAACTGTCACCGCAGCTGTAGACAATCCAAATATATGCGTTGGGGGAAATGCTGTCGTTACTGCGACAGTTACAGGAGGCACAGCTGCAATAACCTATCAATGGTATTCGGCTCCTGCTTCAACAGGTCCATGGACATTAATCACAGGTGCTACGGCTCTTACTTATGGAATACCAAATTCGACTCCAAGTTCACTCTGGTACAGAGTGGTTACAAATGATCCGGGTTCTGGTTGCGCTGATCCTATATCAAACGCTGTACAGGTAATAGTTGCAGCAGATCCTGTCATTACTTTAAGTGCAGTGGATGATATCTATTGCCTGGGTGAACCTATCAATTTAACAGTTACTGTTACAGGTGGTTCTGGTGCTGTTTCATATCAATGGCAATCCTTCAATGGTATTACGTGGTCCAATGTAGGTCCGAATGCTACGACCTTCAACCCGGGATCACTCCCAGAAGGAAATGATGATTATCGGGTTATCGTGACACAAAATTCAGGTTGCGATGCGATGAGCTCAGATATAACATTTGAAGTTCTTAACAACCCTGTCGCCTCTCTTGCATCCACACCTTCATCTTGTGGTAATAATGCAGGTACCATCACAGTGACATTTAGCGATGACTCACTTGCTACAACCCTGATGATCAGCATTGATGGTGGAGTAACTTATTCAGCGCCTATCCAGGACAACCTTGGTTCATACACTTATACGAACATGGCTCCAGGTATATATCCTGTTTGGATTAAATGGGCTTCTGACGAATGCCCTGTATTTATGGGGAACATCGAGGTCGTTGAATTGCCATGCGGTACTATCTGTGGAAGGTACGTGATGACACAGGTCTTCCGATTTCAAATGTGCAGTTGAAACTTTACATAGATGTCAACAATAATGATGTTTATGATGCTGGGGATATGCTGTTTGCAACTGCCTATCACTGATGGAGATAGCGGAAACTATTGTTTCGAAGATGTACCGGCAGGTGAATATGTTGTGTTTGAAATCCAACCAGCAATTATAATAGTGTTTCGGATTATGACCATACTACAACTGCTCCGTTGATGACGATGGATATGCAGGTGTGTATGATCCGGATGATATGATTCCGGTCACTGTTATTCCGAATGAAACTGATTATGATAATGACTTCATTGAAGATCCATTCCTGGGATGATCAGCGGACATGTGAATGACGATAGTCGGTGCTGCATTAGTCAATATTACTCATTAGCTTATATTAATGATACAGATCATGATGGCGCACCTGATGGACCAGCTATCGCTACTACTATGACCAATGCCTCGGATATTATGTCTTTGCCGGAGTTGAGCCAAATTACTACTCTCGTCACCGAAATCAATCCTGCATTGTATTCTGATGTTAGCGATTATGACCATACCATTTCACCAACGGATATTGATGGAGATGATTCTGCCCAGGGTCCGGATGATAATATTCCGGTCAGAGTACTCCGGGTGAAGCTGATAATGATAACGATTTCGTTGATGGTCGTCCGGGTAATATTTGTGGAACGGTAAGTGAAATACAGGGTCTACCGATTTCAAGTGTCGAGACTCAAACTCTACATGGATGTCAACAACAATGATTCACTGGATGCAGCCGATACTTATGTAGGCATACTGTTTTCACTGATGGTGATAGCGGAAACTATTGCTTCGAAGATGTTACCCCTGGAGAATATGTAGTGTTTGAAGTGCAGCCTGCTAACTACAACAGTGTTTCAGATTATGACCATACGACAGGAGTATCTGATCCTGATGGATTCGCCAGCGCAGATGATCCTGACAATGAAATCCCTGTAACCCTTACGCCATATGAAACAGATGCAGAAAATAATTTCATCGAGCAAGCTATGGTCGGTATCTATCACCGGATATGTCAGTGATGATGCCGGTACCCCTATATGCCGGTGTAATCATCAAATTGTATCAATGATACCAATGCTGATGGTAACCCTGATGGAGTAGTTCTGGCCACCGCAACTACCAATGCTTCAGGTAATTATATTTTCACCGGCGTGGTACCGAAATACTATGTGTTCGTGGAAACTAACTCCAATTGTACTACAATAACATCAGTGATTATGACCATACAACATCACCTCCTGATACGGATGGTGATGATAGTGCACAGGGTCCTGATGATAATATTCCTGTTCTCCTGCAACCTGCGGAAATTGATGCTGACAATGATTTCGTTGATGGACGGCCAGGTAGTATTTGTGGTAATGTAAGCGATGATACCAGTTTACCGATTTCCAGTGTCACGTTGAAACTTTATAGAGATATCAATAATAATGACTCTCTGGATGTAGCTGATATATTGGTGGCAACTACTACAAGCAATGATACTGGAGATTATTGCTTCACAAATGTGGCCCCGGGAGAATATGTTATTTCTGAAGTTCAACCTGCTATTCTATCTGGATGTATCCGATTACGATCATACTACAGGAGCTTCTGATCCTGATGGAGGTCCGAAAGCCGGTGATCCTGACAATGAAATCCAGGTGACCCTTGCTCCGGCAGAAGCGGACAATGACAATGACTTTATTGAAGATCCATTTACAGGTTCAATAACCGGTTTTGTGAATGATGATGCAGGAGCGCCAATCGCCGATGTCACAGTCAATCTGTATAATGATACAAATGCAGATGGTAATCCTGATGGCGCAGCTATCAGCACTACCACTACGAATAGTTCCGGGTTCTACAGTTTCACCAATGTTGAACCAGGATATTATGTAGTTATTGAAACTCAGCCATTCTACTATAGTAGTATCAGCGATTATCGATCATACGATCACCGCTACTGATTTGGATGGAGATGATAGTGCACAGGGTCCTGATGACAATATTCCTGTTCATCTTTTACCTGCTGAAGTTGATGCTGATAATGATTTTGTCGACGGTCGTCGCAGGACAAATCTGTGGACAGGTACGTGATGATACAGGATCTACCAATTTCAAGTGTTACCATCAGGCTTTACCTGGATGTCAACAACAATGATTCACTGGATGTAGCTGACGTATTGGTTGCAACTACATTAACTGATGGAGATAGCGGCAACTATTGCTTCGAAGATGTGACACCGGGAGAATATGTGGTATCGGAAGTGCAGCCTTCAAACTATCTCAGTGTTTCTGATCATGATGAATCGACAGGAGCATTTGATCCTGACGGAGGTGCCCAGGCAGGTGATCCTGATAATGAAATCCAGGTTACACTTGTACCTGCAGAACAGGATAATGACAATAATTTTGTAGAAGATCCAATCGTAGGTTCAATTACAGGAAATGTAACGAATGACATTGGTGCTCCTATATCAAATATTACGATCAGCTTGTACAACGATACAAATGCAGATGGTAATAAAGATGGTCTTCCAATCGCCACCGCAATCACAAACGCTTCTGGCAATTACATATTTACCGGAGTTGAACCTGGTTATTATGTGGTTTTTGAAACTCAACCATTGTATTACAATAGTATCAGTGACTATGATCATACCACAGCATCACCTGACACCGATGGAAATGATATAGCACAAGGTCCGGACAATGATATACCGGTCAAGGTATTACCTGCAGAAGTTGATGCTGATAACGACTTCGTCGATGGCCGACCTGGAAATATTTGCGGAAATGTCAGCGATGATACCGGATTACCGATCTCAAGCGTTGTCCTCAATCTATATCTCGATGTCAATAACAACGATTCACTTGATGCAGCAGATATATTTGTAGCCTCAATACTGACAGATGGAGATACCGGAGACTATTGCTTTGAAGATGTAACTCCTGGAGAATATATAGTCTCTGAAATTCAACCGGCTAATTACAACAGCCTCTCTGACTATGATCATTCTACCGGGGCATCCGATCCGGACGGAGTTGCACAAGCTGGTGATCCTGATAATGAAATCCAGGTTACCGTAGTACCTGCAGAATTTGACAATGACAATGACTTCGTAGAAGATCCATTTGTTGGTTCTATTACCGGATTTGTCAATGATGAAATCGGTGCGCCAATGTCAGGTGTTACAGTCAAACTGTACTACGACACCAATGCAGATGGTAATGAAGATGGAGTGGCAATCAGTACAACCACCACTAACGGATCAGGAGCATATGCGTTTACCGGTGTTGAACCAGGTCTGTATGTAGTCGTTGAGACTCAGCCTGCCAACTACAATAGCATCAGTGATTATGACCATTCTATTTCGGCCTCAGATCTGGACGGTAATGATTCTGCCCAGGGTCCAGATGACGATATTCCTGTCAAGGTATTACCGGGTGAAGCAGATGCAGATAATGATTTTGTGGATGGACGACCGGGACAAATTTGCGGTTATGTCCATGATGATACCGGGCTGTTTATTGCAAACGTGGAAATGCGATTGTATAAGGATACAAATAATAATGATTCATTCGATGTGGCAGATGTACTTGCGCTGACAGTATTTACAGATGCTTCGGGTAATTATTGCTTTACCAATGTCGCTCCGGGTGAATATGTTATCGTTGAAATCCAGCCTGCATTTTATAACAGTGTATCTGATTATGATCATACAACAGGTGTTTCTGATCCTGACGGAGTCGCACAAGCTGGTGATCCTGATAATGAAATCCAGGTTACACTAGTGCCTGCTGAAAATGATAACGACAATGATTATATCGAAGATCCATTTACTGGAATCGTTACCGGTCATGTCTATGATGATGCCGGTACACCAATTGCTAATGTCCAGGTTTCTCTCTTCAATGACTCTAATGCGGATGGCGTTCAGGATGGAACAGCGATTGCAACAATGTTGACTAACGGATCTGGTGTGTACACATTTACCGGTATTGAACCAGGATTATATGTTGTCGTTGAAACGCAACCATTCTATTACAGCAGTATCAGCGATTATGACACTACTACAGCACCACCAGATACTGATGGTAATGATAGCGCACAAGGTCCTGATGATAATATTCCGGTCTTGTTGACTCCTGGAGAAACGGATGCCGATAATAATTTCGTTGACGGACGTCCCGGAACAATATGCGGATCTGTACATGACAATCTTGGCCAGCCTATTTCTTCAGTTCAAATCAAGTTGTACCTGGATGTAAACAACAACGATGCATTTGATGCAGGCGATGTCCTGGTGGCATTAATGTACACTGACGGAGATACAGGTGGATATTGCTTTGAAGATCAGACACCGGGAGAATATGTAGTGGTTGAAACTGATCCAAACAATTACTACAGTGTCAGTGATTATGATACCAGTACACCTGCTTCTGACCCTGATGGTAATGACCAGGCCGATGGACCTGACAACCAGATACCGGTGACATTAGTACCTGCCGAAAATGATAATGACAATAACTTCATTGATGCTCCATTCCCTGGCACAATTACAGGATATATCGTTGATGATGCAGGCACACCACTTAACAATGTCAAGGTCCGTCTATATCATGATACCAATTTTGATGGCAATGAAGATGGATCACCGATTGACTCTGCTTATACGAATGCATCAGGATTCTATTCCATTGGAAATGTATTGCCCGGATTCTATGTGGTAGTGGAAATAAATCCATTCTACTACAGTGATATATCTGATTACGATACTTCAACCACCGGTGGTGATAATGACGGTAATGATAGCGCACAAGGTCCCGACAATGATATACCCGTAACGATCACACCTGGCGAAGTTGATGCTGACAATGACTTTACCGACGGACGTCCGGGTACTATCTGTGGATCCGTCACCAATGATCTTTCAGCTCCGATTTCAAATGTCAATGTTCAATTATTCATTGATGTCAATGGTAATGGAAATATCGATCCCGGAGATAATATGGTTGGTTCCGTATTGACAGATGGAGATACAGGAAACTATTGTTTCGAAGACGTAACTCCTGGAGTCTATGTCATCAAGGAAATACAGTTACCAAATTATGGTGACTTGTCTGACTGGGATATGACACCTGATCCGGATGGCGATGATAGTGCACAGGGACCAGATAATAATATTCCTGTGGTGCTCACACCAAATGAAGCGGATAACGATAATAATTTTGTTGATATCGTTTGTCCGGGACCACCTACGATCACAGGATTTGCACATGATACCATTTGCTCCGGACAATCACTGAGTTTCACGGCAGTTAATCCGGGTGTTGGTTCTGTCACGTATTCATGGACATTTGGTTCTGGATCCACTCCGTCTACTGGTGTGGGTATTGGACCACAAACGGTGAGCTATATTTCTAATGCTACAAATAGTACCACAGGTGCAATTGTAAACCTCACAGAAACTAAAGTTGGATGTACTCCTGCGAGTGGAGCAGTAGCTCATGTTATTGTCAATCCTATACCTACGGCTACAATTAATGGGGCGACAACTAACTTATGTTACTTTGCTCCAAGGACATTTACACCTGTATCTGCTTTTGTTCCAGGTTACACTTATACATGGAGTTTTGGTCCGGGAGCAACTCCTGCGACATCGACTACATATGGTCCTCATACGATTGAGTATTCAACGACAGGGGTCAAGACCGTTAAATTAGTTGTATCGTCTAATGCACCGGGTTCATCCTGCAAGGATTCTTCAACCATTTCATTCACAGTAATACAATGTTTTGGTAACGTTACAGGTAAAGTTCGCCTGGCTGACAATACAGGTATTGGAGGAGTCAATGTCAGGTTGTACAATGATGTTAACCGCGATGGTCTACCTGATGCAGGTGCCCCGGTCAAGAGTGTATTTACTACCAATGCCGGTGTTTATTCAATGACCAGTATTATACCGGGTTCATATATCATTCAGGAATTCCAACCTGATGGATATGTCTCATTGTATGATCAGGATGAAACAAATGACAATGACTCTACAGTCACCTACAGTGTACCTAATGATGATCTTATACCTACGACGGTAGAACCATCAGAAATTGATGCTGACAATGTATTTGTTGAAGCACCATCACCTGGTACAGCTACAGGTTATGTGTTTGATGATGGCAATTCGGATCTGACGCCTGAGGCAGGAGAAGGTATTCTGGGTGCAACCATAAAACTATTTACAGATATTGATACAAACGGTATTGCTGATCCGGGTGGTTTTGTGACCAGTACGACCAGTCTGAGTACAGGATTTTATTCGATTGGAAATCTGCCTCCGGGAAGCTATGTCCTTGTGGAATTACAACCGGCCAATTACAATAATGTCATGGATATCGACCCGTCAAGTGACAATGACAAGGTTCTGAATTTCAATACAATGAATGACACGATACCATTGACCATTTCGAATGGAGAAACAGATGCCGACAATTACTTTGTCGAAGCTATCGCTTGTTCACAAATGGTGACGAATGCCAACGACAATGGACCGGGATCACTCAGATATGTCATTGATTGTTCGGATCCTGGTGATACGATTCATTTCGCAGCGGGATTAACCGGTCAGACCATTTATCTCAATTCAGACAGGATTAGTATTTATAAAGACATCCATATAATGTCTGACCTTAATCCAAGGGTCATGATATATTCTGATGTTCCGGGAGCGTTTATGGTTGCTCCGGGAGATACGGTTGAAATCAAGAATCTGAATATTACCAGTGGATTGGGAGGAATGTCGGGGGCTGGCTTTGAAAATATGGGTGTCCTTACACTTTGGGATATTTGGTTGTATCGAAATCCATTATTGCCTCCTAATACGATCCTGATATACAATGGCCCGACAGGAGAGCTAAATGTTAAAGGAACCACCGAGGTTCATATGAATTAACCATAAAATACCCGATCGAAGAGATATAAAGATGTTTGGTTCGATCGGGTTTTTTCATTAAATTGAAGCAGGCAGACCCTTAAGGGGGTCAAAATGGCCTGTTTTCGGCTTGGTTTTTGAACTCTGCCGAATGATAAATTTTTGTCATTTAACTTAATATAACACATGCATGATGATGAGGGCTTGTTATTGATCGGATATAAGGACTACCTTCGTACTAAATCTCCTCACTCCCGGCTGTTTTGATGAAAAAATTAGCTGGAGATATTATCTACGATATTGAAAATCAGTCGTTTATTGATCTAATGTACAAGGGATTGGTGCTGGTTTTTTCGTTATCCTTATTGCTGCCTCTAAGGTGGCTGCCCTTTCCATTGCTCAAACGCAGCGAGATGACAATTCCGATCATTCCGACTGCACTATTGTTAGTAACTTGTGGAGAACTCGTTCTTAACAATCCGACCGTTTCTCCCGCAGGTCCATATTGTCCTGGAGCTACAATCACCTTTTCTTTTACCGGAACCAATTTACCGGAAGGGGATAATCTCAACGTTTACTGGGGTACTTCCTCCTCCTTTAATCCTTTTTCCGGAGGTGGTACTCTAATTGGTTCTGTCCCGATAGATTATACATGTTCTTCCCCTTGCCCAACAATCATGGGGGTTATGGTCAATCCTGCAACATGTAGTGGAGCAGATCCAAATGACGAACAAAATGAGTTCATGGTGCTTGGTTCAGGATGCGGATTTAATGTCAACAATTTTCAACTTAATCCTTCAGTAGGAGGAGCTGGTGTCAATGATAGCATCGGTGGATCCCAGGGTTGTACCTGGAGTTTGGCAAGTGCACAAACTGCAGTCTCCAATCTTTTGGCCAATGGAACAGATTGTGCAGGAAATATTTTCGCTGCAGGCCCGGGTACAAATATTCCGGGAGGAGCTATTGTGTTAGTTTTTAATGACAACACCGGACCATTAGTTCCTTTTAATTTTCAGGCCCTCTGTGATACAGGCATGCCTATTTATGTTTTAAACAGTAGTTGTGATAGAATTCTGGGAGCTTATTCAAATGTAGCAGCCTCCACCCCCAGCTATACATTGTCAGGTTGTAGTTCAGGAAATACTTTTTCTTATACCGTTCCACCTAATCCTGCAAATGCCGGGTTAAATAATATCCTGGCACTTGGAGGTTCAAGTTTTGTTTCGTCCGCAAGTTGTGCAGATCCTGGTTTAACAGGTATAAATTTTCCTAACATACCTATAGCAACGGCCTCAGTAAATTATACCATCCCTGCCGGACTTTGCACCGGAGGAACGACGACATATTATGTATCAGGAATGATCAATCAAAATGTTCCTTGCCTCAATACAGTTTATACTCCTCCATCAAGTTTACCGCTTACGATTAATTGTGTTCCTGTGATCACACCAGCGGGACCATTTTGTAATTCTGCCTCTCCTGTGACACTTACTGTTTCTCCGACAGGAGGTACATGGTCAGGTCCAGGTGTAAATCCGGTGACAGGAGTATTTACTCCTTCAGCTGCGAATATTGGAAATAATACAATCACATTTACATCAACAACATGTGGATCTTCCACATCCATTACCATTGTTGTCAATTGTTGCATGACCATTGATCCTAATGCTCTCTTTCCGGTTCAGACGACTTGCAATGGAGGAAATGATGGCAACATCGTTTTTGATGATGGGTCAGGTATCATTGGAGGAGTTGGTCCTTATACACTTGATTGGGATTTAATCGGTACTCCTGCTAATGATGTGTTTTCAGATGATGGATTAAATTATATTGACTCCATCCCTGCCGGAACATATGCAATCATCGTGACAGATGCAATGGGTTGCACAGGTTCTGCAACAGTCGTTGTTGAAAATGCACCACCAATTGTCATCACCACACAATTAACCAACGTAAAATGTAACGGCGGTACAACAGGAGGTATTCAGATAACAAGTATCTCAGGGCCTCCCGGAAATATAGTTTATGACTGGGATTGGGGTGGCACACCATTCAATGATGACTATGGAGGTCCTCCCGCGACCAATGATCCTGAAGATTTAATAACCGGGCTCGCAGCAGGAACGTATTACCTGACCGTCACGATCTCTGATGACCCTACATTTCCAACTTATACCTGTATCTACACTGCTACATTCGTTCTTACTGAACCGACAGCTCTTGTGGCTACAGGTCCGGATGTCGCTTTACCATGTTTTGGTAACACAACGACAATTACTGCAACGGCTTCAGGTGGTACTTCACCATACACGTATAACTGGTCCAATATTCCAGGTGTAAATAATCCTGCTACGAATGGCCCTATTGGCGCAGGCAACTATGTCATCACCATAACGGATGCAAATGGGTGCACATCCTCTGATATTGCTGCCATTACTCAACCTGCTTCTGCATTAACTGCATCTGCTGTGGGAGAAACTGTAGCCTGCAATAACAATATGGGAGATATTACTTTGACAGTTTCAGGAGGAACAGCTGCATATACTTACGTTTGGTCCAATGGTATGTTTACCCAAAATCTATCAGGACTTAACGGAGGAACATATACCGTTACTGTGACTGATAACAACGGTTGTACAACAACTGCACAAGCCACGATCACAGTCACACCTCCCACATTTACAATGCCTGCAAATGCCGGATCTACTGTACCATGTATCAGCAATGCCCAGGTAGTTCCAGCTAATCCTGCAGTTAATAATTCCTGTGGCACACCTCTGACTACCACGGGTCCTGTCGTAAGTGCTAATCCCGCTTGCTCGGGCACCAAAACATATACTTGGACATACACTGATCCTACCACTTCAATAATGGCAACGTGGGTATATACCTACACCATTACAGCTCCAACATTTGTTATGCCAGCTGCAGGTGGATCTACAGTTGCTTGTATTGCTAATGCACTGGTAACACCTACACCTCCTGTCATCAGTAATTCATGCGGTACAGCATTGACCATCAGTGGTCCTGTCGTTGGTGCATCTCCGGCTTGCTCAGGAACAAAAACCTATACATGGACTTATACGGATTGCACAGGAACCTCTTCTCCATGGGTATATACATACACGATTTCTCCACCAACATTTACAATGCCGGCTGCAGGTGCTTCTACAGTTGCCTGCATTGCTAATGCACAAGTAGTGCCGGCAAATCCGGTGATTAATAATTCCTGTGGAACTCCAATGACATTCACAGGTCCCGTTGTAGGAGCTAATCCGGTTTGCTCAGGCACAAAGACCTATACATGGACCTATACCGATTGTACAGGTTTGACAGCTCCATGGGTTTATACCTATACGATTTCACCTCCAACATTTGTTATGCCGGCTGCAGGTGCGTCGACAGTTACATGCATCAGCAATGCACAAGTCGTTCCGGCAAATCCTGTTGTCAATAATTCTTGCGGAACACCTTTGACTTTTACTGGTCCTGTTGTGGGTGCAGATCCTGTTTGCTCTGGCACAAAAACGTATACATGGACCTATACTGATTGTACCGGAACATCCTCTCCTTGGGTGTATACCTACACCATTTCAGCACCAACATTTACACTTCCTGCAAATGGTGCATCAACAGTACCATGTATCAGCAATGCACAAACAGTACCAACCCCACCATCGGTAACAAATTCATGTGGAAATCCTATCACTCCGACTGGTCCGGTCATTGGAGCTGACCCTGTTTGTTCCGGGACTAAAACATATACATGGACTTACACAGATTGCTCTGGAAGTTCATTAAACTGGATTTACACATATACCATTTCTCCTCCTACATTTTCATTGCCTGCAGCAGGTGCATCCACTGTACCATGTATCATTAATGCACAAACAGTACCTACTCCTCCTGTAGTCACGAATTCATGTGGTGCTACTATTACGCCCACAGGCCCTGTTGTTAGTGCTAATCCAGCATGTTCCGGACCAAAAACATATACATGGACTTATACGGATTGTACAGGCACATCTGCACAATGGGTTTATACTTATACTATCAGTGCACCGACATTTTCATTACCGGCTGCAGGTGGATCAACAGTTCCTTGTATTATCAATGCGCAAACAGTTCCTACACCACCGGTTGTAACGAACTCTTGCGGAACCACAATTACTCCGACAGGTCCAGTCATAGGTGCAAATCCTGCATGTTCAGGAACAAAGACTTATACATGGACTTACACGGATTGTACCGGAAGTTCATTGCCTTGGGTGTATACTTATACCATTAGTGCACCAACATTCTCAGTGCCCGCTGCTGGAGGATCAACAGTTCCTTGTATTATCAATGCGCAAACAGTTCCTACACCTCCGGTTGTAACTAACTCTTGCGGAACTGCTATTTCTCCGACCGGTCCTGTTGTTGGTGCTAATCCGGCATGCTCAGGAACAAAAACGTATACATGGACTTACACGGATTGTACCGGAAGTTCATTGCCTTGGGTATATACTTATACCATCAGTGCTCCGACATTTACAATGCCGGCTGCAGGCGCATCGACTGTTGCTTGTATTGCCAATGCACTGGTCGTTCCCGCAAATCCGGTGATCAATAATTCCTGTGGAACTCCGATGACATTTACAGGTCCTGTTGTAGGAGCTAGTCCGGTTTGCTCAGGCACAAAAACATATACCTGGACCTATACGGATTGTACAGGCTTATCAGCTCCATGGGTTTACACATACACAATATCGCCTCCGACTTTTGTTATGCCTGCTGCAGGTGCGTCTACCGTTGCATGCATCAGCAATGCACAAGTTGTTCCTGCAAATCCTGTTGTCAATAATTCATGTGGTACACCATTGACATTTACAGGACCTGTTGTGGGTGCAGATCCGGTTTGCTCAGGCACAAAAACGTATACGTGGACATATACGGATTGTACCGGAACATCCTCTCCTTGGGTGTATACGTATACCATATCACCACCGACATTTACATTACCGGCAAATGGAGCATCCACTGTACCATGTATTAGCAATGCACAAACAGTTCCGACACCACCTGTAGTTACAAATTCCTGTGGTAGCCCGATCACTCCGACAGGACCTGTTATCGGCCCTGATCCTGTATGTTCTGGAATAAAAACATATACATGGACTTATACCGATTGCTCAGGTAGTTCATCTAACTGGATATATACTTATACGATATCTCCACCAACATTTACATTACCTGCACCGGGTTCATCAACAGTTCCATGTATCAGCAATGCACAAACAGTTCCGACACCACCTGTGGTAACTAATTCATGTGGTAGTACAATTACACCTACAGGTCCTGTCGTTGGTGCTAACCCAGCTTGCTCAGGACTCAAAACATATACCTGGACATATACTGATTGTACAGGCACTTCAGCTCAGTGGGTTTATACTTATACCATCAGCGCTCCCACATTTTCAGTACCTGCTGCCGGAGGGTCAACTGTAGGATGTGTAATTTTAGCACAGACAGTTCCTACACCACCTGTAGTCACTAATTCCTGTGGCACCACCATTACTCCTACCGGCCCGGTGGTTGGTCCTGATCCTGTTTGCGCTGGTACAAAGACATATACCTGGACCTACACAGATTGTACCGGAACTGCATTGCCATGGGTATATACTTATACAGTTACAGCTCCAACCGTTGTCGTACCTGGTCCTGGTGGATCAACAGTTGCTTGTATAAGCAACGCACAAGTTGTACCGACACCACCTGTTGTCAATAATTCATGCGGCACACTTGTGGTTCCGACTGGTCCGGTTGTAAGTGCTGACCCTGTTTGTTCAGGCACAAAAACATATACATGGACATACAATGGTTGTGCTGGTGGCCCGGTAAATTGGGTGTATACTTATACAATTAGCCCTCCAACATATACAATGCCTGCTGCCGGAGCATCTACTGTTCCATGCATAAGCAATGCACAAACAGTACCGACACCTCCTGTAGTTAATAATTCATGCGGCACACCTTTGACAATCACAGGTCCTGTTGTCGGTGCCAATCCAGTCTGCTCAGGTACAAAAACATATACATGGACATATACTGATTGTACAGGGACATCTTCACCATGGGTATATACTTACACCATATCGCCTCCAACATTTACGATGCCCGCACCTGGAGCATCAACAGTTGCCTGCATAAGTAATGCACAAGTTGTTCCTGCAAACCCTGTTGTCAATAATTCGTGTGGAACACCTATGACATTTACAGGTCCGGTTGTCGGAGCTAACCCTGTTTGCTCAGGCACAAAAACGTATACATGGACGTACACTGATTGTACAGGATCATCGGCACCATGGGTTTATACATATACCATTTCACCTCCGACATTTACATTACCTGCAAATAGTGCATCAACAGTACCGTGTATAAGTAATGCACAAACAGTTCCTACTCCACCTGTAGTAACGAATTCCTGTGGTAGCCCGATCACTCCGACAGGTCCGGTTATTGGTGCGGATCCAGTATGCTCTGGAACAAAAACATATACCTGGACTTACACAGATTGTACGGGAAGTTCATTGTCCTGGATATATACATATACGATTTCTCCACCAACTTTTACATTACCTGCCCCAGGTTCATCAACGGTTCCATGTATAGTAAATGCACAAACTGTACCTACGCCACCTGTAGTGACAAATTCGTGTGGAAGCACAATTACTCCAACAGGCCCTGTCATTGGTGCTGACCCTGCATGTTCGGGACCCAAGACTTATACATGGACATACACAGATTGTACAGGTACATCATCTCAGTGGGTTTACACTTATACGGTAAGTCCTCCAACATTTTCAGTTCCTGCTGCCGGAGGTTCTACGGTAGGATGTGTAAGTTTAGCACAGACAGTTCCTACACCACCTGTAGTCACTAATTCCTGTGGCACCACTATTACTCCTACCGGACCGGTGGTCGGTCCTGATCCTGTTTGCGCTGGTACAAAGACATATACCTGGACCTACACAGATTGCACCGGAACTGCATTGCCATGGGTTTATACTTATACAGTTACAGCTCCAACCGTTGTCGTACCTGGTCCTGGAGGATCAACAGTTGCTTGTATAAGCAATGCACAAGTTGTTCCGACACCACCTGTTGTCAATAATTCATGCGGCACACTGGTTGTTCCGACGGGCCCGGTTGTAAGTGCTGACCCTGTTTGCTCAGGTACAAAAACATATACATGGACATACAATGGTTGTGCAGGTGGCCCGGTAAATTGGGTATATACGTACACCATTTCACCACCAACATTTACAATGCCTGCACCGGGAGCATCCACAGTTCCTTGTATTAGCAATGCACTAACAGTACCAACGCCTCCTGTGGTTAATAATTCATGCGGAACTCCTTTGACAATCACAGGTCCAGTTGTCGGTGCCAATCCTGTCTGCTCAGGCACAAAAACATATACGTGGACATATACTGATTGTACAGGGACATCTTCACCATGGGTATATACGTACACCATATCACCGCCAACATTTACAATGCCTGCACCAGGAGCATCAACTGTTCCATGCAGAAGCAACGCACAAGTTGTTCCAACGCCTCCGGTTGTCAATAATTCATGCGGCACACCAATGACAATTACAGGACCAGTGGTCGGTCCTGACCCTGTTTGCTCAGGCACAAAAACTTATACTTGGACTTATACCGATTGTACGGGAAGTTCATCACCATGGGTATATACATACACCATATCACCACCGACATTTACATTGCCTGCTAACGGTGCATCCACTGTACCATGCATCAGCAATGCACAAACAGTTCCTACTCCACCTGTAGTGACAAATTCTTGTGGTAGCCCGATCACTCCGACAGGCCCTGTTATTGGTGCTGATCCAGTATGCTCAGGAACAAAAATATATACCTGGACTTACACAGATTGTACGGGAAGTTCATTGTCCTGGATTTATACATATACGATATCTCCACCAACATTTACATTGCCAGCACCAGGTTCATCAACTGTTCCGTGTATCGTTAATGCACAAACAGTACCTACACCACCTGTGGTCACAAATTCCTGTGGCAGCCCGATCACTCCTACAGGTCCTGTCGTTGGTGCTAACCCGGCTTGTTCAGGAACAAAGACATATACCTGGACCTATACAGATTGTACAGGCACATCAACTCAATGGGTTTACACATATACAATCAGTGCTCCCACATTTTCTTTACCTGCACCCGGTGGATCAACTGTTGCTTGCGTGATTGATGCACAAGTGCCTCCGTCTCCACCTGTCGTCAACAATTCATGTGGAACTGCGATTACACCAACCGGACCTGTCATCGGTCCTGATCCAGTTTGTGGTGGTACAAAAACATTTACATGGACGTATACTGATTGTACGGGCACAACAGCTCAATGGGTGTATACATTTACCATCAATGTACCGACGTTGACATTACCTGCCAATGGAAGTTCAACAGTTGCATGTATAAGTAATGCACAAACTGTCCCAACACCACCTACCGTGAATAATTCATGTGGTGATCCTGTGATCCCTACTGGACCAGTGGTCGGTGCAGACCCGGTATGTTCAGGAACAAAAACATATACATGGACATACAATGGTTGTGCAGGTGGCCCGGTAAATTGGGTATACACATATACGATTAGTCCTCCAACATTTACAATGCCTGCACCGGGAGCATCTACAGTTCCATGTATTAGCAATGCACAAACAGTACCAACACCTCCTGTAGTAAATAATTCATGCGGAACTCCAATGACCATCACAGGTCCTGTCGTTGGTGCTAATCCGGTTTGCTCAGGAACAAAAACATATACTTGGACTTATACGGATTGTACCGGATCCTCTTCTCCTTGGGTCTATACATACACGATTTCTCCACCGACATTTGCATTACCTGCTAATGGAGGATCAACAGTTGCTTGCGTCAGCAACGCACAGACTGTTCCAACACCACCAGTGGTGAATAATTCATGCGGCACACCGATGACCATTACAGGACCTGTTGTAGGACCTGACCCTGTATGTTCAGGCACAAAAACATATACATGGACCTATACAGATTGTACAGGAAGTTCCGGACAATGGATTTATACATATACGGTTTCTCCACCAACAGCAACAATGCCTGCTAATGGAGCTTCTACTGTAACATGTATCATTAATGCGCAAACAGTACCCACACCACCTGTTGTAAATAATTCATGTGGAACACCACTTGCGATTACAGGACCTGTTGTAGGACCTGATCCGGTATGTTCAGGAACAAAAACATATACATGGACATATACAGATTGTACAGGCACTACATCAAACTGGATTTATACTTACACTGTTTCTCCACCAACATTTACATTGCCGGCGAATGGTGCTTCAACCGTTGCTTGTATTAGTAATGCACAAACTACACCAACACCTCCTGTAGTTAATAATTCATGTGGAACACCGATTTCACCGACAGGACCTGTCATTAGCCCTGATCCGGTTTGTTCAGGTACTAAAACATATACCTGGACGTATACGGATTGTACAGGCAGTTCATTGAGCTGGATATATACATATACTATCTCCCCACCGACATTTTCCTTACCCGCACCAGGTGGATCAACCGTTGCTTGTATTATAAATGCACAGACAGTTCCGACACCACCTGTAGTGACTAATTCATGCGGCACGCCAATTACACCGACCGGACCGGTTGTTGGTCCTGATCCTGTTTGTTCAGGAACAAAGACATACACATGGACCTACACAGATTGTACAGGCACTTCTTCTCAGTGGGTATATACTTATACCATCAATCCCCCAACGATTACCTTGCCTGCTAATGGTGGATCAACCGTTGCATGTATTAGTAATGCGCAAGTTGTCCCAACACCTCCTGTTGTCAATAATTCATGCGGCACACCTGTAATACCAACAGGCCCGGTTGTAGGAGCTGATCCTGTTTGTTCAGGAACAAAAACATATACATGGACCTACAATGATTGCGCAGGAGGATCGGTAAATTGGGTTTATACTTATACTATTAATGCACCAACATTCACTATGCCGGCTGCGGGTGGATCAACAGTCCCTTGTATAAGCAATGCACAAACAGTACCAACACCACCTGCAGTAAATAATTCATGCGGAACGCCTCTTACAATCACTGGCCCAGTCGTCGGTGCTAATCCTGTTTGCTCAGGAACAAAAACATATACCTGGACTTATACGGATTGTACGGGCACTTCTTCTCCATGGGTTTATACTTACACCATCTCGCCACCGACATTTGCATTACCTGCTAATGGAGGATCAACAGTTGCTTGCGTCAGCAATGCACAGACTGTTCCAACACCACCAGTGGTGAATAATTCATGCGGCACGCCGATGACCATTACAGGACCTGTTGTAGGACCTGACCCTGTATGTTCAGGCACAAAAACATATACATGGACGTATACAGATTGTACAGGAAGTTCCGGACAATGGATTTACACATATACGGTTTCTCCACCAACAGCAACAATGCCAGCTAATGGAGCTTCTACTGTAGCATGTATCATTAATGCGCAAACAGTACCCACACCACCTGTTGTAAATAATTCATGTGGAACACCACTTGCAATTACAGGACCTGTTGTAGGACCTGATCCGGTATGTTCAGGAACAAAAACATATACATGGACATATACAGATTGTACAGGCACTACATCAAACTGGATTTATACTTACACTGTATCTCCCCCAACATTTACATTGCCGGCGAATGGTGCTTCAACAGTTGCTTGTATTAGTAATGCACAAACTACACCAACACCTCCTGTAGTTAATAATTCATGTGGTACACCAATTTCACCGACAGGACCTGTCATTGGCCCTGATCCGGTTTGTTCAGGCACTAAAACATATACCTGGACGTATACAGATTGTACAGGCAGTTCATTGAGTTGGATATACACATATACTATCTCCCCACCGACCTTTTCTTTACCTGCTCCAGGCGGATCAACCGTTGCTTGTATTATAGATGCACAGACAGTTCCCACACCACCTGTAGTGACTAATTCATGCGGTACGCCAATTACACCGACTGGGCCGGTTGTTGGTCCTGATCCTGTTTGTTCAGGAACAAAGACATACACATGGACCTACACAGATTGTACAGGCACTTCCTCTCAGTGGGTTTATACGTATACCATCAATGCGCCAACATTTACCCTGCCTGCTCCAGGAGGATCAACTGTTGCATGTATTAGCAATGCACAAGTCGTCCCTACACCTCCGGTGGTGAATAATTCATGCGGAGCTCCTGTAATACCAACAGGCCCGGTTGTAGGAGCTGATCCTGTTTGCTCTGGAACAAAAACATACACATGGACTTACCTGGATTGCTCAGGATCATCCGCTCTTTGGGTTTATACTTATACGATATCACCTCCGACATTTTCATTGCCTGCAGCAGGAGGATCAACTGTTCCTTGTATTAGTAATGCACAAACAGTACCTACACCTCCGGTTGTCAATAATTCGTGTGGAACTCCTCTTACGATCACTGGCCCCGTTGTTGGCCCTAATCCTGTTTGCTCAGGAACAAAAACATACACATGGACTTATACAGATTGCACAGGTTCTTCCGGGCAATGGGTATACACTTATACAGTGTCACCACCGACATTTACATTACCTGCACCCGGTGGTTCTACAGTTGCTTGTGTAAGCGATGCGCAAGTTGTACCGACACCTCCTGTTGTAACTAATTCATGTGGAAATCCAATCGCACCAACAGGCCCTGTCATCGGACCAGATCCTGTTTGTTCAGGAACAAAGACATATACATGGACATACACTGATTGCACAGGTACATCAGCTCAATGGGTGTACACGTATACTGTATCACCTCCAACTTCATCTTTACCTGCGAATGGCGGATCAACTGTAGCTTGTATTAGTAATGCCCAGGTAGTTCCCACACCACCTTCGGTAAATAATTCTTGTGGTAATCCTTTAACGGTTACAGGTCCGGTTGTTGGACCAGATCCTGTTTGTTCGGGAACAAAAACATATACATGGACATACACTGATTGTACAGGAAGTTCCGCGCAATGGGTGTATACCTATACTGTATCCCCTCCAACATTTGCATTACCGGCTGCAGGTGCATCTACTGTTGCATGTATCAGCAATGCACAGACAGTACCCACACCACCCGTAGTCAATAATTCATGCGGTGCGCCGCTTACAATCACTGGCCCGGTAGTTGGACCAAATCCTGTTTGCTCCGGCACAAAGACATATACATGGACATACACTGATTGTACAGGAAATTCTGCTCCATGGGTTTATACATACACCATATCTCCTCCGACATTCTCGTTGCCTGCTAATGGTAGTTCAACAGTTCCATGTATAAGCGATGCACAAGTTGTTCCTGCACCACCGGTAGTGAATAATTCATGCGGCACACCATTGACAATTACCGGCCCTGTCATTGGACCAGATCCTGTGTGTTCAGGAACAAAAACATACACTTGGACATACACAGATTGTACAGGGACATCAGGACAGTGGGTATACACTTATACTGTACCTGCTCCAACTTTCACCGTTCCCGCACCTGGTGGATCAACGGTAGCTTGTATAAGCAATGCACAAGTTGTTCCAACACCACCGATAGTAGATAACTCATGTGGAGATCCTGTTACACCATCAGGTCCTGTTATTGGTCCGGATCCTGTATGCTCAGGTACCAAAACATATACATGGACATATCTTGATTGTTCTGGTTCGACTTTACCTTGGGTGTATACTTATACCATATCGCCTCCGACATTTACATTACCAGCTCCTGGCGGATCCACAGTAGCTTGCGTAAGCAATGCACAAGTTGTTCCAGCTCCACCAGTAGTGACTAATTCATGTGGCAGTCCGATTGCACCAACAGGTCCGGTAATTGGCCCTGATCCTGTTTGCTCTGGAACAAAAACGTATACATGGACGTACACAGATTGTACAGGAACTTCTTCACAATGGGTATACACTTATACAGTGTCACCACCGACATTTACATTACCAGCTCCGGGAGGTTCTACAGTTGCTTGTGTGAGTGATGCCCAAGTTGTCCCAACACCACCTGTAGTCACTAATTCTTGTGGAAATCCAATCGCACCAACAGGCCCTGTCATTGGACCAGATCCTGTATGTTCAGGAACAAAGACATATACATGGACCTACACAGATTGTACAGGTACATCAGCTCAATGGGTGTACACGTATACTGTATCACCTCCAACTTCATCTTTACCTGCGAATGGCGGATCAACTGTAGCTTGTATTAGTAATGCCCAGGTAGTTCCCACACCACCTTCGGTAAATAATTCTTGTGGTAATCCTTTAACGGTTACAGGTCCTGTTGTTGGACCAGATCCAGTTTGTTCGGGAACAAAAACATATACATGGACATACACTGATTGTACCGGAAGTTCGGCTCAATGGATTTACACTTATACAGTTTCTCCTCCGACCTTGGCATTACCTGCAAACGGTTCCTCTACTGTTTCTTGCATCATTAATGCACAAACTATCCCAACACCTCCTGCAGTAAATAATTCATGTGGAACGCCAATTACACCAACCGGACCTGTTGTTGGACCAGATCCTGTTTGCAGTGGAACGAAAACTTATACATGGACTTACACAGATTGTACAGGAAGTTCATCTCAATGGATTTACACATACACAATATCTCCACCGACATTTGCTTTACCGGCTAATGGTGGTTCAACTGTTCCTTGTATTAGCGATGCACAAGTTGTTCCTACGCCTCCTGTAGTCAATAATTCATGCGGTGCCCCGATGACCATTACTGGGCCGGTCATTGGACCAGATCCTGTATGTTCAGGAACAAAAACATTCACCTGGACATATACTGATTGTACCGGAAATTCAGGTCAATGGGTATATACCTATACAATCACTGCCCCAACATTTATTTTACCTGCTAATGGCGGATCGAACGTGGCATGCGTAAGTGATGCCCAGGTTGTCCCCGTACCACCTGTGGTAGATAACTCTTGTGGTGATCCGGTTACACCAACAGGACCTGTTGTTGGACCTGATCCGGCATGTGCAGGTACAAAAACTTACACCTGGACATATACGGATTGTACCGGAAGCTCTTCTCAATGGATTTACACCTATACAATTCCGGCACCAACAATTACATTACCGGCTAATGGAGGATCTACTGTTGCATGCGTCATTGATGCGCAGGTTGTTCCAACACCACCTACAGTTAATAATTCATGCGGTGCGCCTGTGATACCAACAGGCCCTGTCATTGGTCCTGATCCAGTTTGCTCCGGGACAAAAACGTATACATGGACATATACAGATTGTGCCGGAGGGACATCACAATGGGTATATACTTACACAATCACACCATCAACATCTGTAATGCCTGCAAACGGATCTTCTACAGTAGCTTGTATCAGTGATGCACAAGTTGTCCCAACACCACCTGTTGTAAATAATTCATGCGGAATTCCTCTTGCCGTCACTGGACCTGTCATTGGTGCTGATCCTGTTTGTTCAGGAACAAAAACGTATACATGGACATACACAGATTGTGCAGGAAATGCATCACCCTGGGTATACACATATACGATCAATGCTCCGACATTTAGTTTACCTGCTGATGGAGGGTCCACAGTAGCTTGTATTAGTAATGCACAAACAGTTCCTACACCACCTGTGGTAACGAATTCTTGTGGTAGTCCAATCACTCCGACAGGTCCGGTTATTGGTGCTGATCCTGTTTGTTCAGGAACAAAAACGTATACATGGACCTACACAGATTGCACAGGTAGTTCATTACAATGGGTTTATACTTATACAATCACACCACCAACTTCTTCTCTGCCTTCTGATGGTGGATCTACAGTTGCTTGCATTAGTAATGCTCAAATTGTACCAATACCACCAGCTGCAACAAATTCATGCGGAGCTCCTCTGACTGTTACCGGCCCTGTAATTAGTGCGGACCCGGTATGTTCAGGAACAAAAACATATGTGTGGACATACACTGATTGTACCGGAAATTCTGCGCAATGGACTTATACATATACGATTAATCCTCCAACATTTACACTTCCGGCAGCAGGTGGCTCTACAGTTGCTTGCATTAGTAATGCACAAGTTGTTCCAACACCACCGGTTGTAAATAATTCATGCGGTACCAATCTTACGATAACAGGTCCTGTCATTGGTCCTGATCCTGTTTGCTCGGGTACAAAAACATATACATGGACCTATACAGACTGTACAGGCAATTCATCACCTTGGGTTTATACGTATACGATTTCACCTCCTAACATTACATTACCTCCCAATGATGGATCAACAGTTACCTGTGTGGGAGATGCACAAGTAGTACCTGTTCCACCTGTAGTAAGTAGTTCATGTGGTGATCCTATCACGCCAACCGGTCCGGTCATTAGTGCCGATCCTGCTTGCTCCGGTACAAAGACATATACATGGACATATACCGATTGCAATGGCGGATCAGCACAATGGGTTTATACCTACACGATTAATACTCCGGCCTTCACGTTGCCGCCTAATGATGGCTCCACAGTCGCCTGCATCATCGATGCACAGGTTGTGCCTACACCACCCGTAGTAAATAATGCATGTAGCAATCCTGTAATTCCAACAGGCCCTGTGATCAGTCCTGATCCTGTTTGTGCAGGCACAAAGACATATACCTGGACATACACTGATTGTAATGGAGGTTCGGTAGATTGGGTATACACTTATACAATAAATGCACCTACCATTGTCTTACCTCCTGATGGTGGTTCGACAGTTACTTGCATTAGCGATGCACAGGTTGTGCCGACACCGCCAACTGTCAATAATTCTTGCGGGATTCCAGTGATTCCTACAGGCCCGGTTGTCAGTGCAGACCCTGCGTGTTCAGGACCTAAAACATATACCTGGACTTACCTTGATTGCGCCGGTGGCAATACTGACTGGGTGTATACTTATACCATCATTGGTAATACAGGTCCGGTTTTCGCAGCACCTCCTGCTGATGTCACGGTTTCCTGTGTTGGTGATGTTCCACCTATGATTACGCTTACCTATACGGATGATTGTACTCCGAGTGGATCCGTCTCCGGTATTGATTCACCAATGACAGGCAATTGTCCTGCTACAATCATACGTACATGGACGTTTACTGATAATTGTGGTTTCACTGATTCCAAAACTCAAACGATTACGATCCATGACACCACACCACCAACAGCATCTGACCCTGCACCACTAACACTCGCAGGATGTAATTTACCGGTGCCTGTACCTGATGCCACAGTAGTGACCGATGAAGCTGATAATTGTACTCCTGCTCCCGTTGTTGCTTTTGTAAATGATGTAACCTCATCAGTTGGCTGCACAGAAACAACGATCAGAACATTCAGCGTCACTGATGCATGCGGTAACAGTATACTTGTTACACAAACCATTACAAGAACTTTAGATAATACGCCTCCATTAATCTCTGGTGCTCCTGCAGATATCACTGTAGCTTGTCTTTCACAAGTACCACCAATGCCATCATTGACTTATACAGACAACTGCAGCCCAGGGGGTACAATTATCGGAACTGAAACAGGTCCAAGTGGAATGCCGCTGACCATCATTCGTACATGGACCATCACTGATGCATGTGGTAATCCTGCATCGGTTACTCAAACGATAACTATCAATAATATTATCCCGGTCACAAACCTTACCGGCAGCTTCTGTATTGGAGGTTCCTACTTATTACCCGATGGCAATTCGACGTTTGTCGGAGGTAATTTTGGTCCTTTCACATTTGTTGCTGCAAATGGTTGTGATTCATTAGTCAATGTGACGTTGACAGTAAATCAAAGCACAACAGGAAATGTAAATCATAATGGATGCGCAGGCGATGGTTACACCGTAGTGGTCAACGGTACTACTTACAATGAATTTAATCCAACAGGTACCGAAACGCTTACAGGTGCTAATGCAAACGGATGCGACTCTATAGTCACCATCAATCTTGTATTCAATGCGAATGTAACCGGACAGGAAAATTACAGTGGTTGCCAGGGAGATGGATATTCTGTCGTTGTCAACGGCACTTTATATAATGAAGCGAATCCAAATGGAACGGAGACACTGACAAGCAGCACAGGCTGTGACTCAGTGGTTACGATTAATTTAGTTTTTGCAAATAACACGCCGGCGAGTATTACTCCAGTAAGCCCGGTTTGCACAGCATCCGGAATTATCACCCTCAATGCCTCACCTGGTGGCGGTACCTGGTCCGGAGAAGTTACTAGTGATCAGCTCAATCCTGCAGCACTCGGTGTAGGCACTCATCAAATCATCTATACAATTAGCCAGGGAGCATGCTCAAGCGCTGATACGATTGATGTTGTTATCTATGATCTGTCAGTTGTTTGCCAGGCACTTACGGATGAGTCCGCCCCCGGAGCAAATGACGGCGAAGGCCAGGTGACAGTTACAGGCGGAATTCCACCATATAATATCCAATGGACTGGTCCTGTCTCAGGTTCTGTTATACTTAATGCAGATGGTTCATTTACGATTACATCTCTTGGTGGCGGTGTGTATACCATTCAGGTCCAGGATGCATCAGCAAATGGATGTATTACTACTTGCCAGTTTGTCATCAATAGTAATATTCCATGTACTGTAGTCATCGATAATATTAATGTACAGGATGCTTCTTGTACAGGTGCAAATAATGGAGCAATCTCTGTTTCAGCAAGTGGAGGAATGATTCCGTATGAATATTCGCTTGACGGAATAAATTTCCAACCTCTTAATGTTTTTGCAAATCTGTCTCCCGGAAATTATACTGTTTTCGTCAGGGATATCACAGGTTGTGTTGTTCCTCAGAACTTTACCATAGGGATTGGCCCTGGCCCATCTCTTGTCATCGATGACAATACAAATGCTTCATGCGGTATAGCTAATGGATCTGTTACTGTTCACGGAATTAACGGATCTCTTCCATACACCTATTCTATCGATGGCACCAATTATAGCCAGTCTGGTGTTTTCCCTGGTTTGAATGCAGGAAATTATCTCGTCTACCTCACGGACAATGTAGGCTGTAGTGATACAATCCCGGTCACTGTGGTAGCAGATGGAGCTCCGGTTATAAATAATGTGGTCATTGTAGACGCAGCTTGTGGTCAATCAAATGGTTCGATCACGATTCAGGCAAGCGGTGGTCAGGGAATACTGATGTATTCTATAAATGGTGGTGCAAATTTCCAGGCATCAAATGTATTTAATGGACGCCCTGCAGGTACTTATGCGATAGTGGTTAAGGATGAAACAGGTTGCCAGGTAACTGATAATGCAACAATACTAAATTCGAATGGTCCTGCGATTAATAGTGTAGTTGTAGTTCCCGCCACTTGCGGAAATAGTGATGGCAAAATCACGATAACAGCTACAGGTGCTCCGCCACTTTCATATTCAATCAATGGATCAAATTATTTTGCAAATGATATTTTTACCGGGCTCGCAGCCGGTACGTACACGGTTTATGTGAAGGATGGTAATAATTGCGTGCAATCACAACCCGTTACAGTCAACAATACTAATGGTCCACAAATAAATGGAGTAGTCGTAAAGGATACTAAATGTGGAGATGATGTTGGAAGCATTACGGTAAATGCAACCGGTGGAGTAGGGCAATTAGAATATTTCTTCAATGGATTAAGTAATGGAAATGATAATTCTGTCACTGGCCTTCCTGCCGGTGATTATGATATTGTAGTGTCAGATGACAATGGATGTTCAGCCACAGATCAGGTGACTATAGCTCCGTCAGTTAAACCTGATTTTGATGTTTACATTACACCTGCACATTGCGGCAGAGCTGATGGTGTCATTGAATTAGATGGGACTGATGGGAAGCCACCATTCCTGTACTCATTTAATGGTGGTCCATTTGGTCCGATTTTCACATTCCCCGGCCATGCTTCTGATTTCTATACAGTGGCTATAAAAGATGCGAATGGATGTATTACCGAAAAAGATGTCTTCCTTTTCGAAGACGTCGCTCCGGATATTTCTGCTGTAGACATAACAGGCGTGTCGTGTGGCATGGCAGATGGAATAATTGAAGTCACTGCTACCGGTATTGCTCCTCTTATGTATTCCATAGCTGTTCCTTTCTACCAGGCAAGTAATATTTTCTCCCCTGTTGCTGCAGGGACATACACTGTCACCGTTAAAGATAACTTTGGCTGCACGGCAACAGCAACAGCAGTCATAGCACCTAAGCCGCAACCGGCGATCAACAATGTAGTTGTGGTGAATACACAATGCGGAACAAGCTCAGGCATGCTCACGGTACAGGCTAATGGCGGAGTAGCACCATTAATGTATGCATTAAATAATGGCTCTTTTGTAGCATCAAATATTTTCTCCGGATTAGCTGCTGGCACTTATACTGTAAAAGTGAAAGGTGCTAATGGTTGTGAAGTAACACAAGATGTGACTGTCATTAGCATTGGAGCTCATGTTTCAAGTTTGTCAGCTTCATTCTGTTCAGGAGGATTTTTCCAAATCGGGGTTAATACATATTCTCTTCCGGGTGCATACACAGTTACACTGCTAGGTGGTGCTTCAAACGGATGCGATAGTATTATCAATCTCACACTTTCGCTTAACCAGTTAATTCCAAAAACACTTCCTGTCAATATTTGTGCCGGTGACGTATATACAATTAATGGTAACAACTATTCAGTGGCCGGACAATATCTCATTGATACAATTCCTGCATTAATCGGTTGCGACACCATCCGGACATTGAATCTCACCGTTAATCCTTTAAAAACAAAAACGATCAATGCCAGCATTTGTGCTAACCAGGTATATACGATTAATGGCAACAACTATTCAGTAGCCGGACAATATCTCATTGATACAATCCCCGCACTTATTGGATGTGATACCATTAGGACGTTGAACCTTACAGTCAATCCACTTGAAGCCTCAACGCTTAATGTCTCCATTTGTAATGGTGAATTATTTACATATAATGGTAATAATTATGGAGTATCCGGACAATACGTTGTAGATACGCTTCCTGCTGCTGTAGGTTGTGACTCGATCCTCACGTTGAACCTGGTTGTTTCCAATTATATCTCTTCAACAGTCAATTCTTCGATATGCAGTGGTGATACACTCACCATCAATGGAATTGATTTTACAGCAACAGGACAATATCTGCTTGACACAATTGTGAATCCTAATAGTTGTGATACCATCCGAACACTTAATCTAACTGTTGATCCCCTTCCTCTGGCTGATGCAGGCACTGATCAGGAACTTAATTGCAATTCACAATCCGTCATACTCAATGGTACTGCGACAGGAGGTACACCTCAATGGACAGGCCCCGACATCAATGCAGGAAATCAAAATCTATTGACGCCAACCGTTACACTACCCGGAGTATATTATCTCACGGTTACTTCTCCAAACAATTGTGCAGCAATTGATTCAGCAGTGGTCACACTTGATCCGTCAACTGTTGTTGCAACAGCCTCAGTAGATACATTCCTCAGTTGTAATATTGATACTGTTGTCTTGCAGGCCGGACCACTAGGCCCTAATTTGATTTATCAATGGACGGGTCCTGGTATTAATGCATCCAATGAGCACCTTGTCAATCCAATAGTAACCGTAGCCGGGGTTTATACCGTTGTAGTGACCAATACAGTTACAAATTGTGTTTCACTTCCAGTCAATGTTACTGTATTGGATCTGACGACAAATATTGTAGCCATCATCCAGGATCCTAACAGCCTGACCTGTTTCAGCACATTTGTTGACCTCGATGCTACAGGCTCATCTGTAGGTCCCAACATCCAATACATCTGGTTTGACGATCAAGGCAACATTGTGAGCACTTCACCATTTCTCCAGGTAAGTTCCGGAGGCATGTTTATGTTCGTTGTCAAGGATACGATCAGTGGTTGCTTTGACAATGATTCTGTTTTCGTCGAAGATCTTCAGGCATATCCACCTGTAACAGCAGGCAATCCACAACAACTGGATTGCAATCATAGTGTGGTTACACTCAATGCAGGAGCAACCAATAGTCTCCCGAATGTCATTTTCCACTGGGATGGACCTCCGGGTGGAATCCTGACAAATCCTGACCTGTTGGCCATCATGGCCGGAACAGGCGGTGAATATATTCTGACTGCATCAGATACAGTAACAGGTTGCAGTAATTCAGATTCTGTCATGGTCACAGATTTAAGTCAGTTGCCTTTTGCTGAGATACAACTTGTGGAACGATTTACATGTCTTGATAATACAGCCCTTATCAATATAGGATCTTCTGAGACAGGACCAAATATTGTCTATGAATGGAACGGTCCTTTGACAAATGGTGTGCATGCTACATCAATAGAGACGACAGAACCTGGAATGTATTATTTAACGGTATCCAACCAGGCTACCGGCTGTGCATCGATGGACTCAATCCAATTGGATTTACCAAATCTTCTTGTAGGTGTTCAGGCGAATATTTCAAATCCTTTGTGTAAAGGAGATTCATCAGGAATTCTTCAAGTAAATAGTGTGACCGGTGGTACACCTGTATATACTTATTCCATTGATGGTATTACAGATCAGACGTCACCTCTATTTGATTCATTGGCAGCAGGCTCATATATACTGCAAGTCACGGATGCTAACGGTTGCACTTATGAAGAAACATTAACCATTCCGGAAGGGATACCTCTCAATATCAATATTGGTGCAGATATAGAATTGGAATTAGGCGATAGTATTCAATTGTCCGCAAATGTAAATCTTCCATGGTCGCAGATTGATTCCATCGTATGGTCATCAGGAATTCACCTTTCCTGTACACATTGTATTGATCCTACTTTGTATGGACTTCTCAATGAAATCATATCCGCTTCGGCTTACGCCGGCAATTGCGCTGATACAGATAAGATTTCTATTCGGGTTAATGTTGACGCTAACGTTTATATCCCGAATGTCTTTTCACCAAATCACGATGGGACAAATGATTACGTTACCGTTTTCGCAGATAGTCGTGTGAAGAGAGTGGTTTATCTCGAAATATTTGACCGATGGGGTAACCAGGTCTTTGTAGCAAATGATTTCCTCCCGAATGATCCTCAACTAGGATGGGATGGTACATTTAAAAGCAAGCTTATGAATCCTGCCGTTTTCGCTTACGTGGCTCAGGTAGAATTGATCAATGGAGTCCTCCTTCCCTTTAAAGGGGATATTACACTCCTGAGATAAAAAAATAAAAAAAAATCTCATCCCTTTGGCCTTTACAGGCTTGAATATCAGTGATTAAATAGGCCATTCCTCCCAGGCCAACTTTCACCCCTCTTTTTACCCTTATTCTGGTATAGTATTTGCCTCTGCTCTTGCAGGTATTAGGCTAATCATCATATGTATTCGTCTAATCCCCTTATTGTCGAACCCTCCTGAGAATGTAGTAGTAAATCATTAAGTATTGATAATCAAACCAATACAAACCATTTGCAAAAGTCTTTACCAATCATGAACCACACGAACCGACTGAACATCCTGTCAGCCCTTATCGTATTTCTCCTGTTTTCTTCAGGGAAAATATTAGCTGAGGGCACGAAACAGATGTCCCCCACAGCTTCCGATACGGCAATGCTTCACACCAATGCTTCAGGTTTTGGAAATTTCGCTTCTTATGTAAGTTTTGGTACTTCATCAGCCTTAAACCTCCGGATTTCAAATGTTAAGGATACGGTGTTTATTGGCTTGTCACCTGAGGCTGATGACTTTGGCGTACAAAATAGTTCATACCAGTTCAGGATCCTGGACCCAACAGGTGCAGTTGCCTTTGGCCCATTTACAATAGGTCTTGCGAATTCTAATGCAGGCACATGGGCTTTAGCTTCAAACGGCCCGGACGTATTAGGGTTTGGCGGTTATAGCACGAACACCGGAACATTCCCATATTCCAAGTTTATACCTACGATGACTGGTGACTATACACTCCAGTTTGATGATGGATCTCCTTTCAATATTGTCAATGTTGAATGGTTTGACTTTACCATTCGTAATTCAAATGTGGTTAAACCAGGCAGACTTTGGTCACGCAACTGGGCTATACGTACACCACCGATCAATGGCAATACTCCTCCCGAGTGTCAGTTCGATAGACCGTTTAATGGTGTGTTTTATTCTTACACGATGGATGGCTTCGTATCCCGAATCGAATTTGACAGCTCAGGTTTTCAGGGTCTGTCATTCACTGTTTCATTTGGAAACATGGGACCTGGAACTTCCGGAGATATTATTGCAGACAGGCGTTCTGTTAAAGGTATGGATGCTACTGCAAGTAATGCAGAACATCAGATCTTTCTTAATGATCCTGATAATGTTCTATTCCCTTCCTCGACTGCGCAATGCGGAGATGTAGCCTTGATTAGCGTCGGTTGTTCAGCACCCGATAGTTTTTGTATCAATGTCGGAGTCACCAAACCTGGTCAGGTCGAGGTTATTCTGGATTTTAATAATAATGGAATTTATGATCCGAATACGACAGATGTACTGATAGCTATGTTTTATAGTACTCCGGATACAATTTGTATTCCATGGAATGGATTGAAAGGAGATGGGTCACCATTAATGTTCGGTGAACAAATCCCTACTGTCATACGATACTCACAGGGTGTGCAACATTATGCAGCATTTGATGTCGAGTTTCTAAAACATGGTTTCTGTGTTCAAACCATCCGACCCATATGCCCCGGTATCGCAACCAATTTATTGTATTGGGATGACAGCCAGATAACAGATGATGTCGTCACTGTCACCATCGATGAAGGTGATCCCGGAACGAACCAGCCTAAAATGCAACTTAACGGATGCGCTTGCCAGGTAGATAGCTGCAGAACCTGGGACAATTTTCAGATTGGAGATCCTCCTACCGGCACATGCGTTGGTACACCTTATGGGTATGGCGATAATAATACACTCAATACATGGTGGTTTGCAAGCATAACTATCGTTAATGGTATTAATCTTCCATTCGTGCAAGTCAACATTTCAGGTGATAGCGTGATTTGCGCATCGGACAGCACAATGTTTTTTGCAAATGTTTTTCCGGATACAACATCATTTAATTACCTGTGGTCCGGACCTGGAGGTTTTTCAGCTACAACCCAGAGTTCAGGTTATATACACCTCGCAGGAACCTATAGAGTGACCATCACAGATCCGGTTACAAATTGTAGTGCAGTAGATACAGTAGTCCTTATGCTGAATCCGGTACCAAATACCTCAATTGCATTTACCTGTCTTGGAGCTAATCAATCGAATGCAAACGTAAACTTAACTGTGACCGGCGGATTAATGCCTTATACATTCTTGTGGTCAAACGGCGCTATGACCGAAGACCTTACAAATGTTCCTCCTGGTCAATATTCAGTCATTGTCACAGACGCTAATGGATGTATGGCATTTGATACTGTAGTGGTGGCTGGTTGTTGTACCCTTAGCATTACATGTCCCTCTTCCAATGGGGGTACCTTTACTTGTGTCAGCAATGTACCACCGAGTTCAAATAATGGAATTATTGTAAATAGTTTTTGCAATAGTTTCAACATAACCAATACGGAAACAAATAATGGTGGAACCGGATGTCCCGCCAGCCCTCTGACCATTACAAGAGTATTCACAGTAGCCGATAATGTCGGTAATTCTCAGTCGTGTACAGTTACGTATACTGTCATTGATAATCAGGCCGCCATTTCATGTCCTCCTAATATCACTGTACAATGTGCCAGCTTAGTGCCTGCACCTAATCCGGGAAGTGTCACCGCAACAGATAATTGCGGCGGCTCAACAACAGTAACTTTTGTCGGAGATGTGATCAGCAATCAAACCTGTGCAAATAGATTCACCATCACTCGAACATACCAGGCTTTAGACGCATGCGGAAACTCAGCAACATGTGGTCAAACCATTACAGTCTTCGATAATACCGCTCCATCCATAACATGTCCAACGAATATCACCGTACAATGTGCAAGCCTCGTACCTGCAGCAAATCCGGCTAGTGTCGTGGCAACTGATAATTGCAGTGGGAGCGCTACTATCACTTTTGTCAGTGACGTCATCAGTAACCAAACATGTGCTAACCGATTTACCATAACGCGAACTTATCAGGCTATTGATGCGTGTGGAAACACAGCGAATTGTGCCCAAACCATTACAGTCTTCGATAATACACCCCCATCTATATCTTGTCCTCCCAATGTCACTGTACAATGTGCCGGTTTGATACCTGCCAATAACCCGGCAAGTGTCATCACCACTGACAATTGTGGAGGAGCGGCAACTGTAACATTTGTCGGGGATGCTATCAGCAACCAGACATGTGCCAATAAGTTTACAGTTACACGAACCTATCAGGCCACGGATGCTTGCGGAAACACAGCTACATGTGCTCAAACCATCACAGTATTAGATAACACAGCACCTTCCATCACGTGTCCTCCCAATATCACCGTACAGTGTGCCAGCCAGGTACCGGCAAGTAATCCTGCAAGCGTTGTTACATCAGATAATTGCGGAGGTGCAGCCACCGTCATTTTTACAGGTGATGCTATAAGTAACCAGACATGTGCAAACAGATTTATAATAACCCGTTCATACCAGGCTATGGATGCATGTGGAAACACAACCGTTTGCGCCCAGACGATTACCGTCTTTGATAATACAACTCCATCCATTTCGTGTCCGGCTAACGTCACAGTACAATGTGCCAGCCAGGTACCTGCCAGTAACCCGGCCGGCGTTGTGGCCACAGATAATTGCGGAGGTGCAGCCACCGTCATTTTTACAGGGGATGCGATCAGCAACCAAACATGTGCAAACAGATTTATTATAACCCGATCATACCAGGCAATGGATGCTTGCGGCAATACCGCAGTATGCGCACAAACCATCACAGTCTTTGATAATACCGGACCATCAATAACATGCCCGGCCAATATCACTGTACAATGTGCAAGTCTTGTACCTGTTAATGATCCGGCTAGCGTAGTCACGACGGATAACTGCGGCGGCGGAGCCACTGTGTCATTTGTCGGAGATGTGATCAGCAACCAAACATGCGCTAACAGGTTTAACATTACACGCACATATCAGGCTATAGACGTTTGTGGAAATACATCTACATGTTCTCAAACAATTACTGTTTTTGACAATACAGCTCCTTCCATTACATGCCCGGCCAATGTCACAGTACAATGCGCAAGTCTTGTACCTGTTAATGATCCGGCCAGCGTGGTGGCAACAGATAACTGCAACGGCGCAGCCACAGTGACTTTTGTCGGGGATGCCATCAGTAATCAAATTTGTGCTAACAAATTTACTGTTACCAGGACCTACCAGGCAGCAGATGCTTGTGGTAACACTGCAACATGTGCGCAGACCATTACCGTATTTGATAATACACCACCTTCTATCGCATGCCCCGCCAATGTAACCGTACAATGTGTCAGCCAGGTGCCTGCAGGTAATCCTGCGAGTGTCACTTCAACAGATAACTGTGGTGGTGGAGCAACAGTAACTTTTACGGATGCTATCTCAAATCAGACATGCGCAAGCCGATTTACATTAACCAGGACATATACCTCTACGGATGCGTGTGGAAACTCAGCTACATGTAATCAGACGATTACTGTTTTTGATAATTCAGTACCCACCATCACATGTCCCGCAAACATAACAGTATCATGCGCCACAGCAGTCCCAGCTGCTAACCCTGCCGGTGTGGTTGCAAATGATAATTGCGGATCAGCCACAGTGACTTTTGTAGGTGATGTCATATCAAATCAGACATGCGCCAATAAGTTCATTGTTACACGCACTTACAGTGTAGCAGACGCCTGCGGAAATTCAGCATCATGTAGCCAGATCATCACTGTCAATGATGTCACACCTCCTACAGCTATATGTCAGAATATAACCATTGATTTTTCATCAGGATCTACAGTTAACATTTCACCTTCGGCTATCAATAACGGAAGCTTTGATAATTGTGGCGGTGCCGTCACATTGAGTTTATCAGATTCCACTTTTACGTGCGAAGATTTTGCAAACGTTTCAAGTATACCTGTGACTCTGACAGTGACAGATTTGTGCGGTAATTCATCCACCTGCCAGGCACTTGTCAATGGTGTAGGCGGACTACTTCAGATAAATTGCCCTGATAATATCACCGTTAACCTCGGCCCGGGTGAATGTGTAGCTTATATTAATTATGTGGTTACAGCAAGTGCCCTATGCGGTGGATCTAATGTCCAGGTCATCCAGGTAGATACTTCAGGATTAACTTCCGGCAGTCCTTTCCCGATAGGAGTCACCACTCAGACATACATCGCCACTAATGGCGTTGACACGGTTACATGCTCATTTACTATAACAGTGATCGAATATGATATTCCGGTGATAATGGCATGTAATGATACGATCAATGTAAGCGTAACTCAGAATTGTGATGCTCATATTTTTGTGAATATGGTGCTTTCCGGAACAAGCTATGGATGTTTCAATGACTATATCATCTCTGTTATGAATGTTGGAGTTGATACTGGTTGGATTACAATTTCAGGTGTGCCGGTCAATGCCTTTTATATGGTCACCATCACAGATCCTGAAACCGGAAACTCATGCTGGGGTAAAATACATCTCGAAGACAAAATACCTCCACAGATTGTGTGTGCTTGTCCCCCAAATAGCGACGGTGGAGATACGTGCACCATTTCTTGTCTTGACCTTCATCTGCTCGAGGGCGGATATATTCCACCGAATCTTTATCCTACCGTTATTGAAAATTGCCAATATGAACTTACCATTCAAAATATAGACGTTAATGATGCAGGTTGTGGTAACGGATCAGCGACGATTACATGGAAAGTGACGGATGAAAGTAACCTGATGGCTACATGTGAGCAGGTATTTCACATAGCCCCGCTGTCAGCAGACAGCCTGATCTTTCCGCCAAATTATATTGGTGAATGCGGTTCAAGCACTGATCCCGATGTCACAGGTTGGCCAAAAATCCATGGCATTAATCTAACAGATCAAATGAACTTGTGTAATCTCTACCTGGGTTACTGGGATAAAGCACTGCAAGCATGCGGTGGTGGAGAGAAAATATTGCGGACATGGACAGTTCTCGATTGGTGTACCCTTCAGCTTACAGAAGCAACACAAGTCATAAAATTAAGTGATACAGAAGGACCGGTATTAACCTGTCCCAATAACATAACAGTGGGTACTGAATTCTGGTATTGTTATGCCAATGTCAGTGTCCCCAAACCACAAGCACATGATAACTGCAGTGACGTTGTAGATTTTAGTTTATATGTCAGCTCTGGTACGGTCGTTCAGTTTGGAAATAATTTTGTAGTCAATGGCCTTCAATTAGGCACCTATCCGGCTATTTGGACTGTAACTGATCAATGTGGTAACAGCAGTACATGCAGTTTCAACATTACAGTAATTGATGACGTAGCTCCTGTTGCCAATTGTGATGCACATACTATTGTAGCCCTGACTAATGACGGACCTAGTGGCATTACCCTTGTACCTGCCAGTGTGTTCGACGACGGCAGTTATGATAATTGCGGGCCTGTCACTTTCAGAGCAAGAAGGATGGATAGTTGTATTGATATAGACTGGACCACTGAAGGAGCTTGTATCGATGATATACCAGGAGGTGTTCCTCCGATCAATAGCCGTGACCGCGGAACAGTGCACAGGCCGTGTGTTCCTTTTGCTTGCTGTGATGTGGGAGCCGGACCAATTATGGTAGAATTGGAAGTAACAGATGCTGCCGGCAATATTAACTATTGTATGGTAGAAGCTATCGTCCAGGACAAGATCTCTCCATTCGTAGAATGTCCTCCCGACGTTACTGTCAGCTGTGATTATTGGTTCAATGTACAGGAAGGAACATTTGTAGACGCAGAAGGAAATAATAACGGCAACCTTGATGAAGATCCTTTGACACCGATCTTTGGAAATATGTACGATGCTTTCCGTTATCCTGAAAGCGTAAGAGAAAATATTATCATTAATGATCCTGGTAATAAGGATTTACATCAGCCACACAATTGGGGTATAGATGGTTGGGCAGATGATAACTGTGAAGTTAACTTGCAGGTAAGAGTCCATGTCATCAACGACTGCAGTGGGGACGACCTTCCACCGGGAGCACCTGCCGGCGCAGTGAAATTAATCGAACGTCGATTCAGCGCTTCTGATGGTAACCCGGGAATAGCTCCTGGTACATGCACACAGCGTATCTGGGTAGTTAATTTTGATCCTTTCTACATTACTGATCAAAACTGTTTTAACGAGAATCCAAATGACGGTGTTATCTGGCCATGTGATGTCTTATTGACAAATTGTCCTGATAGTTTAACCGGAACAGGAGAGCCTCAAATTTTTGACAATGCCTGCAGCCTTATCGGTGTCGCTTACGAAGACACAAGATTTGACTTTGTGGAAGAAGGTGCATGTTTCAAAATACTCAGGCAATGGTCGATTATCGATTGGTGTCAATATAATACGCAGACCGGAGAAGGATTGTGGAGTTACACCCAGGTCATTAAGGTACATGATAATGAAGGACCTCAATTCCTGAATTGCCCAGGCCAACCCGTGACATTGTGTCTTGCTGATGATGGCGTATCACTTCCGGACAATAACCAGGCTTTCCTCGGTGAAGAGAATCCATTATCATCAAGCTGCAGTGTTCATCTCAATTTATGTCAGTCTGTACATGAATCATGCAGCGATGCTGTGAACTATGATGTGAAATTGTACTTGTTCAATGGCGATGAATTCATTTATCTCCAACCGCTTACAACAGTACCGGTCGATGAAAACCATGATGCAGCATTGTGTTTCAATACAAGAAATAATGCAAGTCCCTCCATTAGAAATAATGGCATTCCATACAATAGCCCATTCTGTGGAGATTATCACAAGATATTGTGGAGCGCAGAAGATGGTTGCGGTAATTGGAGTCATTGTGAATACCTGCTCCGTTTAGAAGATTGCAAGCAACCTACACCTGTATGCATACAGGGTTTGAGCACGGTTGTAATGCCTATCGGGTGCCAGGTGACTTTGTGGGCAAAAGATTTTAATGCCTCAAGTTTTGATGATTGCACACCTGCAGCTGACTTACTTTATAGTTTCAGCGGAACCGTTTATCAACCAAGTAATGTATTCGATTCTACGAATATTCCGGCCTTTAACACGGAGATAACTGTAAATATCTGGGTGGCTGACGGAGGTACCGATAAAAATTGTAATGGAGTAATCAGTTGGGATGAACGAAACAAAGATTTTTGTACAACAACCATTGTCTTTACAGATAACAGTGGTAATTGCGGCAATACAGGTAGCGTCGTTTATGAGGGTCAAATATTGACCGAACATAATGATCCTGTGAAATCAGTAGATATGTCACTTAATTCTAATGCAGAGACAGTCTATTCTATGACCACAGGCGACAATGGCAAGTATGTCCTGGTTGTGCCTCCGATTGACGGACAGCGATACCAAATCATTCCGAAGAGATTGGATGAACCAAGAAATGGTGTTAGCACACTTGACCTGGTCAGAATCCAGAAGCACTTGCTAGGAATCGAACCGTTCACTTCGCCTTACCAATATATTGCAGCAGATGCTAATAACAATCAACAGGTAAGCGTGATTGACCTCATAGAAATCCGCAAACTTATCCTTGGCATTTATCACGAGTATCCGAATAATGATAGTTGGAGATTTGTTGATAAAAATTATGTGATTCCGGATCCGACTCATCCATGGCCTTTTGAAGAAGTAATCCAACTTCAATATGATGGCACTTCCCAATCTGGCCTGGACTTCATGGGAGTTAAAATAGGAGATGTCAACAACAGCGTAAAAGCAAATGCACTCCAGGTTCTTCCGAGACAAGGCAGAAGGATGCTTCATATGCAATTGGGAGGTGATACCAAAGCAGAGATAGGTAAAGTTGTAAATGTAACCCTGACAATACCTGAAGTACTGGAAGGATTCCAATGGACACTTGAAACAAAAAGCCTGGAGTATGTTGGAATAAGCAGCGATGACATAGCTATCAGTAATGAGAATGTAGGAGCATTAAATAACGGAATTGTCACGATGAGCTGGAACCAGGAAAATGATAAAAAACCGGCAGATAAGAAAGACATAACCATTGTGCTTCAGTTCATGGTCACGCAGTCAGGTGATATTAGCCACATGATCAGTTTATCAGGTAAAGTGACAGAAGCCGAAGCCTATACATTCGATAGTGAAATCCTCGATGTTAAACTCGACAATCAACCCGAACAGGTAGAAACTGAATTTGCGTTATTCCAGAATGAACCAAACCCATGGACAGGAACAACAACCATCAGTTTTAATCTGCCTGAAGCAGGACATGTCAAACTATCCATTTTTGATGTCACCGGTAAAATGGTAAAGACAGTTGAAGGGGAATATTCTTCAGGTCATCAATCCATTCTATTGAATAAAAAAGATATTACAACTCATGGCGTCCTTTATTATCGTCTTGATAGCGGAAATTACAGTGCCACGAAGAAGATGGTTCGCATGGAGTAATTAAAAATTAAAGTAAGAACTCATCAATTTTAAGCCCCGGACTCTTAAGCCGGGGCTTTTGTTTGGAATGATTTCTGATACCTGATGATATCTAATTCATTGTTCGAATGGAAGTCAGAGGATTAGAATTAACTTTGCCTCCTTATGTATGACATCATTTTAAGTTTTATTACAGCTTTTTTACTGGTGTATTTGGCCATTCCGAGTATAATCAATATCGCAAGAGTAAAACAACTTTATGATGTTCCCGATTCGCGTAAATCACACCAGGAAGTTGTGCCCACACTTGGAGGAGTAGCCATATTTGCAGGTGTTATTTTCAGTATCATTCTTTGGACTCCTTTCGATGTTTTTGGAGACTTGCAATACATCCTTTGCGCTTTTATTATCATATTCCTGATCGGTGCTAAGGACGACATTCTACCGATGTCACCTTATAGAAAATTACTTGGGCAGATATTGGCTTGCTTTATTTTAGTGTTCAAAGCCCAGGTGCGGCTGACAAGTCTCTATGGTATATTCGGGATTTATACCATACCGGTTATACCATCTATTTTGCTGTCCATGTTCACCATCCTCGTGATCATCAATGCATTCAACCTGATCGATGGGATCAACGGACTATCCGGTAGTCTGGCCACACTTATATCTCTTACCATGGGCACCTGGTTTTTCCTGATAGACAGAACAGACCTCTCCATCATTGCTTTTTCATTGGCTGGTGCCACCATTGCATTTCTTCGATACAACATTACTCCGGCAAGGATTTTTATGGGAGACACAGGTTCGATGCTGATCGGAATTATCTCAGCTATCCTGGTGATTGAGTTTATTGAAGTTCATGGTCAGATACAAGGTTCTCCTTACGCATTCAAAGCAGTTCCTGCTGTTGCAGTCGGGATCCTGATTCTGCCACTCTTTGATACACTGAGGGTTTTTGTTGTACGAATTTTCAGTGGCAAGTCTCCGCTCTATCCGGATCGAAGTCATATCCATCATTTATTGCTGGATACGGGTCTCACACATTCACAAGCCACAGTTGTTCTTCTATTAACCAATTGTGCATTCATCCTCTTCGTGGTTTATTTCCAAAATCTTGGAAATCTCTACCTCATCATCATAGTTCTTCTGATGGCTACGGCACTGACAATCATTCCATCCGTTATTTCAAAAAGCAGGAAACCACCCAGCCTGACTGAATGAACTTAAATACATCCGCTGAAAAATGGAAATAGGATTTGGGTTGTACCATCGAGACAACCACGATAATTAAAGAGTATCCGGAAATTAAAACAAGTTGCGTTACCTGCTTAAGAATTCACTTCGGAAAGCACGGGCTCCTCTGTGATTGTCTTTTCAGCAACAACTTTTCTCAGCTTGATCACTTTAAATAAATCAAGCATCCTGATCACTGGATATACAGGATCAACTTCATATTTCTTCCATCCGAAATTAGCCCTGCCGGCATGTTTGTGATGATTGTTGTGAAGTCCTTCTCCTAACATGATCAGGTCTACAGGAAAAAGATTCCGTGAAGTATCCTTCATCTTAAAGTTGATGTATCCCACACTGTGCGCAAACCAATTGATAATAACACCATGGAATGGACCCATAACAGCATGGATAAGAATAAGCGGAAATAACCACCATGGTGCACCCAGCAATACATATATGGCAATGTAAATCACCACCCATGCAAGGCGAATCCAACCGTTGGAAGCAAACCTGTCAAATGAATTCCATTCAGGAAGTTCTTTCGAAAACTTAGGATCAACAGGAGTGATGCGCTCAAAGATCCTCATATACGTATTTCTTGTTCTCCACATCATGGCAAATAAATTGGCATCATATTTTGGAGAATGCGGATCTAATTCGGTATCGGCATATGCGTGATGCATTCTATGCATGATGGCGTATGCACGAGGACTCAGATAAGAAGCTCCCTGGAAAACGAATGACAATACGTAGAAGAATTTCTCCCAACCTACCTTCATCGTAAACTGGCGATGAGCGGCATATCGGTGATTGAAAAATGTCTGTGTAAACAAAGATAGATACCAATGTGCCCCTAAAAATGCCAATACCCACATAAGCGTTGAAATTTGAAAAATGATTGGATAAGCCTGCAAAGATAGGTCAAAAAAACGACTTCTATGTAGTATCTATGTGGATTCAAGCCCGGTAAATATGAAAATTCACCTGAAACGAATCAACGATGCAGTCCGCTTTGAAGCTTCTAATGAACGTGGACACACGGTCATCATTGAAGGTGGCAGAAGCGTAGGCGGCGAGGACCAGGCACCTTATCCCACTGAACTCCTAATGATGAGCCATGCAGCATGCACAGCTATAGATGTTGTGGAATTGTTAAAAAAGATGCGTCAACCTCTCCAACACCTTGAAATAGAACTTGATGGCCAGCGAGCCCAGGACCAGGTGCCAAAACTTTTCACATCGATCCATCTCCATTATAAACTCTATGGCGATATAGATTCTTCGAAAGCCGATAAAGCCATTTCATTATCCGTAGAGAAATATTGTACAGTCAGCAAAATGATTGATAAAGTGGCGAAGATTACCTATAGCTTTGAAATCATTCGTGAATAGGAATAATTTTAGAGAACCTCAATCATAAATTAGTCTTCAAATGCAACGCAGATCCTTCCTCCAATCCTCCGGACTTGCACTACCTATGTCTGCATTTCCTTCGTGGATAAAAATGTTCATCCCAACTGCATATGATATGAAACTACTCCGCCGCAACGTAGGCATCTTCTCCGAAAAAGGAGGCACCATCGGCTGGCTCATACAGCCAGATTTCACAGTTATCGTCGACTCACAATTCCGCGAACAAGCCGATCACCTGATTGACGAACTCAAAAAACAATCCGCATCCCCCATAAAATATCTCATCAACACACATCATCACGGCGATCACACCTCAGGAAATATTGAATTCAAAGACCTGGCCCAGCATGTCCTGGCACAGGAGAATTCAAAAATCAATCAAATGAATTCCGCAAAAAAGAATGGAAATGAAGCTGATCAATTATATCCCGATATGATCTACAAGGATCGCTGGCAGGAACAAGTCGGCGATGAATTCATTGACATTCAATACTGGGGACCCGCGCACACAAACGGAGACAGCATCATCCATTTTCAACATGCCAATATCGCCCATATAGGTGACCTTATGTTCAATCGAAAATATCCCTACATCGACAAGACTGCAGGCGCCATGATCGGGAACTGGATTGATATCCTGCAACAATTGCAGACTTACTTTGACAATGAGACTATCTTCATTTTCGGCCATGCTCTTGATGGCTACCAGGTGACAGGAAATAAAGATGACCTCGCTGCTTTTGCAGATTACCTTACAGCAGTCCTTGATTTTGTCAATGTGCAAATTAAAAATGGAATATCTAAAGATGAAATTTTAGCAGCTACTCAGATTCCTGGCAATAACCAGTGGACAGGCGAAGGCATACAACGTAGCCTGGCAGCAGCATATGAAGAATTGGAAAAGTGAAAAGTGAAAAGTGAAAAGTGAAAAGTGAAAAGTGAAAAGTGAAAAGTGAAAAGTGAAAAGTGAAAAGTGAAAAGTGAAAAGTGAAAAGTGAAAAGTGAAAAGTGAAAAGTGAAAAAAATAAGGGGTACCTAAATTAGTGAAATATCTGTAGAAGAAGATTTGATAATTATCAAAATCTGCGTTCAAAAATTGAACCAATTATTGACGCAAATAATTGATCGTAAATCGTAAATCGTAAATCGTAAATCGTAAATCGTAAATCGTAAATCGTAAATCGTAAATCGTAAATCGTAAATCGTGTATTGGGGTATTGACTTAGGAGGAACAAAAATCGAAGGCGTGGTCATGAGTCAGCGCCATCCGGACAGTGTCATCGCACGACATCGCATCGCTACAGAGGGGTGGGGCGGATATGAACATATTTTAACAAGGATAAAAAGCCTGATCGATCATCTCATTGAACAAACAGGTGATCATCCGAACGCAATTGGTTTTGGTACACCCGGCACCATTGATCCTTCAACAGGTCTTCTGAAAAACAGCAATACCCTTTGCTTAAATCAGCAACCATTAGCCAACGATCTTGAAAAATTATTGGGTGTAGATGTGATTACTGCCAATGATGCGAATTGCTTTGCCCTTGCAGAATACCATCTCGGTGCCGTATCAAGAGATTATCCTGATGCCCGTGTCATGTTTGGTGTCATCATGGGTACCGGCGTAGGAGGAGGAGTGGTGGTCGATGGGAAAATTATTGGAGGACATCATGGCATTGGAGGTGAGTGGGGCCATATGTGGTTAGATGAATCCGGTGAAGATTGCTATTGCGGCCGTCATGGATGCGTGGAGACTATTATCTCAGGCCCTGCATTAGAACGATATTATTTTAAACTAACCGGCGTACAAAAAAAACTTGCAGCTATTTTATCTACTCCCGAAGACATTTATTCAGATCAAATTAAAAACCGCCTGATTCATTTTTTTGGCAGAGGCCTTGGTCAAATTATCAATGTGCTCGATCCGGATGTGATTGTCCTGGGTGGTGGACTGGCTCATATCGATTTTCTTTATAAAGAGGGAATCGAATCTGTGTCAAAAAATATTTTTAACCCGGTTCTCACGACGCCAATTGTACCACCCATCCTCGGAGATAGTGCAGGTGTTTTTGGCGCTGCATTATTGATCCGCTCTTAAATTGATTTACGAATTACGAATTACGAATTGCGATTTTGGATCTTTTCTGACTACTCACAACGGTTGCTGAGCTGTAGCACAGGGATGAGTGAAGCAAGTCGAAGCACACAACTGACTACTCACTTATTAATCCTCCAGAGCTATCTTTAATCTCCAAACTTACATTTACAAATGAAATTATTAATAGCATTCATTCTTTTCCTCACTACACTGCTTGCATGTCAATCAGAATCTAAAACCAAAACTATTGATTCAACTAAGATGCAGCCGGCAGAAAGTAAAAGCAAAATAGATTATGACACTACTCAGTGGACAGAGTTATCATTGGTGAATGGTTATGTGATTGATATAAGGTATGCTACAGAAAATAATTTTGTCAAAGAAGCCATGTATCCCTGTGCCAGGTTATTCCTTAGACCTGATGTTGCTCTTGCACTCAATAGGGTCAGAGATAAATTGAAAGGTGATGGATGCAGGCTAAAATTATTTGATGGTTACAGGCCACATCCTGTTCAATACAAATTGTGGGCAAAGGTCCCCAACCCCGATTATGTGACAAATCCGGATACAGGCTCCATGCACAATCGTGGACTGGCCATTGATCTCACGCTCACAGATATGTACGGAATTGAACTTGACATGGGTACCACATATGATTTTTTTGGCCCAAAAGCTCACCAGGATTACACCGATCTTTCACCCATGATTCTATCAAGGCGCCAATTGCTCAAAACCTCAATGGAGGCCGAAGGATTCCAGTCTATAAGAACTGAGTGGTGGCATTTTTTATATACAAAATCCACATACCCTTTAGATGACTGGCAATGGCCCTGTAAAAACGAAAAGTGAAAAGTGAAGAGTGAAAAGTGAGGTTTTCTATATTTCTCTCACTCTTCTCGCCTCTCTCACTTCTCTCGTGCTTTTGATATAGTTTTGCATCTCTTTTTCGTTGTAGGAACCTATATTCCTGCATTTTTAAATAATAACTATGTCTACACAATACGCATCAGATGTTCAAGCGATCGACGCCCTGGCCGGAAAATACCAGAGCCTTAAGAATGAAATTGCCAAAGTCATTGTCGGCCAGGATGAGGTCGTCAAAGGTGTCCTGATCTCACTGTTCAGCAATGGCCATAGTCTCCTGGTTGGAGTGCCCGGGCTGGCCAAGACACTTCTGGTCAGTACGATTTCTGAGGTCCTGGATCTTGAATTTAAGCGTATCCAGTTCACCCCTGACCTCATGCCTTCAGACATCACCGGAACAGAGATCCTGGATGAAGGACGACACTTCAAGTTTAGCAGGGGTCCCATTTTCGCTAATATCATCCTTGCAGACGAAATCAATAGGACTCCTCCCAAAACACAGGCTGCTCTCCTCGAAGCCATGCAGGAACGATCCGTGACGGTCAATGGAGAGCGCCATCTTCTTCCGGCCCCATTTTTTGTACTAGCCACCCAGAATCCGATCGAACAGGAAGGAACTTATCCCCTCCCTGAAGCTCAACTCGATCGATTCATGTTCAATATTCCATTGGATTACCCTTCTTACCAGGAAGAAATCCAGGTCGTGAAAACAACCACCTCCATCCAGGATGTCAAGCTCAGTCACATCTTATCCGGTGGAGAAATCTTGCACTTCCAACAATTGGTAAGAAAAATTCCTGTGGCTGACAATGTATTGGAATACGCTGTTTCACTAGCATCGAAAACACGTCCGGGTACTTCACTGGCGACTGACCAGGTCAATCAATATATCACCTGGGGAGCAGGTCCACGAGCTTCTCAATATTTGGTATTGGGGGCAAAATGTCATGCAGCTATCCAGGGAAAATATTCACCTGATATCTCCGATGTAAAAGCCATTGCGAAATATGTGCTCCGTCACCGCATTGTACGCAATTATAAAGCTGAAGCGGAAGGGATAAATGAGGAGAGGGTGATCGAAGGACTCCTTTAAAACCTCTTCACTAATTCGTTTTACGGACTGTTCTATTTCCAAACCGCCTTCCACTAGCTAAACCATATGGAAATTCAAAAACTATATTGAATTGCTGCCACTTTTAAATGGCGATGTAGATTTGGAATTCAAGAATGCAATTTGAATAGCCGCCACTTTTAAGTGGCGGAAAAGAGAGAAATCTCAGTCATCTCCACATCATCATGATTTCTATTTCCCATAATTTTTTTTCGATCTTTGATTAAAGCTTTTGTCATGAAACGATTCTTTAAAAAAGTGGGCCTCTGGATAGGTCTTCTTCTCATTGTCCTTATCCTTATCTCTTTCTTTCTTCCAAAAGAATTCACTGTCAGCAGAAGCATCACTGTCAGCGCACCTGTAGACCGGGTGTTTGACCAGGTCAACGATCTGCGCAACTGGGAGAAATGGTCGCCATGGAAAAGAAAAGATCCGACAATGGAAATGACCTTCAGCAATCCTCCTGTAGGCCAGGGTGCCTTCTACAAATGGGTATCTAAAGACAAACACGTAGGCTCAGGAACATGCACACTCGTCAGGGTGACGAACTATGAAGAGATCATTGCCGTCTTCCATTTCGAAGGCTGGGGTGATTCTAATACCACCTTCCATTTTGGACATAAAGGAAATGATGTAGAACTCACATGGAGCATCACCAACGATGTTGGCATGATGCCATGGAGCAAATATGGCGGCCTCGCCATGAAGAGCATGCTGACAAAACAATTCGATCTGGGCCTGCAAGCAATCAAATTCTATACAGAGAAATCGTGAGTGGTGAGTTGTCAGTAGTGAGTGGTGAGTGGTGAGTTGCACTACAGGTTGATAAAATGAATGCCCCATAGGGGCTAAAAGTTGGTAACAAATTAACACGTAGAAATGTCACTTGCCCTATAGGGGCAAAACCTGAATGTGTAAAAACCGTTAAATCAGAAGTTAATTCTGGAAATAAAAAATCGTAATTCGTAATTCGTAAATCCCTACAGCATTCCCGGCTTGCTCTTCGAAAATTTTGTGCCATTAAATTCCATCGTACGTCTAAGCTGCTTACGCTCCGGTTCAGGAAGAGAAATAAATTCTTTGCATTTCACTGAGCAGCATCCATTATAATCCTTTGAGCAATCCGGACATTGTATGAACAAGAGATGGCACGCATCATTCGCACAATTCGTATGTGTATCACAAGGAGTTCCACATAGATGACATGTGGCCACTACATCATCTGAGATCCTCTCGCCAAGACGTTCATCGAAAACAAAATTTTTCCCGATAAATTTATTTTCAAGGCCTTGTTGTTCAACCTGTCTTGCATATTCAATAATTCCTCCATCAAGTTGATATACGTTTTTATATCCTTTGTATTTGAGATAGGCTGAAGCTTTCTCACATCGTATACCACCGGTGCAATACATCACGACGTTTTTTTCTTTTTTTTCGTTTAGCATTTCGGCTACAAGCGGGAGGCCTTCACGAAAAGTTTCCATGGGCGGAAGGATGGCATTTTCAAAATAACCTACTTCACTTTCATAATGATTCCGCATGTCCACTACAATCGTCTCCGGATCATCTGTCAGTTGATTGAAAGTTGCAGCGCTTAAGTGAACTCCACTGTTTGTAGCATCAAAGTCCGGATCATTCAATCCGTCAGCAACTATCTTTTCACGAACCTTGATGGCTAATGTAAAAAAAGACCGACCATCATCCTCAACCGCAAGATTCAGCCTTATTCCCCGGAGGAAAGGAATAGAATCCAGGTAATCTTTCAATTTCTCTAAATCATGTGCAGGCACTGAAATCTGGGCATTGACTCCTTCATGAGCCACGTAAATGCGTCCAAAGACCTTTAAAGAATCAAGATCCCTGTAAAAAGTATCCCGAAAACCGTTTGGATCAGGAATATGAGAGTAGACATAAAAGGACAGTGTGGTTCGTTCTACAATCCCCTTTTGGACTCGCTCCCTTAGCTCATCACGATTAACCTTATTGTGTAATGCCCTGCCCATTAAATATCTTCTGAGTGGCAGCAAAGATAGGAATTGGGAAAAAACAGGTCGCCGGAGGTTGCCAAAGTGATGGCTGGAGCAGGACTCGAAGGCGGGATTGAAGTAGAGTTCTTAGCCTTTTGGTGATTGGATTCATCTCAAAGGTTATCACCACAGCTTACTTCAGGGGGTTTTGGACTTAAATACCCCTTGAAATGTAAAATATTATTTGTGAGAAATCCAATTTTTCCGTTATGTAAAATATTGTTTTACAGATGATTAACTATTATCACGTACATGATTAGAACTAATTGGTATGGAAAATCATTATATGAGGTCAAAAAGACGGCTTATTCGTAATCAGATAGTTGGTTTTATATCCTTTCATGTAAATTTGCGGCGCTTTTTAGATCGGATTCAGGCCATTTGAACGTTATCCTGGGCAGTCTAAAAATCCACATAAATTAAAATCGGGTCGTTATGGCCACTCAAAAAAACTCCAAGTCATCCAGGGCAGCTGCTCCGAAGAGCAAATCTTCTAAAGCCTCTCCTGTGAAGAAATCTGTTGTGAAGGCGGTTTCCAAAGGAAAACAGCCCTCCAAATCAGTTTCAGCCTCAAAACCGAAGACAGCACTTAAAAGCTCAAAAGCAATAAAAGCAAAGAAAGTCGCCCCGGTGATAAAGAAAGCTAAGCCTGTGGTTAAAAAACAGATCGTAAAACCTGTTCCTAAACCTGTTGCTAAGAAGAGCTCAGCCTCTAAAGCTGCTCCTGCGAAAGCAATTCAAGCCAAACAAGCTCAAAAGGCTACGTCAAAACCTATATCTGCCTCTAAACCAGCTCCGAAATCCGGAACCCTTTTGAAAGGAAAAGCTACCTCTTCTTCCAAAGTGACCTCCGTTAATATTGCAAATACCGGAAGCAAACCAATGTCTAAGGCTACTAATGTTAGGAAACCTGAAGTTGCTGTAACCGCCAAAGGAATAGTTCACCCGGGTAAAAAAGGTGCTCCAAATCCAGCTATTCATGCTCAGCATCCAAAGAGTATAGTCAAGCCTGTAATGACATCCAGAACGCCGGAAAAACAGGTATTCGCTGCAAAAGCAAATTTGAAACTAACAGGTTCCAAGGTTTCTGATTTGGTGAAGCCGTCAGTCGGTTCTAAACCAATGTCCGGAAATGCTGAGGCGGCTCACAAGCCAAAAGAATTTCAACGAAAGTCACTAAAACAAAATACAGTTCATTCCGTGAAACCATACGATACAATGTCCGACAAAAAAGAGATTAAGCCTGTGGGGGCTACCTATTCTGATGAGCCTCATAAAACAAGATATAACGATAAAGAATTAGAGGAATTTGATCAGCTGATTGATCAAAAACTTATAGTCGCCAGGGAACAACTTGAATTCTACCTGAAACAGTTAGAAGACATGGCAGAAAATCCTGACAATAAAATCAAAGGCCTTGATGATGGACTAAGCACACTTGAAAGTGAGAGAGTAAGTTCCATGGCCGCCCGTCAACAGAAATTGATCCAGCATCTTGAAAATGCAAAGATCCGGATCAAAAACAAAGTGTACGGAATATGCAGGGAAACCGGAAGACTTATCTCAAAAGAAAGGCTTCGTGCTGTTCCTCATGCTACATTGTCGATAGAAGCGAAACAAGCTCAGAATTAATACCTGATCATACATACACTGCATTTTGGAATTTCAGATTGGGATTCCTGTATGTGGATTATTTTTTTCGCTTACTTCATTTACATTAGTTAAGTGTCCATTATCGAATGAAAATTTCTAATCGCTCTCTTGTTGTTGTTAGTGTTGTCTGCCTCGTGCTGTTGGTTGATCAGTGCATTAAGATATGGGTCAAAACACATATGGAATATGGGGAGGAGTTTGGAATATTAGGACTGTCCTGGGCGCGGATACATTTTGTTGAAAATGAAGGCATGGCTTTTGGACTTTCCTTAGGTGGCGATTTAGGAAAACTTGCACTCAGTGTTTTTCGCCTGGTGGCTGTGGGTTTCCTTGTGTATATCATCCACAGTTTGATTAAGACCAAAGAAACTTTTGGTGTTATATTATCTTTCTCTTTAATTCTTGCAGGAGCACTTGGCAATATTCTGGATAGTGCTTTTTACGGATTGATTTTTTCAAGTACACCCTATCACGGTGGATTGGCTACAATGTTTCCTGCAGGCGGAGGGTATGCTTCGTTTCTTTTCGGGAAAGTAGTAGACATGCTTTATTTCCCCATGATCGATACATATTTGCCTTCTTCATTTCCCATCTGGGGTGGACAACATTTCCAGTTTTTCAGGCCGGTGTTTAATATCTCTGATGCATCCATCTCGACAGGAGTAATCACATTATTGTTATTTCATCGACGCATCTTCAAGTCCAAACCAACGGTTGAATTACCTGGAGAGGATAGTCATTTCGAAAATGATGTCACACCTGTGACTCCGTTGGGGCCTAATGAAAGTTTAGATAAAAACTAAATTCTGGTAGGTTATTTAATTCCATGCACAAGTCTCCAAAGATTAGATGACTTGTTAAATGGAAATTAATTTTAGATACCCATCCATTTCGCTCCTACGGAGCTTGAAAATTATTTTACTGATACTTAGTTACAGACATTTCGCTCCTCTGGAGCTTTTTAAAATAACATAAAGATTTGTGCAAATTACCTCAGCTCCATCGGAGCGTAATGTTTGTAGAAGAAAGATGTGGGTAAAATAATTCAGCTCCATCGGAGCGTAATGTTTGTAGCAATAAGTCGGGAATAAAATAATTCAGCTCCATCGGAGCGTAATGTTTGTAGAAAAAAGATGCTTGAAGATTATTTTAGCTCCATCGGAGCGCAATGTCTGTAGCTACGAGACACCCGTAAATTATTTTAGCTCCATCGGAGCGTAATATAATTCCATGCATAAGTCTTTAGAGATTTGAAGACTTGCAACGTGAGAATTAATTATTAGGTACTCATACATTACGCTCCTAAGGAGCTTGAAAATTATTCTGCTGATACTTAGCTACAGACATTTCGCTCCTCTGGAGCTTTTTAAAATAACATAAAGATTTTTGCAAATTATCTCAGCTCCATCGGAGCGTAATGTCTGTAGCTATAATTCGGGAATAAAATAATATAGCTCCATCGGAGCGTAATGTTTGTAGAAGAAAGATGTGGGTAAAATAATTCAGCTCCATCGGAGCGTAATGTTTGTAGAAGAAAGATGTGGGTAAAATAATTCAGCTCCATCGGAGCGAAATGTTTGTAGGAAAAGTTGCGTGAAGATTATTTTAGCTCCATCGGAGCGAAATGTCTGTAGCTACGAGACACCCGTAAATTATTTTAGCTCCATCGGAGCGTAATATAATTCCATGCATAAGTCTTTAGAGATTTGAAGACTTGCAACGTGAGAATTAATTATTAGGTACTCATACATTACGCTCCTAAGGAGCTTGAAAATTATTCTGCTGATACTTAGCTACAGACATTACGCTCCTAAGGAGCTTTATCAAATATTATAAAGATTTATGCAAATTATTTTAGCTCCATCGGAGCGTAATGTCTGTAGCTATAATTCGGGAATAAAATAATATAGCTCCATCGGAGCGTAATGTTTGTAGAAGAAAGATGTGAGTAAAATAATTCAGCTCCATCGGAGCGAAATGTTTGTAGAAGAAAGATGTGGGTAAAATAATTCAGCTCCATCGGAGCGAAATGTTTGTAGAAGAAAGATGTGGGTAAAATATTCAAGCTCCATCGGAGCGAAATGTTTGTAGAAGAAAGATGTGGGAATAAATTATTTGAGCTCCATCGGAGCGAAATGTTTGTAGCAATAAGGCGGGAATAAAATATTTTAGCTCCATGGGAGCGTAATGAACCAAAGCCTTAAGACCAATAACTAAACTGGCTGCTCTGACTCTTAACCAAAGACCACATTTTGAGTCGGAGGAAGTAAGCTCAGGAAAAAGCTTAAAGATGTTTTTACCGGAAAAAAAAATTTGGGATGGGAATAATTGGTAATCGTTTCAGCTGATAGATCCTTCTATTTACCCATAAAACGGTTGATGGCTTTCACAGCATTGCTAACCCTGGGATAGTCTATGTTGTAATGCATATACTTTCCGTCCTTATCTGCCACCAGTACGCCTGCATTCTTCAATATTCGAAGATGCTGTGAAGCAATGGATTGCTCGATCTTGAGGGTATTGTAAATTTGATTCACCTGGATGTTTTTGTTTTGATCCAAAAATTCCAGAATCTTCAATCGGAGGGGGTGAGCAAGAGCTCGCATAAGTTCTGTAGACACCTGTAGCTTCTCCTGCTGAAAGGTGACCTTAGTCCTTTTCATACATATCCTTATTTTGAGTTAAACCTTGACAGCAAATTTGCACATAAGAATTGAGGTAAACAAGAGATATTACAAAAAAAATCTATTTGTAAATCACTGTTTATCACCTAAAGAATTCTAAGTGTCTGATTGATAGGGAAATGTATAAAAAAGGTGGGGGGAATTTTTTTTTAATCTTCACATTATCAAAGCCTTAAAATGGCTACTTAAAGCAAAGATTTAGCCGGCAAGCTCTTCAACAAGCTTTGATATCTGGTTTAATCTGTCTTTGTCCAGGGAGTAGTAAATAAATTTACCCTGGCGTTCCGTCAGAACTACACCTGCCCGGCGGAGAATAGCCAGATGCTGGGATGCCACTGACTGTTCCAGGCGTAACTTGATATAAATATCTGTCACAGTCATAGTAGCGTGTTCTTCCAACAAATCAATCACACGTTGCCGCAATTTGTGATTGACTGCCCGAAGAACTAATACAGCTTTTCGGAGATCAGCGTAATTCAATTCTATTTCGCTGGTCCCTTTTCTCAAACTAACAATTTCAGTCTTCTTTTTCATCATGAGCGAGATTATTCGGATTCATATTGCAGTATGCACAAATCATTCCATGTTTTTAATAACAATACGTAACAAATTGATCTCTAATAGCATATGTCAAATAAATGAATTATATTCAAATCGTTATTTATATTTAAACGCAGGTTTCTGACCTGAATTCCAGGCTTTAGAAGAGTTTTTTTGAATGAGTTATGTTGGGAGGTTTTAAATAATCGGGCACAAAATGCATTGGATCACTTAATTGATTGAGGGATAAACGATTAAAGGCTGACCCAACCAGGTGCCTGGCACTTGATTGAAGTTCTGAATCAATCTTCAGGTTAGAAAGCTCCAAATTCATGCCTTTTAGCTTCATAGCGCCATCTCCGCAGGAAACAACAATCTTGTCGAAGGGTATCAACGCCTGTAGGGTAGGAAGGTCAAGAACAATTGAAGAGGTAGGAAATGATTGATTCATCTCCCTGTCAAAAAGAGAGGTATATACTTCATTTCTTCTGGCATCCAACATCGGCAAGGCCAAACCAGCTTCAGGATGACTGACAAATGCAGCCGATGCAAGCGCCATGAGGGTCGGAATAGAGATTAAAGGAATTTTCAGGCTATAAGCCATAGCCTTCGCTGTTGAACATCCTACCCGTAAACCGGTATAAGACCCTGGTCCTGAACTAACAGAAATAGCCCCAAGGTCTCCGGGCCTCGTATTAGTTATAGACAATAACCTTTTAATCGCGGGAGCCAAAATCGCTGCATGATTCATCCCCTCATCCAGATCAATGTAGTTCAATAAAGTCTCATCAAGGCTCAAAGCCACCGAGCAAACTTTCGTGGACGTCTCTATATGAAGTATATACATATTAATATCAACTATATTTAAGTTGACAGCTTACATAACTGATTTCCAGCGAAAATAGTTTGAGATGCCTTGCTTTTGACTTTATCTTAAGAGTCTTGGTTTATAGCCTTGGCTCTCCTTCGTTCTTTATTAGCATGTAAAGAACTTCGGCGAGTAAAAGCAGCCGGTTTGGTTTAAAGTCAAGGTCTTTAGAGACAACCATAGTTAAATTTTCTCCCGATGATTTCCCGCCAGGTAATAAAGTTCAGAGAATTCTTCTCGAACTAAACTGACAACTGACAACTGACAACTCACGATTCACGCCTCACGATGATTACTTGCCAGCAAGGATAGAACTATAGCGTTGTTGGGACTTTAGCACTGATATAGCTTCTGCCAATTCAGGATCATTTTTGAGCTGATGACGTACCTGCCCGGTTTCAAAATAATACCGGCTCAATATCTCCCGCTCAATAGATTGCAGAATGGCTTTTTCATGTGACTTCACCTGCATGGATTTTTCCTGCTCTACAATAGACTTGAGTTTATCCACCTGGTTAGTGACATCAGAAGAAAATGTTTCTTCTTTAGATTTGTCTTTAAGATTCTGAATCAACTCATCTGTCTTTGTTTCAAATTTGAAATCGTTCTTAGCGAGATATTGAGTAAAGTCTGCGAAATCAGTAAACTTAAATGTTTCGAGAGGACCTATGCTATCGCGGCCGATGCAATACTTGGTCACATAATTGAAGATCACATCCTGGTCTTCCAGTTTTTGTACAATCAGAGGCTTTTGCTCAGCATCCATAGGAACATCAGGCTGCACACCTCCTCCATCCAATACCGTACGACCTGCCCTTGTTTTAAATTTTGCACGTTGCTCATCCGGTATGTGCACACGTTCACCATTTTTATATACCACGGATTGAATACATCTTCCGCTGGGGATATAATATTTAGAAGTGGTCAGTTTAATCTTGGCATTGTATCCGATATCGAATGTATTCTGCACAAGGCCTTTTCCATAAGACAATTGTCCTATCAATACTCCACGATCAAGATCCTGCATAACGCCGGATACAATCTCTGATGCAGATGCGGAATTTTGATCGATAAGAATTGCAAGAGGAATATTCTGGTCTACGACTTCATTTCGGGTTTTAAATTCCTGGTCCTGCTCGACAACTTTACTTCGTGTGGTCACGACAGTTTCATTGGCTGGAATAAAAACATTGCAGACATTGATAGCCTCACGTAGCAAACCTCCTCCATTTCCTCGCAGATCAAGAATGACTCCCTTTAGATCAGGAGATGCAGTCTTCAGATCGCGTAGAGCATTCGCTACATTCCGTCCTGCATCGCGTGAAAATGTTGTGAGCGATATATACCCGATGCCATCACCGACCATACCGGAGTAAGGAACATTTTTCCCGTCCATTCCTCCCCGAGTAATTTTAATATTCAGCAATTGGTCCTGGCCTGGCCTGGAGATGTCAAGATTCATCTCACTACCCGGAATGCCACTGATGATATCCATCACATCTTCGGCGGTCCTTTTTTCAGTGGTTTCACCATTGATCATCTTTATTTTATCTCCGACCTTGAGTCCTGCTACCTGTGCAGGTGATTGCTCAATGATGCCGGAGATGACCAGGTCGTTGTCTATTTTTTTGACTTTTAGCCCTGAAGAAGCTTCACCTTCCTCATTGCGCATCCTGAATCCTTCAATCTGGGACTCAGAAAAATAATTGGTAAAAGGGTCTAAAGTCGCCAGCATGGCATCGATCCCTACCTTCATGATCTGGTTGGGATCAATTTCGTCTACATAATTGGTGTTGAGCTCTTTATACAGGTTGTTGAAGATCTCCAGATTTTTGGTGATATCGAAATAACGGCCATTTTGCTGTATCGTAGTGGCGGCGACCCCCAGGCCAAAAGCGAGGACGATCAAGACTCCGTAGAAAACTTTCCTTTTCATAGCAATTAAATAAAGCGTCAAAAGTACATGGATATGACAACTTCATAACGCATGGATGGCATGGATTGGTTTGTATTCTCACGTCTCTCACAAAACAATTGCACCTGCCTGAATACAAAATATCGTGGAGACTAATGGATCATCTTCCTTATTAATACCACCTAAAGGATTGATATAATCTCCCTCCGGTAATTGCTCTTTCATCAAAATAGTTGAAATACTATCCCGCCACGCACCCTGAGGATCGATGATATTCATGGCTTCTGATCGAACAGATAGATGATAATAATGCATCACATAGGTCCATTGCTCCGGATCATTGATTGACAACCCATCGATGGTAGAGTAATGATTATTTTTCTTCAACCAATTCGAAGCATCATTATATTGAGGAGTGTCTTTCATCCCAAGCGCATCCATCGCCAGGAATCCATCACAGGTAGCCGTCGCATAGCTCGGATAATGATATCCTGCACCATTAATGTAGACCGGTTTACATTTATTAGTAGCCAAGGTGACAACTGACGAAACAAATCCCCCATCATAAGGCAATAATGATCTTGAAATACAACCTTCATAAAGTCGATAATCATCATTCAACCTTTGTGTTCCATTAAGAAACAGAATTATATTTTCCTTCCTTGAATGCAATAACCCTTGGTAGACGGCATTCGCCTCCAGGTAACCCGCCTCAACCAATGCCTGAACAATCCTCCTGGTATGCGACATATCCTCATGTCCATGCTCTCCTGTTTTCAAATCCGTTTCTCCATATCCCCATCCGCCATAAGCAAGACTATCAGGCGTAAATCCACGATGCTCTGTGAATTGTTGGTCAAGAAGATAATTTGCAATCTTTCGTTGCAATGAAGTATCTCTATTCAATTTGTGCAACACACGCAAAGCATAAGCCGCACTATAGTTAGGATAATCAACGATCGCAGTACTGTCTTCATTCATCGAAGATCTCATTGATGTAATGATAAAACCGACAGCCTTATCTACAGATGATTTTTTCATTTCAAATTCTTTACTCTTTACTTGTGAGAGTTGGAAAAGAATATAAGGGGTGAGTACTCTGCCATCACGGAGGACAGCATGTGTCCGACTATGCCATCCCCCATCGGCAGATTGTTGCGACCAGATCCAGTCAATCGATTTCTGCATTGTATTCTCAAGCGTCTTCTCTTTTTTCTGACAGGAGCAAAAAAAGAGAGACAGTATAAACAAAGCGAATTTTGATTTCATACTATGTGTTTAATGACGAAAGACCATTGACCATTGACTCACCAATAACTGAATACCGAATACTGAATACCGAATACTGAATACTGAATACTGATTACCGATTACTGATTTTCTGCGTGCAATGCCTGGATTACAGCTGCCGTACAAAACACAGGACTCGTGATACAATGTTGTCCGCTCCAGCTTCCATTTGGATTTTGTGCTTGTTTGAATTTCGGTTCGATCGATTGTCTCCATTTCATCCATTCATCATGACCTTGTTGAGCCAATGCTTCGCTTGTCATCATATAAGAAAGATACTCTTCACCGCCATTGTTTCCAAAACCCTGCCAGATATCATCTTTTTCAAGAGCTTGTGTTGATGTATAATTGACGGCATAGGAGTTAGCCATTTGTTCGGCTTTGTCGTGGCCCATTCCCTTTGATTCTAATTCTTTTGTAATGGATTCTTTTTTCACTTTGCCTTCTGAATATCCTGTTACCGTTCCTGGGGTAAGGAGTTGTTCCACTGTTTTCGCATCCGCTGATGTAGCACGTTGTGCACTGACAGCTGCATAGAGCGGTACACCTGCTGCATCTTCAGATTTGACACCGTCCGTACTGATATTATTAGCCTGATAGCTTCTGGATTGATCAATTACTTTTTGATCGACTTTATATCTTTTTTGAGCTTTTTCAAGTGCATTGTTTGCCATTGCAGATTGTAATACAGGAGCCCAACCGCCGCCGGCCCAACCCCCATTTGCGTTTTGACTTCCCTGGATGAGACTGATACAAGTCTCTGCAGCTTTATCCACTTTTGTTTCAAGTGTTTTGTCGCTGATTTGATCTCTCATCGTTGAAAGAAATTGCAATGCCAATGAAGCATCAATGTGAATCCCCAATTTGACCTGTGGTTGTGTGCCTTCAAGTGATGTAATTCGTCCATTATCCGGCCGGTTATCGATGTCTTTCAACAATCGATCAAGGGCTTTCATGATTTGTTCTTTGTATGGATTTACATCAAGCTTGCCGCCGGCTTTTAATAGAGCTAAAGCAGCAAATGAAGTAGTGGCCGGATCTGTCTGCACAGCATGTGGATCTGTGATGTTCTGATATGCATGTGATCCGGATCCCCATCCGCCATTTGCGGATTGAGCTTGTAATAACCAATCAATGGCGGATTGATCCCAACTGACTTTCGAAGGATCATTAAGATCGTGATTGACTATCGGATCTTTTGGAAGATAACTTGAAGAAGGTCCGGAAAAGAGAATGAGAAAACTGCTTGCAATCACCAGGACTGCCAGTGACATTGTGTTCATGACAATAAGTTTTAAACGGTTAACAATATGTCTCCGGGCCCGGAATCAAAGAATAGATGCGGATCAAATCAGGATTGCATAAATTGATTTTTTCAGTTAACAGATATTTAACGACACTTTAGTTTCTACAGATTAAATCGAAGAATACTAATATTCGGGATTCCATATATCAGATACCAGATGCCAGACGCGTGCATTATTAAATAATATTCATTTTGGAAGGTTAGGCTTCTCGATGCAGATATTTACCTTTATCTTTTCACTTTACGCTTTACGTTTTTCACTTTACGTTTATTATGAAATTGAAATTCAACTCCCCGGTCATCCTCAGCTTTTCACTTGCGTGTGTAGCAGTGTTTCTGCTTTCCAAACTTACCGCAGGTCAATCGATGGTATACTTCACATTAGGAAGCGTGAGTCTGACCAACCCGGTTTCAGTCCTTACTCTATTTACCCATGTGCTGGGACATGTGAGCTGGGAGCACCTGATCGGAAATCTGACATTTATCTTATTGATAGGCCCGATTATCGAAGAGAAATTCGGAAGTAAGATGACGTTGTTGATGATGCTTTTTACTGCTTTCATGACGGGGATATTTAATATCATTTTCTTTCACACCGGTCTATTGGGCGCAAGCGGAGAAGTATTTATGATGATTCTTTTGGTGAGTTTTACCAACTCAAAATCAGGTGAGATCCCGATTACATTTATCCTGATAGCTATATTATTTATTGGGAAAGAAATTATCCAAAGCCTTCAAAATGACCAGATCTCCCAATTTGCACACATCATGGGAGGGATCTGCGGGAGTATTTTCGGATTTATCACAATGCCTGGGAAATCCAGGAATTAATTTTTAAAGGATGTAGAGACGCGATTTATCGCGTCTCTATATCGCAAAATGGAGTTTTGCCGACGCACGAACGTAGGCACAGCCTACGCTCAACAATCAATTAATTTTTTAAAATGTAGAGACGCGATTTATCGCGTCTCTATATCGCAAAATGGAGTTTTGCCGACGCACGAACGTAGGCACAGCCTACGCTCAACAATCAATTAATTTTTTAAAATGTAGAGACGCGATTTATCGCGTCTCTATATCGCAAAATGGAGTTTTGCCGACGCACGAACGTAGGCACAGCCTACGCTCAACAATCAATTAATTTTTTAAAATGTAGAGACGTGATTTATCGCGTCTCTATATCGCAAAACGGAGTTTTGCCGACGCACGAACGTAGGCACAGCCTACGCTCAACAATCAATTAATTTTTTAAAATGTAGAGACGCGATTTATCGCGTCTCTACATCCAATCGCGTCTCTACATCCAATCGCGTCTCTACATCCAATCGCGTCTCTACATCCAATCGTGTCTCTACATTATTTAATAATTCCCTTGCCGCAGGTTTAAAATTGTTTTCAACACATTTCTCGAATCTTCAAGCGTCACACCAGGTGATTCGCCATTCAAAATAATATCATGCATATTTTCCACTTCGCCTGAATATAAATATTGTCGTGGCACTTCCAGGTTTTCTACTCCGGAATCACGTTGAATATAAGCTTTACAAAAATCGACATTGTTAAACGGATGAGAAATATTGAGTTGACCACCACTTCCCTGGATTATTGTTTCTGTTGAATGAGCTGACCTGAAACTGACAAATAATTGAGCTGTTCGCCCATCTCCATATTCAAGCATGGCCGTTGTGGAAAGATCTACATTGTTTTCAATATACATTGAAGCATGTCCTGCTTTGGCAGATGATCCATAGAGATATTGAAACAAACTGATCGGATATATACCAACATCCCACAACGCTCCGCCACCGGCTTCAGGATCCCATCGATAATTATCCGGACCACGATCAAAGTTGAAACTAAAACGACTATTGATAGTGTGGATCTCGCCAACACTTCCTGAATCCAATATCGACTTCCATAAATGGGTCTGGGGATGATGTAAATACATTATGCCTTCCATGACCGAAAGGCCAGTCAAACGTGATGCCTCTTCAATGGCGTCAATTTCTGCTAAGGATAGACATATGGGCTTTTCACACAACACATGTTTACCTACCATAAGAGACTTTATGATCCATTCGGCATGCAGATGATTTGGAAGTGAGATGTAGACAATATTGATATCCTTATTGGCCAGCAATTCCTCATAGCTACCATATGCCATCGGAATTTCCCATAATGATGCATATTCTCTTGCTTTAGTGATATCCCTGCTTGCAACACCAAGAAGATTTCCCCTGGTGGAAGCTGAGATCGCAGGTATGATTCTCCGGTTAATCCGGGCTGTAGAAAGTATGCCCCACTGAACTGTCATGCGTTAGTCGATTTTGTTTTAAATATCGTATAGAAGTTTATCAGAATACACAGCTTTAGAGGAACTTCTGATTAAGTTTGCACCCACTTTTGAAATAAATCCCTTTTTCATAGCCATTAATAGCCACTACATGAAATTAACATTTCTTATCAGTGCTGCTGCACTTACTTTTGCGGTCGCCTGTAAAAATTCACCAGAACCGATGTCTTCCAAACTGACTTATCCCGTCACTGCAAAATCTGATCACGTAGACCAATATTTTGGTGAAGATGTTCCTGATCCTTATCACTGGCTGGAAAGTGATACGTCTAAAGCAACCATGGATTGGGTTGAAGCTGAAAATAAAGTGACTTTCGGATACCTGGATAAAATAAAATGGAGAGAAGATCTTAAAAAAAGACTTCAGTCCCTCATCAATTATGAACGCATTTCTGCACCTGAAAAACAAGGTCCATTCGAATATTTTTATAAAAATACCGGCCTTCAAAATCACAGTGTGCTATACCGAAAACCAAAAGGTAATACTACTGCAGAACCGGAATTATATCTTGATCCGAATGGTTTTTCAAAAGATGGTACCATAGGTCTAAGTGATATTTCTTTTACCAAAGATGGGACGCTTTCAGCACACCAGATTACAGAAGGAGGGTCCGATTGGCGAAAAGTTATTGTCATGGATGCGATCAAGAAAGTAATCATTGAAGACACCCTCAGGGATGTCAAATTCAGTGGTGTTTCATGGTATGGCAATGATGGTTTTTATTACAGCAGTTACGATAAACCTAAAGAAGGAAGTCAACTGTCCGGAAAAACCCAATACCATAAATTATTTTATCACAAATTGAAAACACCGCAATCAAGCGATGTCCTAATCTATGGCGGGGAAAAACAACCTAATCGTTATATCGGCGGCTATGTGACAGAAGATCAAAAATACCTGGTCATCACGGCGGCAGAAAGTACAAGTGGCAATCAACTTTTTGTTCAGGATCTTTCGGTTAAGAACGGTCCGTTTATTCCGATCAGTGTGGGGTATGAGAAAGACATCAACTATGTTGAAAATGAAGGATCAAAATTTTACTTTCTCACCAACATTGATGCTCCTAATTTTCGCGTTTTCTCGGTTGATTTAAGAAACCCGTGAAAGATAAATTGGGTGGATGTCATTCCTGAAACTGAACATGTATTGAGTTCCGGTTCAGGTGGCGGGAAAATATTTGCAGAATACCTAATTGATGCAAAGACAGCAGTGAAGCAATATGATCTCAACGGGAAATTTGAAAGAGATATTGAATTGCCCGGCATAGGTACAGCAGCCGGTTTTGGAGCAAAGCGGGAGGATAAAGATCTTTATTATTCCTTCACTTCATTTACTAATCCTGCTACCATTTATCATTATGATATCGCCAGCGGAAAATCCACTTTGTACATACAGCCAAAAGTTGATTTTGATCCGGATGTATATGAAACAAAACAAATTTTTTATAAAAGCAAAGACAGCACAAAAATCCCCATGTTTATTGTCTATAAAAAAGGAATTAAACTGGATGGAAAAAATCCGACGATCTTATATGCTTATGGTGGATTTAATATAAGTCTCACGCCTTCTTTCAGTGCATTACGATTGGCATGGTTGGAACAGGGTGGAATTTATGCGCAACCAAATTTGAGGGGAGGAGGTGAATATGGTGAAAACTGGCATGAAGCCGGAACCAAAATGAAAAAGCAAAATGTATTTGATGATTTTATTGCAGCAGCAGAATACCTGAAAAAAGAAGGCTATACATCAACTGATTATCTGGCTATTTCCGGTGGTTCAAATGGTGGTTTATTGATTGGTGCTACAATGACTCAGCGACCTGATATCGCTAAAGTTGCATTGCCTGCTGTTGGAGTGATGGATATGTTGCGGTACAATAAGTTTACTGCCGGTGCGGGATGGTCATCTGATTATGGGACAGCAGAAGATTCAAAAGAAATGTTTGAATATTTAAAAGGTTATAGTCCTGTTCACAATCTAAAAGAGGGAACATCCTATCCTGCTACTTTCATCACAACAGCTGATCATGATGATCGGGTAGTGCCTGCGCATTCTTTCAAATTTGCTGCGCGACTCCAGGAAGTTCAGGCCGGTGATGCTCCCACTTTGATCAGGATTCAGACGAAAGCAGGACACGGTTCGGTTTCCACTACCCAGCAGATAGAATTGCAAACGGATGTGTATGCATTCACCTGGGCCAATATGGGCATCACGCCGGATTTTTCGAAAACGGTGAAAAATTAATTCATTGCCGTTGTTGGAGTTTGCTCCAACAACCTGTAATATTCCTGGCTGCAGGAGCAAACTCCATGCAGCGGCAATCCTTAAAGAAGTGGATGAGGCTATCTAAGTTTTTTAATTTGTAAAAAAGGACCATAATCCTTGACCATGGACTAATCTGGCTGCCCAGACCAACAACCTTAGACCTTTTTTTTATCTTGGCCGCGATTTATTCAAGATAAAGATGGAAAGCCAGAATTACGGTCGCAAAGGAAGTTGTTTCCTGACATTTGTACTCTTCTTCATTTTATTCATTATCCTGCTGTTGTGGGTCTACCACAAAAACCTCAGCCTTAGTTTCTAGCCTGAATTCCGGGTTTTCGTCCAGCCGGGTATTTGGAATTGGACCATATGGGCAAAGCGCCCGACCCTTTCACTTAATGATTCATGACTGATGTCTCTCAGGGCTTGGGTTCCAAATTTTTCCACACAAAAAGAAGCCATAGCGGAGCCACAGGTAATCGCCTGCTTCAAAACTTCAAAATTGATCGTATCCTGGCTGGCAAGATAACCCATGAGTCCCCCTGCAAAACTGTCTCCGGCTCCAGTCGGATCCAATACTTCATTCAATAATAACGCAGGTGAAAAGAACACCCGGTCCTCTCCAAAAAGTAAAGCCCCATGCTCGCCCTTCTTGATGGCCAGATATTTTGGGCCCATTTTCTGGATGATTTCACTCGCTTTCAGTAGAGAATATTCATTCGAAAGTTGTCTTGCCTCTTCTTCATTGATGATAAGTAAATCAATAAATGAAAGTACTTCAAGCAACTCATCCATCGCACTGTCCATCCAATAATTCATGGTATCAAGTGCAATCGCTTTGGGACGGCGCGTCATCTGTTGGATGACCTTCAATTGAATGGCGGGTGTAAGGTTACCCAACATGACGAATTCACTTTCTCTGAATTGAGGCGGTAATACCGGATCAAAATCAGCAAGGACATTCAGATCAGTCACAAGGGTATCACGCACATTGAGATTGTTGTGGTACTTGCCCGCCCAGAAAAATGATTTTCCGCCTTTAACTATTTTGATGCCTGAAGTATCGACGCCTCTCTTTTCTAAAGCATCTAGCTCCGTCAGTGGAAAATCCTCTCCCACGATTGAAACCATCCTGATATCATCAGTAAAATAGGATGCAGCCCATGCAATGTAAGTACCAGCTCCGCCTACAATTTTCTCAGCGCGACCGTATGGCGTCTCGATATCATCAAATGCAACTGATCCTATGACAAGTAAACTCATGTTTTGTTTTTATTTGAATTGAAGCGACAAAGGTAATTTTATCATTTATATAGACAGATCAATAGCAGTTGGTAGTCTTTAAGGCAGGTGGGGTCAAGCCCCACCAATACTTTGTTTGAGAATATGTACTGGCGACCCTTGCGGTCGCCTGATTTCTTCTCCCGACCCTTGTGGTCGTCTAAATTAATCTCTAAGAAATGTCCTTTGCCCTTTGCTCTTTACCAATCTCCTTTTCTTCCTAGCATTAAATTCCAACTAAGTCTAAGGATATAAATGCTATACAACATCTGGATAGGAATGAAGTCTGCTAACAAGGATTTCCTTTTAAAGAATATGGTAGCCTGGTACATGATCATAAGATCGGCAAGCCATTTGGACGTTAAAAGTATAAGGAATGGCCACCAGGATAAAAGTTGAATTAAGGCGAAACCAAATGTGAGTAAAATCATCAAGTAGTACATACCAATGAATAACCAAATAATATTGATGACCGGGCTGCGAAGACCTTTATTTTTACCTGCCCACCTGATGCGTTGCTTCAACAAGGATTTCCAATCATGCTTTGATGTAGTTTCTATTACCGTACTGATGGATTTAACAAAAGAAATTTTACCCGGAAAAGCTGATCTTATTTTTTCAACCAGGAACATATCATCTCCGGAGGCAAATTGATAATTTCCTTCGTAACCGACAACGTCCTGAAAAGCTTTTTTTGAAAAAGCCATATTGGCTCCGTTGGCCATGTCATGCAATCCTGACTTTATTCCTGCAGCAGTGAGGAGCATCAGCACCATCATTTCCATTGCCTGCATTTTTTCTAAGAATGAAATATTGTGGGTGTAGGACACCGGTGCTGCAAGAAATAAGGAACCTGTTTCAGATTGGGTATAACTTATAGTACGAAGCCATTCAGGTGGTGGCAAACAATCTGCATCAGTTACAACGATCCAATCATATTGTGCATGCTGCACCGCCAAATCAATAGCTGATTTTTTATAAGCTGGTGAATGAATGACCTCCGGATAATCCTGTAGGTCTAGAAGCTGCAGTTTCGGTGATTGAATGTTCTTCACGATCTCCACTGTTCCATCTGATGACCTGTCATTGATCACAATGATTTCAAAAAGCTCCTTTGGGTATTGTTGTTTCAATATTCCACTGATACATTGTGCTATATTTTTTTCTTCATTTCGGGCGACAACAACAACAGAAAATGCAGTGCCGGGAATAAAATCATCGGGCACAATGATTTCATTCGTCTTCCACCAATAGAATAAATAAAATAGCTGCAGCAAAAGGTATGCTGATGCCAATAAGGCTGTTATGATGATAAACCCCATTCAGGGAAGATAAGTATGAAAATGAATTCGTGTAGTTCCCCCGGCTGCTGAGCTGTAGCAATAGGCTGAGGGTTGGCAGGTCGAAGCATTAGGGGGTGGGGGCAAAAAGATATTTAAAACAGGTTTTCGTACCTGTTCTCTTTTTTTTGAGCTTGCGATTTATCCAGGGGAGGAAGTTCAAGGTCTTCTTTCCTGGTGGGTTTAATCACTTCCTCATAATCCACATATTCAGATGCTTCGCCGGCTTCATGAGCCCGCTGCAATCTCCGGACTTTACGATCAATAAAGGCCTTTCCAAATAAAATACCGCTTAAAACCGGAAAAGCAACAACACTCAATATAATGACGATGATACCGGCCAATGTATTTCTGTGCAACAAGGAGATAATAAATTTAAAATAATTCAATATCGTCTTGTAATTCAAAATTAATGATCCGACGATCAGAAAAGGAGATAGCCATAAAAGAACGGTAAAAATTCCTTTAGCCAGAAAGAACAAACCTACCAGAAGCAATAGGAGAAAAATAAATCCAAATATTCCATTGGACCTGACTGAAAATCCCCGGCTCTCCATCATAAGTTAAAAGTTAAAAACTAATAACTAAAAGTGAACTTTGAATGTGCTTTAACTTTTAGTTGTTAGTTGTTAGTTGTTAGTTGTTAATTCAATCTTGTTCTCAGCTTACAGCTGAACTAAACCTAAACTGCATATCATACAACTTCTTGTATTTACCGGATTTTATCTTAAGAAGTTCATCATGAGTGCCATATTCTACGACTATGCCTTTTTCAAGGACTAAAATGCGGTCTGCATGCCTGATCGTCGATAGACGATGGGCAATGATGATTGACGTTCTTTTATCAATCAGTTTTTCAATAGCATATTGAATAATGCCTTCCGTCTCGGTATCAATGGATGAGGTAGCCTCGTCAAGAATCAGGATCTCGGGATCATAGACCAATGCCCTGACAAAGGAAATCAACTGACGTTGTCCCATTGAAAGATTTCCACCACGCTCCGAAACGATAAAATCATAACCTCCGGGTAAAGCCATAATAAAAGAATGTGCCCCGATTGTTTTTGAAGCCTCAATGATGCGATCCCTTTGAATGGATTTATTGCGCAAAGAAATATTATCCCATACTGTGCCCGAAAATAAAAACACGTCCTGAAGTACAATCGCTAGCCTCTTCCTCAAATCCTCTAATTCATAATCACGAATATCAATGCCATTGATCCGAATGTGGCCCAGCCTGATATCATAAAATCGATTAAGAAGATTGATGATCGTACTTTTTCCTGAGCCGGTACTTCCCACAATCGCCAGGGTATTTCCTGCGGGGATAGTGAATGACACATCTTTCAAAACATCATTTTCATCCACGTATGCAAAATGGACATGATCAAATTCGACTTTACCTCCAGCCTTCGCAACGAATTCCTGAGGCTTGGAGGATTCCGCCATCAATTCATCGCTATCAAGGATATTGAATATTCGTTCTCCGGCAACAAGCCCCATTTGAAGCGTATTAAATTTATCCGCCAACCAACGCATCGGTCGAAATAGCATATTGATATATAAAGGAAATGCAATCAGTTGACCCATCGTGACAGAACCACTCACCACATTCCTGGCACCATACCATACCATGATCCCCAGCGCGAGAGCAGCAATGATTTCAACAACTGGAAAAAATATCGCGTAATACAAAATGGAATCCAGGTTGGCTCGTGTATAATCCCTGTTGATCGTTTTAAATTTTTGTCGCTCCTGCTCCTCTGCATTGAAGATCTGTACGACATGCATTCCACTGATCCTTTCCTGGAGAAAAGCATTGAGTCGTGCGATTTGAGCCCGTACTTTTTGATAAGAGATCTTTACTTTTTGTTTGAATACCCATGTGGCTGCAATAATCAATGGAATAGTCGACAAACAAATCAAAGTGAGCAGAGGGCTTGTGTAAAACATGACGAATAGCACGACCACGATACTCAGCAGATCCGCCACTATCGTAATGACTCCTTCAGAAAAAACCGTTTTTATAGTTTCAATATCATTGATGGTCCTTGTGGTCAGGTTGCCAATCGGGGTCTTATCAAAATAGGATAATTTAAGACTCGTGATTTTATTAAAGACTCTTACTCTCAGGTCACGGATCACACTATGCCCGAGCAGATTCGTGATATAGATAAATGTATATTGCAACACACCGGTCAGGATCAGGACGCCGGCGAACAATAAACACATTTTCACCAATCCACCGGGATTCGCTTTGATGATGTAATCGTCCACAATGATATTTACGAGGTATGGCTGGGCTGTATTTAGAGGCGCCAATACAATAGCAAAAACGGCAGAGAGAATCAACAATTTCTTGTACGGAAACGCCAGCCTCAGCATTCGCCCAAGCAGATGCCAATCCATACTTTTCTTTTCTTTCGGTGTATCCTGACTCAAAGCTTAATTCGTTGTGAGGTTTTAGAAGTATCTAAATAATATTCCTCTATTAATTGTTTCATTCATTCATTCTTTTCCGCCTTTTCTGCCCTTCTACCTTTTCTGCCCCTTTCGCCTTTTTACATTTTTCCCTCATCTGCAAAGCTATAATAAGCACCGTCACCAATGATCACATGATCCAGAACTTTAATATCAATATAACTTCCGGCCAGTTTAACTTTTTCCGTCAGCCGGATGTCCTCGATCGACGGAGAAGGAGATCCCGAGGGGTGGTTATGAGATAATATAACGGATGAGGCCTTGCGTTCAAGTGCTTTTTGAAAAATAATTTTGGGATCCACGACCATGGCCGACATGCCCCCGATATGAATCTCCTCGACAGAGATCAGCCTTGACCTCCTGTCTAGCAGGATAATCCAGAATTCCTCGTGGGTAAGGTCACGCATGCCTGAATGTAGAAGTTCATAGGCATCCAGGCTTGAAGAGATTTGATTCTTTTGTACTGCTTTTTCATCAGCCCGACGCCGGCCGAGTTCAAGTGCAGCGGAAATGGTTACAGCTTTAGCTTCACCGATTCCCTTGATTTTCATCAGTTCATGGACTGAAAGTTTAGCCAGACCGGAAAGGCTGTTTTCATGTTGTTGAAGAAGTTCTTTTGCGACATCTACCGCAGATTTGTTTCGCGTTCCTATCCGCATGAGTATAGCTATCAGTTCCGCTTCCGAAAGGGTCTTTGCGCCCTGGTGGAGAAGTTTCTCCCTGGGCTGGTCAGAGGATGACCATTGTTTAATCGACTGAAACATTACAACTGTGAAGTTTGAACCTAAAAATAAGGGAAACTTCTCGATTTTGGATTTTCGAATTAAAATCTGATTCAAAGTAAATTCTCAATCGGTTATTTCCGATTGAACGAAATTTTCGAGGTTGATGAGACCGCAGGCCTCATCATAAAAACTTGTTGGGCGTAGGTTGTACCTACGTCCTGGGAGAATATCAAAAACTGATTCAGAGTAATTTTTGTGCCAATCGTCTCCGACGATAGGTAATAATCTATTTCAATGCTTCTGCTAAATCCATTTCCAGATCTTCGTACGATTCAATTCCCACACTTAATCTAATCAATGAATCTGTAAGACCCGATGCAAGGCGTTGTTCCCTCGGAATTGATGCATGTGTCATTGATGCCGGATGCCCGATCAGCGATTCAACTCCACCTAATGATTCTGCCAATGAAAAAAGTTTGGTGCCACCTAATACTTTATTGGCTGCATCCATGCTATCATCTTTCAGATCAAAAGAAATCATGGCACCATAATTCCTCATCTGTTTACCTGCAAGTTCATGCTGTGGATGATTTTTCAATCCGGGATACATGACTTTTCCAATACGCGAATGATTATTTAGAAACTGAGCAAGACGCATTGCATTTTCACACGCACGATCCATCCGGATGTGAAGCGTTTTTATTCCTCTCAATGTCAGAAAACAATCCTGTGGTCCCGGCACTGCGCCGCTTGCATTTTGTAAAAACTTAAGTTGCTCTGCAAGGGCCTGGTCATTGACCACGAGTCCTCCCATGATGACATCACTATGTCCCGCGATGTATTTTGTGATAGAGTGGTGTACGATAGTGGCTCCTAAGGCGAGAGGATTCTGCAGATAAGGAGAAGCAAAAGTATTATCCACTGCAACAGGAATATTTTTTTGCCGGGCAATATCGCATATAGCCGTGATATCAAGAATCTGTAGTGTGGGATTTGTAGGCGTCTCAAGCCAGATCAATTTTGTTTCTGCAGTAATGGAATCCCGGAGCAAATTAAGATCAGTCATATTGATGTATTTGCTCTTAATGCCCATCGGACCGTATACTCTAGTCAATAACCGATATGAACCACCATATAAATCATTTGCACAAAGAACTTCATCACCAGATTTTAAAGTTTTGATGACGGCATCCATTGCGGCAAGTCCACTGCTGTAGCATATTCCAAATTTGCCATCTTCCAGCGCAGCCAGGCTTGCCTGCAATGCATCACGTGTTGGATTTTGAGTACGCGCGTATTCATATCCTTTATGCTGTCCCGGTGCTTCCTGCACATAAGTTGACGTTTGAAAGATGGGAGTCATGATCGCTCCTGAAGATGGATCAGGTGTGACACCTGCATGCACGGCCTTGGTGCCGAAGCCTTGTTGTTCTTGTTTGCTCATCGTGGGACAAAGGTAGGAAAAGCAAAGAGGCTAAGGCGGAGGCTAAGGCTAGAGAGGGTGCAGACAATTTTCTCCTGGCTGCACTGAGGTACCTGGGCTGAGATTGAGGTGAAGGCATAATATTAAATGATCAATAGTCATTTTATCGAGTTGAAAGGGCCAAGAGTTGATTAGTAAGTCGTTACATTGTAAAGTCCAAAATCTATTCTATGAAAACTATAGTTCTTGTTATAGCAGCTACCATTCTCCTGGCCACACATTCACAATCACAGAACGTAGGCATAGGAACTACAACACCAATGTCCCAATTGTCTGTTGGATCTGCATCACAATTCAGAGTCAATAGCTCGGGGAATATTGTCATGATCAATAACATACCATATTCCTTTCCTGCTGTGCAAGGGACTAATCAATATCTGAAAAATGATGGCTCCGGAAATTTAACATGGGCTCCCGCAGCAAGGCCGGTAGTAAGAATTTTTTCTGCTGTGCCAAGCGGAACTTCTGCATGGCTGATCGATAATGCTGCAGATTATGGGTCAGGCTCTAATGCCAATCCCGGCCTTACGTTGCACAAGGGATTTACTTACCAGTTTAGTATTAATGCTACCGGCCATCCATTCACGATTTCCAATTTACCTTCTTCCGGTTCCTATAATGTAGGAGTAATAAGTAATGGTATTGACAATGGAGTCATCACTTTCACAGTACCCATGGATGCTCCTGCGACATTATTTTATTATTGTGCTATGCATCCTACTACAATGAAAGGGACGTTGACGATTCAATAATAATCATAAATAAATCAATGGATCACGAAGCATGCACTTCCTCTTTCCTTCTGATTACAGCCCCAACGGCATCAACAATATTGGTGGGCGTTAATCCATACTTTGCGAGCAGCAACTCAGGCACTCCGCTTTCTCCAAAACTATCATTCACTGCGATATACTCCTGTGGAGTGGGAAGCTTGCGGGAAAGTAATTGGGCAATGGAATCACCCAAGCCACCGTTGCGCTGATGTTCCTCAGCCGTAACAACACATCGTGTTTTGGAAACAGAATCTAAAACGATTTCCTCATCCAGTGGCTTGATCGTATGAATATTGATCAGTTCAGCACTGATTCCTTCCTCACTTAATTTTTTCACGGCATCCATCGCATAAGCAACAAGATGACCTGTTGCAATAATCGTGACATCACTCCCTTCATTCATCATTATTCCTTTTCCAATGACGAAAGGCATATTCTCCGGCATAAAGATTGGCCATGAAGGACGACCGAAACGCAAATACGCAGGTCCGTAATGATCTGCAAGAGCAATCGTTGCCGCTTTTGTTTGATTGTAATCACATGGATTAATCACCGTCATCCCGGGAAGCATTTTCATCATTCCCATATCTTCCAGGATCTGATGTGTAGCACCATCTTCACCCAAAGTCAATCCTGCATGCGACGCACAAATCTTCACATTCTTATGTGAATAGGCAATCGATTGCCTGATCTGATCATAGACACGACCTGTAGAAAAATTAGCAAACGTACCGGTATATGGAATCTTTCCTGAAGTTGCAAGACCGGCTGCAATACCCATCATGTTTGCTTCAGCTACACCCACCTGAACAAATCTTTCAGGAAAAGCTTTGATAAAAGCATTCATCTTCAACGAACCCACGAGGTCTGCACACAATGCAACCACATCTGAATTCTGCTGACCTGCAATCAAAAGACCATCACCGAAACCATCGCGTGTCGCTTTTTTACCAGTTACCGGAAAATCTATAAGCATATTTTAAATTTTCGATTTACGAATTACGAATTTCGACTAACTATTTCGCACGGAGATCACGGAGTCCACGGAGAAAAAACTTACAACTCACAACTCACGATTAATAATCCCCCAGCGTCTCTTCCAACTGAGCAAGTGCTTTATCCTTCTGCTCATCATTCGGTGCAATGCCATGCCAGTGATGGCTTCCCATCATAAAATCAACACCAAATCCCATGATCGTCTTCATCAGAATCACAACTGGCTGTTGATTTCGGGCAAGCTCTCTTGCCTTGTCAAGTGTTTCGATCACTTCTTCGATGATGTTGCCATTCATGTGCAACACTTTCCAGCCGAATGATTTCCATTTAGCATCAAGATCTCCTAATGACATAATCTCGTTCGTCGGTCCATCAATTTGCTGACCATTCCAGTCGACTGTGACAATGATATTATCAAGCTTGTAATGCGCTGCAGACATCATGGCTTCCCATACTTGTCCTTCTTCTAATTCACCGTCGCCGGTCAGTACGTAGATCAGGTTCTGATCTCCATTGATTCGTTTTGCTATTGCTGCGCCTATTGCTACAGAAAGACCTTGTCCTAATGATCCGGATGCTACACGAATACCGGGTAATCCTTCATGTGTAGCAGGATGGCCTTGTAATCTTGAATTGATTCTTCGAAATGTTCCTAATTCGCTCGTAGGAAAAAAGCCACTTCGCGCAAGGACACTATACCATACCGGAGAGATATGTCCATTGGAGAGAAAAAACATATCCTCTCCATGACCTTCCATCGAGAATGGAAGTTTGTATTTCAGAAAATGAAAATAAAGAGCCACCATAAAATCAGTACATCCGAGTGATCCTCCGGGATGACCGCTTTGACATTGATGCACCATGCGGATGATGTCTCTTCTGACCTGGCTCGCGATGGTTTTTAATTCAGGGATGTTAGCCATGACGCAATTTACTGTTGGGAAAGGAAAAAGAAGAAGGCAATCTGGTTTGCAGACTGCCTTCTTCAGCCATTTACATCCGCCTTATGCGGATGTTACCATCAAAGTGGAACGACGGAATTACTTAACAGCGTCTACCAGGCTCGTACCTGCTTTGAATTTCGGTGTTTTCTTAGCCTTAATTTTGATGGCTTCACCTGTGGCAGGATTACGACCCATGCGGGCTGCACGTTTGCTTACAGAGAAAGTTCCAAAACCAGGAAGAGTTACTTTTTCGCCTTTCTTGAGCGTTTTTCCAATTGCATCAAGAGTAGCATCAAGAGCCCTGCCGGCATCTGCTTTGGTTAAGTCAGATCCCTTGGAGATAGCTTCGATTAAATCGCCTTTGTTCATTATCAGCTTATTAATGTTAAACAATAAATAAAAATCGCTCAAATGTATGTCGCGGATATATTAAAAACAAGCATTATGTGTGAAAAATTGGCTGAAATGCCTGATTTTATTGACTTTTTTCAATTTTGACCGTCGAAAAGCCATACTTTTAGGGCATGAAGTATATTTTTTGTCTTTTGTTAACAGCATTTACAGTCCTTGCAGCACCCTCCTGCAGTCAGAAATCAGGCTGCCCCGCAGAAACTGCACAATCTAAAATGGATAAAAACGGAGATTATAAAGTGGGTAAAACAACATCAGGCCTTCTCCCACCCAAGGGATACCACAAGAAGGAAAAAGGAAAATATAAAACCAAACAGGTCAAACACTCAAATTGAAAATTTACGATTTACGATTTACGATTTACGATTTACGATTTACGATTTACGATTTACGATTTACGATTTAACTTTTAGTTTTTAGTTGTTAACTTTTAGGTATAAAGTTTTACGTTTTACGTTCATAACTCTTTTGCCATGCATTTCCAATAGTGTACAATGCAAGCAGCGTAAAAAATATGGCACTTCCGGGAAATAATACAAGCCACCAGTCATCAAAATGATTTCGTGCTTGTGAAAGAAGCCGCCCCCAATTGATTTCTTCAGCAGGCAGGCCTATTCCCAAAAAAGAAAGCGATGACTCAGCAAGGATCGCAGACGATATTCCGAAAATAAAAGTAATCATGACGGGACGGAAAGCATAAGGGATGATGTGGCGCATCAATATGCGGAGATTGGGAATATTCAATAATTGCTCAGCTTTGATATAGTTACTTTCTTTCATCCGGAATACTTCAGCACGCATATATCTCGCCATTCCCGGCCATCGCAATAACGCAATCACGATCATCACTGTCACCCATCCTTTATAAGGCATGATCGCAAGAAGAATAACAATAATGAATAATCCCGGAAAACTATCCACAATACTAATCAAACTCATGACTATCGAATCAATAGGCAGTGAGACTCTTTTTAAACTTAATTTTTGAGTTGAAATCCAAATCACGAATCCCAGTAAAATAGTTGCTGATGTGCATACCGCTTTAATTAACAAAGTCAATGGCAAAGACCAAATGCAAAGAAGAATAATAAGTAAAACAATGCCTGAAATCATCAGAATCCACGGTATTCTCCAATTGCGATTACCCCAATACGCCGCAGCAGATCCAAGAGGAACCCCAAAAAGTAAAGCCAATAGCATGGACCCCAATCCAATGAGCAGACTGACCCTGCATCCTCTGATCATTCCAGCCAATACATCATGTCCAAGTATATCCGTTCCCAACCAATGTCGAAACCGCCATCTCAAATGTTGTGAAGAAAACGGGCTTAAGTTATTTCCAGTCAGAAGGTCGATTGTAGAATAACTGTATGGAACAGGAGCACGCCATATTGATTCGAATGAGGTAGTGTGCCAATCCACAGGTGAAAATGTAGGATGTCGAACTGATAATTCTGCTTCACTTATTCCTGAGAATAGCGGATAGTATGTGACACCTTCTAAAGTGCATCTGTATGGTTTTTCATTTGAGATCAATGGCCCAATAACGGCAATGACACATACTACTATGAAAAAGATCCATGCAATGCGAGCACTCCTCTGAGATTTCCATCCGGGTAAATAAGAGAAATAGGTCCTGGATTTATTTTTCAAACTTATATTGTTTTTACCCTTGGATCAGCCCACTTATATACAATATCTGTCACCACATAAGAGAAGACTGTAATGGTCGCGCCTAACATCAGTACCGGAAATACCACAGGCCAGTCATGGGCCAATAAACTGCTATACATTAATCTCCCCATCCCGGGAATACCATAGATAACTTCAATGATCAATGATCCTGATAAAATAGCCGGAATTGAACCACCGATAATTGTGATCACAGGAAACAATGCATTTCTAATGACGTGCTTTCGGATAATAGTTTTCTCAGAAATACCCTGAGCCCTTAAAGCTTTCACATAAGGCTGAGTTAATTCGTGAAGTATGGATTGTTTTACCTGGCGTGACACATAAGCTAAAGCACCAAGAGCAAGACATGTCACAGGGAGTACAAGGTGAAAAAAAATAATGCACCACTTCTCAATGATTGTTCCAGCACTTTCATATGGCCCCAATCCTCCTGCAGGGAAAATCGAAAGCCATTCCCCTGATGTTAAAAAGAAGATGAAAAGCGTTCCCAGCCAAAATGAAGGAAGTGCGAAGAGCCCAAACAAAATCCAATTCAATATGAGTTCAAGTGATTTGCCATGGTGTGTACCACTCCATATTCCAATTCCCACACCTAAAAACATCGCCAGTAAAAAAGCCATGCCATTAAGTAATAAAGTCCATTTCAAAGCACCGAATATTTTAGACCAGGCATTGAGACCATCTGCCAAAGAAGTGAGTGGCCTTTGCAATAACAATCCTGTCAGCCATTGATGATATTGATTTCGGGTGCCATGCCACTTAAATGCAGGGAACCATCCTTTCGCTGCAAACGACTTTGAAGGGATCAATAAATTATCGCATGACGAAAGGATTTCAGTTAACTGGTTGACGGCATCACGATCATAAGTTGGTGCATTAACAAGTGTATCCTTTAGTGCAAGAATATTTTTGTTCACAAGATTCAAATCATGTGTTTTAATAGCGCTGTTCAATGTCTGGCAGAGGAGATCATTGAAATGTTTCAGGTCACCTGTTTCACATGAATATTGAATGCCGGCATGAAGTTGATTATAAAGCTGAAGCGATCCTTTTCCGTTTTTTGAATAGTCAATCCAGGCTTTCAGCGCTTGCCTGTCATCCAATGGAAGAATTAAATCAACAGCATCCGGATAATATCCTGATGAAACAGAGAAATAGAATGGAGGCAGATCCAATCCTCGTTTGTGGGCGATAAGTTGGTACGCAATTCGAAGTTCCTGTGGATTGGAATTGATATTGTAGCGTGGATCATCGATATTGAGATACTCCATGACCTCATCACCCGGCGCCTGTTTACTTAGCCAAAACCCAATCATGGAGATCACCCACAAGATAAAAAGGCCACTGATGAATCTCCTGAGGAGGGATTTTATCATTTCACTTCTGATTAACCGGCGCGTTTGAAGAGATTTTCAAAATATCCGGGTTTTCTGGAAGAAGATATGAATTCAAATTTTTTGGAAACAATAATTCGCTCGAGAGGGACATAAAGGAAAATACAGGGTTGTTCCTCGTAAATGATTTCCTGGAGTTCATGATAATCATGATCTCTTTCTTTATCATTGACATCGGTGCGTATTTCATTGATCACACTATCCGCGGTTGCATTGTGGAAGCCACTTATATTATTTCCTCCGGGCTTATCGCTGGCAGAATGCCATGTCGGGTATGGATCATCAAGTGCGCCTAATGTGCGTGAACGCATGGGCTCGATGTCAAAATTATTTTGACGCCGGTCTTCATTGAATTGACTTTGATCCAATACTTCGATGTTGATCTCAATGCCTGCTTTTTTTGCATTTTCCTTGAGAATATTAGCGATTGCTTTGCCTTCTTCCTGGCCGGTTATTTTAATTCCGATGCTGAGCTCCTCTAATTTTCCATTGATCATTTTATCAGGTATGCCATTCCCGTTTGAATCCTTCCATCCTGCTTCTTTAATTAAAGCAAGAGCATGATTGATATCCTGGTGAATAGGTTTAAGATCTTTATCAAAATAACTTCTGCTCGGATGAATGGGACCTACTGATCGTTGGGCGAAGCCAAGAAGAAGATTATTCATGATGCCATCATAATCTATACAATAGGCCAAAGCCTGGCGGATTCGTTTGTCAGCAAGAATAGGTCGACGGTTATTGAGCAATAAATAATTCATTTGCAAAATGGCTGGACTGGCAAATTGGAATTTGGATTTCCATTGCTCATCATCTTTCATCTTGACAAATGTGGCAGCACTGACGTCACCCATGACATCAATTTCACCTGCTTTCAATGCAGCTTCTGCAGTAGCAGGATCAGTAATAAAACGATAAGTAATCTCAGTCGGATAACCTCGTATCAAAAGCGGCGCATCCGGAATCTTATCCCCCCAATAATTTTGTTTTCGTTTAATCCGGATAAATTCACCTGTTGTCCATGAATCAAATTCATAAGGACCAGCACCCGACACTACCTCGCGTGCAAAATGAGCTGATTCAAAATTTTCTGCGAATTTTTTCAATAATGTATCCTGGTCGGCACTCCATTTTTTTGCCGGATCACGTAATTCTTCCAGGGTAAACTGGCTCATTATATTGTCAGGATCATAGATATGAGCCGGGAAGAGATTGAAATTAGTGACGACATCAAGAGAAAGGATATAAGAACTGTCAACATATACGGAAGTATGCTTTGGATCTTTTGAGTCGTTATCAATCTCACTGATAAAAGAAAGAGCACCACGCCAGCTGGCTGCATTTACATAAGGATTGAATATTGCTTTTACTGTAAATAAGTAATCATTTGCCGTGACAGGTTTCCCATCTGACCATGTAGCCTCCGGGCGGAAATGCAATTGGTACATTTGGCCACCGTTGTGTTTTCCTTCAGTGACTTTTTCGGCTGGTGGCATCTCTGTAATCAATAGGGGAGATAATTTCAGCGACACCGGATCATATTCTGCAATAGGCAGGAGGATAAGGCTCTCAATTTGTGAGGCAAACGAACTTTTCGAAAACATCGGATGAAGACCATCCGGCTCAATCGGCATTCTCACGGTGACTGGGAGCGGGCCTGAAGTTTCGGTAGAATTCTTGCATGAAAGAAATGCCAACACAAAAAGGCATGCAATAGTTATGTTTAAATTATATCCCTTCTTTACCATTTTCCAAAGATAGTAATGCCATTTAGTTTATTCAGGTTAAAGGAAAAAACACCCTGCAAGGGAGGTCCGGTTGTTTAAAGTATTATAACCTCCAAACAAAATGCAGCCGTTGTCGGAGTTCTCTCCAACAACTAATTACCTCTACCTTAATGTTCTGATTTAAGGTGAATGAAAAAACGTCTTTTAATTGCCGGTGGAAGCGGTATGATCGGAAATGCGGTGACAGATGAAGCTCGGCAGCAAGGATGGGATGTGACTATCCTGAGTAGAAATCCTGGTCCTGGCACAATCATTTGGGACCCGTCACAAGGCATCATCGATATCAAGGAAAATCAAAATTTTGATGCCATCATCAACCTGGCCGGCTCTCCAATAGCCAAATCAAGATGGACAAAAAAGAATAAAAAAGAAATCAGTCAAAGCCGTCTAAAAGCTTGCCATACCCTGGAAACTTATCTTCTTGAAAAACGCATCACCACCCATTTTTACCTGGGAGCTTCTGCTGTTGGAATTTATGGCGATAAAGAGGATGAGAAAGTGAATGAACAAACCGGAATCGAACATCAGGATGATTGGTTTGTACAAACGGTGATCGATTGGGAGAATGCTCACAATAGAATTGCTGCATCAGGTATCAGAACAGCAATCCTTCGGATCGGAATCGTATTGAGTGCGAAAGCAGGAGCATTGAAAGAAATCATTAATACACCAGGATTTCCTGTATTGTCATATTTCGGTGATGGTGATCAGATTTGGCCATGGATCCATATTAGTGATCTGACAGGAATGATTTTATTTTGCATTGACCACGCACAAGCTGAAGGTACTTACCTGGCCACATCGCCAAATCCGGTAACCAATAAATACTTAACCAAAACCATTAATAAATATATTTCTCCCAAAAGAATTGTATTAGGAGTTCCTAAGATGATTATGTCCATTATACTTGGGGAGAAGCACAGGGTTCTCTTTGATAGTTGCAATGCTGATTCAGAGAAGATTCAAAAAGAAGGATTTGTATTTCGCTTCACTAAAATTGAAGAAGCAATAAAAAACTTATTAATCGTAAATCGTAATTCGTAAATATGCTTACGGTTCAAACACTTCAATTGCCTTTTGTTGCAAAACGAAATTGGTAAATTTTCCTTTGAACCTCGTAGCCCTTACGATATGATTATCAATCCAGTGGTAATTTCCTCCACGTGGTTTTCCAACGAGCAGACCGTGGTATTTAAATCCTGATTTCTTCAGCCAGTCTTCTGTGATCTGACGATGAGCTTCTGTGCGTGAAGTGAAAAAAGTGATGATGTGTCCTTCGTCATACCATTTATTGATGACTTCAAGTGCATCAGGATAAACCGGGCAGTCGATCATGCGTTCCGGCTCTTCATTAGGAATATCATCACATATTGTCCCGTCAATATCAATGAGAAAGTTTTTAACCTCCTCGGGCAGTTTAGGACTTATCGTTTCACCCTTTTCATTAAAGGCGTTTTTTAAAGGAAGTTTTTGTTCCATTTTATGCGATCCAGGGTCAATAATGGTAACAAAGATATGGGCAATACCCTAATCAGAACTGATATCTTATTCAAGATATTGATTGTCAGTTATTTATAAAATAATTATGGAAAGAATATCTGAATGCCTAGAAATCAATGTAATCTGTGGGGTCGACGGGCCTGCCCTGTATCCATAGTTCAAAATGGAGATGCGGCCCCGAGGAAAGTTTCCCGGTATTTCCAATAATGGCCACGGCCTCTCCGGCCCTGACAAAAGCCCCATTTCGCTTCAATAATGTCGCATTATGTTTATAAAAAGAAACCATATCATTACTATGCTGGATCCCAATGGTATACCCCGTCTCAAGCGTCCAGTCCGCTGTAATCACATGGCCATCGTAAATAGCTTTCACCGGAGTATCATGCGGAGCTAGAATATCAACCCCAAAATGATCTGCATCAGGATCGAATTTACTGCTGACAACACCCGAAATCGGAGGCATGAGATAACGGTAATCCGCGACATTAAGTCCGGATGAAGAGGGCGAAGACTTGACTGCCACAGTCTTTACTTCTTTGGGTGCTTCGTTGTGACTTTTTTCGCCTGTCAATAATTTATCCACAGGAGAAGATTCCTCGCCTGCAGGGCTTGCCGCAACCGGAGGCTCAATACTATCAGGCACACTGATCATTTTATTGAAATGATCATAATACATCTTATAGCTTATCAATTCGGATTCCAGGGTTGCTACTTTTTTGCTTAACCGGATAAAATCCGGGTGCTGGCTTGGCATGGCATAGCCAGGGACCAATCTCTTCAGAGGTGTGAAAAAAATCACAACCACCATAAGGCTCATCGCTACGATGACAATGGAAGAAAGCAGTATATATAGATTGAGTAAGGTAAGGCGATAGGACCCTACTTCTTCCAGGGTATCATCTTTGCGCAGGACCAGTCTATATATGGTGTGCCAGTGCCTTTTACGGGTCTTTTCTTGTCCCATCATAGGAAATTGGTCTAGTGGTGATTTTGAAATAAATTTGCCCTCGAATCAGTTTATAGGATTAAAATCCTGTCAGGAAACAACCTTACAGCCTCAAATCATATAAATGCTATACCGTATTAACGTGAAAAATACACTTTTGATCTTTTTGGTGCTCGGAATGCTCAGTGGGTGTGTGACACAGAAAAGCCACCAGGAAATGTCGGAAGTGGGCTCAATTTACCACAACGTTACTGCGAAATTCAATGGCTGGTTCAATGCAAATGAACTGGTCGAAAACAGCATCCTCACTCTCGACGCCCAACACCAGGACAATTTTAACGATATTTTACCCATCTATGAATATTCCGCTGTTGACAACGCAGATGTCGTAAAGGCTGACCTGGATGAGGCGATCAAGAAAGTATCTGTCGTCGTCACCCTGCATGAATACAGTGAGTGGGCAGATGATTGCTATTTGTTGATCGGTAAGGCCATGTACCTGAAGAAAGATTATGAGTCCGCTCAAAATGCTTTTGAGTTTTACCAGGATGAATTCCTGCCTAACGGAAAGCATACCTCGATGCACGTCAGGAAAAAAGCTAAAAAGCAAAGCTCTGTCCATAAATCAGGTGGGAAATCTGCAGAAGCCAAAGCCGCCAACAAGAGAAAAAAAGAACTCGAACGCGTCCGTAAAAAAGCCGAGAAAGAGCGAAAAAAATATAACAAAGAAGTAAAAAAACGAAAGAAGAAAGGTCAAAGCACAGCTGACCTTGAACGTCCCGGTACAACGAAGGCGCCAGACGCAACAACGGTTATTCCAACTTCTGATGCCAAGAAATATGAGCCGACTCATGCCGAACTCAAAGCGAAAGCAAAAGCAGAAGGTGAACAAAAAGGACTATTCGTGCATGTGCCGGTTTATGATGAAGCCATTTTATGGTTAGCTAAAACATACATTGAACGTCAAAACTGGACTTCAGCAGATTATCAATTGAGACGATTAGAATCGGATGATGTTCTTCCTAGCAAAGTTTATGAAGAATTACCGGTTGCAAGAGCCTTTTACCACATGTCCCGTGAAAATTATCCACAGGTCATTCCTTTCCTGGAAGAGGGGATCAAAAGAGCTTCAAAAAAAGCTGATAAATCAAGATATGCCTACATCATAGCCCAATTGTATTACAAGCAGGGAAATGTTGAAAAAGCAAGAGAGTTTTTCCAGAACGCTCTTGATTACAGTAATCAATATGACATGGAGTTCAACACGCGTCTGAATATCATTCTGACGAATGTTCGAAATAAAACTATGGCTGATGCAGATGCAGAGCAGGCCCTTAATAAAATGCTCAAGGATGACAAGAACAAAGCATACCTAAGCAGAATTTATTTTACAATGGCGACTCTTGCTCTTGATAAGAATGATGTTGCTGCTGCTGTCGGACACCTGGAAAAAAGTGTTAGTGTAAATCCTGAGGATCAATTCCAGCAAGTCGAAAGTCAATATTTGCTGGCAACACTTTACATGAAGCAACTCCAGTTTGTTGACGCGGAAAGTACATTCAAATCATGTGTTGCTATCATGAAGGAGACGGATCCCCGCTATAAATATGTCAAGAGAATGAGCGATAATCTCATCGATATTGCTACTAATCTCAACAACATTGCCCTGCAGGATAGTCTTTTGAAATTATCCTACATGACAGATGATCAACTCAAGGAATTAGCAAAGGAGCTTAAGAAAGCAAAACTGAAAGAAGAGGAAGATGCTGCTGCGAAAAGCAAGTATGCCACGGGCCCAAATAGCAAGAATGCACCTGCTAATCCTGCAGCAGTACAAAATGGTGTACCGTTACCCAACACCCGGTCTGCTGTCGGAGGCGCACCCGAAGAAATCTTTTGGGCCTTTGATCAAAAAAACCTCAAGAAAACACGGCGTGAATTTGATCGGACATGGGGTGATATTCCCCTTACCGACTATTGGAGAGTTAGTTCGAAGTCAAGCCAGTTTGCTTCTGCGGCCGATGCAGCATTGCCGAAGGACAGGGAAGTTGGCGTATATGAAAGTGAGTTTGAAGATTACTTCAAAGATGTTCCTAAAAATGATACTGCAAGAGCCCAGTGTCATACACAAATCAGGAAATCAATGCTTTTGTTGGGTCAGCTATACAGGGACAGGCTCCAGGATTTTGAAAGTTCTATAGCTATTTTGGAAAATCTGCTTTCAAGGTATCCGGATGCACCTGAAAAGCTTGAAACGTATTATCAGCTCTATCTGTCTGCTTTGTCCGGAGGAGATCATGTCCGTAGTGAAAAGTATAAAGCACTCATTATTGCTGAATTTCCAAATTCACGTTTTGCAAAAGTTTTATCGGATCCAAATTTTGCGGCGAGTCAGAAAACCGACCTTGATCGCCTGATGGAATATTACAATATAACCTACAATTCCTTTGAGCAAAAGAAATATGATGAAGTGCTTCAACGCATTGGGGATGTAGAAGAAAAGTTTGGATTGAATAATTCGTTGATGGGAAAATTTGATTTGCTCAAGGCCATGAGTCTTGGCGCCACAACAGGGAAAGATGCATATGTAGAAGCGCTAAAAAATGTAGTCGCCAGGTATCCGAATACAGATGAAGAAAAGAAAGCAAGAGATATGCTTCTTTTACTGGGGAATGATACGGCATCGAATGTGTATGGTGAAACAGGTTTGAGTGAAGCCAATTTCACGATGGAAGATAATGCTCTTCACTTCGTGATTGTCTACGTCATCAACCAGGATCAGCTCAGCATGCAAGACATTAAAATCGCCATCGCTAAATTTAATAATCAATATTTCCAATTGGATAATCTCAAGATGGCTAACCTGGTATTTGACCCTTCCTCCAACGCCTCCCTTGTTCTGCTTCGATCTTTCACTACGAAAGAAAAGGCGATGAAATATTATGAAACGGTGATGCGAAATCCAAAAGATTTTCTGCCACCCATTGCCAAATATGAGATATATCCTATCACGCAAAAAAATTACCGGGAAGTTATTAAAGCCAGAACGCTGGAATCATATAAAGCATTCTTTGAGGAGAACTATAAATAAGGTTATTGGGTGTTGGTCATGGCTCTCCTTCGTTTCTTGTTAGCACGTTTGAAACTACGGCGAGTAAAAGCAGCCGGTTTAGTCATGGGTCAGAGTCTAGGGTAAATTTTCTATTTGGTGTAAATAGTTTTCATCATTAACCAATGGCTTATTTTATGAACTCGACCAGCGGAAGCCCACGCTCTATCGCCTGACCTACGTTGACTTTTATTTCTTTGATGACAGCTTCGTGAGGAGCAGAAATCACATTTTCCATTTTCATCGCTTCCAGAATTAATAGCGGAGTCCCTTTTTCTACATGATCTCCTGCAGCAACTTTAATCGAAGTGACAAGACCAGGCATCGGGGCGACTACAAGGCTCTGTTTTTTGGCATTCGATGAGTTCATCCCCATTTTTTCAATCAACATATCCAGTTCCCTGATGATGCGCACCTGCTTCACCTGGCCATCGATTTCTACGGAGCAACTCAATCCATTCAGATCAAATGAATTGATTTTGATATTGCGTACTGTATCTCCATCCTGCACCTGGTATATTCCATTTCCATTTTCCCGGACATCAAAACCTTTATGATCTGCCTGACCAATGACATTGTTGTCCGGAGATGCGACTTCAAATCTTTCTCCATCAATTTCAATGGTGATTTTTCCGTTTTCTGGTGTCATGAATTAGATGTTTGTCGTTCGCGGCCAACTTTTTCAAGAAAGATGACCTCATAAATCGTTGATGTCAGGTAGATGATGAGGAATGGCCAGATGAATAAATTATCTAAAGGATGAAAGATCTTTTGATATCCGAGGATTAACACCAGGCAAAGAAGCATTTTCAGAAATACGGCCAGCATAATTAATTGTATATACAATTTAGCCATCGAACTTCGGGCAGATATTTTTGCAGCGCCAAAAAGTGTAGAGCAGAAAAAGATCATGGCGGCAATGACTCCCGCAATAAAGCTTAGATGTGCTTTCATGGATGGTATCCACCATATCAACAATGAAACCAAAAATACCTGGGCTAAACTGGTGATGGCTAAACCTGCAAAAAAATATTTAAGGCTCATCTTTACGACTCACATCTTTGACGAGAAGATAGAAAAATCCTGCGGTAAAGAGGAGAATTAATAAAATGGTAAAATAAGGTGTGGTATTCCCAAGCCTCTTATCCATTTTTTGTCCCAGCCATGCTGATAATCCTATCAGGGCAAAAAGCTGTATGGCCATGCCGCTGTATTTGAGATATTGATTGGAAGAACGAGAATCGCGGCCCGGTTTCACAATCAGGACATGGCAGCCTTCGAATTGCCAAGGGAACTAAGTTCGATGACCTCTCCTTCATCCAGGGATACTTTGCGAGGGGCAGCGAGTTGGGTGCCCATCTTGCATTTGACATTGAAAATGCATCCGGATTGAACCACTAATTTTTGTGTGGTGACATCGCCTTCCACTTTCGCCGTTTCTTTGACATGAAGCATGTCATTGACCATCAAGATCCCTTCAAACTTTCCTTCGATCACTGCATTTTCACATTGTACATCACCGGAAATAAATCCTGTAGGACCAATGATTACTTTCCCTTTGCATGTAAGACTGCCGCGCAAGGATCCATCAATTCGAATGTCTTTATCCGCCTGAACTGTTCCTTCTATGGTAGTGCCCTGGATAAGGCTGTTGCTTGAAGTGGCAGAGGCTGAATTGATCAGTCCATTCGTTTTGCCCTTCGGTTCATTTTTTGAGTTGTTAAACATCCCTTGGTAGAATTAAAGTCGTTTTAAAAAAAGAATAGCGTCATGGAGACTATATTCTGACAAAGGGGGATACGATAAAGTTAAGAAATAAAAGTGAAAAACGAAAAGTGAAAAGTGAAGAATGAAACATTAGTACATCTTCACTTTTCACTCTTCACTTTTCGTTCTTCACTCTTCACTTAGAATTTTGGACAATAAACTCCGCGGTTTTGAGGTCCGCAAACGAGGTAAACCATGGAGAATTCAAATCCTCCGTTACCGTGGCTTCCCTGGCTAAGGCTTGAAGTATTGATGTCATAGCTGAATCCAATACCCCAGTTAGAATAATCAAACCGTGTGGAAAGAATGATGGCATCCACCAGGATAGGTTTTTCAAAATGCCTGGCTAACCTCATCCATGCACCGAACTGGAATGACTGGTCTTGACCACCATTGTCGAGATTGAAACGGAAACTATTTCCTCCATTGATTTCGAGAGATGGTCCTTGCTTAAAAAATACCGCGCCCGGAACCAAGGAAACACTCTTGTTCAATGGGAATTCACCACCC
>CAVVAS010000007.1:10000-157500 GCA_963746195.1 uncultured Saprospiraceae bacterium | reverse complement strand
TGCTGGGTCAAATGGAGAGCCTGGGGTTCCATTTACAGACTGAAGCAAACTTGCTAAACCTGACTCAGGATGTGCTTAAATCAAGTGAAATAGAAGGAGAGGTTCTTGATGTGGCCCAGGTTCGCTCATCAATTGCAAGAAGATTAGGTTTGGATATTGCAGGTGTTGTCCCTGTTGATCGCAATGTTGAAGGAATTGTTGAAATGATGCTTGACGCAACACAAAATTTTAAAGATCCTCTTACGAAAGAGCGGATGTTTGGATGGCATGCTGTCCTTTTTCCAACCGGAAGAAGTGGTATGAAAAAAATCGTTGTAGGACGTTGGCGTGATAATGATAAATCTGATCCAATGCAAGTGGTTTCAGGCCCTATGGGTCGAGAGACAGTTCATTTTCAGGCCCCCGATGCAGATATTTTAGAAGATGAAATGGCCAGCTTTATTAAATGGTTCAATACAGAAGCAAATACAGATCCTGTGATCAAGGCGGCAATAGCTCATTTGTGGTTTGTAACCATTCATCCATTTGACGATGGGAATGGCCGGATAGCTCGTGCAATAGCTGATATGCAACTTGCCCGAGCAGACAAAAACAACAACCGATTTTATAGTATGTCTGCGCAAATTAGGATCGAGCGCAATGACTATTACGATATACTCGAGAGTACACAAAAGGATGGTTTGGATATCTCACCATGGCTTGAATGGTTTATAGGGTGTTTAGATCGAGCTTTATCGGCAACTGATGAAACGCTTGCAAGTGTCATGTTAAAAGCACATTTTTCGGAAAAGCATAAACATACATCCTTCAATGAAAGACAAAAGTTTATGATCAATAAACTGCTCAATGGATTTATTGGGAAACTTACCTCCTCAAAATGGGCTCTAATGGCAAAATGCTCTTCTGATACTGCCGTGCGTGATATAACCGATCTAATAAAAAAAGATGTATTGGTAAAAGATGAAAGTGGAGGAAGAAGTACGAGCTATTCATTGAATATCCCACATTGAAAAATCCACGACGCATTAAAGACAGGTCCAGATTTGCTTAAAAGCTGTAATATTCTCCGTTCAAATTTCTAACATTTGATAAAGCCTTTGCCTTATATTTATATAATTATTTTTAAAACTAAATTTTATTAAAATGAAAAAAGCCAAACCCAAAACCAAAGTAACCAGAAGCCGTAATCAAAGTGGTATGTTACGGGATAAGAGAGACGATACCAAAATGGGAACCATCGAAGCAAAGTACAATCGTGACTTTGGTGTAAGGAGCGATATGCAATTAGGTACCTACCTGGCAAAAAATAATGTCAAGTCCCTCAATGATCTTATCAATAGTAAATTAGGAAAAAAATCATAAATCAATTTTCCGGATTGAAGTAGCACTCAGATCAAATAGTTTCGGACACTTCCCTATGATCGCCTCATCGCCAATCCATGAGACGATCATGCCGTTTTTTATACCATTATGCACATCTTGATATTAAGACCCTTTCGAGTTCGGGTATAATCTTTTTGAAGTACTTTCAATTCTTAATTTAATCCAAGTCCAGGACAGAAATATCAATGAAATACAATTTGATAAAGAAATTCATTATTGGATTAATTTTCCTTGTTTCCGGACATTATTGCTGGTCTCAAAACATCGTGCCCAATCCAAGTTTTGAAATGTTTACAACCTGCCCTACCCAGGCAAATAACGGAGAACCTTTACAATGTACTCCCTGGTTTTCTCCGACAAATGGATCAAGTGATTACTTTAACGCCTGTGCCATACCTAGTAGCAATGTGGATGTCCCCATGAATGGATATGGCAATCAGAATGCCCATACCGGCGTTGCCTATACAGGTATCGAAGCCTGGCTATCTCCATTTTTGTATCGTGAATACCTCACGGTACAATTGACGGAGGCCATGTTGCCAAATACTGCTTATGATGTCAGTTTTTATGTGAGCCTGGCGGATAATACCTGCGGGACCGATAAAATCGGGGCTTATTTTTCAGCTTCTCCCCCGCCAAATTCCGGCATGGTAAATATTGATGTTGATCCTCAACTTTCTTCGAATCTTGGCATCATCACTGACAAGGTCAATTGGATTCTGATCGAAGGTTGTATAGTCGCCCAGGGTGGCGAACAATACATCACCATTGGAAATTTCTTTAATGATGCTAATACAAATCGTGATGTTGCCTGTGGGTCAAATGTTCAAAGCTATTTTTATATTGATGATGTCTCCGTCATAGCCAATGGAACTCCCGGCACATTGGATGTAGATCTTGGAGACCCGGTGACTGCCTGCGGATCCTACACCATTGATCCCAATTATCCCACAGACTTTCATTACCACTGGGAAGATGGCTCTATTAATCCTACGCTTACCGTCACTCAATCGGGAACATATGCTGTCACCATCAGTGATGGTTGTGCTTTCGGAGTTGACTCGGTAGAGGTTACAATCCTTCCCGGGCATACAGTTGATATTGGCGTACCGACATACCTGATGTGCCAGGGAGACACCTACTTAATATCCCTTGATCCCACGCTTGGTACTTACACCTGGCAGGATGGATCTCATGCCACAGATTATGCTATCACAACATCCGGATTATACCAGGTTACTTTAGATGATAATTGCTTTCCGACATCTGACTTTGTCAATGTCACAGTTGTCACACCTCCTCCTTCAAATTTACTTGGCCCGCCCGATACAACTTTATGTCCCGGACAAGAAATACAATATGTTTTTAGTCCGCTGTACAACACCTTTCACTGGCAAAATGGATGGAGCGTGTCTTCATATACGATCATGCATCCCGGGTTATATGCAGTGACAGTATCCAGTATTTGTGGTGTCTTCACAGATAGTATCCAGGTTAATTATGCAGAACCATTTGAAGTAGACCTTGGCCCTGACCCATATCATCTTTGTGTGGGTGAAAACTATGAAATCAATCTTGATCCTTCCTTAGGGGATCCTGTGTGGCAGGATGGAAGTACCGATAATCCATATACCATATCATCACCGGGTCTTTATTCCGTGACAGTAACCAATGCGTGTTTTTCAGCAAGCAATAGTATCACAGTTGTAAACAGTGTAGAACCAGTTGTAAACTTGGGTAATGACACTATCGTATGTGAACCTCAATTTCCTTTTTTGCTCAATCTCAGTGGTATTCCGCAGGTTTCTTACCTGTGGCAGGATGGATCCACTTTAAATCAATTCCTTGTGACCGCAGCAGGAACTTATAGTGTCACAGTTTCCAATTCATGTTACGATGTTGCAGATTCAATTTTAGTAACAACGCAAACTCTATCGCCAAATGTTATTTTACCTGTTAATCAATTTTTATGCGAGGGAGAAACTTTTGTTTTAACGAATTCAGGGGATACGGGAAATTATTTGTGGCAGGATAATTCAACAGCAGATTCACTACTGGTCACCACGCCGGGTATTTATTCGCTGACAGTTTCTACGATATGCGGATCTGGTAATGATGATGTTGAGATTAATTATATTCCTCCTGTCCCGGTACCTAACCTGGGACCTGATTTTTCTTTATGTCCGGGAGAACAAATCACATTGAGTCCAAATATTCAGGGTGTTCAATATTTGTGGCAAGATCATAGTACTTCAAATCATTATGTTGTGAGTACACCCGGAACCTATTATGTGCAGATATCTGATCAATGCACAACTAACTCTGATACGGTGGTGGTTACCCTGAATAATCAACCACCTCAGTTAGCTCTTCCATCGCAATTGAGTTTATGCCAGGGACAAAATCTTACACTTCATGCAGGCATCGGCGGAGTTTCTTATTTATGGAGTGATCATTCACAGGCGGATACGTTGAATGTTACTTCAGCCGGAGTATATAGTCTTACCATTAGCAATTCATGCGGAACTGATGCTGACAGTGTCATAGTTGTGGATGGCGGGCCAGCCCCTTCAGTTGCTTTGGGAAATGATGTATCGCTTTGTTCAGGTGATACAATCACTCTTACACCAGTTTTTATGAATGCAAATAATTGGATATGGGGAAATGGATCTGTATTACCCACATACAGCATTACCGGAAATGAAGTTGTCACTTTAGTAGCATCCAATGCATGTGGCACAACTTCTGATACATTGCTTGCCTCTATTTTGCCTGGTACGCCGCCGATAAATTTAGGTGCGGATACATTGCTTTGTCCGGGAAACAGTTTGCTACTCAACATCAACACACCCGGAGTGAATATTGTATGGTCGGATGGTTCAGTCAATAATCAATTGCTAATTCAGGATGCCGGAACATACTACGCTGTGATTTCAAATCAGTGTGGTGAAAATGCAGATACCATCAATATTGGCCTCTTGCCAGCTGCTCCCATACTTAACCTCGGTATTGATCAATCGCTTTGTCCGGGTGAAATCATCACTCTTGATCCCGGAGTACAGAATGCATCTTACCTGTGGGATAACGGATCTGTCTCCTCAACTTATAGTGTCACAGGTGCGGATACTGTCATGCTGACGGTGACTAATTCATGTGGTGCCGATGCAGATACAGTGGTGATCACCATCAGTACAGATGGCCCCCAGGTTAACCTTGGTCCGGATATACTCGCTTGCGAAGGAGAAATTGTAACACTTATGTCTGATATCTCCGGTGTTAATTATCTCTGGCAGGATGGATCGAACGGACATGATTTTTCCACATCTTCATCGGGCACATATATTCTGCAGGTTTCCAATAATTGTGGAGTTGATGCAGATACAGTTAATGTTACGATCAATGGAACAATTCCTATCGCCGATCTTGGCCCTGATACATCCCTGTGCAATGGAACATCGCTGATCCTTTCATCTGCAGCTGCTCCTGGAACTAAAATACTTTGGCAAGATGGATCTTCTCTTCCGACATTACTTGTTGCAGACTCCGGAACGTATATATTGTCTGAGACGAATCATTGCGGACAAGATATTGATACAGTTGTCGTCACATTCAATGCTGATGTACCTGATATTTATCTTGGTCCGGATATTCTGGCTTGTGAGGGTGATGTTGTCACCTTAAAGTCTGATATATCCGGTGTTGATTATCTCTGGCAGGATGGTTCCACTGATTCTGTTTTCATAACAACAACGTCAGGAATATATATTCTCCAGGTAAGTAATCAGTGTGGAGCGAATTCGGATACCGTCAATGTCGACATTAGCGGCACACCTCCGAATACATATCTTGGACCCGATACAACATTGTGCAATGGAACAACATTGATTCTATCCTCTTCATCTTCACCAGGGACAATGATCAACTGGCAGGACGGTTCTTCACTCCCGACAATGCTTGTTGATGCTCCCGGGACATATTCAATCTCTGAATCCAATCATTGTGGCACTCACGCTGATTCGGTTTTGATCAATTATCTAAGCGGTCCTTTGGAATTTGACATAGGTCGTGATACCACACTTTGTCCCGGGGAATCATTATTGCTCACGGCACCCCAATCGAATGATATGATCAAGTGGCAGGATGGAAGTTCAGCATTGTCAATGATTGCTGATCAATCACAAACCTATTCGTTGGAAATATCCAATCAATGTGGAGATGTATTTGACGCGTTTACGCTATCCTTTGATGATCATATTCCGTTAGTTGATTTACAACCTGTTTATTTAATGTGCCCGGGAGATCATATTGAACTTAATGTGACTCAATCTTTCCCGGCAACATATCTGTGGAATACAGGCGCAACCCTTCCTTTGATCAGCATTGATGCGCCGGGAAATTATTCGGTAACCGTCCAGGGATTATGCTCAGAAGTTAGAGACAGCACTGAGGTTGCCCCTTCGGATACCTGTGATACCAATACTGAAGCCAATTTCTTTATACCAAATATATTTTCACCAAATGGAGATAACATTAATGATGTCTTTACCATCAAGGTGAGCGATGCCATTGAACTTATTTCCAATGCAGCCAGCATATATGACCGCTGGGGTAACCTTGTATTTCAATCCACTGCAATCCCTGTTGAATGGAAAGGTGATTTTAATGGCAGCTTCTTAAATCCGGGCGTCTATGTGTATATTATCAAGATAAAATATCTTGATAAAACGATAGAAAAAAGTATAATCCTTCAGGGTGATATTACACTGGTGAAATAATAAAAAGAATATTTTTCATAAGAGAATAAAATTTAAGCTTGAATCATGATCTTTTGTGCCCGTTTTTAGTTACTATAGTTTCATGTCAACGGGGTCAAATAAAAAACTGAAAGCTGATAAACGACCAGCATTAAAAGTCCCAAAACTTTCACTGTTTTTGGGATTATTCGTTCTTATTGCTTTAGTGATTTTTGTGTATATCCATGTCGGAGATACGAAGAAATTTCTTTTGCTGTTGACAAAAGCAAAACCCCTATGGTTGGTATTGGTCGTTGGATTGCAGGTAGCAACTTACCTGAGTGTAGGTTTAATTTGGAACCAGGTGACACGTGCATCAAAATATTATGTACCACTTGGTGCCTTGGCACGTCTGTCAATTGAAAAATTAAGTGTGGACCAGTTTTTACCGGCTCTTGGTATGTCCGGCAACCTGGTCGTTTACCAGGCCATGAAAAAGCTTCATGTTCCACGCTGGCTTGCATTAGAAGCGATCATTATTAATATCCTGTCGCATTACATAGCCTATGCTTTTGTCACTGCTCTTGCTTTATTAGCTCTATGTTATTTCTTTCATGTCACCGCCATTATTCTTTCCCTTTCAGGTTTTTTTGTCATTATTCTGATTACTGTACCTGCTGTCATACTTTGGTTAGTGGCTCATAAAGACAAAAAATTACCTGCCTGGCTTTTGCGATTTAATATTGTAAAAAAAGCGGTCAGTGTGCTTAAATCGGTTACGCCGAAGCAAATCTATAATCCACGACTACTTGTGTTTGCAAGCTTACTTAATCTTATTATTTTTTTATTGGACAGCGGAACGCTTTGGGCTGTGATGCATTCCCTGGGGATATCTGCAGGCCCTCACGTTGCATTCATTGCTTTGATTTTTGCCTCTGTTGCTGCGACATTGTCTGCATTGCCTGGAGGCTTGGGAGGATTCGAAGCAGCTTGTGTAGCGATGCTTACACTAATGCATGTTCCTATTGAAGCTGCGTTAGCAGGCACACTTATTCTTCGCGGATTTACCCTTTGGTTGCCTCTTTTACCAGGCTTAATTTTAGCCAGAAAGGATGCATTTGTTCATTCATAACTCACGTCCAGGCTGGGACAACCTGTATTCAACCCTTTTTATTGCTGCTGTTAAATTTTAATGCTATTTGAAATTCCATGGTATTCCCTGATATCTGACCTCAATCCTGAACCTACTTTTACCACTTCCCTGGATTGCCTCCCCTCTTTATTCAACTTCTTCTCACCCTTGGGCATTTTGCATTTTCTAACCATTTAAATTATCTATTATGAGAAGCCGTTTGAATATCATTCTCTTATTCTCCCTTTTTATTTCCTTTTTATTTATTACCGCATGCCAGAAAGACGAGGTTGCCAATCCCGATGGACAGGTCCAGTATAGGGATGCTTCTTCATTTACTTATAGTATCAATCCTGCACATGTTGGGGATTCAGTGACCATTTCGTATGATGCATTGAATGGCGCCAATTGTGGCCATATTCAAATCCAGGTGAGTGGCCCTGATGGACAAGGATGGCAAAATGGTGGTAAACCGGTCGAACCCGATAGCGGGGTAGCTACACTTTTATTCATCCCACAAGATCCGGGTGAATACAAAGTGCGTGCGAAATACACTCGTACGGGAAAAAAATCAGAATGCAATTTTGAATCCTCGGGATGGTTTGAATCAACTGAACTTCTGATTGTAGAAGCTGATTCTACAAGCGGGGATTCTACTCAAATGGATAGTAGTTGTGTTTCTTCGTTTACTGTCGATTCCGTCAATTGTGATTCAACTTCGAGGACCATTGTTTTCACATTAGTGTCCGATACTACACTGGATTATGTCATAATTAAAGGCAACCTCAATAAAGGACTGACTGATGATGCGATTATCACTGTAGCCGGGGCTGATTTTGACATAAGTCAGAAAAGACCAGGTCATAGCACAGGTAGGATCATTACACTTGAAGGAAGCGTCGAAGCTTGTGTACCCATCACGATCACTATAACATTTAATAGCTCTAATAATGGGCCTTACCTGACCAGTGCGTGGACAGCACATGGTAAAGGCCTGAACCTGGAGATAGAACCTGTATCGTGCCAATAAAAGAATATTGACTGCAATAAAAAAGGCCGCTTATTGAAGGCGGCCTTTTTTATTTTATGGAAGGAAAATTATTTTCTTCCCCCGATCAATGAATCTTTCAATACCTGCAGTTCATCAAACTTTCCTTTTGCAGCAAGATCTGCTTGTTCAGGCCATGTGGTCGGATCAAACATTTTGAATCTTGAACCCTGCGCCAGGAGGATCTCACTGATCTCACTTGCTTGTTTAGCAGCGAGTGTCGCGAAACTATCTATACCTGCTGCATGAAGTATCTCTTCAATCTTTGGGCCTATGCCTTCTATAATCTTGAGATCATCAGTTGCAGTTTTTTCCTTAGCAGCTTTTGCTTTCGGTGCTTTCGGTTCAGTAGTTTCTGCTGCAGCTTCCTTGGCAACTTTAGCTTTTGGAGTTTTTGCAGGTTTTACTTCCTCTTCAGATTTAGTTTCTGTCATTTCAGGAACTGTAACATCTGATTCTGGAACAGGAGCAGGAAGATTTTCCTCGACAGGAACTATTTCAGTCATAGGTGCAGCGACTTCCTCAGCATCCTGGGTCACTTCTGCTTCTTTGACAACCTTCTTTCCTTTTGCTTCGGCTAATTGTTCTTTAAGTTGAGAGAACATCGCCATGTCACCGAGAGTAGTAGGCTCATATTTAGCCTGCTGTTCTTTGACAGCTTTAGTTGTCTCCTGGCCTTGCTTGCGACGTTCATCTTTGACCACCTCTTCGGCTTCACGCTGAATATCCTCAAGATACCGGAGATGTGAAACCATGATGCGTTTATCATCGCGATTGAATTCAATCACTTTGAATGTCAATGTCTCATCTACTTCTGCAAGCTTACCATTTTCTTTACGTAGGTGACGGGAAGGTGCAAAAGCTTCAAGTCCATAAGGCAATTGAACGATCGCTCCTTTATCATCACGTTTGATCACAGTGGCCTCATGATAAGAACCTACAGGGAATACAGTTTCGAATGTATCCCATGGATTTTCTTCAACATGTTTATGACCTAATGAAAGCTTACGGTTTTCACGATCAATATCCAGGATCATCACCGGAAGATCTGCTCCCACTTTCGTAAATTCAGAAGGATGAGCAAAACGTTTTGTCCATGATAAGTCTGAGATATGTACCATTCCCCCAATACCATCCTGCAATTCTACAAACACACCATATGGTGTAAGATTTTGTACACGTCCGACATGCTTGCTGCCAACAGGATATTTTTGTTCAATTTCTCCCCATGGATCAGGTGTCAGTTGTTTCAGCGATAAGGACATCTTGCGCTCTTCGCGATCGATGGTCACCACTTTTGTTTCATATTCCTGTCCTACGGTAAAATAATCTCTTGCGTGTATAGGCTGATTGCTCCAGCTGACTTCAGATACGTGAATCAAACCTTCAACTCCAGGCGTGATCTCAAGGAAAGCTCCATAGTCTTCGACATTGACAATCTTGCCTTTGACGATACTGCCTTCTTTGATGGTATCACTCACGACATCCCATGGATGAGGTTGAAGTTGTTTGAGGCCAAGTGAAATTCTCTTCTTGTTCTCATCAAAGTCAAGTACAACGACATGAACTTTCTGATTGATCTCAAGAACTTCAGAAGGATGGTTGATACGTCCCCAGCTGATGTCTGTGATGTACAATAATCCATCAACACCTCCGAGATCCATAAAGGCTCCGAAGTCGGTGATGTTTTTCACAACACCTTCAAGTACCTGGCCTTTTTCGAGACCGGAGATGATGGCTTCACGTTGTTCAGCGAGATCGCTTTCGATAAGTGCTTTGTGAGAGACTACAGCATTTTTAATATTCTCATTAATCTTAACGACTTTGAATTCCATCGTCTTTCCGACGAACTGATCATAGTCGATGATCTGCTTGATGTCAATCTGTGATCCCGGTAAGAATGTTTCCAGGCCACCTGCATCCACGATGAGGCCGCCTTTTGTTTTGCTGATTACCGTACCGTTGATGATAGTACCGTTGTTGAAAGAATCAACGAGACGCTCCCATGCTTTCAGCAATTTTGCTTTGCGGCGTGAGAGAACTAATTGGCCTCTTTCATCTTCCTGGCGCTCTACGTATACATCGACTTCATCACCGATTTTGAATCCATCAATGTCTTTAAATTCAGAAACGGATACAAGACCGTCTGATTTGAAATTGATATCCAATACGGCATCGCCCCCGGTGATTTGAGAGACACGTGCTTTGATGACTTCATTTTCGTTGACGGCACCTAATGTTTTCTCATAGAGAGCTTCCAACCGGTCATATTCATTTTTGGGATAAATATGTTGGTGGCGGTTAGAGATCGACCAATCAAAATCATCGTGTGGAGTAGATACTTCGGGGGCTGCAGTTGATTTAGCCTCCGGTGTTGGAACTTCTTTAGTGGCTACAACTTCCGTAGCGACTGGAGAGGTTTCCTGTGTTGGAGTCTCTAAAGACTCCTCTGGTTGAGTGGTTTCTTCTGACATTTCAGAGAGAATTGGTGGTTTGTACATTCCTAATGCATTGATAATCAGGAATGGAGGTTAGAAAATTGATTTAAAATGGACGGCAAAAGTAATGGATTCTTTCTTTTCTGCAAAGTGGAATCGAAAGAATCCGGAATAATGAATAATGAACAAAGAATCATAAAATTTAGCCTTGGAGGAGTTATTGTGCATTCCATTACAGCCAAACCTCCCATACTTACCTTCAAAATTCTCAATTCGTTGTTGCTTGTTCTTTATTCAAAGAGTTATATTGCATGATCACTCAATAAGCTAAATATGTCTGAGTCGCGGCCCTGGTTAAAGAATTATCCTAAAGGACTTCCTGCTAACATAGATGTAGACCGGTATCCTAATCTCAATAGTTTTTTAAATGAAGCAATGGAAAAGTTTGCTGATAAGCCTGCTTTTTATTGCATGGGAAAAACTATGACCTATGGAGAATTGGATAAGGCATCAAATCAGCTGGGTGCCTATCTGCAATCAAGAGGGTTAAAGCCCGGTGACAGGGTGGCCATCATGATGCCGAATTTATTGCAATATCCTGTTGCACTGTTTGGATGTATCAGAGCCGGACTTGTGGTGGTGAATACAAATCCGCTTTATACGCCACGTGAATTACTTTATCAAATTAAGGATAGTGGTGTTAAAGGGATTATTATCGTTGAAAATTTTGCTTCGCACCTGCAGGAAATTCTCGGACAAACTGAAATAAACACAATCATATTGACCAACATAGGTGAAATGCTTGGTTCTGTCAAAGGACGCATCGTCAACTTTGTTGTCCGTAGTGTAAAAAGAATGGTCCCTAAATATGAATTGCCGAATACGGTGAATTTTAAACAAGCCATTGAACATGCCAGGAAATTTACAATAACTGAATTTGAGGATGGTCCGGAAAAAGTGATCGCACATCAATACACCGGTGGAACGACAGGTGTAGCCAAAGGAGCCATGCTGACTAATCGGAACATGATCGCCAATATGCTCCAGATGAAAGGATGCATGGATACACGACTTAAGGAAGGAGAAGAAGTCACTCTTTGTCCACTACCGATGTACCACGTTTTTGCATTTACGGTCAATTGCCTGGCGATGATGGCTTTTGGTTCAATGAATGTCCTGGTCACCAATGCAAGAGATATTAAATCGATAGTCAAAGAATTTAAGAATCACAAAATAACCGTCATGACAGGTGTCAACACCCTGTTCAATGCATTGCTCAATAACAAAGAATTTTGTGCGCTTGATTTCAGTAAATTCAAATTAGCAGTAGGAGGAGCGATGGCGATTCAGAAATCAGTGAATGATCGCTGGAAAGCTGTCACAGGTAGTAACCTGATTGAAGGATATGGAATGACCGAAGCTTCACCGGTGGTCAGCGTCAATCCACTTGATGGAAATGCAAGGATTGGAACCATTGGTATGCCGGTTCCATCAACAGATGTAAGGATTGTCGATGAGAATGGAAATGTCCAACCTGTAGGACATAGCGGGGAGATACAGGTGAAGGGTCCGCAAGTGATGGCCGGTTATTATAACAAACCCCTGGAAACAGCCAATACAATCCGTGACGGCTGGTTATGTACAGGTGATATCGGGGTCATGGATGAAGATGGATTCTTCAAAGTGGTTGACAGGAAAAAAGACATGATCATTGTTTCCGGGTTCAAAGTTTTTCCAAATGAAATCGAAGAGGTCGTCAGTGCATGTCCTAAAGTAAAAGAGTGTGCTGCTGTCGGTATTCCAAATGAAAGAAGCGGTGAGGCATTAAAATTATTTATTGTGAAAAAAGATAAAAGCCTTTCTAAAAATGAAGTACTTGACTATTGCAAAGAAAACCTGACGGGATATAAAATGCCGAAAGAAATTGAGTTCAGGGATTCGCTTCCGAAATCGAATGTGGGGAAAATTTTGAGGAGAGAGCTGCGTGATATAAAAGAGTAATCTGTAATCAGTAACCAGTATTTAGTATTTAGTTATTTTTTAATATTTTATACAAATTATTTATTGAGACGTCAAAATTTGAAACGATTTTTTTTACTAAAATACCGAATACCGAATACCGAATACCGATTACTTTTCTTTTCTCGCGTCCACCCAATTCTTGATCCACTCATACGTAAGTGACTTAGGTCTTTCAAGAGGAAGTCCGAGAATGCGGCTCCAGCATGTTGAAGCCAATACACCAAGAGCGCGGGATACTGAAAAGAGAACGGTGTAATAATTATATTCTTTCAATCCATAATGCACCAGGATAGCTCCGGAATGTGCATCAACATTTGGCCATGGGTTGCTGACTTTTCCAAGCGTTCCTAAAACTTTTGGAGCTACATCAAAGACTTTCCAGACGATATTGACGATGTCGTCGTCCGGCATGTGTATTTTGGCAAAAGCCTGTTGAGCCAGGAATCGTGGATCCGGTTTGCGCAATACGGCATGACCATATCCGGGTATTACTTTTCCAGCTGCTAAAGTTTCATTAATGTATTTTTCGATTTGTTCGGCAGATGGTTTAGTGGTGCCGAGATGGTCTGTCATTTCAAAGATCCATTTGATCACTTCCTGGTTAGCTAATCCATGCAGTGGACCTGCAAGAGCATTGATCCCTGAAACAAAAGAATAGTAAACATCACTCAGCGTTGATCCTGCAAGATGAACTGCATGTGCACTCGCATTTCCTCCTTCGTGATCAGCATGAAGAGTCATGTACAAACGCATCAGGCTCATAAAATCCGGATCATCTGTGACACCAAGCATGTGAGCATAGTTTGAAGCCCAATCCAGGTTATCATCGGGAGCGATTTGTTGGTTCCCTCTGAATGATTTGCGATAGATATATGCAGCGACCTGGGGAAGACATGCGATGAGGTTCATAGAATCTTCATACGTCGCATCCCAATAATTGCGTTTGTTCATGCCTTCTGCATAGCGGCGTGAAAATTCACTCTTTGACTGCAATGAAAGAACAGCGATACCCAATTGCGTCATCGGATGTGTATCAGGAGACAGACTGTCCAATACGCGCCATGTGCCATCAGGGATCTGGCGTCTGCGTTCCCATTCATCGCTGAGCCAGTCGACATCTGCGGCGGAAGGTATTTCGTCGGTGAGCATTAGCCAGAAAAGTCCTTCAGGCAGTGGTTCACCGCCTCGTGAGGGGAGCTTTACTTTGAGATCGGGGATGGAGTATCCTCTGAACCTGATGCCTTCGTTGGCATCGAGGAGGGAAGTTTCCCAGAGCATGCTTTTGATGCCTCTCATGCCGCCAAAGACCTGGCCGATCGTGACCTGGTCGATGATGGTTTCATCATGCTCTTTCATGAATGGCTTCATCTCGGCGATAGAAGCCATCGCTTTTTCGTAAAAAACTGATTTAAGTCTGTCCATGGGAATGGTCAAAATGTAATGTTCAAATCAATGCACTAAAGTAGGGTTTAATCGTCAGTCGTCAGTGCTCAGCGGGGGGTTTTCTATGTGAAACCTATGTTTCTATGTGTCTATGTGGTAAAAAAGGACGCTTATTTTGAACCACATAGACACATAGAAACAAAGAAAGGCACATAGAAAAAAAGAGATCTTCAGGAAATTTCACTTTCACCTGTCAAAGCCGAAGTGGCCTGATCTAGATACCTTTGCATCATGATTGCAATAGATGATGTATTGATCAGTGATGAAGTGGTGAAGGCGAAATTTGTTTGTGACCTGGATGCGTGTCACGGGGCTTGTTGCTGGGAAGGAGAGTGGGGCGCACCGCTGCTGGAAGAAGAGCCGGCGATTATCGAATCTGTGTGGGAGAAAGTTGCACCATTGTTAAGTGCAGAGAGCAGGAAAGTTGTTGAAAAAAAAGGATTTGGTACCCGATATGGCGAGGACAAAGAAGTATTGGGTACGCCATTGGTTAAAAATGGTGCGTGTGCATATTTAATCTGGGATGGAAAAGGAATAGGAAAGTGTGCATTTGAATTAGCTTATGCAGAAGGAATAATTGATTGGCCGAAACCAATTTCATGTCATCTTTATCCGATTCGGGTGACGCATCTGAAAAACGGAACTGAAGCTTGGAATTATAACCGTTGGAAAATCTGTGCTCCGGCATGCAAGAATGGTAAAAAACTGAGTGTTCCTCTTTATAAATTTTTGAAAACGGCGATTGTGCGTGCGAAGGGAGAAGCGTTTTATGAGATGTTGGATGCTTGCGCGCAGGGCGTAGAGTAAAAAGAAGATGGAAGTAGAGACGCGATGAATCGCGTCTCTACTTCCATCTTCTTTTTATTCCGTTTATCTTAGTGTTCCATGGAAGCTTACGCTCTCGCACTGACTTATGCTATCCCGATTTTCCTTGGTCTCATAGGAATTGAGGCTTTCATTTCATGGAGGATGGGGATTAAAATCAATCGCGGTGCAGATATGATTTCCAGTCTTGGTTCCGGTATCACGAATATTACAAAGGATGTGCTTGGTTTATCAATTGCTATAGTCAGTTATGGGTGGCTGGTGCAGCGGGTGGCGATATTTCACATCCCCAATGCATGGTATGTGTATGTCATCGCGTTCGTAGCCAAGGATTTTGCGGGGTATTGGATACACCGATTGGAGCATACGATCAATTTTATGTGGAACAGGCATATCATTCATCACAGCAGCGAGGAATTTAATTTGTCGTGTGCATTGAGGCAAAGTATTTCGGAAGTATTTTCTTTCGTCTCTTTATTTCTTCTTCCGGCGGCATTGATCGGTGTACCGGCGCAGGTGATTGCAATCATTGCACCGATCCAGTTGTTTGCACAATTCTGGTATCACACGAGGCTCATTGATAAAATGGGATTTATGGAATACATTATTGTGACACCTTCGCATCACCGGGTGCATCATGCAATCAATCCCGAATACCTCGATAAAAATTTCAGCCAGATCTTCATTGTCTGGGATAAATTATTCGGGACATTTCAACCAGAACTGGCGGAAGTACCTGCAGTGTATGGCGTCAAAAGACCTGTGCACACGTGGAATCCTTTCCTGATCAATTTCAAACACATCTGGCTCATCATCAGTGATGCCTGGTATGCGTCAAGCTGGAGGGATAAATTAAGGATATGGTTTATGCCTACAGGATGGCGGCCCGAGGATGTAAAAATGCGAAGACCAATTGAGGTAGTGGAAGATGTTTTTCGATTGTCAAAATATGATACGCTTGTGTCAAAACGATTGTTGACTTTTTCCTGGATTCAACTTTCGCTGTTGCTTGGATTCACCTTTTATTTATTTTTCAATTTTGCAAAAATCGGATTTCCGGGTGTGTTGATTTACGGATTGTTTTTAATGGTGTCAGTATTTAGTATTACTTCATTATTGGACAAAGCATCTTATGCCTGGATGGCGGAATTGATCAGATTTATTCTCGTAGTAGTTATTGTGATGAGTAGTGGGGGAGATTGGTTTAAATTGTCTGATGTATTCTCATTTGGGCCTTATGTGGTGATCATCTATATGTTTTTGTCATTGATGATGGTTATATTTTTTCATTTTAAGGAAAACGGATATTCCGTATTTCCCCTGGCTCATGGAGAAGAAATTTAGAATTGTGGCAAAGTAAAAATGATTTTTACTTGTTGCCCCCGACCCCTGCGTTTGTTTTTCACAAGTTGCCCCCGACCCCTGCGTTTCTTCATTCCGTTCATTTCATTTCACTCCATTCTGAAAACGCCGGGGCGAATGATTGGGAATAGAAATAGATTAATCTTAACCTGAAAGTGGATTAAAAAAAATATTTGATTACAACGATCACATTCTATTTTAAGACATTCGCCCCGGCGTTTTCGGAATGAGATTGAATGAAACCGCCTTAGGCGGAGAAATAAAATGAAAGCAGAAACGCAGGGGTTGGGGGCAATAATATGGTCACAATGAAAATCTCCACCCAATTTTCAAATTTCTGAATGCCTGATGACGATTATCAACGTACTCATTGGTTCGATAGAAGGAGGAACGTTGTGTCCATTGGAATCCAACGATAAAATATTGATTTTTTGTCATTTCAATTCCAATCAATAATTCTGTAAAAATGTAAGGGTTCCTGGTGAGCTCAGTCGATCTTTTTTCCCAAGGCCCATAGGAATATGCACCGGTTTTATTATTAATATAGAGATCCTGTGTCTGACTTGAGTTATTTAGCACTAAAGGATAAGCTTTTTGAAAACTTACAAAACCCACTTTCTTAATCTCATATTTCACTTTTAGGCCGTTGACCATGTAGATAAACTGATAGCGATCATGATCATAATGGTGTTGCCATTGATCCAGGCCGTTTATTTTTCCCAGATAAGTATAATCCACATAGTGTAATCCGGAGAACGGCAAATAAATGAATTCTGAAGAAATGCCTAAACTTAATTCATCCCAATTACCAGCTTTACTCGAAAAAAGTCTTCCAGTTTTGAAGAGTACATCTCCCTGAACTGATCCAGAATGATTATTTGGAACGTCAGAATAATAGAAATCATCACCTCTTAGCTTCCACTGATCCCATTTCATAGCATAAATGTAATTTAAAGAAAATGAATATTTTAATTGTGCTGAAACTCCAGCAGGAAGGATAATAAACATTAATAAACATTTTGACATTTTTGAAAAATTATTCATTTTTATGTTCATTTATTTTATTATTTTGTTTATGATAAAAATTATAACATAGACCAATATGTAATGCCCAAATATTTGCGTGCTGATTTAAGTTGAAAGATTTTAGACTTATATCATTTAGGCTTTGAGTATACGTTAAAATAGGATGTAATTTCTTTGATGGAAATAAATGAAGTGTCCCTCTCAGGCCATAATTAACCTGATCAAACTCTTCATTTGGAAATTCCTTATTAAAATAATAAATTTGTTCTTCCCATTGATAATAAACTGAATCAAATAATACTACTTTGCTTGTACCATATAACTCTACCATATAAGATACAAATACTCCGAGCTCAATATTTACGTTATTAATAATTTTGAATTCTCGGGAAAGACCCATTTCAATAAAAGGTAAATGGTACTTTGGTACTAACCAATTAGGTGTATTAATTGTATCATTTGTAGGTTTAATAATAGAATCATTAATCTCTTTAATAAAAGTTACCCCGAATTTTTCTTCTTTGTAAAATACGCTACTAAACGTATAAACTGCGGCCGTTGCGTTTACCCTAAAATTTTTTAATGGTCCGTCTAATATTAATTTTGAAACACTTAGATATCCAGAATGTAAAGTATTATTTCTAAATTTATTATCTAAAGTATTATTCTTTTTATTAAAAAAAATCTCATTATCAAATTTTACATTATTTGTAACAATTTTATTGACCCCTGATAATCCTAATCCGCCTTGTATTTGCCAGATACTTGATTGAGACAAACTAAATTTTGAAATAAATACAAGAAGAAATAAAAATAAATATTTCATAAACTTAAAAATTCGAAAAGTTATGAAACAATAAATATACAATTTATTACTCAATCATTTTTTCCTTTGCCACTGAATGCCTAAATGCGATAAATGCAAATATCGCACTCACCAACAACAAAAAGCTTCCCAAGAAAAATGGCGCACCCGGTAGATAGATCGGACTACCAAGTCTGATGCCCCACGCAAATAAATTAGTCATCACCGGAGGACCTATGACCGCCGCAGCACTCATCAAACTCGTCAACGCGCCCTGCAATTCTCCCTGCTCACGCACATCCACCTGGCTCGTGATCGTAGCCTGCAATGCAGGCCCTGCTATACCACCGAGACAATATGGAACAAGAAATACAAGCATCATCCATCCTGCTGTAGCAATACCAAATAAAAACATTCCTATTGTGTAAAGTATAAGACCTATGTAAATACTCCTGTGATTCCCCAGCCACGGATTAATTTTTCTGATCAACAAGCCCTGTACAATTCCTACAAGGGCCCCAACCATTCCGAGAGAAACGCCGATCATGCCCGGTGACCAATGAAATCGTTCGATCGTGTAAAAAGACCAATTGCTCTGTATAGCATGTGCTGCCAGGTAAACCAAGAACATCGCAATCAATAAATAACCAAGATTCTGATATTTTTTCAAATGCAATAATGAGCCCAGGGGATTCGCTCGCTTCCAATCAAATTCACGCCTGTGATCCAGGCTGAGGGATTCAGGTAAAATGAAATAACCGTATAGCCAATTGATGAAACATAATATGGCTGCTGCAATGAAAGGAACTCTTGGACCAAGCCCTCCCAGCAAACCGCCAATCACAGGACCAATGATAAAACCCATTCCAAATGCAGCACCGATCATTCCAAAATTTTTCGCCCTGTTACCTTCATCACTGATGTCAGCAATATAAGCAGCAGCAGTTGTGAAACTCGCACCAGTAATCCCCGCAATCACACGACCTAAAAATATCCATTGGATCGTCGGCGCCCAACTCAACAATATATAGTCACATCCAAAACCAAATAATGACATCAGGATAATTGGCCTGCGACCATATTTATCACTCAGGTTACCGATGATAGGTGCACACATAAATTGCGTCACAGAAAAAGCAAACAATAGCCATCCGTTTAGACTGGATGCATTGCCGGTATTGACATGCCCGATCTGTTTTAGCAGGTTTGGCATGACGGGGATGATGATGCCCCAACCGATGACGTCGATCAGTAAGGTGATGAAGATGAAGCCTATGGCTGCTTTACGAGTTGTTTGCATTTAACTCTTATTTGATAATCCATCCTAAAGAAAGTACTTTTGCAGGGCTTTTTTGGAAAGGGCCCTGAGGATTTTCCGGAAAATATCTCCAAAAACTTGTATAGTATTTTGATAAACAACATTGTATATATATATTAATTATGGCTTTAATTAGTGAGATTCGTAAAAAAAGTTGGTTGCTGATCATCCTGATCGCACTGGGCATGGGTGGATTTGTGGTGATGGATATGGTCAATAAGGCTTCAAGAGCAAGCGGAAGTAGTTACACCGTCGGTGTAGTCAATGGCCAAAAAATTGAATGGCCGGATTTTCAACGCGCTGAAAGGATATTATATCCGAACTCCACCGGAGATGTCTATGGCCAGCGTAACTACATCTGGAACTTCATGGTTGAAGACCGACTGCTCAGAGATGAAACTGAAGATCTTGGACTCAATATCGGTGATGCAGAGTTGGAAGACCTTGAATTTGGAAATCATCTGAGTCCAATCATTCAACGCAATTTCCGTGATCCAAATACAGGACAGGTGGACAAGAAAAACCTTGACCAAATCAAAGCCAATCTTGGTACAGGAAAACTCCAACCTCAGCTTGAAGAATACTGGAATTATCAATCCACAGAAATCAGGAAAGAAAGACTGCAACGCAAACTGGCGAATCTTGTCAAGAAAGGTCTTTATACTCCGACATGGATGGCGCAGCAACTCCAGGTAGAACAAGGCACAACTCTTGATTTTAAATATGTCAAAGTTCCACTGGATTCATTGACTGAAAAAGATGTCAAACTCACTGACGATGATTATAAAACTTTCATGAAGGAGAATGCAGGCCTGATGAAGAAGAAAGAAGAATTCAGAACAGTGGAATTTGTAGTATTCAATGTTGTGCCGACCAAAGAAGATTCTGCGAAAGTCAAGGATGCCATCACACAGCGCATCCAGCCATTCCGTGAGGCAACAAATGATTCGCTCTTCGTTGAAAATAATTATGGTACGATCGATGCCACTTATTTTAAAAAAGGTGACCTCGCTGAAGTCATTGCGGATACCGTTTTTGATTTACCGGTTGGAACAGTTTATGGACCTTATATAGATGGTGTAGATTATAAAGCCGTTAAAGTACTCGGAAAAAAAATACTTCCTGACTCTGTAAAATCGCGTCACATTCTGATCCGGGCTGAAACTGCTGCTCAAAGAACTACTGCATACAAAACCATTGATAGTCTGAAAACACTCATCGAATCCGGTAAGGCAAGGTTTGATTCTTTAGCGATGAAGATGAGCCAGGATGGAAGCGGTCAAAAAGGCGGAGATCTGGGTTATTCTGCTCTTGGCAGAATGGTGAAACCTTTCAATGATGCCCTGTTCTATACCGGCGAACCCAACAAACTGCAAATAGTAACGAGTCAATTTGGTGTGCACCTGGTTGAAATCACAGGACAGAAATTTATGAAGAATGAGATGGGTGTGAAATTAGCTTATATCATAGAACCCATTGTTCCATCCGAAGAAACGCAATCGAGAATCTATGATGATGCCATTGAATTCAGTGGTCAAAACAGAACAGTTGAATCGCTGCACAAAGCCGTTGAAAATAAACCTGAACTAAGTGTTGAAAAAGCAGAAGGATTGACTGAAAATGCATTTCAATTTTCTACTCTTGGAAGTGGCGGAACGTCAAGAGATATTGTCCGATGGGCATTTAAACCTGATACCAAGCTGGGTTCAGTAGCAGCAGAAGTATTTGTTTATGATGAACCAACTTTATTTTATAATTCACATTATGTGGTTCCGGGATTAAAGGCAATTTTAAAGGCCGGCAATTATACATTGGCAGAAGTAAAAGAAAAATACAAACAGAAAGTATTAGATCGCAAAACTGCTGAAGGAATCGCCGCCAAAATCACCGGCACAGATCTCGGTGCGATAGCAAGCCAATTCTCAACGAAGGTTGATACATTCAAAAATGTCAATTTTAATATGAGCTACCTGGATGGGATTGGTAATGAGACTGCTTTGATCGGTAAGCTTTCTATCATGAAAGTAGGTGATACTACCAAGCCTGTCATCGGTCAAACTGGTGTTTTTGTAGCCCAGGTAATCAACAGGGCTGAACCCAATCTTTCGACTGATCTCACTACATTCAGGGAGCAATCGCTGATGGTAGCCAGGGGAAGCATTGATTCCCGCTTAATGGAAGTGCTCAAGAATAAAGCAACGATTAAAGACAATAGATATACCTTTTACTAGGTCTGGATAAAATCCAATTGATAAAAAATTGCCCGGTGCAGACTCCTGCTTCGGGCAATTTCATTTAAAGCTGTTCGTTAACAGAAATTGATGCTATACTTAACAAGAACTATTTTCCTCTTATCCGTCGGCCTCGTCAGTTGTCATGCCAAAACAGCTACGAAAGAAGTTGTTGACCCGGACACAAAGTGGAAGACGACTTATACGATTAATCCTGTCGATTCATCTTACCAGGGTACATTTTCTAAAGTTGATTCCGCAGGGACCTTGCTCGAGAAAGGGGTATATGATCACGGTGAATTAAATGGTGTGCGAGAGCTTTATTTTCCTGATGGCAAAGTCAAAGTCAGAGAGCACTACACCAAAGGAGAGATGGCGGGTGCGTATGAATATTTTTTCCCAAGCGGTCAATTGCAACTCCAGGGAGAGTATATCGATGGAGCGATGTATGGCTATTGGCGAAAATATAATGATGCAGGAAAATTACTGGAAGAGGTCCTCATGATTAAAAATGAAGAAATGGGTCCTTTTACGGAATATTACCCTGATGGTACAATACAGACGGTGGGCACTTATCTTCATGGCCCCAATGAGGATGGAATATTAAATCTTTACGATGAATCAGGAAAGTTATACAAGACGATGCTCTGTGATAGCGGGATGTGTGTTACCACCTGGCAAAAGAAATAACTGGCTCGTCATTCTGCTTGTTGGTTGGTCTTCATTGTTGTGGAGTCAACGTGGAGGCGAACGCATATTCGAATTTGTCAATCTTCCTACATCTGCCAGGTCAACAGCACTGGGAGGTAGTCAAATCGCGTTGATGTCGAATGATTATAGTCTTGTCGGTGGAAATCCTGCCATGCTCACGGATTCAATGGACGGCACATTTATCTTCCAGGATAATTTTCATTTTGCGGGAATTAACGATGGTTATTTTGGATATGCAAGACAAATATCCGGTATCAAATCAACGGTTCATGCAGGCGTTCAATATCTGAATTACGGCACATTTACTGCTGCAGATGATAAGGGAAATATTCTTGGTGAATTTAAAGCGAAAGACCTGGCGATAGAAGCAGGCATAGCCAGGCCATTGAATGAACGCATGTCAGGAGGATTATTGGTGCGATACATTCAATCAACCATGGAAACTTATACATCAACCGGCCTGATGATGGATGCAGGTATAACTTATAGAAGTGAGGATGGATTAAATCATTATGCCGTCGTACTGCGCGGCGTTGGATTTCAATTTTCAAAATATTATTCCGGTCAGCAGGTAGGAAAGATGCCTGTGGATTTTCAGTTGGGATTTTCAAAACGATTTAAATATGTTCCATTCAGGTTCTCCATGCTTGCGCATGATCTTAATCGATGGGACCTACGTTATACTAGTCCTCTTGATGAACAAACCGGGTTGGATTTTAGTGGAGAGCCACCTAAGCCGCCAAGTGATTTTTCTCAGGGTGTAGACAATTTTTTTAAACATCTCACTTTTGGAGGTGAGTTTATGATCGGGAAGAAAGAGTTCCTCATGCTGCGTGTAGCATACAATCATCAAATGCACCAGGAATTATCGGTTGTCAATCTGCGAAGTCTTGCAGGATTTTCAGGTGGGGTTGGTGTTAATCTTAAAGCTTTTATTCTTGATTATGGATTTGCGGTGTATCATCAGGCAGGTTCAACGAAGCATATTGGAATACGGATCAATATAAATCAACTGAAGGGGGAGAAGATTGTGGATTGAATTTCACTCTGCAACTACAGTATACAACGGCAGATTCTCCATCTTGCCTTTGATCAGCAGATCACCTTTATGTTCGGGCTTCAGATTTGATCCTGCCCAGGGAAGCAGATCTTTCAGGTCTTGAGAGATTAAAAGATTTACTTCAAGGTGATTGCATCGGCTTTGAATGCGGGCAGCTGTGCCTACGACCTCACCCGAAAATGCAATGTCGCGTTTGACTACGCCGATTTCACCAACCATTACTTTCCCGCAATGAAGGCCTGCTTTGAAATCAGGAACCACGCCATAAGTTGATGTATAATAAGAGGACCTGTGGTTGAAAACTTTTCTGACTTCCATCGGGCATCTAATACAATTCAACTTGTTGAGTCCGGGTTTCATCCACCAGCTTATGGTGATTTCGTCTCCTACGTATTGATAAATATTTCCTTTATGCCGAAGGATCACAGGAGTCGCATCGCGAATAACATCTTTGATAAAATTAAAATATTGTTGTTCGCCGAGGATCTGAGCGATGTACGTAGAAGCTCTCAGGTCAAGGAACATAAAGATGTGTTCTTCTCTCTTTGGTCTGAAATATCTTCCCATGAAGAAGCTGCTCAGGTTGCCGGGACCATATTTGTCTTTGATCAATATGCCTGCAATCGTCGCCATGACAATGAATAGCCAGAGGAAATAATCTTTAGCAAATGTTAAACTTCGGATGTGATGGCCTATTTGAGAAAAAAGATGTTTTTCATGCAATTCATCTTCACCGTTCAGGGTAGCTCTTGTCAGAAAAGCTAAAATGGTGACGAAGCAAATAATGAGTGTGAAAGCGATGAGAATAAATGCGATGGCTTGTCCGTAGGGATTATTTCTGACCCATCGCTGCAGATAAGCCACAAGGATAGCTCCACCAATAATTCCGGCAGCGAGTGTGGCCAACGCATTTCCTGTCAATGTCGGCCAAAAAGGATAGTCAGACAGATCAATATGTTGTGAACGAAGAACCAGGTAATCATAAATGGACTGAGCGATAGAAAGAAATACCCAGATCCCGGTGATCCAGAGTATTTTCAGCAATTCACTTTTGGTCCTGAATACTTCAAAAATGGGAGGCGTATCAGGTGTATCCGGGTGTTTATTATTCACGTAGAAGGCGATGATTCGTGTCGATCGGCAAAATTACTCAATCCGTGAGAGAAGTGTGCTTCGACCTGCTAGTCTCATCCTCGTGCTACACTTCGACACCCTCATCCTTTCACACATCCAGCTCAGTGCAAGCAGCTCAGCAACCGAGAAGTGAGAGAAGTGAGAGGAGTTAGAGAAGTAAGTGAGTGAAAGCATGTGCACATTATGTTTATTAATGCCCCATCGGGGCAAAAGGTTGGTAACAAATGGTACTCAAAAATCTTTCCTTGCCCCAGCGGGGCAAAACCTGCGTGGATTCGCTCAACATTAATACCAAACCTCCTTTATCGATGATCAACCATGACTACCGATATAGTGTTTTACTTCAAATAGGATCTGGCAAAGCGTTGAAATTCAGATTATAATTATTCATAATATGAAAATAGGTTGCTATATTTGCCGGTAGCGCGATTCGTGTCCCTTATGATTAGACAACAGCTCTCACAGAAGCTATTACAGAAACTATCTCCTCAACAGATTCAGCTGATGAAGCTGCTGCAGATCCCCACTGTCTCCCTGGAGCAGCGGATTAAGGAGGAATTGGAAGCCAACCCGGCCCTGGAAGAACCGGATAACTATGAATCTCCATCCGAGACCACGCAGGAAGAGAAAAATGAAGCCGATAAAGAGAAGGATGAGGACTATGAACTGGATGATTATCTCAATGACTACATCGAAGATGATCCGGTCAGTTATCATACCACAGAATCTGTGAGTGAGCAGCGGGAGAAAAATCTGCCCGCAGTCGTGGCCAGTACATTTCATGATTATCTCGATCAGCAATTAGGACTTCTCAACCTGGATAGTGAAGTCCACCGCATCATTGCGCACCAGATTATTGGAAGCATTGATGATACAGGTTATCTGCGAAGGGATATTCCTTCGTTGATAGATGATATCCTATTTGCATTCAACATTGAGGTGACGACCAAACAGATCATTGAAGTGCTTGGGATGATCCAGAAGTTTGATCCGCCTGGAGTAGGGGCAAGAGATTTACGCGAGACATTGATGATTCAGTTGCAACAGCGTTTGAATATCGCGGAAGATGTCGGGGAGGATAAACTGATTAAGGCTCTAAAACTGGGGCAGCTCATCCTGAATAAATATTTTGAAGCGTTTTCGAAAAAACATTTCTCAAGATTGCAGCGTCAATTGGAGATATCTGAAGATCAATTGAAGGGAGCGCTTGATGAAATACTTAAATTGAATCCAAAGCCTGCCAGTGGTTATACCAGCCAGTTTGATACACAGACTCAAACCATCATTCCGGATTTTATGGTGACGAACAGGGATGGTGTATTGGAACTGACGATGGATGTGCGAAATGCACCTGATCTGCGGATCAATGACCAGTATGTGGACATGCTCAAAGCCTACCAGGTGAAGAAGGATGCGCAAACGGTGAAAAAAGAAAATAAAGAAGCGATCATATTCATCAAGCAGAAGATTGATTCCGCGAAATGGTTTATTGATGCAATCAAGCAACGGCAGAATACGCTCAAGCAGACGATGTATGCGATCATGCAGTTTCAGAAAGAATTTTTTCTCACCGGTGATTCTACTAAGCTGAAGCCGATGATCCTGCGGGATATTGCGGAGATCACGGGTCTTGATATTTCAACGGTGTCGCGAGTGGCCAGCAGTAAATTTGTGCAGACGGAATTTGGGACGAAGCGGTTAAAAGATTTCTTTTCCGAATCAATCGTCAATGTGGAAGGTGATGAAGTGTCTACACAGGAAGTCAAATCTATATTGGGAGAAATTATTTCAGGTGAAAATAAGCGGAAGCCGTTGTCGGATGAAAAATTAAGACAGATGCTGGAGCATAAAGGTTATAGCATCGCGCGGAGGACGGTGGCGAAGTATAGGGAGCAGTTGAATATTCCGGTGGCGAGGTTGAGGAAGGAGTTGTAATGTTTGTTCAAAGAATCTGAACAAATGCCACTTTCATTTTCTCACACATTTCTTCTATTTCTTTATCACTTATCACCAACGGCAGTGCCAGTCTTATCGATCTGTCATTAAATAAAAACCAATCCACCAGCAGTCCTTCTTTTTTGCAGGCTTTCACTGCTGGATGCAAATAATCAGGATTTTTAAGTTCGATGGCCATCATCAGGCCACGACCTCTGACTTCTTTGATGAGCGGATGATTATTTAAAATATTCCTGATTTTATTTCCCTTTTCTTTTGATTGATGATGAAGATTTTCCTCTACAATCACATTCAACGCCGCGAGACTTGCTGCACAACACAACGCATTTCCTCCGAATGTGGTCAGATGTCCTAAAGGTGGATCATGTGACAATACATTCATGATCTCCTGGCTTGAGATAAAAGCTCCAAGTGGCAAACCACCTCCAAATGCTTTTGCTAATAAAAGTATATCCGGGATCACATTTTCCTGTTCAAAAGCCCACAGGCTCCCGGTGCGGCCCACCCCAGTCTGAATTTCATCGAGGATAAATAAAGCTCCAACATCCTGACATCGTTTTTGGATTGCCGCAAGATATCCTTGAGCAGGAAGGATCACTCCAGCTTCACCCTGGATGGGTTCGACGATGATAGCAGCAGTGGCCTCATTGATTTCATCCAGGTCATCAAATGAATTGAAATCAATATGTCGAATGCCAGGAACCAGTGGCCTGAATGCAGATGTGTATTGTAAGTCACTACGCAAACTTTCCGCCCCTGCAGTACTTCCATGATAAGCATTGCGACATGCGAGGATTTCATAGCGACCGGTATATTTTCTCGCAAGTTTCAATGCACCCTCAACCGCTTCTGCACCTGAGTTGGTGAAATAAGTGGTGCTCAGTGTTGGAGGAAGAAGTTGAGATAATCGTTCGGCTAATGCGACTTGCGGTGCGATGATGTGTTCGCCGTAAACTTGTGTATGCAGATGGAGCTCAAGTTGCTTTTTAATGGCCTCAATAATTCTTGGATGACCATGACCCAATGATGAAACAGCGATACCTGAGATACAATCGATGTATGCATTTCCGTCTTTATCAAAAAGGTATATTCCTTCTCCGCGAACTACTTCAAAGCTATCAGGTTCAGGAGAAGTCTGAGCAATGTGGCGGAGGAATGAGGGACGTAATGACATGGAGGTACTAAGGTAGAGAGAAGTGAGAGAAGTGAGAGAGTGAGAAAATGGTTCGCTTCGGCTAGCGCTCAGCGACAAAATCTTAAGTAGAGACGCGATTAATCGCGTCTCTACTTAAGATTTTGGCTACGCTCAATCAATGAGGAAGAGTTAACCTTTATTTCTTAGTGTAGCGTTTTTCTTAAAGCACAGTTTGTGCCCATGATAGTTTTGCCCCGATGGGGCAAGTTGAGATTTTTTATCGTCATTTGTTACCAACCTTATGCCCCGATGGGGCAAAAATGATTTCTAAATGTTGAGCGAAGCCGAAACATATATTGGAAATCCTCATCGGTCGCTGAGCGCTAGTCGATCCTTCGACGCCTCGACACAACCTCGTCCGCAGCTCAGGAACCGCGAACCGATCTCTCACTTCTCTCACTTCTCTCACTCTCTCACTCTCTCACTGCATCTGCAGCAGCGTCTTCATCTTATTGAATATCTCCGTATTCTCATAGATCCCCCTGAACAACTCAGCTCCGGGACCAGCGGCAAATACCGGGATCATCGTAGCTGTGTGACTCTTGGATGTGAAAGCAACTTCAATGTGATTCAATTTTGAGCCGGGGTTGACAGCAAAGCCACCGGTTTCATGATCACCTGTGACAATGACTAATGTGTTTTTATCACGCTCGGCAAAATCAAGAACATTGGAAACTATTTTTTCAAACTCATTTAATTCGGTGACCACATAATTGGCATCATTGGCGTGACCACCCCAATCAATCTGAGAACCTTCGATCATCATGAAAAAACCTTCCGGAGATCTTCCATCAAGAAATTTTAAGGCTTCGTCTGCTGATGGTATTCCGAAATTGCGGCCCTCAGATATGGGAGGTGGTTCTTCATCAGCAGTGAAGAACCCGACATTTTTTTTCGAAGTGATATCCAAACTCTCAATCGGGCTATGTGCCAGGTCGGAGATAGAGTATCCTTTTGCGGTAAGTTCATTTACCAAATTACGTCCATCCTTACGTTCTGTAAAAGCTTTCTCTCCGCCTCCAATAAATAAATCAATCGGTGTGTCAAGGAATGAAAGTGCAATAGCCTCAACATTTTCTCTGCTTTCCACATGTGCAATGAAAGCTGCCGGAGTAGCATGCGTGATCGAACATGTCACTACAAGCCCTGTTGCCATCCCTTTCTTTTCGGCTATCTCAAGGATTGTGGGAACTGATTTTTTTTGAGGATCCATACCCAGTGATCCATTGTTCGTTTTTATACCGGAAGCAAATGCCGTTGCACCTGCAGCACTGTCTGTAACAAGATTATCAGCTGAATGCGATTTATGAAATCCAATGTTTTTGAACCGTTCGAAAACCGTTTTATTGTCATTCATATACATCGCTCCTGTGATTTGTGGCAGCCCCATGCCATCTCCAATCAGAAGAATGACATTTTTTGGTTTTGCAGTGGTAGTTGTATTTGGAGTCGCAGGAACAGAGGACTTCTGTGTCGTTTTACATGAAGTCAAACAAATAAAAATGATAAATGGCAGCATTGAATACTCAACCCACTGCCGCATATTTTTTACCCGGAAGGGATTTGATCGCTCCTTTAAATTCGAGATTAAGTAAGATCGCTGCAAGCTCACCCGGAGTTGATTTTGATTCGTGGGCTAAGGTATCAATATCTTTTTCCCCCTTATCCACGATCAGGCTATATATTTTCTTTTCATTTTCATCCATTTCGATAAAGAGATCGGCCTGGTAGGTCTGCTGCTTTGTTTTGCTGTCCCATGACATCAGGTGGATCAGGTCTGCACCGCTTTCAATAAGATGAGCCATTTGGTTTTTAATAAGATGATTACATCCTGCCGAACTTTTATCAATTTTTCTACCCGGAACAGCCGCCACATCCTTATTGTAATCATTAGCCAAAGCAGCGGTGATCATTGAACCTCCGGTCACTCCTGACTCAATCACAACAAGCACATCACATAAACCGGCAACGATCCTGTTTCGCATAGGAAAATTAACTGCATCCGGACCTGTATCATAACTGAATTCAGTAATGATACCTCCACGGATCATCATTTTTTTTGCAATAGCAGAATGGACATCAGGATAAATAACTCCCATCCCACTTCCCATGACCCCGATCGTAGGAATATCCACCTCCAGGCAATGGCGGTGCGCAGTGATGTCAATTCCATAAGCAAGGCCGCTGATAATGCTCACATCATAAGGTGCCAGCGCATCAATGATTTCTTCAGTTACAGACTTTCCATACACAGTAGGTTTGCGCGTTCCGACAATGGCGACAGATCGTTCGGGATTGAGATCGATGTTGCCTTTGGTATATAATAACAATGGTGCATCGCTCACATGTTTTAATCGTGTAGGATAATTTTCATCCGTGTAAAAGGTGTATTGAATATCTTCCTTAAGCATCCTGTCGAGCTCTTCTTCGGCAGCAAGGAAATAAGACTTACTGTTGATGACCTGAGATGCAATTTCTTCACCGATGCCTGGAATGGATTTGAGAAATCTTTTTTGTTCGGTGAATACAGCTTCAATGCTTCCGCAGTAAGCGATTAATTGCCGGGCGAGAATAGGCCCGACCAGGGGGATCATAGTGAAAGCGATCTCCTCGATTTCTGTTTTCCTTGTTTTCATTTGGTGATACCAAAGCTAGGGAAAAAGAAAACATTATTTCAAATCACGTAATGCCGGATTTATTTGATATGCCTTTTCAAGATATTTTGTTCCCTGGACCTGGTCGCCTCCGTAGTAAAATGCTTTTCCGAGCCCGTATAGAATTCTCGGATCATTGGGAGCTATTTTTTCTCCCAATTTTAGGATCGTGATAGAGGCTGAATAATCTTTTTTGGTTTGTGCTAATAATTCATAACCTGTTTTATAATAAAAATCCACCATGGTTTCGACAGGAGCGCGGCCATTGAGATAATCTAGAAATTGCGGTATATATTCAGTTCGTGAATAGGCGTTGAGGATTTTTGTAAAATCAGATAGTAACAGGTTAAGGTCACCTTCTCTGAGATATCTTTCAGCTACAATACCTGACTTGATTTGATTGGCAGAACTGTAAGTCGGGTACATGGCAAGTGATTTGTCCGCATAATACTCAGCTTCGTCGAGCAATTCTTTTTTCGCAGCAGGGTTCGTTTGTTTACGGGCTTCTTCATAGAGCGCCGTGCCCATAAAGCAATTATTCCTTGCACTATTGACAGAAACCATTGCAGCCTGTCCATTGAGGCTAAGCGAATCTTTCCATGCAGGAACCCGAACATAAGTTTTGAAAATATAGGCTGCCATCACTATACACAATAGACCCACAGAAACAAATCTTATTGTTTTCTTTTCATTATTCCATCCATACTGGACAAAGACCCATGCACATACTACTGAGAAAGCAATGGAAGGAATAAAAATGAAACGCTCATTCATAAATGTTCCCACCGGAAAAAATAAATTGGAAATAATTGAAATTGTGGCGATATAAAAACCAATCGCCCAGGCATAAATACTTTTCTTTTTCCATAATGTGAAAAAAGCAAAAGCAAGTCCGAGATAAATGGCGAGTGAAATCAACGTACCCGGTTTACCAAAATTCATAATCGGGATGTGGTATGGATAATAATCGTGGGTAAGAGGGTGAGGAAAAATTAAAAGTCTCACATATTGTCCCAGGGTATAAAGAATGGTGGCATATCGTTCACCGGTATTCATCTCAACAAATGGATTGTTCATGAGATCGGTGATTTTTTTACCGCTGTCAAATACGTAACCGATTACATTGGTACGAATCACTACATAAGTAATAGCAGCAAATAGTGAAGGCACCAATGCTGTTACATAATCCTTTGTCCGGGCATTCGTAAAGAAATACATCGTGAGCGGAATGACCGCCAGGAATGTGATGGCATTTTCTTTTGCCATCAATCCTAGAAACATGCAGATACCACTGGCAATGAGCCAGGATATTTTTCTTAAAGAAAGATAACGGAGCACACAATAAAGTGCACCCATAGCTCCGAAAGTAGTCATGATCTCATCCCGGCCTTTGATATTAGCTACCACCTCCGAATGCACCGGATGAAGAATATAAAGCACGACCGCTAAAAATGGTAAACTGAAATACCAGTTCTTAGCATCTTTATCCGGAAGGAAAATGGAAAGAACTCTGAAAATGAGAAGCCCTAAAAGGCCGTAAAGAAGAATGTTGACAAAATGACGTTCAACCTGATTGTCACCAAAGACAGACTGCTCTATCGCAAATGAAATAATGGATAGCGGCCTATAACGCGCTCCCGCCACGAGATCCTGTTGCCCATGAAAGTATCCGGAAAAACTTTCCGTACTGAGAATATCCCAGATCCCATGGACACCTTTTTTAGTGTATTCATTACCGGTGATGACAATCTGATCGTCAAGAACATAGCCATAGGGTAAACACATCCAGTAAAGTGCAAATGCAAGAACCGGAATGATCACCGCTTCTCTCCAATGCCGCTTCCAAAACCCGGGGGTAAAGTCCAGGTTTGAAAAGGAAGGTGTTTTACTTTTAATCTTGGTGGATTTCTTCTTAACTGCGGTTTTCGCCATGGCGGATAAAGATAAGTTGCTTTTTTTCTGCAAAGAATGTTTCAACCTCATTCAAACAGCAGAAACTAATTTTAAAGCAAACTATTTGATTTTAAACCCTTTTATTTCATCATTCGGAATTCAAAATTCCATAGTCAGGCTATTCGGTTTGGTGAAGTTTTGAAAAAATTTTATCTTTCATTCTGATGAACCCCGTCATGCATCAACCAAAAGCAAATATTTTCTTGCTTCTGGCATTTTTTGGTTTTTTCTCCACCCCAGTGAATGCCCAGTTTAACCTGAAAACAGGTTATAGTTTTTCCATTTTATCTCCCCCTGGATTGGATAAGGTTATTTCTGATTTCAATCAGTCACAATCTTATGATCACTCATTTTCAAATCTCCGATGGTTTCATGGATTTGAATTGGGGGTGCGATACAGGACAGGGATTCATAATTTTGAATTGACCTACCAGGATGCCTACAATCGCCTCAATGCAACAGGGCTGAATCCCGGAACAGGAGCTTCTTACGAAGACAAATTAAAATTTTCAGTAGAGAGCGCTGCATTTGGTTATCAGTTGGGGGACGGAGTGATTGCATTGGGTACAGACCTGCAATATCAATGGTATTTCGCCAAGTATGTACCGGGTCTGGATACTGTTAAATTCAGAAATGTTCAGGAAATGCTTGGCTTTGAGTTTTATACGTTGTTGACCCTCCAGGGAGATCAGGGAGTCGATATGGCTGCCAAATTCTACATGGTGTTACCGACAAAATATTATAATCTCGAACCATTAGCCGATGCACTCGGAACAGAAGATCCACTGGGACAAGACAAATGGATCAGATTCGGCATAACATTGATGTTTTATAATGGTGAGAAAAAAAGAGATTGATGGTTATTTTCATTTACTCGCCTCAGTTATCTCATTTGAAAATAATATTGTGTTTTAGCAAATAAATTTCCTCAAAGAATATTTAAAACCCACTAAGTCCTGCATCAGGAATTACTCTATTTTTGCAAGTCGATGTCATTTAAACTTACTTCAACTTATCAACCTACCGGCGATCAGCCCGAAGCTATTCGTCAGCTTGTCAAGAGTATCAATAAAGCTGAGCGAAGCCAGGTATTGCTGGGTGTTACAGGCTCAGGAAAAACGTTTACCGTGGCGAATGTGATCCAGGAAGTTCAAAGACCTGTGCTTGTCCTTACACACAATAAGACACTGACTGCGCAATTGTACGGGGAGTTCAGAGAATTTTTCCCGGATAATGCCGTAGAATATTTTGTGTCCTATTACGATTACTATCAACCGGAAGCTTATCTCTCCGTATCGGATACCTATATCGAAAAAGATCTTTCGATCAATGAAGAAGTCGACAAGCTCCGACTGAGAGCAACTTCCTCATTGTTGTCCGGACGTCGTGATATCATCGTCGTGGCATCTGTCTCCTGCATTTACGGTATGGGAAATCCGGAAGATTATAAAGCAGGAATCATCCGCATTCAGGTCGGAGAGAAAATATCGCGCAACAGTTTTCTTTACCGACTTGTCGAAAGTTTATACAGCAGGACGGAAGGTCAATTGGCCCGAAGTAATTTCAGAGTTAAAGGTGATACTGTAGATATTCATTTGCCTTATGTTGATTATGGATATCGGATCACTTTTTATGGAGATGAGATTGAAGAAATAGATATCATTGATGTGCACACCGGTCAGCGCCAGGAACCACTAAAGCACGCCGCCATTTTTCCTGCTAATCTTTATGTAGCTCCAAAAGACAGGCTTAAACATATCATCCGTGAAATTGAAGATGAATTGTTCAGGCAGGAAGAATATTTCACGCGAGAGCGCAAATACCTTGAGGGTAAACGTATTCATGAAAGAACGCATTTTGATCTTGAGATGATCCGTGAATTAGGGTATTGCAGTGGTGTGGAAAACTATAGTCGATTTTTTGATGGGAGAGCACCGGGTACGAGACCATTTTGTTTGCTTGATTATTTTCCGGAAGATTATCTCATGATCATTGATGAAAGTCATGTCACGTTGCCACAAGTTCGCGGTATGTGGGGTGGGGACCGTGCGAGGAAATTAAACCTGGTCAATTTTGGATTCAGACTTCCATCGGCGATTGATAACAGGCCTTTGAATTTTGATGAATTTGATAAATTAATCAACCAGGTCATCTATGTAAGTGCTACACCTGCTGACTACGAATTGGAACAAACAGGAGGAGTGCTGGTCGAGCAGATCGTAAGGCCTACGGGGTTGTTGGATCCACCTATTGATATAAGGCCAAGTCTTAACCAGATAGATGACTTACTGGATGAAGTGAATGAAAGAACTAAAGTGGGTGAGCGAGTATTGGTCACAACGCTTACAAAACGAATGGCTGAAGAGTTGAGTAAATATTTTATCAAGCTCAATGTCAAATGCAAATACATTCACTCCGAAGTGGAAACGATGGAGAGAGTTGAAATTCTCAGGGACTTACGGCTCGGTGATTTTGATGTATTAGTGGGTGTAAATCTTTTGAGGGAAGGTCTCGATTTACCAGAAGTTTCATTAGTGGCAATCCTTGATGCTGATAAAGAAGGATTTCTCCGCAATGATCGTTCGCTCACTCAAACTGCAGGACGTGCAGCACGTAATTCTAATGGAATGGTGATTTTTTATGCAGATAAAATCACTGATTCCATGCAAAAGACGATTGATGAAACAAACCGGCGCCGCTCGATTCAGATGGCTTACAATGATAAGCATGGTATTACGCCGCAGACGATTACACGTACAAGAGAGGAGATCCTTGCCAGGAAATCAATCCTTGATGTTCGCGAAGGGAATAAGAAAGCTTACGTGGACCGTGAGATAGAACCTTCGATGGCAGCAGATCCTGTTCTCGCATTTATGTCACGCGACCAGGTGGAAAGAATGCTGGCGGATACTGAACGAAAAATGAAAGATGCTGCTAAAGAATTGGATTTTATCACAGCGGCTCAATACAGGGATGAGATGATGGCGTTGAGGAAAAGACTTAAATAAAATTACGAATTACGAATTACGAATTACGAATTACGAATTACGAATTACGATTTTGGATATGGGTTCGTTTATTAAATCCAAAATCCAAAATCCAAAATCCAAAATTTTACCATGATGTCTTTTGATAAAAAACTTGCTGATCAATTAACGCGGAAGTGGAGAATGAGGATGTGGATGATGAAAAAGCTGCCGATGGGTTTATTGTCGGGTATGGTGATTGAATCTCTGGACGAAAATGGATGCAAAGTGATGTTAAAAGATCATTTTTGGATTCGCAATCCATTCGGGTCAGTTTTCTGGGCGGTGATGGGAATGGCTGCAGAATTAAGTACAGGGGCGCTCGTATATGCCTATGCTTCAGGCACTAATACCTTATTTATTTTAAAAGGCGTGAAAGGTGATTTTTTAAAAAAAGTAAGAGGTAAAAGTTTCTATTTTTGCGCTACCGGTCAGGTAATACCTTTAAGTTTGAATACCCTTGAGAACCCGGGCGAAACTTGTATAATTACTTTACCCGTCACGGCTCATGATCAGGCTGGAGATAAAGTTGCTGAATTTGAATTTTACTGGCAACTTAAAAGAACGGAAAACTAATTAGCTCCTTTATGTTTGAATTCACCGCAAGGTGATGATTCTTTATGTGCATAGAGAAAATTATTAATTATTTCTAAAAATCAAAAAACAAATGAAAATTGGAGTATTTATTGACGCCGAGAATATTCGGCGCAGTGGTGGTTATGGCATCAGGTATGATGTACTGAGGGATTATGTTTCCCTGTTTGGTGAGCCAATTCGTCTCAACTCTTATATGTCGGTAGATGAAGCACGGATGAAGACTGATTATGAATACAAAGACCGTACAAATGGATTTTTAAGTATCGTACGCAGTTATGGATTTAAAGTTATAACCAAAGCCATCAGGTGGTTTGAGGATGAAGATGGCCAGCGTATCGGGAAAGCAAATGCAGATCTTGACATGGCCGTTGATATCCTGCTGCAAAGCCAGCACCTGGATACAATCTATTTGCTGACCGGTGACGGTGATTTCAAAAAGGTTGTGCAGGCCATTCAAAACATGGGCATCCGGGTAGAGATCATTGCATTCAGGTATATAAGCCGTGACCTGGTGAATGAAGGTGATAAATTTTTATCAGGTTATCTCATTCCCAATTTATTGCCGGTATTGGATCAGCGCGTTGAAGACTGGGGAGCTATTGGTTGTCGTACTCGTGGATATTGTTATTCGGTGCAGGATGGATATGGCTTTATGAAATATCTTGATATCGATCTGAAAACATGGCGGGATATTTTCTTCCACTTTTCACAATTGCCTGAGCGGCATTATGTCAATCTCGATGATGTATTTGAATTTACGATCGAAGAGTCAGGAAGATCTGAAGGCGGGATATTAGCCACGCATATGCAACTCTTACATTCAAGGCATTTTATTCCAGATAAGACACAACCGGTGGCGTAAATATTTGCTGATGTAGAGACGCGATTTATCATGTTTCTACATCAGCACCAGAGACGCAATAATTCGCGTCTCTACAGTCCCAAAAAATACCTTGTGGCACGACTAGTCGTGCCACAAGGTCCTAACACATTGATTATCTGTGGCCCCGGATGGTTATCCACATGCACTTATCTGCACCTGATTTGGGGAGATTTTTAACCCAATTTCGTTTGAAATCAGCCTCCAGATAATGCAATAAATTCATCTTCCGTCAGGATCTGAACAGTACCTATTTTTTTTGCTTTATCCAGTTTTGATCCTGCGTCTTCCCCGACGACAAGAATGTCGAGATTGCCGCTGACGGCACTGATATTTTTTGCACCGAGAGATGAAGCCATATCCTGGGCTTCTTTGCGGCCCATTTTTGAAAGCGTGCCGGTGAATAAGATGGTCTTACCGGATAAGACACCATCAGTAATTAATTCTTTTGGTTTGTCTAAGTTGGTTTGTTGCAGATTGACACCGCGCTCTTCCATTTTGTGAAGCATGTCGATGTTCTTTTTTCTCGAAAACCATTCCTTCACATTTGCAGCTACGACCGGACCAATATCTTTTATGGATGTATAATCTTCCAGCGACCAATTAGCTAAATCAAGTACATGAGAGGTTCTTTCTGCAATAAGTTTTGAAGCACGCTGACCCAAATGATGTATGGCAAGGCTGTGAAGCAAGCGATGTATCGGATTTGATTTCGCTTTATCAATGGCTGCTTTCAATTTGTCTGCTGATTTTTTTCCGAAACCTTCCAATGCAGCTATTTTATCGTAATCCAATCTGTAGATATCGGCGATGTTTTTTATCCATCCCAATTCATAAAAACGAATCACATATTTTTCACCGAATCCATCAATGTCCATTGCATCTTTGGATACATGGAAAATCAACTTTTGAATAAGTTGCGCTTCGCAATCCGGATTTGGACAACGCCAGGCAGCTTCATCTTCTTCACGAACCAGGCGTGTCTGACAAGACGGACATTTAGTAGGGTAGACAACTGTTTTTTCTTTGCCGGTCCGCAATTCGGGAAGAGCTTTGACAATGTAGGGTATCACATCACCTGCCCGCTCGATGAGAACCTGATCACCGATGCGAATATCTCTTGAGGTAATAAAATCTTCATTGTGTAATGAGATCGAAGAAATCGTAACGCCGGCCAGCGACACGGGTTCTACTTTGGCAACCGGAGTGATGGAGCCCACTTTCCCAATGTTATATTCAATATCTAAAAGTTTGGTCGTGGCTTGCTTTGCCTGGAACTTAAAGGCGATCGCCCATCGTGGATGGTGACTTGTATAACCACACATGTCCTGCAGATCAAAAGAATCCACTTTGATCACCATGCCATCTATTTCATAAGGGAAATCATCCCGGTTGGCTGCCCATTGATTGATTTGTTCGATGACTTCATTGATGCCTTTGCATAATCTTTTTTCTCCTTTGGAAACTTTAAAACCGAGTGTGCCCAACATCTCGATCGCATCATGATGTGATTTAATTGATGGCAATACATCCTTGCCTTTTTTATCCACTGCATAACCCAGTTGGAAAATGAAGGCATCTAATTGACGTCGTGCAGTTTCTGCAGGATCTTTTGTGCGGAGACCTCCTGACGCGCTATTTCTTGAATTGGCTAGCAGGGGAAGGTCTTCGTCAGCTCTGAGTTTATTAACTTTTTTAAATCTCTCTTTTGAAATCACCGCTTCGCCCCGGATTTCTGCTTTATAAATTCCGTGTTTGGAAAATGCGGCACTTAAAGGAAGAGATTTAATAGTCCGGGCCTGAATGGTGATCTCTTCACCTTCTTCTCCATTTCCACGCGTGGCCGCTCTGACCATCGCATCATTTTCGTAGATGATCGCAATGCTGCCACCGTCATATTTAGGTTCGACCGTATAATTGATGGTGTTTAATTCGGTTAGTTTTTTTACCTGCGTATCGAATTTGATCAGATCATCAGCATCATAGGAATTATCGAGAGACAACATCGGAATGATGTGCTTCACCGTCACAAAATCTTCTACCAGGTCGCTTGAAACACGTTTTGTCGGGGAAGATGCAGATGCCTTTGCAGGATATTTTTTCTCGAGTGCTTCTAAAAGTTTGTACAGCTGATCATATTCAAAATCACTTACAAGCGGATCATTTAATACATAATACCGATATTCATGAAAGCGAACAAGATCTTCCAGTGGATGAATATCGTCACCTGATAATTCGCTCACATTCTTTTTTGCCAGGTATTTTTTGGTGGCGTCAAAAAATGATTTTTGTTGTTCGGCAGTGTAGCGCATGATGAATTTTAATTCTTCAAATGTGAAGGTAAGTATGAAATGGGTTTGCTTTCATCACGGAAAATATACAATCGTAGTCATTAGTTGAAGGTCTGGGCAGCCGGTTTGGTCTTTAGGCTATTGTTTAAAGGCTTTTTAACTTAAGACCTGTGACCAAAAACCAAACTGGTAGCTAAGACCAACAACCAAGGACTAAATTTCTTAAAGTATTTTTACCCTATGAGAATCATTGACCCTTCTGCATCGAACATCCTTTCAAGCAAGACGATCATCCGTTTCCAGGACTGTGATCCTTATTCGCACCTCAACAATGGCCGGTATCTTGATTACTTCATGAATGCCAGGGAAGACCAGGTGTGGAAAGCATTTGATTTTAATATTTATGAATATAGCCGGAATACCGGTCTTGGATGGGTGGTGACTCAAAACCAAATTGCTTATGTGCGGCCTGCTTTATTGATGGAAGAAGTCACAATCGAAAGTCAATTGACAGAATCAAAACCAAAATTTATCCAGGTGGAAATGCGGATGTATGACAGCGAACGAAAATTAAAGTCATTATTGTGGGCGCAGTTCATTCACATAGATATTCGCAAGGCCAAGAGCATTGAACATTCTCCCGAATTGCAGGAGATATTTGATAAGGTTTGTTTGCCATTGGAGGAAAAGGATTTTAATCTGCGGCTGAGACAGTTAAGCGTCTGATTCCTGAATGAAGTAGAGACGCGATTTATCGCGTCTCTACTTCATTACAATTCAGGAATGTGTGATTAATCGTGTCTTTAACTATTTTATTTCGCACCGAGAACACAGAGGCCACGGAGAAATACTCACAACTCACTACTCACAAAATTGCAGATAACCGCGAATTTCTTTCACCGGAAATACTCCCTTCTTCTTTTGCTCCCTTGACTCCATCAAAAAAACTCCAGATCGTATTCAGATCTTTTTCTGAATCTGCCGTCGTATAAAACGGTTTCATAAAATGAACAGTCTTATGTTCGTAATCGAAGAGACAGGGGATAATAGGCACACCTGCTTTTTGAGCAATGAAATAAAAACCTGTTTTAAAATCATCCACTTTTTGCCGCGTTCCTTCTGGAGCGATACCGATGGCGAATTCATCATTTCCGTTAAATAATGCCACAACCTGATCCACTAGTCCCGTTTTCTGTTTCCGGTCAACGGGTCTGCCACCTGTCCACCAAAAGAAAAATCCAATCGGGCTGTCAAACAATTCCTTTTTCCCCAAATAGTAAATTTTGCGGCCAATGGAAGACCGGACAATTAATCCAAGAAAAAAGTCCTTCCAGCTCGTGTGCGGAGCCACCGCCACGACATATTTTTTCAGGTCCGGAGGAATTTCCACGATTACTTTCCACCCGAGGATATTTAGGAGTAATCGCGATACATATTTCATTTGGCAAATATACCCCCGCTTCGCTCAAAAGATGATCAAAGAGCATTGACGATAGCCAAAATTTTAAATGTAGATAGGATTGACCCTTTTTTATTTCGCACGGGGTACACGGAGCGCACGGAGAAATAAAGTCCCAAGCCTATTTATTTCTTTCTCTCTCACGTCTCTCACGCCTCTCACTCTCTTCTATTCCGGCACAGGGGATACTAAATCGACCTTGTATTTCGTATCCCCCGTTAAACCCTCCCTATCTTACAGAGTCCAAGTATTTATTAGACCGAATGACAGACGAAGCGATATTACAGTTGATGAGCCAACCCGCCACACAGGAGGAGGGATTTAGGCAACTGGTCATCAAATACCAGCAGCGGTTATATACTATAGTGAGGAGAAAAGTGCAGTCCCATGAGGATGCGGATGATATCCTGCAGAATACATTCATCAAAATCTTCAGGCATGTCAAAGGTTATGAAGGAAGATCAGAATTGTTTACCTGGATGTACAGGATCACTGTCAATGAAATCAATAATCATCAAAAAATAAACTCCAGGATGAAAGTGGTGAACATAGAAGATCATGATGTAAGAAAAGCCGAAGCGTATATGAATTCAGAGGAAATGACAACATCTTTAGAAATGGCAGTAGCTAAATTACCCGAGCGACAACAAATGGTCTTCAGGATGAGGTATTTTGAAGAATTGTCATATAAAGAAATGGCCGAACTACTCCAACTGACAGAAGGCGCATTGAAAGCGTCTTTTCATCACGCCGTCAGGAAAATCGAAGAAGAATTAAAAGCAAAACAAATTTTGTGAAAGAGATGGAAAGAGAAGAAAATGTCAATGACGAATTGAAAAACATCGCGCCGGGATTTCCCGAAAAGAAACCGTTAGACCCACCTCAAGGATATTTTGAGAATTTTCCTGACCAGGTATTAAACGCCTTGAAGAATGAAAAGTCTCAACCAAGAGTGACTGTAATCACATGGAGAAGCGTAATCAGCATAGCGGCAGTTTTGGTTGGGCTTTGCATCGGAGGATGGTGGTTTTTTTCAAAGCCCGCTCCAATTCAATTGAATGCTATCACTTCGGACGAGGCTTATGAATATATACATGAAAACATAAGTGATTTTGAACCTTTGATTGAAAATAGTGACACTTTATTAAGTGAAAGTCAGATTGATGTGCCGAAAGAAGCAATAGACGAATACCTGCTGGAAGAAATACACGGATCAAATCCGGAGGATTTATTTTAAAAACACACTCAAATTCTATACACATGAAAATCAAATTATTTATTGCTGGATTAACCCTGTTGGTGATCCCGGTTCTTGGATTCTCTCAGCCTCCCGGAGGCGATGGACCCGGGCCGCTATCAAAAGAAGCCAGGGAGAAAATAGAATCACAGCGCATCGCCTTTATCACCCAAAAATTGAACCTGACACCGGAAGAAGCCACGAAGTTTTGGCCTGTCTACAATCAGTACAAGGACGCACTCAAAGACATGAGAGATGAGTTGGAGCGTCCCGACCTGATGACCATCACCGATGATGAAGCCAAAGCGATCATTGACAAACATCTTCAACAGGAGCAAAAAAGACTTGACCTGAAAAGAAAGTTATTTGCCGATTTACAAAAAGTAATCAGTGACCGGAAGATCATCATGTTGCAAATGGCAGAAAGAGAATTCAACAGGGAGCTCCTCCGCAGGGTCAATGCAAGAATGAATGAAATGCATCCCGGCCAGCCACAGCCCCAGGAGAAATCGAATTAGGTAAGAACCCACATAAACCCGTTATTGATTTGTAAAGTGCGGAGGGAAGAAAATCTCTACGCACTTTTTTCATGTGTATAATATTTATGTTGGTTTCGCAAATGAAGAGTTAGAAACGAAATGTTGTTGGAGCAAACTCCAACAACGGCAGATTCGAATTGGCCGATGCAGGAGTTTGCTCCTGCATCTTGCAAAGTCAATTTCATTTTTGATTTGCTCATATTTTGCCCCTTCATCTCTTTTCTTAAAAAGTTTTCCACAGATTTTTTTTCGATTGTCAATAAAAAAATTAATTTTTTTCCCTAATCATGCCTATGATGTATGATACATAGTCAAGTGTATAAGAGCGGTTTATCTATGAAGTAAAAATAAGGTATGATGAGGCCCTACTGTAAGCATCTATATATGTGCCTGTTACAAATGAGAGTGCACTGCATGTATCCGGGGTTTCAAAAGGTGCATTTGTGAATGTATATCGTATGTTTGACGCCGTTTTGGTTATATTTACCAAGACGAATATTTTATAATCCCACACAGTCGTTTGCATGGAGTACAGAACGAAACCAAACCTGTCTCTTCCTGAGTTTGTATCTGTCTTTGAGAACATGATATTACACGGGGGGTCGTCCCACTGGGACGAAAAAGATTATCTTAATCTCATCCAGTATTATATCTCAGAATCACTCACGGAGAAAGCGCTTGAAGCCCTTGATTATGCATTGCAATACTCAAGCCATCACGCGGAATTCTATGTCATCAAATCCCGCCTGCTGATCAGCGAAGAGGATTACAAAGAAGCCAACGAGACGCTTGACATAGCGCTCAACCTATTCCCCCACAACCCGGAAATGCAGTTGATGAAAATCAAAGTGACCGCTCAGCTCGGCGATTACGAGAAAGCTTTCACGATGGTGGACAATTGCACCAACCAGATGACGCTCAACTCCTGCGTAGATCTTTATCTCGCAGAAGCGTACATCTATGAGTGCATGAGGGAATACAACCAGATGTATCACAAGCTGCGTGAGGTGCTGACCATCGATCCCAAAAACGAAGAAGCACTGGAACATATCTGGCTTTGCGTCGAGTGGTCAAGGTTGTACCAGGAGAGCATCGAATTTCACAACAGCCTCATCGACCAGGATGCGTATAATTATCTCGCATGGTTTAATCTTGGACATGCCTACAGTTGTGAAGGCGATTACAAAAACGCGATCCGCTCGCTTGAGTACAGCTATATCGTTAATCCGGAATTTAAAAACGGGTATCTCGATTGCGCTGAATTGTGCTGCCAGATCAAAGACTATAAGAAAGCGCTGGTGATATACCAGGAGCTAATTCAGCGGTTCGGACATCACCAGGAGTATTTGGTGCCTGCTGCGGAATGCATGCTCAACCTGCGTAAATATGCAGTCGCTAAAGAATACCTGATTGAAGCATTGAAGATTGATCAGTATATAGATGATGTCTATTATCTCCTCGGCATTTGTTATGCGCGTGAAGGTAATTTCACCAATGCGATCAGTTCATTGATCAAAGCAATCCGTCTCGATGATCGCCGTGAAGAATATTATGCTGAGCTCGCATATTGTTATGAAAAAACAAAGCAATACGGCAAAGCTGACTTCTATCATACGAAATCAACAGAAACAGGTCCTGAAGAAGAACAATATTGGTTGGCGCATGTCAAGTTTTTAATGCGCCGCAATAAGCTGGAGAAAGCGCTTGATGTGCTGGAAGAAGCAGATGATTATACAGTGGGCCCAAGGCTTTCGTATTGCAAAGCGGCATGTTTATATCGTTTAGGCAAGAAGAAAGAAACCATGGAATGCCTTGATGAATTATTGCCGGAAGATTTTGATTCGCATAAGATCTTTTTCAAGATGGCACCCAAGAGTAAGACGGATCGGGAAATACAATCGATGATCCGGTATTATTCGGTGGAGAATTAATTAAAATAAAAGTTTTAAGAGATTTGGGAAAAATCCCGCTACCTTATTGGATAGCGGGATTTTTTATTTGATAATAGCAGAATGTCTTCGAAAAGGAGTTTATAAACTGCTTGACTTCAGATTGAAAATAGATTTAGTTGGAGATATTAGTTTGAAGTTAGAAACTTCAAACAGCGATGGATTAGGAATGGACCAACTCACGCCTGACGATTCACGCCTGACGATTTTTTTCGCACGGAGAACACGGGGCCCACGGAGAAAAAAACTAAAAACTGATTCTTAATACCGAATACTGAATACTGAATACTGAATACCGAATACCGAATACCGAATACCGAATACCGAATACCGAATACCGAATAATCATTTCGCGCTTCCTATCATCGTGGGATTCATCTCCTTAAATGCATTCAATCCACAATTGAGAAATGCTTCATAGCCATCCACATCAGGATTATATCCCCGTGGTGCTGTAAGCACTTTTTCATCCGGACTGATGATGACATATAGCGGTTGTGAATTCTGCTGGAAATTAGCGATCTGAAAGTCGGCCCAGATATCACCGACCTTCTTCATTTTTTTATTGTCCTGGAGAGGAGACACGAGATAAGGTGTATCGAGTGGCATTTTATCATCCACATACAAGGACACGAGTACAAAATCATCATTGATTTTATTGCGGATATTATCTTCTACCCAGATGTGCTCTTCAGTCTTGCGACAATTGACACAACCGTAACCGGTAAAATCAAGTAAAATAGGTTTGTGTTTTATTTTGGCATAAGCAAGCCCTTCATAGTAATCATGAAAGCAATCAAAATTATTGGCACACTTCGTCAATGAAGCATACTTAGCTTCACCTTCACCTGTGACTTTTCCTTCCGGCCTGAAAAAATTATAATGTGCTGGAGGAGCTAATCCACTCATCAGGCTTAACGCATTGTAGGTGCCTGTTTTTTTACTTCCAAATAATCCTGTTGCCAGGTACAAACCAAGAATGGTAAATCCAAGTCCGAACAAGGCGAATTGCGGTGACAATTTTCTTCCGGGGTTATCATGCGGAAACCTGATCAGCCCGAACATATAAGCTGCCATTCCCAGCGCAACCAATACCCAAATAATCATGAACGGCTCATATCGCAAAATACCCCAATGTGCCGTCATATCTGCCACTGACAAAAATTTAAATGCCAAAGCGAGTTCCGCGAAACCAAGAATGACTTTCACACTATTCATCCAGCCACCTGACTTGGGCAATGAATTGAGCCATGCGGGAAATGCAGCAAACAATCCAAATGGAATTGCCAGTGCAAATGAAAAACCACTCATCACCACTAACGGACCAAGATAACCGCTTGATGAAGCTTGCACTAACGCAGATCCAATCAATGGACCTGTACATGAAAATGAAACTATAGCCAATGTAGCTGCCATGAAAAAGATTCCAATGAAGCCACCTTTATCCGCCATCTTATCACTCTTATTGCTCCAGCTACTGGGCAATGTGATTTCATAATAACCAAAGAAGGAGAGCGCAAAAACTATAAAGATGACGAAGAACGCTGTATTAGCTATTGGGTTAGTGGAAAGATCATTTAATGCAGCAGCGCCAAAAACAACGGTAATGAGCAATCCAAGCACCACATAAATCATGATGATGGAGATGCCATACCAGAGTCCGTTCTCCCATCCTTTCCGTTTTGTGTCTTTCGTGAAAAAACTTACTGTCAATGGAATCATCGGAAATACGCACGGCGTCAACAATGCAATGAACCCATTGATCATTCCAAATAACAGCATCCATAACAGGTTACTTCTTTTCTCTGCAGGTTTATTTCCACAATCACTAAGGGGATTTTGATATGTTGCCTGTAAAGAAGCAACTCCGTGATCCACAAATTGTCCGTTCACTTTTGGTCCTATGGCAATCGGTTTCTCTTCAACTTTATCAGTGACCTGCAATCCGGTGTTGAGGTCTATTTTGAATTCAATAAATTCAGAAGGAAGGCATTTTGATTCATCACAAGCCATGTATTCGAGAGAGCCCGAGATAATAACAGGCTTAGATGCTTTGATCGGTTGAGAGAGAAGGATATCATCTTTGAATTCTTCAAGGTCGAGGTTGAAAAACGGATCATGCACTGTTATCCGGACACTGCTGCGATCTGCGGGTAGTCCTTCTTTTGTAAAAGCGGGATTATCTTCCAGAATTAATGAAGTAGGTGTTGGGCCTGCTTCTTTGTGTTGTCCCTGGCCGTATATATGCCAACCTTTATCAATAGTTCCCTGGGCGATGACAACATACTCACCTTCTGATTTTTTTTCAGAACGAAATGTCCATTTGACCGGAGCCAGGATTTTGGTAGTGGATGAACCACCTAAAGGAATTTTATTATACGTGTTTGAAAATGTAGATGGGGCAGAGGAAGATTCAGAAAGTTTGGATTCTTCAGTTATCTTTTTTTTTTCAGCAGAAGTGTTCTTCTCTTCTCCAGTAGATTTTTGATCTCCCTGTGCTAATGATTTTGTATTTGCAGTTGATGCGGATTTTGGATTTGCATCACCGCTTGAACCACCGGCAGGTTTTACAGAAAAATCCACATCGGTTGGCGGAAGGCAACGCTCATCATTGCACGTCATAAAATTGACATAACCGACAATCGGTTTTGATGCATCGATGACTTTTATTTTTTGTTCGATCGTAAAATAATCCTGGTACTTGGAGACATTCATTCCAAAGACTTTGTCAAAGATCTTATGCACATTATCGGACTCTTTATTTTTTCCATCGAGTTTGAAATGCGCGCCTTCTGTGAACGAAATGGTTGTAGCGATCGGTCCATCTTCGTTTTCCAGGTGTTGGGAATATACCCACCAGCCTTTGTCGATGGTGGCCTTCGCTGTGAAGGTGTATTCACCACTACCGGATGGCTTAAGATCAAAAGTCCATTTGACAGGGCTATAGATCTGACCAGAAGCCAAAAAGGATAGGAAAGTAGATATGATGAGCAGAAGAGAACGCATATGGGAATAACTTTTTCCTGGATACTACAAAAATAGGCTATTGAGAGCTCATTAGCCAAGGATTAATAAAACCTTAACGGGTAATTAGGAAAGAGTTATGGGTTTACGGTCAGGGCAGCCAGTTTAGTTATTAGTCAATAGTTTAAGGAATTTATTTTTCTATTGACCTAAAACCACTGACTAAACCGGCAGCTATGACCATCAACCTTTGACCCATTTTTCTATGTGGTAAAAAGGGGGTCTAACTGTTTCCAAAAAAAATGAACCACTTAGGAACTTAAGGAGCATAAGGAAACACTTAGAATAAGTAATTAGAAATGGAAAGAATAAAAATTTCTAAGTGGCTTCTTAAGTTTCTTATGCTTCTAAGTGGTAAAAAGGGGTACTGAAACAGCACTATATATTGATTTGAAAAGTACCAATCCATCAGTATTTCCAAGAATGGTTTCAGAAGCACGCTCAGGATGTGGCATCATGCCAAATACATTCCTCTCTTCATTGCAAATTCCCGCGATATCATCTGTAGATCCATTTTCGCTGAATAATTCACCTTGTGCGTTTGTGTATCTGAAGAGGACCTGGTCTTGATCACGAAGTTTAGCTAAGCCTTTTTCATCTGACACATATCGGCCTTCAGCATGTGCAATTGGCATCTTGAGAATATCTCCTTTTTGACACAGATGAGTGATCATTGAATCAGTTGTCTCGACGCGGAGATAAATATTTTTTGAAATAAATTTTTGATGCTCATTTCTCACCAATGCACCTGGCAATAATCCGGCTTCGCATAAAATCTGGAAACCATTGCAGATGCCCCAAACTTTACCACCTTTTTTTGCAAATGAAATGACGGATTGCATGATGGGGGAATAGCGCGCAATAGCACCTGCTCTCAGGTAATCGCCATATGAAAAACCACCGGGCAGAACAATACAATCCTCCGTTGTAAAACCATCTAATGCAGTGTCTTTATGCCATAATTTCTGAACACTGGCCCCCAGGACATTGCCCAGGACATGCATCATATCATCATCACAATTAGAACCCGGAAATACGACAACTCCAAATTTCATGTCTGTAATCAGCTATTTGATATTGCAAAAGTAAGAAATAAGAAAAACCCAATGGAATTTACGAGTTACGAGTTACGAATTGCAAACGGCCCATTGCTAATTGCCGATTGCTTATTGCCAATTGCCCATTGCTTTCTGCTTCTAAGTTTATCTTTGCGTTTCTATGGAAGACTGGCAGCTTGATTTTGAATGGTTGCGCGTAAGGCACTGGATTAAAGACCGGTTTGGAAGAAGTGAACTTCCGGACCTCAATGCGGTGCTCTATCTCATTGGGATCCAGGAATTAGGGAAAAAACAGGAAAAATTCACCAAAGAAGAAAAACAGGATCTCATGCACATCGCCGTATGTCATCTTTTATCTGAAGACGGATACTACGAATTTGAAGGCATGGATGCCGACGGCTGGCCACATTGGAAACAGCTCTTGCCCGTTGATATTAAAGGACTTGCGCCCCAGGAAACATTGTTGCGTCGAAAAGTAGTGGAGTATTTTGCACCTTTGCTGTCCAATCAAGAAAAAACATGACTATGATGAGGGGTAAGAATTCCTTATTTCTATTGATACTGCTGGGGTTACTGCTGCCTTTTTTTGGATGCAAAGAGAAAGCACATCATGCTGTGATATCAACTGATTTCGGAGATATCACTATCATGCTTTATAACACTACCCCGAAGCATCGGGATAATTTTATCAAGCTGGTGAATTCAGGCTTTTATGATTCCCTTCTTTTCCACAGGGTGATTGAAGGATTTATGATACAGGGTGGAGATCCTACTTCAAAGCATGCTCCCATGGGTGAGATGTTAGGGATGGGGGGACCCGGTTATGAAATTCCGGCAGAGATTGGTTCGCCTCATATCCAGGGTGCACTGGCAGCTGCAAGGTCAGCCAGTCCGGATAAAAGATCCAGTGGTAGTCAATTTTATATCGTCACCGGGGTCAGGCAGAATGATACGGAGTTGAATTATTATGAAGAGCAGAAAAATATCAAATACAATAAATCACAACGTGCATTGTATAGAAATCTCGGTGGTTATCCAAGTCTTGATATGGAATACACTGTTTTCGGTGAGGTGGTTACCGGGATGGATGTCGTAGAGAAAATTGCTGCAGAACCAAAGGATGATCATGACCGGCCGATAAAAGATGTCAGGATGAAAATAAAAATGATTGATTGATGATGTGTATAAACAGAATTTTAATCGGAGGTGCAGTGATGTTCATGTTGACATCATGCATGAAACCAATGGCAAAATTTACAATGAGTGCCACACGTGTCGAGGCTCCGGCAACGATTTCATTTAAAAATAATTCAGAAAAAGCTGAGACGTATCAATGGAACTTTGGTGATGGAACACAATCCACGGATTCAGTGACAGACCATCGTTATGTTCATAGCGGTAAATATGTCGTCAGCCTTATTGCAACAAAAGGAAAGAAAACGAATACTATGACTCAACCCCTGGAGGTTACTCCACCATCTAAATGCCTCATTCAGATCAGCACCGATTATGGTGTCATGATCGCTGAATTGTATGATGCTACACCCAAGCATCGGGATAATTTTCTTAAGCTCGCTGAAGAAGGATATTTCAATGGCTTGTTATTTCATCGGGTCATCGATGGATTTATGATCCAGGGTGGCGATCCTAATTCGCGTGATGCTGCGCAGGGAGCAATGCTTGGATCAGGTGGTCCTGGCTACCAGATTCCTGCTGAATTTGTGGATAGTTTGATTCACATCAAAGGCGCCATTGCTGCAGCAAGAACAGGTGATAATGTCAATCCTCAAAAGATGTCATCCGGCTCCCAATTTTATATTGTGCAGGGCAGGCCCGTGGAATCAGGAGTCCTGGACATGTATGAACAAAGGAAAGGGATGACATACACAGCAGAGCAAAAAAAGGAATATGCGGAACAGGGAGGAACTCCTGCTCTCGACGGTGACTATACTGTATTTGGGCGTGTGATTTCCGGATTAGATGTGATCGATAAGATTGCTGCAGTCCAAAAAGATGCGCGTGACAGACCGCTGAAGGATGTCAAAATGAATATTACTGCCATTAAATAAACGAATAAATCAATCTTGAATTCACCTGCACTAGGAATCGATATCGGTGGATCTGGTATTAAAGCCGGACTTGTTGATCTTGATGCAGGTGAGATGATAGGCGAGAGGATCAAGATTGATACACCTCAGCCTTCTACTCCTGATGCTGTGGCTGCAGCCATAAAAGAAATGCTTTCCGGCATTGACTGGCATGGTGATAAAATCGGAGTTGGATTCCCGGCCATCATCCAGGATGGTGTTGCATTTTCTGCTGCCAATATCGATAAATCATGGATGGGAGTGAATGTCGAAGAATTACTGCATCGATATACAGGCCATCAATATTCTGTCATCAATGATGCTGATGCAGCAGGAATGGCTGAGCGAATGTTTGGCAGGATCAAAAATGTCAAAGGCACAGTTCTTCTGCTGACACTCGGAACAGGCATCGGGTCCGCACTTTTTTATGATGGCATTCTTATACCGAATACTGAATTCGGTCACATTCAATACAAAGGGAAAATTTCAGAAGATTGGGTCAGTAACCGGGCCAGGAAGGATCGTCAGCTTGAGTATGACGCATGGGCTATTGAGTTGGCTGATTTCCTAAATTATTTGATTCTTCTTTTTTCTCCACGTCTCTTTGTCCTTGGTGGTGGAATTAGTTTCAGGTTCGATGAATTTTCACATCACTTTGATCACCTTCGTACTCCTGTAGTGAGTGCTTCAGCATTTAATGACGCAGGAATCATCGGTGCAGCCGTTGCAGCTTTTCCGGAATTGATGGCACCGTTCACGTAAAAAAAAATTACGATTTACGATTTACGATTTACGATTTACGATTTACTTTATTATTAAATTCAAAATCGTTATTCGTTATTCGTTATTCGTAAATCATTTTATCGGTATTCTGATTTCATATTTCTTGCCACTGCTGTTATTCAGTGAAGAACCCACTAGCCATGGATTAAAGACTTTCAGCATCCTGTAGCTGGTACCATACTGTTGTGCAAGGCTGGCAAGGTCAGGAATGGATTCAGTGACGATAATCTTACTGAATTGTTGAAATGGAGGATAAAGCTCATTGTTGTCTACATAAAAACCATACTTCTCGGGATTCTGCATGATCTCTTTGATCGCGATGATGCGGAACACATAGCGGGATGTTTCTTCATTGAGATTGAGGTCATAATAATTTCCAGCTTTTTGTTCTTCTATGCGTTTGGCAATAGCGGCTTCACCCATGTTGTAAGCAGCAGCGGCCATCGTCCAGGTACCGAATCTTTTTTTGAGATAAAGAAAAAACTTGCATGCGGCCTCAGTTGATTTTTCTGCATCATATCGTTCATCTACATTAGAATTAACTTCAAGTCCGTATGCTGTAGCCGTTCCTTCAAGAAATTGCCAAAGGCCTTTTGCACCGGCAGGTGAAGTGGCCATTCGGAGATTACTCTCAGCGACAGATAGATATTTGAAATCATCCGGAATACCATTTTTCTTCAGGATCGGTTCGATCACCGGAAAATACCTGTTGGCAGTTTTGATATTGAGCAGCGTGATGGCACGCAGATAAGTATTTACTGTCAACTCCCGATCGAGTCGTTCCCTTGCATCGAAATTATCCCCGGGCATGGCTTCCTCCGCGAATGTGTATCGTGCATCAAGGTTAAACGCAATGGTTTTCTGGGAAATACCGGTTGAATCCGGATGCATGCCGGTGTCTTTCGATGAAGCTCTTTCATTGAAAGAACTAAAGATGATGAGGCAAAAAAAGCCTGCCATCAATGAGGTAAATGCGTACATTTTCTTTTCCATAAGGGGATATTTTGACGGACTATCCATATAGCTCAAAATTCAGGCCATTCAGATATTGAGTAATAACGGAAAGGCGCTTTTGACTAATATACATCTAATTGGTAAGATGATAATGATATCCCAATATGAAACCACCCTCTCGCTATGTCACCTAGTCACATTGTCACCTAGTCACATTGTCACATTTTCACATTTTCACATTCTCACATTGCCACATTCTCACATTGCCACATTCTCACATTGCCACATTCTCACATTGCCAAATTCTCACAAATCAAAGCCTATATCCCTTCTGAAATACTTTCCTTCGAAATGAATGGTCTCCGCATTGACAAGGGATTTGTCTATGGCTCTTCGCATACTGCCCGCCAAGCTTGTAACAGCCAAAACACGGCCTCCTGAAGTTATGACAGAACCGTTATAAATGCTCGTTCCTGCGTGGAAGATCCTGCTGCCATCCACTTTATCCAGGTCCTTTACGATTTTTCCTTTTTCGAATGGTCCGGGGTAGCCGCCGGAGACAAGCATGATCGAAGCTGCAGTCCTTGAATCAATGTCCAGTTGAATTCCATCCAGGTTTTTATCCCAGGCCTTCCTTAGGATTTCGACAAAATCGGATTGGATACGGGGAAGGATCACTTCGGTCTCCGGATCACCCAAACGGCAATTGTATTCAATGACAAAAGGATCACCATTGACGTTGATCAGGCCAAAGAAAATAAAACCGGTATACTTTATTTTTTCATTATCGATTCCTTTGACTGTCGGATCGATGATCTGTGTTTTCACTTTTTTCCATAATGCATCATCTACAAAAGGCACTGGTGAAACAGCTCCCATTCCTCCTGTATTCAGACCGGTGTCACCTATTCCGATCCGCTTATAATCTTTCGCCTCAGGAAGGAGGATATAATTTTTTCCATCCGTAAGGACAAATACTGAAAACTCAATACCGGATAGAAACTGTTCGATGACAACAGTTGCACTTGCATCTCCGAATTTTCCGGAGAGCATTTCTTTGATTTCATTTTTTGCTTCATCAATCGTTTCACATATCACCACTCCTTTTCCTGCTGCGAGACCGTCAGCCTTCAGCACAATTGGTGTCGTATGTGTATCAAGATATTGAAGTGCATTATACAGCTCATTTTTTTGAAAAGATTTATAAGCGGCTGTTGGAATATTATGCCGTTGCATAAATTCTTTTGCAAATGCTTTGCTTCCTTCAAGAGTAGCTCCTTGTTTGGATGGACCGATGATCGGAATGTTTTTTAATGAGTCATCATCCGAAAAAAAATCTACAATTCCTGCCACAAGGGGTATTTCCGGTCCCACCATTACCAGCTGAATATTCTCTGCCAACACAAGGGACTTTATGGCTTCGAAATCATTCACATCAAGTGCTATATTTTTTCCGAGCATGGCTGTGCCTGCATTTCCCGGACAAATAAATAGTTGATCGCATTGTGGACTGGAAGCGATTTTATCTGCAAGCGCATGCTCCCTTCCTCCACTGCCGATGATGAGAATATTCATTGATTACCTTTAGGAGTAAAGCTTATTTATTATCTCTTCTTTAGAAGTATCAAGTTGGATAGCAATTTTTTTTAATATTGTTGAAAGAGTACCTAGTCGAAGAGGATTATGATTTGGGATAAGCCTGTACCTGATTCATTCCTGGGAATCTTCATATTTGAACTACTTCATCTTTTACAAAATGAAGACGAACAATTCTAAAATTGTCATCGTCAAAATGACATAACACAGCTTCTCTAACGTTAGCTTTAAGCTCTTCCCAGGAATCGGCTTCTGTAACAATTGCATGACCGAGAGCTGAAGCTTCGTAGCCGCCTTCTTCGGATTCATTGACCATAAAGATGACTTCGCTCATTGTTTAATCAGGTTTATTGAATTAAGACAAAGATAAGCCTTTAAGTAGGTCTAAAAAGAGGATAAACATCATCGTGTGTTTACCATATCAACAATAATTCCTTTCCTCAGCCTTCGCCTTCTCCTTAGCCTTACCTTGTTCTCCATACTTTATATATATTTGCTTTTTTTATAATATGTACGAATACATCCGGGGCAAAGTCGTCACCAGGCATCCAACTCATATCGTCGTCGAGACAGGCGGAATAGGCTATTTTCTGCATATCACCCTCCAAAGCTATGACCAGGTCAAAGAGGGTTCCGAACAAATGGTCTATACCTGGCTCCAGGTCCGCGAGGATATCCATCAATTGTGGGGATTTATTGATCCGGCCGAAAGGGATGTTTTCCTGCACCTGATCAGTATTTCAGGCATAGGACCCAATACGGCCAGGCTCATCCTTTCCGGTATGACACCGGATGAATGCAGGCAAGCCATTTTGACAGACAATGAAATAGCATTCAAACAAGTTAAAGGGGTCGGGCCGAAAACAGCCAAGAGAGTGATCATAGAATTGAAAGATAAAATGCTGAAAACCGCTGGAGACCAGCTCATCATCAAATCAGGGGGGTCAAAAAATCAGGCTGTGGCCGAAGCATTATCCGCCCTGATCACTTTAGGTTTTATAAAAAGTCATGCTGAAAAGGCTCTCCAGCAAATCATAAAAGACGAAGGCTCAGACCTTCCCACAGAAACCCTTGTCAGGCTTGCATTACGTCATTTATCAGCCTGATTTTACATAATTCAAACCTGATTGTATCGTTATACAACCTGATTGTTCAAATGAGTGCCCCTCTTAGGGGTTTTAAGAGGGACCAAACCAACCCTCGATTGCGTATAGAAGGCATAATAGTACATGAATAGAAGTGTGTCGTATTTTTTGGGGGTACCCCTTGTTTTGGTCTCTTTCCTCTTCATTGCAGTAAAGGCTAGTGCCTCGTACAATCTACCAGACCCATACGAATGGACTCCTCAGCCACAAAATACCATTGACACACTTCCCCCCATCCAGGACAGAAATGGTAACTGGATAGAAGATCCAAATAAGAATCCATTTGATCTGCTCGATCCGGATGAAGTCGTAAAAGATGTTCAATACGATCCCGCCACCAATACATACATCCTTACTGAAAAAATAGGGAACGAAAATTACAGGCCTCCCACTATCATGACCTATGATGAATATCTCAACTGGGATAAACACAAAGAGGAAGGTGATTATTTCAAACAACTCGCAGGAGCAGCCTCCGGAGATAGAAACAAAAATGGACACATTGATCCCGTTTCGCAGGTAGATGTTTCCAAGGATATCATCGATCGACTTTTTGGAGGGACGAAAGTTGACATCAGGCCCCAGGGCAATGTAGACCTCACATTTGGATTTGATTATTACCGCCAGGATAATCCCATCTTGCCTGTCCAGCAGCAACGCAGGGGACCGGCTTTTGATTTTAATATGGACATCCAGGTTGATGTCAATGGCCAGATCGGTGAAAAATTAAAAACATCATTCAACTATAATACTTCACGAACTTTTGATTTTCAAAACAGGCTGAAACTGGAATATAATGCAGAGAAATTCGGCGAAGATGATATCATCAAATCGATTGAAGCCGGTGATGTCAGTTTGCCGCTGAAGTCAACACTCATCAAAGGAAGCCAGGCACTGTTTGGAGTTAAAACTGAATTGCAATTTGGTCACCTGCGTCTGACGGCTATCGCTTCGCAGCAAAATTCAAAACAGAATGATATCAAAATCCAGGGTGGCAGCACTGTACAGGAATTTGAAATCAAAGCAGATCAATATGATGAGAACAGGCATTTTTTCCTTTCTCACTACAATCGCAATACGTTTGAAAAAGCATTAAAGAATTTACCGCAGATCAACACTCTCTTTCACATCACAAGGCTGGAAGTGTGGGTGACAAATGATCGCAATCAAACTACAGATGTGCGTGACATCGTAGCTCTGTCAGATCTCGGGGAATGGACGTACATGAGTAATGACCATCCGCAAGATTTTCGAAACCCTCATCCTGACAGGGACATCTGCATGACAGATACACTTCCGTATAATAATGCTAACACCATCCTTGGACAAATACATGCAGCCGGGGATATCAGGGATATCGATAATGCTGTAAAGCAACTCCAGGAACCACCTTTCAACTTCCGTTCACCAAGAGACTTTGAGAAAATACAAGCACGGAAATTGAGTTCTTCTGAATACAAATATCATCCTGAACTTGGATTCATTTCACTTAATATCCGGCTCGATCAGGATGAAGTCCTGGGCGTTGCTTATGAATACACGTACAATGGAAAAGTATACCAGGTAGGCGAACTTTCCCAGGATGTAGAAAATTCGGATACGTCAGGAAATCAAAAAGTACTTTTTGTCAAATTATTGAAAGGCACAAATCAACGCGTGGATCTTCCGATATGGGACCTGATGATGAAAAATGTATATCGCATCGGGGCAGGTGAAATTAATCCTGCAGAATTTGAACTTGATGTTTTCTATGAAGATCCGGGAAAAGGATTTAAGCGATTCCTTCCGGAGAATGCAAATCTTCAGAATGTTCCTTTGCTCAATATTTTTAATCTTGATAAACTCAATGTCACCGGTGACCCTCAACCTGATGGTCGATTTGACTTTATCACAGGACTTACCATCAATCCGCCATTAGGTATTGTGATGTTTCCTGTGTTGGAACCATTTGGTAAAACGCTGAAGGATTCGATTGATAAGGTAGGCGGAGTTGATACCGCCTATGTATATCAACAGCTCTACGATAGTACCATCGTCAAGGCGAGGGAGTATCCTGAATTGAATCGATATACCCTGAAAGGAAAAGCCAAGACAAGTTCTCAATCCGATATTTCACTTGGTGCATTTAATATTCCTCCCGGTTCGGTGCGTGTGACGGCAGGCGGACAGGTATTAAAGGAAAATGAAGACTATACGATCGATTACAATATCGGGCGGATAAAAATTATCAATCAAACCTATTTGCAGGGAAACACTCCTATCAATGTGTCTTTTGAGGACAATGCCTTGTTTAGTTTTAATAAGAAAACCATGCTCGGGATCCGGGCAGATTACCAGCTCAACAAGCACAATAGTTTTGGGGCCACGTATATGCACCTCTTTGAAAAACCTTACACCCAAAAGGTCAATATCGGCGATGATCCGATCAACAACAGGATCTATGGTCTCGATTATAATTTCAGTAATGAATCACCCTGGCTGACCAAGATGGTGGATAAAATTCCACTGATTAATACCACTGCACCTTCCAAGGTTACATTTGAAGCGGAAGGTGCTGCATTAAGACCGGGTCACGCCAAGGCAATCGATGCCAATAACAAGGACAAAGAAGGGGTTGTGTACATCGATGACTTCGAGGGTACAACGAGTAATTTTGATTTGCGTACACCGACCACTGCATGGGTGCTTGCATCAACACCTCAAAATGCGGAGATCGATGGCAAACCGATATTCCCGGAATCCGGATTAATCAATGATCTGCACTATGGAATGAATCGGGCGCACCTTAATTGGTATCGAATTGACCAGGGCGTACGGAATGAAAGTGCAGGTGCAAGTTCATTTCCATATTCACGTGTAGTGGATCAACATGAGATCTATAAAAACAAAACACCAACGTATGGATTAAATGACTTCCGCACATTTGATTTAACTTATTTACCGGACGAACGCGGACCGTATAATTTTGATCCACCGGACGGAACATCTTTCAGTGCTGGATTAAATCCTAATACATGTAAACTCAATGCATCCGGAAACCCGCTGGGGTGGAATCATGCGCAGCCTCAATCAAACTAATTTTGAACAGGCCAATATTGAAGCTATAGAATTCTGGGTCATGGATCCATTCATGGTGGATACGATGGGTGCAGAAGGAAAAATTGTTTTCCAATTAGGTAATGTTTCAGAAGATATCCTGCGCGATAGCCGGAAGTTTTTTGAACATGGATTGCCACTTAACGCCAAAGATTCACCTGTGGATACAACAAAATGGGGTCGTGTTCCCCGCATACCTGCCACAATCAATGCATTTTCAAATGCACCCGGTGCGAGGGAAATACAGGATGTTGGTTTGGATGGATTAAATGATAGTAAGGAAAAAAACTTTTTCGGTGATTATATTCAAAAACTAAATGATGCTCATGCAAATCCGCAGTGTATTAGTGAAGCAGAAAAGGATGCAAGCAAAGATGACTTTGAATATTTTCTGGATGATAATGTTTATCCGCCGGGAACAAATCTTTTTACACGTTATTACAAGTATAACGGACCTGAAAGGAACTCTCCGCCTCCTGCATCAGGGGCTGACAGAGTAAACGCATCCACCAATATCCCTGATGCAGAAGATATCAACAATGATAATACCATGAGTGAGAATGAATCTTACTATGAGTATGTCGTTGATATCCAAAAGAACCCCGATCCGGGTGGAGGTTTGAATCCCAATAATCCAATGATCACGGATGTCGTCACCTCTCCTTTGGGTACATGGTACAGATTTAAAATACCCCTGGAGAAATATACAAGAGCTGTCAACGGTATTCAGGATTTCAGATCCATTCGATTCATGCGGATGTTCATGACAGGATTTAATCGCCGGACTACAATGCGATTTGCAACATTGGACCTGGTCAGAAACCAATGGAGAAAGATCACTCGGGAAATGGATTGCGGCTCAGACAACCAGGCTGCTGTCATCATTGATGCCGTCAATATTGAAGAACATTCGGACCGCGTTCCATTCCGTTATGATATCCCATTAGGGATCCAGCGTGAACGCATCAGCAGTGCCACCTACAGCCAGGATGTGTATCAAAATGAACAATCACTGGTCATCCGGTATAATGCTCTTGAAGATGGTTGTCAACGGGGCATCTACAAAGGACTTGATCTCGACCTCAGGGTATTCAAGAAGATCCAGATGTTTGTTCACGCTGAAGCGAGAGATACAACTATCCCGGAAAAACGAGTTCCTGATAATGCTGTCCAACTTTTTATGCGTTTGGGTTCTGACTTCACTGAGAACTATTACGAATATGAAGTTCCACTGGTGCAATCAAAAGATCCGACACTGAAAGGAGATGCCTATAAGGAAGAATTGTGGCGCCCTGAAAATGAAGTTGAATTCTCACTTGAAGATTTAACGAATCTAAAAGTTGAAAGAAATAAAGCAGGTTGGCCTCTAACCGAACCGTATTTGAAAACAGTTATGGTGATGATCAATGGTATTCTCGTCGAGCGAACGTTTAGTATAAAAGGAAACCCAACATTGGGATATGTGCGAAATGTGGTCATCGGTGTGCGCAATAAGACCGGGGACGATTTTACCAATACCGTATTATGGTGAAGTTTGGGTAAATGAGTTACGACTGGTGGGTCTTGAAGAAAAAGGCGGTGTCGCAGGTATTGCAAGGCTTGATGCTGACCTCGCCGATTTTGGAAATGTAGGTATCTCCGGAAATTATTCAAGTATTGGATGGGGTGCAATTGATCAAAAACTTGATGATCGCGCGAAAGAAAGTATTACGCAGATGGATTTCTCTACCAACCTGCAACTTAGGAAAATTTTTTGGTAACAATTCTAAAATTCAAATTCCATTTTATTATCAATACAGCCAGACGGTTCACCGACCTAAATACGATCCGCTCGACCTTGACCTTCTGCTAAAACAAAAATTAGACAGTGCCCCAAATAGTCATGTTAGGGACAGTCTCAAGTCACAAGCGATTGACTTTAGTTCGATTAAACAATTGAGTTTTACCAATGTCCGAAAAGAGAAGTCAGGCAATGGCAAGGTGATGCCCTGGGATATTTCAAACTTTACGTTTAGCTTTTCACATTCGAAATCATTGATCCATAATGAAGTGGTCGAAAAAGATGAGCTTAAGGAAAACAGGGCTTCATTGGATTACTCGTTTACGACTCAGGGAAAATCGATTCAACCGTTTAAGGGTCTTTCGAAAAGCATATGGCTGAAGTGGATTACTGATTTTAATTTCAATCCATTGCCGAATAGTTTCACTTTTGGTACGGTGATGGACAGGAAATTCGGAGAGCGATCGTACCGTTTTTCGGATGCGATTTTTAAAACGTGGTTTGATAAACGATTTACGTGGGACAGGACTTATTCGCTTAGATGGGATTTCACCAAATCGCTTAAGTTCAATTTCAATGCCACCAATTACTCAGTGGTGGATGAACCCAATGAATACGTCACCCGAAATCCTCTTCAACGAATAGAATCCAGAGTCAGAAATGATTCTATCTGGAATAACATTAAAAAAGGCGGCCGGACAAAAGATTATTCACACCAGTTCAGGCTTACCTACAGTGTTCCATTTAAAGAATTCCCATTCCTCGATTGGGTGCGAACGGATATTAGTATTGATGCTAATTACCGTTGGTCAGCAGCATCTATCAATACTGATTCATTAGGGAATGTGATTCAGAATGGACAGAACAGGCAGATATCTGCAGATCTTGATTTTACAAGATTGTATGGGAAAATTCCATTGCTGGCCAAAGTCAATAGAGTAGGAGGTTCATCCGGTCATCCGCCGCCGGCACATCCACCTCCAAAGCCCGGCGCTCCTAATCCAACTAAAAAGGATCAAATAAATAATACGCCTAAAGATCAATCCAAGGATACCAAGAATCCTAAGGGTGTTCATAACCAACAGGATACTAAGAATCCAAAGGATACCAAGAATCCAAAGGATAGTACGAATCTGAACATCAATAATGTTCCGTTAGATAGTGTTCATGTAAAGGGCCAGGTAAGTCCAAAAGACAGTGCGAAAGTCGTAGGTCATGTAACTCCAAAGGATACCAAGAATCAGAAGGGTACTGTAACTACAAAAGATACCAAGCCTAAAAAAGGCAACGGTACTAATGATGTAGAACCGGTTCTCAAAGCAATCCTGCGGCCATTGATGGCTGTGCGGAAGCTTAGGGTTAATTATGGAAATGATGTGAGCACTACGATTCCGGGATATACGCCGACATCAGGTTTGTTGGGGATGAGCCAGAGTTTCACTGCACCTGGATTTGATTTTATTACAGGGATTCAACCTAACATCAACAGAAGAGCCGAACAGGAACAAGGAGACTGGCTGGCAGATGCACGAAGTAAGGCCTGGATCACCACTAATCCATTCCAGGCTAACCCCGTTCTGCAATCAAGTGCCGTAAACGTAGATGGAAAACTGACGTTGGAACCGTTCAATGATTTCAAGATTGATGTCGATGCAAGCCGAAGCCTGACCAAGAATTTCTCTGTCTTCTTCAAGACCTATTATAAAGGCGAACAAAATCTTGATAGTATTCAGCGTCGTTCTCCAAGAGAGGTAGGAAGCTTTACAATGTCTTATTTCTCCCTGCAGACTTTATTTAAAGGAGACTCACTTGAACTGGAGAATCTCTTTGACAAATTTGAAGCTAACCGAAGTATCATTTCGAAAGAGAGGGGATCAGGATATCACCCGATTGATGGAGACCCATATGCTTATGGCTTTGGAAGAAAACAACAGGATATTCTTGTCCCTGCATTTCTTTCTGCTTATACCAATAAGGATCCGAAAAATTTTGAATTGGCGGACATGTTTAATTGGTTCCCGCGACCCAACTGGACGCTTAATTATAATGGCTTGAGCAAGACTCAAATTTTTAAGAAATATATTTACCAACATCAGGATCACCCATGGCTATAAGTCATCCCTGACAGTGAATTCATTTGAATCTGATCTGAGTTATACATGATTATGATCCTCATACGCAAAGCATCGTCGGGCAGCAAAACAGCCGCAACCTGGATACGTTGAATTATAATTATTATTCCCAGTATCTCTTGCCTTCTGTGATCATCGATGAAGCATTTAATCCGCTGATCGGGATTGATGTCAAGACAAAGAGTGACATGAACTTCAGCTTCACTTATACGAAAAAAAGAACCCTGTCCATGGGATTCATTTCGTATGAACTGGCAGAAGTGCGATCCACAACTGTTGATTTTGGGTTTGATTGGAAATTGAAAAATGTGAGGCTGGGTTTCCTGCCGGGATTTAATTCGGCTGCGAACAAGAAAAAATCAAGTAATGCAAAACCAGGTGGTAAAACCACTACCCGGCAGGGAAATGATCTCGATATGTTATTTGACCTGTCGTTTGCTGACAATCTTACCGTCAATCACCTGCTGGATCAACAAGCCGGTGTGCGTCCGACAAGAGGATCAAAAGATCTCTCCATTTCTCCTGCAATAAAATACGACGTCAATAAGTATGTCAATCTCAGGTTCTTTGTCGATTTCAGAAGGCAGGAGCCTTATGTAAGTAACTCATACAAGGTCGTCACAACGAATGGAGGTGTTACTGTGCGGATCTCGCTACAATAAAGGTTAATAGGGGTTGGTTGTTGGAAAGTGGACAGGTTGTTGGGTGAAGGTTGTTAGTTCTTTATTCAACCCTTTCAGGGTTATGTTACTATCAAATGATAATCCGTGGGTTGCACCCACGGCCAATGAAATTCAAATCCTTCGGATTTAATAATATTTCTCTTATTTCAAGTGATAACGATGCAAATGGGTAGAATTTGAAAGAATCAAATATCATTCACCAAGTAATGACTGCATACTGATAAAAGATCTTTTTGCTGATTCTGAAAGAATCAAATATTATTCACCAAGTAATGACTGCATACTAATAAAAGATCTTTCAGCTGATTCTGAAAGAATCAAATATTATTCACCAAGTAATGACTGCATACTAATAAAAGATCTTTCAGCTGATTCTGAAAGAATCAAATATTATTCACCAAGTAATGACTGCATACTAATAAAAGATCTTTCAGCTGATTCTGAAAGAATCAAATATTACTGGCCGTGGGTGCAACCCACGGAAAATTGGTAGCATTATTACCAACCCTGAAAGGGTTGAAAAAATACAGTTGATCTCTGAAATAAAATATTATTTCAGGAAGATATCCAGGATCTGTCCTGTCTCGATCAGGAATCCATCATGTCCGTATAAAGAATGGATAACATGAAGTTCGGCATTCGGCAAATATGCAGCAAGGTATTCTTGCTCAGACACAGGAATCAAATGATCAGAATCAATACCTATAATGGTGGCTTTCATGGTGAGTTTACTCAACACTTCAGGAATGCTTCCACGTCCTCTGCCGATGTGATGCGTATCTAATGTCTTCGTCAGGTTCCAGTAACAATGCGGATAAAAACGTTTGACAAGTTTTTCTCCCTGGTGCCGGATATACGTTGATGCCAGGTGATCATTGACTATAGCATCATTATCTGTCTGGGTGGCGATATAAGATTCGATGGTACGATATCCTAACAATGCCATGCCGCGTGCTGCTCTCATCCCATCATCCCCGGAATGATTTTCATTGCCTTCCAATGTTGGATCCGCTTGCATGGCCAATCGTTGTGCTTCATGTCCTGCTATCACCCATGAGATTTCTCTTGCACTTGTCACCAACAATCCCATGTGCTTGATCCGTGTCAGGAATCAAACATGCAAATTCTAAAACCTGGTGTCCACCGCATGAACCACCAATACATAAACTTATTTCCTCAATACCAAGATTCAATCCGCAATCGATCATGAGCCTTCACCCAGTCGCGAATGGTGATCAATGGCCACGTCATTCCAAAAGGTTCACCTTCTGATTTTTCTGTGCTTCGCGGACCTGTGGAACCATAACATGAACCGAGGACATTGGCACAAACAATAAAATATTTAGACGGATCAAAGAGTTTGCCTTCTCCGAAAAGTCCTTCCCACCAATCTGCAACATTGCTGTTAGCCGTGAGAGCATGACATACCCAGATGACATTATTCTTTTTTGCATTCAATTCTCCCTAGGTATGGTAGGCTACGACAATCCCGTTTTCAAGCGTGCCTCTTAATTCCAGTTTAAATGGTCGCTTGTCTTTAAAATATTTAATCCCGGGAATGTCAATGGGGAGTGTGTACTCTGGTCCGTTCATCATCGCACGCTTGATGTCAATGCCTGATCAATATCACTGATGATGTCATCAATGTGTTCGAGGCCCGCGGATATCCGGATAAGGCCATCGGTGATTCCTGTTTCGGCACGTCCTTCAGGTTTAAGTTTTGCATGCGTTGTGGAGGCAGGATGAGTAGCTATACTTCGGGTGTCACCCAGGTTAGCTGTGAGTGACAACATTTGCAATGCATCAAGAAAACGACGTCCTTGTTCAAGACCTCCTTTAATCTCAAATGTCACCAGGCCACCACCGCGCTTCATCTGTCGCACAGCAACATTGTATGAAGGATGTGTTTTTAAAAATGGATATGTGACAGATGATACTTGTGTATGATTGACTAAAAAATCAGTTAGACGCTCTGCATTATCGCAATGGCGGTCCATTCTTACTGCCAAAGTTTCAAGGCTTTTTGATAATATCCAGGCGTTGAAAGGTGAAAGGGCAGGGCCGGTACTTCTGCATAGTTTTTTAACCTGTGCGATTAAATTATTTTTTCCTGCCACAATACCACCCATGACTCTGCCTTGTCCATCAATATATTTTGTAGCACTGTGTGTGATCAGATCTGCACCATAGTTGGCAGGTTGCTGAAGGTAGGGTGTGGCAAAACAATTATCTACATTTAAAAGAAGACCATTTGTTTCAGAAAATGTTTTTGCTGCACTCAGATCGATGATATCCAATCCGGGATTGGATGGTGTCTCAACAAAAAACATTTTTGTATTTGGTCGCAATGCTTTTTTCCATGTATCCTGATCGACCGGGTCTACAAGTGTCACATCGATGCCCCAGTTTGGAAGAAATTGTGTGTAAAGAGTGTGTGTTGCTCCAAATACTGACCGTGATGAAATCAAATGATCACCTGTTTTCAAAAAAGTCATGAAAGAAGCAAAGATGGCAGCCATGCCTGAAGAGGTAGCAACAGCATCCTCTGTATTTTCAAGTGCCGCCATTTTCTTTTCAAGCTCGGTACAATTCGGATTTGTAAAGCGGCTATAAATATTTCCTTGTTGCTCGTCAGCGAACAAAGCCCTCATTTGCTCCGCATCATCAAATACAAAACTTGATGTAGGAAATAAAGGTGTGCTGTGTTCTCGTTCATCTGACTGAGGAGTTTGTATTCGTATGGCAAGGGTTTCGAATTTCATAATGTCCCAATATATATTTCAGGAAACTCCTGTTACAGTGGTGTTTTGGAAGAATTATAAACAAAAGCAGTGACCACTTGTCCAACAGCACCTAACGTATTGGCATCAATCACCTTCATATTGTCATCCAGGGTGTGCCAGTGTTTTCCAAAACCTTTTGTGCTGCCTACAGGCTTGTTGATGAGATCGATCATCGGGATGTCGGTGTTGAGATTGACATAATAATGATCATCAATAAATGCATTTCCCATGACATCGACAAACAGGTCGCTGTGATTCATGCCTTTTGCCAGTGACCATAATTGATCATAGTAGGATTGGATCTTCCTGGCTTTATCCGGTGGAAATACTCTGCTCATATCTTCTTTTTGAAATGTAGCTCCTTTTGCGCCTACCATATCCAGCAGGATGCCATAAGATGCACGATAACCCTGGACATGCGGATGCTGAGCCCAATATTGAGATCCAAGACACCAGGTATCTTCATTGCCACTGGATTCACCCTGGTCTTCAGCATCAAATAAGATCAGGTCTACTCCGATGGGCAACGGGTTTTCTTTGACGAGCCGTGCTATTTCTATAAGTATACCAACACCGCTCGCACCGTCATCAGCTCCGTCAAATTTATCTTTCGGCCGGTTAGCATCTTCATCGGCGGCCCAGCGTGTATCCCAGTGAGAAGACACTATAACCCGTCTTGCATAAGTAGGATTGAATGAAGCAATGATGTTTACTGATCTGACCTCACCCAATGGAACTGTATTAGCCTTGAAGGTTTGTTCTGTAACAACAGCACCGTAGCTTTTCAATTTTTGTACAAGCCAAACACGTGTAGCCTGGTGAGAATCTGTTCCCGGCACCCGTGGTCCAAAGGAAACCTGTTTGGCAACAAAGGCAAAAGCGCTATCCTTTGAAAATGCAGGTACCTTGATCGGAGCACTTACAGGCGGCGCTTCCTTTGGAGGTTCGTTACTGACCTGATTGCCATTTTTGCAAGAGACAATTAATAATGTTATTAAAAGTGAATGTGCAACTGGCCGGATATAATTTAGTTTCTTCAAAGGTTTATTTTTAAGATTTTGAGTTTATGGAATGCTTGGAATAATTTTCGATTCACAATTCTTATTTAACCACTTTGTGGTTCAAATTCTTTTTTCTCATTAATCCCCCGGGTTGCACCCGGGGCTATTAATGTTTGATCCTTTCAGGATCGAACTAACTTCCCAATAACTCATGGTTCACGATTCACGATTCACGATTATTTTAGGACGCGGATTCATTAAGAAAAATATGATTTATTATGATCATCATTACTTATTCTGCAGATTACACACTAAAAGGAGTACTCCATAATTTCTCTCACAACTCACAACTGACTACTCACCACTGACTACTGACAACTCACAATTGACTACTCACTAAATACCGATCACCGAATACCGAATACCGATCACCTGTTTATCACCCACTTCGTCCCCTCTTTCCCATCTTTCAATTCAATATCAATGGCATTCAGTGTGTCCCTTATCTTATCAGAAGTAGTCCAGTCTTTATTCTGTCTTGCTTGTTGTCTCATTTCTATGACCAATTGCATTAATCCATCAAGTTGGTTCATGTGATCATCAGTACCCTGGAGAGATTCATCCGTTAATCCATATACATCAAACAACAGCGTTTTAAATCCATTCTTTGCCAAATCGAGACTTTCCTGACCTGCATCATCCGGATTGAGCTGGCCATCAGACATTTTATTGATCGTCGTACATAATTCAAATAGACGGGCAAGAGATTTCGGTACATTGAAATCATCATCCATCTCTTCAAATGCTGATTTGATTCCTTCTTCAATTTCTTTGGCTAATGGTTTATCGCTTTTAGCTGTTTTTGAAGTGAGCTTATTGAGCGTCTGATAAGCTTCCATGATCCTGCGATATCCCTTTTCAGCAGCACCAAGTGAGGCATCATTCAAATCAAGCGTACTGGCATAATGTGCCTGCAGGAAAAAGAAACGCAACGTCATCGGAGTGTATGCTTTACTGATATGCTCACTCTCGCCTGAAAATATTTGTTCGGGTGTGATGAAATTACCTTCACTCTTAGCCATCTTTTTCCCGTTCATCAACAACATATTCGTGTGGATCCAGTAATTGGCCGGTGTATTTCCACATGCACCATAATGTTGTGCGATTTCATTTTCATGATGAGGAAACTTAAGATCATTTCCTCCGCCATGAATATCAAATCGTTCACCCAGGTATTTAGTACTCATCACTGAACATTCAAGATGCCATCCGGGAAATCCTTCTGACCACGGTGCATTCCATCGCAGGAGATGATTTTCTTCCGCTTTAATCCAGATTGCGAAATCAGCAGGATTTCTTTTTTCATCTTGCTTTTTAAGTTCTCTTGTTTCGACCAATAAATCCTCGACTTTCCTTCCGGATAATTTTCCATACACATCCGTCTCACGGATCAATCGTGCCGTATCGAAGTAAACACTTCCATCCACCACATAAGCATATCCTTTATCTAAAATCTTCTGAACCATTTCGATTTGTTCCAGGATGTGGCCTGTAGCGCGAGGTTCGATGCTGGGATTGAGTGTATTGAACATCCTCATCATGGCATGAAATCCATTCGAATATCGCTGCACGACTTCCATTGGCTCCAATTGTTCAAGTCTTGCCTTTTTACTGATCTTATCCTCAGCTCCTGTGTCTGCATCACCTTCAAGATGTCCGACATCTGTGATATTCCTCACATATCTCACTTTTAAACCCAGATGGAGGAGATACCTGTAGATCATGTCAAAACTTACAAATGTCCTGCAGTTTCCGATGTGGACATCGCTATATACGGTAGGTCCGCAGACGTACATGCCTGCATGGCCTTCCACCATGGGTGTAAATACTTCCTTCTGACCACTTATACTATTATAGATCTTCAAACTCATGACGGCAAAAATAAGATATTGGAACGAGGAGATCAGGATCCACCCCCGGGCTGAATGCAAATACCTGCAGTCACCGGAAAATGATCGCTGTAACGGATATGAGGAGTGAATTGATTTTTAAAAATAATTTCCTTGCTCCCCAGGACATAATCTATCCGCAACAAGGGTAAATGACTTTCATATGTCGTGCTCAGGCCAAATCCTTTTTCTTCGAAACTATCCTGGAGACCGGTTTTAAGGACCTTGTAAGTATGAGAGAGAGGAGTATCATTTCCATCACCGGCAAGGATAGAAGGATATTGACACAATGCCATGTGCGCCCTGATAGCTATTGCTTCCATAGCACGTTTTTGTGTGGTGGATTTATAACGGTTCACAATAAACTTGATATTATTCCAGGTATTTTCTTTTTTGAAATCCATCTCCTGGCTTAGTTCTTCTGCAACATTGGTCACGCGATTAGAAACAAGATGCATATTATAAACCCGAAGTATCCCCTGGGGTGTCTTGATATCGGCCCACATGGTGCTTGGGCTTTCTTCCGCACCTTCAATTTGTCCATTTGTGATGATAGGGTAGCGGGACAATAACCAAAGCGAAGATTTTGGTGCATGAATACTGTAATCCAATCCAAATTTCTTTGCAATAAGATCGCCTTTAATGGCTTCCTGCAGGCAGATGATATCGGGATATTCTTTCAGGTCGGTCAATACATTATAGATGGTATCAATCTTGGCTTCAATGCCCGCATCTTTTTTGACATAAATCATCGAAAGCCCTCTCATGTTGTAAGACAATAATCGGATCGATTCATCACAAGTAACCTGTTTGGATGAAGAAGGGAAAATCTGGATATATTTTTTATGAATTCCTATTCCGCCCACCAATGTCACAATAGATAACATTGAATACCATTTTCGAAAAAAAATCCAACCCATCGCAAAGATTCCATTCGCGAGCAAAATAAACGGATAGGCAAGCGCCAATAAAGAAAGCCATCCCCAGAGATTAACAGAGATGAAGGGTGTAATGTAAGTGAGAACCAGAAGAAGGATCATTGAAAGGTTGATCCATAGCATCACCTTTTGCAAACGGCCAGCCCTGGATTTACTTTTGGCTCGCGTCATGCAAAAATTGTTTTTCGTCTTCGTCGAGACTATCGAATCCGGATCTTTTTATTTTATCGAGAATGGAATCAAGACGTTCCTGCTCTCCAACATAAGGTCTTTGTTGTGGAGGATGAATATCACTTCGACGCGTTCCGCTTCGCTGGCGGACTTCCATAGTCACTTTGCGTTTTGCCATTGGAGCCGGACGTTGAGTAGGTTTTTTGAGAAATGTAACCATGCGTCTGAAACCGGCTGTCAAATCATGTCCTTGTCGAAGCATGTGCACATATAAGAAACCAAAAGCCGCTCCTCCGAAATGAGCCATCTGCCCGCCGGCATTATCCATATTGACAAGACTGATAAAATAAATGACGAGCAGACCAAAGACAATATATTTTAAACGCACATCACCAAAAAACAAAAGTCTCATCTGGTAATCAGGTGCCGTCATTCCGGCAGCAGCCACAATCCCCATGATAGCTCCGGATGCACCAAGCATAGTACTGCCGGTGTACATCAAAGGTGCCGTCAACATATAGATCAATGCACCGGAAAGACCAGAAAAAATATAAAGCGGAAGCATCCTGTGATCGCCCAGCAAATCACCTGCAATTCTGCCAAACCAATAAAGCACCAGCATATTGAAAAGCAAATGGAAGAACGCAATATGGGTAAACATATGCGTGACAATCGTCCACGGATGCCGGGCATCCCACAAAGGATCCTGCGACAGGAAAAGATATTGAACCGATTTCTGAAACAGACCTTCATTCTGATCAAATGGCCCCGTCAGCCTGAGGATAAAATGAAATACGGTGATCAGGAGAAATAAAGCCACGTTGACAATAATCAACCGGGTAATCGAATTACCGGATTGAAACTGGAATCTTACATCGTTGAGTATTGATCTGAACACGGTATCAAATGTAGGGCTTAATGCTCAAAACGATAAAAAGCAGGTGAATGTTGGGGTAATTGTAAATTCGAGATACCAGATATCAGATTCCAGACTCGCAATGCATTTTTTGATATTAACCGGCACTTTTCACTTTTCACTCTTCACTTACAGTTTTTAACTCAAAAACTTACCTCCATGTTTCCAATGCCTGCCTAATATAAACCCGGCCAGTGCACCCCCCAAATGAGCAAAATTTGCAATATTTCCACCCGATCCGGTAAGTCCCTGGTATAGTCCGATTCCAACAAGGATCAAAGCCATCACCCATGCCTTGATGGGGATAGGAGGAAAAAGAAGCATGAGTTCACGCTCCGGATAAAGTGTGGCAAATGCGATCAAAACCCCGAAGATTGCCCCGGAAGCACCAAGAACAGAAAACACCGGCAATATGCTCGTCTGACCCAGCAAATAAGGCATATAAAACACCAAAAAGTGTGCTGCCAATCCGGTCAGCCCTGAAATCATATACAAACCAAAAAATCGCTTTGGCCCAAGGGTCATTTCCACAGCAGGCCCTATAAAATAAAGACTAAGCATATTGAAAAATATGTGCGACACTTCAAAATGCGTGAACATATAAGTGATGATCTGGTAAGGCTGAAATAGCCCTGTTGCCGGACTATTAAAAGGCATCATCTCGGCAAAGTGCTGCGGCAATAAATGAATCGCAATGAAAAACAGCACATTGATGATCAACAGGTTTTTTACGATCGGGGTGAGAGGCATCATCTTTTACAGTCGGATTAAATTAGTTTTGAAATCGTCTGAACATTTCATCTTTCGGAATGGTAATAAAAGTTCTTCTGCCGGAAGGACTCGCATATGGATTGTCACAAGCCATTAATTGCTCCACAAGCATTTGCATTTCCTCAGTTGTCATCGTATCGCCTCGTCTCCTGCTCAAATTCGAAGCAAGCGCAAAAGCAATTTTCTCAACAGGTTTCATTTCGATCATATCATGACCTGATTTGAACCGGTCAAGAATATCATCAATTGCCTGCTGTGGTGATATCAGGTCGGTGATAATCGCAGGTATTCCATGCACAATAAAACTCCCATGCCCGAATTCCGCAATATCAAATCCAAGATATTGAAGATGGGGAATAAGTTCCTTCAATAAAACTGTATCCGATGCATGGCTTTGAATAGTTTCAGGCCACAATAATTTTTGAATAGCAGGATTGTGCTGCGCAAGATCTTTCATCATCAACTCAAATATGACTCTTTCATGAGCCGCGCGCTGATCGATGACCACTAAATCGGCAAGACCCGGAATGAGTATGTAGCGTTGCCACAACTGAATAGGTGCTATGAATGAAGATATCAAAGGGTCGCCTGATTCCTGATCGTGAAACAGCGGTCCAAATGCAACGGCACCCTCAGCGGGATCATCTCCTTTCTCAAGAGAAAATCCTTCAATCGATTCAAGCAACGCTCCCCACTTTTTGATATTTTCTTTTTCCTGGTTACGATCTTGTTCCTGGCGGGTCATTCCGGATGTTGAGGAAAATTGATTTTGTTTATCGACGGAGGCACGGTCGATGGCGGTTTCCTGTTCAAAATCAAGACTAGGTGTAATACTGTATTTTCCAAGAGCATGCCTGCACGCCACTCTCAGGTAATTGTAGATGATCCGCTCATCTTCAAATTTTATTTCCTGTTTGGTCGGATGAACATTGACATCAATCTTGTCCGTATTGATATCTAGGAAAAGAACAAAGAAGGGATATTGATCCGCCGGAAGAATATCTTCATAAGCCGATTTTACAGCATGCTGCAAATAAGAGCTTCGGATATACCTACGATTGACAAATAAAAATTGTTCTCCTCTTGATTTCTTTCCCAGTTTTGGTTTACCGATGTATCCGCTGAAATTGACATAGTTGGTATCTTCTTCTACCGGGACCAGGTATTCATTAATTCTTTTTCCAAAAATGCTGAGGATCCTGTTTCTCAGTGTTACATCCTGCAGATTATAAATCTCCTGATCATTGTGGTATAATCTGAATTGGACGGTTTCAAATGCAAGCGCCAACCGATGAAACTCATCAAGAATATGACGCATCTCCACCGGATCACTTTTTAGAAATTTTCTTCGCGCCGGGACATTGTAAAAAAGATTTTTCACAATGATGGATGTTCCCACCGGGCATTGACATCCTTCCTGGATAGTCACAACTGATGCTTCAACAATAAGTCTTGTTCCGACAACATCTTCTGCACGCCTTGTCCGTATTTCCATGTGAGAGATCGCAGCGATAGAAGCCAAAGCCTCTCCTCGAAAACCCATCGTGTGTATATCAAACAGATCTTCTGCTTTTCTCAGCTTGGAAGTCGCATGACGTTCCAGGCTCATGCGGGCATCTGTAGGAGACATACCGGAACCATTGTCCTGGATATGGATCATGGTCTTCCCCGCATCTTTGATGATGACGTTAATCTCGGTGGCACCGGCATCAACAGCATTATCCAGCAATTCTTTGATCACAGATGCCGGCCGCTGAATGACTTCACCCGCCGCAATCTGGTTGGCAATAGAATCTGGTAATAACCGTATGATGTCTGGCATTACTAAATGGAAACAGTTTTAATAAAGTGGACAGCCATAAAAGGGACTACTGAATCGTGAGTAGTAAGTTGTGAGTAGCGTGTAATGTGTGTCTGGCATCTGGCATCTGATATCTTGCATCGGATTTTAGATTTACGATTACTATGCTTTATTTTCTAATCAATTGTTATTACCCATTCTTGTTTTGCCCCTACAGGGCAAGTAGAATTTTTATGCATCTATTTGTTACCAACCTTTAGCCCCTACGGGGCATCTCACTAATGGTTCACGATTCACGATTCACAACTCGTCATTTGTAAATCGTCATTTGTAAATCGTAATTCGTAATTCGTAATTCGTTACTCGTTACTTGTTACTCGTAATTCGTTACTCGTTACTCGTTATTCGTTACTCGTTACTCGTTACTTGTTAATCGTTACTCGTAATTCGTTACTCGTTACTCGTTACTCGTTATTCGTTATTCGTTACTCGTTACTCGTTATTCGTTATTCGTTACTCGTTACTCGTTATTCGTTACTTGTTATTCGTTATTCGTTATTCGTTATTCGTTATTCGTTACTTGTTACTTGTTACTCGTTACTCGTTACTTGTTACTTGTTACTCGTTATTTGTTATTTGTTATTTGTTATTTGTTATTCGTTATTTGTTATTTGTTATTTGTTATTTGTTACTCATTACTCGTTATTCGTTATTCGTTACTCGTCAATACGCTCTCTCGTCGCTTCCTTCCATATAATTGATGAAGGCTTTATTCACCACTTTATTTCCACCCGGTGTCGGGTAGTCGCCTGAAAAATACCAATCACCGGTATGATTCGGACAAGACTGATGAAGACCTTCAATCGTTTGGAAAATAACATCAACTTCGATGTCAATATTATCCGGCGTAACGATCTGCGCTATTTTTTTGGAAATACAATCTTCAGTTACATGAGCATACAGGCTCTTCACTTCGTTGATCATTTTTTCTTTTGGAAGTTTCAGTTGCTCCTTGCACCTTTCATAACACTCCTGCAATAAATGTTCTTTTCCCTGGTCCTTCAAAATTTCAACTAATGCTTTGAAGGCGACGAAATCACCCATTATGGACATGTCGATTCCATAACAATCCGGATACCGGATCTGCGGGGCGCTGCTGACGACAATAATTCGTTTTGGTTTCAACCTGAGGGCAATCATGCGTATGATGGAATCTCTCATGGTTGTTCCCCGCACAATGGAATCATCAAGCAGTACAAGTGTATCAAGGTCATTGCGGATGATACCGTAGGTCACATCGTATACATGAGATACCATCTCACTCCTTGAATCCAAAGCGGCAATAAAAGTTCTGAGTTTTTCATCTTTATTTGCCAGCTTTTCAATGCGGGGTTGCTTCGCCAGGAGTTCATGAATTTCTTCCTCACTCATCTTTCCGTTTGCAGAGACGATCTTTTCTGCTTTCTGCAGATTGTATGCTCCGTGAAGCCCTTCCATCAATCCGTAGAAAGCAGCTTCTGCGGTATTTGGAATGTAAGTAAATACAGTTTCATCAAAATTATAATTGACAGCCTCAAGGATTCTTGGCACAAGGTTGAGGCCAAGGTTTTTGCGTTCAACATAAATGTCTTTATCGGATCCGCGGCTGAAATAAATGCGTTCGAAGGAGCAACTTTTCTTTTCTCTTTTTTCAATAAATGGAACTACTTCATGGCGACCGTCTTTCTTGATGATCAGGACGTGGCCCGGTTCTAGTTCATGCACGAATCTTGCACTGACATTCAGTGCGGTTTGCAATGCTGGACGTTCTGACGCAGCGGCGATGATCTCATCATCCGCATAATAAAAACAAGGCCGTATACCATTGGGGTCGCGAAAGATAAATGCATCTCCATGCCCGATCATCCCGCCCATCACATATCCGCCGTCAAATTTTTTACAGGCATTTCGGAAGATGCGCTGAATATCGATGTTTTCAACGATGAGTTCAGTGATGCGCTCATTGTCATATCCATCACCTTTATACCATTTGAAAAGGCGTTCCACTTCATTGTCAAGGAAGTGACCTATTTTTTCCATGACGGTGACCGTATCCGATTTTTCTTTCGGGTACTGACCTAGTTTCACAAGTTCGTCGAAGAGCTCGTCTACGTTAGTGAGGTTGAAATTGCCTGCAAGGACGAGGTTCCGGGTGATCCAGTTGTTGAGCCTGACGAAAGGGTGGCAGGTTTCAATGGAATTGTCTCCATGGGTTCCGTATCGGAGGTGGCCCAGGAGGACTTCGCCGGTATAGGGTTTATTCTCTTTAAGCCATTGACTGTCACTGAGTTGCTCGGGTGTGAGGCCTTCAAAATGCTGAAAAATGCCCTGGAAGACTTCCTTGAGGTATTGTGGGCCGTTGCTCCGTTTTCGGCTGATATACCTGGTTCCGGGGGTGGGATCAAGCTTGATGGTCACTACTCCTGCTCCGTCCTGGCCCCGGTTGCGCATCTTTTGAAGCAAAAGTTGCAGTTTATATAACCCGTGCAGGGAAGAACCATACTTGTCCTGGTAGTATTGCAGTGGTTGAAGGAGTCTGATCAGTGCGATCCCGCACTCGTGTTTGATCTCATCACTCATTAGAGGGTGCAAAAATACGGTTTTTTAAGCTCCCGATTTTTTGAACTTATGTTAACGTAAGGAGAAGGGGAAAGTTGAAAGTTTTAGTTATTGAAAGCTTAAGATTGGAAATGAGTTTAGTATTTGTCGAGTTTCTCACTTCTCTCACTCCTCTCACTTCTCTCACTCCTCATCGGAAGAAATGTTTTAACAAATGCATAAGCACCACCAGGATAAAGAGCACAAACGAAATATAAGTGCTGACAAATGCCAATGGAATGCTAGCCAGTAAAACTAATGCACCAACATTACTCAGGATCATGTCTCGTTTAAAAAACCAGTCTTTCAATTTGTTATCGGGAATCATTTTTGTTACCACGGCAAACCTCCATAAAGCAGAGAAACAGGTACCCATCAGGAAATAATTGATGGCTACCAGTGCAACGGCATACGGATTGGTATAATTTCTTCCGGCCAATGCAGTGGTAAAAGGAATCGGGGATAAAAAAAGAATGAAAAGAAAGTTGAGAAACACAAACCGGATATCTCCTTTGTTAATCTTGCGGAATAAAAAATGATGGTCGATCCACAGGGCAATGATGGTCATGAAGGAAACCCCATAACTAAAAAAAGAGGGAAGTAAATGGTGAATAAAGGATAGCAGATCCCCATTTGTTGAAAAGGGTTCTTCGGGCACTTTGAATTCCAGCACCAGGATCGTGATAATGATCGACATTATCGCATCCATAAACATCTCGAGACGGATATTCTCGCTCTCTTCCGTAAAATGCCTGCTCATAAATATTTAATTACGCTTGCGTGGAAGTATTAATTATGTTTCACCATTGTTGCCGCTGTGACATTCGTCGTAAAATACAATCCATTGTAATCATAGTCGGACTTAGGCGAAACTAACATTATATATTTATCAAACGTCAACGTTGAATTGTAAACTGAGGGATAACTTCCAAGTTGTTTTATTTCCAGGCCGTGTGTGAAATTAGCATTGCAACTTCCTTCCTTGTATTCCATATTCAGCGAACAAATTTTTGCGGAAAGATTTCTTTTAAGGACTGATGTCATGGTCGCCGGATCAGTTACCTGGTTATGATAATTGCCGCTAAGTGTTATCATTTTCCATGTGGGATGTTGTTTGTATTGCTTTTTTATATTTACTGACATAAGGCTGTCCCTATATGGAACAACATCAGCATCCCTGTTGGTATCAAAAAAGAAAATAACCACCTTTCGATTTTTATTTAATTGCGAAATCAAATTGGCCCAGGCATAAGATTCCCTTCCATCCAGGTAAGGCGGATTCCGGAAAAAATCACTTTGATAAATACTACTGTCAGTACGCAACTGTAAATATTTACTCATTAATTCGGCAGGAATTTCCAGCCCTACCTGAACGCTGTCGCCCTTGCTGGTGAAGAGATTTGTCAACCCATGGACAAACGGAGCTGATTCGTTAGTGCCGTGCATCTCACCAAACATGATGATTTGAAAGGGAGAAAGCAAAGTGGAAATACTGTCATTTAATTTCTCAGGATTGTCGATACGGATTGCATGTGATTTCACATACGTCGCATCATCCTGGCCGCTTGCACTTAAAGTCAGTGTCAGAGAGAAAATGAAAAATAAGGTTCTTGAAAATCGTTTCATGGTAACATTTCTACTGGTGATCTTTCAATAAATGTAAAGATAAAAGTGAAATCCAGGCTAAGCCAATGGTGATGCACAATCTTTGAAATATCCCTGCATAATCCACTAAACCGGGAAGTTGCTTAAATCCCATACTCGCCAATATAAAAGTTGCAATCATTGAGAATCCTGTAACGGAAGAATACATGGCCCATCCATTTTCACCTTTCGCTAAAAAGGGTTTTCGGAAAATAAAACACGTCCACGGCAAACATACAAATACAAGCATAGAGAATGCGTCATGTAAATGCCCATGAATTGTAAATTGCCTCAGCACGAGTGGCATATCTTTCGGATAGCCAAATATTGGATCCGTGATAAAAATCCCGGCTCCTACAAGCCCAATTGCGACCAGCCTGATCAGCAGTGGTCCCCGGAATATTTCTTGATTAGAATTGAATATCCGTTTGATGCCAACAGAAAAAATAATTAATAGAATTCCTGTAATAATAAAATTTGAAATCTGCGTCCAGCCTTTATTACCAATAGAAAGTGAACTTAAAGGATAGAGAAATGAATTGTAACCAACCCGTGTAGCTCCTTCTATAAAAACTGCAATCATAAATAGGGGACACGTGATTACACCACAAATTAAAAGTGCTTTTGTTTTTAATTCAACCATAATTCTAACTTGCTTACTTAATGTTCAATCTGCACTGCCTTACCAGGTTATCAATAAGTTGTTCTGTTTTATGGCTCTTAGAAAGTAATGTGTCCCTATTGAATACAGTAAATTTTGTGAAAGTGATTGAAGATTCATTTGAAGGTTCGCTACCAGGCGATGCAGTACTCATCCTTCCGGTACCGCCCATCAGGATAGCAGGCAAATGATTATTGACATCTTTAAGTGAATAGACTTCGTTTATTTTTTTTGAATTCCCGTTTTTATCTTTTAAATAAAATTGATGATTGACAATACCCGGCTTATACAAGGTAGGAATAATTAATATGCCATCGTCCGGAATAATTAATATCATCGTATCGGATATTGCTTTTGGAATTGTGCCGCACTTTTCACCATAGACAACACAAAATTGACCTTCATAATCTGCAGGGATCATGAATTTCACAGGATCTGTTTTTCCGTATTCAGAAAAAATAAAATGCATTATTGGAAAATACAAAAGCAAAGGTGCAATCACCGTTGCAAGCTTTATGCGAATATTTGCATTAGACCCAAAAATGAAAATTACTCCAAGGAGAAAAACAGGTATTGCCAGATAGATAAGATAATAACTCATTACGCCGGCAATAAAACTAAGGGATACTAAAAATATTCCTGATATGTAATGCTTATTTTTCAATAAAAGAAACCTTTCCACTATCAAGATCGTAATAGGCGCCAACGATCGTTAATTCATTTTTATCAACAAGTGGTTTTAATACAGGAGTAGATGATTTTAATAAATTAACACCATGGGCAACATTAGCCTTCACCAAAGTATCAATGTTGGTTTTTAGATTGGATGGAATCATTTTTTCTTCCTCTTCCGCAGCTATATAATTAACTAAATCCTGGATATGATCTTCACTATGCTCTGCACTTTCAGATGAAGCATATGCCTGGATGGCACCACAGTTTTCATGGCCCATGACTACAATAAGTTTGCAATGAAGATGTTCGACTGCATATTCAATGCTTCCCAATTCATAATCTCCGATGACGTTACCTGCTGTACGAATTGAAAAAACATCCCCTAATCCCTGGTCAAATATTAACTCTGGAGGTACCCGTGAATCAGAGCAACTGACAATAACAACAAAGGGTTCTTGTCCTTTTTTTAACTCCCTGATCCTATCCAGTGTTTCGTGTGGATGAAAAGGATGACCATTTACGAAACTTTTATTTCCCGCTATTAATTTGTCAAGAGTAGACACATTACCGGTAGCATTTTCTTCTTTTATTTGACTGCAAGAGATAAGCAGGTTTGTGAATAATATGATGGCTAATAGAGTTTTCATTTTATACTTCTTAAATTAGTTAGCAATGATATTATTCAATACTCTAAATAGCACCCAACATGCCGGTCAAAGATTTACAACCTGAATAAAGACATTAATGAATTTGATAGATTAAATAACGCGACGAACCGGTGCTATTTTAAATGAACACTTAATCAATCCGTCTTATTACCGAATATGGTCCATCCCACATAAACCTGGAGTACGGCGTCCTTTAGTTCAGTATCGTTTGATTTTGTAAGGTCAGTGAACCCTACTATGTAGCGAATACCGGCGTTAAGCGCCAGGGGAAGATGAAGGAGGGCACCAAAAGCCGCATTATAGCTGGGAGTTGTCAAATCATCCGTCACATCAATGCCATTCGACTCAGCTTTTGTCAAAAAATTAAACTGCGGGCCTGCTTCAAGACTGATTAAGTCAATGATTCGCCAACGCAGCATAATCGGAACGGCTATGTAATCCGTTTTAAATTTATTTCCGTCAAGTTCAGCACCCTGATCAGTCCATAATACTTCCGGTGTAACACCCCAGCTATCGGAAAAATGAATGTTCGCATACGCACCGGCGTGAAAGCTGGTGATCGAATTATTATCGAAGTTATCCGTTGACATATTTGCAAAATTGGCACCGATTTTAATTCCGAGTCCCAATTGAGCAGATAGAAAAACGGGAAGAGATAAAAGGGCAATGGAGAGAATTAGTGTTTTCATATGAGTATTTTTTTTTAAAGATATACCATAATTTTCACTTTTTGCATCACTTTTCCTATGCTTTATTTATTTCAATGTGTTGCATCGTTCGGGATAAGTAGTTTGGTAAATGACATTGAGCCTAATTTCCACGCGTCATTTTGTTTCACATACACTTCTGTTACCACGAAAGGATTAATGACCTCATTACCACCGACAATTGCGGTCAGACGAATTTTATTTAAAAGGATTGCAGTATTGCCAACGAATTGCACAGAGGTCTCCTGAATTTCAGCATTTTGATATTGAATGGTTCCGCTTTTGATAACATCGAGTTCATGGTCTTTGGTCATGGTTCCTCCCATGTGTACAAAGACAGCCTTATCATCGAATAGAGCGTTCAAAGTATCTACGTTACGTTCTGCCATCCAAAGCCATTTCTGCTTTGACAGGTCAATGATTTCCTGTTCCGGGCTTTTGCTGTTCAAAGCAGAATAATTTCCATGGTTATATTCTTCATCAGTTACTCGCTTTAACCAAATTGTTTTTCCTTTTTGAGCAGGCGTAACTGCGATGTAAGAAAAGTTGCTTCCTGGAGATGCCCCATGCCAATGCATCACACCGGGAAGACATTTGATGACATCACCCTTATGAACGATTTGTATGGGTTTGCCTTGCTCCTCGTAATACCCAGTGCCTTCTGCAATAAGAAGAGTTTGTCCGGCAGGATGAATATGCCAATCTAATTTTGCACCCGGTGCAAAGGTGGCAACAGCTATGCTATAATTTAATATGCTGTCAGGTTTGCTTAATTCATTCAACCAAACTGTTCCCGTGTGATTATCAGTAGTGGATATTTCACCTCTTGGAAAAATTGGGGCATCCTGTGCTACTGCCTGAGTAAGCAGAACAGCAGAAATTAACATCGTCAAATAAAATTCTTGTTTCATGATATTTTTTGTTATTTCTTATTGGTTTAGAGATCTAATTTTCTGCTGCCCATCCATTTTATAATTTCCGGATCACGGTGATCAAAGAACAGGCTGGTTTTTGTATCAAGGCTTTTGATTTTTTCGGTATCGTCTGTACTTAATTCAAAATCAAAAATGTTGAGGTTTTCAGCCATTCTTTCTTTACGAACAGATTTTGCAAGTACAACGATTCCTCGTTGTACAAGCCAACTCAAAATGATTTGAGCAACACTCTTGTTGTATTTATTGGCGATGGATTGCAATAATTCATTTTGAAAAATATTATTTTTTCCCTCCGCAAATGGACCCCAGGATTCTGTTTGAACATTATGTTCACTTAAAAATGCCTGCGCGGCTATTTGTTGATTAAACGGATGTGTTTCAATTTGATTGACTGCCGGCGGTATTTTATTGAACACCATTAAATCCATGATCCTGTCAATTTGAAAATTGGCAACCCCAATCGCTTTTATTTTTCCTGCCTCATACAATTCTTCCATGGCGCGCCATGAACCAAAGATGTCGCCAAAAGGCTGATGTATGAGGTACAAATCCAAATAATCCAACTGCAACCTGTTCAACGAATTTTGAAAAGATTTTTTAGTGTTTTCGTAACCATGGTCCTGCACCCATAATTTGGTGGTGATAAATAATTCCTTTCGATCTATCCCGCTGCTTTTAATGGCATTGCCGACTGCCTGTTCATTCATGTAGGAAACCGCCGTATCGATGAGTCGATAACCCGTATTGATGGCATCGATCACACATCGTTCACATTCTGCGGCATCGCGGATCTGGAAAACACCAAAGCCTAAAATGGGCATTTCAACGCCATTGTTCAATTTTACTTTTTGCATTGTTTCTCTTTTTACTGTACAAAGGTCATGGTAATTGCATGCCTGAAGGGTATACAGATTGCGGATTTACCTACCAATATTCCTGATTAGGAGTGTTGATCAATGCAGGGATGCATTAAAGCGGTAATTTTGAATTCAATAAAATAACAGTGATATGGACGATCTGCGAAGATTTGAGACCATCAGTGATTACAACGCTTTCAACAATAATGAAACACTCCATCCCCTTGTGAGTGTTGTTGACTTATCGAAAGCCAGCCCGCGGCAAGGTTCACGCATGTATTTTGGTTTCTACACCATATTTCTGAAAGATGTGAAATGCGGTGATTTGGTATACGGCCGGCATACGTATGATTACCAGGAAGGTACATTGGTTTTCCTTGCACCCGGACAGGTTGCGGGCTTGAATAGCAATGGAGAAACTTATCAGCCTAAAGGTTATGCGTTGGTCTTTCATCCCGATTTAATCCATGGAACTTCTTTGGGAAGGCATATCCGGGACTACACATTCTTCGGCTATCAATCGAATGAAGCACTTCACTTGTCAGAACGTGAAAGAAAATTGGTATTGGATTGTTTTTCAAAAATTGATTACGAATTGGAACACGCCATTGACCAGCATAGCAAAAAACTTATTGTATCCAACATTGAACTGTTTTTGAACTATTGTATCCGTTTTTATGACCGCCAGTTTATCACTCGTGACAATGTTCACCAGGGAATTTTAGAAAGATTTGAGCAGTTGCTGAACGAATATTTTCAGTCAGAGAAGCCGCAAACAATTGGGTTGCCTTCGGTTGCTTATTTTGCCGGTGAGTTGCATTTATCGGCCGGTTATTTTGGCGACCTGGTCAGGAAAGAAACAGGTAAAACAGCACAGGAATACATACAATCAAGGGTGATTGATGTGGCGAAAGAAAAAATATTTGACCAAAGCAAATCTGTCAGCCAAATTGCTTACGAATTAGGATTTAAATATCCCCAGCATTTTGCACGGTTGTTCAAACAGCGGGTGGGGCATTCACCGGGAGAGTATAGAATGTTGAATTGAAAATAGGCACCGAGTGATTGTGGACAGCTTATATTACGCTGCGTTGGTATTGATATTTGGAATTTCGTCTAACTCCCTTTTCTTGTTTCTCCCTTCCTCTTCTAAATCGTAATCGTTTTGAAGGCCAAGCCAAAATTTTGCGGAAGTACCAAAATATCTGGAGAATCGTAATGCGCTGTCAGCAGTGATTCTTCTTTTCCCTTTGAGGATTTCACTGATGCGGGTCTGTGGAATAAAGGTATCCTTGGACAATCTGTAGGCTGTAATGCCATGAGGTTCAAGAAATTCTTCTTTTAGTACTTCACCCGGATGAATGTTTTTAAGTCTGCTCATGATAGTTCGGTTTAATGATAATCCACAATCTCTACCTCGCCGGCACTGCCATCTTTCCAGTGAAAAATGATCCGCCATTGTTGATTGATCCTGATACTGTAGAATCCAGAGAGTGTACCTGAAAGTTTCTCCAAATGATTTGCAGGTGGCACCCTGAGATCGTTCAGATCTTGTGAATTATGAAGCATTCTAAGCTTTCTTCTGGCCACTTGCTGAATGGATGCAGGCAGTTTCCCTGACCTGATTCCATTCCAGATTTTCTCGGATTCCGCATCAGCAAAGGATTTGATCATTTATAACTGAATGACGTTACTAACGTCAAAGATAAGTAATTAGTTGACTTGGTGAAGGATAACCTTTCTGATGAGGTATTATAACTCACAACTCACTTGATCACCGCCTGCATCATATACGCACATATCAAACCCCCGTACGTTCCGATCGTCAATCCTAATACCGCAAGCAGTACACCAACCGGTGCCAACGCCGGATTAAATGCACTCGCCACAATCGGCGCTGATGCTGCTCCACCAATGTTTGCCTGTGACCCGACCGCCAAAAAGAAAAATGGTGCTTTAATCAATTTCGCTACGATGACAATAAAAACTCCATGTAAGAAAATCCAGATCAACCCAACCACAAAAAGACCAAGATGCTCAGATACCGCACCAAGATTCATTTGCATCCCGATCGTCGCCACCATGATGTAGAGAAATAAACTTCCCCACTTTGATGCACCCACTCCTTCCAGTTTTCGAAGCGGAGAAAACGAAAGTCCAATTCCAATAGCAGATGCAATCAACACCACCCAGAAAAAACCATTGACCAAAGATTCAAGATGCACGGATTTGAATGTCTCTTCATACTGACCTAACCATGGTGCAATGATATCTGCACCAAAATGCGCCAAACCCACACCTCCAAAAGCAACAGCCATCAACATGAAAATATCAGTCGTCGTAGTGATCCTCTGATTACTTAATCTGAATTCACTTACTTTCTCTTCAAGCGCAGTAATGGCACTCGTATCTGCCTTAAACCAACGATTGATTTTTTCATTCTGACTGACCAGGTATAAAAGAACAGCTAGCCATAGGTTGCTCACCAACACATCAATCACCACCATAGCTCCAAAGAGATCACTCGACACATGAAATATTTCTTTGACCGCTGTTTGATTAGCTCCGCCTCCAATCCAACTCGCCGCAATCGTACCAAGTCCTTTCCACAAATCATCCGGCGGTACTGTAATTAAGTGCGGAAATAATCCATACGTAATCAATAAAGCCAGCGGCGCAGCCAGCATCACTCCAAAAGTCGAAGCAAAAAACATAATCAATGCTTTCGGCCCCAATCCCAAAATGGATTTCAAATCAACACCCAGGCAAAATAAAATCAAACTGGCAGGAAGAAAATATCTTGTCGCTATGAAATATAATTGCGTCTTCTCTCCTGATATCAACCGGATGGGCCAGTTCAATAATGCGGGAATAAAATAACACAGCAATATCGCAGGCACATACTTGTATAATTTTTTCCAGAAAGGTTTTTCTGAATTCGAAGTATAATAGACAGAAGCCAGGATGACCAATAATATTCCAAGTACGACGGCATCATTTGTGATGAGTGGAGTCATTAATGTGAGTTGTGAGTTGTGAGTTGTGAGTTGTGAGTTGTGAGTTGTGAGTTTGAAAATGAACAAGATATGATTTAATCAGTGACATTGAGAATGAAGTCTAATATTAGTATCACAATCTTCAAAGTTTTCGTAAACCACTCACAACTGACAACTGACCACTCACAAAATATGATTATTACCTTTGTGCAAAACAGTAGAAAACAGAAATATGAGTAAAGTCAAGACCCGTTACGTCTGCAACAATTGTGGCGCCACCTCTTCCAATTGGCTGGGACGATGTCCGCAATGCAATGAATGGGACACCTTCACTGAAGAAATCATCCAATCCGCATCACCACAAATCACAAAAATTCCGGAAGGCGAAAAAAGCATTCCGACTCTTCTCTCTGAGCTCAACATTGAAAGCGAGATGCGCGTCGGCATCGGTGATAGTGAACTGGAACGTGTTCTTGGTGGAGGCATAGTCCCCGGATCTCTCATCCTTATGGCAGGAGAACCAGGTGCAGGAAAATCAACATTGTGTCTGCAATTGGCTTCGAATCCTTCATTAAAGATGTTATATATCTCAGGTGAAGAAAGCGCATCGCAAATAAAAATGCGCGCTCAACGCCTGGGCATCAAAGGAGAGAATTGTCACATCCTCGCCGAAACCGATCTCAATAAAATCATGGAAGCGATCATTGACATCCAATCAGGTATTGTCATCATTGATTCCGTGCAGACGATGTATTCTCCTGATCTCGAATCTGTACCAGGATCTGTAAGCCAGATCAGGGAATGCAGCTATCGATTGCAACAATTGGCCAAGCAAACAGCGATCACTATTATTATGGTCGGCCACATCACAAAAGAAGGAGATATCGCAGGACCAAAATTGATGGAGCATATTGTCGATGTCGTTCTTCACCTTGAAGGCGACAGGCAATATAATCTTCGATTATTGCGATGCATTAAAAACAGGTTTGGCTCCACGCGTGAGATTGGTATCTATGAAATGAAAGGACTTGGATTGGTTCCCGTTCAGAATCCATCCGAATGGCTAATCCCTGCTGATCATATACAACGCACATCGGGTTCTTGTATCGCCTTGGTTTGTGAAGGATTCAGACCTTTCCTGATTGAAACGCAAGCTTTGGTGAGTACTGCTGTGTATGGTACTGCACAGCGATCTACTACAGGATATGATATCCGGCGCCTTCATCTAATGCTTGCTGTATTGGAAAAACGGTGTGGGTTTTTCTTTGGCAACCAGGATGTCTTTCTCAATGTCGCAGGAGGATTAAAAGTCACCGAACCTGCGATTGATCTTGCACTTGCTGTCGCACTTGTGTCCTCTCTCCAGGATATTCCTGTTCCAAGGGATGTTTGTTTTGCAGGCGAGGTAGGACTCTCCGGTGAGATTCGCCCTGTTCAGCAAGTCGATCTCAGGGTTGCAGAAGCCACACGTTTAGGATATAAAAAAATCTACATCCCCACCGGTAGTCAATTAGAAACATCGGTTAAAAATTCTTCCATAAAACAAGTCAGATTGCTCAGAGAATTGTTTGAAGAAGTATTCGGATGACAGGTCGGTAATCAGTATTCTGTAATCAGTAATCCGTGAATCGTGAGGCGTGAATCGTCAGTGGTCAGTTGTCAATAGTGAGTAGTGAGTTGTGAGTATAAAAATAAGGCGGGGGCAAGCCCCGCCAGTACATGAATTATTTTATTATTTAAATCGATTGTAGTGGCGGGGCTTGCCCCCGCCTTTGTTTATCTAAATAACTTGAATCCAGAATCGATATTTCAAAATCGTCAATCTAAAATCGCAATTCGGAAATTGAAAATTGTTTTCTTTGACGGCAATTGTCCCATGTGTAACTCCTGGGTGAAGCGATTGATCCGCATGGATCATAGGAAATTGTTACGCTTTGCACCATTGGAAGGAGAAACAGCTCATCAATTGCTTTCTCCTCTTTTGCCTGATTATTTAAAAGAGGATACCATTGTTTATTATGATGATGGAGATATTTTTATCAGAAGTGAGGCAGCACTTCAAATTGGAAAAGCATTGGGTTTTCCATATCGAATAGGTATAGTTTTTTCCATTGTTCCTTTATTCATTCGGGATGGGATATATCGTTGGGTTGCCAACAGGCGATACAAATATGGAAAGCGATATGACAGTTGCCCCGTGCCGCCAGTTGAGTGGAGGGATCGATTTTTAAGTTAAAAGTGAAGAGTGAAAAGAGAAAAACGAAAAGTGAAAAATCAAAGTAGCGTGAGGCGGGATTGAACCGCCGACCTTGTGATTATGAATCACACGCTCTAACCATCTGAGCTACCACGCCAAAAAAGGACTGCAAATATAGAGGTTTCATTGATTATTTTAGCCCACACTAAGCATTCAGGTATGGAACGAACCCGGTTTAATCAATATCCTGTGCTACTTCGCATCTCCATTTTATTTGCCATCTGTGGAGGCTTCCTCGTCATCTTATTGGAGACCATAAGACGGTGGCATCAAATGACCGATCTTCATTATTTCGCAGCATGGTTTGATGATTACCTGGCAGGAGGATTTTTAATCTTTGCAGGATTCAGGACAATTCAATCTTTATCCAATGGAATCATATTTCTAAACACAGCCTGGGGCTTTGCAACCGGCATGATGTACGCAAGCTTTTTTATCCAACTCCAAAATCTTCAGATCCCGGATCCCTCATCCCTCCCTTCAGTGACAGTCGTTATGATCAAAGGTTTATTTTTCCTTGGTTGCATCATCAATTTAATCCTCACACTTTGGGTGACCGTTCAAATGAAAAAGTTTAATAACAATTAACATTAAATCAATTGCAATAAAAAATGTCAAAATTCAATTTCTCGTAAATCGTATGCTTCGACCTGCTTAACGCAACCTCGTCCTACAGCTCAGCAACCATCGTAATTCGTAATTCGTAAATTTAAAGTCCTATTCTGCTCAATCCTGTTCTCGCTTTCTGGTGTAAACTGTGACCATAAGTCTCCGGCGACATCGCAAGACACATATTATAAAATTTAGCAGCCGCCCAGTCGCTTCCAAGTGTCTCATGAATAATTCCACTCTCCAAAGCAGCACTGCAAGCGTAATAATAACGCTCATCTTCTCCAAACTTGAGGGCAAGACTGTAATAATGAAGTGCTTCAGGATAAGATTTCTTAGCCTGTAATACTCTTCCTTTCCGATATAAAAATTCTAACCGCTGGGATTGAAGTTGAAGCGTTTCAAAGAAAGCATCCGTCAACAAAGACATCGCCTGATCGAAATATCCTCCATCAAATAATAACCTGGCTCGTAATAATACGGGATGAGGTTTCTCGTGAGATTGCGCTTCCCACAAAGCCTGTTGATCCTGATCTGCATTACTTTCTCCTTTGATCAAGACCTGAGCCATATTTTCATCATATCCGGCCTCGTCTCCTTTCAACAATGAATACCAGGCTAATTTTTGATACGCCTCTTTGATGAAATGTTTTCCTTTATTGCTGACGATAAAATCTTTCAAATACGTATCGGCATCATTATCTCCCCGCCAGAGTTTGCTTCTCCCCAACATAAAATTCATAAAAGGAATCTTCATCGCGGTGACTGCACCAACATCCTGCGACAAGATTTTAATGACAAAATCATTGTTCCCCGCCGCAATATTGACACTTGCCATGACATATTGAATTAATCGTGTCGATGGCACCTTACCGAAATATTTAATCATCAATTGAACTCCAACGTCAGGCTTATTATTTACCCGGGCCTCAGCCAGGGCTGTCAACAGAATAGTTTCCTGGAAGAAGACATTTTCCGTCGGCTTGCTTTTATCAAGGATCGTATACAATTCTCCCAGTCCTTCATCAATTGATCCACTCAGGCTGGAAATCATGGAGACCAACCACCGGTATTGATCAGGAATCGCACCAAATGCAATTTTTATAACAGCGTATAGCCTGAGATTCGCATAGTCATCCGGATGTAGTCGCTGATTTTTCTTCAGCATTTTAAAAGCCTGGTTAATATCTGTTGCAGCAGATACAAATTGACTTTCTTCCATGCGCAATGCACATTGATGCAAATGGATTTGCGCCTGGCACATCAATGACAATGGGTTCGTCTCCGGTACGACAGAAATTCTGTCCATGCGAAGTGTAGAACTTTCTAAAAAGTCCGGGATTTTGTGAAGGTCTTCCTGTAAAAAAATTTCGAGGAACATGGCATAATCTTCGAGATACGGCCAGATCAGGTTTTCAGGATGCGTGATGGATTGAAGCCGGATGATGTTCATGCTTTCATCGATCCGCAGCTCATTGATGAAACCATAAGCAGCTTTGGCTTCATCAGTCCAGTAAAGACCTTGAGTGAATGAAGGGAGCGCAGTTAAAATAAAAATCCAGGCACAAATGATGGTCTTGATCCGTGCCTGGATGATTTTACCCACTTAGGTATATGGGTGATTAGTTAAGCCTCAACGGTTACACCGGCAATCTCATTGTCGACAAGTATTCGTCCACAGTGTTCACAAGCTATAATCTTTTTACGTTGAGAAACTTCAAGTTGTATTTGAGGAGGGATCTGGTTAAAGCATCCGCCACATGAATCTCTTTCAATCGCCACAAGAGCTAAACCATTGCGATAATTTTTCCGGATGCGATGATATGCATTCAGGAGACGAGCATCAATCACTGCTTCTGCTGCAGCAGCAATTTTACGAAGTGCTTTTTCTTCTTTTTCAGTCTTGGCAACAATGGATTTCAGCTCTTCTTTTTTGAGATCAAGATTTGCTTTTTTGGTTTTATACTTATCCTTCACCTCTTTGATGACGGTAGTCTTGGCACTTACTTTATCAGCATTCTCACGCGCTTTTTTCTCTGCCAACTGGATTTCCAGTTTTTGCATTTCTAATTCCTTGGATAAAGCGTCGTATTCACGGTTGTTCTTGACGTCATCCAATTGCTTCGTATATTTTTTGATGAGCGCTTCACCTTCAGATATTCGCGTAAGAAATTTCTGGCCTTCCTTTTCAATATCCTTTACAGTGTCATTGAGATTTTTGAGCCTCGTTTCCAGCCCGGTGATTTCATCTTCAAGATCACTTACCTCTATCGGGAGTTCTCCTTTGAGGATTTCAATCTCATCGATTTTTGAGTCAGCTCTTTGAAGAGCATAAAGCTGTCTTAGCTTTTCCTCTATACTGATTTCAGTTGCTTTAGCCATAGGTTATTTAAAAAAATCAGGTGAAATAATGGATGGGGTTAGTGTTTAATTGGGTGCAATGGGCGGCAAAAGTAGTGAATTTCAATGAAATGAGCTCCTGTAGAAGATGGATTGTATATTGCTCGCTTTCATAATGACCTATGTCACAGATGATTAAGTCGCTATCTGCGTCAAAAAATCCATGGTATTTATAATCTGCGGTGACAAAAGCCTGCACTCCGGCTTTCCGCGCATCCTCCATCAGAAAACTCCCCGAACCTCCACAAACAGCGACTCGCTCAACAGGTCTGTCCAGCAATTTTGAATGCCGGATAACTCCTGTTTTCATTTTGTCTTTTAATAATTGAAGGAATTGAACCTCTTGCATTGGTTTTGAAAACTTTCCCACTATACCCGCACCGATCAATTTATCATCGGCACTATTTGTCATCGGCCGTAAAATACTTTCAATCTTTAGACCTAATTGTTGTGCGATCCGCTCATTCACTCCATGATTTAATATGTTATCAAGATTAGTATGAATGGCATACACCATCAGATCATTTTTTATAGCTTTTATCACTAATCTTTCCGTGAGATTTGAACCGGTGATGCTTTTTATTCCATAAAAAATAGCAGGATGATGTGAAATGACAACATTGCAATTTAAACGCAAAGCTTCATCAAGTACATCTTCAGTGCAATCAAGACAAATCAGCACACCACTTACATTTTGTGAAGCAGAGCCGATCAACAATCCGCTGTTATCATATTTTTCCTGGAGAGAAAGCGGTGCTATTGTTTCGAGATATTGGAAAAGTTCAGCAGCATTGGTTTTCATGAGTCTTTTTTTCTCTTATGAAGTTCCAGGATCTTGCTTTCGAGGTTTGTCGTGCTGAATCCGGCTACGTAAGGAATGACTTCAACTTTACCTCCCCACGACATGACTTCTTTAGCACCAACAATATTTTCAGGTTTGTAATCTCCACCTTTAACAAGTACATCAGGCTTCAATTGACGGATGACCTCAAGAGGAGTGTCTTCAGTAAATGGAAAAACAGCATCTACGCAACTTAATGAAGCCAATAAATATAAACGGCTTGCCAGGACATTAATGGGCCTTGATTCACCTTTTAGTTTTCGTACGGATTCATCACTATTGACAGCAATGACCAGGTGATCGCCGAGTTGTGCAGCAGCTTCCAAATAACGAATGTGACCGGCGTGCAGAATATCAAAACAACCATTTGTAAAAACAACTTTTTCACCCAGCTTATGCCAGGATTCACTTAAATGCTTCATTCCCTCAGGATCGAAGATTTTATCTAAGGTGGGGCGGGTGATAGGGGACATGCTGCTTATCTTTTTTATTGACGATCGGCAGTACGATAGTGCCTATAATTCCAAATAATAACGTACCAAAAAGTTGAATGGAGAAAAATTGAATGTTAGCAAATGAAAAAGCATCATCACCGTGAATGCCATAAATAGCTAATGCTGATATGACCATCACATGAAATGTGCCCATCCCTCCTGGTGAAGGAAAAACTACACCCAATCCTCCGAACACAAAAACCATTAAACCCGCCATTGCCCCAAGTTGAGATGTCGGACCAAAAGATCTGAAAGCCAGAAACATCATCAGGTAGTACATCAACCAGATCACGACGGTATCCAGAAGTAAAAACCATGGTTGTTCGACGCGGCGAAGACTGCGCAGTCCATCCCTGAAGCCTTCAACGAGATGATGAATCCTCTGGTAAAGGCTCCATCGCTTGATGATGCTGCGATACCAATAGGCCAGGAAAATGAAAATAACGAAGAGTGCAACAGCAATATATAACCAGCTATTTCCAAAAATGGAGTTGCTTATTTTATCTCCGAAATAATTGATCAATACATGTCCCTGGAGGATGATCACGAGTATGATCGCAAAGAGTAAACTTAACAAATCAAGGATTCGGTCAACCACAATAGTACCCATGACTTTTTCAGCTCCAATCCCTTCGTAACGCGCGAAAAGACCCGCTCTCACCACTTCTCCTACTCTTGGTAATCCCATGTTGGCAAAATATCCTACCATGATTGTAAAAAATGCATTGACAAGACTTCCTTTCCGGCCAAGCGTTTTGATCAGCATCAGCCATCGATGTGCCCTGATCAAATTACTTAACAGGTAAGCAAAGACGATGACTGCGATCCACCAGTAATTTGCTTCTGAAAAATCTGTTTTCAGTTTATTGATGAGACTGCAATCTGATTTTGGAATCCCCTTCATGGCGCAATCAGCTATGTAGGCTGCATTCTGACTCCGGTAGACCAGGAATAAAATCAGGATACCTACCCCGGTAAAGAGGATGAACTGCAATAATTTATTGATGCTCCTGGGTAATGCCACTGATTAAGACTTGATCCGGTTATGATGGTCGGGGAAAATGGTCTTTGATTTAAAATTCTTTGCTTCTTCGGGAGTCATCATGGCATAAGCCATGATGATCACAATATCTCCTACATGTACTTTTCTTGCCGCAGCTCCATTGAGGCATATTTGCCCCGCATGACGCTCACCCTTGATGACATATGTTTCAAGCCGCTCACCGTTATTATTGTTGACGACCTGCACATATTCTCCTTCTATCAAGCCTGAGGCATCCATCAATTCTTCATCAATGGTGATGCTCCCGACATAGTTGAGGTTCGCTTCCGTGACAACGGCCCTGTGAATTTTTGATTTGACAACTTGTAAAAACATGGGTTCCAAAAGTATGGTTTTCCCGCTATAGATTGTGAATCAAAGAGTAGTCATGGTGGTTAGGCCTGTTTTTACCTTGGTTTGAACTTATTTCCATTCAGTCAGGATAACCTTCATAACGCGATAGTTCCGCAAGTGTTTAGGCAAGATTCATTAGGTTATAGCCATAGCTGCCGTTTTGGTTTGCAGGTAGAAGTCTTTAGGTTAAAATATTTTTAATGATAATATGATAAATGACCAATGACGATCAACCAAACACCAAACCGGCAGCTGAGACAATAAACCTTAAACATATTTTCCTAAGTGATTTCTTAAGTTCCTAATCCCGATAGCTATCGGGATAAGTGGTTCAAAAAAGGGTCATTGGTTCTATCTTCGTGATCTTAAAAAACAGAAATGTTCATATTCAAAAGAGTTTCTCACCTGCAGGATTGGATCAAACGTCGGAAAGAAGAAAAATTAAGCATCGGTTTTGTTCCCACTATGGGAGCATTGCACCAGGGCCACGTATCACTGTTTGAAGCAAGTCTTGAAGAATGTGATCTGACCATAGTGTCTCTTTTTGTCAACCCGTTACAGTTTAATGATCCGCAAGACTTGATTAAATATCCAAGACCAGTTGAACACGATTTACAAATGCTGGTTAAAAGCGGTGTGGATGCATTGTTCATGCCTGAAGTAGATGATATGTATCCTCCCGGTCAAACCACAAAACTGGACTTCGATCCCGGTCCGCTTGCATTGGTCATGGAAGGAAAATTCAGGCCGGGACATTTTAAAGGCGTTGCCGAAGTGATGTACAGATTACTTACCATTGTTGATGCTGATCGACTGTACATGGGACAGAAAGATTATCAGCAATTAGTAATTGTCAGAAAATTGATCGCTGATAAACATTTGCGAACACAGCTCAATATGTGTCCGACATTCAGGGAGCCTAGTGGATTGGCTATGAGTTCAAGAAACCTGAGATTGAGTCCACTTGCCCGAAAAGATGCCGGAATTATTTATCAAACATTAGCCGCTGCGCAAATAGCTTGTGAAAAAGGTGAACCATTAGGACAAATTAAAAAAAGATCTATGTCGGTTTTGACACGCAAAGATTTTGTTCCGGAATATTTTGACATTGTGGATGGACAGACACTGGAAAGCGTTAAAGACAACGATAATTCCCCATTCCTCGTAGCCTGCTGTGCGGTTAAAGTCGAAGGTGTAAGATTGATTGATAATCTGATCTGGAAAAGAAATAAAACTAACAACTAACAAGTAACAAGTAACAAGTAACAAGTAACAAGTAACAAGTAACAAGTAACAACTCACAACTCACAACTCACAACTCACAACTCACAACTCACAACTCACAACTCACAACTCACAACTCACAACTAAAATCGTGAATCGGAAATAAGTTCACTCAATCAACTTCATTAGGTAAAGATCAAAAAAGAGATGAAAAACATTTACATGGCCGCTTCCAATCAGCATGTAGGTAAGACGACGTGCACATTGGGATTGGTGTCGGCATTGATGCGTGAAGGATACCGGGTAGGATATTGTAAGCCTGTCGGCCAAAAATCACTTGAAGAAAATCAGAGAGTGGATAAGGATACTGTTCTTTTTGCTGATCTTATTCATTTTGAAATTGAACCGGAGATTCATAGCCCTATTATACTTGGCCCGGGTGCGACGACGCGATACCTGGATGATCCTGGCGCATTTTCATTCGAATCAGATGTCCTTTCTGCAGCCAGGCAATTGGACAAAATACATGATGTGGTCATCTTCGAAGGAACCGGTCATCCGGGTGTAGGAAGCATTGTCGGCATGTCCAATGCGCATGTGGCGAATCTTGTTAAAGCTCCGGTGATCATGGTCGTGGAAGGTGGTATCGGGAGTACAATTGATGCATTGAATTTAGATATGGCGCTTTTCCGCGAAGAGGGGGTCACTATTCTTGGAGTCATTATCAATAAAGTGATACCGGATAGAATGGACAGGGTGCGTCACTATTTAAATAAATGGCTGCAACCGCATGGAATTCCTATACTTGGAATTATTCCTTATGAAAAAAGCCTTGCTTATCCTGTGATGCGCACCATTGCAGATTCCATTTCAGGATTGACGACGCACAATCATGAATATCTTGACAATAAAGTGGAAGACATTGTTGCCGGTTCATTGCTCGATACGCAGGAACTCAAGGCATTTGAAAATGTTTTACTCGTGGCCGCTGTTCGCCAGCTTGAACCTGCACTCGATAAGATTAACATGATCATGAAAGTCAGGCGCAAATCCAAAACACCTTTATCCGGAATAGTTCTCACAGGTCAAGGCACCCCGGAACCTCGATCGATTGATTATATTATCAAGTATAAGATCCCAATGATTCGTACCGAATTGGATACATATGGTTCAGTTCTTCAGATCAGCAAAATCGAAGTGAAGATCAATCGCAATACACCATGGAAAGTGCGAAGAGCTATTGAGTTGGTAGGAGAGTATGTTGATATTGGAATGATCAGGGAAAGACTTGGACTAAACTAAAAACTCACAACTCACAACTCACGACTCACAAATAAAGGATGAGTGTAGCATTTTCAATTCAGCACCACCACACCACTCGCCATAAATTTCTTCTCCGTCTTGGGTTCCGTGATCTTTGCGATTTCTTCTTCGCTCTTGCCCGCATCTTCTGCGTAATGTCGAAGTTGCTTGACAGAGGTTTCCTGTTTAAACGCCATTCCTTCCACAAGGACTTCACGTCCCGCGATGTCCTTTGGAACAAAAAATGAATAACCTTTAAATTTAACAAACAAAGATTCATCCGTTGCTGAAGCCGGATCAACGAGATTTATCCAACAGCCTTTTTCCTGGCATACCTCAAGGACTTTAGCTTTCATCACCGCCTTAACAGTATCACTCGTTTCAAGCTGTTTTAATACGTCAGCAAAAGCTACTGTCGACCCGGGTTTGGAAACACCGGCACCGAAAGAATCACCCACTTCTACAGGTTTAACCGGTTTACGCTGACAGGAAACCAGGAAAGCAACGATGAACAGCCAGTAAATAACAGATTGAATTTTTTTCATAATGGTCTGATATAATATCCGGCAGCAAAAATAAGTTTAATATCACGAATCCTTTGATTCATCTCAATCCATACTTATCGGGGACCTGTACTTCTGATTTCATTTTCGCTTTAAAAAATATAGCATATGTTCAGAACAGGCCTGTTGCTCATCTCCATTTCTATTTCTACTCAGCTATCTTTTAGCCAGTGTCTTTCAGGCAATTGTCAAAATGGCATTGGAAAATTCAGGTTTCAAAACGGCGCCGTTTATGATGGCCACATGGTTTATAGCCAGCTCAATGGTATTGGAACTCTCCATTATACTAACGGTGATGTCTATACCGGTGGATGGAAAATGAATAAACGCGAAGGAGAAGGAATGCTGCTAACCAAAAGCGGACAGAGTTACCAGGGGACATTTATCAATAATCAACTCAACGGAAAGATTAAAGTAGCAGATAGGAGTGGTGGATATTTTGAAGGTGACTGGATCAACGGACAACCTCATGGATCAGGAAAATATCTTACACCAGATGGAGTTGTGAAAAATGGTGAGTGGACCCAGGATGGTTTTGTAGAAAATAATATTCAACCAGACGTTGATGATCACATCGGGTACATCGCTGATTGCAACCTTGTCCCATGCGCATCCGGTAAGGGACGATTGATACTTGATGATGGATCTGCGTATACAGGTCTTTTTTCAAATGGGTTACCTGAAGGTGATGGTGAATGCAAATTTGCCAATGGTGATTTTTATATAGGACAGTGGAAAGCAGGAAGACCGGATGGCCATGGACATTACACTTATGCTAATGGTGTTGCATTAAATGGTGAATGGAAAGAAGGCTTATATGTTGACGTCGAGAAAGCAACTAAAAAATCTTACGCTGAGGGCGCGAATATTTATGCAGTGATCGTTGGAGCATCACGGTACGAACATTTTGAATCATTGAAATACACGGATGATGATGCTTACCAGGTCTATGCATTTCTACGCAGTCCCGAAGGTGGGGCAGTTCCTGATGATCACATAAGAATACTTATAGATGAAAGCGCCATTGCTGATAACATCTATAAAGGGCTCGATGACATTATCGCCATGGCCGGTCCGGAAGATGAAGTTCTTGTCTACCTGGCCGGTCACGGACTACAGGGATCTTTTGTTCCAACCAATAGTGATGGTTACAGTAACAGGGTAGAGTATGATGAAATCAAGCAAAGATTAAGTGCTTGCCAGGCCCATGAGAAATTGGTCATTGCTGATGCCTGTTACGCCGGATCCTTATTGGCAGCTAAAACACCCATGTTTGAGTCGGTTGATCTTTTTTATAAAAAATTGTCCGCCAGCGGAGGGGGAACAGCCTTTCTCCTTTCAAGCAAAAGCGAGGAATATTCATTGGAATCACAGGGTCTCAGGCAGGGGATATTTAGTTATTACCTCATTCAAGGCCTTAAGGGTCAGGCGGATACCAATAATGATAAGATTGTTTCCCTGGATGAGCTTTATACTTATGTATATGCCCAGGTCAGGAAATATACCGGGAATCTTCAATCGCCGGTATTGGCCGGGGATATTGACAGGTCGATGCCGCTGGCGAGCATCAGGTGATTGATTACTGAATGATGCGCTTCTTGAATGTGTGCCAGATTTGGTATGTGGATAACTATCTGGGGACACTAATAATCAATGCGTTAAGACCTTGTGGCACCACTAGTGGTGCCACAAGGTCTTAACGGTCTTCCCAAGTCCGGAAGTATAAAGGAAATCTTCAGTCACCGATTCTGGCAAGGATATGGACAAGTCGATGCCTTTAGCGAGCATAAGAGGTTGATTATCAAATGTTAAGGTTAGGATTATCATATGGCTTAAAATATTTCCTCTGCCTTAGCTTTAGCCTTAGCCTTTTTATTATCTTTGCCGCCCCTTTTGACATTATTGTTTTATAAAATCGCGCTTGCAGCCCTCGGGAGTGTGCAGGCTACAAAACCAAGCAAACGCCATGCGGCACTATGAATTAACTTTCATTGTCGATCCCGTTTTGTCTCACGAAGAGATTCAGGTCGTCAGGCAGACATACGAGGATCAAGTAAAAAAATTGGGTTGCAAAATCATCCACGTGGATGACCTGGGCCTCAAACAACTGGCCTACCCTCTCAACAAACGCAACTCAGGCATCTATTACACCATTGAGTTTGAAGCAGAGAATGGAGAAGCAATCGCACCTCTTGAACTTGCTCTCCGCCGTGACGAACGCATCATGCGCTTCCTTTCAATCGCATTGGATAAATTCGGAGTGAAGTACAACGAAGACAAACGCAACGGACTTATTCGCAAGACACAACGGATGAGAAGAAAAGCAAACAAACCAGACAGCATTCCCACACCTACACCCATCCCGGTTGCAAAAGCCATTGATGTGCTGGTGCCGGATGCACCTGAACTGGAAGAAGAATAATCAAGATCTCAATTTCTCTATCGTCATAATCATTCAACCAAATGGCATCACAGGAAGATATTAAATTTCTTAGCAACCCGAACATCGGTAAGCAACGCAAGAAATATTGCCGTTTCAAAAAATTCGGCATTCGTCATATAGATTATAAGGATCCTGATTTCCTCGCCCAATTTCTCAATGAGCAGGGAAAAATCCTACCACGTCGTATCACTGGTAATTCACTTAAGTATCAACGTAAAGTGTCAGAAGCGATTAAGCGGGCTCGTCACCTGGCTTTATTGCCATTTGTCACAGACTTATTGAAGTAATTCTTCATCCATTCATCGATTTACACATCATGGAAATAATATTATTGAAAGATATAGACACGCTCGGTGAACGTCACGAGCTCGTCAATGTAAAGCCAGGCTACGCAAGGAATTTTCTTATTCCTTCCAAATTAGCCCTGGTCGCTAATGCCACCAACAAAGCCAAGCTCGAAAAACTGCGTTCTGAAGAAGCTGCCCACGAAGCAGAACGTATCAATGATTTTAAGGCCCTGGCAGCCAAACTCGAAGGCCAGACTTTGCGTATTGGCGCAAAAGCCGGCACCACAGGTAAGATTTTTGGAAGCGTCACCAGCGTCCAGATTATGCAGGCGTTAAAAGATCAAATGGGTATCGAAGTGATCAGAAAGAAAATCGAATTACCGGAAGAAGTGAAAGTACTCGGTACGTATACAGCCAATATCAACTTCCATCCTGAAGTGCATGCCACGATTCAATTTGAAGTTGTAGAAGAATAGAACCAACCTGATTTCCTGGTGATGAACCTGGAAATAACCTATGAAGGTCCGTGTCGCAAGTCCCGGGCCTTTATTTTTTTACCCAAACTTTTGGAATAAATAATGTCGATGTACAACATCCACAGCTTTTATATTGTTATAGGCATGATTCTGAAAGAAGATCAAAATACTTTGTAAAAAATGAGTCTTTTGAGAAATTCAGGTAAAACACTGATGTTTTTCTTGATTATTTGTCAGAATCTTGAACCATCAAGTTGATCCTTAAAAACTTGATGCTTATGTCCATCTTCAGATAAACATAATCTGAGCCGCAAACCTTTATTAAAGCTTTATCAAAAAAGCTTGTTTCTCGCCCTGGAGTTAATTATTAAATCAAAAAGTCCGCACCCCGGTATTGATTTGTAACCAAATTAACTTCTAAATATGAAACGCACTTATCAATTATTGAGCCTGGGTTTTTCCCTTCTCATGTTTTTCCTGGTGATGACAGGATGCACCACAGATCAAAATGTCAATCCACAAGATTCTGTCCTCAGTGATCGTGGATTTACAACTATCGCGAATGGCACGAACATAAGTTTTTATGCCCTTTCTGATCGAAATGAGCTTTTGAGGTACAAAGCAGGACCTCCTGCACAAATGGTATCTCTTGTGCCTCTTACAGGTTTAGATTCTGCCGAACATATGCTGGCCATTGATTTTCGCCCGGCAAATGGTTTTCTATATGGTGTTTCTGATTATAGCCAACTCTACATTATAGATCCGGGAAGTGGACAAACCAAGAATATTTCCCGCGGTCCGTTCGAACCTGTCATTAAAGGATCAGCAGTAGGATTTGATTTTGATCCCGTTGCAGACAGGATCCGTTTGGTCACTAATGAAAACCAGAATCTCCGTTTAGATCCTGACATGGGTATTGTCAGCAATGTTGATTTAGATCTGAGTCCTGCGTCTATGATCAATTCAATTGCATATCAAAGAGCCTATACGCCTTCCAGGTTGTTTCCACTTTATGATATTGATGCTGCCACGGGTGAATTGTTAAAACAGGATCCACAAAATGACGGTACACTTACTCATGTTGGATCACTGGGATTAGTGATATCAGGTGAGGGTGGATTTGATATCGGCGCCAACAATAACTCACATACTATATTTTCAAATCAAAATGCAGATAAAGGTTATGCTGTTTTATTTGGACACGCCCTTGCAGGTGGTGTGAATACAAACGATGATCTAGCTACCGATGCTTCCCGCGTTTGGGAAATCAGCCTTACAACTGGTAAAGCAACGTATAAAGGAAAATTTGACAGAAACATCATAGGAATTGCAATTCCTTAGTATTCTATTTAGGAGTTTTGATCAATATTTTTTTAGGGATAGCTGTCGGTGAAGTCGCCGACAGCTTTTCTTTTAGCCCGGCACGATAAAAGTCCAAAACGAATCAAATCTCCAATCTATTGAGCGTTGGATTCAACCCGGATTCATTTCAATTCAGGGTAAAATAATCCTCATTTTTGGCTAAAAAGCTCAATGGAATGGAAAATTGACTAATTTCGTTTCACCCTCACCCACTTTAGGCCATTGTGCTTGGTATGATGTTTGTTGGAATTAATAATTCCTCCCGATGTTAGGTTTTCAATTACAGTGCTTGAAGTTTCCTTCTCCTATTGCGTAGTGCCCTAATAGATTTGTAACCTAATTAAATATTGATATATGAGACATAATTTTAATTTACTGATACGCGGCATTGCCTTGTGTTCAGTAATCTTGTTTTACGCAGGCTGTTCTCAGGATGATTCGCTCAAGCCTCAGGACAACCAGTCCCTTGAGACTCGAGGCCTTACAGGTCCCGGAGGAGGAGCAGGTGTTAAATACTTTTATGGCTTAAGTGATCAAAATACACTGTATCTGTTTAAGCCAGGCCCACCAGTCACCACCGTAAGCTCTGTACCCATTGTAGGCCTGGGAAGCACCGAACATATCTTGGCTATTGATTTTCGCCTTAACGGACAACTTTACGGCGTAAGCGATCTCAATTTAATCTATGTGATCGATGTGACCAGCGGACAAGCAAAAGTTGTTTCACGCGCACCTTTCGAACCGGGTTTAAAAGGAGCTTACATCGGAATGGACTTTGATCCTGCTGCCGATAAGATTCGGATTGTAACGGATGAAGATCAGAACATAGTTCTTGACCCTGATCAGGGCAATGTATTCAGTGTGGATTCAGACATCAATCCACCAAGCACTAATGTCAATGCGATTGCATATGGATGGAGCACAGGCTTTGGTGTTCCCAGGTCATTCCCTCTTTATGATATAGATATTTCCCGCGGTTGGTTATGCAAACAAGTACCACCTTATAAAGGAACTATAGTACCTGTTGCATCTTTAGGCATGGTCATCGGTGGAGAAGGTGGTTTTGATATTTCCAGAAGCAATCCTAATACAGGTTTGGCTGCTTTATACGGCCATTCCACGCAGCCAGGCGGTGGCGGCGGATTAGGTGATAACTTAGGCGTAGATGCATACAGGGTATGGGAGATCACACTTTCAAACGGCAAAGCTGCATATAGGGGTAAACTTCCAAGAAATATCATCGGATTATCTATTCCTTAGTCAATTTAAATAGGTTATGATTTAAATCTATCTCAAATCATACTTCAATAATTAGGAAAGCTGTCTTTGATTTCAGAGACAGCTTTCTTATTTGAGTCAATCTCTGATTTTAGTATTGAGGGTATAAAAATTAACCCTTCAGAGAATTGACTAAATTTAGCCGAACAAAGACGGAAATATTCAGATGAGTCAATCACAAGCTTTTGAAGTCATCGGTGGTAAATCATTGTCCGGTGAACTCATTCCCCAGGGAGCTAAAAACGAAGCCCTTCAAATCCTGAGTGCTGTTCTGCTTACCAGCGAAATTGTAGAAGTGAATAATATTCCGGACATCATCGATATCCGGATGTTGATCGAATTACTTCGCGGCCTTGGAGTAAAAGTCATCGAAAAAGGCAAAGGACATTATACCTTCCAGGCAGATGAAGTTAAGCTTGAAAATTTTGTATCAGAGAATTTTCAAGCCAACAGCAGGAAGATCCGAGGCAGTGTAATGCTGATAGGTCCATTGCTTGCCAGGTATCATAAAGCATATCTTCCCAAACCAGGTGGTGATAAGATTGGCCGCCGTCGTCTCGATACCCACTTCAATGGATTTACGGATCTCGGTGCAAATTTTGTCTTTGATGAAAAGACAGATCAATACTATGTCGAAGCAAAAGATGGATTGCATGGAGCCTATGTGCTGATGGACGAGATCTCCGTGACAGGAACAGCAAATATTCTCATGGCCGCTGTCCTCGCAGAAGGAACAACCACGATTTATAATGCAGCATGCGAACCATACCTTCAGCAATTGTGCAGACTGCTTTCAGCAATGGGTGCAAAGATTGAAGGACAGGGGTCTAATCTGTTAATCATACATGGTGTTGAAAAATTAGGAGGCGCAGTTCATCGCATCCTTCCTGACATGATCGAGATTGGTTCATTTATTGGACTCGCTGCCATGACTCAGTCTACCATCCGGATTAAGAATTGTCAAATCCCGGAGCTTGGTATTATTCCCCGCATTTTTGAACGACTTGGGATTATCATCAATGTCGAAAATGATGACCTCATCGTCCCCGCACAGGATCTTTACGAAATACAAACTTTCATTGACGGATCGATCATGAATATCTATGATGCACCATGGCCTGGTTTCACTCCTGACCTGATCAGCATTGTACTTGTTGTGGCTACACAAGCCCGCGGAAGTGTGCTGATCCATCAAAAGATGTTTGAAAGCAGGCTATTCTTTGTTGATAAATTAATTGACATGGGAGCCCAGATCATACTGTGTGATCCCCATCGTGTCACAGTAATTGGATTGGAAAGAAAATATCCGCTGAGAGGAATTGAAATGAGTTCACCCGACATCCGTGCAGGTGTTGCTTTGCTGATTGCCGCTTTATCTGCAACAGGTAAATCGCTTATCCACAATATCAACCAGATCGATCGTGGATATGAAAATATTGATGGGCGATTGCAGGCGCTAGGAGCACAGATCAGAAGATTGGACGTCTGATGTGAGTTGTGAGTTGTCAATTGTGAGTAGTCTTTCCGTTCGCTTCGGCTAGCGCTCAGCGACCATCGAAAATATCAACTCCCTCTTTCAATAACATAATCAATCAAATCCTTCATGGATTGTGTTGCTGGAGATGATGGAATTTCATCTACTAACCGGACAGCCTGCTGGACATATTTCTCCATCGCTTCCTTTGCATATTTTATTCCTCCGCTCTGATGCACCTGGAGAATTAATTCTTTCACCTTCTTTTTATCTGTGTTATGTTTTTCAACAGTACGAATAAGTGTTTTGCGCGTTGAGCTATCAACATTTTGAAGAGTGTAAATCAATGGAAGTGTCATTTTCTTTTCCTGGATATCGATGGCACGTGGTTTTCCCACATCGATATCACCGTAATCAAAAAGATCATCCTTGATTTGAAATGCAATACCTATCGCTTCACCAAATTTGTAAAATTTTTCAATCATGACAGGGTCTTCAGTCACAGATGCCGCACCGGCTGCACAAGATGCTGCAATAAGTGAAGCAGTTTTTTTACTGATGATGTCAAAATAAATATCCTCCGTGATGTCGAGCCTTCTTGCTTTTTCAATCTGTAACAATTCTCCTTCACTCATGTCTCTTACCGCTCTCGACATGATCTGGAGAATATCATAAGCCCGATTATCCAACGCCACTAATAGACCGCGGGATAAGAGGTAATCACCTACCAGTACGGCGATTTTATTTTTCCAAAGTGCATTAATACTGAAGACACCTCTTCGTTGATGTGCATCATCTACCACATCATCATGGACCAATGTAGCCGTATGAAGCAACTCAACGAGCGATGCAGCAGTATAAGTCTTAGGAGTTATCTCTCCGCAAATCTTAGCAGACAGGAGTACAAAAATCGGCCTCATCTGCTTGCCCTTGCGATTGACAATGTAATGCATAATCTTATCCAAAAGCGCAACCCTGCTTCTGACAGAGTCCCTGAAGTGCTTTTCAAAAGCTTCAAGTTCTGAAGCTATCGGAGCCTTTATCGCTTTGAGATCTTTGTTCATAGAATTAAGTCCCCTTTTGGGGATGGTTGCTGAACTGTAGCAGATGGATGAGTAGAGCTGGTCGAAGCCTTGGGGTAAAGGGTCTTGTTTTTCATTCCAATTAAGATCACGATCGCAATGCAAAAGAAAAAGAAGCTCCCCACCTTATCCGTCTCTACCATATCATTGAGCGTAAGTATAAAAAGTATGCAACAAAAAGAAACAAGTGCCACCATCAACAATTCTTTCCACGGACCCTTCTCCAGTGAATGATACAACCTTTCTCCATACAAGAGTACACCTATGACCAGTGCAAGAAAGATGAGAAGACCGATGATCCCCTGGTCGACCGCCACCATCAGGTAATAATTATGCATCCCCGAATGCTCAGGATTTCCACTGACATAAGTGGTGAAATGCCTGTCTACATAACTTTGATAAAGGCTATAAAAATTCCCGGGACCAAAACCGGTAATTGGTTTTTCTCTCAACATATAATACCCCGCAACCCATCGATAAAAACGTTCTACAGTCGATATATCTTCCAACTTATAGGTGGCAGAGATGACGTCATTAAATTTTTTATGTGTAATCGTTTTTTCAAAATCCGGAGAATAATCGATGTACGTATTGTCATACGCCAACCATCCTACAACCAGGATAGAAACTCCCAATGCAATCGGAATAACTGCCCTCATCAATCTGAATTTAATCACATAAAAACTCCCGATCGCCAATGGCACGCAAAGCCAGGCTGCACGTGTGTAAGAAAAATATATTCCCGACAAGATCAATGCCATGGAAACCAATAAGAAAAATTTCGCATTCTTATTTTCAAACCATCTTCGCAGAAACCAGGTAAATGGCAGGATAATGCCGAGACAACACGCATAATCAACGTGATTACGATAGATCGGAATAACTGCATTATTGATATGCTCAAAACTGAAACCATATTGACTGTGCCTGATCATGATGATGATCACCGTAGCAATTAACGGCACCAGAAAATACAAACCCCATTGTTTAAAGTCTTTTATTTCCCTGAATAAAATCAACGGAATAAGAATAAAACAAACCAGGTACCATGTCTTGGCCAGCGTAAATTTGACAGAGATCAGCGGGTTGCTGGCCATAATAGATGTGATGATGATCCAAAAAAAATGTATAGTGAGGATGACGAAGATGGGATGAAGAATAAAGCTGAAGTCAATGTTTTTGTGATATAAATAAAGATACCCTACCAGTAAAAGACAACTAATCCACATGAAAGTCTCTGCAGGAAAATCAGTTGATAATCCACCCGGCAAATCAACTTCAATCGCAAATGGAATAGTAGCCCAGATCAACAAATACAAGCGCCTGAAATCACCAAGGCTCCAGATAAGCACAAGGATTCCGAATGGAACAGCTAGAAAGATGAGTTTATCAGAAACCAGGTAACCAAGTAAACATCCAAGAAAAAGGACCATCAATGCAGAGAATAAACCCACTCGTTGACCAGCAAATGATAGAATCCGGTTGGCAATCTGCTCCATTGGCCCAAAGATATAGGTTGATGGTCTTAGAGGTATATCCTGATCCGTGATGTCTTTAGACGGTTCAGATGCCAGAAAACTATATTTTTACCCTTATCTACTAATCTGGGAACCGTGCTCGAATTCTTTAAAAAGAATCACCTGATCAACAGCCTTCTTTTATTGCCTTATGCCTTGTTCATAAGGATTGTGGCCGTATTATTCGAAGGCGCCCGGATTCCGGGTGAAATCAATGGGGCATGGGGAGGAGATTTCATCCTCAGCACCCACCACTGGGGTGTCGGGGAGTTCCTCTTTTCCACTTTCCTGGTTTTTATCCAGGCGGCTATCATCAACAGGCTCTATATCCGGCAAAGTATGCTGGGAGAAATCAACCTTTTTCCCGGCTTGTGCTATATTTTGCTCACAGCCCTGCATCCATCTTTCATCGGCGTCTCGTCTGTCCTGTTGGCCAATACCACGCTCCTGATTGCCCTGATTTATTTATTCGATGTGCTTAAAAAGGAAAAGCAGGAAGAAACACGGTTTATGGCAGGCTGGTGGCTGGCAGTTTCCGGACTTTTATATACCCCTTACATGTTGCTTGTTCTTTTTGGACTTATAGCCATGAGTATGCTCAAAACCTTGAAAGCCAAGGATATATTCCAATATTTCACAGGATATCTGAGCCCGTTCTTCATCCGTTGGATGCTCAATATTATATTCACTCGAAACATTACCCCCAGGTTTTTTTATGCTTTCGAAAACTTTAGTCTTCCTCACTTTCGCAATGGCCACGGGACCTCAGATATCATTGCCACAACGATCCTGGGTTTGCTCATGCTCTTTAGTTTATTGGGCTATGGACAGATCATCGCCCGGAAGAATATACATGCCCAGAAAAAAATAGATGCCCTTTATGCATTGGTTTTCTTCTGTCTTCCGATGTCATTTTTTTGTCAGACGGTTGGCGCACAGTACCTGATGGTGTTCATGATCCCCTTTTCCTTATTCCTGGCTCTTTTGCTCCGAATGGTCAAGCACCCGGCCATCGCCGAGTCCATTCACTTTATTTTATTCGTCTGCGCTTTATTAACACAGGTTTTAATCCTGGTCTGAAAAAGGTTGATTATATTGGATGTGAGGATTCTTTCGTTTAGCTATTGAATCATTTAGTTCCTTCAAATTTTAATTGCCTATATCTTCAATTTTACATGAGCCAGATCGCCTGGACATATGTCGATGATGATGGTTACCGTCATGAAGTGGGGCTCTTTCATGGAGACAGTTCAGGACATCTCGTTGTCTATTGCAATTCCCGGATCGTTGTGATCGATTTCAATGTGCTCACCAGTAAAAATTATTCTTTCTTCATCGATGAGGAACTTTGTGATGTGGCAATCGAAGAAAAAGAAGGTAAGTTTTCATACGGATTTACGATAGACCAGATCACGGACACGCCGCGCAACCGGGGCAGAAGGAAAATGAACAGGGACGAAGTGAAGCAAACATTACTTATGGCCGCCGCCTGCATCGTCATGATTACCCTTGTGGTTTTCTTGGTATTGCATATTTAAACGCTTATTTTGCCGCCCCCAATGGAGAATAGACTGGATACCCATATAGAAAGCCTCATTTTTGTCGCGCAACAACCCGTCAAAAGAGAGGATATACGCTACAACCTCGAGAATGCGCTGCAAGTAAAAATCGATCCTGCAGACATAGACGATGCAATACACAGGCTCCAGGAAAAATATTGGGATGACAACTTCGCCATCGAAATTGTTGAAGTAGCAGAAGGCTTTCAGTTTGTCACGAAAGGTGCATACCATCATGTGGTGGGACACTATCTCAAACAATTGACCAAACGAAGATTGTCAAAAGTCGCTTTAGAAACTTTAGCCATCATCGCTTATCGTCAACCTGTCTCCAGAGCTGAAATCGAACAAATCAGGGGCGTCAATGCAGATTATGCCATTGATAAATTACTCGAAAAAGAATTGATCGAAATCGTAGGTCGTTCGACAGGTCCGGGCAAACCTTTGCTTTATTCGGCCAGCCCCAAATTCATGGATTATTTCGGTTTAAAATCAATGGAAGATCTTCCCCAACTAAAGGAATTCCAGGCAGCTTCTGAAGAAATCGGTGAACCTTCTTCCCTGGAAGAGGTTGTGTCATATGATTCACATTCAGGTCACAATGGTGAGAACCTCCTGGCCGTTTCCGATGATGAATCTGAATAATCATTTTCTATGAGTGATACGCTTGTCAATAAAATTGCTGAAAGTGGTCTGATCACCCTTCGGCCAGAAGAATGGACTCCGAATATCACGCCGTTGACCCTGGACCTGAAGGATTATCTGTTCATGGAATTAATTCTTAAAGAACAGGACTTCCGGACCGCCATGAAAAATCATAACTGGTCCCAATATTCCGGAAAACCACTTTGTGTTTTTTGTTCCACCGATGCCATTATTCCAAGCTGGGCTTATATGATCATTTCATCTTTAGCTGTTCCATTTACAAGAGATATTTTTTTTGGAACGCCTGATCAATGGCTCAGTCATCGCTTACTCGACTACATTGATCAACTCGATATTTCACAATACAAAGATCAGCGTGTGATCATCAAAGGTTGCAGCGATGGAGTTAACATCGGACCTGAGATTTATATGTCGCTCACTAATAAACTTGTTCCTGTAGTTAAATCACTCATGTTTGGAGAACCATGTTCTACGGTTCCTGTCTTCAAACGCCCGAAAGGAGACGTATAAAACTGTACCTTCATCACGTGTATACTGCTGAATCACTCGCGGCCCTTTTTCCGGGAAGAGCGCATCATCTTACCGATCCATTAGACCCTGTTCAGAATATCTGCATCGATAGTCGAAAAGCAGCATGGCAGCCGCATGCACTTTTTATTGCTCTCCAGGGAGCGCGCACCGATGGTCATCGATACATTCATGAAGCATGGGAACGTGGCGTGCGCAGTTTCCTGGTCCAGGAAGACATTGATATAAAAACTCTACCCGATGCAAATTATATCAGGGTGCCAAACGTCATTGATGCATTTCATGTCATTGCATCACATCATCGCGATCAATATGAAGGCAAAGTCATCACCATCATCGGTAGTAATGGAAAGACATGGGTGAAAGAATGGTTGTACATGCTTCTTTACAGGGAACTGTCAGTTTATCGCAGTCCGGGAAGTTACAATAGCCAGGTAGGTGTGCCGCTTTCCGTTTTTAATATTCCATTGAATACCTCTTATGCGATCATTGAAGCAGGTATTTCGCATCCGGGAGAAATGGAAAAATTGCAAAAAATAATTCGTCCGGATATAGTTGTTTTTACACATTTGGGTGATGCTCATGATGAAGGATTTGGATATGATGCTCATTTTAAATTGAAAGAAAAATTATTGATGTGTTCCGGTGCATCATCCATTGTTTTTCCGGCTGATGAAATTGAAGTTGCTGATACTATTAAAAGTTCTTTTCCGGATAAATATTTTTTCACATGGAGCCAGCATGGCGATGGTACAATCAATGCGTCAGTTGAAAATGCAAATCATCATACATCAGTGAGCTTTACACTCGATGGAAAAAAATGGGAATACACGATACCATTCGTTGGTATAGTTCCGGTGTCAAATAGTCTCGCCTGCATGACGACCATTGTTGCAGCAGGAATACCGGTTGGAGACACTTTGCCATATTTTAATGAACTGCAGGCGATAGATATGCGCCTTAAAGCAGAGAATGCCATACAAGGTTGCGTATTGATTAATGATAGTTATAGCCTCGATCTTGATTCTCTCCAGTTTGCATTGGATAGCCTGGATATAGCAGGTCCGACAAAACGAAAAACATTAATCCTTTCTGATCATGCACATGGCCGTCCAAGGATCTATCGCGAGATCGCCGGTATGATCGAGGGTGCCAGGGTGGACAAATTAATCTGCATCGGACAAGAGGTCCGTGAGCTCGTCGAACTGATGCCGGCAGAAATAGAATGTACATCTTTTGCCGATGTAGATGAAATGATCCGGATGGGCGTCATGGCTGATTTTCACGACGAAGTTATTTTATTGAAAGGTGCAAGACGATTTGGGTTTGAGCGAATTGCAAGGTTGTTGCGATTGAAGTCTCACAGTGCTGTTTTGCATGTTGATCTTGGTGCATTGGATCATAACCTGCGTTATTTCTATCAAATGATTCGTCCGGGTGTCAAAAAGATTGCAGTCGTCAAAGCGAATGCATATGGTGCCGGAAGTCTCGAAGTGTGCAGGTTTTTATCTTATCAGCATATCGACATGCTGGCGGTTGCGTTGATTGATGAAGGAATTGAATTACGCGATGCAGGGATTACCTTACCGGTGATGGTGCTCAATCCTGATCCGGAAGGCATGGACCTCATCACACAGCATCATCTCGAACCTGAAATTTATAATATCCACATCCTTGAAAAATTACTGGCACAATGTCAGTTTAGCCAGGAGCATGCGGTCATTCATCTTAAGTTGGATTCCGGTACGCATCGTCTTGGATTTGTGCAACATGATTTGGATCAACTGATCAAATTACTTTCTGATCAACCCTGGATTAAAGTTGGTTCCGTCTTCACGCATTTGTCCGGCAGTGATGAAGAACGATTTGATGATTTCACGCATGAGCAGGTGAAGCGGTTTGATCAGATGTATGGACAGCTTTCAGCAGGTCTCGGTTATTCACCTTTCCGGCATGTATTAAGTTCGTCGGGCATTCTTCGTTTTCCTCAATATCAATATGAAGGAGTGCGATTGGGCATTGGATTGTATGGCGTGGGTATTCCGCAACATCCTCCATTGATGCCTGTGCATAGTCTGAAAGCCCGCATTCTGCATATTCAGCAGATTGAAGCGGGAGAGTCTGTCAGTTATTCACGGAGTTTTATGACGGATCGCAGTCGCCGCATTGCCACTGTCAATGTTGGTTATGCCGATGGCCTACCTAGGATCGCAGGAAATGTAGGTGGTACTTTTATGTTGCATGGAAAAATCGCACCGATCACCGGTCGCGTATGCATGGACATGACGATGATCGATGTCTCTGAAATAGCAGAAGCAGAAATCGGTGATGAGGTGATTATTTTTGACAAAGATCATTCCATTGAAATTTTAGCTAAGGCATGCAATACAATTCCGTATGAGATCATGACGCATTTGAATCCGAGGATTAGGAAGATTTACGAACATTAGCCTTTGCCCCATCGTAATTGCTTCGCAATTCCTTCCCCCTGTGTTTCATCATTCTCGTTCCTGTCGGAACATCTCATTCTGAAAACCCCGGGGTTAAGAACGTGAGAGGCGTGAGATCGTGAGAAAGTGAGAGCATACAGAGTATTGGTTTGGATTGCCCCATCGGGGCTAGAGGTTGGTAACATCAGGAACCAATAAACATCTCTCGGGCCGTAGGCTCGAAACAAAAATCTGATTCAAATAACAAACTTCATGAGCAGCCTCCAGGCTGCAGTTAAAAATGATTACACAATGTAATCGCTATTCGAAGTTTTCAACTTCGAATCAATATTACAAGTCTGAATCAGAGTAGAAATCAACGGAAAGCAGCCTCCGTGCTGCAGGTAATTAACATCATCTAAGTATTTCAATTGACACAGATTTTTATTCAACCCTTGTCAGGGTTGCGAATTTGTGCATAACATTTATCCGTGGGTTGCACCCACGGCCAATGACATTAGATCCTTTCAGGATCGAATTTCCAAATATCTATAATCTGTTACCCTGGTTTGCCCGGCAAATCGGGGACGGCACTTTGCAAAAGTGCCGGGGGCAATCAAGGTAATCACTCACGACTAATGATATCCTACTCTTGCAGAATCAGATTTCAATTGCACACAGATTTTTGTTTCGTACCTACGGCACGAGATACGATTTTCGATTCCTGATGTTACCAACCTTTAGCCCCGATGGGTCATTATTAATTTTTACCCAGGACTTAAGCCCTAAGACCAAACTGGCAGCCAAGACCAACAACCTTTAACAAATCTGTTACCCCGGTTTGCCCGGCAAATCGGGGACGGCACTTTGCAAAAGTGCCGGGGGAAAATCAAGGTAATAACTCACGACCAATGATATCCTACTCTTGCAGAATCAGATTTCAATTACACACAGATTTTTGTTTCGTACCTACGGCACGAGATATGATTTTCGATTTCTGATGTTACCAACCTTTTGCCCCGATGGGTCATTATTAATTTTACCTAACCTAAAGACTAAACCGGCTGCCAAGACTAACAACCTTAGACCAATTTTTTCCCGGAATGCAAAGCACAAAAGCAACAGCTCACAAGTAAACTTTTTTCCCAGGGTGCGGTTTTATTTTCATGTTGTGTGATAATATTTTTATTCATCTAAACCTCTAATGCCATGACTAAGTATTCAAAAAAAGCAGAAAATAAAATCCATAAGGTGCTTCATGAATTTGAAGAAGGTGAACTAAAGTCCGGGTCCGGACGAAAAGTAACAAGCCGAAAACAAGCTATCGCTATCGGTATCAGTGAAGCCCGTGAAAGCGGCGCTAAAGTTCCACCTCCAAAATCAAACCATAAAAAAACTACTAAAGGAAAATCTGCCCGCTAAATATTGACTATTAAAATATTGTTTTTCTTTTTTTGTCAATAGTCTGCAGGATAGCTATACACCTTCAAGCAGCCTCATGTGTATGATGAATAGCTACCTAAGCCATTTCCTTAGCCTTCACCTCAGCCTCCGCCTTAGCCTTAGCCTTCTTCTTCATCGGATGCCGTAGCTTCAGCGGAGGAATCCTTTGTTAACCATATGTTACCAGCCTGCCCAAGCCTCATTTTTTGCCTAAACTCGCAGCAAGAATAAGCCTCCAAAGCCCGTTAAATCCCTATTTTTGCGCACTTCTCTTTTAAAATCAACATTTTAACACATGCGATTTTCCATTATTCTCTCCCTGATCACCGTATTCTTGACATCCGGGCTTCACAGCCAGACCGCCGACCCTGTACTTTTTACCGTCGATGGCCAGCCGGTACAGGCTTCAGAATTCACCTACATCTATAGCAAGAATAACCGTGACGATGCCGATTTCTCAGAAAAAAGCCTGAGAGAATATCTCGACCTATACACCAAATTCAAACTCAAAGTCCGTGAAGCCTACGCGATGGGTCTCGATACCGTCACCTCGCTGAGAAATGAACTGGATGGATATCGCAAACAACTAGCTGATAGCTATCTCAATGATAAAGAAGTGACCGCCCGCTTGGTCCATGAAGCTTATGACCGCATGCAGGAAGACGTTCACGTTGCACACATTTTAGTGCGCACCAATCCAAATGTTTCCTCAGACACGATGAAAGGATATGCAAAGATCCAGGAAATCTTCTCGAAACTCCAGGCGGGTGAATCGTGGGACGATTTAGTACGTCATTATTCAGAAGATAATACCACCAAAGAATTGAGCGGTGACCTGGGGTACATTACCGCCATCATTCCAAGTGGTTTTTATTCGTTTGAAACAGCAGCATACACGACACCTGTAGGATCCTATTCTCCACCTATCCGTACAAGCCTCGGTTATCACATCGTCAAAGTATTGGATAAGCGACCGGCAAGAGGAGAAATGGATGTAGCTCATATCCTTATCCGCGTCAAACCTGATGAAAGCAATAACCTGGATGCAAAAGCGAAAATAGATGATCTATACCAGCAAATTAAAAAAGGGGCAAGATTTGAAGATATCGCACGCAAATCATCAGAAGATAAAACAACTGCAGACAGAGGCGGATTTATCGGAACAATGACGATCAATCAATTTGAAAAAGCATTCGAAGAAGCAGCATACGGCTTACAGAATGACGGAGATATAGCACCACCCATTCGCACACGCCTTGGATGGCATATCATCAAACGCGTCAAGAAACGCCCAATGCTGACATTTGATGCAGCGAAAAGAAAAATCGAAACGCAGATAAGCCGTGATGAAAGAATGACCAGCGCCCGCCAGGTCATGATCAACAGGATTAAAACTGAAGCAGGATATACGATGGATCAAAAAGTATATGATGAGTTCCTGAGCCTTGTCGGTGAAGATCTGCAAACTTATCGCTGGCAGGTTCCGGCTGTAGAACCAAAAACACTTATTACAATAGGTAAGGACGTGTACACAAATATTGATTTTGGAAATTATATCCGCAATAATGCACGCACCCGCATGGGAGTTGCCAAAGGAACCCCGAACAAAGAGATCGTGGATAAAGTCTTCAATGAATTTGTCGGTGAGAAAGCATTGTATTACGAAGAACGAAATCTCGCAAATAAATATCCTGAATTCAAAGCATTGATGCGTGAATATGAAGAAGGTATTTTACTTTTTGAAGCCACCAAGATCAATGTATGGGATAAAGCAAGCAAGGATACAGCAGGACTTGTGGCTTACCACCAGGCACATCGCGATCACTACATGTGGGATGAAAGACTCGATGTAGCTACATTGACCGTAGATTCAACGATGAGAAGCAAATTGCCCACACTCAAAAAATGGGCACTAAAAAAACCATTGACGGTTGTAGCTTCGAAAGCAGAGAAGCAAAAAATTCCAACCAAAGTCACACAGCGGGTCTATCAGAAAGATGAGACGTTGCCAACCGGGTTAACCTGGGCTGTAGGTCATATGGCTGATCTTCCCGATAGTAGTGGATTTGTAAGAGCGGAAAGAATTATTCCTCCTCAGCCAAAATCACTCGAAGAGGCGAGAGGTTACATCATCGCCGATTATCAGGATCAATTGGAAAAAGAATGGGTAGCATCACTGCAGAAAAAATATCCGGTGCATGTAGACGAAACCGTTCTGCTTTCCCTGGTGAAGAAATAATTAATAGTCTTTTGTATAGTCATCATGGGTTAAAATATTTTGGATTAAGTTGTCTCGTTACGGCGGCATCTTGTTTGTCATGTCATAAACCTAAAATCGTTGATGATAAAAAACGTGACCCTGCCACATTGGCCCAGGTATTTCAATACAAACTCACCTATAATGACATCAAGGATTTGATCCAGAGTTATGCTACTCCTGATGACAGTGTTCAGCAGGTACGAAGTCTGACAGAGCATTGGGTGAGAGACCGGCTTTTACTGGTAGAAGCTGAAAAGAATTTTCCAAAAGAAGTCAACATGAATAAATTGCTTGAAGATTACAGGCAGTCCCTTGTGATGCACTTCTTTGAGCAACAGGTGATCGAAGAAAGACTCGATACGGTGATTACCGAAAATGATCTTCAAAGTTATTATGAAGCCAATAAAGAACAACATCGTCTCGAATCAGGTATCCTGAGAGGCTATTATTTTAAAATCAGGAAACCCTTGGGCCAGAATGACAAGATCCTTTCATGGTGGAGGACATTCCCGGCCCAACATTATGACGAAGTCCTTTCCTATGCCAGCAAGCATGCCAAAACCAATTGGGCAGATTCTTCAGAATGGCATGAAATGAACATGGTCATCCAACTTTTTCCCGAGGGTACACTTTCTCCCTCATCTATTCGTTTTAAACGGGAAGTCGCCAGGGAAGACAGGGATTATTTCTATTTACTTTACCCCGTTGAAGTATATTACGAGAGAGATATTGCCCCATTATCACGCATCAGGGCCCAGGCTGCGAGATATATCATCCATCAACGGGAACTAGAATTATTGGAGAGTATTAAAAAAGAAATATACGACAGGGACATACAGCTTGACCAGGTCAAAATATATACACAATGAAAAGATTGAATTTAACAGGGATTATAGTTTCACTACTAATGGTAGCTTCCCCTTTCCTGAAAGCACAGGATACTGTCGTCCTGGATAAAATAATTGCCAAAGTGGGTGGAGAAGTCATTTTCCATTCAGATGTCGAAGAACAGATGGCGATGATGAGGGAACACAAACAAAATCCAGGCGAATCAGAAAGATGCCTCATTCTTGAAAGCCTGATGGCTCAGGCCATGCTGGTCCATTATGCAAAAATTGATAGTGTGAAGGTGACAGAGGAGCAGATTAATTCTGAAATTGATGCGAGGATGAACCAGATCCTTTCCATGATGAATAATGATCGCAAAATGTTCCAGGATGTATACGGTCAGACCGTAAGTGAGATGCGCGAACAGGTGAAAGATGATATGGAACGCAAATTACAAGCTGATAAAATGCGGTCAGAAATCATGGAGAAAGTGCAGGTGACTCCTTCTGAGGTAGTGGATTTCTTCAATCACATTCCAAAAGATAGTTTGCCTTATTTCAATGCAGAAGTTGAAATGGCGGAGATCGTCATGTATCCCGAAGTGAATCCTGAGGAGAGAGCAAAAGCGATTAAAAAAATAAATGATATCAAAGACCAACTCAAAGCCGGTGCTGACTTTGAAGATTTGGCAAGAAAATATTCAGATGATGGCAGTGCAAAAGATGGAGGTAACCTGGGTTGGACAACGAGAGGAAGTTTTGTTCCTGAATTTGAAGGTGCTGCCTTTCAATTAGAGAAAGGCCAGATATCAGATGTCGTCGAGACAGAATATGGATTTCACATCATTCAATTGATAGAGCGGAGAGTTAATTCAATCAATACGCGACATATTCTTATTCGCCCGAGAATCACGGATGAAGATCTTGCAAAAACGACCAATAGACTTGATTCCATCAGGCAACTTATCCTTACAAATAGCATGACTTTCGCTGATGCTGTTCATAAATTCGGTAATAAAAAAGTGCAGAGTTTCAGTAATAATGGACGCATGATCAATCCAAAAACATCTAACACATTTTTTGAGACAGGTGATGTGGACAGTGAGATCTTCTTTAGCATCGATACACTCCAGGTGGGTGGCATCACACCTCCGATTCAATACCGTACTCCGACGGGTGACTATATGTATAAGATCGTTCAGCTCCAGGGACGGACATCACCGCACCTCGCCAATCTCAAACAAGATTATAGCCGTATCCAGGATGCTGCTCGTGAGAGCAAACGAAACATTGCCTTCAGTGAATGGCTCAAAAAGAAGTTAGTTAATACTTATATTATGATCGATTCCCAATACAGCCAGTGCCCGAATATTGATCACTGGAATGCGAAGTGGATGGGAACATCGAAGACATAAAATCCTTTCTACTGCCTTCGCGTAAGCCTTCTGGTTTTAGGAAAATCACAAATATTAGTTGTGCTTTTTACTTTTCCTACCTTGGGGAAAGTACATGAAGTCAATCCCTGCCATCATACGTATTTCCCTCATTTGGCTAATGCTCGGGGCCATCTATTATCCAAAATGGAACAAGCCCGGATCTGAAGCTGCAATAAGCTGGGATGTCAGCGGATATTATCAGTATCTGCCTGCTATCTTCATTTACCTCGATATCAAAAAGCAGGAGTACATGGGAGATATCAATGCTAAATATCTTCCATCACCGGCATACGATCAGAATTTTGGACATCACGATTCAGGCAATAGGGTAAATAAATATGCCATCGGCCAGGCGGTTATGTATACACCTTTTTTCCTGGTGGCACATGTGTATACAAAGTTGACTAAATCTTATCCGGCTGATGGGTATAGTAAGCCTTACCAGGTTGCAATCTGGTTGAGCAGCCTGTTGATGTCAATTCTTGGACTCGTTTTATTGCGGAGAATATTACTGTTTTATTTTGAAGATCGCATCGTTGGATGGGTTCTCATTGCTTTAGGTCTTGCAACCAATTGGATGGAATATGCCAGCATAAGCAATGGCATGAATCATACATGGCTCTTCACTTTGCTTTGCGGATTGATTTTATCGACCATTCGGTTTTATAAAAAAATGGATTGGACTTCAGTAGCCGGAATCGGAATTTTCCTGGGACTGGCAGTATTGACAAGACCTACTGAAATCATCTGGTGTTTGGTTCCATTACTTTGGGGAATACAATCTATTCATGAGCGATTTTTATTTCTTTTAAAAAACGGGAATAAAATTATTGTTGCCGCTGCGATTGCAGGATCGATCATCTTCATTCAAATGATTTATTGGAAATATGTGGCCGGCGAATGGATTGTATACACTTATGGAGAACAGGGGTTTTCGTGGCTGCATCCAAAAATCTGGAAAGGACTCATGGGAGTCAATGTAGGATGGTGGTTATATTCTCCGATGATGCTTGTCGCTATGTTCGGCTGGACTAAGATGTATAGAAAATTAAAACCTGTTTTCTGGCCAACATTCCTTACATCCTTGTTAGCTATGTATATCACTTTGAGTTGGGGCCATTGGGAAAGTGGGGGAGGATTGGGACAGCGGAATCTCATCCAGGTTTATCCTTTATTGGCATTTCCCCTGGCCATGTGCATCAATTGGTTTGACCAAAAAAAATGGAGTAGGGTAGTTTGGTACATTATTCTACTATCCAATTTTTATTATTCAGCCTGGTGGTTAAACCAGGCTCATAAAGGAGGGTTCTTTCAGCCCGGACAGATGACTACACCTTATTTCTTCAGTATCGTCGGCAGACCTCATCCTGATCGGGACAAATTCAAATTACTTGATACGGATGAATATTTTAAAGGCACTCCGCATCAGCTTAATGTCATTTCCCAAAATAATTTTGACTTAGATACAACACAATATCTTCTCCCATCACCCGCCGGTGGAAGAGCAGTTGGTCTTAATGCAGAACACAAATATTTTGGACCGGTTACATTACCACTTGATAGCAGTTGCACGCAGTGGTTAAGATTGGAAGCAGATTTTACTATCGAGTCAAGAGAGTGGGATGTCTGGAAATACACTCAGTGGATTGTTCAGTTTCATCAAGGCGATAAAGTAATAAAATCAAATTCCATACGTCTCCAGCGCCTTATCCCGGAGGATAATAAACCAACACATATTTTCTTTGATGTACGCATCCCTTCAAAGCCATATGACAAATGTGTGATGACCATCTGGAATCCGGATTCACCCAATACAATTCTTATTGATAATTTGAAAGTGAGTTGTTTTCGGGAGTGAGTTTATAACTCTGGTAAAGCCACGAAGGCACAAAGGCACAAAGAATAGAACTTCACTTCTAAATTCCTTATTCCTTGATCATTATTCATTATTCATATTTGGAATTCAGTGCGCAGCACTGAACAAAACCAAATAAAAAAAAGACCGATCCTAACCCCCCTGTTTGGACCGGTCTTAATGAGAAAATCGACATTTGATCATCTCTAATGTCCTTATGAATAGCACATACCTTGCCAAACTTTCATCCGATAGTGTGCAAAAACCGTCAATATGACAGATATTGCCGCTCTGGCACACCGTTTGACTACCATTTCGCATTCTTACTTCCTTAAAATCAATAGATTATGACCAAAGGCAATATCACCGTTCAAACCGAGAATATTTTCCCAATCATCAAGAAATTCCTCTATTCTGACCATGAAATTTTTCTGCGAGAACTGATCTCCAACGCAATTGACGCCACATCAAAACTGGAGGCTGTTGCAGGCGCCGGAGAGGTCGAAGGAGACCTTGGGGACCTCACTATCCATGTTACCGTGGATAAGGCTGCGGGCACCATTACAATCAGCGACAAGGGCATCGGGATGACGGAAGCGGAAGTGAAGAAATACCTCAATCAACTGGCCTTTAGCAGTGCAGAGGATTTTGTCAAAAAATACCAGGGGAAGAATAATATCATCGGTCATTTCGGTCTTGGATTTTATTCGGCATTTATGGTGGCTGATAAAGTGGAAGTCATCACCCGCACTTATAAGAAGACACCTAAAGGAGTACACTGGGCTTGTGAAGGAAATCCTGAATATGAAATCGAAGAGTATGATCGCCGGGATCGCGGCACCGATGTCATCCTTCATGTCAGCGATGACAGCAAAGAATTTCTTGAACATTCACGCATTGAGAATTTGCTGAAGAAGTATTGCAGTTTCCTTCCATACCCCATCCAGATGGGAATGAAAAAAGAAACGAATTGGGAAGGTGAAGGTGAGAACAGGAAAAAAATTGAAACTGAAGTTCCCAATATCATCAATGATACTCATCCGCTTTGGAAGAAAAAACCAGGTAAATTAAAAGACCAGGACTATCTTGATTTTTATAAAAAATTATATCCCTATTCGCAGGATCCAATGTTTTGGATTCATCTCAATATTGATTATCCATTCAACCTGACCGGTATCCTCTATTTTCCTAAAATCGGAAACCAGTTTGAACAACAGAAAAATAAAATCCATCTCTACAGCAACCAGGTCTATGTGACGGATGAAGTGAAGGAAATAGTCCCTGAATTTCTGACATTATTGCATGGCGTGATTGACAGTCCTGATATTCCGCTCAATGTTTCGCGCAGTTATCTCCAAAGTGATTCGAATGTCAAAAAGATCACGGGATACATGACCAAGAAAGTAGCCGAGCGTCTTTCCAAATTATTTAAAGATGACCGTGCTGCTTACGAACAGAAATGGGATGATATTGGTGTCTTTGTGAAGTATGGAATGATCACCGATGAGAAGTTTGCTGAAAAAGCTATTGAATTTGCCTTATTAAAAAACACGGAGGGAAAATATTTCACTGTCGAAGAATACAGGGACAAGATTAAGACGAATCAGACCGATAAGAATGACCGTATTGTTGCACTCTATACTCCATCTCCTGAAGCACACACCTCATATATCCGCGCTGCTGCTGAGATGGGTTATGATGTATTGCACCTCAACCACATTATAGACAATCATTTTATTCAGCATCTGGAATACAAAGGGGAAAAACTGACTTTTGTAAGAGTTGATGCGGATACTCCGGGTCACCTGATTGAGAAGGATGAAAAAACGGAATCTGTCATCAGTGAACAAGATCAGGAAAAAGTCAAAGCATTATTCACTCCCTTGATTGGCGGACAGGATCATCAATTGATCATAAGACCTATGTCACCCGGGTCTCATCCTGTACTGATCACAAGACCGGAATTCATGCGGCGCATGCAGGAAATGCAAATGATGCAAGGCATGAGTGGAATGGATATGTCAGATCATTATTACCAGGTGATCGTCAATGCCAATCATCCACTCATCGCAGAAAAGTTGCTGAACATGCGCAGCCAGGAAAAGAAGGAAAAATTCGCAGCCTATTTGCTACGCTTAGCCAAATTAAATCAAGGCATGTTGAAAGGTGAAGAAATGTCATCGTTCATTAATGACAGTATTGAGTTTTTATCTTAAAAAAGGCGAAGGGTTTTGGTCATGGCAGCCAGTTTGGTCTAAGGGTCATGGTCGTTGGTAATTTTACCTATTAACTCCATGCGATCTAAAATAACTTTATAATTTAAAAGCTCAATGATGATATCAATCTTTTAAATCAGGAAGAATGATATTTTCTAAAAGAAGCCAGCAAAGCACAAATAAGCCATGGGCAAACCAGGAACCCAGGAAATAGAACAAATGCGAAGGGGAGTTTTTAGAGCTACGAGCTTTTTTGGTTACTTTTTTTGCGGAAAAAAAAGTAACAAGTACCGGACCGGTATAAAATAACAATACCACCTGACACCAAACTTGTAGACCGAGATATCTCCTTTAATTAAAAAGGTGAGACTTTTGGATGTTATGCCGGTCAATTCAAATTGAAAGCCAGGTGGTAACTGGGGGCCAAATATAATCTTTAGAAATTTAAAATTCAAATAAATAATATCCCCTTTCAGAACTTTAACATCCTGTTTCAGGCGATTTTTATTGAATTCCGGAAGCTGGGTTTAGTCGGAAAAAGGATCTGAAAATCGTTGATCTTTCATGTAATCTTCATCGGTCAGCGAATGCAGGAAAGCAACCAAACCAGACTTTTCCTGGTCAGTCAAACCCAGTTTTATTGCATCTCCCGTATCCCAGGCTCTGAGAACCCTGTCCAGGTTTGGCGAATTTTTGATTCCTGAATTATAATGCTCAACGACCTCCTCGAGAGTGGAAAATCGTCCGTCATGCATGTAGGGCGCAGTCATGGCTACATTGCGCAAGGAAGGAATCTTGAAAACTCCCACAAGCGTGTTGTCAAAAACACCCATTCCTATATCCGTTGAATTTTCATCAAGGCCGGTATTAGCTATATTTTGAGCCCATCCAAATCCACCTCCTCCCTGGGGAAATGTAGGATCAAAAAAGAAACCACCCCGGTCACTAAAATCAGGTCCGGAGTGACAATTATAACATCCGCCCTTTCCAAAGAATACACTACGTCCCATTTCTGCCATAGGAGATAAAGGTTGTCCGGACACCACTGATCTATCCATATCACTATTACATCCTACCATGCTTTTGATATACTGTGTCATGGCATCAGCTATGCGATCCGAGGTGACTTCACCTGTTCCAAATGCTTTTGTAAAAAGTGTATTGTAATAGGGTGCAGCCTTGATCTTTGCAACGAGGAAATTCATATCCTCCATTCCCATTTCCTTATGATTGCGCACCGGCTTTAATACAAGATCTTTGATCGAAGTTGCCCGTCCATCCCAGAAAAGAAGATTATCATTATACAGGTTGCTGATCGCCGGAGCATTTCGACTTGTCTTTTGGTTGTTGACACCTATGCTCTCTTTTCCAGCATCAGCAAATGCATTTGCCTGGTGATGACAAGACCCGCAGGAAACTGTATTGTCAATCGATAATATTTTATCATAAAATAATACTCTTCCAAGGGTGGCACCATTATCGGTGATGCCAATGTCCTGTCCCTGCATATTTTCATGCATTCCTCCCCATTTGGGGGCATAGCTGTAAGGTGAATCGGGCAACACCGGGGCTTTAGCAACAGCCTTAATTGCATCCTGCTGGCATGAAATCATAACTACCAGGAAGCTGAGGGCCAGGATTGTAAGACGCATTTTCATGATGATAATATTTTATTAAAGTTAAAAATGAAATCGTAAATAAATGGTCATAGGTTCGAATACTTCAACTTTATTCGCAGTGACCTTGTCCGTCGTTGTATCAAAATCGGGGAAATGATCATAGTGTTGCTGTAGTTCTGATTCGTAATATGTGTATAGCAGACTGGCTTCCGTACCCAGGCTAAACCTTGAATGAACATAAAACCTTACATCCACTACAGGGCCAATACCTGCATTCCATTCAAGTCTTCTTGTGGTGACTACATCAAATCCACTGTCCTTGATGATATCTTCCTTTGACCGGCCTCCGGAGTACTTTAATCCAGCAGCAAAATACCACCGACGATCTGAAAATATAGTCCGCGAAAAATTAAGACTGCCTGAATATGTAGACTTATGTGTTACCTCAGAATCTGTAAATCCCTCATGCTCCGTATTCGTCATATTGTATCCGGGTCGAAATCCTGCCTGGAGTGCATACTTCGGCCATGCATACTCCAGTATAAAAGCAGCATACGATTGATTGGTATCTTGGGAATTAAATAAATTATGGAAAATGTCTCCGGCACTGATACCAAAGCTCCAACGATAATATTCAGGTTTATCAGACTGACCCCAAACTGATCCGATGAACAGAAGGGAAATGATGCTGCTGTATATTATCTTTTTAATCATCATTAATACGGGTATTTAGTCAGGAAAGTCTGCCCCTGGCCGGAAGTAAATGTTACACCAAGTAGGTAAATAACATGGTCCTCAGGGATTACATCTGCATAACTGGCTTGTGGTATTTCAAAAGAATTAATTATGGAAACCGAGGGTAAGGCGGAGATATCACTGATAACTAAAAGAGTTTTGATATTCTCATTTACAATGGATACTACTTTAGTGCCGTCAGGGGAAAAACGATTCATGGTATTGAATGAATTAATATCCGTGGTCAGGGAAGAGATGATTTCACCATTCCGGTTGACGATCATGCCAAGACGACCCCCGATAAAATATTGATCATTGGTAGCGGTTGTATTCTGAGCATTCAGCTGGCTTACTCCTGAAAGTATTTGATCTGCCTGCGTTATTTTTCCTAGAGCATTAATACTGTATTTCATCATCGCAGATTCTCCGATTTCCAATACAGTGACAGGATCTCCATCAAATACGGCCAGGTTGCGATTTCCGGTCAAACCGTTCCGGGCATCAATGGTCACTAAGTTGCCCCTGTTGATAACCTGGAATGTTCTTTGGCTTTCGTCCACAGCAGCATAAATAAATTGTTTGTGCACATCGACTGAATAGAGTTGATCAGAAAAATCTTTAGAGGTCAATACAGAAAGTTCAGGGTAACTGTACTTCAACAGTCGCGGTGGAGACTGATCATATGCAAAGTAATTTGTAACACCTTCCAATGTTGAAACTTCAATCATCGGAAACGAAACATGGTTGTCATCTACAGTATTTTTAATTTCACCGCTCTTATAATCAAGAGAAGAGAAACGTAGATTGACTCTATCAAACATCACCAAATGATCAAGTCCCGTTTCATGACCGGCCCTGTCATTGAACCCATTATATAATGTGAAATCCTGGTCGATACATACCGTCGAAGAATACAAATATCGATCATCAACAGAAGTATATAATTTATAACATAACCTTGGAGCAAAAAGTGTATTGGAAACTGTGTATGACAGAACATCATTGTCATCGATTCTTTTTAAAACTGTTGTTTCACTATTAACTTCAGGAGTTGGTGAATTGGGTATGTCTGTAGTAGACACCAGGAGGATATATTCTTTAAAGCCCGTCACCTTTACCTGGTCCCAACTAAGTTTGATCAGAGATAAATTTTGTTCCACCTGAAGCGACAAAGCAGGATCTGAATTTGAAATACCCGGATCATTCAATGTACATCCCGCCATAAAAAATATGCTCCCCAAAAGGATGATACCCATTTGTAATCCTCTCCAATAAGCCATGAATGAGTGAGTTATACTTTTTATATGAACGAAAGACGTCAACCTATTGCCTCAGGGTTGGGTTTATTCCTATAAATTTGTACTGTGAAACGAATCCCTACGGCCAGTTTTGCCGAATTTATTGAATTTTTCCCTTTGCAGGAACTTCCATTTAGTCTTTTGCCTGATATAGGTCAGATCCAATCAGGGACATTACCGCTTCCCGGCATCATGCTGGAAGCTTATATTCTTCCGATTGAAGGGGATGAAGTAGACGAATACACAGAATATATACCTTATGGAAGAATTGCCGGAACTAAAGATTTTCAGGCATTAGTCTATTGGAAGGCGAGTGTCATGCTCTACGAATTTATTCTTGCAACTTATACGAATGCAGGGGACCTTATTAGCCATGCCATTGTCGGCGGCTTAAGATCAGACCAGGAAGGTTTGCTGCATTCTGTTGCCATCATTCATGAAGACATGACCATCACGATTGCTGAAGGATTGTCCCTGGAGGAAGATGAATCACTGGACATCAATAAAACAAATACTTACCAAATGGCAATCCTGCCCAATGGGTACATTAGTTATGATATGAATGAAGAAGACAAAAAAATCTAAATCAAATTCAATTCCCCGCGTATCCAGTATCAAAGGCCAGAAACTCCCTTATGAAAAATTACGTGGGCTGGCCCTTGAAACGATTCAGAATAGTAAAAATCCTGCCTGGACTCCCCGTCAACTTATCAAGAAACTCAAAATAGCCAACGGCAAATCTGATGTGATCAGGGTCCTTGAAGGTTTTGTGAAGCAGGGTAAACTTAGCGTGGATAAAGAAGGTGTTTACACCAGTCTTGAAAAACCAAAAACAACGACTCCAATTCAGCGCCCTTCGAAAGCTAGTGGTAAACCAACCTACCTGGGAACTATAGATATGACAAGATCTGGTTCCGCTTACTTTGTAACAGAGGATCTTGAGGAAGATGTATATATCTCTTCCCGGAATATGGGAGGTGCCATGCATAAGGATAAAGTAGAAATAGAATTACTCTCGCAAAGACGAGGACGAAAACCCGAGGGTCTTGTCGTGGCAATAAAGAAAAGAGCTGTCGAACAAGTCATAGGCACACTAAAATTTTATAAAAAATTTGCAGTCGTAGTTCCTGACCGGACGAATATTCAATTTGATGTAATAGTTCCGATGGACAAATTAGCTGAAGCCGTTGATGGAGATAAAGTAGTTGTAAAAATCACCGAATGGAAAGACAACTCTCCTTCAGGTGAAGTGGTTCATGTGCTGGGTGCATCAGGTAGTCATGAACTCGAGATGCAATCCATCCTGATCAACAATGGATTCAATCTTGCATGGCCTGATGAAGTGATTGAAGAAAGCAGAAAACTTCCTGAAGGAATTTCTGAAGGAGAAATAGCTAAACGGCGTGATTTTAGGAAGATCACCACATTCACGATTGATCCAATTACGGCTAAAGACTTTGATGATGCACTTTCCATTCAAATGCTTGAAAATGGAAATACAGAAGTGGGTGTTCACATTGCCGACGTGTCCCATTATGTAAGGCCCGGGACAGCTTTAGATAAAGAAGCTTATTTCCGCTCTACATCAGTCTACCTCGTGGATCGCGTATGCCCTATGCTTCCTGAAAAATTATCCAATGAACTTTGTTCTCTTCGTCCTCACGAGGAGAGCTTGTGTTATTCTGCTGTTTTTGAAATTGATCCCGATCACCAGGTGGTATCAAGATGGTTTGGGCGAACAGTTATTTATTCAGATCATCGTTTTTCATATGAGGACGCACAAGTCGTTTTAGAGACAGGGGTGGGCCCGTTTGCAGATGAATTAAAAAAACTGAATAAGATTTCGAAAGCGATTCGAAAGAAAAGATTCAAGGATGGTGCGATCACTTTTGAAACGGATGAACTTCAGTTTAAAGTGGATGAATTTGGTCAGACACTTGAGATATTTGTCAAAGAACGTAAAGACGCTCATTTGCTCATTGAAGATTTTATGTTATTGGCGAATCGTGAAGTCGCTACTTTAATGGCGCAGAAAAGTAAAGCCAAGGAAATACCATTTCCTTACCGGGTGCATGATGTTCCCGATCCTGACAGGCTTTTAGATTTTCAAAAATTTGCGCGCGAACTTGGATTTAACATTCAGATTGATACGCCTAAGCAAATTTCAAAATCATTTAACCGTCTTGCAGAAGCATCAAAAGAGGATGAAAAATTGAGACTCCTGGAGCCCCTGGCAATTCGCACGATGGCTAAAGCGATTTATACGACCAACAACATCGGTCACTACGGACTTGCTTTTGAATATTATACTCATTTCACTTCTCCGATAAGACGATATTCCGATGTATTGGTTCATCGCATCCTGGACGCCAATCTCAAAGCAGTTCACCGGGAAGATAAAAGCAATCTTGAAGCAAGATGCAAACATATCTCAGACAGGGAAAGAGCAGCTATGACCGCAGAAAGGGAATCCATCAAGTATAAGCAAATGGAATATCTCAAAGACAAAGTGGGAGAGGAATTTGCAGGTGTGATTTCCGGCGTGATCGAAAGCGGCATTTTTGTAGAATTGGAAGATTCACGCGCTGAAGGCCTCATTCAATTCAGAACCATGCATGGTGGATTTTATTTGTCTGCACCTTATACCGCGGGTTCAAAAAGTGGTGAGATATATCACATAGGTCAGCATGTCAATGTGAGAATCAAAAAGATTGATATGAATTCCAGGCAGATGGACCTGGAAATGATGGATAGAAAAGAAATGAAAAGTGTAAAGAAAAAGTGAAATTGAATGAAATATTATTCTTTCCCTGCGGAAATTAAAGAGCAATAAAATAACTATTCTTTCCTTTCCAAAATTGTTCTTCAAATTCAATTTTGGTAAATCCTTTCACCATTCCATATTTCAGATATTCCTCCATCAGGCCGATCGAATAACCAAGGTCCTTGACAAGCAACCGGTACATATCAAGGGGATGAACCCCATATCGATCAGCTCCTCCAACCCCATGCTCGAAGATGAGAACAGGCATCCATCGTTTTAGGGTTTTCATTCCGCCAAGAATAACATCATATTCCCCACCTTCAACATCAATTTTTATAAGACGAATAGGAATTTCATTGGATATTACTTCATCCAATTTCCTTACCTGTACTTTTATTTCCTGGATATTTTCTTCGCCTTTGTATTTCCTTTTTTTTAAACCTGAATAAGTAGGATTACTGATGACATGATTGAAAGTGGTTTCTGTATTTTCATTCGCGAGTGCAAACGGATAAATATCTGCCCTGTCACCAAATTTTTCTTTCAGGATAAGATATTGCTCCGGAATAGGTTCGAATGCGATGTGATGTGTACCTGGCGCATACTTCATCATCAAAGAAAGAATCTCCCCTTTAAAACAACCGACATCAATACAAACACTATCCGGTTTGCAAACCATTTTAATCACTTCTTCAGTCTGACGATCATACCGCTCATTAACAGTGAGAGCCCATGGCCAAACTTTCAATACTCGCTTAAGATTTTTTTTAATAACTCTATTCATTTACTTATCCATTCAATGGGATTCTATTTTTTCAGGCAACTCCCCGGTTGCTGAGCTGTAGAACAAGGATGTGTGTAGCAGGTCGAAGCATCAGGGGGCAGGGGGTCATTTGGGTATCGGTAAATTATTATACAATATCATTTCCGTAAAATGCATGATGCAGGTATCTCCAACCGGCCGTATCAATAAATTGTCAATCACCGGTCCTGTGTTGTCAATAAATAACTCATATTGATATCCCTTGCCTTTGGTCGTCAAAGGCAAAGTCACTTGAATCCAATCATGGTAAGCCTCGGACCATGGAATTACTTCCCTCCCAAGTCCTGCATTTTGAGTGATCACACCTTTCGGATCAGTTTCCCGCATTCTGGGAACAGGTATATTTCCTTGCAGATTATCGATATGAGACCAAAAAGTGACTTCCCATTTCCGTTCAACATTCATTGTATCCGTATAAGACCAGATGGAGTAAGGAGTTTTAGTAATCGGCAAAGCACCAATTCCAGTCATTGAGGTATCACATTTATTAGTTTCAAATCCATTGTACCATCCGTTACAAATTTTATCCTTTTGATCAGCGGGCAATACCGGTAAACTTATTGTTTTTAAAACAGAAACCGGAAGACTATACAATGTCATCGATTTATAAGTACCTATTTTATTTGCTTTGTCAATCAATTTACGTTCTGCAGGTATTATAAATTCTTCTTCACATAATAATAGAAGAGGCCGGTCATCGAGGGCCATGGCTCTTCTTTTTTCAAAGTATGGAGATGAAATAAGTTCTATAATATCCATTCCCTGCGACACAGAAGTCCGCGACATCGCATAATCAATCATCGGCAGCCCTGTCTCCATTGATGCATGTATTCCTTCCCTCAATGTCCAAAATCCTCGTGCTACACCAACAGTTTCATTTCCAATGGAGACAAGTGGAAGTTGAAGTATGGCCTGAAATTCCTCAGGTTTATGACCAGCATTTGTCAGTATAGGCATGTAATCTTTTTTAGTATTGGTAACGGTTTCATTCAGATGAAATACAGGATCGCTGACTGCTTTCAAATTAAAATAAGCTTCAAATCCCCAAAGAATACTTACCATACCTAATACGTATCCGGCAGTTCCACCCATTTCCCTGTTCCTCATCCTGATGAAAAATTGCCATAGAAGATAACTGCACACCAGCATGTAGAAATAATAAAATGAAAAGCCAAGCCGGCCAAGTCCTCTGAACTGTTTCAGGACGGGCAATAATTCCCAGATAAATTTGAATCCATTTTGATAAAATACGCCGGCACCCATTAGCCATGAAAAAATAGCTGCACCAAGAAATGCTTTTACATGCAATGTCAATGGTTCATCATCACGTTTTCGAAATAAGAAATATAAAATGACAGGAAGCATCAATAACCCGATCAGTCCTGTGTATGCATTTTTTTCAAAATTAGGTTTATCGGTTTTAAAAATGGTTGTCCATGTATCTTCGAACGGAGGAAAGAATGGAAAAAAAGTGGATTCGAAAGTGAGGATGTGAGCATCCATACCATACGGCTCTGTTGGCCTGTCAGTGATAGTATCAATATGATGACGAAGTCCAATCAGAAATATCGTAGGGACAACAATCACCCCGGCTAACCAGGGTATTACGGACCTGGTAAGATTTTTTTCTTTCCGGTGATACCACCACCAGAAAACAAGAAATGAAGAGAGAGCAACTAAACTGATCAGCAAAAAATACATGTGTGTCAGGCTCATCACGATGATCAGCAATCCACACCCTAGACTCCACAACCATTTTCTCTTTTCCTGCCTGACCAGTAAATCCAAAAGGAGATACAACAGGGGAAGAAAACATACATAAGCAAGGGCATAGTGCCCGTGAAAGCGCCAAAGTTGTGGGGATAAAAAAATAATAAATAATGAAGTAGCCAATGCCCACCATCGTCCGACATTCCATCTCCGCAATAATCGATAGATGATCAGAACGGCGAAATAAAGAGAGATTAACAGCAGCATATTTAAAGTGCCCACAACATGCCTGTGCAAACTGACGATGTGCTGATCAACCCATTTCAATGTCATGGCCAGTATTGGCTGGTTATCCGTGTAGATGATGTTTTCACCATACGGATAATTCATCCCGGAAAAATGCCAACCCTTATCATGCTCAACATAATAAGCGAGGGTATAATAATTCTTCAGCCCGTCTCCCTGGTCTTCAAAGAGATAGCAGGCCGGACATTTAAATACTTTTGGAAAAAAACTATAGATGATGACGGCAGGAAGAGCAAGGACAAATATGATCCAGAGAATACGGGGCCACTTAATCATTGAGAATTTCATCATGATGCCCCACTTTTGCCCCCAACCCCCTGAAGGGGGCGTACAATTTTCATTTATTGGTTTTTTAGCTTTCTGCTTCTCCTTTGCTTAATTATCGCCGCAAATTTCGCTGATTTACGCTAATTAAATTACCTCTCTGCAATTCAGATTGCATTCTCATTACCGAATACTGATTACCGAATACTTTTCACATCGCCACTAATTACACTAATTACACTAATTAACGCTAATTAAATTTCACAACTCACAACTGACAACTCACAACTGACAACTGACAACTGACAACTCCTAGTATCGTTTCTTTCTCTTCTGATTATTATTCGAAGGACGATTTGATTGAAAGCGCCTGCCATGCTGGCCTTGCTGACCACCACCTGAACCTTTGTATTGTTTCCGGCGCTGTGAATTGCCACCGGGAGGATTTACATTTTTGTAACTGTCAATACTAGCTTCATCAGCGACAACCAATTGTCCCTGCGACATTTTACGGAGATCTTCTTTGATGAGCTCATCATTGACAAATTGTTCTTTACCCCAGGTACGGTAGGCTAACTTCATGTAAGAAGCAATCACTTTAGCGAATTCTTCTTTCTTCGGTCCTTCTTCCATCGTCACTGCTTTCTGAATCATGGTGTGCACATTCCATCCGTAGTGACGGTATGGAATTTTCTTCTGCGGATATTCCATGTCCTCGGAAGGCACCATGAAGACATCTCCCTTGCGGTGAATGATGACTTCTTCCGGAATTCTGACATCAAGGTCATATCCCGCAATGAAGAAAAGATGATTCCACAATTTATCTTCTATCTCTTTTGCTGTCTTGCTGTTGGGCAGCATTTGATTCATCAACTCAATGAGTGTTTCCACATAAGATTGACGCTCTTCAGCGTCTGCGATCTCATTGGCGTGCAAAACAAGCTTTTGAATATTACGTCCATATTCCGGGAGAAGTAATTTTTCCCTGCTTGAGTTGTACTCCAAAGTCTTTTCCCCTTCATTCGATCTAATCATCACTTTTTATATTTACGAATTACAATTTACAATTTACAATTTACAATTTACGATGGTTGCTGAGCTCTAGCACATGGTTGAGTTTAGCAGGTCGAAGCATACGCTTTAAGCTTTACATTTTACGTTTTACGCTTTTCACTCAACGGTGACTGACTTTGCCAGATTACGCGGTTGATCCACGTTGCATCCGCGAAGCCGTGCAATATGATAAGACAACAATTGCGTGGGAATCACAGACAGGAGAGGAGAAAATGGTTCTGCCGTTGAAGGTATTTCAATGACATGATCTGCGAATTTGCGGATTTCTTTTGCTCCATTGGATACGATGGCGATCACCGTTCCTTTTCGTGCTTTAATTTCCTGGATATTGCTTAGTAGTTTATCATACGCACTTTGATTCGTAGCTAATACCACTACAGGCATATGTTCATCTATCAAAGCAATAGGTCCGTGTTTCATCTCGGCTGCAGGATAACCTTCAGCGTGTATGTATGAAATTTCTTTAAGTTTTAACGCACCTTCTAGGGCTACCGGGAAATTATATCCTCTACCGAGATAAAGCGAATTGTTGTATTCCGTCATTTCGGAAGCAATATACCTGACCTGGTCTTCCACTTTCAGTGTCTCTGCGATTTGCTCTGGTATCCTTGCAAGTTCTGAGATGAGATTTCTATATCGTGAATAAGGCAATGTACCTTTTCGATGTCCCAGCCAAAGAGCAGCCATGCTCAATAATGTAACCTGCCCGGTAAATGCTTTTGTAGATGCCACTCCAATTTCAGGACCTGAGTGAATATAAGATCCTGCATCTGTAAGTCTTGCTATAGAAGATCCTACTGCATTCACCACGCCATAGATGATTGCACCTTTACTTTTTACATGTTCCAATGCAGCTAAAGTGTCAGCTGTTTCTCCGGATTGTGAAATCGCCATGACAATGTCTCCTTCCCTGATCACCGGATTGCGATATCTTAGTTCAGATGCATATTCAACTTCAACAGGTACTCTTGCTAAATCTTCAAATAGATATTCCCCGATGAGACCTGCATGCCAGGAAGTACCACAACCGGCTATTATAATCCGTTGAGCATTTTCAAACTGAACTGCATATTCTTCCATGCCACCAAGTTTCACCCATCCTTCGAGGTCGTTGAGACGGCCACGCATACAATCAGAAACTGTCTGCGGTTGCTGGTGAATTTCTTTTAGCATGAAATGTTCGTATCCGCCTTTTTCGAGTTCTTCGATTTTGAGGGATATTTCTTCTATACGTGGTTTTTGAACCTGGTTTTTACTGTTTTTAATCGTCACGCCATTGTGCCTGTCAAGGATAGCGATCTCATCATCTTTCATGTAGATCACCTTATTCGTATACCGCACGATTGGAGTGGCATCAGATCCGATGAAATATTCATTGTCTCCCATACCTACTACCAGGGGACTTTGTTTTCTTGCAGCGACCAGGACATCAGGATTACGCACATCAGCGATCACAATGGCATAAGCACCGACCACTTTACTTAAGGCCATGCTCAAGGCTTCAGGTAAATCGAGGTTCTCTTTGACCTGGTAAGCTTCAATCAGGTTGAGGAATACTTCAGTATCCGTTTCACTTTTGAATGTAAATCCATTCCGGAGCAGAGCTTCCTTGAGGACAGAATAATTTTCAATGATCCCATTGTGAATCATCACTAAATTCCCGCTCTTAGAGACATGAGGGTGAGCATTTATATCATTTGGTTCACCATGAGTAGCCCATCGGGTATGTCCCATTCCGACTGTATCCGTGAGTTTTTGATCCCCGATAAATGCTTCTAATTCGGAGACTTTGCCTTTTTTCTTGAATACGGTCATGCCATGGCTCAACAGGGCAATACCGGCACTGTCATATCCGCGGTATTCCAATTGCTTCAGGCCCTGCATCAGCACCTGGTAAGCAGGTCGATCACCTATATATCCTACGATTCCACACATAGTGTCTAAGCATTAAGCAAAGTTAACAAACATGATGCCGGACGAGTTTTAAATTTATTTCGTCGTAAGGATGCACCACCTGGCTACTCTCATTTAAATAAAAGCCTTCAAGCAGCTCCTCTAATATTTAAATAGCAGTATAAAAAACTCTCAGCCTGGGGGGATACAAGGAATTTCCCGGGCCATAGATAATTGACCGGCCTGGTAGATTTCCCTTATCAATTGGGTTGAAATATATGATATTTTCCGTTTTTCCCTTATAGATATCTTTGACCTGGGAGGTTACTTTCATATTATACTTGTAAATAGCAGGAGGTCCATCAGCCACCTGGTCGAGCGCACCTCCAAATAATGTTTCATATGTCAGGGTATGGTAGTCACCTGAAGACCTGACGAGGGCTACTGTGACATCCAGGGAATAATCAGGAGGTGTTGCATTAGAATATGACGTTACGATGTAAGGACATGGCGGAAAGAACAAAGAGTTATCTCCGTCAGGAAACGAACAATAGAATTCCAATTCAGCTTCGTTGATGATGACATTGCCAAGATTTGTTAAGCCATCCACCTGCATTTTAGTGGCAACGCCTGAAAGTCCCTGAACATAGACATAATCATTCTCAGGTTCAGGTGAAAGAGACGCTCCCACCATTGTCCCTGTGTAATCATTTTCTAAATGAACAGTCTTGACACTTAACCCCGTAAATATCATCCTGAATTCCTGTTCTGTAGTATCCGATTTCTTGTAGTAAACAGACATTCCGCTGATAGCATCGACCAGGTTAAAACCAAGCAATGTATTCTCGGCATTTGACATTTTGATATAAAGACCGTTGAAAAAAGTCAAAAAGCTATCCTGGTTTTCGTAGACGATCGTGTCTTGCGTCGTCAGGTCATTTAATAATCCTATGTTCAAAGGAATAGAGATATGAGGGGCTACCTTAAACGTATCTCCATCCATCGTGGTCGTAATACTATCTTTTGGCCTAGGAGTAAAAGTGAGTGAACCCAATAAATCAGGGCTGGTCAAAAACGTCTGATTCGAATAATAATTGATAAGCCAGTCAGGCCTTTCCATCATCCGGTGAACTTCAATGGTTACTTGTTGACTGATGTCACCATAATTACCCAGCGTATCATATCTCAAATCCAAAACCACGGAATCAAGTGTGGCACCTATAAGTTCAGTGGCAACCGTAGGTAATATCGGTTGTGCGTAAATCTCTGCTTTTGTCTTTCCGAAAAATGGATCATTCAAGCCTCCGCATACATAAGTGACTAATTGGCGGGCAATCGTATCATCATGCACCAACACGCTATCCGATTTTTCTGTATAGAATGTCAAACCGAAGTCATCGCTGAATTTCAGATCTGCCTTCTCCTGGTCCAGGAAATCAGAACCAAGTATGACTGGTTTTGTGCAGGAAGCCACAGCCAAAACAAAGAGGGTCAGGACAAAAAAAATTCTTCCGGATAATGACATATGAAAATCTAATGTTGCTTAGCTGAGATATTTAATTCATCAGCTCTTTGTAGAAATCGAAATAGGCCGGTAAATAGCTGTCAAGGTCATGATAACCCAGGGAAGGCTTATGAAGGGCTTTTACTTCTTTGGCCAGGGTAGGATCAAGCTTTTTAGCACCCTGTATCAAAGCATCGGCATATTCCATAGCACCTTTGTGTAGCTTAACGTGTCCGCTCCCATTTTGGTATGCCAAAAGGTCTTTCGGCTGGAGATTATTGATCGAAGCTTTTGTGAAGAAATCCTTGTTGAAATTCGATTCCAGGCTCTCATTATAAACAGAATAAACGATTTTGCTCTTTTTAAAAAGCGGATCATCTTTATAAGCTGTCCTGAGATAAAAGGGTACCAATGAGGTCATCCATCCATGGCAATGCACGACATCGGGTGACCATCCAAATTTGCGCACCGTTTCAACGGCACCTTTACAGAAAAAAACCATCCTGTCCTGGTTGTCATCATAGAGCTTTCCGGCCTGGTCCTCAAACATGAATTTTCGTTTGAAGAATTCTTCATTATCCAGAAAATAAACCTGGAGCCTGGCTCCTGGCAGAGATGCAACTTTGATGATCAAAGGGTAATCGTCATCATTGATGATGATATTCATGCCGGACAATCTGACCACTTCATGAAGGCGATGACGTCTTTCATTGATGCTCCCGAAACGAGGCATTAATACCCTTATTTCCATGCCATTGTCCTGGGTATATAAGGGCAATTTTTTCAATAATTCCGATATTTCGGAAAGATCAGTATATGGTGACATTTCCTGTGTAAGGAACAACACTCGCTTCTTGATACTCATTGTATAAATTATCCTTAGGTCATCAAAATATATGCACCGGATTGAGCCCTTTTAGCCCGAAGGGATGCAAAGATAGCCAATTTTCATGGGAAATCTTAGGGTTTATTAGCCTTTATGGGTCCGAACCAAAGGCAGAGGAAGGGCTTAGGTTGGTAGTTATTGGATAATAGACAGGTTTTTGGGATCTGGTTGTTTTAAATATAAAGGTGAGGCAGGGGCAAGCTCTGCCAATACAAATAGGAAAGAGAACTGTATTGGCGACCCTCGCGGTTGCCTATGTTTTAAACCAAAAGGAACTGTATTGGCGACTCTTGCGGTAACCTTTAGAAAACCCAAAAAGAAACCTAACAACCAAAAACTAACATCCAGTCCATTTTCCAACAACCAACAACATGCTACCCCTCAGCGCTTTAGAACGAAAAATGGTCTTTAAAGTCCGCTAATTCCTCCTTAAATGACCTCTCAGGTAAGGAGATCTGGGACCAAATGGGACAAGGTAGAAAAGTGAGCACTTCCTTCATCCGGATGTTATAATTGGCATGAATGATATCCAGCTTTGGATACAGTGAGCTGATCTCCGAGGCTATTTCATTGATCGAAAGATTGTGTTCCACAAGATTGTATGTACCGGGAGTGATGCTGCTGTCAATGATCCTGACAATGGCGTTAGCTACCTTATCAACATGAATAAAACTTCGATGCTGATCTCCACTTCCATTGATGGTGATCTTCCCTAGGAAATTCGCCTGGAATAAAAGTCTGTTGACCACAGCGTCTATCCTGTAAGCCGGGTTGTATCCATATACTTTGCCTGATCGAAGAGTGTACAAGGTTCGGTTTCGGTTGAGTACATCAAGTTGTTTTTCACCATCAAGCTTAGATCTGCCGTAAAATGATTGAGGGTTAGGCATCGAACTTTCTTCTACGGGCTCCGGATGATTTCCATAAATGGAAATGCTACTCAGATTGATCACTTGAGAAACATTTGATTTTTCGATGGCATAAGCCAATTGCGCAGATCCCCAGTGATTGACCTGGTCGAACGAATGTGCATCCGAATCCGCAAACGGCGTAGTGACTTTGGCAGCAAGGTGTACCACGCAGTCAATTCCCTCCAGGGCCTGCTGCAACATCCTTCCATCCAGTATATCCCCATGGACAAATTTTACCGGCTTGTGATCAAACTTGGCCTCAGTGAAAAAACTAAAATTTCTCCTTGACAGATTATCATAGATCGTGATGGAATGCAATTGATCGACATCTTCCAGCAGTTGCTTGACGAGACTGTATCCGATATATCCGGCACCACCGGTGATGAGAATCTTCATTTACGATTTACAAATTACGATTTACAAATTACGATTTACGATGGTCACTGAGTTTCCTACTCACTACTCACTACTCACTACTTACTCTTCACTCTTCACTCTTCACTCTTCACTCTTCACTCTTCACTCTTCACTCTTCACTCTTCACTCTTCACTCTCAACAGGTAAAGTTTGGAAAAAGCATTGAATTAACCTCCGCTTATTTCATATTTGCTTCACTTCGATTTATTCTTCAATTCTTTTTAAATGTAAATCATGCGCTATTTAGGATCATTTCGATCTTAAATAATTCCGGACCACGAACTCATTCGTGTCTTAAGGAGGAGATTCCAATTTTCAGCTTGAATCAATTCTCCTCAAGATGATTTTTTACAGCACAGAAACATTGATCGGGCTGTGTGCTGTTTCCATTCCGGCTTTGTTAAGCCTTTATTTCTTCTATATTAAAGGAAGTGTGAGAATGGCGCTTATCTGTCTTCTTGGTGCTGCATTTCTGCTACGGATATTGATGATTAGCCTTGATCCTTTTTTACACGAATGGGACGAACAATTTCATGCGCTTGTGGCCAAAAACATGATGGATCATCCATTTAAGCCTATGCTCTTTATCCATCCGGTATTGCCATACCAGGTGAGTGACTGGAGTTATAATCACATCTGGGTGCATAAGCAACCCTTATTTCTCTGGCAAATGATGTTGTCCATGAAAATATTTGGCATCAACACATTTGGTTTAAGGTTTCCTTCTGCAGTAATGGGAACCGTAATGGTATGGCTCATTTTTGGCATGGCTAAAAAATGGACAGCGAATATTCATGTAGCCTACATGGCTTCGTTTCTTTCCTGTTTTGCCTATTATGCACTCGAACTCACATCCGGACTTTTAAGCCTGGATCACAATGATCTTGCTTTTACATTTTATATGACTGCTTCCTTCTGGGCATTTATCAATTATGTTCACCGTGATTTAAAAATGCAATGGGCCATCATTACAGGATGTCTTGCAGGTATGGCCATTTTGAATAAATGGTTGCCTGGCTTGCTGATTTTTGGCGGTTGGGGGCTATATCTTTTTTTAAGCCAATATCAATTTGATCTAAAAAAATGGATTCACCTTGTACTAAGCCTGGTGGTGGCATGCCTGGTCTTTTTACCATGGCAGATCTATATTCTTCATGCATTTCCATTAGAAAGCGCCGCAGCTTTTGAGGATAATAAAAGACATTTGAGTGAATCATTAGGCCACCCCGGAAGCGCATGGTTCCATCTCAAATTCTTGTCGATAGCTTATCATTTGATATTGTTGGTCTTTCTCTTGATCGGAATTCACTCTTCATTCCGCCTACCCTCATCAGGAAGAAAAATATCAATCGTATTTCTGAGCATGACGATCGTATTTTTTGGATTCTTTTCAATCGTGGTCACTACCCGAATGCCTGCATTTGTGTACCCGGTTTCTTCCATTATTCTCATTTTAATGGCCCTTGGCCTTTATACCGCAGCGGAATCGCTCTCATCGCGCTGGCATCTTATCGTGCAACACAGAAATGAATTAATGCTCATGCTCACGTTTGTGGCCGGATATTTTTCTTTAAAACCTGAATTGATCATGCATGCAAGGTCACATGAAAATGAATCGAGGAACATGAGGATCCATAATACGATAATCATGAAAAATATGGATGAAACTGAAATCGGGAAGAGGATTCTCTTCAACACCAAATCATATGAAAATATCGAATTGATGTTTTATAAAAATGTGACAGCGTATCACTGGTATCCTCAAAAATCTACAATCGATTCCCTGAAAAACTTGGGAGTCAGCCTTGCAGCATTTCAATTTTCATCTCAATACCTGCCTGAATACATTCAGAAGGATACTGGAATTCTAATTCTTAACAAAGATTTTCAATAAGATGATTAGTTTATGAGGTTATAGGCTTATTTATTCTTGCATCTATATTATAAGCCATGACTCGCGACTCACAACTGACAACTCACAACTGACAACTCACAACTGACGACTCACGCCTCACGACTCACGTTTTTTACGAACTCGGTTTGGATTCCACACTCATCTTTCGAAGTGCCGGCCCATCGTGAAATACGACTCTCCGTTCCTTCCTGCGAAGATCGTGTACAAGGCATGCAGCCAATAGAAAAGTAACCCTGGGCTTCGAGTGGATGTGCGGGCAGGTTAAATTCTTTCCGATATTCCCAGATCATCTTTGAAGTCCAGTCAAGCATCGGGTGATATCTCATTTTTCCATCCGACATGGGCTCTTCCTCCATCAGCTGTGATCTGAACTTTGTCTGATCCTTACGGACACCACTGATCCAGATATCATGACTTTGAATGACTGGTTCTAATGGCAATACTTTGTTGAGATAACAACAATGATCAGGATTGCTGAAGAAAAAGAATTTTCCATTTGAGTCCCGTTGCCCTGCTTTTGAAACCGGTGAAACAGCATCAATAATATTCAGGCCAAACAATTCAGCAATCTCATACCGGAAAGCGATCGTTTCCGGAAAATGAAATCCTGTATTGAGAAAATAAACCGGGATACATTTATCAAACCTGCTGATGATGTGAAGTAAAGGAAGGCTATGGGATTGAAATGAAGAACTGATGAAAGCTTTTTTACCCGATGATTTGTAATCATCAAGCTTTTGACCAATTCGTTCGACAACTTCTTCTATGCTTGAGGCTACCATTTCCTGAACAAAGATATTGAGTCTGCATTAACAGAGAATTCTGTTATTCGGTTCTTAAAATGGTGGAAGAGTCGTAAAACTCAATATTAAGATTGGATCTATTTTTCCTTATGCCCTTTAAAATAGGCAAATATCGCCATGGCATGGCCGTGTCCAAGTTCATACTCGTCTTTCAGCCAGGTGACGATGTGACCGGCTTTAGTCTCCGGATTTAATTTCCCATTTTGAAGAAATCCTTTTTTTTCCGCCAGCTTCACGAAATCATCAGCTGACTTTCCGGTCTTGGCTTTTATATTGTCCAGGTAAGCTTGAAATGACATGAGGATACTTTTTAATTAAGCTTCTTTTTATAACTAATCTTTAAGCATTGACAAAGTGTACTGAGCTGGTTGTGCGATAGGAAATGCGTGTCGAAGCCCACGATTCTCTAAGCACTGACAAAGTGGGCTGAGCTGGATGTGTGATAGGAAATGCGTGTCGAAGCCCACGGTCAGAAATCCAGTCTGTCTCCGTATTTTTTTAACCAGGCTTCATGTTTGAGAAAATCTTCATCAGCTTTCTCAACCCATTTCCAGAAACGGGGTCCATGATTCATTTCTTTCAGATGTGACAATTCATGCACGATGACACTATCCATGATTTCGGGAGAAGCCAATAAAATTTTTGAAGAAAAGTTAAGGTTACCACTGGCAGCACAACTTCCCCATCGACTGTGTACATATTTTAACCGGATGCTGTTAATCTTTTCTTTGAAATAAATTTTATTGAAAGTATTTACGCGCTCAGAGAATGAGGTCAGCAGATCAGAAGAAATACTTCTCGAGATCAGCGTGGTGATAAAATCCCTGGTATAATAATCCTGTTCTTCAAGCTGAGGAAGGCTGAGTAAAAGATTATTCCCATCGATATAAGCAGCACCGGTAGATATCGCCTGGCTGGTGGATAGATTAAGGGTATAATTTTTAAAAGCCGTTTTGATGATTTGCCCGGAGCGGTATTCTTTATTTTTCCAGCGCTGAGCGAGATCCGGCTTCTCCGTTAATGTCTCCAGAAGCCATTTTTTTGCCCAGATTAGTTTTTCCTGTTTGTATTCTTTCGGTGCTGTGTAAGGCATTCGCAGGTAAGCAGATGTCTTTCCCAGGGAAACGCGAGTATCAACGCGTGGCTCCTCAATAATCAACAGAGGCAAATGAATGCCCTGCCATTTTACCGATGTCCTGGTCTGCCTGCTACGCATGTTTCAACGCAAATTCTTTCATGACTTCTGCCAATATAAGCACGCCTTCTTCAGGCATGGCATTGTAAATAGAGGCTCGGAATCCTCCCACGGACTTATGCCCTTTCAGCCCGTCACAACCTGCTTCCTCACAAAAAGATTGGAATTCTTTATTCAGTGAATTGTCTTCAAGGTTAAATGTAACATTCATTCTTGATCTGTCTTGAGGAACACTGTGACCCAAATAAAATGGGATGGCATCAATGACATCATAAAGACATTTAGCCTTTCTCTCATTGATCTTCGCCATCGCTGTTAAGCCACCAAGGTCTCGCAACCACCTCAGCGTAAGCATACTCACATAGATGGGGAATACCGGGGGAGTATTGTACATCGAATCATTCTGGCTATGCGTCTCATACCGGAGCATGGTAGGCAATGTCTTGTTGACTTTACCGAGCATATCTTTCCTGACAATCACCAGCGTCACTCCAGCGGGTCCAAGATTTTTCTGTGCACCGGCATAGATCAGCCCAAAGCGGCGCGCTTCAATGGGTTTTGAAAATATGTCAGAGGACATATCGCACACAATAGGCAAAGAAGTCTCTGGAAAAGACTGGTATTGTGTACCGTATATCGTGTTGTTGCTGGTAAGATGCAGATAAGCATAATCGGCAGGGATATTGTACCCTTTCGGAATGTAACTGTAGTTCTTGTCTTTCGAACTGGCGATCACATCAATAGAACCGAGCATTTTAGCTTCATTGATCGCTTTGGTTGACCAAACTCCTGTATCAACATAGGCCGCTTTTTGACCTTCCGGAAGAAGATTCATGACTGTCATGAAAAATTGGGTGCTTGCTCCGCCGGATAAGAAAAGCACATCGAATTCATCTGTGAGTCCTAGCAGATCTCTCACGAGTTGGCCAGCTTCATGAAGTATTGGCTCAAAATAGGAGGATCGGTGTGAAATCTCAAGGATGGAAAGCCCGGTTCCATTGAGGTCCAGGACCGCCCGGGAAGCCTGTTCAAAAACGGTTTTAGGTAAAATAGAAGGTCCTGCGGAGAAGTTTATGATCTTGGGCATAATTGTATCCAGGTTGTGATGGCAAATCTACAATACGTCAACATTTTTTGAACGAAACAATTGCGAAATATGTGTGAAAAGCAAACGATTTTTTTAAAGAAAGTTGTTACTCCGAAATGTAATTGAAAATGAAGACTGACAGCTTAAAGAATTTACCTTAAATTTATTTATTAAGACCTGACAAGTATGGCAATGCTGTTTTAAACTTTCATTCATCTTTGGTTGCTCGAAGTTTAACCTTTTTTAACGCAATCATATCGAAATAAAGGCGTTGCTTCATAGATTATTGTTATTTATCAGGCTCCTGATTACCTGTGATTCCTTTAGTATCTTGTTTTCCATCAGATTTTTTCTCTAAATCAAAAAAATATTTGAATGAAATCATTCCGGCAACTTCTCCTGATTGGTATACCGGTCATTGCGATTGGTGGTTTTTTTCTGTTTCGCAAATCCGCTGATGCCATCCCTGCAGGTGATCTTTTGGTAAAAGCCTTTGATGCACCGCTTGTAGTCACCATCCATGCTCCCGGAGAATTGCAAGCCAGGCGGTCTGAGAAAATTAAAGGCCCCGATGGATTGAGAACCGTCAACATATACCAGATCACCATTTCCAATTTGGTTCCCGAAGGCACCGTCGTTCAGCAAGGTCAATTCATCGCTTCCCTTGACCGCACGGAACTGGATGGGAAGATCAAAGAATCCCAGACGGAAATAGAAAAGATCGTCACTCAGCTCGACCAGGCCAAAATCGATACAGCCATTGAGATGCGAGGCCTGAGGGACGACTACATCAATGTGAGCTATTCATTGAAGGAAAAACAACTTACACTTGAATTGAGCAAGTATGAACCGGAAGCCGTCAAACAGCAATCGCAGCTTGATCTTGAAAAAACGCAAAGGGAACTTGATCAGCTCGAAACAAAACTAAAACTTACCAAAGAGAAATCCGTTGCTAAAATTGGAGAGATAAACGCATCATACCGTCAGCAGGAATTCAAACTTAACCAGTTACTTGAATTGCAATCCCAGATGACCGTCAATGCCCCCAAAGCCGGAATGGTGATTTATGTCAGGGATTGGAACGGTAAGAGAGGGCCGGGTTCCCAGGTATCAGCATGGGATCCTACGATTGCCGAGCTTCCGGATTTGAGTGAAATGATCACTAAGGCTTACATCAATGAAGTCGATATCAGCCAGGTGATGCCCGGTCAGAAAGCAAAAATCACGCTGGACGCCTTTCCCGGTAAATTATTCACAGGAAAGGTGATCACAAAAGCTAATGTTGGTGAGCAGGTACGCAACTTTGATACCAAGGTTTTTGAAGTCATTGTACTTCTCAATTCGATCGACTCACTTCTCCGACCGGCGATGACTACAGGTCTTGATATTATGGTGGATTCGATTCCGGGGTGTCTCCAGGTTCCGCTGGAATCCATCCAGACAGACAGTATAAATTATGTTTATCTAAAGAGTAAATCCGGTTTTGTCAAACAGGAAGTGGTGAGTGGCCCTTCTAACGATATGAATATTTGTATTGGAGCAGGATTAAAAACGGGAGAAGAAATAAGCATCAACTCTCCTGCACATGCAGACAAAATCGCATTCTCTTATTTAACCACATCTGAAAAGCAAGTGGCCAGGGATGAGATCGAAAAAGCAAAATCAACGCGGATGAAAATTCAACAGGATATAGCCAGGACCATCAAATCTGAAAATGTAGCTGATGATAATAGTGGAGGTGGATCATTCATTATTTTCTAAATGCACATCTGATCACTGGTTGGTATGGAAAGATATCTATTCCTCTTTAAGGTAGCGATTGAAAGTGTCTTTGTCAATAAGCTTCGGGGAATGCTTACGGCTCTTGGGATTATTTTCGGAGTTGCTGCTGTGATTGCTATGCTCGCTATTGGTTCAGGCGCTAAGAAATTTCTGCTTGACCAGATGCGGCTCATCGGTACAAATAATATTGTCTTTACGCATGTATCTCCTGATGCCAAAAAAGGATCAGGCGATGAAGAAAAATCTGCCTCTTCTGCAGGAAATGACACTAAACTTGTCTCATGGGCGCCGGGAATGTCATTAGGTGATCTCTATGTCATTCAAAATATTCCATCAGTAGAATTAATGAGTCCGGAAATTATCCGCCAGACGAAGGCCATTTATTATGGTAAGATACTGGACGTGCGATGTGTCGGCGTGATGAATACTTTTTTTGCACTCAATCAATTGACAACTTCTAAGGGACATTTTTTCTCTGATGAGGAGTTCGACAATAATATGGCCGTATGCATTATTGGAAAGAATATTGAGACAAAATTATTTAATGGCGTTGATCCTATCGGCCAGTCCGTCAAATGCGGTAATAATTATTTTACAGTCATCGGAGTTCTTGAAAAACGGATTGCTACAAAAGAAAGCCTGTCCTCCCTCGGTCTACGTGATTTAAACTCAGATATTTTTATTCCCATCAATGTATCATTAATTCGATTTGGTGACCGCTCTCAGATCCATAAAGAAAATCTCGGGGAGAGAGGCAGGCAAAACGCTGATGAACATGTTGAAGTGCAACAGATCGACAGGCTTGTCGTCAGGGTGAATGAATCAAAATATTTACAATCAACAGCGGATGTTATTGCCAGGATCCTGAAACGAAGACATTCGGGGCAAGTAGATTTTTCAATGGAAATACCTGAACTCCTGCTGCAGCAACAACAAAAAACACAGGACATATTTAACCTTGTTCTTGCTGTCATCGCCGGAATCTCATTGCTTGTAGGAGGTATAGGTATTATGAATATTATGCTGGCTTCGGTCTACGAAAGAATTAAAGAGATAGGATTACGTCGGGCTATTGGTGCCACCAGCAGGGATGTGGTGATCCAGTTTTTATTTGAAGCTGTCCTGGTAAGTGTGATCGGTGGTATCCTGGGAATATTTCTTGGTGTTGCGGCAGCTAAAGCCATTGCTACTACCGCTAAGATTCCTACCATTATTTCCGGGTGGTCTATTTTGTTATCCTTCGGAGTCGCCGCTTCTATTGGGCTTTTGTTTGGAATATTTCCTGCCAGGAAAGCTTCAAAACTTGATCCGATCGAAGCCCTTCGTACCGAATGATCTGATAAGTTTGAAATCAAGACAAATAAGATATGATGAAATTATGTTCACTCAAGGTGATAACCACGATCGTGCTTCTGATTGTGTTATCTTCCGAAATCGGATGGTCCCAAAGTGCTTATAAACTGACACTCGACCAGGTAGTAGCATTGGCCCAAAGTGATGCGCCGGATGCATTATTGGCATCGACCTTGTGGAAACGGAATTACTGGACTTACCGGTCCTTCCTGGCAGATTTCAAACCCCAGATGTTGGCCCAGGGTTTGGTCTTACCGGCTTATAATCGTTCGATTGAATCGGTTATTCAAGACGATGGAACTGAAATCTATCGGCAACGTGCATTAATGGACAATGCTATTGGATTATCACTTCAACAGAATTTTGCACCTACAGGCGCCCAAATAAATTTTCAAACCTATCTAAGCAGAAAAGACATTTTTGCAACTGAAGGTATACCGGAATCACGTTCATATCTTTCCAATCCAATCCAGTTGGAAATCAGTCAGCCCTTGTTTCAGTTTAATGCCATGAAATGGCGAAAGAAAATTGAGCCTGTCACTTATAAGGAAAGTGAAAAACAGTATTCAGAACAAATGGAAGCTGTTGCAAATCGGGCAGAGAATTTATTTTTTGAACTTCTCTTCAGTCAGCTGGATGCGGAAGCTGCTCAACAGGATAAAGCCAATGCTGATACTTTGCTGGAATTGTCAAAAGGCCGGTATGAAGTTGGAAAAATTGCGGAGACTGATTTATTGCAGGTTCAATTGAATGCAATGCAGGCGGAAACCCGGTTGGCAGCAGCACAATTAAATATGCAAACCAATACAGAACAGTTGCGTGACTTTCTGAATTTGAAGGGTGATGTTCAATTTGATTTAGTGCCTCCTTATGAAATTCCGGATGTGATCATCGACCAGGATAAGGCATTGAATTATGCCATACAGAACAGAAGTGAAACAGTGGCTTTTCAAAGAAGATTATTGGAAGCACAGCAGGAAGTAGAGAAAGCGAAAGGAGAAACCGGGGTTACGGCTAATCTGACGGGGAAATTTGGTTTGACACAAACCGGTCCCGAGGTAAATAATGTCTACCAAAATCTGATAGACCAGGAAAATTTTGTTTTTGGAATCAGTGCCCCAATAGCGGATTGGGGAAAATCAAAAGCGAAAAAAAGTGTTGCATTAGCTAATTTAGAATTGGAACAAAGTAAGATTGACCAGGAAAAAGAAAACTTCCGGCGAGTGGTTGTATTGCGTGCTCAGCAATTTGATCTGGTCCGTCGAAATGTGGAAATAGCTGAACGCTATCTTGAAGCAGCAAGGAAGAGGTACGAGATTTCTTATCAGCGATACCTGATTGGCAAAATTTCAGTGACTGATCTTAATCTTGCACTGGCGGACCAGGAGAGTGCACGCAGAGCTTATTTACAATCTGTTCGTGATTTTTGGATAGCGGTATTTGAGATTCGCGGATTGACCTTGTATGATTTCGTCAATGACAAGTCACTGATGTTGCAGGTGCCATTAACTGAGTGAAAAGTGAAGAGTGAAAAATGAAAAACGTAAAGTGTAAAATTTAATAAGACTTTTCACTCTTCACTCTTCACTTTTCACTCTTCGTTTTTCGTTTCCCTGGTTTTATGTTTTATGATAATTCTCAGGCTTTGGTCCATGGTGATGTATGACCACATCCAGTCGAGAAAAACAAAAATTTGATTCTTGACTCCGAGGATGGATTTGAGATGGACGAACAGCCATAAAATCCATGCAATGAATCCCTGGGTTTTTATAAAAGGCAAATCTGCTACTGCTTTATTTCTCCCAATCGTCGCCAGGCTACCAAGATCGTGGTAATGAAAAGGCTTCATTTCTTTACCTCCTAATACTCCATTCAGGTTCTTCGCAAGTCTCTTGGCTTCCTGGATGGCCGGTTGTGCTACTTGGGGATGTCCATGATATGTTCCTTCTTCCATAAAAGCATTGTCACCTATCGCATATACATCTTTTAATCCCTTTACCTGATTGAACTGATCAGTCATAAGTCGATTGCCTTTTGCATAAGATTCATCAGGGATGCCATCTATTTTCTTTCCGATGACAC
>CAVVAS010000007.1:0-5000 GCA_963746195.1 uncultured Saprospiraceae bacterium | reverse complement strand
AGTCGAGGAGAGTATCCTCAGGCGCTCGAATGATTCATGGCTAAGGAACTAGGCAAATTAGACGCGTAACTTCGGGATAAGCGTCCCCCGCTTCGGCGGGGCGCAGTGAAACGGCCCAGGCGACTGTTTAGCAAAAACACAGGACTCTGCTAATTCGTAAGAAGATGTATAGGGTCTGACACCTGCCCGGTGCTGGAAGGTTAAGGAAGGGGGTTAGCGCAAGCGAAGCTCTTGACTGAAGCCCCAGTAAACGGCGGCCGTAACTATAACGGTCCTAAGGTAGCGAAATTCCTTGTCGGGTAAGTTCCGACCTGCACGAATGGTGTAACGATCTGGGCTCTGTCTCAGCCATGATTTCGGTGAAATTGAAGTATCGGTGAAGATACCGGTTACCCGCAATGGGACGAAAAGACCCCGTGCACCTTTACTATAGCTTCACATTGGTCTTGAGTCTAATATGTGTAGGATAGCTGGGAGACTTTGAAGCGGCGCCGCTAGGTGTCGTGGAGTCGTCCTTGAAATACCAGCCTTGTTATATTTAGGTTCTAATCCCCAAAAGGGAGACAGTGTGTGGTGGGTAGTTTGACTGGGGTGGTCGCCTCCAAAAGAGTAACGGAGGCTCGCAAAGGTACCCTCAGTACCGTTGGTAATGGTACGAAGAGCGTATGAGTATAAGGGTGCTTGACTGAGAGAGCGACGGCTCGATCAGGTGCGAAAGCAGGCTCAAGTGATCCGGTGACTCCACATGGGTGGGTCATCGCTCATAGGATAAAAGGTACGCCGGGGATAACAGGCTGATCTCCCCCAAGAGCTCATATCGACGGGGAGGTTTGGCACCTCGATGTCGGTTCGTCACATCCTGGGGCTGGAGAAGGTCCCAAGGGTTGGGCTGTTCGCCCATTAAAGTGGCACGTGAACTGGGTTCAGAACGTCGCAAGACAGTTCGGTCTCTATCTATTGCGGGCGCGGGAATATTGAGAAGATCTGACACTAGTACGAGAGGACCGTGTTGGACGTACCGCTAGTGTACCAGTTGTGGCGCCAGCTGCACCGCTGGGTAGCTATGTACGGAACGGATAAGCGCTGAAAGCATCTAAGCACGAAGCCGTCTTTAAGATGAGTATTCCATTCTCCCTTGCGGAGATGAAGGGTCGTAGAAGATGACTACGTTGATAGGCTATAGGTGGAAGTACAGTGATGTATGGAGCCGAGTAGTACTAATCACCCGAAAGCTTCCTTTTTTTTTAAGAGATAACATGTGAGTTAAACCTCCCATGTCTCGTCACCTAATAATTCGACAAACCCCATCCTTTTTTTATTTACGATTGACGAATTACGAATTACGATTACACCCATAGGTGAAATCTAAAATCGTAAATCTAAAATCGTAATTCCAAACTTATAGTGTGGCTCGCGAGTAAAGTCCCATGGACAACTTAAAGAGTCACACAATAATATATTCCAGATGGAAACCCATGAAAGCATGGGACCATCCCGCATCAGGCGGGAACCACTCAAGATCAAATGGTGGCTATAGCAAGGGGGATCCACCTCTTACCATTCCGAACAGAGAAGTTAAGCCCCTTCACGCCGATGGTACTGCCGCAAGGTGGGAGAGTAGGTCGCTGCCTATCTTTACAACTTAAGGCCTGTAGATGTCATGTCTGCAGGCCTTTTTTATTTTCTTCCACAATCCTGATATCACCATAAATTGTTTATCGGAATAAACATCCAACGATAACATAAATTAGCCCTCCAAATGCAGGCATTACTTAAACATAAATTAAAGGTTGAGCTCATCTGGTGGTTATTAACTTTAATGCTTATCGTCATCGTCCTTTTGCCCATATGGCTTAATGCCTCCCACTACCCGTTCTTTTATCAAAACATTATTCTCATCGCGGCATTTGTCACTTTCACTCGTTATATATTCTTTCTTCCACTGACGCTGATCGCGAGAAAGAAATGGATCAAAGTTTTTATCATTGGCGCCTCTGCCATTCTTTTTTTTGTCCTGACAACAGCATTAGGTGATTTTAGAAATTTTCTTGAAGAAGAAGGATTACAAACCCTGGTCGAAGATCTGCGTGTCCAGGATCAGACCCGCATGATCGATTATATGAAAAGTGAAATGGTTTTTTTCGGAGTCGGCAGTATTATCTCTGGAGTTGTACTTCCTTTTAGAATGATCATCTCCTTATGGAGAGTGAGAAACAGGGGAACCGTGTGACGTATCTTATTTCCTGATCATTCTTTTTTCACCAATGTTTTTAAAAACTCGATCTCACTTCTCAATTCAAGAATGAGAAGATCATAAGCTTCTTTCGTGTCAGGATAAAGTACTCCAATACTTTCAGGATGATGAGCTGCATGTCGATTCTGTAGAATTTTAACTTGCATGCTTTGCTCAATGATCTGGTGAATATCGAGCTGTAGAATTTCTGTGATCCTCATTAACCTGTCAACACTCATGGTAGTTTTTCCGGACTCAAGATTGGCATATGCGGACTGCGCAATATCGAGCATATCCGCCATGTAGTCCTGTGAAATCCCTCTTGATTCCCTGCACGCCCTGATCAGGAATCCGATCTGTTGTGAACTGGACATGATATTATCGTTTTAACTGATGAATTATCTTGTTTTCAGATAGGAAATTTAATATTTATCGGGCAATTTTGGTATAGAAATTTAATATTCCCGATTCGATCTGATCACCAGTCAGATGATCATTCTTAAAGCATTAACCAGGAAAACAATGAAGACAATAGCCTTGGCTTTGTGTATGGTAATCGTGTGTCATGGAAAAACAACAGGTCAAACCAATCATACAGCTGACCAGGTTCTTGAAGGAGGTAAACTGGTAGTAGAACTGATCAGTGTTTTGGGTGGCAAACATGACTTAGAAAAAAATCCGGGATGCAAAGGAAACTATGCAGATCTGTGCGTGATGAATGAATCGGAGGGTTCTATTTCTGTCACACTCACGAAGCAGGTTTCCACAGAAAAAAAAGAAATGGTCATCCTTCCCGGCATGAAAGAATGCAGTCTGCAGATTCCTGTTGGTGTCTGGACGTATGATCTCAGACCGACGTCAGCAACTCAGTCTATGAGGAAAGGTGATATACTCATCGAAGGATGTCAGAACCTGATCATGAACATTAAATATTAATGAGACTCTATTCAGGTACGATACCACCGGCGCCGGGTGCTGTACTGAAGCATAGTGTAGCGGGCAACTGAAATCCGCTCGAACAAGAAGTAGGGAATCGCTGAAGATGCCTATTGCATCAGAAGCAAAATTTAAATAACTTCATCATGAAAACAAAATTTATTACCCGGTTTGCATTTGGATTATTCCTGTTCATGATTTCAGTAGCGGTCCAGGCGCAGATGAAATCAGTAAATTTAGGGACTGTGAAAAATGGCGTCGCCACGTTGACTAATCCGGAAGGTGCTGTTAGTGCTTTGAAAGCAAATTTACCTGCTACTGCAACTGTATCAGATGTCAAGCTGGAATACTCCGAATATGAAGCTGCTTACTATCTCACAGGGAAAGTTTCAAATGATGCTATTACTTCAATCGGAATTAAACTGAATCTGGATGGATCGACATTGCGTGGTGTAGCCGGACCAGGAGTTGAACTTAGTTGTATAGGATTTGATTGTCATGATTGCAGACTAAGATTTATACATTGGGCACCGAACTGCATCTGTAATGATCCCAACCCCAATGCAGATACACGTTGTGATATGACTTCAAGGTACATAGTTGCATTATAATTGAATTTCAGAATACAGCAAGATTTACGATTTTAAATCTTGCTGTTTTTTATTATTTGAATGAGATAAAAAAGCCCACCATGAAATATTTATTTCAAATAGCAAATGCGATTCTGATTGTATCAAGTTTATTTCCTAATATAGCAAAGAGTCAGAATTATTTAGAAATAATGGCTGATAAAATTTACTTAGAACGAGAAAATCATTCCTCTATCTCGTATGACATCGATTTTAGAATGAAACGCTATTCCTACGATGACACCATAAGATTTCTTGGTAAGGTTACATTAGTCAGAGTGCCTGAAGATTCTCTTTTCCATGGACTTGTTTACATTGATATGGACACCGCGTGGTATGGGTATAATTTGGAAAAAATATTTTATGGAAACAAGAAGACATCAACTATTATTTATGATAGCGCTGCCGTAAATCCGGGATTATTTATCAAGAGCAATGTTAGAAATAATTTAATTGATGAAAGCTTTCTGAACCTATCGAATGGTCTGAAACAACTTTTGGAAGATCAGTCAATTAAAATTGTCAGCCACGATACCATCATCAATGGTTCGATTTGTCTTGGTTTAAATGTATATATCCCGGACCAGGATGGATTCGTCAATCAACATTATTTTGCTGCTATTGACAAGGCTTCCAATACGATAAAGAAGAAAATTTATTCCGTAATGTACCAGGGGAATAACCAATACCAGGAATGGAATTATTCGAATATCAAATATGGAAATGCTACAAGTATTCCTCAACTTGATATGGAAAACATCTCAGACTATATTCATCATCAGAGATACCAGGCAAGGGATAATACGGATGAGGGGACCCTACATTACAATTATGCTGAATTGGAAGGACATATCCTGAATAAAGAAGGATTATTTCAATTAAAAAATATTAACTCTGAATTTATCTTATTAGATTTTTGGTATGCCTCATGTTATCCTTGTATCAAGAGTATGCCGGCCATTGACAGTATTGCTTATGCATTTAAAGATAAGTCCGTAAAGGTTTTTGGAGCAAACATGATTGATGACCCGGTTAAAAATAAATCCAGGCTTGATAAATTTTTAGTAAATAACCCTATGTCTTATGAAACGATTATGTTAGATCCAAAACTCAGGGAGAGCATCTTATTTGAGGGGTTTCCTACTTTTCTGATCCTTGATCACAATTATAAAGTGATTTATCATGAGACCGGATTCGACCCT
>CAVVAS010000006.1:0-441639 GCA_963746195.1 uncultured Saprospiraceae bacterium | reverse complement strand
ATCATTGGCACCCAAAGGTTACCAGTCCAATAATACAAGTATCCTAAAGTTGCCCCAAGCACCACACGGGGAAAGAATCCTTCGAATTGTAAATGAATCGCGCTGAAGATGAATGCTGATATCCAAATCGCTGTGATCGGGCTTTTAAATATTCCACCGATTTGTTTTTGAATGACGCCTCTGAAAATAAGTTCTTCTCCGATACCGGGTAATATGGCGATCAGGATAAGGTTGGCCACAAAAATAAATGGCGTCTTCATCACGAGTACAGCCTTAAGGGTATCATCAGCCTGGTTTTCAAAATTAGTAGCCCATGAAGGTAGAGTGATGGATTCATTGAGTAGAAAACTGAGATTGACTAATGGATAAGTCGCGAGAAGAAAAATAATTCCTAAAAAAGCAAGGATCCATCCAGGTGGTTTGGCAAGATCAAGTCCTTTAAAAACCTTTGCCTTGAAAAAAATAAAACCAAATGCAAAACCGGGTAATATGAATACAAACAGGTGTTGAGCTGCCAGCAATATTCTGATCATTCCTGCAGACAATCCTTCCATACCTGAATCACTCAATTTCATGATATCAGCCATAGATAATCCGGACATCAGGAGTACACCGGCTGAAACAACTGCTGTGACCAGCATTCCAAACAGGAGCAGGCCAATCAGGACAATCAATCTTAACAAATAATCATAACCCCTCATGGTTTACTTTTGTGCAAAATAGGCAATCCATTTATTGCTTGGAAATATGCAACAACACCCATAAGCCAAAATGCCGGTAAGATTAAGCGTCAATATCAATAAAATAGCTCTGATCAGGAATAGCCGCGGAGGTAATTTACCTGACCTGGTACGCATCGCCAAAGACATCGAATCATTTGGAGCTGATGGCATCACCATTCATCCCCGACCTGATGAACGACATATCAGGTACGCAGACATTCCTTTGCTAAAAAATGTAGTCATTACTGAATTGAATATTGAAGGAAATCCCACTGATCGCTTCATGAAAGAAGTGCTTGAGCATAAACCGCATCAATGCACTCTTGTTCCGGACAGTCCTTCTGCATTGACTTCTGACAAAGGGTGGGATACGCTGAAAGAAAAATCTTTTTTGACGGACATTGTCAATGCTCTCCATCAAAATGGGATCCGGGTTTCAGTTTTCATCGATGCTTCAGTTGACATGGTCAATGGTGCAGCAAACATTGGAGCTGACAGAGTAGAATTCTATACCGGAAATTATGCTTATCAATTCAGATTGAATCCGGGTAAAGCAATAGAAGACCACATCAAGGCCGCTATCGCCGCCGGAAATTCAGGTATTGGCATTAATGCAGGCCATGATCTCAACCTGATCAATTTGAAATATTATGCGCGAAGTGTGCCGGGATTACTTGAAGTATCTATTGGGCATGCTTTGGTCAGTGATGCTTTGTATTATGGATTAAGCAATGTAGTCGGGATGTATAAAAATCTTTTACGAGAATAAGTCTATTCCTAAAAAAATAAAAAAGTACGCGGATTTTTTAAGAAAAAGCAAGATCATATAAGATTGATATTACAAATCTTAAAGTATCATAGGATTTTATTGATTTATTCAAAAGGCAACCGCGAGGGTTGCCAGTACGAGACCTTTAACAATTTGTATTGGCAGGGCTTGCCCCTGCCTTTATTTCATGCAAGCAAAACTTGCCCACCTTGGTATTGAAAATTCGGGATTTATGGCCAATTGAGCGTAAAAGAAACCAGGGCTATTGCAATTGACGTGAAAAATTGGTATATTTCTGGATAGATATGTATCAGAACATTTCAAATTAACAGCTTGACTTCATTAGAATTGTTGGCCCGTTTTAAGGATTATCTTCAGTACGAGAGAAGATATTCGATTCACACACTGGAAGGTTACGAAAGAGATACAAGGCAATTTTCGGATTTCCTCACTCTTCAATATGGATTGGATAATATAGCTTCTGTCACCCATCATCACATCAGGAGTTGGGTCGTGTCCTTATTGCAAAAGAAAAGTCAGTCTGTTTCCATCAGGCGAAAATTATCTTCCCTTGCTCATTTTTTTAAATGGATGAGAAGATCCGGTCTTATGGATCATGACCCGATTCTCAAAGTTCAATTGCCAAAGAAACCTGAAAGACTTCCAAGGTCTTTACCGGAATCCACGATAGAACGACTATGGAATTCATTGGATACCCATTCTGATCTTTCAGACTTTGCGACGCTTAGAGACCAGGCGATGATTGGACTCCTCTATGGATCAGGGCTACGAAGGAGCGAATTGATTAACCTCAAACGGAGTGATGTCGATGCTGACCGGAACATGTTGCGGATCACCGGTAAAGGACGGAAATTCAGGCTGGTACCCATTGGAGAACAAATGGTGAGCCTTTTAAAGCAGCTTGAAATCATCAGTTTAGAGACCTTTGGAAATGAGAAACCGGATAGATTAATCCTGACAGATAGCGGAAAACTTTGTTATCCAAAATTCGTTCATAATAGAGTGGTAGCAATGTTAGGAGCAGTGACAACAGCTGAAAATAAGAGCCCCCATGTGTTGCGGCATTCAATGGCCACACATTTGATGGATCATGGGGCTGAACTCAATGCTGTAAAAGCAATACTTGGCCATTCGAGCCTGGCTGCAACACAAGTTTATACACACAATTCCATCAGTCGATTAAAAGAAGTCTACAAACAAGCACATCCTAAATCTAAACTCAAAACATAGATTCAGATGGACCTTGCTTATCCTATCATAAACAGAAAAACAGTAAAGATTATGAAGATCAACACCACTTCGATTCACTTCGATGCCGACCAGAAACTACTTGATTACATTCAACGAAAAGCATCCAAACTTGACCAGTTTTTTGACCGAATTATTGATACACACATTTACTTAAAACTTGAAAATTCAGGGCAGGTCCGGGACAAGATCGTGGAGATGAAACTCAGCGTTCCTGGGGATATCCTGATGGCGACAGAAGTGAGTAAGACATTTGAGGCCTCTACAGATGCGGCGATTGACAACATGAAGCGGCAACTCAACCGGTATAAGGAGAGAATTCAGGATAAAAGCCATAATGAAAATCCACTGAATCCATAGAAAATACTTGATAAGTATTCACCATAAATCTTAGAATAGTTTTATCTTTGCATTCGCTTTCGGGGAAAGCCCTGGAAAAGTATATGTAATTCATTGGTTTACAGATAGATAATGCCAAATATTGGGGGTTTGACAAGTGATTTGTAAAACATGAAAATTGATAGGTGAAAGTAACTTTCACTACTTCCTGTTTGATCTAAGGATTTATTACGCGGCCTTCGCGATGCTCGAGGAGAACACTTTTGAAACATCATGAGACAGTTTTCGGGACATCTTCATTTGCCAGTGTAGCTCAGTTGGTAGAGCAGCTGATTTGTAATCAGCTGGTCGGGGGTTCGAGTCCCTCTACTGGCTCATACGTGATCAGCGGAGTGACTTGTTGGCACGTCAGTCGGGGGTGCGCCGGAGTTGGAGAGCCGGGCCAGACTGTAAATCTAGTGTCTCTGACTGAATAGGTTCGAGTCCTATCACCCCCACTAAAAAGTGAGAGCGTGAGAAAGGGAGAGCGTGAGAAAAAGTGACAACTTGAACAAAGGAAGTGGAAGTGAATCGAGGTGAATGGAAGTGAGACTCTTTGAAGTGATGACTTATGCGGGCGTAGCTCAGTTGGTAGAGCATCAGCCTTCCAAGCTGAGGGTCGTGGGTTCGAGTCTCATCGCCCGCTCTGTTTTTACCGCTAAGAAGTTCGCGGTATAAGCCGATGTAGCTCAGCGGTAGAGCACTTCCATGGTAAGGAAGGGGTCAAGGGTTCAATCCCCTTCATTGGCTCAGTTGCATATCAATGAAAGTAAATTATAAACAAGGAATCAGTAATTAGTCAATCAATATCTTTTAAAAAAACAAATCCATGGCAAAAGAAACCTTTCAGCGGACCAAACCCCACGTAAACATTGGGACGATTGGCCACGTAGATCACGGTAAGACGACTTTGACAGCAGCAATCACTTACGTGCTGGCAGAAAAAGGATTGGCAAAAAAGACATCTTATGATTCAATTGATGCCGCTCCTGAAGAAAAAGAAAGAGGTATTACCATCAACACAGCTCACGTAGAGTATGAGACTGAAAAACGTCACTATGCTCACGTTGACTGCCCAGGCCACGCTGACTATGTAAAAAACATGGTAACAGGTGCTGCTCAAATGGATGGTGCTATCCTTGTGGTGGCGGCTACTGATGGTCCTATGCCTCAGACTCGCGAACACATTCTGTTAGCCCGCCAGGTTGGTGTGCCTAAGATTGTTGTTTATATGAATAAAGTAGACCTCGTGGATGATCCTGAAATGCTCGAGCTCGTTGAAATGGAAGTTCGTGAACTTCTTGAGCAATATGGATTCGATGGCAATCATTCTGCAATCATCAAAGGCTCTGCTTTAAAAGCTTTAGAAGGAGAAGCTAATGGTGTAAAATCTGTATTGGAACTGATGGATGCTGTGGATTCACAAATTCCAAATCCGGTACGTGAAATAGATAAGCCATTCCTGATGCCGGTAGAAGATGTATTCTCTATCACAGGTCGTGGTACAGTAGCTACAGGTCGTATCGAACGTGGAGTGATCAATACAAGTGAAACTGTACAAATCATCGGTATGATGAAAGATGGCGAAAAACCATTGACATCTACGGTGACTGGTGTTGAAATGTTCAGGAAAATTCTTGACAGGGGAGAAGCCGGTGATAATGCTGGTCTTCTGTTAAGAGGTATTGAGAAAGATCAGATTCACCGTGGTATGGTTATCTGCAAACCTGATTCCGTAAATCCTCACAAGAAATTTAAATGTGAAGTTTACGTCTTAGGTAAAGATGAAGGTGGTCGTCATACACCATTCTTCAATGGATACCGTCCACAGTTTTATTTCCGTACAACAGACGTAACCGGAGATGTGAAATTACCTGATGGAGTAGAAATGGTGATGCCGGGTGATAATGTGACTCTTGAAGTGACACTCATCAATACCATTGCTATGGAGAAAGGACTTCGTTTTGCTATCCGTGAAGGTGGTAGGACAGTAGGTGCCGGACAGGTAACAGAAATCCTGGACGTCAAATAGTCAATGCTAAACAACGATTAAAAATTCTGGCAGGATAGGTGCCAACGGGTAAAATTCCTGCCAGAATTAATAGATAAAAGATTCAGTTTATTTCCATGCACATTCGATGATTGAAAAATGCAGGGAAATAAATTTAGGGAGGTAGCTCAATTGGTAGAGCGGCGGTCTCCAAAACCGTAGGCTGCGGGTTCAATTCCTGTCCTCCCTGCCACGTTAAAGGTTGCCGTTAGATTTAAGGAATAAAAGATATAATCAAAGAGTATGGAACAAATAAAGTTATATCTCATTGAGAGCTACAATGAACTGGTCAATAAAGTAACATGGCCTACATGGGCTAACCTGATCAGCAGTACAAGGGTTGTCCTGGTTGGTTCATTGATCATTGCCCTCATTGTACTTGTGATGGATGCCGTCAGTAAACAATTCACGGGATTTCTTTACAATCTATAACATCCAGGATTATGTCTGATGGCAAAAGATGGTACTCACTTCGGGTGATTTCAGGCAAGGAGCGCAAGATTAAAGAACGCATCGAACTTGAAATAAAGAGATCCGGTTGGGATGACATCGTCACACAGGTGCTGGTGCCATCGGAGAAAGTATATAAGATCAGGAATGGCAAAAAGGTGATTCTGGATCGAAATATATTACCGGGTTATATTTTGCTTGAAGCGATTCCTGAACGTTTTTCAGCTGAGATTGTTCAGGGTATCTCCAATATGCCTAACGTAATCCATTTTCTGGGTCGCACACATCCGATCCCGATGCAGGAAAGCGAGGCAAACAGGATGCTAGGAAAGGTAGATGAGTCACAGGGATTGGTGGAATCGATGGTGGAGCCTTTTATCGAAGGCGAAATGGTGAAAATAATTGATGGCCCATTCAATGATTTTGTGGGTGACATCAAAGAGATCAACGAAGAAAAGAAGAAATTAAAAGTTATCGTCAAAATATTCGGCAGAGGAACGGAGGTAGAGCTCAACTTTATGCAAGTAGAGAAAACTTCCTGATATCCAATGTTTTAGTCAATAATATCTGAAGCGCATTATGGCAAAGGAAATAGAAACATTCATCAAGTTACAAGTCAAAGGCGGTGCCGCTAATCCAGCTCCTCCGGTTGGACCTGCATTGGGTTCAAAAGGGGTCAATATCATGGAGTTTTGCAAACGCTTTAATGCAAGAACCCAGGATTCCCAGGGAAAATTAATCCCTGTGCTGATCACGGTTTACAAAGACAAATCCTTTGAATTTGAACTAAAAACTGCTCCGGCGGCTGCACAGCTCCTTGAAGCTTCAAAAGTAAAGTCAGGATCAGCAGAACCAAATCGCAAAAAAGTAGGATCAGTGACCTGGGACCAGGTGACATCGATCGCACAAAATAAAATGCCGGACCTCAATGCTTTTACGATTGAGTCTGCCGTTTTGATGGTTGCCGGAACAGCGAGAAGCATGGGCTTGACGATTACAGGCACACCTCCCTTAGGTGTTGTGGTTAAAGTCTAAGACTTTCGAATCATCAATACCGCCAGAAAGTTGGCGGCAGTAGTTTAAAATGTAATTCATTAAAAAAGGGAGTACCGTTAAAACAAAGCCGGTACGCCATAACCTTTAAAATATATTTGAATGGCTAAGCTTACCAAAAAAATGGCTATCGCTTCCAAAAAAGTGGATAGCAACAAGCTTTATGATCTCACGGAGGCCATGAAGCTGGTCAAGGAAGTTAACCTGACCAAATTTGACTCATCTGTTGATCTTCACATTCGGCTTGGAGTAGATCCGAGAAAAGCTGACCAGGCTATTCGAGGTACAGTAAGTCTTCCTCACGGAACGGGCAAAACGAAAAAAGTACTTGTGCTTTGCACTCCTGATAAAGTACAGGATGCATTAGCTGCAGGTGCTGATTATGCAGGCCTTGATGAATACATCGCCAAGATTGCTGAAGGATGGACTGATGTTGATGTCATTGTCGCTATGCCTTCTGTGATGGCACAAGTAGGAAAAGTGGGTAGAATCCTCGGTCCTCGCGGATTGATGCCAAATCCTAAATCAGGAACTGTGACAATGGATATAGCAGGTGCCGTCAATGAAGTGAAAGCAGGTAAAATTGCATTCCGTGTGGATAAATTCGGAATTATTCATTCACCTGTTGGCAGAGTTTCTTTCACTGCAGAAAAATTACACGATAACGCGCTTGAGCTTTTGAATACAATACAACGTCTTAAGCCAAGCAGCGCAAAGGGTGTCTATATGAAAACGATCTCCGTGGCATCGACGATGAGTCCTGGCATCAATGTGGATCCAAAAACATCACATACTCACAAGGAATAAACTAAAATGTGCAGATCATCTAAAATAATAAGACGATGAAAAAACCAGAAAAAGATAAAGCCATTGGAGTGTTGCGTGAAAAATTCGACAACAATTCATATATCTATTTTACAGATGCTTCAGCTATGACCGTAGAGCAGGTGAATAAACTGCGACGCATGTGTTTTCAGAAAGGGATCGAAATGACCGTTGTGAAAAACAAGCTGGCTCGTAAAGCGATGGAAAGTTTTGGAGAGGAAAGAGGATTTGCACCGGTATACAAAGCGCTCGCAGGACCAACTGCGATCATGCTGACGGACCAGGCGAATGCACCTGCAAAACTCATCAAAGAATTTCGTGGCAAAGAGGGAAAGAAACCGATTTTAAAAGCAGCTTACATTGACAGTGATGTCATCTTCGGAGATGATAACCTGGAAATGCTGATCGCACTTAAATCGAAGAATGAACTCATCGGGGATATCATCATGCTTCTGCAATCTCCGGCTAAGAATGTAATCTCTGCACTTAAATCAAGTGGCAACACGATTGCAGGACTGGTGAAGACACTGCAGGAGAGACAACCATCATAAGGCTTCCAAGTTTTTCAATTCATATTTATTCAACTTTTGACAATTACTAAAAAAAAACACAAAACATGGCAGACGTTAAAGCATTAGCCGAACAGTTAGTTAACCTTACCGTAAAGGAAGTTAATGACCTCGCAGGCATTCTGAAATCCGAATACGGCATCGAACCGGCAGCAGCAGCTGTAGCTATGGCTGCACCAAGTGCCGGCGGAGGCGAGGCCGCAGCTCCACAAGAGAAGACTGAATTTGACATCTTCCTGAAATCAGCCGGAGGCAACAAGCTTCAGGTAGTGAAAGAAGTGAAGACATTACTGGGTCTTGGACTGAAGGAAGCTAAAGACTTAGTCGATGGCGCTCCAGCAATGCTGAAACAAGGTGCTCCTAAAGATGAAGCTAATTCTGTAAAATCAGCTCTCGAAGCTGCCGGCGCAGAAGTAGAACTCAAATAAAGGATTCCTTGATCAGGCATCATTACCTAATCTTAAACTGATGAAATTGCTCAGACAAAAAGCGCATCATTGAGATATAACATTGTATTAATACAAAGCTTAGCCGGAAGGTGTCCACACCTGCCGGCTGGGCTATTTTGTATTTGAAAAAGATTTTGGCACACGAGTTTACATTCATAAATCGTAACAATCCATGGCCGGTAACACTGCTGTAAAATCCAACACCAAAGACAGGATCAATTTCGGAAAGATTGATCTCAATACCCAATACCCGGATTTTCTGGAGATCCAGCTAAAATCCTTCCACGAGTTTTTCCAACTCGAGACCACTCCGGAAAACCGGATCAACGAAGGACTTTATAAAGTATTCCAGGAAAATTTTCCGATTTCAGATGCCAGGAGCATTTTCGTTCTTGAGTTTCTGGATTATTTCATTGACCCTCCGCGGTATAAGATCGAGGAGTGTATGCATCGTGGTTTAACGTATAGCGTACCTCTCAAAGCCAAGTTACGCTTATCATGCAACGATGAAGAACACATCGATTTCGAGACTATAGTTCAGGATGTATTCCTGGGCAATATCCCATACATGACACCGAAAGGTACATTCGTCATTAATGGTGCAGAGCGTGTGATTGTATCACAATTGCATCGCTCACCGGGTGTATTTTTCAGCCAGTCATATCACCCGAACGGTACGAAAATTTATTCCGCACGTGTTATCCCGTTTAAGGGAGCATGGATGGAATTTGCAACTGACATCAACAATGTCATGTATGCCTATATCGACAGGAAGAAAAAATTCCCTGTGACGACATTGCTCAGGGCTATTGGTTATGACTCCGACAGAGAAATTCTAAGCTTATTCGAATTAGCTGAAGAAGTAAAAGTGAGCAAAGCCTCTCTTAAAAAAGCAATCGGAAGAAAACTGGCAGCACGTATTCTTCGCAAATGGACAGAAGACTTCGTAGATGAGGATACAGCAGAAGTAGTGACCATCGAGCGTAATGAAATCATTCTTGAGCGCGATGTCATCATCGATGAAGATCATATCGACATGATCCTCGAAGCCAATGAATCAACCATCATCCTGCAACGTGAGGATATTGGCGAAGATTACTCCATTATCTACAATACACTTCAGAAAGACCCGACCAGCTCCGAAATGGAAGCTGTTCAATATATATACCGTCAGCTGAGAGGATCCGATCCTCCGGATGAAGAAACCGCTCGTGGTATTATCGATAAATTATTTTTCTCTGATAAACGATATAACCTCGGGGACGTAGGTCGATATAAAATAAACCGAAAACTCGGAATCGACATTGACAAGGATTTACTTGTATTGACAAAAGAAGATATTATTTCGATCGTCAAATACCTGGTAAGTCTAACCAATCAGAAAGCTGAGTTAGATGACATCGATCATTTATCAAATCGCCGTGTAAGAACTGTGGGCGAGCAATTGTATGCACAATTTGGTGTAGGTCTTGCGAGAATGGCGAGAACGATCCGTGAGCGTATGAATGTGCGTGACAATGAAGTATTCACACCGATTGATCTGATCAATGCACGTACACTTTCTTCTGTCATCAATTCATTTTTCGGCACAAGTCAATTATCGCAATTCCTTGATCAGACGAATCCGCTTTCAGAAATCACACACAAGCGTAGGATTTCAGCTTTAGGCCCGGGTGGTTTGTCCAGGGAGCGTGCAGGATTTGAAGTCAGGGACGTGCATTATTCACACTATGGTCGTCTTTGTACGATTGAAACTCCTGAAGGCCCGAACATTGGTTTGATCTCTACTCTTTGCGTTCACGCGAAGATTAACAAAATGGGTTTCCTTGAAACTCCATATCGCCGTGTAGCAGAAGGTAAAGTTGTGCTCAAGGGAAATGCAGAATACCTGACAGCAGAAGGCGAAGACTATTTGAAGATAGCACAAGCTAATACACCGATTGACAAAACCGGGATCTTCATGACCGATCGTATTAAAGCGAGAGAGCATGGTGATTTCCCGATGTTAGGTCCCGAGGAAATTGAATACATGGACGTTGCACCAAATCAGATTGTCGGTGTATCTGCATCACTGATTCCGTTTCTTGAAAACGATGATGCTAACCGCGCATTAATGGGATCAAACATGCAACGCCAGGCAGTACCACTGATCAAACCTGCCGCACCGATTGTCGGAACAGGTCTTGAAGCTAAAGTGGCATTGGACAGCCGGATGTTGATCAATGCAGAAGGACATGGTGTAGTACAATATGTAGATTCAACAAAGATCATTATCAAGTATGACCGGTCAGAAGAAGACCAATTGGTCAGCTTTGAAGATGATATGCGCACCTATTACCTGACTAAATTCCAACGCACAAACCAGGGAACATGTATCAATCTTAAACCGATCATCAAAAAAGGTGACAGGGTGAAAGAAGGTACAATCCTTTGTGATGGTTATGCAACTGAAAGAGGCGAACTCGCATTAGGACAAAACCTTAAAGTGGCATTCATGCCATGGAAAGGATACAACTTTGAAGATGCCATCGTGGTTTCTGAGCGTATCGTCAAAGAAGATATTTTTACTTCCGTACACATCGAAAGTTTTGAACTTGAAGTAAGAGATACAAAACTAGGTGAAGAGGAATTGACTAATGATATTCCGAATGTAAGTGAAGAAGCTACCAAAGATCTTGATGAGAATGGTATCATCAGGGTTGGTGCAAGTGTAAATGAAGGAGATATCCTGATTGGAAAAATAACGCCAAAGGGAGAAACCGATCCGACACCTGAAGAAAAACTTCTGAGAGCTATTTTCGGAGATAAAGCAGGAGATGTAAAGGATGCATCTTTCACAGCGCCTCCATCTACAGATGGTGTGGTGATTGATAAACAACTCTTCGCACGAGCCAAGAAAGATAAATTCCAGAAAGCACAGGAAAAGAAACTCATCGATCAGCTGGATGACAAACATTCAGTCGCATTGAATGAACTCAAGACTTTGCTGATAGATAAATTATCTATTCTTGTCAAAGGACAGGCATCGAATGGTGTTAAGACCATTTATGGTGAAGTCGTGATCAACAAGGGCAACAAGTTTACACCGAAGACACTGAAGACAATTGATTTCAGCCAGGTAGATTATACAAACTGGACCGGTGACAAACACACTGATGGCCTTATTTCAAGACTGCTTCACAACTTCAGTATTAAAGTCAATGAAGAAATAGGACGATACAAACGTGAAAGTTTCAATATCAGCATCGGAGATGAATTACCACCAGGTGTATTGAAACTTGCGAAAGTATACCTCGCTCGTAAACGTAAACTGAAAGTAGGTGATAAGATCGCCGGTCGTCACGGAAACAAGGGAATTGTATCCAAGATCGTGCGCATGGAAGACATGCCATTTCTTGAAGATGGTACTCCTGTAGACATCGTACTCAATCCACTGGGTGTGCCTTCGCGGATGAACTTGGGACAAATCTTTGAAACAGTATTGGGCTGGGCAGGTGAGAAGCTGGGTGTTAAATATTCAACACCGATTTTCGATGGTGCTGCTCTTGATGAAATCGCAGGACAGATCATTGAAGCCGGTTTGCCTGATCTTGGTCAGACTTATTTGTTTGACGGAAATACCGGGGATCGTTTTCATCAGCAAGCTACTGTAGGGGTGATCTACATGCTCAAATTGTCACACATGGTGGATGATAAGATGCATGCCAGGTCGATTGGGCCATATTCATTGATTACGCAACAGCCATTGGGCGGTAAAGCTCAGTTTGGAGGTCAGCGTTTTGGTGAAATGGAAGTGTGGGCGCTTGAGGCTTATGGTGCTTCAAATATTCTGCAGGAATTGCTTACTGTAAAATCTGATGATATCATCGGCAGAGCAAAAGCTTATGAAGCGATTGTGAAAGGTGATAATATGCCGGAGCCTCATATACCTGAGAGCTTCAACGTACTGGTGCACGAGCTTCGTGGTCTTGCACTTGATGTGAAATTTGATTGATTTCATTCTATCTAATATAGCAACAGACTATGTCTCTAAAAAAGAAGCACGTCAAACAAAAACAGTTTTTCCGTAGCATTTCACTAAGCCTTTCGTCTCCGGATGATATCCTGGAACGTTCATATGGCGAAGTGCTGAAACCGGAAACAATTAACTACCGTTCTTACAAACCCGAACGTGATGGATTGTTTTGCGAGCGCATTTTTGGCCCTGTCAAAGACTTCGAATGTTATTGTGGTAAATACAAACGTATCCGCTATAAGGGTATCGTTTGCGATCGTTGCGGCGTCGAAGTGACAGAGAAAAAAGTCAGGCGTGAGCGCATGGGCCACATTAAGCTTGTGGTTCCGGTAGTTCATATTTGGTTTTTCAAATCATTGCCGAATAAGATCGGGTATATCCTTGGTTTGTCATCTAAGAACCTCGAGTCAATTATCTACTACGAACGTTATGTCGTCATCAAGACCGGCGTAAAGGGAGATGAAGGTGTTGATTTTATGGACCTGCTGACAGAAGAGGAATATTTTGAAGTATTGGATTCTCTTCCTGAAGGCAATCAACTACTGGATGATTCAGATCCAAACAAGTTTATTGCTAAGATGGGCGCTGAAGCCATTTTTGATTTATTAGCTAACATAGATCTTAAGAAACTTTCGGATAACCTGCGACATCAATCCGCTACTGAAACATCTCAGCAGAGAAAATCAGAAGCATTGAAAAGATTGCGTGTTGTAGAAGCTATCCGTGAAGGAAATACGCATACGGATAACCGTCCTGAATGGATGGTCATCCAGTATCTGCCAGTTATTCCCCCTGAACTTCGACCACTTGTGCCTCTTGGATGGGGGACGTTTTGCAAGTTCGGATTTGAATGACTTGTACAGGCGTGTGATCATTCGTAATAATCGTCTGAAGAGACTTCTTGAAATCAAAGCACCTGAAGTGATTCTCCGTAATGAAAAACGGATGCTCCAGGAAGCAGTCGATTCATTATTTGATAATTCAAGAAAATCGAATGCTGTAAAAGCTGAAGGAGGACGTGCATTGAAATCTTTGAGTGATATTCTCAAAGGAAAACAAGGACGTTTCCGTCAGAATCTTTTAGGAAAACGGGTTGACTATAGTGGTCGTTCGGTGATTGTTGTCGGACCAACATTGAAATTGCATGAATGCGGACTTCCTAAAGGAATGGCTGCTGAACTTTTCAAACCCTTTATCATCAGGAAACTGATCGAGCGAGGTATTGTCAAGACCGTTAAGTCTGCTAAGAAATTAGTTGACCGCAAAGAGCCTGTGATTTGGGACATCCTCGAAAATATTTTGAAAGGACATCCTGTATTGCTTAATCGTGCTCCAACGCTGCACAGATTATCTATACAAGCTTTCCAGCCTCAATTAGTTGAAGGAAAAGCCATTCAGTTACATCCGCTGGTCTGTACAGCTTTCAATGCTGACTTTGACGGTGACCAGATGGCTGTTCACGTACCGCTTGGACAGGCTGCTATTCTTGAAGCACAGCTTCTTATGTTGGCTTCACATAACATGCTTAATCCGCAAGACGGTTCTCCGGTGACACTTCCTTCACAGGACATGGTATTGGGACTCTATTATCTGACTAAAGAAAAGAGGGCAGATAACGGATCGAAAGTACTTGGTGAAGGACGAACCTATTACAGTTCGGAAGAAGTGGTCATTGCACACAATGAAGGAAAACTTGATTTGCATGCTTCTGTAAGAGTGCGTGTCAACCAGGAAGATGAATCCGGTAAAATGATCAAGAAACTTATCGAGACCACTACCGGACGAGTTTTGTTCAATGAAGTTTGTCCTGCGACTGTTCCTTTCATCAATATTTTATTGACGAAGAAGAACCTCAGGAAAGTCATCGGTGATATTTTGATCCGGACAAATTTCCCAAGGACAGCACAGTTTTTGGATGACATCAAAGATCTTGGTTTCAGTTGGGCTTTCAGGGCAGGATTGTCATTTAAGCTTGGAGACTTAATCACGCCATCGATCAAAGAAGAGACTTTGAAAGCTGCGCAGGATGATGTCGATGAAGTATCGAATAACTACAACATGGGTCTCATCACAGAGAACGAGCGTTACAATCAGACGATCGACAAATGGACTTATGCAGATAATAAGATCACGGAAAGCCTGATGAAGGAGCTGTCATTACACAATGGTGGTTTCAACTCAGTATTCATGATGCTGGATTCAGGTGCACGGGGATCTAAAAACCAGATCAAGCAGTTGTGCGGATTGAGAGGATTGATGGCCAAGCCTAGAAAATCTGGTGACACAGGAAGAGCGGTAATTGAGAATCCGATCTTGTCAAACTTCCTTGATGGATTGAGTGTACAGGAATATTTTATCTCTACACACGGTGCTCGTAAAGGTCTTGCAGATACGGCACTCAAAACTGCAGATGCAGGTTACCTGACACGTCGTCTTGTGGATGTAGCCCAGGATGTCGTGGTAATGGAAAATGACTGCGAGACATTGCGGGGTATTGAAACACTCGCATTGAAGGATAATGAAAAAGTCATTGAAAGTCTTGCATCTAGAATCCAGGGACGTTATTCACTTTATGATATCGTAAATCCTGTAACGGATGAACTGATTGTTCCTTCCGGAGAATACATCACAGATGGTTTAGCTGAGAAAATTGAAGATATTGGAATTGAGAGAGTGACTATCCGTTCTGTATTAACGTGTGAAGCCAAGAGAGGTACATGTGCTAAATGTTACGGAAAGAATCTTGCGACAGGACGTATTGCTGAAATGGGTGATGCTGTCGGTATCATTTCCGCACAAAGCATCGGTGAACCGGGAACACAGCTTACTCTTCGTACATTCCACGTGGGTGGTATTGCATCACTTTCAAAGAAGGAATCTGAACTGGTGGCCAAATTTGATGGCACGATTGAATTCGAAGATATACGTACGGTAAAATTCGATGATGAAGATGGATCAAAACAGGAAGTCGTCATCTCAAGGTCCGGTGAAATAAAGATTACAGATCCGGAAAATAACCGCGTATTTACAACGCACCATATTCCTTATGGAGCGAAGATCATGGTAAAAAACAAACAGAAGATTCACAAAGGTGATATGATCTGTCATTGGGATATCTTCAATGCAGTGATCATTTCTGAATTTTCGGGTATTGTCAAATATGATTCGATCGAAGAAGGGGTTACGTTCAGAACAGAGCGTGATGACCAGACAGGATATGAGGAGAAAGTAGTCATCGAATCAAAGAATAAAAAGAAGATACCTGGCATCAGCATCATCTCAAAGGATGGTGAGGAATTGCGTAATTATTCACTGCCTGTAGGATCATATATCAATGTATCTGACGGCGATGAGATTACACAAGGAAAGATCATTGTGAAGATTCCACGTAAGACAAGCCAGATCCAGGACATCACAGGAGGTCTGCCTCGAGTTACAGAATTGTTTGAGGCTCGTAATCCTTCTAATCCTGCTGTTGTATCTGAAATTGATGGTGTTGTAAAATTCGGCAGCATCAAGAGAGGTAACCGGGAAGTATATGTAGTCGATGAAAAAACGGATCAAAGCCGTAAATACCTGATTGGACTTTCGAAGCACCTTCTGGTTCAGGAGGGAGACTTTGTTCGTGCCGGGATGGCGTTATCCGATGGAGCGATTGCACCTGGTGATATCTTGTCGATCAAGGGACCATTTGCAGTTCAATCTTATTTGGTGAATGGTATCCAGGAAGTTTATCGTTCACAGGGTATTGCGATCAATGACAAACACATTGAAGTAATTGTAAGACAGATGATGCGCCGCGTGTTGATCATGGATCCGGGAGATACAAGTTTCCTCCAGGGTGAATCTGCTGATCGTCATGATTTCTTTGAAGAGAATGATAATATCTTCGATCGTAAAGTGATCACAGATCCGGGAGATTCTAAAAAGTTCAATGCCGGTGGAGTAGTGACCTTAAGACAGATCCGTGAGGAGAATTCATTCCTGAAGAGAAATGATCAGAAGACACTCGAATACAGGGATGCAATTGCAGCTACATCAAGTCCGATGTTGCAGGGTATAACACGATCATCACTTGGAACGAAGAGCTGGATTTCAGCTGCATCATTCCAGGAGACAACGAAAGTATTAAGTACTGCTGCTATCGGAGCTCGTCGTGATGACCTGCAGGGATTGAAAGAAAATGTTATTGTAGGAAAGAGAATTCCTGCCGGTACAGGAGCTTTCAAGTTTGAGCATGTCCTTGTGAAAGCAAAAGGTGGTGAAGAATATGTCGAGCATATGTTCGATGAGGAAGATGAATTTAAGCAAGGGAGATAAGTGAGAGAGTGAGAACGCGAGAGCGTGAGAAAAAATATGCCTGTCGGGGAAATCCGGCGGGCATTTTTTTTGGTAGAGACGCAATTAATCGCGTCTCTACCAAAAATTTCGGATCACTACTGACCACTTACTCTGTTAGTGTCCGCAGTTCCAGTTGCCTTAGCAAATATTTTCCAATTAAATCAAATTCGACATTGACGATATAGCCTGGTTTCAGGAATTGAAAATTAGTATGCTGATACGTATAGGGTATAATGGCTACATCAAATGAGTTCTCATGCAGATTGGCAATCGTAAGGCTAACACCATTTAAACAAATCGACCCGTGTGGAATTAATAATCCTTCAAATCCAACAGGGATATTAAATTCCATCAGCCAGCTTCCATTGAGGTCAGTTATTTTCTGGCAAGTGAGAACCATATCTGCATGACCCTGTATGAGATGGCCATCTAACATCGTCTGAAGCGTGATGGATTTTTCCAGGTTGATCATCTGACCTTCTTTCATGTTCTGAAAGGTGGTTTTAGATTGTGTTTCACTGACAATTTGTACCTGGTGGGTGCCTTTTTCTATTTTGACAATCGTCAGGCATACGCCATCATGAGATATGCTCTGGTCGAGGCGGAATAAATCTGAAACCGGTGATGCAATAGTCACCAATTTAGTTGACCCCTGTTCCAATATGGATTGAATGGTACCGGTGCTGGAAATGATTCCTGAAAACATAAATGAATTTTAATGAAATGATAATTTGGATTTTCAATTACAATCAACCCCTGATCAGTTCTATGTATCCCGAAAGATTGATAGAAGGCTGGCTCTGACTTTCAAATGCACGGCACGTGTAATAATAAACACCATCCGATACTATTTTTCCGGATTGATTCGTGCCATTCCAGTTGATTTCAGGATCAGAGGTGGTGAAGATAATCTGCCCCCAGCGATTGAAGATTTTGAGATCAATGGTTTCAATAAACCTGGATTTCAAAGGTTTGAAAAGATCATTTTGCCCATCACCATTAGGTGTGAATGCATTTGGTAATTCATACACCGGGCAGTTATCGACACAAACTACGTTGGAGGGTTTGCTTTGATTATTATTTTGATCGATCGAAGTCACTGTATAACATCCGGCAATTTTTTCACCGGGCTTATGTTCAAAATGATGTTCATCTGCATTTACGGTGCCAACGAGTGTAAATTCACCGCCAGGTTCAGGACTATAGAAAATATTGTACGAAGCGATGTCATCATCTGTACATGGCTGGTCCCATGTGATGTAATTGATGAATGCATCAGCAGGCGTTGTAGGATTAGACTCATCGCAAATATTCGAAACCTTAATGACCGGCGGGCATGGAGCTACATTATCAAGCGGAGTGCTGCAGACTACCTGGGATTCATTGATCAGAGGTGAAGGGACATTGTCAAGGCCATAATTGCCAAGAGCCACGATTCTGTAACAATATTCCAAACCATTTTCAACATTTTCCTTGTCATCATAATGATTTTCGGGTGTAGTAGCTATCATTGTAAAAGGTCCACCCTGATCACTTCGCCAGATCTGAAAACTATAATTGTCCCATGGTGAATGAAAATCCCATGAGAGTTTATTCGTCTGATCAGAAGGTGAAATGGATAAGAAGACTGATGACGCCGTTTGTGAAGACCCATAGATTGAAGTCGATTCACCTGTGTATAAATCAATCCTGTAGTTGTATCCATGACTACGCGTATCGATGTTGTCATCCAGTTTCATACTGTCTTTTAATCCATAGAAAGTAGGGCTTGAAAAACTACCACCCGGTACAGAAACAAAATTAGTTCCACCAATATCATTGGCGCGCATCAATTCATAGCGATAAGGACCGGGATGCTGAATGGTGTCGATAGCTTCACGCTCAGGACCTATCCATTTGAGTTCAATACTTCCGGTAGAAGCATCTGTCGAATTGACGGAAACATTTGTAATCAGAGGCCTGTCAGCTTTAGCTCGCATGCACACCTCTTCTGATGGAATGCTGACAACGCGCAGATAGGGCTGACCTGATGGTGTTGTCTGTGCAAATTCAGCGAGAACGCGATAACAATAGCTTCCTTCGCCATTGATGTCTTTATCTTCATAGAAATATCTTCCATTGCGCGTCCCTTTATAATTGGCAACAATTTTTGTATAGCCTCGTCCTTCAAGACCGGTTGCACAACTATCCAGTTGAAATTGATTACTGCCATTTCGTTTCCAGATAGAAAAGCCTTTGAAATAATCACCAGTGGTGAGTTCACAAGCATAAGGTAAATCCCATGTCAGATGAAATGCACCTGGTACATTATCAAGATTGACACCCTCAGGAGGAGGGCCAATAACTTTGATGCGAATGGCGTGCAGATCTACGAGACCAGTAGTGTCGAGAAAATTATCTACAGCCTTGATGACTACTGTATAAGGTTGATCCCTGATATGGTCGCATTGCGGATCCCAAATCAATCTTGTATGAATGGGTTGAGGTTGGAATCCTGCAGTCGCGGGATCTAAATAAGCTTTATTCCCCTGCACTTCAAATGGACCACCTGCCGCAGAAACTGCAACCAATTGATTAAGGTCAGGATCACTGACATCAACATTCATTTCAAGATGGTGGCCTGCAATGACGCAAACGGCATCACCGGATGCAATATCCGGTGGACTGTTATCGCAAATCAAAACAAGGATTTGCATGTCCCTGATGAATGAGCTGATCAGCACGCCGCCCCTGTATTCATTTATTCTGAATGCAATATTGTATTCACCGGCTATCTGCGGCGAATTCCACACAAGGTCACCTGTGACAGGATTAAGCGTCATCACGTTATTTGGACCTGGTGCAATCAGGGATGGAAAAATAAAATTCGGGACATTCAAACCGCTATCCTGCAGGGGTGTAATAAATTGAAAAGACAAGCTATCGCCGTCAGGATCATACGCGTTTGGATTGTGAATATATTTTTGGCCGACGCATGCAAAATCAATTGGTGGTTGTAACAAGATGGCGGTGTTATTATATCCCTGGAATTGAGGGTTAAGGAAAGTATAAGTAGCTTCAATATAAAAAGGAACACCCTCCGAATTTGGAGGATTGATGTTGAGGATTCCGCCGTTTCGGTTGGGATCCATCATCGAGATCGTGTACGTTGCCCGGCCGGGGTAGGTGTGGCTGGCGATATAATAATTGAGTTTTCGGTTATTGGCCAGCGGTGTGCCTTGGCCATTAGTTCGGTAGACATATTGCCAGGTTCCGTCGCCCCAATATACCCTGACACTGTCTCTATCGGCTTGGGTACTTGTGGTCTTGGTGTAGGTGGTGACGGTGACGAGGATGGTAAGGTCGCCGGTCTGTTTTATAGTGATTTCTCCTGCACGGTTATGCGTGGCCCATAAACGTCCATTGGTGAATAAACTGAGAAAAACGATAATGCTTAGCGCCCTGACCATTTCTATTGATAAATATAGGGAAAAACGCTCAGGTGAGGGTCAAAGTTGGGGGAAATGACAATTAGATGGCTGAAAGAGAAGGCTAATGCCTTCGCAAAAAAGCTTCGGCATTCAAAGAAGGCTAAGGATAAGGCTGAGGCGAAGGAAAGGAACAGAGAAAAAATATAATTTCTCTTCACTGATTACTTTTTACTTACGAAACTTAGAACAACACCTTGTAAAACATTCAAGCTCCAGAGGAGCGAAATGTCTGTAACATAGATCGTGGTAAAAATCTTCAAGCTCCATAGGAGCGGAATGTATGGAATGACAAAAATCTACGTCATTGTATAGAACTTTCAAAACATAGAAATTAAAATCTTAGCCAGTGTTTTTACTAATATTTATAATAATCGCCTTGAATAATATTTCGCACCTACGGCGCTTTCGTGTCTTTCATTCATTTGCTGCTACAGACATTTCGCCCCCATGGGGCTATTCTGAATTTTTGAACCTCCTTAAAAAAGTAAATAATAACTCTTAGTCTAAACTAATACCAAATACCTCTTCAACGCATCTTCCCAATGTGGAATTGAATCTGACAGTAATCCTGCGATTTTATCACAATTTAATACACTATACGGAGGCCGTGGAGCAAGAGCGCCATATTCTTGTGTTGTGATTGACTCGACCTTGCATTGAATATTCGCGTCTTTAAAAATAGTCCGAGCAAAATCGGCCCAGCTTACTTCTCCGTCGTTAGCAAAATTAAAGACGCCCTGTACTTTATCTTTTTGCTCATCCTCGTAGAGATGAATTAAATCTTTTACTGCATCGACAATGTCAAATGTAAAAGTCGGTGCGCCTACCTGGTCACCTACAACTTTTAATTCATCTTTCGTTTTTCCAAGACGAAGCATTGTATTGACAAAGTTGTGACCACCAGGACCATATACCCATGAAGTGCGGAGAATCGTATAACTCACTCCTGAATAAATAATTTCCTGCTCACCTTCAAGTTTGGTTCTTGCATAAACACCTTTAGGCTCGGTAGGATCTTCTTCTTTCATCGGCCTGTGAAGATCATTGTGATAGACATAATCTGAGGAGAAATGAAACAGGTGAACCCCTGCTTCCCAACAGGCGCGGGCAAGATAGCCGGGGGCTAGCGCATTGTACAATGTTGCTCCCTTTTCATTTTTTTCTGCTTCATCCACTTTCGTGTAAGCAGCACAATTGATCCAATATTTTACCTGGGGAAGAGAAGCAAGCGTCCTGTGAATTTTATCCTGGTCTGCAATATCCAGTTGAGCATGGTCAAAGGAATAAATCGTGTAACCATCCTGGAAATTCATATGGCCAACAAATGCTTTTCCCAGTTGGCCGCCGGCACCTGTGATGATAGCTGTAATCATAAAGCGAGATCACTCATTGAACCAAGAGCAAGATCTTTTTCAGATACCATCATCGAAACGCCGACATCAGGCCAGGTAATCGCCAGTGAAGGATCATTATATATTACTCCCTGCTCGGCAAATTTGTGGTAATAGTTATCGCATTTATAACTGAAGATGGTGTCATCTTCCAGCACAAGGTATCCATGCGCAAATCCACGCGGAATCCAAAGCTGTTTTTTGTTTTCGCCAGAAAGAATTATACCATACCACTTACCAAATGTCTCTGAGTCGCGCCGAACATCCACTGCAACATCATACACAGAACCCGTCACTACCCGTACAAGTTTGCCCTGCGCATGAATCCCGGTTTGAAAATGAAGTCCTCTCAATACTCCTTTGCCGGATTTAGCTTCATTGTCCTGGACAAACTGTCCCGCATAAGGTAATTGATATCGCAAAGCATGATAAGATTCATAAAAATATCCCCTATCATCCTTATAGACATTGGGTTCGATCACCGTCAGTCCATCTATATCAGTATTCGATATTTTCATTTTATTCTACAATTCAATTTGTTTTTCTGCGCTAAGTCTCGCACGGAGACCTTTAGAGCAAATTCCTTGCTTCTGACCAAAAAGATTAATCCTTCCAGGAGTAATTAATTTGTGGAAGGAAGTGGGGTGAACTTGACGGAGTCAAAGATTTTCAGATCTATTCTCGTGTATTAGTCCCCACTCCCGGCCACTGTTGCTTAGGTCTATTTAGAATATTAAGTCCGCAATGACTAATTAAAGGTCTTAGACTACAGCAACATTTTTGTTAACTCTAAATTCAAAGTTATGGAAAATGTTTCACACATTCTTGGCGCTGACCTGTCCAAGAAAACCATTGATTTTGCATGTTATCAATCCCATGCTCACTATCAAATCAGTAATGACAATGAAGGATTTAAACAATTTTTGTGTTGGCTTCGAGAACAAAAGATCAGACCTCATGGAATCATACTTGTCATGGAACATACCGGGTTGTATAGTTTTTGCTTTGAGAATTTTCTGCATGAACAAAAAATTCCTTTTTGTAAAGTGAGTGCGTTAGAAATTAAAAAATCAAGCGGTTTAGTCCGAGGTAAATCGGATAAGATCGATGCCTTCAGAATTGCTTCATATGGCTTTGAAAAGATAGCCAAACTTCAACCTGAGGAACTTGCATCAAAATCCCTGGAACGTTTGAAAATGCTACAGAATACCCGTAACCAGCTTGTCAGGAACAGAGCAAGCGTACTATGCACTATTAAGGAATACCAAAACATCGGCCTTGCAGATAAGGACCTCATCCTGAAAACTCAACAGGCGGTGATTAAAACAATAAATAAGCAAATTGAAAAACTGGAATCTGCTATAACGGAGGTGATTGAGAATGACCCAACTGTGAAAGCAAATTTTAGATTACTGACCAGTGTTAAAACGGTCGGGAAAGTATTAGCTGTGACAACAATCATTAAAACCGGTAATTTTTCCAAGTTTAGAAATGCGAGAAAATTTTCTTGTTATTGTGGTACAGCACCATTTGAACACAGTTCCGGATCCAGTATAAAGGGGAAGACCAGGGTTAGCCATCTGGCAGATAAACAAATGAAAACATTACTAGATTTATCGGCAAAATGTGGGATCAGATATGACAAGGAATTAAAGGAATTTTATGAACGACGGTTAGCTCTTGGAAAATCAAAAATGAGTACAATCAATGTGATCCGCAATAAAATTATCTATCGCATGTTCGCTGTAATCAAGCGCCAAACTCCCTTTTTAATGGAGTATAGCAAGGCTTCATGAAAAAAATTTGGTTGTTTGGAAGACTTAGAATACACGGGGTACACGGAGTATAATCTTTATCCTTTCCGCCTATTCTGCCTTTTCTGTCCTTATTTCTGCCTGAAATAAATCCTGATAGGCGAACCTGTAAATTCAAATGCTTCCCTGATCTGGTTCTCCAGAAAATTACGATAGTTATCTTTTACCTCATCCGGATAATTACAAAAAAGCGCAAAAGCAGGGTAGGCTAATGGTAACTGCGTCCCATATTTTACCTTGATTAAATGTCCTCTGAAACTTGGTGGAGATTGTTTTTGCACTGCAGCTTCAATCAGCTCATTAAGTTTTGCAGTAGGTATTTTCCTTCCCCTGTTTTCAGCAACCTGGAGAGCAATTTCGATGGCTTTATAAATTCGTTGTTTGTCATGAACGGAAATAAATAAAACAGGTACGTCAGTAAACGGAGACATTTTCTGCTTGATGGCCATTTCAAAATCACGCGCCGTATTTGTTTCTTTTTCGACGAGGTCCCATTTGTTGACTAAAACGACTATGCCTTTGTTTCGTCTTTGCACGATCTGAAGGATGCTCAGATCCTGGCTTTCAAGTCCTGTGGTCGCATCGATCATGAGCAAACACACATCAGCTTCTTCGATGGCTTTCACGGTGCGGATGACACTGTAGAATTCGAGATTTTCTTCGACCTGGCTTTTCTTCCGCATTCCGGCGGTATCAATGATCAGGAAATCTTTTCCAAATTTATTATAGCGTGTATGAGTTGAATCCCGTGTAGTGCCTGCAACATCAGTGACGATATGTCTTGTTTCTCCCATGAAGGCATTAATGAGAGATGATTTACCAACGTTCGGTCGACCAATGACTGCCAGTTTTGGAATGTCTGCTGGTTTTTCTTCTTCTCCTTCAAGTGTCAATGCCGCTTCATCCAACACTTCACCTGTCCCACTCCCTGAAATAGAAGAGAGGAAAAAAGTGTGTTCAAAGCCAAGTGCATAGAATTCATTTGCAGCCATTGATCTTTCATGATTATCCACTTTATTGACGACCAACAGCACTTTTTTCTTCCCCTTACGCAACATATCCGCGATTTCTGAATCCAGATCTGTGATCCCTGTCATCACATCGGTCATAAAAATGATCACGGATGCTTCTTCAATCGCGATTTGTACCTGGTCCCTGATCGCTGCTTCAAAAATATCATCTGAATATTTGACAAATCCTCCTGTGTCGATGACAATGAATGTTTTTCCATTCCAGTATCCCGAACCGTATTGACGGTCACGCGTCACACCACTGATATTGTCTGTGATGGCCTGGCGTTGGCCAACCATCCTGTTGAACAACGTCGACTTTCCAACGTTGGGTCTACCTACAATCGCTATAATATTTGACATAAATTAATTCTGGTATCCAAAAGATTTTAATGACTGGTCATCATCGCGCCAGTTGTCTTTGACCTTGACGGCGAGGTCCAAAAATACGCGCTTATCAAGGAATGCCTCAATTTCGCCGCGCGCCTCAATTCCCAATTGTTTTATTGCTGACCCACCTTTACCAAGGATGATGGATTTCTTCCTTTCGTCAAGAGTATAGATCACAGCAGATATCCGGGTTATCGGACCTGAATTGCTTTCACCTTCAACAAAAGAATCAATTGCGATTTCGCAGGTATAAGGTATTTCATCACGGAAAAGTTCTAAGATTTTTCCGCGGATAATTTCACTGACAAAGAATCGCTCCGGCCGGTCTGTCAACTGATCCTTTGGATAAAATGCAGGCCCTTCGGGAAGAAGAGTTGCAATTTCATTCATGAGTTCTTTTACCCCGTCACCTTTCAGGGCCGAAATGGTAAATATTTTTCTATCCGGCAGAAGAGCAGTCAATTCTGTTTTTCTCTTTTCAAGCTCTTCTTGTGTGAGCAGATCTTTTTTATTGATAATGATCAGCGCCGGTGATGTGTGTGTGCTGATTCTTTTGATCAGGCTATGATGTTCACCTAAAGGTTCGTACGGATCGGTGAGAAATAAAATGACATCGGCATCATCAAATGACATATTGATGAATGCATTCATGACCTGGTGCATCCGATAAGCAGGTTCATCGATGAAGCCCGGAGTATCCGAAAAAACAATTTGAAAATTCTCATCATTTAGGATGCCGATGATGCGGTGCCGCGTCGTCTGAGGTTTCGAAGTGATGACGGACATCTTCTCTCCGACCAATGCATTGAGTAAAGTAGATTTTCCCATGTTGGGCCGGCCAAGAATATTGACGAACCCGGAACGATGGGGAGTGGGATCAGCCAACACGAAGAAGTTTAAGCGAAGAGATTTGATTTTCAACCCATTTGTAAAGCGCCCTTGGTTTGCGGCCACGCCATTCTGCACCTGAAAGCAGATGGACATATTGACCAAGGCCATATTGATTCATTTCCACAGCCACATGATGAAGTGGATTGATGATGGCCACCCAACCTCCTTCTTCTGAAACTTCCTCATACCATTCTTCATAATAACTATTGTCTTCTCCGGCATGGTAGTTCAGGACATTTTCACAGATCAGCATAAAATGTGTGATGCCTTCAGATTGCAAAAGATCCGTGATCTCCCGGCGTAAGGTCATGATGTCGCCGTAAATGCAATCATTCCATTCTCCGATGAGCTCAATGATGGAGTAATGAAGGTCATAATCAACATAAAGAATTTTAAGGTAGAGTGTATTGCTGCCAAATTCATCCCATTGAGGGTGGATATAGTAATTGTATATCGTGTTAGTAAAATAAAATTCGTCATACCGACGACCATAAAGTGGTGATCGTTCATCCTCTGCGGCAACGTAAGCATCAATCCACTGAAAATATGGCTCAATATCATGCATAGTGCAAAAATACGCTATTCGGGGATAGGGTACAGGATGAAGGTTCGGCAATTACCTTTGGAGATGAGATATATGATTGAGCATAAACCGATTGTCATCACGATTGTAGGAGCTGAGAGCAGTGGGAAGACCACGCTGGCCATGCATTTAGCTGAATATTTCGGTTGCCCATGGGTGCCGGAGTATGCGAGGGAGTACCTGGAAGCATTGGGGAGAACCTACGGCGAAGAAGACCTGGACATCATCGCAGACAGACAATTGGAGACAATCCTTACTGTTGTCAGTAGTGAGTTGTCAGTTGTGAGTGGTAAGACTCATTCTGCCCCCAACCCCCTGAAGGGGGCAAAAGATGAATTCATAGCAAGTTCTAATTTTTTAAAATCGAAAATCATTGTTGTTGACGGAGGAATGATGACGTTGAAAATGTGGGCAAAAATTAAATACCACAAGTCCATTCAGATCGTAGAAGAGGCATTAAGCGATGACATTACGGATCTTTATTTGTTGTGCAGACCTCATAAGGAATGGACACCGGATCCGTTGAGAGAAGCGCCGTCAGCCATTGAGAGAGTTTGGATTTTTAATCAATACCTGGCGGAACTTGCTGGCAGAAAAACTTTAATGGAATTGGTGAAAGTTGAGGAAGGTGAAAATTTAGAGAAGACCATTTTAAATATTGAAAAGTTTCTAAATGAAAATTTCTCAAAATAAGTGGATTAAGGTTATGCACAAATCCATTGTAATACTCCCTGAATCAAGCCATCAATTGTTTTCTTAGAATTTTTGCTAAAGGTTCCATTCAAACGCTGCGCAAGGATGGCATTGAAGGAAATCGCTTTGTGTCCAAGCAAACCGGAGAGTAAGTAAATGGCGGCAGTTTCCATTTCAATATTTGTGATCGGTGAGCCATCGAGGACTATGGAATTCAGTTCTTCCAAAGGAAGTTTATATCCATTTGATACTCTTAGATAACGTCCTTGTGGATTGTAAAACCCGGGGCAGGTTAAAGTAGTGCCTTCATGAAATGTAATTGGAAAATGACTTAAATCAAAGTCGGACCTCTTAGCCCGATATGACCAATCCGGTAAAAGCGGATGAGGTTTTTTTTGAATATCGTAATACTGACCCAGTGCATCAATTCCAATCGCATATTTCGAAATCACGATATCATCCATTTTTACATCCGGATGAATTGCTCCTGAAGTTCCAATTCTTATGAATGTTAAAGATTGAAGAGGTGATTTTACCTCTTTAGTTTTCAAATCGATATTCACCAGGGCATCCAGTTCGTTGATGACAATGTCAATGTTGTCCGTGCCGATTCCTGTGGAAATCACTGCAATTCTTTTCTGACCGATCCAACCGGTGTGCGTAATAAATTCCCTGTTTTGTTTTTTCAGATCAATGCGATCAAAATATTTCGATACTTCCGGTACACGGTCCAGGTCGCCAACGAGGATGATGGTGTCTGAAATATCCTCCGGATGCAGGCCAAGGTGATAGACAGAACCGTTGGGATTTAGGATGAGTTCGGATTCGTTCATGCTAAGGATAAAGATAGAAAAAGTGAAGGCAAAACCTGAGGCAATGGCAAATGTGAAGGCTAAGGCAAAGGCTAAGGCAAAAGGAAAGATTGGTTGCCAGATATTAAAGTCGCATAGAACTTCTGTTTAGGAAAATCGAGGGCAGAAGCTTATTTTTGAACCCCAATCATGAAAAAAATCTACCACCTAAGCACCTGCGATAAATGCAGGTATATTCTGAAGCGATTCAATGGATTGCAGGATTTTGACAAACAGGATATTAAACATCAACCCATTTCGGAAGAAGATCTTGATCATCTGAAAACACTCGTGGGTTCGTATGAAGCATTGTTCAGCAAACGGGCGCAACTTTATTATGAAATGAACCTGAAGCATGATGATCTGAAAGAACAGGATTACAAAAAATATTTACTCAAGGAATATACATTTTTAAAAAGACCGGTGGTGGTCATCGACGATCAAATTTTTGTTGGAAATGAAAGCCGTACGGTTGAGGCTTTGGAGATGATTATTAAAAGTTAACAACTAACAACTAACAACTAACAACTAAAAGCGTAAAGCGTAAAACGTAAAACGTAAAATGTAAATAGATCAGCCTGGAAGGTAACTTCGTCAAGAGTCTGGCATCTCAACTCTGGCATCTGGTATCTGGTATCTCCTGTACACATAGCAACTAACAGAAAAATCACAACAATCAATTTCTGTCAAGAATAATCAATTACATCGTAGAATAATAGGAGTGGTCAGGATATCATTGCTTTTGTGATGAGCCTGGTCGGTAATAAAGATCCTGTATACAACTGTATCGTATGGCGTAGAAGGATTAACGGTACAAGGATCTGACCCGTCATTGTAAATGCAGCAGGTTGAATAAAGAACAATTTTGACATCGCCTTCAATTCCATTTGCAGCTCCTTCCTGTGGGATCGGAGGAATGGCGAATGTATTGTCAAGTGTCCCTGTACGCTCATCAATGAAGAAAATGTTGTTTGTGTCCTGGAGGTTCTTTCTCCCGATATCACCATCACCATCCTGGAAGTGGAATTTTACAACCAGGGAATCCTGCTGAAAAATACCCTGGTCCAAAGTGTCTTTGGAAAGACCGGTAAATTCGATATAAGGTATATTGGGAAAATTGGGGGAATCCAGGCACTGCCAACCTGACACCGCCAGGAACAGCAAAAGACCTATTTTTGAAACCGATGCATCCATCCGATACAGAAAGACAATTATTAGCAAATCGAATATACAACATTAACGAAATTGACTTCGGAACTGTTGCAATGGAAGTATGGAAGTACCAGTATAACTACAATTTGCTTTATCATGACTATTGTGATTTATTGAACATAAACCCTCTAAATGTCAGGGAGATCGGGCAAATTCCTTTTCTGCCCATTGTGTTGTTCAGGGAACATGAAATAAAAACAGGTCATTGGACGCCGGAAAAAGCATTTAAAAGCAGTGGAACCACAGGCTCAATACAAAGTCAGCATCTCATGCGAAGTTTGGAATGGTATCATCAAATTGCAAATTTGTCTTTCACGTCCTTTTTCAAAAGCCCGGATGGATTTACATGGCTCGGACTTTTGCCTTCATATATGGAGAGGCCTGATTCGTCTCTTGTGGATATGGTCAATTATTTTATGTCCTTGAGCCATAAACCTGAAAACAAATTTTTTCCTGCTATCGATTTTGAAATTATGGATACCCTTCATCAACTTCAATTAAATCAACAACCAACTATCCTGATTGGGGTAAGTTTTGCATTGCTTGATTTATTTGAAAAAAATGAAGTGCCATTCTGGGATGACTTATTGGTCATGGAGACAGGCGGCATGAAAGGAAGAAGACAGGAATTGACAAGAGAAGAATTGTATGAACGAATCCGCCGGCAGCATCCAAATCTAAAAATAGCCAGTGAATATGGAATGACTGAATTGACTTCACAGGCCTACAAGAAAGATCTTCACTTTCTACCTGGTCCAACCATGAAAGTTTACACAAGAGATATCAGTGATCCATTCATTATCACCGATGATGGACAGCGAGGAGTCATCAACATTATTGATCTTGGAAATTTAGATACCTGCTCATTCATTGCAACAGATGATATAGGCATGACCTATCCCGATGGTTCGTTTGATGTGATGGGAAGATTGGATCAGAGTGATATCAGGGGATGTAATTTGTTGTACACCTGAAATATTTGGCAATTTGACAATTTGACAATGTGACAATGTGACAATGTGAAAATGTGACAATGTGACAATGTGACAATGTGATAATATGTTAATGTGATGAAAGAAATATTAATCTTGCTTCGACAACCCTTCGCACATCCAATTGGCTAAGGCCTGGCGGTTGGTTGAGGGCATGATTCTTTTACGATCGGATTCATTTCTGATGTTGGCCAATTCGATATACAGTGTAGTTGGAAGAGGAACACGTATTTCATACAAGTTTCTGCATGAAACCGTGCCTTCAAAAACTGCACCTGGTCTGTATCGGGCATACTTTTCTTCAAATACCTTTTGCATCGTCAATGCGAGATTTTTGCCTGTCGGAGAATTTTCACAATGATAGAAGTATACATCCTGGCGCTCACCCTCAGACCTTGAGTCGACATGAATGCAGATCAGTGTTTGATCTTTTATCCCTTCTTTTCGATAGTGATTGTAAAGATCATTGATGGCATCAGTACGTTGTTTGAGACGAGCTAATTGATTAAGGGGCATGGTCAGGGTGCCCATGGTTTTTTCGTCATTGTCGCAAGTGAGAATATCATCGTTCCGGATACCATCACTTTCGTCCTGGACGACGACGTGAACAATCGCTCCATTTTCCATCAAGTCCCTGGCTAATCGTAGAGAAACATCGTAAGCATATTCATCTTCGCAAATCATGTGGCCGCCGATTTTCGTGATAGCCCCCGGATCAGGACCACCATGACCACTCGAGATGTAAAAAACTTTTCCTTTCAGATCATCACTCAAGTGATCAAGATGGGAATATTCAGGACCAAAAATAGAAGTCATCTCATTGCTGATCGGTGGATCAACTTTTGTGGGAATGGGAGCAATCGTAACTGGTTTTGATGATGGATTAAGGCAGTTCAATTCATGAAAAGGAACCCATAGAATTTTACTTGATTCATAATCGGTCTTGCGAAGATTTTTGTCCAGGATAAACTTGTTATAATTCGCTATCCGTTTTGCGGTTTCCATATCCTTGATGGAAAGTGTGCTGCGAATGCTTTTACCGTTGTAATGATAGATCAGGACCGGAAGCTGATATTTCCTTCCTTCATGCAGGGGATCAGAAACTTTGAGATGATTGAGTTCAAGAAATTTATCAAGATTACATTCATATTTATCGAGATCATACCGGGTCAGCAGGTTAGTGATGTCGTCACCGGATTTGGCCTCGCAGGTATAGAAATATGGTGCTTCAGAAGCCCTTCCTGAACCATGGAAAAGGTAAGTGGATAGTAGAGCAATAAAAATCCCCTTCATAACACTAAGTCATTGATTGTGACAAAGGTAATAGATTACATAATTATTTAATATGTATTTAGGGCCAATTATTTTAAAATCCTTCTGACAAGCGATACCGTCTATCTTTGCACCACGATGGGCCGGATTTGGAACCTTGTAGCCACAGAGGCGCGGATAGAACTTCGTGAGCGGTTTGCCCTTGCCGGCATACTATTATATGTATTATCCTCTTCCTTTATTGTGTTCTCGATCTGGAAACAATTACCGGCGCGAGAATGGGGTCTTACCTTTTGGGTCATTTTTCTCTTCTGTTCCCTCATGGCTGTCCTCAAGACTTTTGGACGTGAAAGTGAAGGTCGGTACTATTATTATTATACGCTATACCATCCGCTTGAGTTATTTGCAGCCAAAGTCTTATACAATTGGGCCTTACTCGTTTTCATTTTTTTTTCTCTCTGGTTTGTGCTTTTTGTCATGGCTGGCGGCCATATGGTCAGGGCGTGGTGGTTTTTTGCCACCGGAATGATGGCTTGCACCGGGCTTTCGATTCTGCTCACTTTGATTGCATCGATTGCGATCAAAACACAGCAGAATGCTTCGATGACCTCTATTTTGGCTCTTCCGCTGATGATCCCGATATTGATCAATTTGTTAAGGCTGACCTCCTATTCACTTGGCACAACGCCTGATCAAAATCCATGGAATGAAGTTACCCTGGTAGCAAGTATTATATCCCTGGTGACGGGCATGGCTCTTTGGTTGTTTCCATATCTTTGGCGGTCATAATGGAAAACAATACCAGACCTGCATCCTCCTCTCCATTAGCTATTTGGAAATGGGCCACGATCTTGATTCTTCTCTATGTCTTCGTTGCAGGTTGGTTTGTACCTCTTAAGCCTGGTATTATCAGAGTCATTCCGGACAGGACAGAGGCTGGTAAACAGGTCGTTCTGGAGGTAAGAGGATACAATTCCAATTTCATGCAGGATGGGGGAAATATTCGGGCCTGGCTGAGGTTGAAAAATGACACCGTCATCCAGGCTCAGGCTGTTGAGGTCATTGATGACCGGAATCTCAATGCTGTTTTTTACATCCCGTCGGTATTTCCAATGCGGCAGGATGCATATCCCCTATCTCTTGTCATTGATCATCCGGTTGATGGAAGCAGTGTTTTACCGAATGCGATTTTTGTGTCTCCTGATACGCAGCCTGATTCAGCTGAGATAAATCTTTGGTATAAAAATAAAATTGAAAACATTCATAAACAGGCTGGCTTTCGATTTCCTTTTCGGAATATTCTTGCAGAGACCATTCGCAATACTTATTTCCACGTTCCGATGTGGTTTTGCATGATCATGCTTTTTGGGATCAGTGCCTGGTATAGTCTTCGGTATTATCGTCATGGCTTGTTAAAAGATGACCAGGTAAGCACTGCATTTATTAAAGTTGGACTTGTATTTGGATTACTTGGTCTCATCACCGGAATGTTGTGGGCAAAAAATACATGGAATGCATACTGGAGTTGGGATGTTAAACAAAATATGGCTGCGATTGCCCTTTTGATTTATGCAGCGCTGATGGTGCTGAGATCATCCATCGAAGACGAGATGCAGAGAGCCAGGCTTGCGGCAGGTTACAATATGTTTGCATTCATGTTGCTGATTCCCCTTTTGTTTATTATTCCCCGCATGACAGATAGTTTGCATCCCGGTAATGGAGGAAATCCTGCCATGGGAGGTGAAGATCTTGACAACACAATGCGGATGGTCTTTTACCCTGCTGTGATTGGCTGGGTTTTATTGGGGATATGGATCAGCCAGCTCGTATATCGCATAGACGTCATAAAACGAAACCAATGAAGTTGAATAAATCTTGTCATATTTATGGTCTATTTGATCGAACCATGAAAATTAAAGGAGGACTTATTCTTCTATTTATTTTTTTTATTCAACTGGCGCAGGCTCAACAGGAAACACCTCCTGATTTTATGAGAAGCGTGGGTAAGATCTATGTGGTCGCGGGTGTAACGCTAATTATTTTAGTGACCTTGTTGGTATACATGGTGATCATAGATCGAAGAATTTCAAGACTTGAAAAACGGCAAAAAAATGAGTGATACAACAAAAAATCATCTAAGCTTTTTTGAAAGTGTAAACCGGAATTTTGATATGGCTGCTGCACATACAGATATTCCTAAGGGTTTATTAGCACAAATCAAAGTATGTGTTGCAGTATATGAAATGAGCTTCCCTGTCAAAATAGGTGATGAAGTTCAGGTGATTGAAGCTTTCAGAGTGCAGCATAGTCAGCATCGTTTACCTACCAAAGGAGGTATTCGATTTAGCCATTTGGTTAATCGTGATGAAGTCATGGCTCTCGCAGCGCTGATGAGTTACAAATGTGCGTTGGTGGATGTTCCATTCGGAGGTGCAAAGGGAGGGGTAAAAATAAGCCCACGCAAATACACCGAAGAGCAACTTGAAAAAATCACCAGACGCTACACTACGGAATTGATTCGCAAAAATTTTATCGGTCCGGGACTTGATGTTCCTGCTCCTGATTATGGAACCGGCAGCCGCGAGATGGCCTGGATACTTGATACATATCAAACATTCAATCACGGTGAAATCGATGCAGCTGCATGTGTAACAGGAAAACCTGAAAACCAAAATGGAATAAGAGGCAGAACGGAAGCAACAGGAAGGGGTGTTTATTATGGCATCCGTCAATTCCTGTCTTATGCTGAAGATTGCAAAGCATTAGGTATGCCATCCGGAATAGCAGGCAAGACGATGGTCATCCAGGGCATGGGAAATGTAGGATCATATACGGGTACCATCTCGCAGGATGAAGGAGATGTATTGATTGTAGGTGTTTCTGAAATAGAAGGAACGATTCATAATGCAAAGGGAATTGATATGGAGAAACTCCTCAAATTCCGTAAAGAGACAGGATCAATTCTCGGATTTCCCGGCACGACCACTTTACCGGATCGTCATGATTGGGTAGGTATTGATTGCGATATTCTTGTTCCCGCTGCTTTAGAAAATCAGATCACTACTGTCAACGCCAGCAAGGTTAAAGCAAAGATTATTGCAGAAGCAGCTAACGGTCCCGTGACTTCAGAAGCAGCGGATATTCTGAGAAAAAATGGGGTGGTCATCCTGCCGGATATGTATCTCAACGCCGGTGGTGTCACGGTTTCTTATTTTGAATGGTTGAAAAATCTTTCTCACATGCGCTTCGGGAGAATGGATAAACGATATCAACAGAATTCCCTGACAAACCTTGTATCCACCATAGAGAGATTGACCGGGCAAAATGTCACGAGCAGGGAAAAAAATGTCCTCACGCATGGTGCTGACGAAATTGATCTTGTTCGCTCAGGCCTGGAGGATACCATGGTCAATGCTTATGATCAGATCAGGGAAGTCTACAAGGCGAAAACAAATATTGAAGATTTGCGCACTGCGGCTTTCATTGTTGCGTTAAATAAAATTTCCGGTGATTATAACCGGTTAGGGATATTCCCGTAAACAAAAGGATAGTTCAGGTGGTTAGCATTTCAAAGATTTATTCTTTAAATGCTTCGGGTGAGCAGTGTCAACTACCTGGACGATCGTGTATTGAATTAAGAAAAATTAAAAATATAATTTATGGTGGAAGATTTAGATAAGATTGATTACCAGATATTGAGATTGTTGCAGGAAAACAGCAATATTACCAACCTGAGTCTTTCTAAAAGAATCGGTTTGTCTCCGGCACCTACTCTTGAGCGAGTGAAAAAACTGGAGAAAAACGGTATCATAAAAAGTTACCATGCTGAAGTAGATCCATTAGCATTGGGTTTAACAGTGAAAACATTTATACTGGTCAATATTGGATGGCACAAAGAACATGCTTCAGAAAATTTTCTTCGAAAAGTCAATGAGATAAATGAAGTAGCTGAATGTAATATCATCACCGGGGATGGCGATTTTCTACTCAAGGTGATCTGCAAAGATTTGCAGGAGTACCAGAATTTATTGTTCAATGTATTATCCCAGATCCCTGAAGTTGAACGATTGAAGACATTGATGACATTGTCTACAGTGAAGAACAGGAAGGTATTGCCGCTGAATTACGATTCATAACTGTAAGTTGTGAGTTGTCAGTAGTGAGTAGTGTTGCGGTTCACTTAGACTCCGCGCCGTCGGAGGCCGAAATCATCGCCTCCTAAGGCAGACGAAGTCCGCTTAGTGACCGAATCAGAAGATTTTAGAATCGAAAATCGTAAATCTGCAATCCTTTCATGGGTTCCCATTCCCTTCTCTGGTCCTTAACATCGCCTGGTCAACAGGAATCCTGGCTTTTTGGGACTATGCATATTCGTGACGAGAGAGCACATCAACTCAGTCATGATCTTTATTCGCTGATCCTTGCTGCTGATTCTTTCATTGGCGAAATGGATCTGAATCCTGTTCATCCCGGTATAGAACATAAATTATATGATGTAAGAAGCTTTATTTCTTCAAAAGCTTTTCAAAAACTTCATGGTCAATTGTTGAAATCCTTCGACATCGACCTTGCAATGTATCAACGCCTTCATCCCCTGATGATCCTGAGTGTTATTTCAGCAAGCGTTTTGCAAAAGGAACATCTTATTTCTCTTGACGAACATTTATGGAATTTTGCCAGGCTTCACGATAAACCCACCGGAGGATTAGAATCTTATGAAGAACAATTCAGGATACTTCATTCGATTGATCCCGGACCTTTGTATAAGCATTTACAGCATATAGGAAGAAATCCATCTGAAGTCCGGAAACATACAGCCAGGGGATTAAATCTCTACATGCAGGGCAGGATACACGAACTTTACATCCTTTCCAAATCTTCCATGCATGATCTAAGGAAGAAAATTATCTATGAAAGAAATAAAAGAATGGCAGATGTGATCATCGGCCTGGATCATTCACTCAAATATTTTATTACGGTTGGTGCAGGGCACCTGAGTGGAAAAACAGGGATCATTTCCTCATTAAAGAAGGTCGGGTGGAAAGTAAAGCCTGTTATGAGTGATTTATGAAGTCATTCATCGTATAAATCCTCTTTTTCTTCGAAACTTTATTGAAATTCGTAACAAGATGACCTCAAAAGCGTTTTCCAACCAGTATATGGGACAAACTCTACTGCGAAGTTTACTGACTGGATTGTGGTCACTAGTAACTGTTTTTATTATGGCTCAAAGTCATACGCTCAGTGGCTATGTCAAAGACAGTGAATCCGGAGAAACACTGATCGGTACGAATATTCACCTGGAAGACGATCCGACAAATGGAACCACCACCAATACCTATGGTTTTTATTCGATCACTTTGCCACAAGGCAAGTACAGGTTTGTTTATACTTATCTCGGATACCAGAGCCAGGTGGAGGAAATCATGCTTGACTCTAATAAAGTAATAAATATTGATATGGTCTCCGGTATCAAGATGCAGGAAATTGTGGTATCAGCAGATAAAGAAAAGGAAGTTGAAAATGTGCAAAGCACTTCGATGGGGAAGGTTAATCTGCCAACAGAACAAATTAAAGTCTTACCGGCGCTTTTAGGTGAGATTGATATTTTAAAAACAATACAATTATTGCCGGGTGTCTCATCTGCAGGAGAAGGAAGTGCAGGATTTTATGTGCGTGGAGGTGGAGTGGATCAAAATCTTGTATTATTGGATGAAGCTGTTGTGTACAACAGCGGACATTTTCTTGGATTCTTCAGCGTATTCAATGCCGATGCGATAAAGAATACGACTTTAATCAAAGGAGGTATTCCTGCTTCCTATGGAGGAAGGCTTGCTTCGGTGTTGGACATCCAGATGAAGGAAGGGAATAATCAGCATTTTTCTGCAGAGGGAGGCATTGGTGCCATTTCATCGCGACTGACCATTGAAGGTCCGATTGTAAAAAATAAAAGCAGTTTTCTGATTAGTGCACGCCGAACTTATGGATTCGATGCAGCACAACCGTTTATCCGGAAAACTGATTTTGCCGGGACAAATTATTTTTTCTACGATCTGAATTCAAAAATTAATTACCAGTTTTCTCAAAAAGACAGGCTTTATCTCAGCGGTTATTTTGGAAGAGATGTGCTTACGATTGCTCAACCGGGAAGAGATTTTCAATTTAAACTTCCTTATGGTAACAGCACTGCTACGCTTAGATGGAACCATCTTTTCAATGATAAATTATTTTTCAACCTGGCTGCGATTTATAATGATTATCAATTTAAAGCAGGTTTTGACCAGCAGGATTTTCATTTTGATGTCTTCTCAGGAGTGCGCGATTTTGGAGCAAAAGCTGACTTTGATTATTTTCCTTCACCTGATCATCAGATCAAGGCCGGCATCCAGGGAACTCATCACCGGTTAACGCCAAACATCATCACCGGAAATGCAGGAGATACGCAATTTGAATCCACAGCAAAACCGAAATATGGAAATGAATATGGAATCTATGTGCAGGATGATTGGAAAATAGCAGATTGGTTGCGCATGAATTTAGGATTGCGTGCAACTTTATTCCAGCAAATCGGCCCTTATACTTCAAAGATCACAGGAAAAACATACAGCAATGGCGAGGTTGTCACCAGTTATCATTCACTTGAACCGAGAATATTTATTAACACAAGTCTCGGGCCGAATTCCTCCATCAAAGCAGGAATAACAGCAACAACCCAATACCTGCATCTTGTCAGCAATAGTTCATCCACATTGCCTACAGATGTATGGGTTCCAAGTTCAGAACAGGTAAAACCGCAGCGAGGCTGGCAATATGCAGTGGGTTATTTCCATAATTTTCAAAACAATGCTTATGAAGCATCCATTGAAGCATATTACAAGTCATTGCATGATCAGATTGATTATCGTGAAAGTTTCGTAAACAATAGTGTGGACCAGGTGGAAGATGATTTTGTGTTTGGCGAAGGAAAAGCTTATGGAACGGAGTTTTTTCTCAGGAAAAATAAAGGACACCTGAACGGATGGATAGGTTATACATTAAGCCGCACTGAACGATCTTTTCCTGATATTGAAAATGGACGTACCTATCCGGCCACGTATGACAGGACACATGATTTGACAGTCGTTGGGAATTACATAATCAATTCGAGGTTCACTGCCGGTGCTGTATTCATTTATGCTACAGGTAAATCTTTTACTCCACCGGAGAGATTGTACATCATTGGCGGGGATTTGCAAACTGATTATGGACCAAGAAATAGTCAGCGATTAGAACCTTATCATCGAATGGATATATCGGTGACATGGACACCCAAAGGGAGCGAACATAAAAAGTTTTTTTCCAATTGGGTCTTTTCCATTTACAATGTGTACAATAGGAAAAATACTTTCTTTGTCTACACGGATTATCAAAGCGATCTTCAGTCCGGCGAAGCGACGATCAAAGCATATAAAGTATCTATATTTCCTATTCTCCCCTCCATCACCTGGAATTTTAAATGGCAATGACCTATAAACTCAACATACTGGCCGGATTGATCCTCACGATTATACTTTATTCGTGTGAACAGGAATACACTCCTGTGAACCCGGAAGAAGGTCCAAAATATGTGGTGGAAGGACATATTGAAGCTGGTGAGAATCCATTTCCTCCTTATGTGCTGCTGACAAAAACATTTGATTTTTATGGGACCATCAATCCGGATCAGTTTAATGAATCATTTGTGCATGATGCTGATGTTCGTGTTTCAGATGGCTCATTCGAGGTCCAGTTGCAGGAAGTTTGTTTTTCTGAATTGTCACCGGAAGCCAAAAAAGAAATTGCTGCTAAATTCGGGTTTGACGCCGACAGTCTTGCGGTGGACTATTGTGTGTATTTAGATTTGCTGGGCCAACTAAATCCTGTGGAAGACCATTCATACAATCTTCACATCGTGACTGATGGACATGTCATCACTGCAACTACATATATTCCAATCCAGGTTCCGATTGACAGTATGCATTTTGCACCTCCTCCCGGAACGCCAAATGATAGTCTCGCCCAGTTAAGATGCACAATATCTGATCCGCCTGGAGTAAGAAATTTTTACAGGTATTTTGGTTCGACGAATGGAGGTGCACTTAAGACTTCCTTTTCAAGCGTGACTGAAGATCTATTTTTTGATGGGAAGAGTTTCGAGTTTCAGCTGTACAATCCGGAGACCACTGTTTCGGATACTGACCCAAAAGAATTTGGTCTGTATTTTGTAGGCGATACCATTACCATCAAATGGTGTACAATGGATCAGGCTCATTTCAATTTTTGGAATACGTTGGAATACAGTAAGGAGAACCAGGGTCCGTTTTCAAGTTATACTCGCCTGCAGTCCAATATCACCGGTGGGCTTGGCATATGGGGTGGATACAATGTCTCTTATTATACACGCAAAGTAGCCTATTGACTTTCGGATGGGAAGGCAAATTTTAGATTTTACGACATCGGGTGCTGAGATACTGCGCGACAACAAAGTTGCCGTGCTTTTCGGTGCATCCGGATTGATCGGAAATTGCTGCCTTCGGAGATTACTGACACACCAGGCATACGAAAAAGTGATTTCCATAGGTCGCCGTCCTATGAAAGCCAGCCATCCTAAACTGATCCATTATGAAGTGGATATGTCACAATCGGACAATTATCGTCACCTTATGAAGGGAGATGATCTCTTTATTTGCCTGGGCACAACGATGAAAAAAGCAGGTAATCGTGAGACTTTTTATGAAGTGGATCACAACATGGTATTCACCATTGCGAAAACCGGATCATTGCAGGGTATGAACCAACTCATTTTTGTATCGACCATAGGTGCCGATAGCAGATCATTGATTTATTATCTCAAAGTCAAAGGCGAACTCGAAGACGATGTATCCCGATTACCTTATTGGGCCGTGCACATCATGAGGCCGTCCGTTTTATTGGGGCACCGAGATGAACAACGTCCTGCCGAACAATTAGCCGGAATTGTGGCAAAAGGACTCCAACGATTTTCAGGTTCAGTCATTGGCGATATTGCCCCTATTGATGCTGATGAAGTCGCCAAGGCAATGGTGCAGTCTGCTCAGAGTCTTGAACAGGGCAGGCATATTCATCACGGGAGTGAGATCATCAGGATGGCGAGGATGTTTGCCAGGTAATTCAGTTTTTACTTGTGACGACCAGTTCTTTCTCCTTTATCGGTATCGATTTTGTGGGTAGCGATATGATAAATGTGGCGCCTTGACCCGGAGAGCTTTTCGCCGAAATGAACCCTTCGTGTTGTTCAACAATCTTTTTGCAAAATGCGAGCCCAATCCCTGTTCCTTCATACTCATCCTTATGATGTAACCGTCTGAACATTTCAAATATTTGTTGTGAATACTTCTGATCAAACCCGATTCCATTGTCTTCGATAAATAACCGGCAGTAAGGACTGCCATCAATGCCATTATTTTCATTTAAGGTCACAACATCACTGTAAATGTGGATTTCAGGTGCAACGTCTGCTTTGGAGTATTTCAGTGCATTATGGATTATGTTGTAAAACAATGGCCGCATCATGGATGGATTGATATACAGGAATGGCAATGGATCTACAATGATTTTTGCAGCCTTTTCTTCGATCACGATTTCCATATCTGCAATAACCTCTTTGACCAGGACATTCAAATCACTTTTTTCAAAAGCGCTTTTTTCCGTAGAAATTTTTGCGAAAGTCATGATGTCCCTGATGAGTACCTGTAATCGCTCTGCAGCGATCCGGATACGACTGATATACCTATTGCCTTCGTCATCCAGCAAATCACCGAATTTTGCATTTATTCTTTCGCTGAACGTCAGGATTTTTCGCAATGGTTCCTGAAGATCATGCGAGGCCATAAAAGCAAAGCGGTCCAGATCTTTATTGGCAGCTTCCAGTTTGTCAATATTTTTCAGAAGCTGCAGGTTCAGTCCCTTTATTTTTTCTTCCGACATTTTGTGTTCATTGATTTCTACTTCCAGGCTTTTATTGATGGCGATTAGTTTTTGTTCCTGTGCGATCAATTGGTGGGTTTTTCTGTATAGTTCAACGAAGACAGCTACTTTAGCCTTTAACAAATCAGGATTAATCGGTTTGTAGATATAATCCACTGCACCTGAACGGTATCCTTTGAATATATTTTCTTCACCATAATTATTTGCGGTAATAAAAATAATCGGATATGCCTCAGTTTTTCACGCTCATAAATCAAGATGCCGTTTCAAATCCATTCAGGTTCGGCATCTTGACATCCATCAGGATCAGTGCAAAATCAATTCATGTAATAAGAATTTTCAATGCTTGTCTTCCGGAAGTGGCTTTTACAAACTGGTAACCATTCGGGTTCCAGGATGGTTTCGATCGAAAGCAGATTATCTTCCCGGTCATCAACCAATCAAGATTTTTGCTGCATAAGTGTTGTTTATTTATAAAACCAAACTCTCATCAGTGAAAGCAACTGATCAATTTTTAATGGTTTGGTAATGTAATCAGAAGCGCCTGCTTCAATACATTTTTGCCGGTCACCTTTCATGGCTTTTGCTGTCACGGCAATAATCGGAAGCATACTGTTTTTATGTTCACGCCTTATTTTTTGCGTTGTTTCATATCCATCCATTTCAGGCATCATGATATCCATCAGTACCATTTCAATCTTTGGTTTTCTCATTGAGGATGTTGATGGCTTCTTTGCCGCTTTCTGCAGTGATCACATTGATATTGTATCGTTCAAATACGGTAGTGAGTGCAAAAAGGTTTCTGACATCATCATCCACAACCAGAATATTTTTGCCGGTCAGGATATCTTCTTTCTGCCGGATATTTTCGATGATTTTTCTTTTTTCAGGTGCAAGGTCTTTGTGGTTAATGTGCAGTGTGAAATACGGTTTCTTCCAGCAAGTGCTCGAGTGAATTCACCCCTTTAAGAATAATAGTATTGGATAATCGGTTGAACTGGTTCAGTTCAGTCTTGTTAAAATCTTTGGCTGAATAAACAATCACCGGGGTTAGTTTTTTTCTTGATTTCACTTACCTTATTCAATCAGTTCCATGCCCTGAAATATCAGGCAGTGTATAATCAAGTATGATGCAATCATAATCCTTATTGGCAATCATTGGTCAAGTGCTTTCTTTCCTGTGTCTGCAATGGTTACATTGAATATGATCGTCCTTCAGCATCTTCGCGATCTGCGAAGATTCCAGTTCATTGTCTTCCACCACCAGGACATTCTTTGACTTCCTTTTTGCTGAAAATAATGATGTCATTGAACAGTTCATTCAACGATTCATTTTCCAGTGGTTTCAACTAGGAAACTTCTTGCTCCCCGTTTCAATGCAAGAGTTCTGTTTTCTTCACCTGAAATCAGATGAATAGGAATATGCCGGTAATTGAAATCATTCCTCAACAGATCCAGTACTTTCCATCCGCTGGTATCCGGCAATTTCACATCAAGTGTAATGGCGATGGGAGAAAACCGGTTGATGAAATCAAACACTTCAATATAACTGATAGCCACGATCGCCTTTCAGTCCATTCATGGTGTGCCTTCTCAATGAGAATTTTGCCAAAACGAAGATCATCTTCTACAATCAGGACAACTTTATCATCTGGTTGAATATTATTTCTGTCATCACCGGTATCATTGATCATTTCATTGACAATGCTGCAGATTCGGATTCTATGCCTTCATTGGTGATCACGGATAGAATTGAGCAGATGTATCGATATCTCCGCTGCCAGATTGCAATCTGTTCATATGCATTGAGGATTATGCAGTTGTTTCCTTGTGATATCACGCCTGAATATTTTCGACAGGCAGGAACAAAGTGAACGTACTTCCTTGTACCGGGTTCGCTTTCCAGTTCAATCGTTCCACCCAAGCAATTCTGCAAGTCCACGGCTGATGGATAAGCCCAATCCTGTTCCTCCATATTTACGGCTGGTAGATCCTTCTGCCTGCTGAAATGCTTCGAAAATGATATTCTGTTTTTCCTGCGGAATTCCAATACCGGTATCAGTGATGGCAAATGCAACCACTTTTTCTGCATTGTCAAGATTGAATGATATCCTGGTTTCCAGTTTCTGTTCGCTTCATAGATTTTCAATTTCACTTCTCCCTTTTCTGTAAACTTAAATGAATTGGAAAGCAGATTTTTCAGGATCTGGTTCAGCCGCTGCAGATCTGTTTCCATGGATTCCGGAAGCTTCGTGATCAGTTTCAATGGTAAAGCGCAAGATGCCTTGCTTCCGAAATAGGCTTGAAAGTAGTTTCCACAAAAGAGGCAATTTCTGCAAATCGTACAGGAGAAATATTGGCTGTGATAAATCCTGATTCGATTTTTGAAAGATCGAGGATATCATTGATCAACTGGATCAGGTCATCGCCGCAGGAGTGAATTGTTTTTGCATAACGGATTTGTTTGTCATTCAGATTGCCTTCCGCATTTTCATATAAGTTGCTGCGCAAGGATCAACAAGCTGTTCAGCGGTGTTCTCAATTCATGCGACATGTTTGCCAGGAATTCTGATTTGTATTTTGATGTCAGTGTAAGCTGTTCTGCTTTTTCTTCCAGCGATTTCCTGGCTTCTTCCACTTCCTTATTCTTGGCTTCCACTTCATTTTTTTGTTTCACCAGCAGCAACGCTTTGTCCTGCAACTCATCATTGGTTCTGCTCAATTCTTCCTGCTGAATTTTTAATTCCCCGGCCAGTGATTGCGATTGTGTCAAGCAATTCTTCCGTTCGGGTATTGGTTTCAATGGTATTCAATACGATACCGATACTTTCTGTCAGCTGGCTTAGAAATTCAAGATGTGTTTCACTGAATTCATCCAGTGATGCCAGTTCAATTACCGCTTTCACATTGTTTTCAAACAATACCGGAAGAATGATCAGGTTGGCAGGTTTTGCTCTTCCAAGGCCGGAAGTGATTTTTATATAATCTTCGGGCACATTTGTAAGAATGATTCTTTCTTTTTCAAATGCGACCTGGCCGACCAGTCCTTCGCCGATGGCAAATTCTTTCGGAATATTTTTGTCTTCTTTATATCCATAGGCAGCGAATAATTTCAGTTTTACATTTTGAGTTTCTTCATCCTGTTTTAGAATATAGAATGCACCATAATGTGCAGTGACCACCTGCGCCAAGCTCGGAAAGGATTCGTTGTGTTACTGTTTTCAGATCCTTTTGTCCCTGCAGCATCTGTGTGAATTTCGCAAGGTTGGATTTCAGCCAGTCCTGTTCCTGGTTCCTGAAGTGTTGTTTCTTTCAGGTTGGCGATCATCTGGTTGATTGTATCCTTCAATGCTTCCACTTCTCCTTTTGCTTCTACACGAATCGTTCTGGTGAGGTCACCTTTTGTTACAGCTGATGCCACTTCAGAAATGGAACGCACCTGCGTGGTCAGATTCTGTGCAAGCTGGTTTACGTTTTCCGTTAAATTTTTCCAGATACCTGATGCACCGGGCACACTGGCCTGTCCGCCCAATCTTCCATCCACACCCACTTCACGTGCCACCGTTGTTACCTGGTCGGCAAAAACGGCAAGTGTTTCAATCATTTCATTGATCGTATCGGTCAGCTGCGCCACTTCACCTCTTGCATTGATGGATAGTTTTTGTCGAAGATTTCCTGTTGCAACCGATGTTACCACTTTTGCAATACCACGCACCTGGCTGGTAAGATTGGATGCCATCATGTTCACAGTATCCGTTAGATCTTTCCATGTTCCTGCAACACCTCTTACTTCTGCCTGTCCACCAAGTTTTCCTTCTGTTCCCACTTCACGTGCAACACGGGTTACTTCAAATGCAAATGAGTTCAATTGTTCCACCATCGTATTGATGGTATTTTTCAAATCGAGAATTTCTCCTTTCACATCAATGGCTACTGTTTTTGAAAGTCACCACTGCGCCACAGCTTTTGTTACCTCGGCAATATTTCGCACCTGTGCAGTAAGGTTACCCGTCATCTGGTTTACAGAGTCCGTCAGATCTTTCCATGTTCCTGCAACGCCCGGCACGAATGCCTGTCCACCAAGTTTTCCATCCGTACCCACTTCACGTGCAACACGGGTTACTTCAGATGCAAATGCACGCAACTGATCCACCATCGTATTCAGTGTTTCTTTCAACTGAAGAATTTCTCCGCGCACATCCACTGTAATTTTTTTCGACATGTCTCCATTCGCCACCGCGATGGCCACTTCTGCAATATTTCGCACCTGTGCTGTAAGATTTCCTGCCATCTGGTTTACAGAATCTGTAAGATCTTTCCATGTTCCTGCAACACCCGGGCACATTTGCCTGTCCACCCAAGTTTTCCTTCCGTACCCACTTCACGCGCAACACGCGTTACTTCAGATGCAAATCCGCGAAGCTGATCCACCATCGTATTGATGGTATTTTTCAATTCAAGGATTTCTCCTTTTACATCCACACGCAATTTTTCTTGATAAGTCACCATTGGCAACAGCTGTTGTTACTTCCGCAATATTTCTCACCTGCGAAGTAAGGTTACTCGCCATTTTATTTACAGAATCTGTTAGATCTTTCCATGTTCCTCCAACTCCCGGCACATCCGCCTGTCCGCCGAGTTTTCCTTCTGATCCCACTTCACGTGCAACACGCGTTACTTCCGAACCAAATGAATTCAACTGATCCACCATCGTGTTGATGGTATTTTTCAATTCAAGAATTTCTCCTTTTACATCCACAGTAATCTTTCTTGACAAGTCACCTTTCGCAACGGCTGTTGTTACTTCTGCAATATTTCTCACCTGTGCCTGTAAGTTACTTCGCCATTTGATTTACAGAATCAGTAAGATCTTTCCATACACCACCCACTCCTTCCACTGTTGCCTGTCCACCGAGTTTTCCTTCCGATCCCACTTCACGTGCCACACGCGTTACTTCCGATGCAAATCCGCGCAGCTGATCCACCATCGTATTGATGGTATTTTTCAATTCGAGAATTTCTCCTTTTACATCCACATCAATTTTTCTTGACAAGTCACCATTTGCAACGGCTGTTGTTACTTCTGCAATATTTCGCACCTGTGAAGTAAGGTTACTTCGCCATTTGATTTACAGAATCCGTTAAGATCTTTCCATGTTCCACCCACACCTGTCACTTCTGCCTGTCCACCGAGTTTTCCTTCTGTTCCCACTTCAAGTGCAACACGGGTTACTTCCGATGCAAATGAATTCAGCTGATCCACCATCGTATTGATGGTTTTTTTCAATTCGAGGATTTCTCCTTTTACATCCACCGTAATTTTTCTGTGATAAGTCACCTTTTGCAACAGCTGTTGTTACCTCTGCAATATTTCTCACCTGGCCGGTGAGATTACTCGCCATTTGATTTACGGAGTCAGTAGATCTTTCCATACGCCACCAACCCCTACAACTGTGCCTGTCCACCGAGTTTTCCTTCTGTTCCCACTTCACGCGCCACACGTGTTACTTCCGATGCAAATGAATTCAACTGATCCACCATCGTGTTGATGGTGTTTTTCAATTCGAGGATTTCTCCTCTTACATCCACCGTAATTTTTCTTGACAAATCTCCTTTTGCAACACCTGTTGTTACTTCTGCAATATTTCGCACCTGGCCTGTAAGGTTACTTGCCATTTGATTTACGGAATCAGTTAGATCTTTCCATACACCACCGACACCCTTGTACTGTTGCCTGTCCACCAAGTTTTCCTTCCGATCCTACTTCACGTGCAACACGTGTTACTTCTGAACCAAATGAATTTAACTGGTCCACCATCGTGTTGATGGTATTTTTCAATTCGAGGATTTCTCCTTTTACATCCACTGTAATTTTTTTCGATAAATCACCTTTTGCAACTGCAGTTGTTACTTCTGCAATATTTCTCACCTGTGCCGTAGATTACTTGCCATCTGATTTACGGAATCCGTAAGATCTTTCCATACACCACCGACACCTTTTACTTTTGCCTGTCCGCCGAGTTTTCCTTCTGAACCTACTTCACGTGCAACACGTGTTACTTCTGCTGAAAATGAATTCAACTGATCCACCATCGTGTTGATGGTATTTTTTAATTCAAGAATTTCTCCTTTTACATCCACCGTAATTTGTCTTGACAAGTCTCCTTTTGCAACAGCCGTTGTTACTTCTGCAATATTTCTCACCTGGCCGGTAAGATTACTTGCCATTTGGTTTACAGAGTCTGTCAGATCTTTCCATGTTCCTGCAACACCTTTTACCTGTGCCTGTCCACCAAGTTTTCCTTCTGTTCCTACTTCAAGCGCCACACGTGTTACTTCTGATGAAAATGAATTCAACTGATCCACCATCGTGTTGATGGTATTTTTCAATTCGAGGATTTCTCCTTTTACATCCACTGTAATTTTTCTTGATAAGTCACCTTTTGCAACAGCAGTTGTTACTTCCGCAATATTTCTCACCTGTGCTGTAAGGTTACTTCCCATCTGGTTCACAGAGTCAGTCAAATCTTTCCATACACCTGCAACACCTTTTACTTTTGCCTGTCCTCCAAGTTTTCCTTCCGAACCTACTTCACGCGCAACACGTGTAACTTCCATGGAAAATAAGATTCAACTGCTTCACCATGTCATTTACTTCTTTGGCAATTCGTGCAAATTCTCCTTGCAATTCGTGGCCGCCGATTTCCAGCGGCATTTGCTGTGAAAGATTTCCTTTGGCAACGGAACTGATTACGTGTGCAATTTCAATAGTAGGATGCACAAGATCAGAAATAAGTGAATTGAGCGAATCAACACCGGTGCTCCAGGCCCTTTTGCATGTGGAATTTCTATTCGTTGTGTGAGTTTTCCCTGTTTACCAATGGTATTTCCCGCTTTGGTAAATTCCTGCATCATTCGTTCATTCATCGAAATGATTTCATTCAGTGTATCACAGATTTTCCCGCTGATACCCACCTGGTCAATAGGCATGCGTACGGTGAAATTTCCATTCCGCACTTCATTCAAAACCTGTAATAATTCTCTTTGATTTAACTGGCCATCAACTTGCTCTATGACTTCCGGATGAGTTATCAATGAGAGAAGTTCCGGGTGTAATTTTTCTTTGGGCTCAACGACCGGTTTCTTTTCTCTTTTTTCAAGAGTGCCGTTGTTTCGATTTGAGCCATTCGAAACGTTTGATGAATTTCCTTTTTTTCTCATGGTTTGGGAGCGGTTTTAAACCTTTAAAAACATTATAATTTTAAAGAGAATTGAAAATTGACTTATAGAGTGGGTAATACGCATCTAAATTATTTTGATTCAATTAATTCTGCCTTATATAATTCCTCTAAAATGTTACACAATTGCGTATTCTTGTTGTCAGATTTCCCTTTTAAATGTTGGAAATTCTCAATTTAACCTCAGTTTATCCATATGTCTTCATCATCAGAAATTATCGTCCGGATAGAACTGGACGACAGCCGGGTTCCTGCAAAAATCGAATGGCAGGCTTCTGAAGCCGGTCAGAAACATCCGGCTGAGAGCAAATCTGTGTTCCTGTCACTCCTCGACAAAGAGACTCTTGATACTTCGACATTATTTCTCTGGACGAAAGAATGCCAGGTGGCAGAAATGGACAGGAATGTATATTATGCGATGGCATCCATTAGCGATGGATATTTCAGGGCTACTCAGAATACTGAACTCGCAAATGAAATGCGCAGGTTCGTCCAATACTTCGGTGAGAAAACCGGAATTATTAAGGCGGAAGAAAAAACCTGAGATGGAGCCTGTCCTATTCAGAAATGATGATGCAGGTCGTGAAGCATTTGCAATATTGGCTTCAAAAGCAATTGAATGGATAGTTGATTATTATAAAAATATAGAACAGTTTCCTGTTCGCAGCCAGGTGGCTCCGCATGATATTTATCGACAATTTCCCGATAAAGCACCCATACTTCCGGTTAGTGATGATGAAGTATTCAGAATATTGAATGAGGTGATCATTCCGGGGATAACGCATTGGCAGCATCCTGATTTTTATGCATTCTTTCCGGGCAATACAAGTTTTCCATCAATAGCTGCAGAAATCATTACATCAGGTATCGCTGCCCAATGCATGCTTTGGGAAAGTTCGCCTGCAGCTGCGGAATTGGAGCAACGATGCATGGAATGGTGTCGTGATTTATTGGGATTGCCTAAAGAATGGCAAGGCGTTATTCAGGATACTGCTTCCACAGCGACATTGACTGCATTGCTGACTGCTCGAGAATGGAAATCAGGATATCGTATTTCAAAAAAAGGATTTGATGGAACGGTGTATCGAGTTTATGCTTCTGCTCAAGCGCATTCTTCTGTTGAAAAAGCTGTTCGACTTGCTGGTTTTGGAACAGATAATTTGGTGCCAATTGCAGTAGATAAAAATTTAGCAATCATTCCTGAACGGTTGGAAGCGGCGATCAAAGAAGACATGAAAAATGGATTTGTTCCCACCTGTGTCGTTTCGACGATCGGAACTACGGGAACGGGCGCCATTGATCCTGTAAGTGAAATAAGTGCCATCACATCGAGATATGGTTTGTGGCATCACGTGGATGCAGCCTATTTGGGCACAGCGCTCATGCTTGATGAATTATCTTTTTTGAGATCAGGACTTGATGGAGCAGATAGCTTTGTATTCAATCCGCATAAATGGATGTTTGTGCAGTTTGATTGCACAGCCTATTATGTTCGTGATCCTGATCTGCTGATCCGGACGATGAGCATTAAGCCTTCGTACCTGGCAACTTCGCAGGGAGACAAAGTCAATGATTATCGCGATTGGGGGATTCCACTTGGCAGGCGATTCAGAGCGCTCAAACTTTGGATGACAATGCAACTGCTTGGGACCGATGCTATCAAAGAAAAACTAAGGTTTCATATTTCTTTAGCTGAGAAAATTGAAAAACAAATCAAAGAGGATGCTTATCTTGAAATCGCTTACCCACGATCACTCAATATTGTCACTTTCAGAATTAAAAATGAACGGGATCAGGATGGTGCATTGACGAGAAAACTGACAAATGAAATTAATGAAAGTGGGAAAGCTTACATGACCCATGCTGTAGTGGAGGGACGAAGTTTAATCCGGTGGGTAACCGGGCAGACTTATGTGGAAGAAAGGCATATTAATGCAACATGGGCACTCATTCAATCCATTTTGACTAAACTAATCTCACCATGACCTTACCTGCAAAATCGGATCTCCTCAAAGCAAGAATGTGGCTTGAAGGAATGGTACATCACACTCCTGTTTTAACATCCACTACGTTCGATGAATTGACAGGCGCAAATGTATTTTTCAAATGCGAAAATTTTCAACGCATGGGTGCGTACAAAATGAGAGGTGCTTCACATGCATTAACTCGTTTTCATCTTGACGAATTGGAGAATGGGGTTATCACGCATTCTTCAGGAAATTTTGGACAGGCAGTTGCTCTCGCAGCTAAAATGAAACATGTCAAAGCGAAAATTGTCATGCCCGAAAATTCACCTGCTGTGAAAGTGGAAGCTGTGAGAGGGTATGGTGCAGAAATCATCTTCAGTGGAAATACGCCGGTTGACCGCGAGAATAAAGTCAATGAAGAAATAAAAGCTAATGGGATGCCATTTATTCATCCTTCTAACAACCTGAATGTGATCCTCGGCAACAGTACAGCGACACAGGAGTTTGTGGAACAGGTTTCAGGACTTGACTATATCATTGCACCGGTTGGTGGGGGAGGATTGTTGGCCGGCACTGCGCTTGCGGCACATTATTTTTCACCGATGACGGAAGTTATTGCTGCCGAGCCAGAAAAAGTAGATGATGCCTATCGCTCATTGAAATCCGGAAAAATAGAAACGAATGAAACTGCTGATACTATTGCAGATGGTCTTCGCACCAATCTCGGTGATATTAATTTTCCCATCATCAAAGAATTGGTACATAAAGTTTTATTGGTCAGTGAAAAAGAAATCATTGATGCAATGAAGTGGGTTTGGGAGCGCATGAAAATTGTCATTGAACCCAGCAGTGCGGTGGCTGTTGCTGCTGTATTAAAATATAAAGATCAATTTAAGGACAAGAAAGTAGGTGTGATCATTACGGGAGGGAATGTAGATTTAGGGGAGGTGCTGAAGTTGATGAAAAGCTAAAAACTAAAAACTAAAAGTTAATTAAAATCACAATAAGTAAAAATTGGCACATTATCACATTATCACATTATCACATTGTCAAATTATCACATTGTCAAATTATCACATTGTCAAATTATTACATAGCTACATAAATAATCGAAGAAGCCTTATCCACATCCTTCCATTCCGATATCATCGTCCTGCTCCCGGAAATAACTGCTCCTGCAGCTCCAAAGAAATTATTTCCCCTATACTTCTCACTCAGCATGCTCACATAAAAGGCATCCAAAGGCATTGGTATTTTTTGCTTAAGTGTAAATCCATGTTTTACCAAAAGTTTCTCCATCGACAGCGGACTGAAATGCCACAAGTGACGTGGTACATCATACGCTGCCCAATTATTTCCATATTGTTTGGCATCCCTTGAAGTGTGATTTGGAACGGCAATGATCAAGATGCCGTCAGCCTTCAGAATTGAACGAAAATGAGACATGTATCCTGAAATATCCTGTACATGTTCCAGCACATGCCAGAGCGTGATGACATCAAAACTTTCAGGCTGCAATTGTCCAAGAACTTCAAGTGGCTGGATATACATACCTAATTTTTCAGCACCAACTTTTCGGGCATGTTCATCAGGTTCAAGCGCAGTAACATCCCAATGGTATTCCTGCATATAATGAGCAAAATGTCCGGTGCCCGCACCGACATCGAGTAGTTTGCCATTCTCCCTTTTGCTGGCGCGCGATACCCGGTCATATTTTTTCTCGAGCATATATCTCCGGGCAATGTGATAAAGTTTATTGGTCAGACCTGTCTTTGTATCGCTATGGGATATATAATCCGTTGAGGCATAATATCTCCCAAGGTCCTTTGCTTCTGGCTGAGGAAAAGTCATTTTCAATTGGCATGTCTTGCACTCTTTGAGCTCGAACCACTCTCCGGAAACGCTATAATCTTTGACCTGGCCGGCATTTTTCCATTCTTTTCCTCCGCAGGCAGGGCATATAAGTTCAGTGGATTCTACATCAGGAATTGTCAGCATGAGTGCAAATGTAGGATTCGAAAGATAATATCCTGTTTTTCGCTTACCTCATCGGCTTAAGATGCTTATTTTTGCCGCCCTATGCCAAAAAGCCGGATCACCCTCTACGCTACTTTTCTCAATGTTTTAGGTCTTTTCTTCCTGTTTTCAGGAAGTATTCTGGAAGCGCAAACCGGTACTCTCCGGGGTCACCTTTATGACCTGGCCACCGGATCTGCGGTATCCTTTGCAAGTGTCCACCTTGAGGGCACTGAGCTGAGAGCCATTACAGACATTGATGGATTCTTCAATTTCGCAGATATCCCTGCTTCAACTTATAATATTGAGGCCGCTTTCATCAGCTATGATACCCTGAGAAGTGTCGTCACTGTTGAGCCTAACCAGGTAAAGTATGTTAAACTTTATATGGAACAGGGAGCCATCGAATTGCAGGAGATTAATGTCAGCGCCAGCCTTGAGCAACGTCGCAATGAAGTTAACTTTTCAAAAATCACGCTTACTCCACAACAAATAAAGGCCCTGCCAGCGGTAGGAGGGGAAGCTGATATCGCACAATACCTCCAGGTTCTTCCCGGTGTCATATCCACAGGTGATCAGGGTGGCCAGATTTATATCCGTGGTGGATCTCCGGTTCAGAACAAGATTTTATTGGACGGCATGACGATTTACAATCCATTCCATAGCATTGGATTCTTTAGTGTGTTCGAAACGGAAGCTATCAAATCAGCAGAAGTATTGACCGGGGGATTTGGTGCTGAATACGGAGGGAGAATTTCTGCTATTGTTGATCTTAAAACACGTGAAGGAGATCGATCAAGATTTGGTGGACTGGTATCGGCCAGTCCTTTCCAGGTAAAAGCATTGCTCGAAGGACCTATCATCAAATTCAATCCAAAAAAAGATGCAAGCGCTTCTTTTCTGATCACTGTAAAACATTCACTCCTGGATCAGACATCTAAGACTCTATATAAATATGCAACGGATGATCCGCTTGGACTCCCGTATGCATACACAGATATTTATGGCAAAGCTTCTTTCCTGACCGGTAGTGGAAGTAAAATTGATTTCTTCGGATTTGATTTTACGGATGGGGTTAATTTGTCTGGCGTTGCAAAACTGGATTGGAATTCAGCAGGTGGTGGCCTTCACTTCAAACTCATCCCCGGTTCTTCAAATATGATTATTTCCGGCACGATGGCATATTCAAATTATGACATTACGTTGAAGGCGGCTGATGAAGCGCCAAGAAGAAATAAGATAGGAGGATTTAATGCACTGCTTGATTTTAGTTATTACGGAAAGGATAACCAGTTAAGTTATGGATTTGATCTGAATGGATTTAACACTGATTTCATCTTCAGGAATTTATATGGCATCACGCTTGAACAAAATGAAAACACAACAGAACTTGGAGGATATGTCACACTTCGGCACAAGGCCGGAGCAGTGATCATTGAGCCGGGCCTGCGTACACAATACTATGCTTCGTTAGGTGATTTCTCCCTGGAACCAAGGCTCGCTATTAAAGCAAACTTCTCAGATCATTTCAGAGTCAAATTTGCAGCAGGTAAATATTCTCAAAACCTGATCCCTACGGTCAATGAAAAAGATGTTGTCAATTTATTCGTAGGATTTCTTTCCGGGCCTGAAGAAAGAATTTATGAGCCGGGTACAAAGACAGAAACAAAAGACAAGCTTCAAAAAGCATGGCATGCATTGGGTGGATTTGAATTCGATCTTAATGATGGATGGGAAATTAATGTAGAAGGTTATTATAAAGATTTCAGTCAGTTGATTGGCATCAGTCGAAACAAACTTTCACAGGAAGATCCGGATTTCGAAACTGAAACAGGGAATGCCTATGGTGCAGACGTAAGTTTCAGCAAGCAAACCAAAAAGGCTTATTTGTGGGCAACATATTCACTTGGATATGTCAATCGTGATGATGGAGAGCAGGTATATCCCGCACATTTCGAACGAAGGCACAACGTCAATTTGCTGGCCACCATCAAGTTGGGAAGAAATTGGGATTTTAGTGTGCGATGGAATTATGGTGCAGGTTTCCCTTTTACACTGACACAGGGGTTTTATGGCAAGTATAATCTCCTTGGAGGTATAAATTCTGATGTACTTAAAGGCAACCCGGATCTCGGCATTATCTACAGTGAAAAACGCAATAGTGGGCATCTGCCGGATTATCATCGATTGGATGTATCGTTGAATAAAACATTTGAGCTGAAAAAGAACCTCAAATTTGAAGTATTAGCCAGTGTAACCAATCTTTACAACCGGGGCAATATCTTCTATTTTGATCGCGTCAGCTATGCCCGGGTCGATCAGCTACCTATCCTTCCCAGTTTAACGCTTAAATTGGATTTTTAACCGGGGCATTTATGCCATTTGCCCTTTATCAATCGTTGTAGTTACACTGAACAGGGCCGATCATTTTTTTAAATTACCGGATAACTCATCTTGGCTGATATTCAGAAAAATCGTTGCGTGATTAATCTTTATTTTTGCAGGTATTGTTGATCCAATTACACTTTCAACCATTTATTGATTCTTATGGAAAAACGCTGGTACGACATAGGGTATCAGATTGACAGATTGCTCATCGGCAGTTTCATACCGCCGTTTTTGATGGCATTCTTTATGGCATTGTTCGTGCTGATCATGCAGTTTTTGTGGAAGTTTATTGAAGACATTATTGGCAAAGGTGTTGGGGCATTCATCATTCTGGAAATGTTTTTTTATAAATCCATTTCTCTTTTTCCGCTGGCGTTGCCCATTTCTGTTTTGCTCGCCTCTGTGATGGTCATGGGCAATATGGCCGAACGATTTGAATTATCCAGTTTTAAATCAGCAGGTATTTCACTCACAAGAGTATTACTCCCGTTAATTGTAGTCAGTACGCTGATAGGAATATTTTCATTTTATTGTTCTAATACGATTATTCCTATTGCAAATCTTAAATATCAATCCAGGTTATATGATATCAGGAATTCAAAACCTACCTTAAGTATTGAGCCCGGTGCTTTTAACAATGATTTTAATGGTTATTCCATTCGAGTTGGAAAAAAACTGGCTGATAAAAAGACCATAGAAGATATCATGGTGTATGATGATTCGCAGCGCAACCGAGGTGAACTCAATGTGGTCACTGCACAAACGGGGAAAATGTATGCAGAAAATGGAGCTTTCGTCATGACGCTTTATGACGGGAATCAATATTCTGAATCTGAGTCAAATGATAAACCCAATGCGCTTCCTTTCACCATTTCTCATTTCAAAGAATGGACGCGAAAATTTGATCTCAGCCAGTTCAATATGGACCGGACAGAAGAAGATCAATTCAAAGCTCATCAAATGATGAAAAGCGCTCGGCAGATTGCGATTGAATTGGATACCCTCGATGATCAGATTGCCGCTGAAAAAGCAAATTACCGGAATAAATTTGTGTTGCTTCGGGATTCAATTACACCTCCCGCTAAAACACTTGCTGTCAATCCATATATCGCCAGGGATTCAATGGCCAGGAAGATCCGACCGGACATTGTTTTTGAAGCTAATACTTTACCTGGCCAGAGATTTAACAGGCTAAAAGTCATCCTGGATTCAATCCCTGTCAATGGTGCAATATCCCTGATTAATTTGTTTCCTCGTAGCATCATAAAAGATAAAAAGAGCAGGATCGTCAGCAATTTAATTGTGCAACAATCAGGTATTGATCGCACGGATAGAGCAATAGAGCGTCTCCAGTTGACCAGGCGAAAACATGTCTATCAGCTTCACTGGAAATTTAGTCTTGCGTTTGCTTGTATCGTGATGTTGATGATTGGCGGGCCGATGGGCACAATCGTTCGTAAGGGAGGTTTTGGATATCCGCTATTGGTATCGATTTTCTTTTTTACTTTTTTTATCATGAGTAATATTAGTTCTCAAAAACTGAATGATTCTGAGAAAATGGATCCCATCCTTGCAGCATGGTTACCGGTGATCTTGCTTAGTATCATTGCTATTTTCCTGACCTATAAAGCATTAAATGATTCCAAGGTGATGGATTTTGATAAATGGAAAACTTTTTTTGCAAGGCTCATCCGATCTAAAGCGGTAAATGCATGAAAGGATTTTCGTTGTTCAGGAACGGGGCGCTAATCCTGCTGGTACTCGGTCTCTTGTTTACGATTGTGGAAGATAAAGCCTGGTCCCTGGTGTGGCTTACTCAATACCGTAATGTTATCACTGATTATTATTTTTATTATGTTACATTGCTTGGGGAGCCTTATGCTTTTGTTGTGTGTGGTTTGATCTTATGGCTTTCTTCATGGAAGAAAATGATCACTGTTCCATTAGTAGGAATGCTGGTGATCATTTTATCGTATTCATTGAAATTGTATTTCCATTTTGAGCGACCATCACTTTATCTTTCAAGAATAGGCTACCAGGGCCCGATGGCAGTTTTAGATTATCCACTTTTGACAGGGCATAACGGTTTCCCATCAGGGCATTCCATGGCAGCATGGGCATTATTTACATTGATGGCCGCGATGATGAAAAGGACATGGGTCAGCCTTGTATGTTTATTCCTGGCTTTGTCTGTTTCCATATCAAGGATCTACCTGCTGGCACACTTTTTAGAGGATGTTGTCGCCGGAGCCATGATAGGAGTCGCCTTGGGATATGGAGTATATTTTATTTATGAAAAGTGGCTAACAGCAAAGTAAATCCAAATACTCGTGTTAAGTTGAAACATTATCTTTGCCCGCATTCTAAAAATTAACTATGAAAAATCTTATTCAGTTTATTACTCTCGGTTGTATTGTTTGCTTATTCATCGCTTGTGACAAATCCGGAGGCCACAATTATGGCGACGGATCGAAAAACACCAGTTTGAAAATTGCTTATGTCAATGGCGATACCATTCTGCTCAATTACAGAGAATTCCGGGCCCAGTCTGAAAATATGGATGCCAAGCAGAAAGAAGCAGAAGATATGCTTCAGGCCAAAGGTGCCGCCCTTGAGAAAGAGTATAACGATTATCAGCAAAAAGCCAAAACAGGGACAATGACCGGCAAAGAAATGGAAGCCCATGAAAAGTATCTCACCAGCAAACAGCAGGATTTAATGGCAGAGCGCGACAGGCTAGCTAAAGAAATATCAGATGAATCCAGCCAGATCAATGATCGACTTCAAAAAGCCATGCAGGATAAACTGGAAGCGATTAAGAAAAGAGATGGCTATGATTTTATCTTCAGCTACATCCACGGCGGATCCATCCTTCTTGCCGATCCAAAATATGACATCACGGCAGAAGTGCTGAAAGAATTGAATAAATCTTCAGGTGTGAAACCAGTTTCTGATACTACGGCGAAAAAATAAAGACCGATTACCTTTTTTGCCTCGTAAATTTTCTTCAAAAATTCACTCCCCGGTTTTTCGTAACTGCGAAAAGCCGGGGTCACAAAGATTCCCTTTTCCGCCATCTGCCTTTTCCGCCATTCTGCCTGGTTGCTGAGCTGTAGCACAAGGATGTGTGCAAACTGGTCGAAGCATCCCGCCTTTTTTTAAACCTTCAATACAACATTTTTAAACTGTGAAGTAATCTGTTCCCTTACCTGCAGCAGATCATAATGCATGCGGATGTGGATGATCATTTCTTCATCATTTCCTTCGGCCTGTAATTCGGCGAGTCTTGCCTGGTTTTTTTCGATGTGGTCCATGATGATCTTCAATTTGAGTCTCAGGATTGCATTATGAGCATCTTTTTTAAAATTATCATCCGGATGTAATTGAATCTGCAATGGAATATCATGTTCATCCCAGCTTGCGTATTCATAAGGAGATGAAAGGAGTTCAATGGCGAGAACTTGAATTTCCCGGTCAGGATGATTTGTAAAATATTCCGGTCGGGGCAATTGATCTTTCTCAAGCAGTGACTGGTATTCTACTAATATTTTTTTATAAACTGGATGCTGGATCTCATCCATGATGTCAAGAAGGCTGACGAGGATATAGCGACTTAATGGATTGATAGTTGAATCCGGTATATTTTTTTCTCCATAATTCAGTAGAATACGGATGATGTCTCTCTCCTGGAATTCGTCACTTAATTCAGGCTGATGGTATACGGAATCTTTTGGCCTTTCTTCGTTATCGAAAATTTGTTTTTGCGTTCTGCTTTCATATTCAGCCACATCTCCCGGAACACCTCTTCTTTTTTGTTGCAAAAATTCTGTAACCGCTTTGTTGGTTTCGCGTACCAGAATGTGCTCTTCTATTTTCATCAATCGCGCAACCTCCTGAAGGAAAGTTGCTCTTTTGATGGACTCCGGAATTCGAGCTAATGTTTCAACAAGATCTTTAATCAAAGCAGATTTACGAACGGGATCAGCACCGGCTTCAGTCAGGAGAAGATTCGTTTTGAAAAGAATAAAATCTTTACTGTTCTGTTTAATGTATTCATTAAAGCCGGCCATTCCGGATTTTTGTACAAAAGAATCAGGATCTTCACCTTCAGGTAACAAGACGATCCGGACATCCATATTTTCTTCGAGGATGAGATCAAGGCCACGCATGGCAGCTTTCACGCCGGCAACATCACTATCATATAAAACTGTAATCTGGCTTGCATAACGTCGTACAAGACGTATCTGATCCGGAGTCAATGATGTACCAGAAGATGCAACTACATTTTCAATTCCTGCCTGGTGCAAACTGATGACATCAGTATATCCTTCTACCAGAAAACAATTGTTCTCATCTCTTATAGCCTTCTTTGCATGGAAGAGACCGTATAGAACTTTTCGCTTCTGATATATTTCTGTTTCGGGTGAATTGATATACTTGGGACTTCTTTTATTGGCGAGAAGTTGACGCCCGGCAAAAGCAATCACTTTTCCCGAAATATTAAAAATTGGAAAAATAACCCTGTGCCTGAAAAAATCTCCTTCGTTTTGAGTCATGAGACCCGCTCTTTGGAGAATGTCTTTGGTGAAACCAGCTTTTAATGCTTCACTGATCAGGGAATCAGCTGACTGGGAAGCATATCCAAGACCGAAATTCTCGATGGTCTTGGTCCTGAAACCTCTTTCCTTAAAATAATGGAGACCGGATAATTGACCCTCTTCAGTTTTGAATAGCTGATTTTTAAAAAACTGCCAGGCAAATTCGAGGACTTTATAGATGGTTTCACGTTCCCGTTCAGCCAGGATTGATTCGGCGTCCTGCTTTGTTTCTTCAAGTTGGATCCCGTATTTGCCTGCCAGATAGCGTATTGCCTCAGGAAAGTCATAACTCTCATGCTCCATGACGAATTTGACGCTGTCGCCTCCTTTTCCACAACCGAAGCATTTATAGATGTTCCGGGTAGGGGATACTGAAAATGACGGAGTTTTTTCATGGTGGAAAGGGCACAAGCCGATCAAATTTCCTCCCCGGCGCTTCAGGTTGACAAAGTCCTGCACAACTTCCTCAATCCGAGCCCTTTCTATAACTTCATCGATACTTTTCCGGCTGATCATCAGTGGTAAAACTAAGTCTTTACACGATTTAATATAAATATGAGAATATTCTCTTGTGGAAACAATTTAAGGATGTTATATTTGTTTTGCAGTTAATCAAAACTGAGGGCTGCAACCACAAACTCGAATTCTTGATACGTTTTTAGGGTGTTCTCATAGTGTGTTCTTACCCGCTTTCCGATGGGGAGGCGGGTTTTTTTATGCCTTGAATTAAACGCCACAAACAACTGATCATCAACGTTATACCCTGATAAATGACAAAGTTTGGTATCGTCGGAATGGGCAAAATGGGACAGGCCTTAAGCGCCATCCTGGCCAATGAAAAAGAACATCAGTTTCACACGTTCAATCGCATCACAACCGATAACCAGGCCTTGTTGAAGTCATGCGATGTCATCATCGAATTTACAACACCCGAAGCTGCACCTGGTATCATCAGGCATTGTATTGATAACGGAATTGCTATTGTATCCGGCACAACAGGATGGCAGGAATATCATCTTCATTCCATCATTAAATTGTGTCATTCGAAACATGGAAAATTCCTTTATGCTTCCAATTTCAGTATTGGGATGAACATCACGTTTGCATTGAATCGAAGACTTGCAATGATCATGAACGATTATCCTCAATTCAAAGCATCGATTAAAGAAATCCATCACATTCATAAAAAGGATTCACCTAGCGGAACAGCGCATCGGCTGATTGAAGATATTATTGATCAACATAAACGCTATGATAATTTTGACCTTGTCAATCGTCAAACTCAGGATGATGGTTCTATTCTTCATGTCAATGCGATACGCGAGGGTGAAGTAAAAGGATATCATGAAGTGACATGGAAATCTGATTCGGAAGAAATCAAAATCAGTCATGAAGCTTTTGACCGGAAAATTTTTGCAGAAGGAGCGATCATGGCAGCGAGTTGGCTAGTGAGTCGGAAAGCAGGAGTGTATACGATGTCAGATATCATCGATCTGTGATGCTTTGGGTTAAGGTTGTTAGTTGTTAAAAGTTGGACAGGATTCACGTAATGAACTTTTAGATTTTACAAAGGCAACCGCAAGGGTCGCCAGTATTTTCTCTCTTCGTTAAAAACAAAGGCAACCGCAAGGGTCGCCAGTACATTTTTTGTTTGTAGTGGCAGGGCTCGCCCCTGCCTAAAGTATAATACTTAACATCCTATCTTTTTTCCAACAACCAATAACCTATCTTCTTTCCAACAACCAACAACTTACACAAAATAAAAAAGCCTTCCCTGGAAAAGGAAGGCTTTTTTATTGGGGGAATAGTGTTTCTCAATCCAGTATTACTTACCCGTTGCGATTATTTTAATATTGAGGTTAAATATGTCTGAGATAGCTTTGTCTCCAAGGTTATCAAAGAATTTATTTGAACCGTAGCGAATATTATATAATGTCCTGTCGACCTTGATATCGGCGCTTGCATTTACCTGATTTTGTTGATTGGTCACAATGGCATCAAATGTCACTGGGTTTGTGATTCCTTTAATCGTAAGGTCAGCAGTGATCGTATATACACCATCTCCCTGGGAGATAACTTTAGTAGTCGTAAGCGTTGCAGTAGGAAAAGTGGTAACACTAAAAAAATCATCAGATTTTAAATGTCCTTCCAGTTTCGTTTTTCCTTCACCTGTCTGATCGAGATCCTGGATGGTAGCCATATCCATCGTAAAAGAACCACCAGTGAAGATTCCATCCTTCATGTTGAGGACGCCCTCTTTGATCGATACGGTACCGTTGTGCTTACCGGTTACCTTGTTCGCTGTCCATGCTACAACCGATTGGGAGGCATTTACCTTAAATTGATTAGAATCGCCTGGATTTCCTGCCTGCGCAGCAAAGGATCCTGCGATGAAAAGAACGAAGAGAAATAATTTATTCATTTGTATTAAGTATTTGATGTGAATGAAAAGAGAGCAACAAGGGCTAAACCTTATTGTTTGGATTTTAATATTTTCTTAACATCTGAAAAGGATGAATGGGTAAATCATGGAGATGAATGGGATGATTTATTAATTACCCTCGCCCCTGATGCTTCGACTAGCTTCGCTCAGCCAAATGCAAAAGCTAACAACCGGGGGAGTTGTATATCGTTCAACCCCCCGCCCCCTGAAAGGGGGCGTTGCATGAAAATATCCATTACGAAATTGCTAGAACACAGATGCGAAGAATGAATTTGTCTTAAACAACGGATCGTAGAAGCTTATTTGTTTGAGAAATAAAAAAGATCCTGGAGTATTGAATTGAACTGTTCGTTTAATCTCTCTAATTGAAAGTAAACAATGCAATTCCTCTTTTCAGGGGGTAGGGGGTCAGAGAAGGCATTCTCACTCTCTCACTCTCTCACTCTCTCACTCTCTCACTCTCTCACTCTCTCACTCTCTCACTCTCTCACTCGTACTCTCCTTCCACTGAGCAAAGTCAATGGACAGCATGTCCGGACGTGTCGAAGTGTCACTTTACGCCAGTTAATCCCCACGGTAATCTTGCTTGTGGTTCTCCTGACTGCACAGCCTGCCAGAAACTGTAGACTTGCGGCACCTGGGATTGCATAAGTGATGATACAGAACTATTGCTGTCATTGTTATGATCGATCAGGTCGGTGATCATTTTTTGAAGAGGATTCTGAAAGACCGGATATTCTTTCAGTCGATATTCCTTCAGGCCGGCAAGAGTCGCTGCTGATTCAATTGCATCTTCGAGTGTGCCGAGTTTATCCACAAGACCATTTTTTACAGCCCTTTCACCTGACCAAATTCTTCCCTGTGCAATAGCATTCACATCATCTCTGGTCATGTGTCTTCCTTCAGCTACTTTATTGAGGAACATCTCATAATAAGCTTCTGTCCTGGATTGCATAAATTTATTTTCCCTGTCACTCCATGGAAACATCACTGTGAAGTCAGCACTATAAGGTCCCGTTTGCACGGTATCAAATCGTACCCCAAGTTTATCATTCAATACCCTTGAAGGATTTGGAATAATGGAAAAAACACCTATACTGCCGGTCAGTGTATTGGGTTGTGCAAATATGCTATCGGCCATCGCGGATAAATAATATCCTCCGGAAGCAGCAAGATCTCCCATCGACACAACAAGTTTTTTACCATCGGACTTAATGCCTGTCAATTGCCTGTAAATATTTTCTGCACTGAGGATACTTCCACCCGGACTATTAATCCTTAAGACCACTGCTTTGATATCTTTATCGTTCCTGATTTCTTTCAGCAATTTCACATAGCGGGAATCATCAATGACACCATAACCATCCTGGCCGCTGACGATTTCGCCCTCAGCATAAATGACTGCGATTTTATCTTTTGTCTTATAATTTGTTTGTGCAGATGGAATGACGGAAGCATACTCATCGATACTGATGTAATGAATTTTATGGAGAGGATCTTTTCCTAATTTCCCATTCATCCACACTTCGCAATCCCCCAACGAACCAATCTCGTCCACAAGTTTATGCGACAAAGCATCTTCTGCGCTTTTGATCTGGAATTGCCAGGCCATATTTTTTAATGTATCTACAGGGATATGTCGAGCAGCAGAGATATCATCAAGATACATGGTGTAAGTATCATTGAGATATTCACGAGTCTGAAGTTTGCTTTCAGGACTCATGTTCATACCGGCGGAATGGTTCAGTAGCACTTTTGAAATTCCCTGCGTAATAGATTTGAACATCAAGCCCGATTTTATCAAGTAAACCTTTAAAGAAAGGAACATAACTTGCGAAACCTCTGAAATCGACAGTGCCTACGGGATGTAATGTGATATGATCAGCAGGACTCGCGAGGTAGTATCCTTCCTGTGTATAAAAATCACCATAAGCTGCAAGGAATTTATCTGAGGCAGTGAAATCTTCTAACGCATCAAGGATCACTTTTGACGACGATGCTCCAAGAGCACCTGATCCATTTTCGATAAGTATGCCACTGATCCTGTTATCTTCTGCAGCATGCCTGATGAGTCCGGCGATATCATGCAAACCCGGGACATCATGTTCATCCAGTGAAAAAGATCTTGATACATTGTTCTTATGTTCAGGAATGTGTTCTGTAAAGTCAAGAGTCAGGACACTGCCTGCCGGAATACTCACTTTTGATCCACCACCACCTGCACTGGCTACGACAGCAGCCACTACAGCAATACCTAAAAAAATAATTACAATGCCCGCCAGGACAACGCCCAGGCAGCTTGCCAAAGTCATTTTCAAAAATTGTCTCATAGTATTTTTCTATTTACGGATCTGGTTAAGACCAGGTACAAAGGTCATCATTTTCAACTGTTTATGGTAGGAGAGAGTTTATCGTTTAGACTATGAATAGAGTGCTTCTATCTAAAAATTGTCCACCTGGCTTGAAAGCCAGGGCTATTCAATATTTGAAAGAATGTTGAAGTATGAGTTGCCCCGGCCTTCAGACGGGGGAATTGAATATTTGAATCATACCGCCATTTTACTTCTTCGTACCAGGAAAGCCTGTAGAACCGGGCTAAAACCTTGTTTTTGGTCGGCAGTAATGAAATCAATATGATATTGAAGGCATTTTAGTTTGAGGCGCTCATAGAATCCAGCCATTTGTTCTGTGTACAGCCGTTTCACTTCGTGTGGCCTGATCTTTATTTTTTCGTCTGTTTCCAGATCGATGAACATATAAGGTCTGTTGTCAAAGGCGAAGTCAATTTCTTTGTCATGATCAAGGACATGGAATAACACCACTTCATGTTTGTTGTGCCTGAGATGTTGTAACGCTCCGAAAATTTCTTCTTCCGATCCGCTTTCCAGCATGTCACTGAAGATGATCACCATCGATCTTTTGTGAATACTATCCGCGATCTGGTGAAGAGATTGAGCTGCATTTGTCGTCTTATTGAGTTGTGGATTAGTTACAAGCTGTTCAAGATAATTGAGCATTAACCTATAGTGGGTGACACTACTTTTACAATGCGTGTGTATTTGAAGAGCGCTGTCAAATATGCTAAGTCCAAATGCATCTCTTTGTTTGCGAAGTAGATTCATTAATGATGCTGCTGCCAGTACACTGAACCTCATTTTATTCCAGCCCGGCTGATCGGCTGCCAGAAATGGATATTGCATGGAAGATGAAGCATCGATGACAATTTGGCAACGAAGATTTGTTTCTTCTTCAAATTTTTTTGAATATAACCTGTCTGTACGGGCAAAGATCTTCCAATCGATGTTGCGCGTATTCTCTCCGGGATTGTAAAGCCGATGTTCAGCAAATTCTACCGAAAAGCCATGGAAAGGACTTTTATGCAATCCTATGATAAATCCTTCAACCACCTGGCTTGCAAGCAATTCAAGGTTATCAAATTTTCTCAGTTCAAACTGATCGAAGTAACTCATCGGGTCGAAATTCGTTCTTTTTTTCCGGAAAAAAGAACCAAAAAAACTCTCTCACTAAAAATGTTACTTTTTTTTCCGTAAAAAAAGTAACCAAAAAAGCTCGTGATCCAAAAAACTCGCTTTTACAACTTTTCTTTCTCCTGGTTATCCGTTTTGCTTTCACGCTTATTTGTGCGTTGCTCTTCTATTTCTCGCATTTAATTCTGACCAAAAGCGATTGGATACCGAATGAAATAGACTTAAGTTCAGCTCAAACAGTTTTGGCTCACCGGACTTTCCTTCTCGAAATGTTTTTATAAAAAATAAATTCTAAAGTCCCAGGTTGCTGCGATGTAGCACATGGATGAGTGTAGCAGGTCGAAGCATTAGGGGATTTAGGGATATGGGCAAAAGAAAAAGCCTTCGTAATTCTTCACGAAGGCTTTAACGTAAAAAGTTTGCTTTATGGTTTACAAAGCGAGGACTGCTTCAAGCTTGTCGCTAAGAACCTTTTTACTTGTGGCGCCTACTTGTTTATCCACCACCTCACCGTTTTTGAGGTAAAGGATAGTGGGAATGTTGCGCACGCTGTATTTAAATGAAATCTCAGGGTTGTTGTCTACGTTGACTTTAGCGATCAGGGCTTTGCCATCGTATTCTTTGGCCATTTCTTCGATGTGAGGACCGATCATACGGCATGGGCCACACCATTCTGCCCAAAAATCAACAACGGTCACACCTTTTTGATCCATGACCTTTTCCTGGAAATTGCTGTCTGTAAGTTCGAATGCCATTGGTTTAAATTGTAAGTTGTTTAAAGTTAGTAATTATGGTTCTAAAACACACAATGCCGGGTCAAAGTTGCAAATTTATCTTTGAGTCCACATAGATGAAACCGACCTCCAGCCAATCCCGGGAAACTTTAACAAATATTAACTTTTTCCGCCGTTTCCATCAGCGTTCGCTGCTCTGGATAGTACTGGCTTTTTTAGTGGTTTTATTATCCGATTTGCTTCCTTCTTCTTTTCTGGACCGGTGGTATTACATGGGATTATTTGGCTGGATCAGGATGGCATATGATACTATTTTGAGCTGGTCCCCGGTGCCGATGATTTATGTGGTGGCGGCTATTGTTATTGTCAGGGCAGTCCGATGGTTTAATGGCTGGAAGAAAGGAGTCTTGTTTCAAATCTCAAAAGCCATTGGTGGAGTTGCCTTCATTATTTTCCTTTTTTATTTCGCATGGGGTTTCAATTACAACCAGGTTCCGCTTCAGACAAGATTAGGCTTCGACCTCAGGAAAGTTTCTCAAAGTGATATCGATGTTGAATTCCGGCGAGCTACAGAAGATTTGAAAATGGCAGCTGCAGAACTTCCGGAAAAATTGACAATTGATGAATCCATAAAGTGCACGAAAATTTTAGACAAAGATCTAAGGCCCGATGTGGTAAAAGCTTTGTCTGAGCTAGGAATTCCTGACAAGGGTTGTGTTCGTGTGAGACAATTATGGCCAAGTGGACTTTTGTTGAGATGGGGAACAGCAGGTATTTATATTCCGCAGGCTTTTGAAGGTCATATCGATAAAGGGCTTCTTTCTGTGCAAAAACCATTTACGATTGCACATGAGATGGCACATGGATATGGTGTGACCGATGAAGGAGCTTGTAATTTCATTGCGTGGCTTGCATGTAGTCAGTCAAAAGATAGTTGGGTGCGATTTGGAGGAGCATTTACTTACTGGAGATATGCTGCTGGTGAAATGCCTGCGGATAGCGTTGAAAATGCCATTCATTCTTTAAGCCCGGTTGTTCTCCGATCTATTGAATTAATACGAGAGAACGATAAAAAATATCCGGATATCTTTCCAAGGTTTAGAGATGCGGTTTATTCAAATTATTTAAAACATCATGGTGTGCAAGGAGGATTGAGAAGTTATGATTATGTCGTAATGATGGTGCAGCAGTATTTGGAAAAGAAGAAATAGGTTGTTGGTTATTGGAAAATGACCCGGATGTTGATAGTGAATTTTTAGATTTTAGAAAGGCAACCGCAAGGGTCGCCAATACATTTCTTGTTCTTATTCGTATTGGCAGGGCTTGCCCTTGCCTAACTCTAATACTATAACCTTAACCTACTTTGCCGCATCTAAAAACTATTAACCAGTCCACTTTCTAACAACCAACAACCTAGAATCAATCAGGCATCAGTTGTTGATCATATACCAACTAATTTCTCTGACCCTATTAGTTCGATAACCGTATCATTCAGATTCTTTATGGCGAGAACAAAATTCCATTTTTTCGTATCCCTTTCTTCAACAATATTTGAAATAGACCTGATACTGATGAAAGGAATTTTCTTGAGCAGGCCGATATAAAAAAATGCAGCCCCTTCCATATTTTCAATCTGACCATGGACATTCTCTCTTAGTAATTCAATATGAGGTGGGAAACCATGAGAATGTAATGTTGTCATTCCCGATGCTTTCGGAAGTTCAATTTTATCAGTGATAGAAGGGCAAATAAATTTTCCATCCTGGTAAGGAGTGTGATCAGGATCATTCCAGAGCAATTCAAACTGATCCATCACTCTTCCGTTACGATCTTCAGCACCGAATTCAACGAGAATTTCACTTTCGATGAGATAGACATCTCCTATATTAAGTGAAGGATCAAATGCACCACCGATGCCGATCTGAAGCATGCCATCAGGATGATGATGACTCAGATAATCCATCAATATGTATGATGTCTGCAGAATGCCAATTCCGCTGATAATGATGTCGTAGGTGATCGTGTGCAGTTTGTATGTCTGAAATGCTTGTTGTTCGGCATAGATCTTCAGATAATCGATCAGGGGCTGAACTTCTTTCAGTGTAGCAGAGACAATGGCAATGCGCTTGGTCACTTGTATTTATATGAAGATAAACCGGCGCTGAGACTGCTGCCTAATGTGGAGTGGTATCTCCAGCCTGCGTTGAGCGCCATATTTTGAATTAGGTTCCAGGATATTCCTGCATTTACAATCCCAGGATTAGTGCCAACTCCCCAACGTATAGCGAGACGAGGATGAATCCTGTAATTAAGGCCGGCTTTAAAGCGCGCATCATGACGCCAGTCTTTTTCAACTTCTATCGCGACACCTACTTTGTCAGAAGGAGTATACAATACACCAATTCTGGCCAAAGAAGGTAGGTCTAATTTAGTTTCGGTGCCCAGTGGATTGTAAACTAATGCCGACATCGATAATTCTTTCATGAGCGGTGCATGTATTGATACCGACCATGAAGTTGAATATGCATCATCCAGTTCCTCAGCTGCATTCCGGTTGAGATCGAACTGTACTCCTAAATTTAGATTTTGAAAGAGCTTTCGAGCATAACTCAACGTGATCCTTTGTTCGGAAAAACCTTCAATCCCGGTATGTTGGACACCCAGAGCAAGTTGATCTTTCCAGGGCAGTTTGAAATGGGCTGTGGCAGCTACTTCTGTGAGATCGTTAATTCCGGAACGTTTTGAAGCGCCTACTGCCCAACCACCGGTTTCACGATCAGCCAGCAATGCAGGCAATACGATTCCTGCTTCGGCATCATCCAGTAATAAACCTATTTCACCATTGCTCAGATAACCGGTTCCGGAAAATAGGTAAGGACCTGCTTGAGAGACAGACAATTGCCTGAGTATGGCTAATAAAAGCAAAAGAAATAGTCTCTTCATGAACCGGGGCTATTGAAAGCTTTGAGTTGTGCAATATACAATGTCTATTCATAAGTTATGCAAATTTACTTGTCATTTGAGTTTGGATTTAGAATGGGTAAATGCCTTTGTGTGGTGGAGAATATATATAAGGCATATATGTTTTCGGGTTATTGGTTTTTAAGGTGTTGAGCAAGGGCGATAGCTGGATTTTGGAAAATGTATTTCGTCGAAATACGTTGTCACAATGAATGAATTACAAAGTGATTGGTTTATTCAAGATCCGATATAACCCAATAACCACAATACAATCAGACGTTATGGACAGGATTGATGCAAGAGAATTGAATGAATGAAGTCCCAAAATATTGCAAATATATTTCGTCGAAATACGTTTTATCTCACCACTCTTTAGCATTAAAATAAATATTGCCTGTGATCAAAGAATCAAATAAACCACGAATATTTTCCCCGTAATTTATTTGAAAACAAATAATTATCAGGCGAAGGATTATTAACAACACCTCACTTTTTTATATCGAATTTGAAAATTTCTCACTTTGACGGTAACATTTTACCCTCCTCAATACATTACCTTGTTGAATATTGAATTGAATATTAATGGATATCAGACGACCAGGCAAGAAACAGCAACAAGCTAAAAAATCTTCTTCCGGCCTCATAGTGACAGCATTCCTGGTCATTGGAGTCTTCATTTTGTTTTGGTATAACTTAAAAGAGTTCCAAAAAACTGAGAATACAAAAATTGAAAGCAAAAAAGATTATTTGCCACTGGCCAACAAAGGAAAGATATATGATAAACCTTTTTTCAGCTTATCCTATGTTGAAAAATATGAATTGCCCGAATGGGTGGCTTATAGGTTGACGAAAGACATGCTGAACAAACCTAAACATCCAAGGGACCAGGAATTCAATCCTGATCCATCAATTGAGACAGGCTCCGCACATTATCATGATTATAAACAGAGTGGATACAATAAAGGTCATTTGGTTCCTGCCGCCGACATGTCCTGGAACGATGAAGCTATGAATGCAACATTTTTGATGAGCAATGTTGCGCCCATGCTGGAGGATTTCAATGATGGCATTTGGCTTGAACTCGAACATAATGTCCGTGACTGGGCGAGAGAGTATAACAACATCATCGTGATCGCAGGACCCATTTTTAGAGACCCACTTGGTCAGATTGGTGAAAATGATGTTCTCGTCCCGCGATATTTTTACAAAGCAATATTGACGATAGACAGAGGTAAACCGGAATCAATAGGATTTATTTTCAATCAGGAGAATAAAGCTCCTGGAACACTTGATCAATATGTTGTGCCGATTGACAGCATTGAAAAGGAAACGGGCTTAGATCTTTTTGCCAATATGTATGGCAGCTGGGAAAATGAGATCCTGCAGGAAAAACAAAAGGGGAACACAAAAGGGGAGTGGCCGTTCAATCAAAGATGGTATGAAGAGAGAATAAAAAATCGTTGACAAATTTCGTTTGAAGTAGACAGATATTTTTTTAAATAATGAATAATGAATAATGATTAATGAATATTAATGTTTAATGGTTAATATTTAGTGTCACGTTTTGCTACATTTTTCTCACGCCTCTCACGCCTCTCACACTCTCACGCTTGATAGGCTTTCGAAAGCAAAAGGTGGTCCACTAATACCAAAGCAGCGAGAGCCTCAACAATCGGTACTGCTCTTGGCACCACACAAGGATCATGTCTGCCTTTTCCTTTTACAGTTGTTGTCTCACCCGAAGTATCAATTGAGGTTTGATCTATCATAAGGGTAGAAACTGGTTTAAACGCAACCCTAAAATAAATGGGCATCCCATTTGAAATGCCACCTTGTATTCCACCTGAATGATTTGTTTTCGTAATCACCAATTCGCCATCTTTTTCAAATTCATCATTATGTTGACTCCCACGCAACCGGGATCCATCAAATCCTGATCCGAATTCAAAACCCTTGCATGCATTAATGCCAAGCATAGCCTGTCCGAGATCAGCGTGCAGTTTATGAAACACTGGTTCACCTAAGCCAGGTGGACATCCTGTGATGACACAAGTTATGATGCCACCTATTGTGTCTCCTTCACTTTTAATTTGCTGAATCAGGGCTTCCATTTTTTCGGCCATGGATTTATCAGGACATCGAACATTGTTTTTTTCAGCTTCATTCCAATCATAATTTTCAAGAAGACTTGCTAATTGTAAATTTCCTACAGCCGTTACTCCTGCTTTGATATCAATGGTTTCTTTTTTCAAAATTAATTTTGCAATAGCACCTGCTGCTACCCAATTAGCTGTTTCCCTGGCAGAAGAACGTCCTCCACCGCGGTGATCCCTTGTTCCATATTTTATGTGATACGTATAGTCAGCATGAGAAGGCCGAAAAGATTGTTCGATGTGATCGTAATCTGATTCGCGAGTATCTTCATTTGGAATCAACATTAGAATAGGAGCTCCGGTAGATTTTCCATTATAGACTCCGGATTGGATGTTGGCTTTGTCTCCTTCTTTGCGCTGCGTAGTGATAGAAGACTGACCCGGCCGACGACGATCAAGTTGCTCCTGAATGTAATTGAGATCAATATCAATTCCAGCCGGACATCCATCAATGATCACTCCCAGGCCTGGGCCATGTGATTCCCCTGCAGTAGTGATCCTAAATAACCTTCCAAGACTATTACCTGACATAATTTTTTAGAGTGCTGATCATCGTGTAAGATATGAGTATTTAAAATGACCAAAAATAAATGACCACAGACAAAGGACCATTGTCAAAAGACTCTACCTCAAAAGCCATCGAAAATATTTCCTTAGCCTTAGCCTCAGCCTTCGCCTTTAATATCAGCTTTCGCCTTTAGCAAAAGTCTTCGCTCTATCCTTATGAAAAGATCATATTTTTACGCCAATGAATTCCCACCTGGTTGATATTTCACCTTCAGCAGAAGAACAAATCGAGTTCCACAAAATAAGGGAACTACTCGCCGGTTATTCACGAGGCGCTCATGGTCATAAATCATGCCTTGAACTCCATCCGACAAGCGATATCGATGCCATCCGCCATCGGCTTGATGAGGTAACTGAATATTCCGATATCTCCACCTTGTCATCACGTCTTCAACTCAGCCCATATGAAGATGTATCCCTGTCAATAGAGCATCTCGCCATTGATGGATATGTCTTGCCGCAGGAAGATATCCATGAGATGGGAAAACAAATGGAGCAGGTGCGGCTTGTCCATCTGTTTTTCGAAAAACCTGATTACAGGCGAGATTATCCGACGTTAAGCCAATGGACTTCACAAGCATTAAATCCTTCATTGCTGATTAAACAGGTAAGGGCGATTATCGATGAAAAGGGAAATGTCAGACCTGATACTTCACCTGAATTATTGTCCATCGCAAGAGAAATGGAGGCTGAAGCTTCCAAACTCAATAGAGAATTTCAAAGATTAATTTCAAAATACAAAGGAGAAGGATGGCTTACGGATACTGTTGAATCCATTAGGTCTGGTCGCAGAGTTTTATGTGTTCAGGCTGAATTTAAACGCAAGATTAAAGGGATCATTCATGACGAATCCACTACAGGGCGAACTGCCTTTATCGAACCGGATGTCATCGTAGAAATCAACAACAACATCATTGAATTTGAAGCGGATTTTAAAAAAGAAGTATTGCGCCTCCTGAAAGAATTGTGTCATTTTCTGCGGCCATATAAAGAAGACATTGAAGCCATGTGTAATCTGATCCATCATTGGGATATGATTCAATGCATGGCGATTTTGGGAAATGCTTATAAAGGACAACGGCCAAAGATTCAAGACGAGGCAACTCTTCATCTAATCCAGGCAAGGCACCCATTTTGTATATAAAAAATAAATCTAAAGGCAAGGAAGTTATTGCATTTGATCTCGTATTGCAATCCTCCTAACCGACTCCTTATTCTAAGCGGACCTAATGCAGGAGGAAAATCAATTCTCATGAAAGCTGTCGGCCTGATCCAGGTGATGGCTCAATGCGGAATGCTTATTCCGGCAGATGGCGGATCATATATTGGTGTCATGACCCGCATTTCAGTTGATATCGGTGATCAGCAATCCATTGAAGAAGATCTTTCAACCTACAGTTCGAGGTTGAAAAACATGAAAAACACTTTAGACACTGCGGACGAATCTACACTTATTCTTGTAGATGAATTTGGTTCCGGTACTGATCCTAAAATCGGAGGTGCCATTGCAGAAGCAATTCTTGATGTCCTTGTAAAACGAAATTCATTTGGCGTACTGACGACACATTATCCAAACATCAAAATGTATGCGCATCGTACAAAAGGTGTCGTCAACGGTGCGATGATGTTTGATAAAGAGAAAATTAGTCCAACGTATCAACTCAAAATTGGCAAACCCGGAAGTTCATTTGCATTTGAAATTGCCGAAAGGACAGGATTGTCTCCGGAGGTGATTGATTATGCAAGAAAAAGCGCTGGCACCCAAACCGTAGAACTTGAAGAACTCATCACCGACCTTGACAGTAAAACACAAAAGCTGGACAACGAAATCAAACAAGTGAAAGACCGGCAGAGAGAACTGGATCGCCTGATTGCCAATTATGAACAATTGAGACTTGATTTGGAAATAAAAAGAAAACGGTTTAAAATAGATCAGAAGAAAGCATCATTGCAGGAAGTTTCACAATACAGCCAGGAAATGAATAAGCTCATCAAAGATTTAAGGAAAGAAAAAGATGCTGAAAAAGCAAAAGAACAAATAGAGCGGATCAAAGAAAAACAAAAAGGATTCAGTACAGAAATACAAAGTCTTGCCAATGATTTGGTGGATGTGTCCGGAGTTAAAAAAGATTTCAAGGTCGGTGATTATGTCAAACTCAGTTCGACTCAGCAAACTGGAATTATTGATCGAATAGAAAAAAACAAAGCTGTGGTTATCATTGGCCAGATGCAAATGACTATTCCGATTGCAGATTTAATACCGGCTAAAGCTCCGGTTGAAGTAAAACCCCAGCGTAGCCTGCAGACAGATGTGGTGGATTATACCCGGTTTGAAAATGAACTTGATATACGTGGAATGTTACCTGAAGAAGCCACGCATTACCTGGAGCGGTTTATTGATGCAGCATTTATGAGCAGCCAGGATCAAATCAGGATTGTACACGGAAAAGGAACGGGTACATTGAGACAAATTGTTGCCCGCATCATGAAAGGTTATCCCTTCAAATCCATTCAGTTTGCTGAAAAAAACCAGGGCGGAGACGGTGTCACCATCGGGATGATTTAAAGATATTTTTTAATTCGACAGCGATTTAATAGTTCTAACGTAGGCGGAGGCAAGCCCCGCCAATACAGACTTATGGTGACGAATTAATGGCAGGTACTGGTGGGGCTCGCCCCCACCTTACTTAAAGATCTCAGAGCACCAACTTCATTCAAAAAAACTTAATGGTCCATTACATTTAAGATCCTAAAAACTTGGACATCGTATTTGTAAACTTTTAACAGTCTAAACATCTTAACTTCTAAACACCTAACTTTTATTTTATCAACCAGCCGATCTTGCCATCATTGATAAAATAAAAAACAACGCCAATCAGAACCGGAATAACGATTGAAATAATCATGATTTTATAATACCATCCCGGAATGCGTGAAGGTTCTATCCAATCGGCAATTAATCCTAAAACAAGAATCACCAGGATCATGGCGGGAAATATCAAAGTGATATAGGAGGCCACATATTCGTTCCAGAGCCAGATCGAAAGGTAAATGACTGCCTGTGACAAAATAATGATCCAAAATTGTGTTTGGTTGAGGCCTTTTCCGCTGGAAAACATATGGTCAGGGAACTAATTGAGGATGCAATATATTGAAGCGCTAAATGGTTTATACTTCCGTCATGATTAAAATTCGGAATCTCTTCCTTGCCCTCATTTTTATTGGCTTGTATGCTGCTGCAAATGCTCAGACCCCGGCTGAGTACCAGGCCAATTATGCCAAACGAATCCAGATGGAGACCATCAATGGAGTCTATATTCCTGTTGACCTGGATGATGCTTTTTCTGAACTGGACCGGCTTGCGGATCCCGCGGGAATAGCCAATTTTAAAAATGCACCTGATTCTATTATTGAAAAAAGTCATTTTGGGTTGGTGGAGTGGGTGCAATTAAACTGGGGACTTGATGAAGGCTCCCGAATATCACATTATTTGCGTTCAAAGGGAGTCTCAGTTCCCGATGATATGGCTAGGGTGATCGTTGTGACCTATCATCGTCACCTGAATGGACAACCTCTTATGCTGGAACAGGAGATCGCTGAAATTCAAAAGCGCATGGAAATGGAAAAAGCGAAAAGGGATTCAACGGCGGTAATCATCAGTGTCGAGAAGAGACCTCACAAGGGGTAAATACGATTTACGATTTACGAATTACGCTCTACGAATTACGCTCTACGTTCTACGCTTTACGTTCTACGCTTTACGTTTAAACGACCTTATCTGCACAATACGAGCTCGCAAAAGCATCCGGTTTGGCTTTGAAAACAAAACCCATTCCAAGAATATATCCCATGGCTTCTTTCAGGGCTTCATTGGATTTAAAATGAGGATCGGTATTAATATCCGCATGCACTTCAAGGCCAATGTCGAAAGCATCCAATAAATCACAGAGTTTATATGCCACTTCGACGGACTTCCAAACTTCAGTGATCATGCGTTCACGAAGACTTACCAATTTTTCGGATTTTTCATTATGAATGAACATGAATCCACCTTTCTTTTCACGCAGAAAAACAATGACGGTCGCGTACTCTGTTGTGGTGCCGCGGACCTGTGAATCTGTCCCGATGCATACCTTTAAACGATAGCCGTCAGCGACTTCACGCTCTACTGTGGAACGGACGGCATCCAGGATATTTTCTTCTATCCTTTCTCCATTGAATCTTCTCCAGGCCATATATTACGTATTTCTAATGCGTGAATTTAACAATATCAGCGCAATAAAAAAAGCATAGGGCATGAAGCATAGGGCAAAGGGCAAAGGGGAAATGGCAAAAAGTGTGTTATTGCCTCGCATTTGGCGGATGTAAAATTATTCTAAATTCTATGAAATCTTACTTGTTTCTCACGCTCTCACGTTCCTTGCACTGAGCAAAGTCATGGACAGCATGTCCAGACGTGTCGAAGTGTCACATTTAATTCTGGAGTGCAAGCATATCCGCATCATCAAATGCTCTGAAATCAACCTGGCTTAATCCCGACACACCCTGTTCTTCCATAAAGACTCCATAGATTGTATCTACAGCAGCCATCGTCGTCTTGTTGTGGGTCACGATGATAAATTGAGACTGAGCTGAAAACCTCTTGATGATCCTGTTGAATTTTTGGATATTGGCATCATCCAGTGGAGCATCCACTTCATCAAAAACACAAAATGGTGCGGGCTTCATCAGGTACAAGGCGAATAAAAGTGCAATTGCTGTCAATGTCTTTTCGCCGCCGGAAAGTTGAGACAACGATTTGGGACGTTTACCTTTTGGCTTGGCAATGATATCAATTTCGGATTCGAGTGGATCATTCGGGTCCATAAGGATGAGATCACAAGTATCATCATCTGTAAATAAACTCCGGAACACTTCGATAAAATTCTCACGCACTTTATCAAACGCCTCCATAAACTGGCTGGTAGCAGTTAATTCAATTTCGGTAATGGTCGCCATGAGAGATTCTTTGGCATTCATGACATCCTCTCTCTGAGTGTTGATATTTTCATATCTCATTTTGATCTCCTCATAAGCTTCAATAGCCATGGGATTGATCTCTCCATAGTTTTCCAGGCGTGAACGCAGACGCTGAACCTTGGCTTCAAGTTCTTCCAGGGGAAGCTCTTCTTTCATGTGTTCAGCAGTGATATCTTCCAATCTGACGCCAAATTCAACTTCCATTCTTTCGGAAATCGCAATCATCCGGAATTTTAATTGGTTGTGCGCATCCTTCATTTCATTGATGAGGTATTGAAGGGAATTACGCTGTTTTTCAACAACTTTTATTTTTTCTTCAGCGATACTGATTTCATTCCGCTGTTCATAATAATTTTGTTCAGCTTCTGTAAGACGCGTTTCTTTATTCTTTTTCTCAACGTATTTATCCTGAAGGTCAGTTGACATTAAAGAGGATAAATTCGTCATATTTTCCAATTCCACAGACTCAGATTCGATCTGGGATTGTTGTGAACCGGTGGTATGCATCAGCTGGTTCAGCTGATCCACATGATATTTTAATTCACGACCTACACTTTCTAATTTATTGCTGAGATGGATTTCCCGGAGTTTCAATTCATTGCTTGCAGTCTCAGCACTGTTTAGTTGGCGCTGGATATCATAATAATGTTCTTCCGATTGCTCCATGGATTGAGCATAATCCTGGTAATTGTTTTTTTTCTGTTCCAGTTCTGAAGTCGATGCTTTGATCTTCGACTCAATCTCATTCTGGGAAGTGATGTTTTTATGCCGGCGTTGATCATTTTCATTTATTCTCTCACCCACATGATTGAGCCTGCTGTTTGTTTCAGCCCATGCCTGCATAAGTCCTACTACCTGTGCTCTGGCTGCCTGCATCTGACCACTGATATCTACGGCCTGTAAGGCTGCAAGATGCGACTGTGTTTGTTGCACCTTGGCTTGCCATTGATGCCATTCCTGGCGGAGAGTTATTATTTCTTCATCAAGATGTTCAAGGTGTTTTTTACGACCGAGTTTCTTTCCTTCAAACAAGCCGACACTTCCTCCTGCCAACTGATGAGATCGCCTGATCATTTGTGCCTGCTTATCGATGACAGTCATTCCATCGTGTTCGTGTGCTTCCCAATGAAGATCCATTGGAGATCCATCTGTTACGTACACTTTCTGCAGAAGCTCTCTTAACAGGTTTTCAAAACCATGTTCGATTTCGATATGATCCAAAAGAGGAGACATTCCCTGGTATACGAGTGTTGGTGTATTTCCTTTGTATTCTGATAGAATGAAAAAATTGGCTCTCCCTTTCTGAGCAAAACTGAGAAGCTTCACAGCCCGGGCTGCTTCATCCCATGTTTTGACGACATAATAATTGAGATAAGGCTCCAGGATTTGTTCTACAATTACCCGGTATTGCTGATCACAATAAATCACATCAGATAATAATGGCGCCGTTACATTCCAGTCGTGTGTTTTATTCAGAAACTTTATAGACTCAGGGAATCCCTCCAGGTTTGAAATCATATCCTTCAGCAGTTCTGCTTCGTGTGAACGGGCATCAAGTGTCCGTTGTGTCTGTCGAAGCTGGTCAAGTTGAGTCGTCAGATCGATTTCAAGCTCACGGATAGTTCGCAGACGGTTCAATTCATTTTCTTCAAGTGCAGCAAGCTCGTCAGAAGAGGATTCTTTTTTTGCTTCTTCATCCCTGAGTTTTCTTTGCAATTGATCATATTCCTCTTTCAGTCGATGCGAATCATCATCAAGAATAAGATTTTCATTCCTTATGATGTCAGCATTGTTGAGAAAAACAGCGATGTTCTTTTCAAGATCGAAGACTTCTTTTTCAAATTGCTGGTGAAGATTGCTGACCGTTTCCCGGTTATCCATCATCTCAGCATACTTGTGAGCTATCTCGTCTCTTTGAGTCTGTGATTCAAGAAGATTATTTTGATGCGCTTTTAGGATCTGTTCATTTTCTTCATAGCTATGCTGTAAAGCAATGATTTCCTCATTTAATTTTTCAAGTCGCTTATTCGCCTGGGAAATTTGCATCTCCAGGTTTTGTTTGTTTTGCCGGATGAAAACTATTTTCTGATCTGCCAGGTTTTTATCATTCTCTATTGTTCGGATGTTGGCCACCAGTTCATTTAATTCTTTTTGAAAAGCGCTGACGGTCATTTCATCGCCGAGATGATCTTTCCTCAGTTTTTCAAGTTGCGCATTCAATACGCTTAGGTCAGCATCCAGCCTTGAATAATTATCTGTTTCGTCCTGAATCCTTTTTTCAGATTGTGTAAACTGATCCCTCAACTCAAAATTATTACGTGCACCAAGGCTAAGGCTTAAAGTTTTGTAATCACTTTTGAGCTCAACATATTTTCGGGTTCGCTTGGCTTGTTTCTCAAGTAATTCAAGATTAGTTTGAATTTCTTTAAGAATATCATCGATTCTGATAAGGTCATCTGAGGTAAGCTTAAGCTTCAACATGGTTTCATGTTTCCGCTTTTTATATTTTGAAATACCTGCTGCTTGTTCAAACATCCTTCGTCGTGCATTTTCTTTATCGTAGAGAATGTCATCGACCATACCAAGTGCAATGATGGCGTAGGAATTGGATCCAATCCCTGTATCGATGAGGATGGATTGAATGTCTTTTAGCCTGCAGGTGACGCCGTTTAATTTGTATTCGCTTTCACCACTTCGATACAGATGTCTTGAGATGACGACTTCCTGGTATTCGGAAGGGAGTAGTCCTAGATTGTTATCAAAAGTGATAGCAACAGATGCGGCTGCGCTGGCTTTGCGTTTTTTGGTGCCGTTGAAAATCACATCGCCCATATTTTCCAGGCGGAGCTCTTTACCTTTTTGTTCTCCGAGGACCCAGCGGATGGCATCGACCACATTGGATTTGCCGGAACCATTCGGTCCCACAATTCCGATTACATCTTCATCAAAGTGAAGGAGCGTATCATTGGCGAAGCTTTTAAACCCCTTTAATTCCAGACTCTTCAGGCGCATAAGCCAAAGATATAATTTTGGTGTATAAGAATTTTTTAAATATGAAAATGATTTCTAATAATAAAAAATATACATTTATTATAACCTGAAAATCAATGTAATAGTTCAAAAAAACTAAAAAATTAAGCAGGTGAACATGACTTCATTTATATGGAATTAATCCGGAGAGATGAGAATTTAATAATCATTTTCTGATGCTCATTTTTGGCCAAAAGTGGTGCCATCGCTCCACTTATAACTACGTGCAATATCAACCAGTTATGACAGTGTGGCACACCTAGGTGTGGCACACTGTTTTATGGGTCGTCACAGAATTTTATTTTGAATAAAAAGGAAGTAATGCCAACGCAAATCAGGCACTACTTCCTTTGATGATGTGGATGGATCTTATTCAGTTATTTAGAAAAATTGATCGGCACAATTAATTTGATACTGAAATTTCTACCCATGTTATAAACCCCGGTCCTGCCCGTTACATTATTCACGGCTTCGTATTTTAATCTGCTGAGGTGGCTTTGATAAGCGACATCAGTTACATTAAGGGCATTGAAGTAAATCGAAAACAAAATAGAATTTTTAGAAGCGATATCAGTACCAACCCCCAAATTGAGTAACGCATACCCTGGAGTTTCAGTCTCAGTACCAAATGCAGCATAAAATTTGTCTTGTTTGGCATAATCTTCAAGGCTGATCTTGAAATATGCATTGCGCAGGCTATTTCCCATCTTCTTTGCAGAGACCCTGATTTCAGATATCCATTTAAAAGGAGGAGTAAAAGGAAGATATTTTGTTGAATCGGGCTGATCCTTTTGGGTTGAATTGACCAGGCTGAATGAATTTTCAAAATGCAGCCAATCAAGAGGATGCGGATGTATGTCAATGGTAAATTCGCCCCCGGTTAAATTTGCATCCCCGGAAGTATATTTAAAAGTGCTGAATCCTTCTGTCAATGAATCACCACTCATCACACTTTCAAGTTTTGTGAGGAAAATGAAATTACTAATGCTGTTAGTGAATAAGTCAAGTTCAGCGGTAATATGTTTGGTATTCAGTCCGAGAGCATAATCCAATTGCAAACTATTTTCAGGTTTCAGTGTGGGTACGCCTATTATGTAATTGATGGTTCCTTCATGTACTCCGTTGGCTGAGATCTCCGCAATATTTGGTGCCCGGAAACCACGGGATGCATTAAGTTTAGTAAAGACATTTTCAGAGAATTGATAAGTGGCCCCGACACTTGCGGATACACCTGTATAGGTAGAATTAAAGGCACTGAACTGGTGAAAAGCTTCGGGATCATTGGCACCCGTCACTTCTCCATCAGTATTCAGATACAGATCTTTTCCTGTTTCATTTCTCGAATCAAATCGTATACCTGCACTAATGTCCAGTTGATCAATTGTTTTTTTTGCGAATGCAAATACACCGATATCAAATAAATCATACTCTGGAATCAAAAACTCTGTTCCTTTATTTTGGGAGGATTGCTGCATCCCATTTACCCCAAAGGAAAAATCCAGATTATTATGCTCAGCCGAAATATATCTGACATCATAATTAATGGTATTGAGAAGGAAATAGAGCCCATAATGTCCTTCTTCAAGGATATCTGCATATTCCTGGCGCTGATTTTGCTGCCAACCCAAAGTTGCTTTCAAACTTCCGTTTCCAAGAATAAAACTATTATTCAGCACAGCTTTATAATGATTTACCTTTTGGTACGGGGTAAGTGGTGTATATGATTTGAAATCATCGTCAGTTCCAATGGCAGCAGATTCTATGGTGTCGCTTACTGCAATTGGTTTAACAAATTGGCCTGTGGCGCTATCTCTTTCCCCTTCCACAATTCCCGGGGTCAGATGATATGCACTGAAATGCAAGTGTGAATAGCCCCATGATTTATTTACGCCTATGATTCCGCTGATCGTGTTTTCATTAAAGCCTGAATTCAACACGTAACCGTCATATTTATTCTGATAAGCATGGGCCCATTTACCACTTCCGCGGACATCCCAAATAAAGCCATTCTCATTTCCGGACAAATCGGCAGAAAATCCAATGAGTCCGTTATTTGTCTGGTAGTCGGCAAGTATATTGCCTTTGATGCTTCCTTCAGGTAAAGTAGGTGCTGTGAACAAATTAATCACGCCGGCCATGGCATCAGAACCATAGGAAAGACTTGCCGGTCCTTTTAATATTTCCACTTTATTGACCGCATATTCATCTATTTCAATGCCATGCTCATCTCCCCATTGCTGGCCTTCCTGGCGAATTCCATCATTGACTGTCACGACGCGATTATATCCAAGCCCACGTATCACAGGTTTTGAAATTCCTGCACCGGTGGTAACTTGCGAAAGACCGGGCTGTTTGGCAATCGCATCTATAACATTAGTTGATGAATTTTGTAACAGAATTGTATGAGAAATTGTGGAAATGGGTGTTGGAGTTCTATTTTTTTCTGCGGAATGGGATAAGCCAGTGACTACGATTTCATTTAATTCGTTGACAGATTCTTCCATCGCAAAATCCATGGTGATGGTTGTTGAAAGATCGATTGTAACAGCTATTAATTTATAACCGGTAAAGTTGACCTGCACGAGTACTTTGGTTTGAGGTAGATTGTCGATTTTGTATGTACCGTTGTCATCACTGATGGCACCTGTTTTTAAGTCCGGCAAATAAATATTGACACCAGGCAATGATTCTCCGGTGATTTTATCAGTGATTTTTCCCGACAAAGTTGTTTTGACAGGATTTATATGCCCGTTGGCAATTGAAAAGGTTGAAATACATGCAATGATCCCAACCATAATGGTTTCCCTGAATCTCATGGATTTAGATTTTAATGGTTAATATTTCAGATCTAAACAGGCAGATGAAGTACGCAGCTTTTCACTGCACTACTGCTCTGAATCGAATTCATTCCGGTAAGAAGAAAATCGATTTAAATAACCAATGAGGAAGGAGGACCCCTGTCATCATGAAGTATAGGAAAATAAATTACTTTTCCTTCACGGCCACTATTAATGCAAGAGATACCGGTATAAACCAGGGTGGCCGCATCAGCGGGGTCAGCAATGTATTGTCGTATGAGTGTGACGTGACAAAGAGGGCAATCGCCAGGGGCTTTTGTTATGTGGAACTTATGATTGCATCCGCCGGATTCACCAGGGTGATAAATGGTGATGTGACATGGATCCGTTTCTAATGCATAAGCTGATTGACCAAGATGATCATGCTCTGAGTGGGGTATTAACCCGGGAGGTATGAGGTAAATGAAAACGTAAACCCATAGTAGCAGCCCTACCCGGAATCGGATATTCTGTATAGAACTACGCCTGCTCTGATTACGTATGATATTCATGCTGTTGACAAAGATATAAACTAAGGTGTTGTTTCGTCCTATTGAAAAACGAATTAAAACCTTCTTATGTTCAATGACTCGCTGCTTCCAGCTTAAGTGAATAAGCCTCCTCTTCACCCAGATAATGCTCGATAAGATGATGAACTCCATAAATCACCGGAGTCAGCACAATTGCCATGAAAGACTTATACATGTAATTGACAGTGGCAATGGCGAGGACGCGTCCAAGATCCCAGTTCGATCCAATATAAAACGCAATGATCAGAACAACAAAACTATCAACCAGCTGAGATACGAGTGTTGAACCTGTCGATCTCAGCCACATCTTTTTCTCACCTGTGATTTTCCTGATGCGATGAAAAATAATGACATCCACTAATTGGCCAATCAGAAAAGCTATAACAGATCCAATGATGATCCACAACCCCTGTCCAAAAATTCTGGAGAAAGCAAGATTCATATCCGGAAGACTTTTCGCAGGATCTGGGCGTACACCACTCACATGTTGCCACCAATCATTTGGCGGAGTCTTCATTGCAAAAAATGCTGCTAAAAATGCATACAGAATCAGAATGACAGTAAGCCAGGAAAGAAATCTTACTCCTTTTACACCATAATATTCATTGATGATATCAGTCATCACAAATACTACAGGCCATAACAGAACCCCCGCTGTAAGGTTAAAACCCAAATCACTGACGCCGAAAATAGTCATGGACAAAGGGGCAAATCCAAATAGTTTTTCCAAAGAAAAAATCTTGATGCCAATGAATTCCGCCAACAATGCATTGGCAATAAAAAAACCGCCCAGGATTAGAAACAACCGGGTAGCCTTGGAAGAGAGTAGTTGCGCCATATAAGGTCGAAAGATACCAAACAACCTCCATGTGCTATTCATTAGAACCCAATACCAGTTTCAATGAGGCATTGTTTTGAAAATCATCGAATAAAGTGAGCCTTCTTATCTTGCGAATGTTTATGACGTGAGTATGATAAACCTTAATTTGATTTCCCAATGACTGATCCGCTGAAGGACCTGCAAAAATTAAAAGATCTTTTCCCTGACATGGAACCTTATGTCCCGGATCCAAAAGAAAAGAAGGAAGAACAAAAAGAACAACGTGAGCTCCTTGCTCCCCAGGCTAAAGCTGCAATGAAATTGTATGTGTCAAGAGATAAGAAACATCGCGGCGGAAAACAAGTCACACTGATCCAGGGGCACGATGGTCCTGAAAAAGCAAGCGTTGAATTATTATCCAAATTAAAATCCATGTGCTCTGCTGGGGGCAGCCTGAAAGATGGTGAGATGCTCATACAAGGCGACCATGTAAAAAAGGTGATCGAGTATCTGATCAAGTCGGGATACAAACAGACAAAGCAGAAAGGGGGATAAATGCATGTGGCAGGAGCAAACTCCTGCCACGGCAAGTTTCTTAACATGGGCTTTGATTGCCATGGTTGGAGTTTGCTCCAACCATCGTGTATAATTTACTATTGATGTACCGCTTTAAGTATCACAGGCAAAGAACCATCCTGTAACCGAACCAGAATTATCCCGGACGGTAATGCATCTGCATTGAGATCCACAATGGAAGGTCCTTTATTAAAGCTCCATTCTTTATTCGATAGCAACTTGCCATGAACATCAAATAAAGTAATGGTTACAGAACCGGCTTTCAGTGGCTCACCGTAGATCGAAAAATTATCACCGAAAGGATTTGGCCTGATTTGCCAATTTGATTCATTTGTCGTAGGATCATATGTCGCTGCTACAATAATATTGACCAGTACAGAACTTGTATCAGTACCACAAGCATTGTAGACGATAAGCGAAATCAGGTATTGCCCTGATGTTGAATAATTGATGGTTGGATTTAACGCGTTATCAGTTCTGCCATCTCCGAAATCCCATCTCAGGCTATCATAATCAATGCCGGGATAAAAGAGGGACACAGAACTTCCATTCACTGTATGATCAAAATTAGCATCAGGCATTCCGGCAACTGTAATTAAATCACTCAGTACAAGTGCGTCAGATCCCTGGCTATTTTGCACCACAAGCGTAACTGAATAAACACCGGGTGTACTATAAACTACAGTCGGGTTTTGCAGAGGAGATGTTGATGGATTTCCACCATCGAATGTCCAAAGCCAACTGGTCGGATTATTTTGTGACTGGTCTATGAAATGAACAGTCATTGGCGAGCATCCATTGGTTTGATCATAACCAAAGAAAGCATTTGGAATCGTAGACAATTCGATGACAATGGACATGGTGTCTGTCCCACATGCATTCATGGAGACAAGACTTATGGTATAGGTTCCAAAGGAGCTGTAGGTATGACTTGGATTTGTTTCAGTGCTCGTCTGCCCATCTCCGAATGTCCAGAAATAACTATCTGCAGCAGTTGATTGATTTTCCATATCCACCGTCATTTCATTTGTACTGATCAAAAAGGCTGCATTTGTAGGTTGTCCTATGGTGACAAGTTGAGGCCAAAACAATGTATCAGATCCTCCTGCAGAATAAGCAATCAGTTTAGTATCAAATGTACCCGTGCTATTATAAGTGACAAGGGGATTCTGTTGGGTCGAAGTGGAAGGAGTTCCTCCGTTAAATGTCCACAACAATGATGTTGTATTTGGACTACTCTGATTATTGTACTGCACTGTCACGGGAGGACAATCACCATTTTGCAAAAAAGAAAAATTCGCCGAAGGAGGAGTCGCTATTGTGATTTGAGTTGAACTCGTATCCGGACCACATATGCCGGCCGAAATCAGTTTGACACTGTAAGTTCCATCATTACTATAAGTATGAACAGGGTTCTGTTGAGTACTTGTATTTCCATCTCCGAAATTCCAGAGAGATCCGCTGGAATTGTTTGACTGATTGATGAAATTGACTTGCGAACCATTGATGGTGTAACCAAATGCACTGAAGGTTGGAGTGAAAACGGTAATGAAATTATCCATGAATAAATCATCACTTCCCAAGGTATTGGTCACTGTAAGCGTTACATCATATGTACCAGGTGTATTGTATGTGACGATTGGATTTGCTTGTGTACTCGTAGCAGGACTACCTCCCTGGAATACCCAGCTAAGGGATGTGACTGTCCCTAAGGATTGATTCATAAAATGTACAACGAGTGGGGGGCAACCAGATTGAATATCTGAATTAAAGGCAGCAATAGGTAAACCTCCGACAGTGATCGTGGACTGATGTACATTGGAGCCACATGAATTTGTGACCGTTAATTTGACAACGTAAATCCCTCCCTGATCATATACGTGAGTTGGATTATGCAAGGAACTCGTCTGTCCATCACCAAAGTTCCAGAAATATGTATCCCCTATACTTCCTGCAGAATTGAAATTTACCTGCAATCCGTTTACGGTATAAGTAAAAGTCGACGAGGGTTGAGGAAGTAATGTGATAAAATTTGTAAAAGTAAGAACGTCCTGACCTGCATCATTGGAAACAGTGAGCGTCACATTAAATGTACCCGGTATTTCATATACGACTGAGGGCTCAAATTCTGTTGATGAAGGAGGTGAACCACCAGGGAAGGACCATTGATAAGTATCTGAATTATCTGATGATTCATTTGTAAACTGAACCTCCATTGGATCACAACCTTCTGTCGGATCTGCATCGAAAGCTGCGATAGGAGGTGTGACAACTTCAATCTCGACTGTTTGTACATCGGTTCCACAATCATTAGAAACCGTCAGCTTGACCAGGTAGGTGCCATCCTGTGCATAAGTATGCGATGGATTTGCCTGGGTTGAAGTACCACCATCACCAAAATTCCAGTTGTAACTGGTAGCGCCTATGCTCAAATTTTCAAATTCAACCAATAGCAAAGTTCGTACGTAATCGAAATCTGCAGTTGGATCATCACCAACCGTAATAAAATTCGTTTTTGTCACTGTATTGCTTCCTTGGGCATTTGTAGCTTTCAGCGTCACATTGTATGAACCTACTGTATTGTACGTGATCGTCGGAAATTGTAAAGTACTGGTTGCGGGCGAACCACCGGGACATGTCCATAACCAACTAGTAGGATTATTTGAACTTAGATCAATAAAATGAACCATAAATGGTTTACATCCTTCCGTTGCATCGGCATCGAAATCAGCAACTGGTGGAGCAGGAGGAGCACAGCTTGAAAGACAACCTAGTGTAGGGATATATGCATTGATCACGCTTAACGATAAAGGTGACCATGTGTTCGTATTGGAAACTGCTGGCGCCATGATAAATCCGGAATTCGGAGCATCATGATCAGCATTAAAACTATGACCTTGTTCATGCGCCTGGAGCACACGGAGGAAATCAGCATTCGTTGTAAAATCCTGCAAGCAATTATATCGGAATGAAGAACATACCGATCCTATCCATGAAATTCCAATTACAGTGCCATCGAATTCTCGGTTCGTCCAAAGACTTGCGACATCATGAGTATTGCTAAAACCTGTTGGTCCCCAGCCTGTGAAACTATCCAGGAGTGTTCCGGGGTCAGTACTGGTACTCCACGGATCATTTCCGGCACTTGTGGCTACATAAATTTCAGTAACAGTAAATGTCAGATCGGTTGAAAATTCAAAATCATAATTGGTCAATACATTATTGATGACAGCCATGTTGTGATCATTGACAGCGGCGATGCTCCCATATTTATTATACATCAAATGATCATCGGCTAAAGCAATCTGTACATTCTTGCAGGCATCTCTTGACCTGTTTTGATCGAGAGGTTTAGCATTTTCATTCCCGGGAGATGTTTGATGTGAGGGGATAACTTTAGCATCGCAATTAGCATTAGTCATGTGCTTCAGGTTATCACTACTCCAGTACATCACATATTCATCAGGTTGGGCAGATGGAACAATATCCCTTGCTGGTTCAATAAAAAACTGATCATTTGGCTGAATGATCATGGCATAGAAAAAATCATCATCAGCTGTGATCCTGACATCATAATGTCCCGTATGGGTGAAACCTGCATAGGTGACATTTGGTGTGCGGGGCATGATGGTCACGCCACTTTCGTCCAGGATCCGTAATTTGAAATCGGGTGAACGCAAATCGTGCGCTTCCAGGTCGAAAACGAACGTTTCTCCCTGAATTTCTATTTGTAATGCATTAAAGGCATCTTTTGACCTGAGGAGATCTGAAGTAGCTTTTGTCGCGAGGGTACCTAAAGTATAGGCCTTGAATTGCTTCAGGTATTCCTTGTCTTCGGAGGGCGTTGCCCTTTGGACCGTAAACCGGATTGAAGATTGTGCGAAGGTGTAGGAGAAGAAAATGAATATGTAAAGGAAAGTAAGAGAAGTAATTCTCAAGATCTTTTTACTCATGTCAATGTATTAATTTGGACAACCAATTAGTTAGAAGGGCTATTAAAGGTCTTGTACTCAGGATGGTTATGTCAAAGGGGGATTGTAATGGGGCGCAAAATATGGAAAATATGGATTTAATTTTTCCTTAATAGCAAAAAAAGCTTTCAATACGTTAGAGATTAGACACTTATTAACATCTTTACCCTATGAATTCAATACGATATTTTATCCTGAGCGCCATCCTCATTTTGTCAAGCCTTGTGGTTGGCTATGGTCAATCCAATAAAAAGAATTCCGGCTATCACCCTGCACCCGGATCCCCGGCAGCTAAAAAAGAGGAAGAAGCCAAAGAAAAAAAGCCTGAAGAGGCTACAGAAAAAGCAAAGGAACCTGAAAAGGAACCTGGAAAAGAACCTGAAAAAGTGCAGGAAAAAAAGCCACTTCCATTGGGTTATGGAGTCAACCTCGGCAATTTCTATTTTACCAATTACTCTTTTTCATTTGGGCTCGCTCCTAATATAGCTTACAAGCTTTCAGAATCGACCGCAGTTGGGTTTATGATGAAGGTCGATTATTATTATGAAAAATATGCCAATGGCCTTAATTACAGCTCCTTTGACTACGGGCCGACAGTTTTTGGACGTATTAAACCTCTTTGGACAGTGCAGGGCGCAACACCTTTCCTTAAAGGTTTATTCTTTCAGGCGGAGTACGAAAGAGCTTTTATCTCCAGAGCCAAGACTGATGAATTTGGAAATATTATTCTCAACAATGACCATATTGAAACTGTGCGCAATGGAGAAGACTATGTTTACCTTGGAGTTGGTGCTTCAAGCGGATATCCATTCAGCACTTTTTTCTCGGTGCATTACAACGTCCTTGATAAACCTACTGCGTCGAGAATACCCTGGAGTTATCGGTTAGGATTCACTTACAATTATTGATTAAAAAGACATCCTCACATTGAAATTGATATTTCTGCCTGCCTGGGGGAAATATCCTTTTTGGTGATAGAGGCTACCTCCTTCTGAACCTGCATAAGGATCGTCAGGTCTTGGATCATAGTTTTCTGACCGGAACCTGTAGATCCATCCGTTTGATTCGTACTGTTCATTAAATGCATTTCGCAATAAAAAGCTTAGTTTAAAATCTTTAGCCCAGAGTGCATGCCATGTCCAGGTAATGCCAAGATCAGTGACAAAGTATGACTGTAGAGCAGAAGCTTCATTTGAAGTATTATCGACGAATTGTTTTCCAATATACCTGTCAGCAATATTCACACTGAGCGCATGGGTTTGAGTTGAAAGGAATGTGTATTCACCGCCAAAACTGCCAATGACGCTTGGAGAGAAAGCAATTTGACTTCCGGTGTGAGAAACAATTTCCTGTTGACCATTGTCCCAATTGTCGATGTATTCATTAAATGATTTGATTTTGTTTTCACTTAATGTATTCTGAAATTCAAGTGTAAGTTTTTGAGTTGGCTTATAGGTAATGACTGTTTCAAAACCTGCACGATAACTTTGATCCACATTGACTCTATTATATGCTCCCACATCATTTAATCTTCCTGTTGGAACAAGTTGATCTTTATAATCCATATAGTACCCGACAAGCTCAAGGTTAATTTTTGATGCCGAATACCTGTAGCTAATTTCAGTATCCCATAATTCTTCAGGTCGTGGCCTGCTCAAAGGAGTGGAGTTGACATAATCATCGCGATTAGGTTCTTTGTGAATAATTCCGGTCAGACCATAAATGGAACTCTTCTCCGAAATATGATAGCTGAGTCCGAATTTTGGATTTAGAAAATTATGTTTGACATGCTGATCACTGAGTGCTCCCGATTCGTCAGGTCCCTGGAATGAATAATGAATCCATCTTGCCTGTAAATCAATTGTGGCATCGAGATGTTTAGTCAATTTTATATTCGTGCGGCCAAAAATATTTCCATCCGTTTTTATGGCTTTGTCGAAATAGTAAGGTGTATCTGCTACAAGTCCGACGTTCTGCTCTGTCCAGATCACTTTTCCAAAATGATCACCAAGGTATTTGTTCCACCCTCCACCAAGAACCAAATAACGCTGTGCAGGACTTCCAATCTGTAAAGTAGAAGTGAATCCATAAAAATCATTATCAAGCCAGAGTCTTCTGACCAAATCAGTAGTGTCTTCCAAACCATATTCTTGTGGAGCCTGGTCAGCTTTGTATTGCTCGAAATATCCTTTCCCCTTTGTATAATGCAGAGCACTTGTCCACCTTGCAAAGGGTGTCAATGATTGATCAAAATGCAACTGGAAATAATGCTGTGTATAATTATCAATTTCGTTGTCATATGGCGTTCCCGGTTTTTCAGTACCTGCATCATTATAAGTTCTTAATTCAGGGTCATGAATATATTGCTCCGGAACACCATCCCAGGCCTGGTATGTTTCTTCATGACCTAAAGCATAGATAAATCTCAGATTAGAATCTTCATGGTGATAACCCATAGAAGTATATAAAGAATAGAGATCACTTTTGGCTCTGTCAATATAACCATCAGATACAATTCCGGTAGCTCTTCCATCAAACGTGAATCTTCCATGTAGCAATCCTGACCCTGCTTCAATGGTTCCTCTCCGTGTTTCAAAACTTCCTGCACCAACCTGAACTCCCAGGTACGGTTCATATTTAAATCCCAATGTGTTGAGTTGAATTCCTCCACCAAAATCACCAACTCCGGGCTGACTCCATCCAATGCCGCGATTAACCTGGATATCGGTTGTGGAACTTGCAATATCGGGCAGGTCCACCCAATAAACAGTTTGAGATTCTGCATCATTGACAGGAACGCCATTGAGAGTGACATTGATTCTTGTTGGATCCGTTCCACGGATTCGAAGTCCTGTATACCCAATCCCAGCACCGGCATCTGATGTTGTCACTAATGATGGTGTTCCTTCCAGGAGATATGGCATGTCCTGGCCAAAATCTTTTTTCTTTAACTGTTCTGATGAAATATCAGTGTGCGTCACAGGTTCATTGCTTCCGGCTTTCCTCGCGACCACGCTGATCTCATTCATCTGGATATTCCTGGAGATGTGAAATGTGACATCAATGCTCCCTTGCAAATCAATTTTTTTTCTGCGAATACCATAAGGAGTGATGACTACCAATACATAATTTCCTTGCTTTAAATTTTCAAACCTGAATACGCCTAATTCAGAACACTTTTGTTCAGTATAAAAATCTTTTCCACTGAGCTGAGCGGTACAATAGGAATAGGGTTGTTCCTGGTCGTCCAGGCCCCGGCCAAGGATATAATATTGGCTATAAACGAAAGATCCTGTGCACAAAAAAGAACAAAGGAAAAAAATACGTACGCTACGTTGTAGGTTCATATGATGGATAGCTTAACAGTCAGTTAAATGCATGGTTCACTTCTTTCCCTTTCCGGCATTACCCGGACAGGTTCGTTGGGTTTGATCTCAGCCTGTACTTTAAGGCACCCCACAAGAAAACGAAGTACACAAATGTATAAAAAATAGCCATTTTTCTCTCCAAACTACAGTGTGCCACACCTAGGTGTGCCACACTGTCATAACTCGTTGATAATACACTATTTTAGAGTGTGCTCCCTGGCACGGAGTTTGGCACATTTCTGACCTTCCTAGCCATAGCCGCTTCTCCTCACTATATTTGCAACCCTAATGATTAAAACTGATAAAAAAGGAAACAAATGAAATATAATGTCATCGTCATAGGAAGCGGCCCGGGAGGTTATGAGGCGGCAATTAGAGCCAGTCAATTGGGCTTGAAAACAGCGATCGTAGAACGGGAGTCTCTGGGAGGAATATGTCTTAATTGGGGATGCATTCCGACAAAAGCTTTACTCAAGACTGCTGATGTATTACACGATATGCAAATGGCTAAAAATTATGGCCTCTCTGCTGATAATGTGAAAGCTGATCTTACAGGTGTCATCAAGAGGTCACGTGATGTTGCCGATAGCATGAGCAAGGGTGTGCAGTTCCTGATGAAGAAAAATAAAATCGACGTCATTTTAGGTACAGGGAAATTAGCGAGGGGTAAAAAAGTAGACGTGACAGATGCAGCCGGAAAAGTCACCAGTTATGAAGCAGATCATATTCTCCTCGCAACGGGAGCCCGAGCTAAGGCTCTTCCGAATATTCCTATTGATGGAGTAAAAGTAATTGAGTACCGAAAAGCCATGGTCCCGGAAAATCTGCCAAAGTCACTTGTTGTGATCGGAGGAGGTGCAATAGGGGTTGAGTTTGCATATTTCTATCATGCCATGGGGACTAAGGTCACCGTGATTGAATTTCTGGAGCAAGGTCTCGTCCCCAGGGAAGATGCAGATATTTCAAAAGAACTTACAAGACAATTTACTAAGAGTGGCATCGATGTTCTTGGAAACACATCCGTTGAAAAAGTTGATGTTTCCGGAAAAACAATAACAGTAACAGCCAAGAGTCGAAAAACAAACGAAGTAACCGAGATCAAATGTGATTTAGTTCTGTCTGCTGCAGGTGTAACATCAAATATCGAAAACATCGGACTTGAAACGCTTGGTGTAAAAACCGACAAAGGAAAAATAGTGGTCAATGAATGGTGTCAGACAAATGTGGCAGGTATTTATGCCTTTGGAGACATCACTGATGGCCCTGCTCTCGCGCATGTTGCTTCTGCAGAAGGTATTCTTTGTGTTGAAAAAATAGCAGGACATCATCCTCAACCGATCGACTATGGAAATATTCCTTCATGTACTTATTGTCATCCGGAAATTGCTTCAGTAGGAATGACAGAGCAACAAGCTAAAGAAGCAGGACATGAATTGAAAATCGGAAAATTTCCATTCACCGCCAGTGGTAAGGCAAAAGCTGCCGGGCATCCTGAAGGTTTTGTCAAACTGATCTTCGATGCAAAATATGGCGAGATACTCGGAGCCCACATGATAGGATCGGGTGTGACGGACATGATTGCTGAAATCGTTCTTGCAAGAAAACTTGAAGCAACCGGAATGGAAATTATTAAAACAGTTCATCCGCACCCGACCATGAGTGAAGCAGTAATGGAAGCTGCTGCAGCTGCATATGGAGAAGCCATCAATATTTAATCATTTTCAATAATGATATAAACCAGGATAATGCATAAGAAGCAACCATTAATTTTAGTGACCAATGATGACGGGATGTTTGCCCCGGGCATTCGCAGGTTAGTTTCGATTGCATATGACATGGGGGAGGTGATCGTTGTCGCTCCCAATTCACCTCAATCTGCAAAAGGCCATGCAGTGACACTGGAAGATCCGATCCGGCTTCATAAAGTATCGGTATTCGAAGGAATTGAAGCTTATGAATGTTCAGGCACACCTGTCGATTGCGTGAAGCTGGCAAAAAATGTATTATTGAAAAACCGGAAAATTGATTTATGCGTTTCGGGAATTAATCATGGTTCTAATGCATCAATCAATATCCTTTATTCAGGCACCATTTCTGCTGCCATGGAAGCCTCTATTGAAGGCATCAACTCTATTGGGTTTAGTCTTGGAGATTATTCAATGGAAGCCGATTTCGATCCGGCTACTCCGTGGGTCAGATCGATCATGTCTCATGTATTAAAATTCGGTATGGTCAACACAAAATTGCTGAATGTCAATATACCGCATCCGAATTTGGGACCGATAAAAGGGACGAGAATATGCCGCCAATCTGAGGGACGTTGGGAAGAGGAATTTGTAGATGGTGAAGATCCTCGCGGACAAAAATTTTATTGGTTGACTGGTAATTTTGTGACCAATGATGCCGGTCCCGGAACGGATATTAATGCACTAAGGGATGGATACATTTCGATAGTGCCTTCACTTCATGATCTGACAAGCCACATGGCCATACCTGAATTGAAATCAATGGAAGATTTAAATCCTCATGCATGAAATCATTCATTAAGCGAGATTCTTTTTGGTTGGGATTTGGAGCAGGGCTTTTAATTCCGGCGATTGCGTATGCTATTTTACTGACGATTTATCAATTACTGGATACGATGGGGGTATTAAGTGATATTGGCTTCGCTGAAGATTTCAGGTTGCGCACACTTGCTTTATTTTCCATTTGTGCTGATTTAGTGTTGATGCAGCGAATTCGTAAATCTTATCAGAATGAAACCATTCGCGGAATATTATTGGCGAGTATGGTATTGGTGGGGATTTGGTTTTGGGTATTTGGATTAAAAATTCTTCAGGCTTGAAATATTTTGTCCTGGCCGGTGAAGCCAGTGGAGATAAGCAGGCAGCCTTGCTGTGTGAGTCTATTTTCAAAAATGATTCCAATGCCGCTATAACCGGATGGGGTGGTGAGGCTATGACCGCCACCGGAGTTAATGTGACCAGGCATTACCGGGATCTTGCCTACATGGGATTTGTTGAAATCGTAAAACATATTCCGGACATCCTCAGGAATTTCAGATTATGCAAAGAAGAAATTTTAGAACTTAAACCTGATGGATTAGTTCTCGTTGATTATCCAGGGTTCAATCTCAGGATGGCTGGCTGGGCACACGCTAAAGGAATACCGGTTTATTATTATATCTCTCCCCAATTGTGGGCGTGGCATACTTCAAGGGTGCATAAAATAAAAAAGGCTGTGCAACGCATGTATGTCATCCTTCCTTTTGAAAAAGCATTTTATGCCACATATGGAATGGATGTACTTTACATTGGTCATCCTTTAGCTATGGCCGCTAAAAATGAAGGAGATTTATTACATTCTTTTAAAAAACATTACATCGCTTTATTGCCGGGCAGCAGGAGGCATGAAGTAGAACTCATTCTTCCGGAAATGGTAGCGTTGGCCAAATTGATGCCGGGATTTCATTTTCAGGTCGCGGGAGTTACAAATCTTCCGTTATCTCTTTATGAAAATATTATTTCCGGTCAAAAAAATATTATGATCGTTCGGAATGATATGCATAAAGTTCTTTATGAAAGTGAAGCCGCTATTGTCGCATCCGGAACTGCAACACTTGAAACAGCTCTAACCGGTACACCCCAGGTGGTGGTGTATAAAGGAAATTCATTTTCATACCAGATTGCAAAACGGTTGGTTAAAGTACCTTACATCTCATTAGTCAATCTTATTGCGGATAAAAAACTCGTTCCCGAATTAATACAAAAAGAATGTACAGCCGAACGAATGTATCAAAGTCTTTTAGAAATCATGAAGCCCGATCATTACCGGGAAATTCAAAATGGATACATTGAATTGCAGAAGTTACTCACTTCAGGAGGCGGGGCTGAAACCGCTGCAAGAGATATTATTTCAGATCTGGGCAAAACGAAAAAACCATAATGGCTCGATATAAAAAAGATCTCCGGAAAGATGATTTTGAGGCATGTGCGAATAGCCTTGACTGGAAATTCAATGAGACCGATGATGCCGGAACAGTTAAATGGTTGAAGGATTTTAAATTATGCCGGTTTGGACACGCGCAGACCATTTCTCCGATCATCATTCATGAAAGCGATGATTTGGGATTTACTTGTGCGTTTGATTATATCTATACAGTCTCCACCGGTAAATCGAGCCATACCTATAGGCAAACCGTTTATTTTAGGTACTCTAAGGAGTTAGCCCTTCCGCATTTTGTGATGGTTCCTGAAAAATGGTACCATCGCATAGGCACCTATTTCGGAATGCAGGACATTGATTTCGTTCAATATCCTACGTTTAGTAAAAATTATTTACTGCGGGGAGAGGATGAGGATTACATCCGCTATCATTTTGACAATCCTGATTTGATCAGGTTTTTTGACAGCCAGGGATTTTACAGCCTTGAGGGAATGAATTACCTGTTGATCCTTTATGTTCACAATGTGGTAATGCCACGACCTCAGATTCTACAGTTAATTAATATTGGCAATACCATTCATGATTACCTCGCACACAAGACACCTGATATAGAATTGCCAGAATTTAAATACCCGATTTAGGACTGAGCCAAAAGGCCTTCGTGAACTCATGATTCCAATGTCACATTAAAATATTTAATCCATGAAAATGAAACATGAAAATTTACCCTCTGTAGAGGATTTGAGAAGCCATTACGAGCCTATCAAAAACATTAATGTCAGTCATAAAGAAAAGTTATCCGTTATTAATAAACTTGCTTTATGGATCACTGACCATGTCGGCAGCATGGGTTTCTTTTTTATTATTTTTTGCTGGACTGCCAGTTGGTTGTGCTGGAATGCACTTGGTCCTGCAACATTGCGGTTTGATCCGTTTCCTGCCTTTGTACTTTGGTTATTTATTTCCAACATGATCCAGATATTCCTGATGCCTTTGATCATGGTAGGTCAAAACCTTCAATCAAAGCATTCTGAAATGAGAGCCGAACAGGATTTTCAAATCAATAAAAAATCAGAAGCAGAAGTAGAAACCATCCTTATGCATTTAGAAAATCAAAATGAGTTGATCCTTAAAATACTGACCCGCCTGGAATCAGGTAACACTTCAGTTTAAAAGGTAAATACTACTCACAACTGACAACTGACAACTGACAACTCACTACTTGCCTGCCATCTTTTTTTCCACACTCTTCGGCATACCGCCTTCGATAATCTCTTTGACTTCTTCAAGTGTCAATTGTGCGGCAATTTCACTTGACATTTTTCCACCATCAACTTTGGGAAAGCTGATCGACTTTTTCCCTTTACGTATAAACGGACCCCATCGGCCGTTCTCAATAGATATTTTTTCTTTATCCCACTGTTGAATATACCGGTTGGCTTCTTTTGCAAGTTTAGCTTCTAATAATTCAAACATCTCTTTTTCGGAAAGATGATCAGGGTCATATTTTTTTGGAATGTTCACGAAGGTGCCTTCCCATTTGACATAAGGTCCAAATCGGCCTTTGCCTTTGGTGATAGGTTTTCCTTTATACATGGCAACAGGCCTGTCCTCATGGAGCTTAGCTTCGATGATTTCGTGTGCGCGTTCTTCCGTGATTTCATGTGGATCTTCTCCTCTAGGAATTGAAATAAATGCGTCACCATGTTTCACATATGGGCCGAAACGGCCGAGACCAATGAGCACTTCTTTGTCTTTATAATTTGGAAGCGTCCGTGGTAATTTAAAAAGTTCAATCGCTTCCTCAAGAGTGATTGTTTCAATAGATTGACCAGGACGTAAGCTTGCAAACGTTGGCTTTTCATCTTCACCCATTTCTTCTCTCGTTCCGATCTGTACTACAGGTCCGAACCTTGTCATCTGTGTCAAAATGGTCAGGCCTGAAACCGGATCAACACCCAGGTCTCTTCTTCCGCGCACTCTTCCTGCAGTATCAAGCGTCTCTTCCACACTCTGGTGAAAAGGACCATAAAAAGAGGCGATCATTTTATTCCACACAAGCCCGCCATCAGCGATGATGTCAAATTGCTTTTCAATATCCGCAGTAAAGTTATAATCCATCACTTGCGAAAAATTATCATTGAGGAAATCAGTGACCAGCAAACCCATATCAGTCGGAACCAAACGATTTGAAATCGTACCGGTGATTTCAGTCTTTGTTTCCTCAGTTACTTTTTTATCCGACAGTGTGATGACAGCATATGATCTTTCGACACCCGGCCTGTTTTCCCTGATGACATATCCACGGTCTTCCTCCATGATTTTACTGATGGTGGGCGCATAAGTCGAAGGTCTGCCGATACCTAACTCTTCAAGTTTTTTCACAAGTCCCGCTTCTGTGTATCTCGCAGGAGGTTTTGAATATCGCTCAGTACCGGTCATTTCTTTGAGATCCAGTTTCTGTCCTTCTTTCAGTGGAGGCAAGATAGCTGAATCTTCATCTTCCGGTTCATCATCAAGATTCTCGATATATAATTTTAAAAATCCATCAAACTTGATCACTTCACCTTTAGCTGTCAGGAATTCACCTTTATGTGTGGAGACAGAGATATTGACCTGGGTGCGCTCAAGTTTTGCATCCGCCATTTGAGAGGCCACTGCTCTTTTCCAAATGAGATCATAGACGCGCTCCATGTCTTTATCACCATCAGGAATAGTTGAATTCTCCGGATAAGATGGACGGATAGCTTCGTGAGCTTCCTGTGCATTCACTGATTTTGAAGTGAATTGCCTGGGCTGTACATAGTTTGCGCCAAATGTTTTGCTGATTTCAGCCAGGATTGCTTTTTGAGCTGTTTCACTGATATTCACGGAGTCAGTTCGCATATAGCTGATGTAACCGGACTCGTAAAGTTTTTGCGCAGCTGACATCGTGCGTTTGACATTGAAGCCTAATTTTCGACTTGCTTCCTGTTGCAATGTTGATGTAGTAAAGGGTGGGGCGGGCTTTCGTGTCGCAGGCTTAACTTCAATACTGTCTACTTTGAATTCTGCACCAATGCAGGCATCAATCCATTTCTTTGCAGCAGGTTTGTTTGATATTTTATCAGAAAGCTCAGCTTTCAGGTCATAGATTTTTTTATTCGCATCAATGACTTTGAAGATGGCTTGTATTTTAAAGAAAGCTTCCGGCGTGAATGCATTTATCTCGCGTTCTTTTTCAGCCACTAATTTTACAGCTACAGATTGAACCCGGCCTGCAGATAATTTTCCTTTTACTTTTCTCCATAAAGTTTCCGACAATTCAAATCCGACGAGGCGGTCTAAAACTCTTCGGGCTTGTTGTGCATTGACGAGATTTAGATCTATTGTTCGCGCCTCCTTTATTGCAGCTTGAATTGCCGGCTTAGTGATTTCTCTGAAAACAATTCTTTTTGTATGAAGAGGATCAAGGCCTAATACACTGCACAAGTGCCATGAAATAGCTTCACCTTCGCGGTCTTCGTCCGTTGCGAGCCAGATTTCATCAACGGTCTTGGCTGCATCTTTTAGATCCTTAACTGTTTTTTTCTTTTCCGGAGATATAATGTATTTGGGTTCAAAATTATTTGCAACGTCTATGGCGCCATTTCCCTTCTCCAGGTCACGAATGTGTCCGAAGCTGGATTTGACTTTAAAATCCTTACCCAGAAATTTTTCGATGGTCTTCGCTTTCGCAGGAGACTCAACAATCATAAGGTTTTTTGCCATAAATTTTGTTTTCGTGAAGTGGGGTCTGTTCACATGTTCAGGCCGCAAAAGTATAAAGTTTTAATTCTTCGGCTTTTTTACTTCTCCTGGTGAGGGATCTGTTGTTAACTAAATCAGGGAGATTAAGTTCAATTGTAAATATTAAGTTAGTCCCGATAACATTCATAAAGTTGACTTTATGTTCTTGGAATTCAATCCTTTAAAGAACTCTCTCTGTATCTATTTATTGGCAGGATTCTTTTTAAAATCTGTAATCCAATCATTTGCAAACCCTCTATAATCTCCAATTTGCATGATTTCTACCTCTGCACTAAACCAGAGCCCTAAAAATTGGTCTATAACCTTCGTCAAAAGGACAATTAATAAAAACTTTCGTTTTTGTAATCTGTTTTCGAGCTGGCATGAAAAAATGAATGAAAATACTTATTGCAAAACCTTAAGGCGTTTTGAGACATTTCCCATTTTATCGTGTATTACAATTGTTTCAGCCGATTTGTTTGTCGCCGTTTTTCGCGCCAATGTTAATGCCTCTCTTTTACTTAATCCTGATCTGACAGACCTGGTGCTTCCCTCAATGACAACCGACCATTTATTGTAAAGACTACTAATGACATGAATTTTCCTGATTATTTTCGGTAACGCTCCATTAGCCACTTTTTTCCCCAAAGATTTAGAATAATATGCTTTTGTGCCATCCATAGATATATCTTAAATCGTTTGAGAAATAATAAAGTTCATAGTTAAGGGTACCTTTTTATGATTCGAAAAGATTATCGTACTCACTCTTCCCGTCTTTCGTTTTCATATCAATTTCCTTTTGTGGGGCATTAATATCCAATGTATCATCAACCTTACCACCCATGAGCATCAGTGTGCTATTCTTTTCCCAATCTTCCAGCATCTTCATTCCCTGGTCTTCAAATACACCATTCTGCAGATCGACAGACTGCATGAAATTGGATGACATTTCCATAAACCTTTCCATTTCTCCCACTTTCATAGCTACATCATCAGCGATGTGATCCAGCGCCTGGTCAAACATGGCTCGCTTATCCGCATCACCTGAGATAATACTCATGGCAGATTTCATAGCACTGTAACTTGCCCTGATGGCTTTGCGTTCTTCTTCTTTTTGTGCTACCTGGTCTTTCGTGTCCTCCAGTAAAATTTCTGAATTTGAATACATCTTGGTCAGTACTCGGTACAGGATATTCATTTTATTTTCAAGGACAGCATACTTGTCATTCGAATCTTTTAGACGTGCAGCTTTGCGGCTGGAGAGAAGCATCTGGCTTTCGACATTTTGTTCCTTCGCCTTTTGAGCTAACCGCATGTTGTAATCGATTTCCTTCGCATTGTCTTCCTGGATGGTTTTTAGTTTGCGGATTTGCCCCCTCAATACACCGATTTGTTCACCCATTTTTTTCAGATTATCCTGCAAATCTTCTATGTAGTTTTTGAGAATACCAATTGGATCAATGGTGATAAATACACCGGTGACCCATCGCATAATACTCTTATACATATAGCTGACCAGTGTCCTCATCCTGGGATCCAATACCATGTATATAATAGCACCGAGCACCAGCAAAGTGACTACAAGCCCTAATAAAGAGGAAGCGAAAGCCATGATCTGTGGCAGGTATTTCACCAATACATAACCTGCCCCTGCCAGCACAGCCAGCATGAATAAAAGTCCTGTTTTTCCTTCCGGTCTTCCCCAGAATGATTTTGGTTTTGCAAGGTTACCTGTGAAGTCTTGTGATTGAGTTGCCATGTGGAATGTTTTATAAATGTTGTTGAATAGCTGCCATATCCTGTTCGATCGCAGAGACAAATTTTTGATAGGTGGTTTCAAATTTCAATTTGGTCTGTTCTATCGATGTTTTTGCCTCTGTGACTTCTTCGTCTGAATGCGATATTGTATCCTGGAATTCCAAAATTTGTTTTTCAAGCTTTGCGATCTGACGCTTATTTTCCTCTATTTGTTGTTGCAATTTCAATAAATCATTTTTTCTTGAATCAATCCGTTGCTGAACCTGGTTGTTGAGCGCCTGGTCAAATTGTTTTTTCTCATCCCCCAATATCGTAAGGTAATGCCTTGCCGATTGCAAAAGAGAATCCTTTGTCACCCCCATGGTAGAGGCAGTGGCAAAAGCAGACTTCAATGAAGTAGGAGTGTCAAGTTTTAAACCGGCCAATTGATCTAACGATTGCTTGAATTTGAGATAATCAAATCCCGGCTGCATGTGATTGGTCAGCGCATTCTCGAGGAAGTCGACACTTTTCTGATCAGTAGCGTTTCCAAGTCCAAGTAATTGTGAAATCTTCATATCAGGCATTAAAATATTAGTCCAAATATAGATAACCTCTTTCGATGCTCTCTTATAAATCGTTTAGGCTGTTTACATGTTGATAGAGACATCCCTGGAATAGGGATAACGCATCAGGTAATCAAGAGCCACTTCGAAAGCTAAATTTTCATAAACTATTTTATACAGGGTTTCAATGATGGGCAGCCTGATCTTTTCCGTTTTAGCCAGCAGAAAAGCAATCTTCAGCGTGCGAATGCCTTCGGCCAATTCATCAGATGATTCCATGATTTCTTTCAGGCTGTGTCCTTGTCCCAATTGGTATCCAAACATAAAATTGCGGCTGCTTGAGCTGGTAGCCGTCGCGATCAGGTCACCAATGCCTGCAGTCCCAAGAAATGCCGATTTATCTGCACCCAATAATCCACCGAAGAAAGTAATCTCATGAAGCCCCCTGGTAATAAAAAGCCCCTGCATGTTTTTCCCCAATCCTTTTCCTCTCAGGAAACCGGAGCCAACGGCAATGATATTTTTAAATGCGCCTGCAAGTTCTGCACCCAGGATATCTGACGAGCCGAAAACAAACATCTTTTTGCTGGTCAACAATTCAATCCCTATACTCACCACTTCATCATATTCACTGGCGATGACGGTGGCAGTGGGTTGGCCTTCAAGAATTTCTTTGCTGAGATTTGGTCCTGACAAACATCCAACACGGAGTACATTACTTTCTTCGCGTATTACTTCAGACATGGTGCGCACGTCTTCCCTGTGGAGTTTGCCGGTGAATGATCCGATATCTTTTACTCTCGATGTGTCCAGGCCCTTGGTACCATGAATAAGGATATGTCGAGGTGTCAATAGTGAGCCCATTCCCTTCATCATCTCTCTGAAATCATCAGAAGGGACAACCGGAAAAATAACTTCACACGCTTTGGCAATTTCCTGGTAAGATGATACTGCAGTAATATTTGGAGAGATTGTCACTCCGAGCAAAGTGCGTGTGGTATTAATATTTTCCACGACCAGTGGATCGCGGGCGAAAAGGAGTACGTTATTTGAGATTGACAGTAATTGAGCGACTGTCAAGCCAAAACTGCCTGCACCGACTACACCTACGGTTGGTTTTTGATTTACCTGGTTTCGACTCATCCTTTCGGAAGAAAGTATTGTTTCGTTGCTATTGATTTTAGATTAATTCTTCTTCTTTGGTTTCGCATTCTTTGCTTCAGCCAGTCTTTGTTGTTCCTTCATGGCCTGCTCAATCCTGGCCTGGAAGCCGCCTTCTTTCTTTGGCTTCGCTTTGTTGATGTTTAATTTTTCCATGATCTTATCCTGGTCAAAGAGATATTTCCTCGCCCCGATGGTCTGTATAATGTTGAGTGTATTCGAATACAACAAGTAAAGGGTAAGTCCAGAAGCATAACTATTGAAAAACACAAGGAACATCAGGGGCATCAGGTATTGCATATATTTTAATGCAGGATTCATATTAGACATATCCATGTTCTGCATATTATAGTAGGTATAAGCAATCGTACTGGCAGCCCACAACAACGTCAGCAAACTGATATGATCTCCATAAAAAGGAATATTCGTCGGCAGATAAGTGAAAACATCAAATGATGATAAATCCGTTGCCCACAAAAATTTAGCTTGCCTGAACGTGATCGAAGCCGGGAAAAATCTATACAATGCAAACCAGACAGGCATCTGAAGCACAACAGGAAAACATCCTCCCAGGGGATTGACGCCATACTCCCTGTAGATTTTCATAGACTCCACTTGCTGCTGTTGCATGTCGTCTTTATATTTTTCTTTCAGGTGAGCAAGCTTTGGTTTAAGCGCAGACATCTTAGCCTGACTTCCAAGCATTTTATAAGACAAAGGAAATAAGGCGAGCTTGACCAGCAAAGTCAACAGAAGTATCACAATACCCTTGCTTCCAATAAACGACAACAGGAAATTAAACATAGGTCGGATCACCCACCTATTGATCGTTCCGAAAATGCTTCGGCCAAATGGAATAATGTCTTCAAGGTTCTGATGATAATGACGCAGTTGCTCAAAATCATTTGGCCCTACATACATGGTCATTCCTGCCGAAGGATTGCTGCCCTTAAGAGCAATGCCCAGGATAGAAGATGTTGTTTTCAGATTTGCATTGCTATCAGGCAACATCGTTGTAGAAAGAACTCCTCCACTGAAAGATTCATCAGCGATCAGTGCACTGTTGAAAAACTGGTTGGAATGTGCAACCCATTTAATCGGTTGTTCGGATAAATTCTCCTGCGAGCTTTTCCTGCAATTACAATAATCAACTGAGGCAGTATTTACCTTGTAATAAACGGTGGAATAACTTCTTTCAAACGTACTGTTGCGTTCGAGTTTATCCAATTGATTGATCCAGGAGAGTTGAGCAGTTTGCCCGCTATTGGCGATCAGACCTGATCCGTTTTCAATACTGAAATTGTATTTGATTTCATAGGGATTATCTGTCAGCGTGTATTCCTGGATAATTTTTTCACCCTGCTGTCCAATGGCGGTAAAAAGGACCTTATTCTTGTCAATGGTTGGTTGAAAGTGAAGATCAGCGGTATGGAGCATTCCACGTTGAAAGGGTATAGCTATGTCCCAGATATCTTCGGCGTCCTCTAACAGCCTGACAGGAATCTTATATTCTTTCTTTTTGGCATCCAGGAGGACCTTGCTGTACTTCTTGAGCTCTACACCTGAGATCTTGCCTCCTTTAGTGGAAAAATCAACGATAAAGTTCTCATTTTCAAGGTGAACAGTCTCATTTGGACCAGTCACCGCGTCGGCGAAATCACCAAATTTTGCTACTGCCCTGGCTGAATCCTCTACTGTCGGGGTGCGAACAGAGTCCACTTTTGCGTCAGCAATGGAGTCCTTAATCAGTTCCGCCCTATGGAGGCTGTCCTGTACCTGCTTGGTTTTTGCCATCTCCACCTTAGAAGGGGAGTTGACAAAAGTCCAAAGAATTAAAAGAGCAAAAATGAGGACAAAGCCTATAATCTGGTTGCGTTCCATGTATTGTATTTCCTTCTAAATTGGGTTCGCAAAGGTAGAGGGTATTCCCTAAGCACCAAATACCTTTCTACGAGCGGTCGTCAGCATCATGACGAGGGACTATTCTTCGCCTATAAGCACAAGTATAGGAACGTTAGTATTGAATGCCGAAACTAGTGTCACGGAAGGGCCTAAAAGCTTCTCCAGGAATCCTCTTTTGCGCCTGATGACACATAACAGGTCAGCATGATGTTGTGTCAAATATTCATTGATGCTTTCATTAAAATTATCATTTCCATACCTGGTGATATCATTGATAACCTGAAGGATGCTGAAACTCTGTTTCGGCACAGGTTCATGGATTTCACCAAGATGCAATAATTCAATGTGAGGTTTAAATATTTCTTTTATCCTGATGATAGGTTCCAGGTTACGTTTATATCGTACGAATGTGTTCTTGACTGCAAATACGATTTTTGTAATTCCATCGAATCTGTAACCAGGTGGAATCAGTAAAACAGGAATATCAGTAGTCTTGACAAGTCCACCTGAAGTAGATCCTAGAAATGTTTCGGGATTTTCATGCTGACCTTGTGTGCCCATGACAACCAGGTCTGCTTTTGTCATTTCAACCAATCTCCTGATGTTATCCAGGACATCACCTTTCACAATTTTGAAATCAATGTTGAGATTAGGATGCTTGCCTTTTAATTTTTTTATTCTTTTTAAAATCCATTTCTGCGGATCCTTTTCAATTTCACCATCACTGATATTATGCCTGACAGCTTTATGAAGAAGGCTGATGCAGTGTACAATCAGGATACCAACTCCTGCATGTTCGGCAAGATATCCGGCATAACGAAGGGCATCTTTTGAATTTTTGGAAAGATCGACTGGTACAATGATGTGATTCATAGGATAAAAAAAGTAGTCAAAACTAATCAAAGAAGCCCTCTTCCGGGACAAAGAAGCCCTCTTCCGGGACAGTGTGGCACACCTAGGTGTGCCACACTGTCATAACTGCCTGATAATTCACGTTGTTATAAGTGGAAGGATGGTTACAGAAATGGCTAAAAAAAGGGCAGTTTAAGTGGTGATTCCAATGCTGAAATTTCGACAAGTTTGCCAGTATATAATTTGGAAAATAAAGGCTGGAAATTCGATAACGATTTCAGTTTAATGTCAAGTATCAGGTCTAGACGGCACCAATCTTTGTGCCGGGAAGGATATTCACCGACTTCTTCAACACCACGATTCCATCTACGACACAGTAAGTCTCTGTTTCCACATCTTTTAATTCGGTGCTTCCTTTGATCACGACATTATTACCGATCCTGCAGTTGATGTCAATGATAGCATTTTCAATATGACAATCTTCACCGATGCCCATTGGAATTATTTTATGAGAAAGTACATCCTCAAGATTTTCATAAGTGTCCATTCCCAGCATGATCGTTCGTCTTACAACAGATCCTCTTCCTATCCTGGAGCGAATGCCGATGACGGACTGGCTGACTTCTTTAGCATTGATGATGCATCCGTCACCCACAAGAACATTTGTGCAGGCAGTGCCAAGAATTTTCGTTGGGGAAAGCATCCTTGACCTGGTAAACACAGGATTGTGTGAATCATACAGATTGAATCTGGGCAACGGCATTGCCAATTCAAGATTTGCTTCAAAAAATGAACGTATCGTTCCTATGTCCTCCCAGTATCCGTCGTAGGCAAAGCTGTTCACTTTATAAAACTTATTAATGGCAAAAGGAATAATTCCCTTACCAAAATCATGTTCTGCCGGGTTGAGCGCGAAGAGTTGCTTTAATGTTTCTTTTTTGAAAAGATAAATACCCATCGAAGCGAGGTAATTCTTATTCTCTTTCGAATATTTTTCTGGAACATCAGATTGCCATTCACCCAATTCTGCTGCGGATGGTTTTTCAATGAAGCGTTCGATTTGATGATCTTGGTTCACTTTCATGATGCCATATCCTGTGGCGTCCTTGGCTGTGACAGGAATGGTGGCAATCGTTAACTCTGAACCCAGCTCAATGTGTTGTGCAAGAAATCCGGCAAGATCCATTTGATACAATTGATCACCCGACAGGATCAGTACATAATTGTAATCATATTCATCAAGCCTTGTCATGGTTTGACGGACAGCATCAGCTGTGCCCTGAAACCAATCTTTATTTGTTGGAGTCTGCTCAGCCGCTAGAATATCTACGAAACCCTGGCTGAAAGAATCAAAGTGATAGCAGTTTTTAATATGCCGGTTAAGAGAAGCGGAATTGAATTGTGTCAAAACAAATATCCTGTTGTAACCTGAATTCAGGCAATTGGAAACAGGTATATCGATCAGCCTGTATTTTCCTGCGAGCGGAACTGCAGGTTTGGATCTTCGCGCGGTCAGAGGATAAAGCCTTGAACCTGCGCCTCCGCCAAGGATTACACATAGGACTTCTCTGTTTAGATTACGCATTGGATTTAGCTGGTATTATTTCATGATAAATATCGAGATATTTTTTTGCAGAATTTTCCCACGAAAGATCTTTTGCCATGATTCGCTGTCTAACCTGGGAATGTAATTCCGGAACAGAAAAGAGTGTTGTGCTGCTATCAATTCCCCACATGCCCTGGTATTCTTCAAGATCACGGAATAAAAATCCATCTCCATCTTTTCCATCATAAGGTTCTATCGTATCAAGAAGACCACCCGTGGCCCTTGCGATAGGAACAGTACCATAGCGCATAGCATACATCTGGTTAAGTCCACACGGCTCCGTCCGCGAAGGCATCCAAAGAAAATCTGCAGCCGCATACAATCGATGAGCCACACCTTCATTGTACATGATCAGCGATCTGACATGAGGGCCGAAATTATGTTCCAGTATCCTGCATTGTTCTTCAATCTGCGGATCACCGGTTCCCAGGATGATGAAACATACATCCCTTCGATAAATCATATAATTGTAGACCAGGCTGGCAAGAAAATCAATGCCTTTATCATGGACCATCCTGCCAATAAAAATATGAAGCGGAAGATCTGTTGGCATCTTCAATTCTTTCAGCAGACTCACTTTGTTATCACGCTTCCATTTATCAATATTTTTTTTGAGTTTGATGGTCAGGTAATGATCTTCCGCCGGATTCCAGTAATCATAATCAATTCCGTTGATGACACCACGCGACTTCCAATATTCACTATGAAATAATCCCTGCAATCCAAATCCGCTGGTATCTCTTAATTCACGTAAATAATTTTCTGAAACCGTAGTAACACGCCACGCACATTTAATTCCGCACGCAAGTGAATTAATGACATGACCCCAATCAAGTAACCCTGATGCCTGTCTTGAAAATTCAGGCAATAGGTATTGACGGTCCCATCCAAACATTCCCTGGTAGGCTGCATTGTGGATTGTCAGTACTGTTGGTGTATTTCCAAGGCGCCAGAATTCAGGACACTGTGTCATCATGAATGGCATCAATGCAGTATGATGATCATGACAATGGACGAGATCAGGAAGTTTCTCCCATGTCATCAACCAATGCAAAACAGCTCTCTGAAAAGCAACATTCCTTTCGACTTCATCACGATAATAAGGCTGATGATGATCACCATACACACCGGCCCTGTCAAATTTCCCGGGAATGTCAACTGTATAGAGATCATATCCCAGGTCCTCGTTGATGATATAAAAGACTCTGTATTCAATCCATTCCCATCCCATGTGGAAAGAGCCATAATGCTTCTCAATCGTTTCCTGCTGAGTGATCCAGGCATTGTGATACCGGGGCATGATTACAGCACATTTTGCGTCACCTTTATTGAGATAGCGGGGTAGGGAACCCACCACATCCGCAAGCCCACCAACTTTAGCTGCCGGATAGCATTCAGCACTGACCATCAGGATATGGGGAGAATCCGCCTTTAATGCTTCCATTTGTTGGTTTTAGTGGTTTATTGTACTTCTTTAGTTATCCCACAATATACGTTGAGCAACAGAAATGTAGGAATTTAGGATATCCTTAATGTCTTTTCATTAACCATCGCCCTGGCCTTCGCCATACCCTTTTTCCTTACCTTTGCGTCCGCTTAAATGAGTAAAAAAGGAAGAATATTAGTAGCCATGAGTGGAGGTATTGACTCCACGGTGACCGCTATGATCCTTCAGGATCAGGGTTACGAAATCATCGGGATCACGATGAAAACCTGGGATTATGCTACAAGTGGAGGTGACCATAAAGAAACCGGTTGCTGCAGTCTTGATAGCATCAACGATGCTCGCCAGGTGGCTGTTGAAAAAGGCTTTCATCATTTCATCGTCGATATCCGTGAAGAATTTGGTGATTATGTGATCAATAATTTCGTAGATGAATACCTGTCAGGCAGAACACCTAATCCATGTGTTCTTTGCAATACGCATATCAAGTGGGAAGCATTGTTGAAAAGAGCGGATGCACTGGGTTGTGATTATATCGCCACTGGACATTATGCTCGCATCAATCAAAAAGATGGCAGATATTTTATTCAAAGAGCAGTTGATCATAATAAAGATCAATCTTATGTGCTTTGGGGATTAAGCCAGGAATGTCTTAAACGTAGCATGTTTCCGTTGGGTGAAATGACAAAGCCTGAAGTAAGACAGCTTGCTGCTGATTACGGTTATCTTGAATTGTCAAAGAAATCGGAGAGTTACGAAATTTGCTTTGTACCGGACAATGATTACCGCGGATTTCTTCGGCGCAGGGTTCCGGATCTGGCAGAAAAAGTAGATGGGGGTACTTATGTCAATAAAGACGGAAAAGTGCTGGGCCGTCATAAGGGCTATCCTTTTTATACAGTTGGTCAACGTCATGGACTTGGTCTTGCATTTACTGAGCCTATGTTCGTTTCAGAAATCATTCCCGAAACAAATACAATCGTCCTTGGAAAAGAAGAAGAACTTATCCGGAATAGAATGCTGGTTAGCGGAATAAATCTTTTAAAATATGATAAGCTTCCGGAAGGAATGGAAGCTGTGACAAAGATCCGCTACAGGGACTCCGGAACGATGAGTGAATTAATTCAAATGAGTGATTCCAAAGTTGAAGTTTCTTTTATGGCAAATGTGCGTGGAATTGCTCCCGGACAGTCAGCTGTATTTTATGAAGACGATGACGTCGTCGGAGGTGGGATCATTCAAGGTAGTTCAAGAAACTAATCGCAATGGTTCGACCATTTATCCTGATCGGAATTGTGCTCCTGTTTTTTATGAGTTGTGTGAGTGACAAAGTGGAAGCTCCTGCTACGGATCATACCACAGAATATTTTCCTCTAAACCTTGGAAAATACATAACCTACGCCATTGACTCAGTTGTATTTGATGATGCTGATGTTGGAAATACGATGGACACCGTTTCATTTCAGATTAAGGAAGAAGTGACCAGCTATCAAATTGATTTGACAGGTGATACATTATACTATATCCACAGGTTTAGAAGAAATAGTCCCGAAAACGAATGGCTTTTGCAGGACCTCTGGACTGCTAGTCGAACGCCAACGGAAGCATTGAGAACAGAAGAGAATCTTAAATTTCGTAAAATGACTTTTCCACTCCATGATGGAAAGAAATGGACTGGTACTTCTTATATTCCGACCTCTACTTCTATTTTAGTTGGAACTGAAATGCTACAGGCATACCAGGATTGGGATTCAGAAGTAGTTGATTTTGATGTCGCAGATCAGGTTGGTGATTTTTCGTTTAATGCAGGAGAAGTGATGCACATACGTCAGACAGATACGGATGACGGAAGTACTAAGCGATATGTATTTGAAAAATACGCCAGGAATATCGGTTTGATCTCCAGGATAGATACCATTTTAGACAGCCGGTGCCTGGCGTTAGGTGATTTTACGGAATGCATTGGAAAAACATGGATAGAGCAGGCGGGCAAAGGATACATCTTGTCGCAGGTAATGATCGATCACAATTGAGTTCGCCTTATCCTTCAATCAGTCAATATTTCCTGATCGGTAAATCGCTGAAATCTCATGGCACCGGTGGTGGCCTGAGGTTGATGGTAGAGGATCAATACAAAGGATATCTCCGCAAAGGATCATACATTTTCTTTGACCTCAATGGCTCAAAAGTCCCTTACCAGGTAAGAGATACCGATGATGGAAGTCACTATGTGATCACACTTGAAGACGTAGATAATAAGAAACATTCTGATGTGCTGAGCGGCCTTGAAATATGGATTCCGCTCGAAACCGTCAAATCAAGACATCAACGTTCTCCTAAAAACATTCCCGGGAAATGGGATGAGTACAGGATCATCGATCAACAAAGCAATGCGATGTTTGACATCATTCGCGTTGAAGAATATCCGCAACAACTCATGGCCATTATTGAAATTGAAAACAAGGAAATCCTCATCCCTCTGAGTGATCAATTAATTTCCTCCATCGATAAAGAAAACAAGATCATCCACATGGAAATACCGGAGGGATTATTAGAGTTATAGAACTTCGAACTTCGTTATTCGTTATTCTGAATTCCCATCGGTCCTTCGTCTTTTTTGAACCACTTAGAAACTTAAGAAACTTAGAAAGCCACTTAGAAAAAACGTAAGCTTAACATTTAAACAATCAAACATTTTTTTTGAACCACATAGTTCACATAGTCAACATAGAAAGTCACATAGAAATAACTTCTAAATTCTCAACTCGTGCTGAGCGTGAGGTGAGGTTGAGACATAGGTAGTCGAAGCATTCGTTGATCCTTGTTCATTATTCAAAGAATCCTTCCTCTTTTTTGAACCACATAGTTCACATAGTCAACATAGAAAGTCACATAGAAATAACTTCTAAAAGCTCAACTCGTGCTGAGCGTGAGGTGAGGTTGAGACATAGGTAGTCGAAGCATTCGTTGATCCTTATTCATTATTTAAAGAATCCTTCCTCTTTTTTGAACCACATAGTTCACATAGTCAACATAGAAAGTCACATAGAAATAACTTCTAAATTCTCAACTCGTGCTGAGCGTGAGGTGAGGTTGAGAGATAGGTAGTCGAAGCATTTGTTATTCCTTATTCTGAATTCCCTAAGAAATCATGACTTTCCCCGGAACCAACTTATATCCATTAGACGTGATGATTGATGCATAAGGAAGGCCTTTATCTTCGCCTTTAATAGCGGCTACACCGGTTTCTCCATTCAGGTTCATAGCGATCATTTTTACATTAAAATTCACTTTATCAGGACCGCCATTTATAGCAATGATCCGCTCTAAAACAAATTCACATGCTTGCTGCGGAGACATTCCGGCTCTCATTTTTTCCATGAGTAAAAAAGATCCGCAAGTACGGATCACTTCCTCTCCTCGCCCTGTTGCACCTGCAGCACCTACTTCATTATCAACATAAAGACCTGCACCGATGATAGGAGAATCGCCTACTCGTCCGGGTATTTTTGCAAACAAACCGCTCGTAGTAGTAATGCCAGCCACATCACCTTTGTTACCTATTCCCAACACATTAATTGTTCCGCCTTTCCTGTCCTTACTTTTATAAACACCATCAGCAGGAGGAAACCAATCATCCTTGTCACTCATATTTTCTTTCCATTCAAGCCATTTCAATCTAGCCTCTTCGGTCAATAAATTTTCTTCCGGAAAACCATGAGCCTTGGCAAACTCTAATGCGCCAGGTCCAACAAGCATCATGTGATCAGTCCGCTCCATCACAAGACGTGCAACCGAACATGCTTTTTTAATATTTTCAAGAGAAGCGACACTTCCGCATCGATGAGTAGGGCCATACATGATAGAAGCATCAAGTTGAACCACTCCGCGCTCATTTGGTAATCCACCATAGCCAACAGACATGTCTTTCGGATCAAGTTCACAGACATTCGCTCCCGTTTCGATCGCATCAAGAATATTACCTGATTCATTCAGTACATCCCACGCCGGTGTCAATACTTTTCGTCCCCATTCTTCACTACGACTGCACATCAGCATTGGTTCGGAAGCCAACGAAGGAATGAGCTTCTTTTTTGAATCCAATATTTTGGTGATGGATGACATGCTTAAACCCATAAGGCCCAAACTTTGAATAAAATCCCGGCGATGTCCCATAGAAATTGATTTGGTTTTGGTTTTGGAAAGGAAAGTTACTTATTCTTTTGTGGGAGCCATTCCCGGTTGATATATCTTATAACCTGTCTTCTCTTTTTCACGAGCTACCATATCCTTGACATCTTTCAATAGTTGTTTGGCATCATAGATGATTCCATCCTTGATCGTGTATTTTACACCACCAACTCTGACAACTTCATTCTTGTCATTTAATTGAATAGCACCGGTACCGTAAAGGCATTGAAGATTGGCCAAAGGATTTTGATCAATGATCACAAGATCAGCTAATTTTCCTATTTCCACACTTCCGATTTCTTTATCCTTTCCAAGAGCCTGTGCACCATAAAGTGTTGCAGACCTGATCACCTCAAGAGGACTGAAGCCGGCCTCGCGAAGCAATTCAAGTTCACGGATATAAGCAAAACCATATAACTCAAAAATATATCCTGAATCAGATCCAGTTGTAACTCTGCCACCTCGATTTTTATATTCATTGACGAACGTCATCCACAACCTGTAATTCTCTTTCCAGTCAACCTCCTGTTCTGTTCCCCAGGATTGCCAGAATGATCCGTGATTTGTACGGCTCGGTTGAAAGAATTCCCAGAGAGAAGGCATCGTATAATCATCATGCCATTCGAGCCTGCGCGCTCTTTCCAGATCCCTGCTGGCTTCATAAATATTGAATGTGGGATCAATCGTAAAATCAAGGCTAATCAATTCATCCATCACTTTATTCCATTTCGGTGAATAGGGTGGAGCAGCCTGCTTCCATAATTTCCCTGCTTCTGAAAAACGATCCTGTTCATTTTGATAATTGTAATCAACCGGATAATCCTGGATGGTTTTATTTTCAAATAAAGCTTCAGGGAGACCATACCAATGCTCCATGGATGTAAGTCCTGCTCTTGCAGAATTCAGAACATTCCAACGGGCCACATTTAATTGAGCATGATGACATGCACTGCGCAATCCAAGTTTTTTATTTTCATTTAAAGCAGCTTCCATGACTTCAGGAGGCGCACCGAAAAATTTAATTCCGTCTGCACCATTCTTTGCATTTTGTTGCACCCAAGCCCTGGCCTGATCAGCAGTGGTGATAGGTGTAGCAGATCCCTGGCCGAAAGCAGTGTATGCAAAAATTCGAGGAGCAGTAATTTCATTATTCAGACTTCTTTTTTTCTCATTGAGTGTCCAGGCAAGTCCATTACCTGCAGAGGGTTCACGAATCGTGGTGACACCATGTGCCATCCAGAGTTTGTAAATGTATTCTGCAGGAACTCCCTGGGAATCTCCACCAATATGTCCATGCATATCAATGAAACCGGGTAATACATACATCCCATCTGCATTCAGTTCATATCCGTTTTCTTTCAATTTGGGTCGTGCAGAGCTGTCAGGGACAACGCCAGGATTACCAACTATTTTGATGTCCGTGATTTTATTTCCTTCAATGACTATGTCTACCGGACCAAATGGAGGAGTTCCGGTTCCATTAATCAATGTCGCTCCCCGGATGATCAATTGAGGATACGGGCCTGTACCTTCTTTTCTGTCAGGAGCACCAGGGATTTGTCCATTGATGAAAAAAGAATGACAACACAGCACCAGGATAAGAAATAATGAATGCAACTTCATGAGCTTAATCCGTTTACAGGAAAGGTAAAAAAAAGAGCCCGAATAACTCCGGGCTCTCATATCATCAACTTATTGAAATGATTTATTTATTACTTACCGGTCAATTCTGCCACTAAACGGTCTGCTTTATACACATCTCTCAATGCAGCAACAATTCCACCTACATGCACGGCAACTGTCCTGTTACTTTCTTCATCAAAAATAAATTTGCCGGGCAATGATTCAATATTTCCATCAAACACAAGTCCCACCACTTCTCTTTTCGCATTGATAATAGGACTGCCTGAATTTCCGCCGATGATATCAGCAGTACAAACAAAATTCATTGGTGCTTTTAACAGATCCATGGATGGATTTTTCCATCTTTCCGGAAGTGACCACGGCGATTTTCCATCAAACGAATAGTAACGATCATACATACCGGCATAAGTCGTTTTGAATGGAGCAGTTGTACCATTATATTCATAACCTTTCACCCTGCCATCAGAAATTCGTAAGGTAAATGTTGCATCGGGTGGCAATGCATCGCCATATACTTTGAAGACTTCACCGACGATGTTTTGTTCAAGCATTTTTCTGGGTACCCCGGTGGACTTAAATGCATCAACGGCTTTATTGTATTGATCACCCAGCAATTGAGCATCCACGATAAGGGGATCCTTTTTGTGCAGGAATTTTTTGGTGTTCTTATCAAAGAGTTTTGTAAGATCTTTTTCGTTAGCAAAAATAGTCTCTGACAAAATTGATTTTGCAGCAGCTTCCGGAGTTCGTCCATCGAGAATAGTTCTGATATATTCATCATCAGGTTGGGCGAATTGATTAACTTCTCTGAGCACCATCGCAAATGTTTTCACCTCTTTGGGATCATTGACGACGGAAGCCATTTCCAACATCTTTTTTTCCATACCGTCCAGCTCAGGACTATCTGGTTTTGATTCTGCAAGCTTGACATAATCATTGATGGCATACATCAACGGGAGAACACCACCAGAATAAGGTCCGGGAGCCAGGAACCGGATTTCAGAACCATATTTCGATAATGTGGTATAATAATTAGCCATATCATCCCAATAGGTTTTGCCCTTGGCATTAGCCCTGATCTTTTCTTCCATTTTGACTTTACGGGCAAATAACTCAGGATCTTTAAGGCCGGCAAGCGTTCCTTTTTCTGCTTTTAAAGTATTTGATAAACTGAAGATGGTATTCTTTGTATCATCACTCGGTGCAAGGGCCATTTGTTCCTTAAGCATATTCATCCTGTCAGTGAAAAAAACCACATCTGCCGGATACCTGTAATCCCTGTCATATTCAAGCTGAGCTACAGTTCTGTATCGTTCTGTTGAACCCGGGTTACCAATGACAAATACTGGTTCACCTTCTGCGACACCATCCGTATTGAATTTGAAATAATTATCATTAGTATTCATAGGCTTGCCATTCTCATCATAGACACGCCAGAATGTACAATCAAGATTATATCTCGGGTAAGTGAAATTGTCAGGATCACCACCAAAAAAAGCTACTTCCTGTTCAGGAATAAATACAAGCCGCACATCATCATACCGCTTATATCCATACAGAGAATATTTCGCACCACTGTAATATGTGACCACTTGCGTGCGCAAACCAGTCCAGTCCACCATTGTGCTATATTCTTTTTGAACAGCAGCAAATGCTTCCTGAGTCTTAGCCATTTTATCAGCATCGTTGGTGACCTTGGAGAGCATTGCTTTGATCTTGTCAGTCACATCTGCTACTTGAATGAGTTGCTCAACAAATAGCTCAGGGTTACGTCTTTCCTCAGCATATGTCGATGCATAAAATCCCTGCTTGTCAAAATTTTCTCCTTCCTTCTGCAGTACACTTACTACAGGTTCAGAACAATGGTGATTGGTCATCACAAGTCCGTTGGGAGACACAAATGATGCTGAGCACCATGTGGCAAACCGAAGAGCAGATTTCCTTCCCGCGTCAAACCAGGCGTTATCCAGGTTGTATTTATATTCCTGGAGGAACCATTCCTTTGGTGGGTTTTCGAAAGTCCACATCTTTCCAAAATCGAATGGGCTAGGATCCTTCTGGCCAAAAGCCGACGTAAGGATAAAAGATACCAGGAGTGTGAAAAACCACTGTTTTTTATTGCTGTTCATATAGTTTTAGATAAGGTAAAAGTTATTAATCGAAAGTGCCCTTGAAGGGATTTAAGGGGTCAAAGCCCTGCAAAAACGGGGCAAAATTAAAAATAATAATCATTAACACGTCCGTAACGACCAATCGCCTCGTATAATAGACAGGAATTCATAACTTTTGGACTTGAAAATCGTTAATAGCTCATGAAAATGAATAAGGTTCTTTTATTTCTGCTTCTATCCATGGGACTGGCTTCCTCCTGTGAATCTCAGAAAACAACATCAAACAAAAACGTAAATAAATCTCCTGATCTACCCATTCCAAGTAATATGAAAACTGAAGTTGCAACTTTTGGTGCTGGATGTTTTTGGTGTACAGAAGCCGTTTTCCAGGAATTGAAAGGCGTGATGACGGTGGAGTCCGGTTTTATGGGAGGCACATTACCTAACCCATCTTACAGGGATGTTTGTACCGGTAACACCGGGCATGCTGAAGTCGCCAGGATTACATTTGATCCTTCCGTGATTTCGTATGAAGACTTGCTTGAAGTATTCTGGACTACGCACAATCCAACTACGTTGAATCGCCAGGGAGCTGATACCGGTACACAATACCGCTCTGCTATCTTTTATTACAATGATGATCAAAAAGCGAAAGCAGAAAAATCGAAAGCTAAAGTGGCACCGACGATTTGGGACGGAACGATCGTCACTGAGGTAGTACCCGCTTCTGCTTTTTATCCGGCAGAAGATTATCATCAAAATTATTATGCCAATAACCAGGATGGAGGTTACTGCCAGGCAGTGATCAATCCAAAAATCCAAAAAGTTCGCGCCAAGTTTAAAGACAAATTAAAAGACCCGAATTAATATGAATTTGCACCGTCTCTTATTGGCCTCAGGAATGATCTTAATCCTGACGATGAATGCTTGTCTGCAATCAAGCCCGAAGCAACCAAATTCTGCTATGAAGTCTCAGGAAACATTTTTTGTTGATACCAAAGGAGACACGATTCACATCATCAACAAAACTGATGCTGAATGGAAATCTCAATTGGATAATCCATCTTATTATGTACTTCGTCAACAAGGAACAGAGCGTCCGTTCTCAGGAAACTATGCTGACCATAAGAAAGGAGTTTATCTGTGTAAAGCTTGCCAGCTTCCGTTGTTTTCTTCCGATACAAAATTTGACTCAGGCACCGGATGGCCCAGTTTTTATCAGCCAATTGATAAAACACATGTTAAAGAGATCAGGGACAATTCAGCCGGCATGGAAAGAACAGAAGTTGTGTGTCGTCGTTGCGGCGGCCATCTCGGTCATGTATTCGATGACGGCCCAAAGCCTACCGGATTAAGATATTGCATGAACTCAGTTTCTCTAACTTTCCAGGAGCAATAATAATTCCTTCTAAGTTCTACTTCTACTTCGTACTTCTACTTCTTACTTCGATATTCGTTTGTTGCTGAGCTGTAGCACAAGGATGAGTTTAGCTGGTCGAAGCATTCCTTATTCTGAATTCCCATCATAACTCACCCCCCATCCCCCTCTCTTGGAAGGATTAGATTTTACCATGGGATACAATTGATTTTCTAAAGAGAGGGGGTGATGCGATTTTTAATTTTTATTGCCCCCTCTCTTTAGTGTAACTGTTGTTACCACAAGTAAGATTTGCATTAACAAGAGAGGGGGTTGGGGGTGAGTTTTTTTACAAAACTTCGAACTTCGATATTCCTTATTCTTTATTCAACTGGGTTATATTTGTCAATGATCTCTTCTCTCCGTCCCTGGTTAAAAATCATCGGTGTTGTGTTCGTCCTCGTCTGGTATCTCTCCGGGCTATTATTTAAGTCCTTCATTAAAGGGAAGAGCCTGGAACGTGGATTTCGTTACAGGCGTAAATTTTGCTCAGCAGCTTTAAAGACTTTGGGAATAAAATACATAAAAGAAGGTGCACTTTTTTCAGGTGCATGTCTTTATGTTTCAAATCATCGGTCAATGCTCGATCCTCTCATTGAATTATCCTGGATTGATTCCTTTATTCTTTCGAAAGCAGAAGTGAAAGATTATCCTTTGTTGGGTACAGGAGCTAAAGAATCAGGTGTGTTGTTTGTCGACAGGGATAATCATCAAAGCCGAAAAAACGCACTTGGAGACATAGAGTCACTGCTGAGATCTCAAAATTCCGTTATGATTTATCCGGAAGGAACAACTCACTATGAAGATTTGACAGGAGAATTTCGAAAGGGTGCCATTGAATTGGCTTTTGATCTTGAGATCCCGATCGTACCTGTCATGATCGAATATCCTGATTCCGGGTATTATTGGGCTCATGAAAAATTGCTGGATTATTTTCTTCGAATATTCAGATCGCCGAATCGCATTACAGTGAAAGGAAAAATTGGTGATCCAATTCATTGCGAGGATAAAAAAGATATTGTGGCTATGACACAGTCTGCGATCAATCAAATGATTTTGGAAGCAAGGAAATAATTTTCTACAGTCTTGTAGAGACTCGATTTATCGCGTCTCTAGAAACATCGGCAGATATTATCATTAAAATTTAACCCCAAACGTCGCCGTAATCTGATGATGCGTATAATCCGTGACCACCAAAGGCTGCGGAGCAACAATCGTTTCATAAGGTGAATAACCATCAGCCTCCATCGTCAGTTGGTAACCCAAATCCATGTAAAAATGATTTTCTCTCAGACCTAAACCGGTATGATAAGATGGATTAAATGTATTGTCATTGTTATACGGAGATTGCGCCATCGTCACACCACCTCTGACTCTGAATTTATCCAGTACAAATTCTCCACCCAAATTAAGTTGCATGGTTGAACCGTATTTTGCTCTGATATCTGTATTCACTTTATATTCCTGCGATTCAAATTGAACTCCATTCCCTGCCACACTATATTCATATCTCATATCGGAATAATCAGTCCACTGAATACCTGCCGCAATGAATCCTGCTGTACCTGCAACAATTCCTAGCCCTCCGGCAAATGCCCAGGGTGTCCGCAAACCATAATGAAAGTTACCATACGGAGATGGTGAGGTGATCGGTCCATTATGTTGTTGATCCGTATAATCATAAGTGACCGATGTATTGAAATTATCCGTGAGGTAAAGAAACGTCGGAGTATGCGCCGCGAAAGAGAGATTGATATGTTTTGCAGGCTTAATGATAACGCCGAATTTTCCATTCCATCCATAACCGGTAGTATTGATAAAACTGGTGTAAGCCAGGTTATTGAAGAAAGGCACACCATCATCGAGTCCATCGGATTCACTGTAAAAACGACTTTGCGTAAAATTGACAAAAGGCATATTCACCGAAAACCCGAACATAATTTTTTGATCATAATCAGCACCATAAGCCATCATGAGTTCTGATTTACCACCTTCGATAAAAACAGATTCCTGTTTCGGCAGGGAATATTGTGGATTCAGATTATAATCGGATTCGTAAATGTTATCTTTTTCAAAATCATAGATGGCTCCGGATGTATAAGCCAGGCCTTCTTCAAATCCATTTAGATTGTTAGGATCCAATCCTGTCGCGTTCTCTCGCCATGAGTCCGTGATTGAACCGAGTGTTCTGCCAGTGTAATAAAGTTCGCGATTATAGTCTCCGTTCCTGGTCATCCCGATGGCCCAGTTCGATGAATTCCAGCGAGAATTGTGAGGTTTATTTACCAAAACGAATCCAACATTGGGCAGGTTGAATTTATCATATTGTCCGTTAGTCACAATAAGTCCATCCGTTTTAAAAGTGGATGAATATGTGGTGGTACCAAATCCGGATGTAATAAGAAATTCACTCTTACCATATCCACCCAGTCCCGCAGGATTTGTTGCGACAGCAGAAAAATCAGGACCGATGGTATACATGCTGTTTCCTACTCCGAGGTTGCGTGCAGTACCCATTGGATCCGATACGGATAAGCGATAAGCTTCTGTTGCAGTCTGACCAATTGATATTTCAAAACTTATCGACCAGATAAATATGATGTATGTAAAGATTCGTTGCATGATCATTTAGATTTATACTCAACACCCTGAACACATAATAATGAACAGTCCTGAATGTTGAATAATGATTAATTCAGATGAATTAAGATAATCTACCCTCGTCCCGGAGCCCGAGGACTGCTGCCACCCGATGAATGTGATCCACCACCGCCACCGCCTGATGAATGTGATGAACCGCCACCACCTGATGAATGCGAAGGACTGCTGTGAGAAGATTCAGAATGTCCACCACCACCGGAAGAATTATGGCCCCCGGAAGATGGTGATGAGCCTGATCTTTCATGATTGCTTCCGGAGTCATTGTTTCTTTGAGGCGGAGAATAACTGGGTCGGTCATTACTTCTGTTTTCATCATGCCTAGTAGAAGGTGTGTAAGTCGAGTGATGATCTGAATGCGATGATTCTGTATCTCTTTGTTGTGGATCATAACCTGGCTTGTCATTCGTTACTCCAGGATCAGAATGGTCAGAAGGTCTTGGTTCATCTCCTGAGTTGGCATTTCCAGATCTTTCGGGAGTAGTACTCGGTGAATCATTATTTCCTGAAGGAACTGAAGGATTGCTTGCAGGCTTATCAAAGACTGGACGATCTGAAGTTGAAGTTATCGGATCATTCGTCGGATAAGGTTTAAATCTTTCAGTGGCAGGTTTCAATACAAGGCCAGGATGAGATGGAGTAGTTGTTGCACGAGTTAATTCACGATCTGCAGGAATATCTTTTGTGATGCCCGTTGTTTTTCCTTCATTAGAAATTAAGGTATTACCATAAGTCCTGTCAATTCCAGGTTGTATCGGAGATGGATTATTTACACCACCTGGCGTTGTTCCATGATCGACTACCTGGGGATGATCACTATTCTTAGCTACATCAGGACTATTTGATGCGTATACGGGTTGAACGATTCCGGGTCGAATTGGACCGCGTGGTGATGATCCTGTGTTTCCGGTTGTCCTTGGACCATAATAGATGCCATTGCTTCCTCCCGGATAGTATGGAGGATAGTAACCACCATAACCGCCACAACTTGCATACCCACCGCAACTTCCATAACCGCAACCGTAATATGGATAGGAATAATAAGAGTTGCAACCGCCCCAATAATTATTATAGCCGTAATAATAATTGGATGAACACCAATTATTGTAAGGATAGTATCCATAGTAAGGATAGTATCCATAATAAGGATAACCCCAACCAAAACTGAAATACGGAAATGAGAATCCAAATCCAAAAGAAGGTCCGTAAAAATGATTTAATCCGCAGGAATTATCTCCGGCATAATCGTCATAATATTGATACTCATCATTGTCATAATAAGTGACGCTATCGTCGGAAGTACTTCCCTGCTCCGAATAACCTGAATTGTGATGATACCCGGCGACGACGTGATCGGGATCGTAATAAACATCATCAAATTGGGCGTAGGCTGTTGGAAGCAGACAAGCTAATCCCAGAGCGATCAGGGAAGCTTTTAAAGTGTACAATGTCATGGTTTGTTTTACATTGGTGCCCTGTGGCAGGAAACTCTCAACATCCACTGCTAAAGTATTACTTTTGCAGGATAGATGTAGTTAAGGAGAGCTTAAATTCCTGTCACCGCGTTGTTAAAAGTTGAAAATCAATTCGTCACATCTTTTTGAGACGATTCCTATGATGATGACGCCCGGATCAGAATATAAGTTTCAGGATAAAAAATTTTAAATAGATATTAACTCAGTGAGCTTCGGCAACCTGGTATTGAAATAAATTATGGCAAAAGAAATAACCCCCCGTTCTGAGGATTATTCACAATGGTATCTTGACATCGTGAAGAAAGCCGGACTTGCAGACAATTCTGCAGTCAGAGGCTGTATGGTCATCAAGCCTCATGGTTATGCCATTTGGGAAAAAATGGTTGCAGTACTTGATCAGAAGTTTAAAGATTCCGGTCACGTTAACGCCTATTTTCCACTTTTCATTCCTAAGAGTTTTCTCAGCCGTGAAGCCCAGCATGTTGAAGGTTTTGCAAAGGAATGCGCAGTGGTCACGCACTACAGGCTCAAAGCAGATCCCAATGGTAACGGACTCATCGTTGATCCTGAAGCAAAATTGGAAGAGGAATTAATCGTAAGGCCAACTTCCGAAACAATCATCTGGAGTACATACAAGGACTGGATCCAATCTTATCGTGATCTTCCCTTGCTCATCAATCAATGGGCGAATGTTGTCAGATGGGAAATGCGCACACGTCCATTTCTTCGCACAACAGAATTTTTGTGGCAGGAAGGACATACTGCTCACGCGACTAAAGAAGAAGCTTTGGCAGAAACTTTAGCCATCCATGATATTTATGCTGATTTCGCAGAATCGTACATGGGGATGCCGGTGATTAAAGGTGTAAAGTCTGCCAATGAACGATTTGCAGGTGCAGAAGATACGTATGCTATAGAAGCTCTGATGCAGGATGGTAAGGCGTTGCAGGCAGGCACATCGCATTTCCTGGGCCAGAATTTTGCAAAAGCATTTGATGTGACTTACCTCAATGAAAACAATCAAAGAGAATTTGTCTGGGCCACTTCATGGGGTGTGTCTACAAGACTTATTGGCGGATTGATCATGAGCCACAGCGATGATGAAGGATTAGTGTTGCCTCCTAAACTTGCGCCTCTCCAGGTTGTTATCATTCCCGTACCGAAGCCGGAAGCTACGATCAATGAAGTCGCCGAAAAATTATTGAAAGAATTAAAATCGAAAGGAATATCTGTAAAGTATGATATCGATGAAAAATCACGTCCTGGTTTTAAATATGCGGAATACGAAATGAAGGGAGTTCCTGTTCGCGTCGCCATCGGACAAAGAGATCTCGAGAAAAACCAGGCAGAAGTAGCACGGAGAGATACAAGGGAAAAAGAATTTATTCCACTGGACGGTCTCGGATCCTATGTAGAAAAACTACTTGATCAGATACAGGAAAACCTATTATTAAAGGCCCTGCGTTTCAGACAGGAAAACACGGTTGAAGCGAATGATTATGATACCTTCGCCGAAATCCTGGACAAAAAAGGAGGATTTGTCATGGCGCATTGGGACGGAACTACGGAAACAGAATTGAAAATAAAAGAATTAACAAAAGCAACTATTCGTTGTATTCCTTTAGACAGGAAACCGGAAGAAGGAAAATGCATCCTGACCGGTAAAAAATCTGAAGGAAGGGTCATTTTTGCAAAAGCATATTAATCACTAAAAAATTTAATCAGCAATGTCGTACGAAGCAGAAGGTAAGCTCGTCAAGAAATTTGACATGGAGCAGAAATCAGGCACATTTCAGACCAGGGAATTTGTCATCCTGGTGGAAAGTCAATACCCCCAATATGTAAAATTCCAGTTGGTGCAGGATCGTTGTGAGATCATCGATCCGTTCGCTGAAGGAAGTGAGATCAAAGTTTATTTTGATTTGCGCGGACGTGAGTGGCAGGGTAAATATTTTACAAATCTTCAGGCCTGGCGTGTAGAAGCTGCAGGTGCAGAAGTGAAACCGAGAGCAGCGGGTGCCGAATTTCCATCCAAAGCACCGGTATCGAATGGAGATGAGGGATCTTCATTTGACGATCTCCCTTTCTGAAGAAAACCCATACCATGAAGCATTTTATCGTCTGCATCATCACTTGTTTTGTGATGATGCCTTGTATCACACATGCTCAGACTATCATTGGTCTCAGTACCCGATACAATGATTCTTTCAAGGAATGGACGATCACCACTGACGACGAAGAGCTCGTCGGTGAGTTGCGAATGCGGTGGGCTATGAAGAATGATTGGACAGAATGGGACTTGCGCGTCGGTGATGTCGTAGCCACGATCGAACAGAAGTGGAAAGACGATCCCAATCTCTGGGAGATCCGTTGCGGAGACTTTACTGTCAATGCCCGCACGACCTGGCCGGGAGTTTTCAACCATTGGAAATTAAATGATGGTAAAAACCAATTCAACTGGGGCACCAAATATGAGAATATGCGCGATGAATGGCTCATTGATACTCAAGATGAATCACCATTCAAAGTACATACTTACTGGACCAGTGATCCGAGAGATTGGGTAGTCGATGACAACCTCCCAAAAGATGTGAGTGAGGCCATGAAATTGGCGATGATATTTCTTGCCATTCATTTTAGCACTCCGAAAGTTTAATTTTTCTGCCCTAAATCCCCTATGCTTCGACAAGCTATACTCATCCTTGCGCTACACTTCGACATACTCATCCTTTCTCTCATCCCGCTCAGTGCAAGCAGCTCAGCAACCAGGGACTTGCAGTTTATATTCTCGTATTGTGAGTTTTTGATTCCAGTCAGAAGAAATGAAGTTGGTAATCTGGAAGCTCCATCGGAGCGAAATGCCTATAGAAAAAAGGACGATGAGATTTTTTTATCTCCATCGGAGCGAAATGTTTGTAGGGATAGAAAATCAGATATTTTTTAGCTCCATGGGAGCGAAATGTCTGTAGAAAAAAGGACGATGAGATTTTTTTTAGCTCCATCGGAGCGAAATGTTTGTAGGGATAGAAAATCAGATATTTTATAGCTCCATGGGAGCGAAATGTCTGTAGAAAAAAGGACGATGAGATTTTTTTAGCTCCATCGGAGCGTAATGTTTGTACGGATAGAAAATCAGATATTTTTTAGCTCCAAGGGAGCGAAATGTTTGTAGGGATAGAAAATCAGATATTTTTTAGCTCCAAGGGAGCGAAATGTCTGTAGAAAAAAGGACGATGAGATTTTTTTTAGCTCCAAGGGAGCGAAATGTCTGTAGAAAAAAGTCGATCCAAATTTTTTTAGCTGCATCGGAGCGAAATGTTTGTACGGATAGAAAATCAGATATTTTTTAGCTCCAAGGGAGCGAAATGTTTGTAGGGATAGAATAAGATATTTTTTAGCTCCAAGGGAGCGAAATGTTTGTAGGGATAGAATAAGATATTTTTTAGCTCCAAGGGAGCGAAATGTCTTTAGAAAAAAGGACAATGAGATTTTTTTAGCTCCATCGGAGCGTAATGTCTGTAGAAAAAAAAGAAGACCCGATATTTTTAGCTCCATGGGAGCGAAATGTTTGTAGAGATATAAAATCCGATATTTTAAGCTCCATCGGAGCGTAATGTCTGTAGAAAAAAAGAAGACCCGATTTTTTAAGCTCCATGGGAGCGTAATGTCTGTAGAAAAAAAGAAGACCCGATTTTTTTAAGCTCCATCGGAGCGTAATGTTTCAGGCAGAAAACACCCGCTCTTTGCGGGAAATATTGGATTCTGTAATGTTAAATAATTGGTAAAGAGCTCGGTACCTTGTATAACAAATGAGGGTCAACGACGTTTTTATTTCAAAATAAGTTTTAGAATTCCTTCTTTAACTCTAATTTCCCTTTATAAAACCCTTATTGCAGATGAAAAAGATATTTTTTCTCTTTTGCTGGACAGCTATAAGCAGTATTTCAGTACTCACCGCCCAGGACATCAACTTGCCTAGAAATAGTCCAAAAGCTTCTGTTTCGTACACCATCGGCCTGACCAATGTGGAGATCCATTACAGTGCCCCCGCAGTCAAAGAAAGAGTCATCTGGGGCGGATTGGTTCCTTACGGTAAAGTCTGGAGAGCCGGCGCCAACGAAGCCACGACCATTGAATTCAGCACTGATGTCAATATCGAAGGCCAGAACCTCAAAGCAGGGAAATATGCATTGTTTTTTATTCCTACTGAAACCGATTGGACAGTGATCTTCAATAAGAAAACGGATCAATGGGGAGCATATGATTACAAAGAAGAGGATGATGCATTACGTTTAACCGTAACTCCGAAAATGAATGAAGGGATGCAGGAACGTCTGACCTATTCCATCAATGATATGAAGGCGGACATGGGATATGTGAAACTGGCATGGGAGAAACTACGTCTTTACATTCGATTCAAAACGGACCTTATGGAACAGGCCATGGTCAATATCACAAATGCCCTTGACTCAGCACCCGAAGAAAAAAAGTGGGAAGTGTATGCCAGGGGAGCACAATTTTTACTTGATTCAGATGGGAACATAGACCAGGCTTATGATTGGGCTAAAAAATCAACAGACCGCGCCAGTCATTGCTGGAATTGGTATGTAAGAGCTAAAGTAGAAGCAAAGAAAGGTGACATGACTTCAGCCGTAGCAAGTGGAACTAAAAGTGAAGAGCTCGGACTTGCCGATCCTAAAGACGATTATTACCAGGAAAATAAAGACGACATAAAAGCTTCCGTCCAGGGATGGACCGCAAAGATGAATTAAATCGCCAGGGAGATAAATGAAAAAGACGTGAGCAGGTTGATGTTCACGTCTTTTTCATTTTAACCGGAGCTTGTATTTAATTTCCTATTGAGAGGGATTCGCACTTCCGTTCGCATCACCTTTTTTCACTGCAATAAATTTAGGAAGCCTCGCACCACTCAATACATCCGACAATAGAATTGTAGTACTGGCGATCACCGGAGGATTATGTGAAGGTGGACCGAAATCGGTATCAGCAGGTAGTACGATCCAGTTTTGATTATCCGGGAAATGATCGTTTATACCTAAAATAATTTTTAACAATGTTACAATATCGAGCGAATTGATTGTACCTGATTTGTTGACATCCGCAGCCAGTTTCAAAAGCGGTGTGCTCAGCGTATCAATAAATAGTACATGCTTTTGCATTTGTACAAGGTCAAGCGCATTGACACCATTGAGTATTGCTCCATTTTTCACCACACCAATTTTCCAGTCAGGGTGTGACTGACTCAATAAAAACTGGAGGTTAAAATTTCCATTAATATCAGTGGTATCCTGAAGCACTACATTTCCTGTATTGTCAGTGATCTGGACATAAGCATTTTTCAGCCCGGTACTTCCCTGTAAATATTGAACCTGGCCCGTAACTGAAATAGGACTTTCAGGCGGTGGAGGTTTCTGCGCACCGGTTTCCAATAATGCAACATCCAGCGCTGCGATGGTGGCCGCATTATTAGCACCGCGCACATCATATTGAAGGGTTTTGTTTGGGGCTATGACGATATACGTTGGTGTGCCATACCATGGTCCGAATTGTCCATTTTTATATTCAGCGGCAGCATTAAGGCTTCCACCATCTTTTCCTGCAGCTACAAAAGTCTCGTTATAGGTAGCCTGGTATCCATTGACTAATGAATTAGTATCAAAGTTTTTATCGGATACTTCAACAAACTCAACATCGTTATTACCTGCTCCCCATGTTTGGTAAAATGGTTCCATCAATGGTGCTATGGATTGACAAACTGCACATGTTGTATTAAATACTTCAAGCAGAACCGACTTTCCTTGGTTGAGATAATCAGAATAAAGATGATGTAAGGATCCATGAGAGTCCGTAATTGTAAAATCAGGTGCCTCGGTAGGTTGAGGTGGATTATCTGCACCGGTTGCAGAGATTGCAGCATTGATCGCAGCAATGGTAGCCGCGTTGCTGGAACCATGTACATTATATTGAACTGTTCCATTGGGAGCAATGACTACGAACAAAGGATCAGAAGCAGGAGCACCGAAAGTTCCATTCTGGTAAGGAAGTATAGCATTCAGACTTCCTCCATCTTTACTGACAGCGATAAATGTTTCTCCATAAGTTAACTGGTTGGCAGCAAGTGTTGCATTTGTTTCCGAACTATTATCTGACATTTCAATCACTTCGACTTGATCAGTGCCAACTCCCCAATCCTGGTAGAGCGTCTGTACCAGTGGAGCAATGTTATTGCAGGGTGAACAAGAAGTATTAAAAACTTCAAGCAGAACAGTTTTTCCCAGGTTTAAATAATTTGAATAAAGATGATGCGTCGAACCATTTATATCTGTAACAGTAAAATCCGGTGCAACAGGTATTTGACCTGGTTTTTGCGCACCTGTTGCAGTGATCGCCACATCAAGAGAATCAATCGTTGCCTGGTTATTTGGTCCGGAAACACCATAATTAACTGTGCCATTTGGAGCGATGACTACATAAGTAGGCGTGCCATAAAATTGTCCAAAGGTTCCATTTTGATATGGAACAACTGCTGCTAAACTGCCACCATCTTTACCTACACCAACAAATGTCTCACCATAGTTAGACTGGTATTGGTTGACAAGAGCATCTGTGTCGAAATTTTTATTTGATAATTCAAAAAACTCGACGTCATTATTTCCTCCACCCCATGTATTGTAGAAAGGTTCCATCAGGGGAGCAATCGAATTGCAGGGAGGACAAGTGGTAAAGAAGACTTCAATCAAGACTGTTTTACCCTGGTTAAGATAATCTGCGTACAGATGATGGGCCTGTCCATGCGAGTCGGTAACAGAAAAATCAGGGGCCATTTGAGCTTTGGAAGAGAAGCTGATAAGGAGTAATCCAATAAAAAGTATGAGAATTCTCATAATTGACGGGGTTTAATTGAATTTAAGGAAGACGACATTTCGTCCTGCATGCTGATGCACAAATACGATGCCATGAAATAGACATGGATTGGTAAAAAACGCCACTTTTGGGCGCTTTTGAATAATCTCAGGCTATAAAACGGATGATATAAATCGCAATGGTTATACATCTTGTTTCAATTGGATTCAAAGGTAATCAGAGGAGAAATCGCTCTAAAAGGAGTGGTTGGCACCCAAAGTTATGACATAATCCGCATCCATGGGCTAATCCCTGAACGAAATTGGCCATTTCTACCGTTTACGGGAAGGTTTAACTTTGCATTATGGATGTATCAGAGAAAGGAGTATTGAGAGTATTGGATCTGGGGCTGATCCCTTATAAAGAAGCTTGGGATTTACAGACACGCCTTCAGTCAGAGCTGATTGCAAACAAAAAAGCAGGTTACCCCGAATCCAAACATCATTATCTTTTACTCTGTGAACATCCCCCTGTCTATACTCTTGGCAAAAGCGGTTCGGAAGAGAATCTCAGGATTAATGATCAGGAATTATCAGATCATAACATCGAATATTATAAAATCAACAGGGGAGGGGATATTACTTTCCACGGACCCGGGCAATTGGTGGGGTATCCCATTTTAGACCTGGATCTCCTGTTTACAGATGTACACAGGTATGTCAGAAGCCTTGAACAAGTGATCATCAATGTGCTCAGGAATTATGGAATTTCAGCCGGATTAAATTCTGCATATACTGGAGTCTGGGTAAATGGAGTTAAAGAAGCGCAGAAAATTTGTGCTATCGGTGTTCATATCAGTCGATGGGTAACCATGCATGGTTTTGCATTTAATGTCAATACTAATCTTTCTTATTTTGATCACATTATTCCCTGCGGCATCACTGATCCGGATAAAAGTGTTTGTTCACTTCGTAGCCTTCTCGGACATGAAATAGATTTGCAAAAAATTAAACAGGAAGTAGCCGGGGAATTCTGCCTTGTTTTTGATCTTGAGCAATCCTCACCGTTATCAGAAGTCTCAAAAGAATTCATCACTGTAAATGAAATATAATGCCTAAAACAAAATTGTTTTTTTTCTTATCAGCAATCCTCTTTTCTGTTTCTGTCACAGCACAAGTCAAAGTCAATCCTGAAATCCAGAAGAAGTTTGATGCGTACATTGAATTGTCGAATCAAAAAAAATGGGACCAGGCATTTGACCTGATGTATCCAAAATTATTCCTTATGGTTCCCAAACAGGAACTTGTAAATCTTATGACCGATATGGAAGCTGACGGGCTTTCATTAAAAATGAATAATGTTAAAATCGCTTCTTCCTCTGAACCATTTAAAGAAGGCAGCGAGACCTTTGTGCGATTGGAATACTCGGCTGATTTAAATGTTGTTGTGGCCGTTAACGGCTTATATAGTTCTGCGAAATCGATCCAGGCCATGCAGGACCAATTTGAGGCTACGTATGGAGAAAAAAATGTAAAATGGGATGAAGCCGGTAAAAAATTTAATATCCTGGCGCATAAAGCCATGATGGCTGTAAAATCAAACGACCAATGGTACCTGGTGGAAATCAATACGGATCAGAAAGAATTGATGGAATATCTTTTTTCGGAAAACGTAAGAAATACATTGGTCCGCTCAGAGTAATCACTTTTCCTTCGAAGAAAATAAAAATATGAATATACCAGAATCGCGGCCGGTGAGCTATAGCCGGACCAGTATGACTGAATTGATCATGCCCAATGATACCAATCCACTGGGCAACCTGATGGGAGGATATCTCATGCGTTGGATGGATATTGCCGGCGGTATCTGTGCAGCCAGGCATTGCGGTGCGCACTGTGTGACAGCTTCTGTCGATAATGTTTCTTTTGCTAAGCCTATTCGCTTAGGTGATGTCATTACGATCAAAGCATCAGTTACAAGAGCGTTTCAGACCTCGGTCGAAATATATCTTGAGGTTTTTACCACTTCTGCATTCGGAGCCGATCTCGAAAAATCCAATCACGCTTATATGACTTTTGTAGCCCTTGATGCAAGGACTTCAAGGCCAAAGAAAATACCACATGTGATTCCGGAAACACCTGAAGAAAAAGTTCTTTTTGAGGGGGCCACAAGAAGACGTGAAGTCCGCCTTGTACTTGCAGGTAGAATCAAACCTGCAGAAGCTACCGAACTCAAAGCGCTATTTATGTTCCTGGAAAATCCTGAAGAAAAATAAAAATTATAAAAAGGTCCCCTGGTTACTGAGCTGTAGTTCAAGGATAAGAAGAGCAGGTTGAAGCACAGGGGATTCTGGGGCAGAGAAAATATCAATATGCCTTATTATGCACTGACCTCACCGCTCTCCCCGAAGGATCAGTGATTTCACTCAACGATTTATCCCACAAAATAGCCTGCGGCGTGCTGCATGCCACAGAAGGTCCGCCAGGAATACAATCTATGGCTGAAGGATGTGGAAAATGCGATTCGAAAATTTCCCGATAGTTGTAGGCCTCTTTAGTCACAGGTGTATTAACAGGAAACCGGAATTTAGCATTCGCCATTTGCTGGTCACTGATTTTTTCATTGGCCAATGCTTTCAGGCTATCAATCCATGTATAACCTACTCCGTCTGAGAATTGCTCTTTCTGTCTCCAGGCAATCTCAGCAGGCAGATAATGTTCAAAGGTTTTGCGCAAAATGAATTTTTCCATTTTTCCATTACCCGCCATTTTATCTAAGGGATTGAGACGCATCGCCACATCCATAAATGCTTTATCGAGAAAAGGCACCCTGGCTTCAACTCCCCATGCAGCCATTGACTTATTAGCCCTGAGACAATCATAAAGATGAAGATTATTCAATTTGCGCACCGTTTCTTCATGGAATTCCTGTGGATTAGGTGCTTTATGAAAATATAAATACCCGCCAAAAATTTCATCTGAACCTTCTCCCGATAGAACCATTTTGATTCCCATCGCTTTTATTCTCCTGGCCATGAGATACATTGGTGTGGAAGCTCTGACAGTTGTCACATCAAATGTTTCCAAATGATAAATGACATCGGACAAGGCATCAATACCTTCCTGAACAGTGAAATTCATTTCATGATGGATCGTTCCGATATATTCAGCAACTTTTCTTGCAGCAACGAGATCCGTGGAATCTTTCAATCCGATAGCAAAGGAATGTAACTGCGGCCACCATGCTTCTGTAAGGTCATCATCTTCAATTCTCTTTTTTACAAAATGCTTAGCCACGGCAGCTATGATTGAAGAGTCAAGTCCGCCGGACAATAAAACACCATAAGGTACATCCGTCATCAGGTGACTCCTGACACTATGCTCGAGTGCATGACGAAGTAAATCTGTATCACTGAAATTATCTTTTACAGCATCATACGTCATCCAGTCCCGCTCATAATATTTCACAGGAGCTTCGTCCAGGCTAGACCAATAATGTCCCGGTGGAAATTCTGTAATCGTTTTACAATATTGGACAAGAGCCTTTATTTCTGATGCGACATAGAGATTCCCTGCTTCATCATACCCGGTGTATAAGGGGATGATGCCGATGTGATCCCGCCCAATTAACCATTCATTTTTAGTCTTATCATAAAGTACAAAAGCAAACATCCCGAGAAGCTCATCGAGAAAACCAACTCCTTTTTCCTGGTATTTGGCCAGGATAATTTCACAATCCGATTTTGTCTGGAATTGAAAAGGAACCTTCAATCCTTGTTCGAGTTCTTTATGGTTATAAATTTCTCCGTTGACGGCCAGTATATGAGTCTGATCCGAATTGAGTAATGGTTGTGCACCGGTATTGATATCAACGATTGACAATCGTTCATGAGCGAGGATAGCCTGATCATGATCATATATGCCACTCCAGTCAGGTCCGCGGTGACGTTGAAGTTTACTCATGAGGAGAGCCCTGGCTCGAAGTTCCTGGTGACCTGATTTAATGTTGAGTATTCCTACTATGGAGCACATGTGTTGTAAAAATTAAGTTTGTCCGGAGAGATTCACATCGAAGAATCAATCAGGGTATGCACTGGTCCGAAATCTTATGTAATCTATCTCAGCAGAATGAGATCGCCTTTCACAAGTTGAACTGAGCCATCCGGGAACCTTAATTTAGCTGAATACACATAAGTATCTGAAGACGCAGGTTCTCCTTTGAATCGTCCATCCCATCCTGTATTATCACCATCCGGTGCTTTATATACCAACTGACCCCACCGATTAAAAATCAAAAACTCTGCAATGCTTATGTTTCCGTTAATGATGATTTTAAAATTATCATTGACGTCATCCCCATTGTTGGGTGTGAATGCATTTGGTATTTTATAATCGGGAGGAACTGTCTTAAAGGATATGGTATCGATTTGATTACATCCACTTGAATTAGTAAACTGAGCTTCTACAAAATTTACTTTATCACTTGCATTGAAAGTGATGGAGGGTGCGGTTGAAGAAATGGCAACTCCATTGACAGTCCAATGTACAGTGGTCGGCTGAGGTGTGAAACTGAGCAACGCCATGACATCAGCACCCTGGCCGATATCCATCTGAAATGGATCAGGCGTCAGCACAATACTTGAATTATCTCTTGGGAAAAAATTGATCGGTACAAGTCCTTTCACCTGGCAGGTATCAGCATGACTCGTCTCCGCGGTAAATTGAAGCTGTCCGGCAGAATTAACGGTCACGATTGGATTAGGACATGTGTTGCAACTCAGGGTTAATTGTCCATTATTGACATCCCAATGGAAGTCTGAATAATCTGGATTTGTGGAGACCTCAACTGTTCCACCCAGGCAAGCCTGAAAATCAAATGAATTATCTTGTTTAATTGCACCAGGGGCTAACTGAATGAAACCTTGTGCACCGCAAAACTGGGTATGATCTGTATTATCAGCTGTGACGATCAGGTTGACGACACCATCAGAATGAACAGTGACTAATGGACTAGTACAATTATCACAACTTAGGGAAGCATCTCCAAATTCAATTATCCAGTGGATATTAGTTAATCCTTCCGGATTGAGAACGGTTACGGTGGTTGTATCTCCACCACAAACGATCTGATCACCCTGTACATTAATAATCTCAAGAGGAGGAATCCGAATAAATAAGTGAGCGCTTACAGGACAGTTACCAACTTTTCCGGCAAACTCGTAAGTTAAAGTGGAGCCTGGCATTCCATTTACGGTTACTGTAGGATTAAAACATTTATCACAGCTTAGTCCCTCTTTAGGTGTCCATTGAGGATCAGTTACATTATTCCACAATATCCTTACTGGAAAACTTGAACCGGGACAAAGTGTAGTATCGTTGACCGAAAGTGGTACCTGTGATGGAACAACATCGATATGAATAGAATCAGAACTTCGGCAGGCATGATTGATATTTTCCCTGATATATAAAGTTGTATCCTGGAGAATCAGCGCAGCATTCAAAAGATGCGGATCAGAAGTAAAAGTCGAATTGTATGGAATCCAGTTAAAGGTCAAATCCGGATAATCAAGCGTATCATAAGATGGAGAAAAAAGAGCCACAATTTCACCGGCACAGTAATACGGCTTAAAAGGAGCTATATCAATATGTAAATCTGCCGGAATGGAATCAACTCTTACGACCACTCTGTCAGATGCAGTACAAACACCAATTTTTGATTGGAGTATGTATGTAGTTGTGACCGTTGGAGTAGCAGTTGGTGTTAAAATATTCGGATTGCTTAGTGTGGCATCGGCAGGAATCCAGGTAAAATCTGTTGCAAGGCCGCTGATACTTCCATGCAATACGGCACCGGGTCCATCGAGACAGATATCAATGGTGTCAGGATCCATTATATCCACTACGGCAAGGTTAAAGTAGATACTGTCTTTAGCTCCGCAATCTTTATCTCCGACAGTAGCGTAATACCAACCTGAATTCTGGGGTCTTACCGTCGCTGCTGTACCGGTTGAATCATCAAATTCGGAAGAAGGTGACCAGTGAATCTCTGCATCAGAATTTGCCAGCAGGATATGAGGAATGTCTCTACACCAAACTATTGTGTCTGTGGCAGACTGGATTTCAACTTGATATTGATCTACAATTCCTGTCTCCAGGGTGATAGTTCCTGATTCAGTGCCTGCCAGGAAAGCTATTTCCCAGAATAAAGTTTCGAACCCTTCAGGTAGCCCATCATTGACTACAGTGATTGGAATAGTCACTACGGAGTCACCCGGAAGCATTGTAATCGGGAATGAACCATTCGGAAAGTTATAATCAGCTACTATATGAGCATTTCCAAAATCGCTTATAAAAACATAGGTAGTGTCCTTGTTGTCGCTTCCTCGGCGGATCACCAGTTCATATGGGCCTCCACATGATTCAGAAAGTATGCCTGCTCCGCCAGGGGTATTCAGTGCAGCAGTCAGTAAGGATTGTCCCTGGAGTATGGTCAAGGTACTGACCAGTACCATTGAAAGGAATATTTTGATAAAGGAGTTTTTGGCCATTTTTATTGACATAGTATGAACCCAATTCTAAGAACGGTAAAAATAATCTTTTTTAGATAGGTCCCTTTTCCTAATCAGCCGGATTGCAATTCGCCAGATAGTTTTTGACCTCCCAGGTCTTTACAGCTTCATACCCGGGAGTATATTCCTGCCTTAAATAATTCACCAGGTTAGCCATCTCGACCTCATTAAGCTTAGTATTGGCAGGCATCTGTTGCCCGGTAAGCTCATTTTTATCCAATCCATGCCTGATCAGGCAGATCAGGCAATCTGGGGTGGATCTTAATAACTCCGATTCAGCAAGCGAAGGGATTAGTTTGGCCAGGCCACTTCCATCTTCCATGTGACATCCTTCGCAGTGGATCCTGTATAATTCATGCCCCTGGCGGTAGGGGTTTGATTGACAGGAAATGAGAATAACGAATAGAGTGGAAGTCAATAAGAAAAGAAATTTAAAACGAAAGCTTAGAAAGAAAGTCAATGGATAAAAATTTAGCATTCAAAATTAAACTTTGAAAAAATAGCTGCTGCGTAGAGTTTGCTCCTTCAGCCGGTAAGATCTCAGTAAGTTGTTTGAGAAAATTCCAACGACAGTTGTCTGCATTTTAAATAGTCTTTAATTCGACTTTTGGAATTGTTCTTTTAATAGCTCATCAACAGTGGCAAAAAACGCTGTCACGGATTCCGGATCAGTTCCTTCGCAAAATCCCCGCACATGCCGGCTGTTGTCCAAAAGAATAATCCTTCCGCTATGATCAAAACCCTTTGGAGCTGATGGATCATCAACTACACTGACAAAATATTGATCAGCCAGGTAGAAGATTGAATCTTTTTCTGCTGTGAGAAATTTCCATTTTTTCGCATCGACACCGAGATTCTTTGCATAGCGGTTTAACACAGCCACAGAATCATGCCTCTGGTCTATTGTATGAGAAAGGAGCATGACACGGTCGTCATCTTTATACTTTTCATACAAACGAAGCATCTGTTTCTGAACCCTTGGACAAATACTGGGACAGGATACAAAGAAAAAATCAGCGATATAAATTTTATTGCCCTGTGCTGACAATCGTATTTGCTGGCTATCCTGGTCCGTCAATAAATAATCCGGAACAATATGCACTATCGTGTCTCCATTGACCACATCTTTATTGCCCAGGTACGGAAGAGACTTTTTGTCTTTCTGGCAACCGGTATTTACAATGAACAGTATGAATACTATAAATGAAAAATTGAAAATTGATTTATTCATTTTTATTTGCTGGGATGCGCAGCTAACCACGTTGTTGCTTTTTCAATAGTACCGTTCACGTTGTCCTTGACTTCATTAATCTTGACAAGTTCCTGTTTCATAAATTCAAGCATGACATCCTTCTGCAGTTTAGCTCTCATGGCACTGTAATATTCCATCCAATCCAGCATGCCGGCTTGACTAGCTTTTAATGAAGCAATCGTGTCGTCTATGCCTTCCGGTATGGCGGCACTTCCGATATCAGATTGACTGGCTGCTTTACGGATTTCCCTCAATTGTGTTTCCAGCCGGTTTAGATCTGTCATTTTAGGCATGATTGAATCATGAATTTTCATGATCTCAGCTTCGTAAGCAGTCGTATCTGCATTGGCCGGAAGAGAAGTAATTGGTTGTTCCATTCCTGATTTCGGCTTGCAGGATATCATCAAAATGCCGGAGAAGAAAATGATTATAAAAAATTTCATGGTTTAATATATTGAAAATGTGTGCACAAAGATAATCCGTCGAACCCTGTAAAATCAGAATCCGGGCACCAGAGAATTGAAAGATATGTTAAAGGCAACACCGGATAATTGTTCCTCACATGGATAGACATTGATGATTCAGTATCTATTTTTCACTGGTCAGAATTCCATCCTTCATCTCATAGATCATATTGCTAAGAGCAGCCAGTTCTGTATTATGGGTAACAATGACAAGGCTTTTACCCATGTCGGTGGTGATCCTCCTCAGAAGATTATGCACCTGTAAGGATGTTTCCGTATCCAGGTTACCTGAGGGTTCGTCAGCAAGGATGATATCAGGTTCATTCATTAAGGCTCTGCCTATGGCCACACGTTGTTGTTCCCCGCCTGATAATTGATTAGGCTTATGAGTACTGCGTTCACTCAGTTGAAGATATCCGAGCAATTCATTGGCTCTTTTAAATGCTTCCTTCTTTCCCATTCCTGTGATTAAAGCCGGCATGGCTATGTTTTCAAGAGCAGTAAATTCAGGTAAAAGATGATGAAACTGAAAAACGAATCCGAGGTATTTGCTTCTGAGGGAGGCCAGTTTCTTTGGATTCAGACCTGTTACTGGCATATCACAAATCATGACATTACCTGTATCCGGACTGTCCAATGTTCCCAGGATATGGAGAAGCGTACTTTTGCCGGATCCCGATTTTCCTACGATAGCGACCATTTTACCTTTTGCCACAGTAAGGCTTACCCCTTTCAGAACTTCTAATGAACCATATCGTCGATGGACATTATTCGCTGCAATAGCCCATTCATAATTGCCATTTTCCTTCATCCGGGCTCAAAATTGCAAAATATGTGTCAATCGCCTGCCTAAAGACCTGATTTGAAGCCCTGAAACCTTTTAAGACACTATTAAAAAGACTACTTTTGTGGTCCGCCAATCAAGAATGATCGTATGAAGGTCTTGTTCCTCTGTAAAAAGTTTCCTTACCCTTTAAAAGATGGTGAATCCATCGCGGTAAGCTACTTGTGCAAGGAACTAAAAGCAATGGGTTGTGATATCACATTGCTCTGCATGAATACCAGCAAACATTATATGGATCCCGGCGCACTTCCGCCAGATTACAACTATTTCACCAAAATCCATTCTGTCGATCTTGACAATACACTCAAGCCGTGGAAAGCCATTGCAAGTTTTGTTTCAGGTGAATCATATCATATCAGGAGATTCAAATCAAGCTTGTTTCGGACAAAATTGATCCAGGTGCTCAATGAAGATAAGTTTGATATCGTTCAGTTAGAAACACTTTACCTCGCTCCTTACGTTGACACGATAAGAAGATATTCTGATGCAAGAATTGTCATGAGAGCTCACAACATTGAGCACGAGATATGGGAACGCATCACAGAAAACACAGGTTCGAATCTGAAGAAGTGGTATCTGGCTTACCTGACACGCAAATTGCGCCAATATGAGATTGATCAATTTCCGGTATATGATTACCTGGTAACCCTGACAGAAAGAGACCTCCAGCAATTCAGAGAGAAGGGTTACAAAAATGGTGCTTCCGCTGCACCCATTGGTTTTGATCCGAATCTTTATCCGTACTCTGCTCCAAAGTTTGGAAAGGAAATGTCATTATGTTTTATCGGGTCTTTGGATTGGAGGCCAAATATGGAAGGACTTGAATGGTTTCTTTCGAATTGCTGGCCAAAGATTCACAAGAAATGGCCTAAAATCAGTTTCCATATAGCGGGTTGAAATACACCAATGTCTCTTTTGGAAAAGCGTTTTCCAAATGTTGTCATCCATGGTGAAGTAACAGATGCTGCAGAATTTATCAGCAGGAATTCAGTGATGATTGTTCCCCTTTTTTCCGGTAGTGGCATGCGCGTGAAAATTGTCGAGGGAATGGTGATGGGAAAAGTAATCATTAGTACTTCTCTTGGTAAAGAAGGAATTGATGCCTCCGACAAACAACACCTGCTAGTATCAAATACTGCTGACCAATTTATTGATGCGATTCAATATTGTGTGGACCATCCGGATGAAGCAGCATTGATCGGTCAAAATGCAATGGAAAAGGTCGCACAACAATTTGAAAAGAAAGAAGCGGCAAAACAGATCATGGATATTTATCAATCATTGTTGGTCTACGAAAAAAACAAACTGAAGCCCCTTCAGTGAAGCGTATCGACATAACTACCTAACACAGGCGTGCGAATAGTATACGTTACATCGCGGTTTCCTTATCCGGTCGAGAAAGGCGATAAACTTCGTGCCTTCCACCAGATCAGGATACTAAGCCAACGCCACGAAATTCATCTCGTCGCCATTTCCCATAATGAAGTGAACCAGGAAGCACTTGACGCCATGTCTCCCTATTGCAAATCAATTAAAGTTTACAGGATCAGGGAATGGCTGCTACCTATTCAGATCCTGGGCGGATGGTTAGAAGGTTTGCCATTGCAGGTAAGTTATTTTTTAGACAGGACCATTAAACGACAAGTTCAATATCATATTATTCACCTCGAACCGGATCATGTCATTTGCCAGTTGATCCGCGCAGCAGGTTATGTGCGAGCACTGCCTTTTCATAAAACGCTTGATTACATGGATGTGTTTTCAGTAGGAATGCATCAGCGTGCAGGGCAACATAAATTTTTCAAATCGTTTTTCAATATAGAAGCAAAAAGATTGGCGGCATATGAACGGACGATCTATAAAGATTTTGATCATCACATCATCATTTCTGCACAAGACAGGGATCAGGTTAAAGCTGCCATCAAAACAACACATCGCTGTTATTCCCAATGGAGTCGATAGCGATTACTGGAATAAACAAGGAACCCGTTGTAGCTCATCATGATCTTGTATTTGTAGGTAATCTGGGTTACGGTCCGAATAAATCGACTGCTTTGTACATCGTGAGCAAAGTTCTGCCTGAACTAAAGAAAAGAAACAGGAAGATAAAAATCCTCATTGCCGGTGCGCGTCCCGGAAATCAAATCAGGGAATTGAATCATCATGAAGAAGTTACCGTCAAAGGCTGGGTAGAAGACATTCGCGAGGCTTATCGGGATGGTCGTATCTTTGTAGCACCGATGTTTTCAGGTCTTGGCTTACAAAATAAAATACTTGAAGCGATGTCCATGCGGCTGCCATGTGTGACGACTTCGATGGTCAACAATGCCATTGGCGCGACACCGGGAGTTCATATCCTGGTCGCCGATACAGTAGAAGGAATTGCCGATCATATTGAGTTTTTGTTGGATCACCCTGAACGCTATGAAGAAATCGCAAATGCAGGACGTGATTTTGTTGTATCACATTTTAACTGGGATGACCAGGCAGGCAAATTGGAGAATTATATTAATTCAAAAAATGTATACCAGATTAAATGATAAATCCTGAAATGGAAGTGATAAATGCGACCTCTCCACTGGATTCAATTGCTTCTGCGATTGAAGATATTCGCCTGGGGAAAATTGTCATTGTCGTGGATGATGAAGACCGAGAAAACGAAGGTGATTTTATCTGTGCTGCTGAATGTGTGACGCCGGAGATCATCAATTTCATGGCCACCCATGGACGAGGTTTGATTTGTGCACCGCTTGATGAAAAAAGAGTTGATGAATTGAAGCTGCAGATGATGGTGAGAGACAATACAGCTTTGCATGAAACCGCTTTTACTGTTTCGATTGATTTAATCGGACAGAGGTTGTACCACCGGAATTTCTGCACATGATCGGGCAACCGGAATCAGAGCTTTAGTTGATCCGAAAATTAAAGCTGAAGATTTTGCAAGACCCGGACATATATTTCCATTAAGAGCTAAGACAGGAGGTGTCCTTCGCAGGAGCGGTCATACTGAAGCTGCCATTGATCTTGCACGCCTGGCTGGTTATTATCCCGCCGGAGTCCTTGTGGAAATTCTAAATCAGGATGGTACGATGGCAAGGCTCCCGCAATTAATGGAAATTGCCAAAAAACATGATCTGAAACTCATCTCTATCCAGGACCTGATTGCTTACAGGATGGAGAAGGAACGAATTATAGAACGATTGCCTTCTTATGAATTAAATTCAAAACATGGCAATTGGGAAGTCATTCCTTTCAGGCAATTGACTAATGATGATATACATCTCGCCTTGGTGAAGGGCCACCTGGAAACTGAAGATCCTGTTTTAGTCAGGGTCCATAGCATGTCAAGAACAGGGGATCTATTGGGATTGATATTTGGCGAGACCGCTAAAGAAATTGATCATGCGTTGTCTTCTATATCTAAAGAAGGCACCGGTGTATTTTTATTAATGCGTCATCATGAAAATCTTGACAATGTTCTCGATGTGTTGAAAGCCTATTCGCAACAATCGGATCCTGTTTCTGCACAACAACAAAGAGATATTGGAGTAGGAGCTCAGATATTGAGAGACCTGGGAATTACAAGGATGAGATTGATGACCAATCATCCTATTCAACGCATCGGTTTGATTGGATTTGGATTGGAGATTGTAGAGAACGTGAGAATTTGATTTAGAATATCAATATTCAAATTCCTAAAATGTCGGGCACATCGTTTCCGAATTTTCATAGAACCCTGTAAAACTTATTGAGAGTTCAAAAGCACCTCTACCCGGACTATCAGCATTTAATCCGTTGAGCATGATGTCATGACTCAGCCCGATCAATAATCCTTTGACTTCGTAAGCAGCGAGTAGATACAATGCAGATGGATTCAAGCTGGAAGTTGCGGTTTGATTTAAGCGTATACCGCCTCCAAAATGAAATGCCTGGTTATCATAATTGGTTAAGCCAAACTTGACAATTCCTGTGGCAGCAATCATTTGATGGAGTCCCTGCTTTTGCCATAAAAGCCTGGGTAAAAAAGATACTGTTTCATTTGATGCAAGTGCCATCGAAACATACCCTGTATATTTTCTGTCAATACTTAAATCCGGAATTAACGGATCAGGATCGAGTGAATGGTTATAAAACGAAATGGAATTACCCAAAACATGATCCACTGAAAATCCGCCTGAAAAACCGGAATACCGATTAAGATTTGTCTTGTAACTAACCCCAAGCCCAAGCTCCATATATCCAAAATTATTAGATGGAAGATTTTCTGCCGTTGGCAATGAATACTGATCTAGGCCATTGAATTGATCATTGAAAAAAATATATTCATAGTTAATACTTCGCTGGGTAACTCCAAGATTCATTCCGGCTGATAAATACTGGCCCTGATCTGCGTTAAGTGCTTTATGAAAACTTCCGGTGAGCGATAACATGTTCTGGTTGACATTATAAATATTTGTCCGGTCGGTCATGAATGTAAATCCTGCTCCGAAATAATCATCCTTTCCTTTTGCTTTCGGTATTTTAAAATCACCATAGATAGACATGGTTTTGAATGGACTATCGATGATGCTTTGCCATTGATCCCTGTAAGCAAGCGATATCCTGTATCTGCCGTCCACGTCACCGGAAAATGACGGATTCAAATCAGTGGGATGAGCAAAGGCCTGTGTCAACAATTTATCCTGAGCTGAAGAGATCAGTGGACAACAAAAAGAAATACCTAACCATAAAAGGATCAACCAATGCTTCATATCAGATCATTTGCAGAATATCATACTTCGTCAGTATGTGAATATTTCCTGCCTGGTCTTTAGCCATGACGGCGGGAATCTTTTTTGTAATGTATTTATTGAGCTTGCTGATCGGAAGATCTTCACTGACCAATGGAAACGGATCATCCATGATATCAGAGACAGGCCGTTCAGCGTGTTTCATTGGATTTTCAAGAATAAAAGTCAGGATAGTATTTTCAGACACCGAGCCTACGATTTCATCTCCTTTCATAACGGGTATTTGGGAGATATCGTATTCTTTCATCAGCCCTAATGCATGGCGTACTTTGTCATCGGCATTGACAGTGATGAGAACCCTGTTTATATTTGCCTTAATTAAATCTCTCACCATAAGCTCTTTATCGAGAAATCCTCTTTCCCTCATCCAGTCATCATTGTAGATTTTCCCCACATACCTGCTGCCATGATCATGAAAAATAATCACCACCACATCTTTTGAATTCAGCTGATCCTTCATCTGGAGCAGACCGGCAAGTGCACTGCCTGCAGAATAACCCATCAATAAACCTTCCTCACGTGCCAGACGCCGTGCTGCGAGAGCACCATCTGCATCAGTCACTTTTTCAAAATGATCGATCAATGAGAAATCAACATTCTTTGGGAGGATATCTTCACCTATGCCTTCGGTGATATAAGGATAGATTTCCTTCTCATCGAATATTCCTGTCTCTTTATATTTTTTAAAAACGCTACCATAAGTATCGATACCCCACACTTTAATATCCGGGTTTCTTTCCTTCAGATATTTAGACACACCAGATACCGTACCCCCAGTACCCACACCGACTACCAGGTGTGTGATCTTTCCATCTGTTTGTTCCCAAATCTCCGGACCGGTAGTCATGTAATGCGCTTTGGTGTTGGAGAGATTATCATATTGATTGCACCAGTATGAATTCGGGATTTGCTTGCTCAATCTTTCTGCGACAGAATAATAAGAACGCGGATCTGTTGGTTCCACATTTGTCGGGCACACGATCACCTCCGCGCCAAGGGCTTTTAACATGTCGATCTTTTCCTTGCTCTGTTTGTCGCTGGTGGTAAAAATGCATTTATAGCCTCTTACAGCAGCAACTAAGGCTATGCCCATTCCTGTATTTCCGGATGTGCATTCGATGATGGTTCCTCCGGGTAAAATCCTGCCTGCAGCTTCAGCATCATCAATCATCTGGACAGCCATCCTATCCTTGATCGAATGACCCGGATTGAAGGTCTCAACTTTAGCCAGGACGAGTGCTTTTACCCCATTCACGACCTTGTTGAGCCTGATCATGGGCGTATTTCCTATCGTCTGGAGGACATTGTCGGCAATTTTCATGGCTGGCAAAGATGCGAAAATTAGGCCTTACTCGACGTAACGCCAGTGAGCATAGAACTGCTGGTCAAGCACACCAAGTGCCCTGGCTGTTGAGGGTGAAACCACGATCCCGACGTTCGATTGATAGAGCCCGGGAGGGATATGACCTGCCACCTTAGCCGTAATCGTCCTGTTCAGCATAGGATTCGTGATCTCCATATAGGATCCAACTCGTGCAGAAGGATGGAGAACGTAGAAGTGAGCATTTACGTTTCCAGGTTTCCAGACGGCCAGGCCTTTCTGTTCATGAATTTTATTCCCCTCCAGGTGTGCTTCAAGCATATAATCTTTTGGCTTGAATAGGGTAGTGTCCCTGCCTATATTGTTAGGAGACGATGCAAAAGGCGGTTTAATCGCCGAAGGAACATACCATCCAATGTATAATGTCTGCCCTATGGATAAGCCTTGCTGAACAGACGGATTCAGATTTGATATTGTTTCTGGCGGAACCCCAAGGACTACCTTGGAGATATGGTAAAGCGTTTCTTTCGGTTGAACATGATAATACAATCCGATCCCTGATTCAGCAGATTCCGGCGAAGAATATGATATTGAATTGGGATAAATCGGGATATTTACCGGGTATCCTAAAGGAATGGCTGTCGGTGCCAAATCCGGATTTGCAGCAAGAATGGAATCCACAGAGACGTTGTACTTCCGGGAAAGGCTATATAAAGTCATTCCGGGCTCAAGTGATTCAATCAGGACAAGCCCTGTCTGGTCGATATAATGAACGTATTTCTTACCGGGTAATTCGACATTCCCTGTTTGCCCGGCGAGTGGCGGAGATAGACAGATGAGGCAATAAAATATCAGGTATCTCATGGGGACTATTTATTACAAATGTATTACATATTAAATAAATTTATAATATTTAATTAAAAAAATAGACTTTTGCAGATCATCAATTCAGAAAGCATGAATGCTTATTGTACAATGGCCATTATTCCGGCCAGGTATGGATCCCAACGATTACCAGGTAAACCACTTCTGCAGATCCACGGCAAAAGTCTTATTCAAAGGGTCTGTGAGCGGGTCCAGGGGGCTAAAGCCATTGATCATTTTTGTGTAGCTACAGATGATATCCGAATTCACAATCATGTCAAAAAACTTGGTTATGACGTGGTGATGACCCGCTATGATCAGCCTTCGGGCACGTTTCGATGCGCAGAAGTACTCTCACAATTTCCAATGGTAACTCATGTGGTCAATGTCCAGGGTGATGAACCCCTGATAGAGCCTGCCATGATCGATTTATTGTCAAACTATATCATCGAGCAATCGGGATTAAAGATTGCAACCCTTATCCATCGTATAGAGGACATTGCAGAGTTGGAAAGCCCCAATATTGTAAAAGTGGTGATGAACCGAAATGGAAATGCCATGTATTTCAGCAGGCAGGCTATTCCGTTTGTCAGGGATTTTCCCATGACAAACTGGTTGGATCAAGGGCCTTATTTCAAGCATATCGGAATGTATGCTTATACTTCGCAGGCTTTATTGGCCATAGAGAAATTACCGGCTCATCCTTATGAATCCATGGAAAAACTGGAACAACTAAATTGGCTGGCAAATGGTTTTCAGATTCAATGTCTTGAAACGGAAATGGAATCAAAAGGAATTGATACGGAAGAAGATTTAAAAATAGTTTCCACACTTATTGCGGGCCAGGAAAAATAAAATGATTTATTGTCCAAGAAATGAACCATCAAAAGCAAAAGGAAGTAAATCTTTTACATCATTGATTTCATAGACTTCACCGCCATTGGCCAGGGCCAGTAATAACCGGATAGGCTTTTGTTGAAAGGATCTGTATTCAACTAAAATTTGACGACATGATCCGCAAGGACTTGCCGGTATCTTTTGTTGTTCGTTGTCAACAACGATGGAGATGGTGTCGATAGGAACTCTTCCATGTTGATGAACCAATGCGTACAAAGCAACACGTTCAGCACATTGGCCAATTGGAAAAGCGCCATTCTCCTGGTTCGAACCGATAACAATGCGGCCATCGGTTGTTAAAATGGCAGCCCCAACTTTGAAATTAGAATAAGGAGCATAAGCCTTAGAACTTGCAGTCAATGCCTGGTCCATCAGTAATTGATCTTCTGACGGAAGCATTTTCCTGTCTCCATAAACGGAATACGAAAAATTTATTTCCTTTCTTCCCATGCCTCATCAAGATAAAGACTTAATGGCAATGCATAAGTTGTATTTCTTCCGCCAATATTTTTTGCCATAGGTTTGACCTTTGCATTTATCATTACGCGATGGATAATTGGAATTTAAAGAAAGTAGCTTCGAAAATAAAAGAGCTCGGGATAGCTGAGGCAAGAGAAATCGAAAATCTCGCCGGCTGGATCTGGGAGGAAGTGATGGGAAGGTCCTCCCAGGCTGAATTAAATCTTTCTGCATCTGAAGAAGCAAAACTTTTGCATTCCATACATAGGTTAGCTGATGGTGAACCGGTACAATACATTGCAGGGCATGCCTGGTTTTATGGAATGAAGTTAATGGTCACTCCGGATGTTCTCATTCCCCGGCCTGAGACAGAAGAGCTGGTTGAATGGATACTACAAGATATCAAAGTGAATCCTCAGCGATCATTGCGCATTTTGGACGTTGGCACAGGAAGTGGTTGTATAGCGATTGCGCTTAAAAAAAATATAAAAAATAACGTTGAGGTTTATGCGCTCGATGTATCTACTGCCTCGCTCGAAGTCGCGCGAAAGAATGCTTTCTCGATCGGCGTAGAAATTAAATTTGTTCAACTTGATTTTTTAAGAGAGGAGCTTACCGATTTTGGGTTGTTTGATATCATCGTCAGTAACCCACCCTATATTTCCAAATTGAATGCCAGGGAGGAGATCATCAAAAAACTAAAGTTTGAACCATCGTTAGCGCTTTATGCAGAAGGGGATGACCCGGATATTTTCTACAAAAGGATCGCCTCTAACGCCATGAAATCTTTGAAACCGGGAGGATATTGTTATTTGGAAATAAACGAATTCAGGTCAGCGCAGATTGAAACTTATTTTAAAAAGAAGGGGTGGTTAAATGTCGAACTAAAAGCGGATATGCAGGGGGCTTCCAGAATGTTGAAAGTTATGTCGTCAGGTTAGTTTCCGACCAAAGGGAGGGTAAAAATTCACGTGTCATTTTCACTGAAAAACCGGGAACGTATATTATTAAGAATTATTATTTGAAAAGTTATTAAGAAGTTAAAAACCGCTTTCGTTAAATTCGGAGCAAAAAGGGGATTTAGAGCTGAAAATTTATGTAAAAAATTGATTTACAATTAATTAACCATAGAAAATAAATTTTATTTCCGGCTGAGAATCAGGTAGAAATCATTGTCTTCTTATATTTTATCAATATAAAATTTGTATATTTGTCTAAACTTTGAGAAACCATTTTGGGCATAACTTATCTATTGGGCAAGTAATTTATACACATTAATCAATGCGACAAAGAATTTTTCTGCTATGCATCAGTATAGTCTCGTACCTATATTGTGTAGCTCAACCCGCTAATGACAATTGCGGAGGCGCAGTTGCAATTACCTCACTTGATGGTACATGCGTTACCGGTTTTGATAACACTGGCGCCACTCCGGACATAGGACCGGGAGCATGTACTGCAGGTTCCAATAATAACGTGTGGTTCAGTTTTGTAGCTAACGGAGTCAGCGCTCAAATCAATGTTACCAGTGGTGTTGGTACTCCTGAAATTACAATCGTTGATTTTGGAAACACTCCATGCGTTGCTGCAAATGCTTCAGAAGTTGCGTGTGCAGCCGGCGGTGCTGTTGTAGTCGACAATCAATTGATCGTAGGTCATACGTATTACGTCATGGTTGCTTTCAGCAACAACGGCAACGGATTATTTGATATTTGTATAAATAATCCTACGCCTGCTCCAAATGATGCTTGTAGCATGGCTACGCCGATCGGTTCCTTAGACGGCACCTGTATTACCTACAATAATACTTTTCCATCCACAGACATACTTACTCCGGGCTGCTTTTCAGGTTCCACCTATAATGTTTGGTACTCCTTTGTCGCCCAGGGTGTGAGTCTTGATGTTCATATTCCGGCAGGCGGACCGGGAACAGCACAATTAGCCGTGATTGATTTTGTCACCCCTTGTGTAGCAGCAGGAGCTGTGACTTTAGGATGCGCTACGGGAACGACCCATATTGTATTGGATAATCAATTAACGATTGGACAGACTTATTATGTTGTCGTAGGTTTTCAAAACTCCAGTTTCTCTGCCGGTACAGGAGATTTCGATCTTTGTGTAGATAATCCTGTTCCTGCTGTTAATGATCCTTGTAGCGGTGCCATCACTATTCCAAATAATGTATTGAATGATCCAACTACATGTTTTACAACTATCAGCGGCAATCCCCTTAATAATGATTATCCATCGACGGATATAGGAACATTCGCATGCTGGAATCCGGGAGATAGTTACAACATCTGGTATTCTTTTGTTGCACAGGGTCCTGATGTTTCAGTATTGGTTGATCCTGTTTTTAATAATTCCAATCCTGAAATCGCACTGGTTCAATTTACAACACCTTGCCAGTTTGCAGGAGCAACTGCACTGGATTGCGCGAATGGAACTGTACTGGATTTTAATGATCAGTTGGTCATTGGCCAGACCTATTATATTTCTGTAGGTTTTCAAAATAATGCAATAGGTAACTTTTGCATGAATGTGTATGATCCTGTTCCACCACCGAATGATCTTCCGTGTAATGCAGAAGTATTACCCACAGATGGAACTTGTGTATTCGGCACTACAATTAATGCCAATCCTGAGGGATTTCCATTGCCAGCACAATGCTCAAACGCAATTGAAAACACTGTTTGGTATAATATATCATTGGCTGATCCTAATAATGTAGGTTTTGATGTTGACCTTAACCTTGCAAACGGAGGACCTAATACAACGGTGTCTCTTGCTTTTTATCAAGTGACGAATTGCAATACCATGACTAACCTGGTATTCTTTTACTGTGGTGCCCCTCCGGCAACTCCTGTAGAATTTGGCCCTGTGGATCCAACAGCTACGTATTATGTCATGGTAGGTACGTCTGAACCGAATCAAACTGATTTTAATATTTGTGTCAGTGAAATTCCACCATGCTTTACTAATGATGACTGTGCCCAGGCAACGATCATAAATAATGTGATGTCAGATCAGCCTTTCGTGTGCGTGGATGGATGTAATTTATTTGCTGATCCTGAGACAGTAAACAACGCATGCGGTATTGGGGATTTTTCCACAGTATGGTTTGAAGTCATGACTGACGGAGCTGCAACTTTGATGAATATCGATGTTCAAAGCACTGACTTCTCAGCCCCGACTATCACTTTGTTTCACCAAATCACCGACTGTTCGAATTTACAAAACGTTGGACTCACTCAGAGTAATTTATCCTGTATCACAGGATCTAATGGTGAAGCTGAAGCTCTGGGTTCAAATGTGGGTGCAAATGAAATCTACTATATAGCTGTAAGTTCACTTAACTCAGTGGGTGGCAATTTTACAATCTGTGTCAATACGATTAGCCAGGCTTCTGCCTGCGTGACCAGTTCGGAAATTGTGATTACGGCGAGATCTGCAGGAGGGCCTTTGACTGGTCCATTTTTCCCGGGAGAAACTGTTTCAATTTGTATGAATGTTAATTCATACACTGCCGCAGGAAATGGATGCCAGTGGTTTCAGGGCATGATCCCGATTTTCGGAAATGGATGGGATCCTTCTTCTTTTGATGCTAATGGTCAACCCTTAAATGCAACCCTTAATGGTAATAACTTCGGTGTTTCCGGAAATGGATTATATGGTGCTGCCACATGGGATTGGTTTACCGGGATTGGATACCATTTCAATAATGTATTCTTCCAGGTGGGAGACCTTGACGGAAATGGTACCGTTGAAATGTGTAACATACTCTATGATGTAGATTGTCCGAACCTTGGAGGTATTACCGGAGGATGTTGTGGTCCATGTTGGGCCAACGCCGGGGATCCTTTACCTCCGGGATGGTTTGCTTATGGTATTAATGGTACTTGTCCGACTCCAGGCCCACCTCCTACTGTAGACTGGGGTGATGGAAATACATGTGGTGGCGGTATGGGTCCATGGCATTTTTGCTTTGATCTTAATGTGAGATCCTATCCGGATTGTCTTACAGATAATTCGACAATGGATCTTAAACTTGGATTTTTTACAACAGCCGATGGAGAAACTGGAGCATGGACCGGGGGGCCAAGCGTATGCGCTCTCGATCAGCCTTTATCCCTGACATTACCTATGTGTTGTAGCGTCATTGCGACAGAGGATGTAGATCTGGATCCAATTTGTAGCGGACAAAATTTTGCATATTCCATTGATGTTGCCGGGGTCGATTTTTGGACCTGGACATTTAATGGTGGTGGTAGCATTACTGGAGGAACGGATGGTTCGGGTGGACCAGGTTCTTTGATCATTGCTACACTGAATAACAGTGGCTCTACTTCTAATACGGCCATGTATACATTTCTTGGTTTTGCCGGAGGTGCATGTCCTGTATATCAATTAAATCTTGCGATTGATGTCTTTCCACAAATCGTTGCTACAATACAACCACTTACTCTTTGTGCCACACCTACTAATCCATATACCATCACACCGGATATCATGGGCGGTTCAGGTAATTATGAATATGCCTGGTCATCAGGAGAAAGTACCCAATCCATAATGGTTGCCAATCCGGTTAACGGAACAACTTATACACTGACTGTGAATGATGATGTTGGATGCTTTGCCACTGCTTCTGTGACCATTGACGTTTATTCAACATTTCCTGTTGATATAGTAGCTCCTGTCCTGGAGCAATGTATACAGAATGGCCCGATAAGCCTTGATGTGAATGCTACAGGAAACTTCCCTCCATTCACTTATGATTGGACACTTCCCGGTGGAGGATCAGCTATGGGTGATCACATCACATCGGACGTATCCGGTCAACATCTTGTTATAGTGACTGATGCTGAAGGTTGTGTAGGCAAAGATTCTGTAACAATAACCTTGGATGAAACACCAGCTGTAGTGATTGATGCTGTAAATGGTATCACGGCTATTTGCGATGGTTCTTCTACTCAACTTACAGGCCAGGGATCAATGGGTGAAACACCTTATGTCTATGAATGGGAGACACCCGAAGGACCTGAGTCAGGAAAAACGATTACCGCAACAGTACCAGGTATATATACGATCACTATTGAAGATAATAATGGATGTAGCAGCACTGCAGATATTGAAATCCTTTTGCAACCTTCTCCAGTTCCTGATCTGGGACCTAACATCCAGGTATGTAATTTTGACTATGCTGTTACAATTACCGTCACAGATCCATTTGTAGATTATAAATGGTCGGTTGGCCCACAGGCAAATGGTTTGAATTCAATCGAAGTCTCTACTGAAAATACATACTCGGTCACAGTCACAAATGAATTTGGATGTACTGGAGAAACATCTATTGATGTATCACTTTATACCCAGCCAGTCTTCCCGCTTCCTGATACATTCGCGATATGTCCTGGTTCAACGATCACGATTGATGCGGATGATTATAATGGTCCATGGGAAAATTTCGATTGGGCACAATGTCCCGGCTGTGTAAACCAAATTGACGTCAGCACACCTGGAGATTACCAGGTCACTGTTTATGATGCTAATGGATGTTCTGCAGAACAGGAATTTACGATTACAAACACAGTAACGCTTGCACCAGGTTTAGCAGGACCGAATGTCATTTGTACAGGTAGTACAATCACCTTATCTACTTTGCCTGGATTTCTATCCTATCATTGGTCAACAGGTGCTACAACAAGTTCAATAAACGTAAATGCACCCGGAACATATTCTGTAACTGTGACTGACAACGTCGGATGTTCCGGCGCGGATACAACAGTAGTTGCGTCCGGGGATTTTGTTGCTGCCATCAGCGGACCTACTGCCATATGCGCAGGTGTTCAGGCAGTGTTAGGCGCAAATCCTGGTTTAACTTCCTATCTATGGAGTAATGGAGATGTAACTGATACAACTCATGTTAACCAGGGAACTTATACGGTAACGGTGACGAATAGCTCAGGATGTACATCTGTAGCAAGTACTACAGTAATACAAACACCTTTTATTCCTCAGATCACAGGTGTGGATTCAATTTGCCAGACTTCTTCTTCATCCACATTGAATGCAGGAGGCCCGTATTTAAATTATTTATGGTCTGCCAATGCCGGAGGTGCAACAACGCAAACTGTTAATGTAACTGCTGCAGGAACCTATACAGTGACGGTAACTGATATTTCTACTTGTGTGGCTACTGCATCATTTACCGTCGGTAACTACCCGGTTCCTTTCGTTTCAATTAACGGCAATCCTGATTTCTGTGTTGGTGGAAGTACCCAGATGACAGCCACAAACGGATTCGTCAATTATGTTTGGAATACCGCTGAAACTACTCCAACCATTACGATAAATACACCCGGAGTTTATACGGTGACGATAACAGATGCGAATGGATGTACGAATGTTGCAACGACCACTGTGAATCCTCCAGTGCAGCACACCGTAAGTATTTTAGGTTCACTTACTTTCTGTTTAGGTGACCAGACGACCCTGAATGTACCTTCTGGATATGCATCTGTGTTATGGTCCACGGGAGAGACAACCGATCAGATCGTTACATCCTTTGAAGGCCAGGTATCTGTGATTGTCGTTGAAGCCGGAGGTTGCACAGCATATGATACTGTCACCACTGCTGCAAGCAGTACACTTTATCCGACGATCTCCGGAGACTCCGCGATTTGCGATGCAGCAACAGCTACATTAAATGCAGGTCCTGGTTATGATATTTATCAGTGGAGTGGTGGTTTGGGCAATACACAAATTGTATCTGTTAGTTCACCTGGAATTTATTCTGTGACGGTAAGTAGTCTTTCAGGTTGTACCGGTGAAGATCAATTTCAGGTCGCTGCATACACTTCTCCTTTCGCAGTAGTTACTCCTGCAGCATCTGCTTGCGATGTACAGGAAGCTGGAGGACCTACTACAATTGTAAACTTTAACTCATTAGTTACAGGTGGAGATCATAGTGGTACCTGGGCCCAGGTGTCCGGACCTTCTGCTGTGAATATTTCCAACCTGGCTAATGTCAACTTCAGTGGTTTAAGCACTGGAAATTATACATTCAGTTATACGACCAATACAGCAGTTGCGCCATGTACTGATAAAACATACAACATGGTGGTGACAGTGAATGCATGTGCATGTCCGGCTGTAACCGTTGGCCTGGCTCCTGATCTGTGTAATGATTTGGGTACAATCAATCTCACCACGTTGGTCACAGGAGTACCTGGTGGAACATGGACAATTACCGGAAAACCAGCAGGTGTGAAACCGGCAACTATTTCTGGTGGAAATGTTTTTGATGCAACAAATGCAGATGCGGGAACTTATACCTTGACATATACTGCATCCGGATTAGCTGCATATTGTCCTAATTCAGCCACTGTCACAATTAATGTGGATCGAACGCCTGTAGCAGGAATTGCAGCTGCACCAATTCAATTCTGTGCCGGAGAAAACCAATCTGTAACCCTGGCTAACTTAATCAACGGTGAAGACGTTGGTGGAACCTGGACAGAGACATCTCAGACACCAAGTACAGGTGGTGCATTCAATGCTGCGACAGGTAAATTTAATGTCGTCGCACAAGCTCCGGGTACTTATACTTTTGCATACACCGTATTAGGTTCAGGACCTTGTCCTAATGATCAGGCTACTGTGGAAGTTGAGATTGAAAACAATCCTACTGCAGATGCCGGAGCAACAGCTATACTAGATTGCAATCAATCTACTGCCACACTTGGCGGTAGTGGAACCAGTACAGGATCTGAATTTAGTTATAGTTGGGTAGCCTCGAATGGAGGAACTCTGACAAACCCGGATTCACTGCACCCAATAGCAACTTCAGGAGGAACATATGATTTAACCGTATTGAATACTTTGACGGGATGCACAGCTACTTCTCAAGTCATCATTAAGCAGATAGGTTCGTTTCCAACAGATATTGTTCTTGATGTTAAATCTCCGGATTGTATAGGAGATCCCCCGGGAAGTGCCTCTGTGACTAATATCATAGGCGGAACAAATCCATATAATTTCTCTCTTGATGGCGCACCCTTTATTCCGGGTGGTGTGTTTACTAACCTGGCTCCGGGAGATCATCAGATTGAAGTCAAAGATGGTATAGGATGCAGATTCACTAAGACATTTACAATCAAGCCTGCTGTCAGTGTTGCTCTTAGTATACTAAACTTTGTACATGATTCGCTGATATTTGGCGTGGGAGACACGGTCAGGTTTGGATATACATTTAGTGGTAGTTCGAATATACCTGATTCTCTTGTTTGGAAATTAGGGGATAGTGTGCTGTGCATAAATTGCCCGCTGCCTGCATTTGTCGCGAAACGTTCTGGTAAGATTACCCTTGAAGCTTATGATATTCGCGGATGTAAGATTGTGAAGACAACGGCATACACAGTGATTATCATCAGGGATGTCTATATTCCGAATGTATTCAGTCCAAATGGAGATGGCATCAACGATTATTTTTCAATATTCTCCAAAGCTGATATTAAAGAAATCGGTGTCATGGAAATATTTACTCGTTGGGGAGATTTAGTCTTTAGGAAAACACATTTCGATCCTTACGATCCTACGCAAGGATGGGATGGTAAGTTCAAAGGTGAAACTCTTAATCCCGGAGTCTATGTCTATCGCATTGAAATTTTGTACGGTGATGACCTTCTTGAAAAACGTGCCGGTGATATCACCATTATAAGGTAATAAAAGATTAAAAAGAATGATTGAATCCCCGGATTCATAAACGATTTTACTTGCCCATTTCTCTTGTTTTTGAGCCCTCCTAACAAATTGGAGGGCTCTTTGTTAAACAAATATAAAATGGGCACCGATGATGCTTCCCTCACTCAAGGTTTATTAGATGGTATCTTTATCTTTTGTCAAAGGAGAACATGCAGGTAATGAGTATTCAAAAAAGAGTCTTCACCAGGTATTATAAGGCTTTACACCAGGGGCTGATCCTTTGCATATTCCTCTGCCTTTCCAACACTATTCTCAGATCTCAATGCACAACAAGTTTAGCAGAATCCATACCTGATGATGGTACTATCACGATTCAATTCATTGTAACCGGCCTGGTGGATAGTGACCTCGCCAGTCCTACACAAGGGATTTGCGGTATCAACCTGGACTTTATGCATGAATACCTTGGTGATCTGACGATGACGCTTATCTCACCATCAGGAACCAGTGTTAAATTGGTAGGTCCTGTCACCACAGCTTTTCCGCCTACCAATTTGTCAAGATTTAATGTTCGTTTTGTACCATGCGCAACTCCTGCAATGCCTGATGCCGGATTTACTCCTACATGGTCAAACCTTCAATTTTGGCAGCAATTCACTCCTTATTCCGGAACGTATCATCCGGAGTCAGGTTGTCTTGAAGACTTTAATGCCGGATCAGCTAATGGCGTATGGCAACTTGTCATTACAGATCATGATGTATTGCAAATTGGAACATTATCGAATGCACTGCTTCTCTTTTGCAATCCAACCGGACTTCAATGTGCACAATGCAATCCTAATGGCGGAACATTGAGTCCTTCTGATATCACATTATGTGTGGGTCAGAATATTTCTTCTTCAGACATCGCGGTTGATTTCGGAGTCAACCCTCCATTGCCATCATCTTATAGTTATCAATATCTGATGACCGTGGGCAATTCAATCATAAGTAGTGGAACTTCTTTTACTGAAACTCCTCCTCCCGGAAATTATAACATTTGTGGCCTGAGTTATCTCACGGTTGACTCCATGCAAGTAAATGCTTTACTTGCAGCAGGCGATTTCAATCAACTAAATCTTGCCATTTCGACAAATACAATTTGCGCTAATTTATCCACGACTTGTGTCTCACTACAAGTACTGACTATCCCTGATACGCTTAATATCAGTGTCAATCTATGCAATGGAGAATCTTATTCTTTCGGTGGACAGGATTATACGCTTATGGGCACATATTACCAGACACATGACGGACCCGGATTATGTGACAGTGTATTCCAGATCCAAATATTTACTTCTGATTTAGATTTCAGTTTTGGCATGGCTGATTCACTAAGCTGCAGTATAGGGCAGGTCACCATCAATTCATTCGTAATAGGAAATGCAGGTCCTGTCATATATGAGTGGACCACTCAGACCGGAAATATTGTCGGCGCTTCAAATGCATCTTCTGTTATTGTCGATCAACCGGGGCAATTTTACTTATCAGTTTCGGATCCGATTTGTAGCAAAGTTAAAGTCATAACTATTTTAGCTGATCAGGGGTTTCCACAGGTCTTTGTGGAAGGAGGACAAATCGATTGCAATCATCCTGTTCTTACACTTAACCCGATTTATGTTCCAACAAATGCAAACTTATTGTGGACGGGCCCCATGGGATTTACTTCTAACCAGGCTGTCATTAATGTTACAATCCCCGGAAATTATTTATTGAAGGTTACCAATCAATCAGGTTGTTCGACAACCAAACCTGTCACTGTGACGATTGATACTGCGACCGTAGCATTTCAAATTGTTTCGTTGGGAAAAGATTGTCAAAACGGATTTATGGTTGTTGGATCTTCTTATGAAAATGTAGTGGGATGGGATTGGACAGGTCCCAATAATTATTTTTCAAATTTTTGGAGACCGAATATCAGTACCCCGGGACTTTATTTGCTTTCATTAACCTTCAGTAACGGATGTCATCGAACCGCGACTTATTTTTTTGACGGGGATTTTTCTATTCCTGACATTATGATTTCGGCGGATGATACGCTACATTGTAATGAAGTTATTCCTTTGTCCGTATCCTCAACCACACCGGGCGTTAATTATTCATGGAGCGGACCTTCAGGTTTTTCAAGCCCTTTACAAAATATTCAAGTCAATGAACCCGGAAATTATTCTGCGGTTGTAAATGCTCCTAATGGATGTAGTACACAATCCAACCTAAATATTGCCTTAGGGGCCGACATTTTTAATTATCAAACATTCACAGACACGCTGACTTGTGCAAAAGACACGATCACTATCGGGGTGACTTCAGCTGACGCTGATCTTTTTAAATGGATTGGTTTTTCAGGACCCGATTCCTCACAGTCCTCTATCAGAATTAACTTACCCGGTACATACACTGTCATGATGACTGATACGAATACTGGTTGTCAGATTATCACAAACGTTCAGGTTACATCTGATTTCACATATCCATCTTTCGGGTATACCAGTGAAACGATTACCTGCAGTCACCCGGTTTCTACATTAACCTTTGTGCCTTTCCAGGGATTTTCCTATGCTAATGTTTTTTGGATACTACCGGACCAATCCGTTGTTCCCGGACCAGTATTGATGTCATCTCAACCAGGTGAACATTTATTATATGGAATCGGAACTAATGGATGTACAGGGATCTGGCATATTCAAATCCCTTTTGATACCATCAGTCCCTCTTTATTTATTGATCCGGAATCTTTGAATTGTAATGACACTGCTCACATCTATACGTTCTCCCCGGATTCTATAATTGGATATCAATGGAGTGGACCTGGTATTGTGTCTCCGGGAACAGATCAGATCATGGTGGACAAACCCGGAATTTATCACCTCATTGCTACCGGGTTAAATGGATGCAGCTCCGAACATGATATTTTAGTTGATAGCAATTATACAACTCCTGTGTATTCTCTTACTTTGGATTCTTTAAAATGTAACCAGCCGACTGCCCTGGAAGCGAATTCGCCTGATACATTAGCTACTTATATTTGGAAAAATGAATCAGGGAATATAATTTCAAATGACTCCATTGCGCTTGTCAATTCACCGGGTTTTTACACTATTGAAATTCGCGGGGGGAATAACTGTACAGTATCGGATACAGTGATGATTGATTCACTTGACTACCCGGCTGTAACTCTTGTGACGGATACTATAACCTGTATTGATACTTCAGTTCCGGTTACTGCTTCTTCTGCTGCAAATCCAATTACCTATCAATGGACAGATATCAATGGAAATCCATTGGGAAATTCTAATCAAATCATTGTAGCAGATGTCGGTCCGTATATATTGACGGCTACGAGTTCTAATACCTGCGCGACAATAGATACGATATTGGTTCCTATTGATACTGTTCCTCCAATATCTGTTGTGAAAATACATGGTGAAGTCCGGTGCCAGAACAGGGATTTTATGCTGGATGGATCCGGCTCGACACCACCGGGGCTTGATTTCTCGTGGTCTACTGATGTAGGAAACTTATTGAGTGACATTACTAGCCAGGTTGTCAATGCAAGGGATACCGGATTATACATTTTACAAGTTGTGAGACATGATAATGGTTGTTCGGATTTGGACAGTATTTTTATATCTGAAAATCCTGAGGCGATTAAGCAGGCAATTTTAAATGTTAAACCTGCCGCTTGCAGTGGAGATTCAAATGCGGCCATCGAAATCACCGGTTTACAAGGAGGCGTCGACCCGATTTTGTACCAACTTGATGGTGGTATTCTTCAGTCATCAAATCAATTTGATGGATTAAAGCCCGGAGATTATCAATTGACGATTATTGATTCAGCAGGCTGCATATATGATACATTAGTTACAGTTGCAGCTACTAATCCATTCACTGTTAATGCAGGACCGGATCAGGAAATTTACTTTGGAGAATCAGTAACTCTTAATGGAACAACCGATCTTCCGCTTGATCAAATTATCAATCAACAGTGGGATTCCCTGGGATACATTTTTTGCATGGATTGTACAAACTTTAATGTCAGTCCTCACACGACTTCAAGCTATCGGTTCCAGGTTATTTCGTCTACAGGATGTGTCCTTGAAGATGAAGTCATCATCTATGTCATTGAGAAAGGGAAATATTTTATTGCAAATGTCTTTTCACCTAACGGGGATAATATCAATGATGAAGTTAGATTGTACACATCACCCGGGATTGTCAAAGTTCTGAAATGGATCATCTTTGACCGCTGGGGTAATGCTGTTTTTGGCAAGACGAATTTTGATCCTGCTGACCCATCAGTAGTTTGGAATGGGTATACACCGGATGGCGTAAAGCTCAACCCGGCTGTTTTCCCCTATATTCTTGAAGTGGAACTCCTGAATGGAAAAACTGAGATTTATAATGGAAGTATTACACTTTTAAGGTAGAGCACTTCAATAATAAGTCACATTGGGCCGATGAATATTTTTCGTTTAAAATTCTATAAAAAGAGACAGGTTCCAGTCATTTTTTACCATAAAAAATTCATTTCATCAGATGCCCGCATATTACAGGATTATATATATAAATTATTTATAATATAAATATTTTATGCCTTCCATAGCCTTTATTTTATTCAAATTCCTGCCTGGAAATCAGGAATCTGAAAAGGGATTTTGGGATACATAAGTTAAAGAATTCCTTTACCTATAATTTAATTAACTTCGCCTTACAAGAGTTAATGGACCAAAATCAAGTGAGCATGTTTTCACCCAAATCCCTGTCTGGAAGAAGGGTATTTCTTCTTTTAGGCTTCCTTTTTTCACTTATCAGACTGCAAGCACAATGTAACCCTCCAGACGCATTGCCTACTGTGAATTGCGTCGATGCTCCCTTGACGTGCCTTGCGGATGCATGTTACTCAACCCTCAACATACCTTTTGTATGTTGTAATGGTTTTTGTGGAACGAATACCATCATCAATAATCCTCAATATTTCCAATTTATTGCAACGGCTACTAATGTTGAGATCGACATTCATGTTAATAGTTGCAGTTCCGGTTCAGGTTTGCAAGCTGCAATAGTCACAAGTTGTAATTGGATGCCTTGCCCGGGTAATAATCCTCCATGCCCTGATATTTTAGCGTGTAATCCGGGAACAAGTCCGGGAGGCACGATGATACTCATTGCTTCAGGGTTAACCATCGGCCAAACTTATTGGTTGTTAATCGACGGATCAAACGGTTCTACATGTCAGTATACCATCGATTACGTCACCGGTATATTTGAACCTCAAATTGATCCTGAAGAAGTGACTGAAGGAATGGCTGTTCCTGGTGTAGTCTGCCAGGGATTCAATAATTTTATGATGACCTGCGGACCTGCCATTGATAATGCACATGGTTATTTGTGGGTTCTTGGATGGAATGGGACAACTGTTACATCTACACTCACCACCAATACCATTGATATTCCTGATAATGCCCCTGTGGGAATTTGGGACATTTGTGTTCAGGCATTCAGTGGTTGTGATACATCAGATATTCCATTTTGTTTTCCGGTAGAAATAGTTGCAGTTGATGATGTAGATAAAGATCCTTTAACACTTTGTCCTGAAGATTTTCCTATTTCATGGCATGGTATCACTATATCAGGACCCGGTACATATATGAAATTGTTTGACAATCCTGACGGGTGTCCTTACGATTCGATATGGATGGTTGATCAATATCCGGATGTTCCATTAGGAGAATTGGATACGCTTTATTGTCAGAATTCGAATTTCGATCCCTTCGTCTATGAAGGGGACCTATACGATAATGCGGGAACGTTTCCTCTCTTCTATGCTAATGCGGGTCTTAACGGATGTGATTCAATGGCTGAACTCAACCTAATCCTGGCTGGGATAGATGCCTTTATTGATCTCAGCTGTTTGAACGGAGAGTTTGTTCTTACTCCCGTCATACAAGAACTAAGACCTGCTAATGCTAATATCACATGGCAATGGGAAGATGGAGGAGGTCAAATCATCTATGACGATAAAATTCTGATGGTGCTGGATGGAGGATGTTATTCCTGTTATGCTACTATAGAAACACCTCTTGGTGATTGTACGTATCTCATCGGTGGTGCTGCATTTTGTTTTGATGCTAATCAGTATTGGCCCGCTGCTCCTAATATGGGTTTTGTAGATACACTTGTATGTGCCCAACAAGGGATTATGTTCTGCGCGATTGAAGATCCCTTTGGAGAGATGTTGGATTATGTCTGGACTGCTCCATTTGATGTTCCCTTATTCCAGGATGGATCGCATTGTGCTGAGATGGATTTTTCAAATTCTGCGGGAGGGCAAGTTTGCGTTTATGCCATTGGTGCATGCGGAGAGGGACCGTCCACATGTTTTAATGTAGACATTCAGCCTAGTCCTGTAGCCACATTTAGCTTTACTCCGGATGTATGTAATGATTCGACTACAATCATCACTTTTACTGGAAGTGCTGGTCCCAATGTAGTTTATTCATGGGATTTCGATAGTCCATCATCTGTTACAGGTAGTGGTGCAGGTCCATATAATGTAAGTTGGAATATTGATGGAAATAAAGTGGTCAGCCTTCTATTAATTCAACCGGGTTGTGATACAAGCTTTTTCTCAGGCATTGTTACTGTAAGCAATTTATTGACTCCCATCATCAATTGTTCATCGACGATTAATTCAATCACCTTCGATTGGGACGATGTCGTCGGAGCTACTGCTTACACGGTTTCAATTAATGGTGGAGCACCCATCGGGACAGCTTCGAGCACGTATACAGCAAGTGGTTTGAATCCCGGAGATGTGTTGAATTTGGTGCTTACAGTTTTAAGCAATGGACCTTGTGATAATATCATAGTTAACGCAACATGTACTGCAGAGAATTGCCCGCCACCTGCCATAACATTATCTGGTCAGGACAGTGCCTGTCTAAACGCTCCTGCAATTATTACATTGAGCGCACTGGTCAATGGTAGCCCCGGTGTAGGTGTATGGACCGGAACCGGAATTATTGATACGGTTCTTGGACTATTTGATCCTACAGTTTCAGGCTCTGGTCAACACCAGGTATTATTTACGACCGATGTCATGAATTGTACTTTTTCGAAACCATATTTGATTACTGTCTTTGATTCGATCACTGCTGATTTTACTGTTAGCCCTCTTATTTGCATTTCAGATTTGGCAACAGTGACTTATACAGGAAATGCATCGCCAAGCGCAAATTATACTTATGATTTTGGTGCTGCCACAATTGTATCTGGTGCCGGACCAGGGCCATACGAATTGAGTTATGCTACACCAGGAAATAAAACCATCAGGCTGCAAATCAGTGATAACGGATGTACATCAGATTTAATCTCACAAAATCTTGATGTGGCTCCTGCACTAAATGTTCCGGTAGTGAATTGCCAGGCGAACACAAACTCAGTGAAGTTTTGCTGGAATGCTGATCCTTTGGTTTCAGCTTACATAGTCAACACACTCACTGCACAAGTTGGTACTATCACAGGTAATTGTATTGACTTTGGCGGATTAGTTCCGGGCGATAGTGTCGCTATAGAAATTATTTCACAGACTGCTGGTCCATGTCCGCAACGAGCAGATACATTCTCTTGTATCGCACGTAATTGTCCCTCGCCTAACATTACGATTACACCTGAACCTGATATTTGTTTATATGCAGGTACACTTCCAATGAATCTGCAAGTTACTGTTGTTGGCGGAAGCGGGGTAGGAGACTGGTCAGGGAATGGTATTACCGATCCTGTCAATGGAGCATTTGATCCTGTCATCGCAGGAGCAGGTGCGCAGGTGATCACCTATCATTATCTCGATGATGGTTGCGATTTTATTGAAAGCATCACGATAAATGTATATGATCCTCCCGCTGCATTCATTAGTAATTTAAGTTTCGTATTGACATGTGCCGGTGGCAATGTATTGTTGCTAGATGGAAGCGGCTCATCAGGAGGAACTATTAATTTCGAGTGGACGACAAATGACGGAGTGATATTAAGCGGTGCAAATACTTCTATGGCAGAAGCCGGAGCACCTGGTGTGTATCAACTCAAAGTAACAAACACAATCTCAGGATGCGTTGACTCCACATCAGCGACAGTAACACAGGATGCCAATACGCCTACAGCTGTTGCAGGTGCTGACAGGGTGTTGACTTGTGACAGTATATTATTTGTACTTGGAGGAGGATCTTCTTCCGGAGTACATATTGTCTACACATGGTCAACACCGGATGGACATATAGTAGGGCCGGTGGATGGTCAGCAGATCACGGCAGATGCAGTAGGAGAATATACAATTGTTGTACGCGATACAGCAAATGGTTGTCAAAGCACTGACAGAGCTTTAATCACCATTGATACGGCGCTGACGAGCATTGCGCTGACACCAGGCGACACTATTGATTGTAATACACCGATATCAGGAGTACAATCAATGTTGGGTGCTCCTGTTGCAGATTATGATTTTTTTTGGAACACTCTTGATGGTACAATAGTTGGAAGTATAACTACACCTGACATAGATGTTTCTCAGGGCGGAACTTACACACTGACGATTCACAATAAATCTAACGGATGTGAGGTATCTGAATCTGCCAATGTTCCTGAAAGTGCTGAAGTCATCGATGGACTTGATGTGAAAGTCATGAATGTATCTTGCTTTGGCGAAGATGATGGAGCAATAGTGCTTAATAGTGTGGTTGGTGGTCAGCCACCCTATATGTATCAATGGTCAATTAATCCCTCGGGGGGCACATCGCTTTCTTCTTTATCTCCAGGGAATTATAGCCTGACTGTTACTGATCAGAATGGATGTTCAATTACTGATGTTTATACTGTGTCAGAACCACCACTTGTCACTGCAGATTTAGGGCCTGACCGTACTGTAGCCGGTGGTGATACTGTTGTTATTAACCTGCTCACGAATGTCACTCCTGGAGCTATCAGCGGTATTGAATGGAGTGGATATGATGGTCTTTCGTGTTCCGGATGTCCTGCGATTACTTTCGTGGCAAGTCAGAGTGCAAACATTACCGCAGTGGTGACAGATACTGCCGGATGTATTGCCATCGATTCAATGCATCTTACAGTGATTGTACCGAGGATCATTTTTATACCAACAGTATTTTCTCCGAATGGGGATAATATCAATGATTATTTCTTCATCTCAGGAAGAAGTAACCTCATCAATATTAATTACCTCAGGATCTATGACCGCTGGGGAAATCAATTATTTGATAAGAGTAATCTTACACCGGGTATTGACACAGAAGGTTGGGATGGACGATTTAACGGCGAGCTAATGTTGCCGGGAGTGTATGTGTACGTAGCCGAGTTGCAATATGAAGATCTCGCGGAAAAGATTCAGGGTGGTGTGACGATCATCCGTTAGAAGATTTCAAAAATATTTTGATAGAGAGGATGCGCGCAATGTGCATCCTTTTTTTATTTAAGCTAATATCGCTGCGACTCCGGGAAGTGTTTTTCCTTCGAGTAATTCAAGCATGGCGCCTCCACCGGTGCTGATAAAACTGACTGAGTCTGCAAGCCCGCTTTGATGAATGGCTGCAACTGAATCGCCTCCACCTATCAATGAGAATGTTCCGGTTTTTGTGACATCTGCAACGGCCTGTGCAATGGCTTTTGTTCCAAGTGAGAAAGATTCCATTTCGAAAACACCCATCGGGCCATTCCATAAAATTGTTCCTGCACCTTTGAGATGCGCTGCATATTCGAAACGGGCTGTCAGCCCGATATCGAGGCCCATCCAGCCATCCGGAATTTCATTAGACGGTACGTTTTTAAATTGAGCATCCGAAGCAAAACGATCGGCGGCAATACTGTCGGAAGGTAATTCAATGGTCTTACCAAGCTTGCCGGCTTTTTTTAATAGATCATTCGCGAGATCAAGTTTATCTTCTTCCACTAAGGATTTTCCTGTTCGTCCACCCTGGGCACGAATAAATGTGTAAGCCATTCCACCACCAATGATAATTTTATCTGCTTTATCGAGAAGAGATTCAATGAGCAATATTTTATCTGAAACTTTTGCTCCGCCTAGAATTGCGATAAAAGGACGTTTTGGATTTTCCAATACGTGTTTAGCATTATCCAATTCGCTTTTCATCAGGAATCCGAATGCTTTATGATTTTTATCAAAGTATTCGGCCATGACTGACGTGGATGCATGAGCTCTATGCGCAGCGCCAAATGCATCATTGACATAAAATTCACCCAATGCAGCAAGGCGTTTTGCAAATTCATGATCTCCTTTTTCTTCGCCGGCATAGAAACGGGTATTTTCAAGGAGGATAACATCACCATTTTGAAGACTATCCACCTTGAGCATGACTTCATCACCAATTGTATCCGGGAAAAAATCAACTTTCTTTCCCAATAAAGCACTTAAGGAAGGCACTACATGATTTAAAGTGAACTTAACCCTGTCGATTTCACCATTAGGAAGTAAACTTTTTAATGGCCTTTCAAAATGCGAAAGAAGAATGACCCGTGCGCCTTTATCCACGAGGTATTTGATAGTGGGAATTGCACCCCTGATCCTTGTATCATCTGTGACCCTGAAGGAAGCATCAAGTGGAACATTGAAATCAACACGAACGATCACCTTATGCCCGGTGACATCAAGGTTTCTTAAATCTGCCTCCATCTTTGGATTTGATTTATCTTGATAAGAGGTATGCTAATTCTGATAAACGGGTTGAGTATCCTGCTTCGTTGTCATACCAGCCGACTACTTTAACCATTTCACCGGTTACCTCTGTCATAAGTGAATCAAAAACACAGGAGTGAGGATTTCTGATGACATCACCGGAGACAATCGGATCGGTGCAGTATTGCAGATATCCTTTCATGCGGTTTTGTGAAGCGGCCAAAAATGCTGCATTGATTTCTTTTTCAGTTGCAGGTTTTTCCAGTACAACATTTAAATCAACTACAGATCCACTGATTACAGGTACCCTGTAAGACATGGCGCCAAGTTTATTGCCGATTGCAGGAATCACCAGCTTTAATGCTGATGCAGCACCGGTGCTTGTTGGGATCACATTGTATGCAGCTGCACGTGCACGCCTGAGATCCCTGTGTGGAGCATCCTGCAGATTCTGATCTGAAGTGTATGCATGAATGGTAGTCATGGTACCCATGCGAATACCCCAATTGTCGATGAGCACTTTTACTAAAGGTGCAAGACAATTCGTGGTACAGGATGCATTGGAGAATACTGTTTCTTTAGGATCAATGGTGTCTTCATTAATTCCCAATACAATAGTCGGGACATCACTTCCTTTTGCCGGAGCACTGATAATTACTTTTTTAGCACCATCCGGGCGAATATGCGCAGATGCTTTTTCACGGTCTGTAAATAAGCCGGTACACTCCAGGACAATATCTACATCCAAACCTTTCCATAATTCGGCAGGTGATTTAATGGCGGATATCTGAATTCGCTCATCATCCACTAAAAGAAAATTTCCATCAACGCTTACTTCTTTGTTAAATGAACCCTGTGCGGAATCATATTTAAGAAGATGGGCGAGGGTAGCCGGATCTGTTAAATCATTAATGCCGACGATGTCCACTCCGGGTAGATCATAGAGCTTTCGGAAAGTCAGACGTCCTATCCGGCCAAAGCCGTTGATTGCGATTCGTTTTGCCATTATTTTATGATTAGGTTTTGATGATTCAATAAAGAGAGACAAAAATAACCGCTTAGCTTATTAAAATAAGCATAAGCTCCAAAATATTAATCCAATGTTCTTTTTTCGAAAAAGAACCAAAAAATCTCCTCTCAATAGGTGTTACTTTTTTCATTGCCAAAAAAGTAACCAAAAAGTCTAGTGACCCAAAAAACTCGCTTTTAGAGCAGATCACCTGTGTGGCGGTCTAGGTTGCCGGACAGATAAATTCATTGCTCGTACCCTTTTTTGAAGGGGCGTCAAAAAAGGGCCGTTCTGTTCGCTCGAACAATTTTGGGCCACGGATTATACTGCCGAAAGTGATTTCTATTTTCTATGAAATGGATGTAATGCGGAACTATAATGACATTGTCATGAATATACAGGTTTATTAGGTTTCATACCTATTGCCCTGATTTACAGATCAAAGGCTCAAGGTTTTGCCATTACTTATTGGAGGTTCGCAAAATATTTAGCCCTTAGGTTTAAAAAATTCTAATTTTGCCCTGCTTTTCAAAGAAGCATCCGATCAGACGGCCCCTTCGTCTATCGGTTAGGACGGCAGATTTTCATTCTGTAAAGAGGGGTTCGATTCCCCTAGGGGCTGCATTAAGAGTTCATACCATATGTGGTATGAACTCTTTTTTACTTTTTGCATTGCCCAAAAAGTAACAAAAAGTCTAGTGACCCAAAAAACTCACTTTTAACTAATATCGCTCGCCTGGCTTCCTGGTTTGCTTTCTCGCTTATTCGAATTTCATGGTCTATTTCTTAATAATGAATTCCACTACAGGATCTTGTCATTGCATGAAATAGTTGAGGTGTAGCTCAGGCAGTTTTGGGCCACGGATTATACCTATTCGAAATGATTTTTTAAAAAAGCATCTTATAGTTGTTTGAATAGAATGAACATTAAGCCCGGAAATGCTGAAACCCAATGAATTGTGAATGAGAAATCATTTTCGATCGGATCAGATTCGTTTGTTATTTTTGTATTATAAATATTTTTCATTTGTTTCGACATTATTTTTCCCCTCGGATGAAGGCATTTTTTGACTTTCAATTGATTGAGAGGGCATCATTATCCGGGATAGTCAGAAATACATTTCTTATTCTGTTCTTTTTCCAATTTATTAAAGTTGATGGACAGACATACATGTTTCAGATCAACGATTTTAAAGCTTTCAGTGATAAGGTTCATTTAAGCGGGTCATCCTCCATAGCGGGAGAGCGTCTTCGCCTAACCTCTGATAAACCAAACGAGACTGGAGCATGCTGGTACTCAGCAAAAAAAATAGATTTTACCGAAGGATTTGAAACGGAATTTACTTTCCTGATTTCAAGCGATACAAAAGATAAATTGCCCGGTGATGGATTTGCATTTGTGATCCAGGGGCAATCACCTGACATCACAGGTGGCACAGGAAATGATCTTGGGTTTAAAGAAATACCCTATGCGGTGGCCATGGCTTTTGATACCAAAAATGACGATGAAGGAAGCCGCAATCACATCTATTTATCTTTTTACAATCCTGAGACGAAGTCCTATCGCAAGTATGCTACTGTGCATGAGATACCTGAAATAACGGACGGCAGTTCTCATTTTACCCGCATCATCTACAGGGAAGGAAGATTGCAGGTATATCTTGATTCATATCTTTTTCCCGTACTCTCTGTCAAACTGGATATCGCGGAAAAAATAAATAGCCCTGATCATACTGCCTGGCTTGGTTTCACAGCTTCTACGTCAGATAATTTTTCTTATCACGATTTACTATCGTGGTCAGTGAAAGAACTGGAAGCGCCTCCAAAAGATATTAAAGCTGATTCTGTTGCTGTGGTGGAGAAAGGAACACTTGAAGTTAAAAGCCGGAAACTGACCATCAGTGTATGGGATTACAATACTATCGATGGTGATATCATTTCTCTCAAACTTGGTGAAGACTGGTTGCTTACCAAATATGAGCTGAAAGCAGAGAAATTTGTCATGCAGACAACATTGGTAGGTTTTAACCAGGACCTGATCTTGTATGCGCACAATGTGGGTATGGTTCCTCCGAATACTGCGGCGATTTCCGTCTACGATGGATTCACTACTCAACGTGTCAGTCTTGAATCCAATATGGAAACCAGTGAGGCCATCAAGATTGCTTATACGGGCAATGAAAATTAATGAGGCTTAATCATTGTGTTATCTTCTGAAAACATTGAGGAATTTACCTGGAGAGGAATCACTATTCGTCAACAAAACGATGTGTTCAAAATTGGTACTGATGCTTTGTTATTAGGTTCATGGATTCCCAGAATTATTGATAATCCTGTTGAAATACTTGAGGCAGGTACAGGAACCGGAATTCTTGCGTTAATGATGGCTTATTATTTTCCAAAGGGCATGGTAACGGCTGTTGATCGTGAAGAAGTTGCAGTCAAATTAACTCAACTCAATGTCCAAAATTCATTATGGCCTGATAGAATTAATATTCAGCAAGAAGATATTCTGACAGCATCTTTATCTGAAAAAGAGAAATATGATTTAATCCTGAGCAATCCGCCTTATTTTTTTGATCAAATGCCATCCATAAGTGAAGTGAAGAAGAATTCTAAACATGCAATATCTTCTTCGAAGTCATGGATGAGTGGTTTGAAATCCAGATTGAAAAATTCAGGTCATGTGTGCATCATTATTCCTTATGAACTGGCTAAAGACTGGATCAGTGCTGCTAATGAAAACGAGCTTTACTGCAGGCACCGAATGGATGTAAGTTCATTTGATGATGAAGCGAATCCGAAACGATCGCTCCTGCATTTTCATACTGATTTAGTCAGGCCTGAAACTTCCAGGCTTACCATCTATGAAAAGGGAAATCATTACACTGAAGCCTATTTATCATTTACCGGTATTTCGGTAGATAAATTTGACAAGAGATAACTTCATCGTATCAACCCTAAGCATTAGAATTAATACCAGTCGAATAGGTTACAACAGAGACGAGAAATAAAAAAGGTGACCTAAATTAAGTCACCTTATTAATTCTGTGCCATCGTATCGTGTGTTGACTCTTCGATGATCCTCCTGGCTACGGCGAGGATCGTTTCATCTTCCAGGGAAACGATGCCGCCATCGGGCCCCGGTTGAATATGTTGAGAAACGATTTGACCATTTTCATACTTCTTTGCTCCGAAATAATTCCTGACGGTTTGTTCTTCAAGGTGGAGCTCGTCAGCAATCCTTTTCACACTGCCGGTTGGTAAGGCGTGTTTAATTCTTCGCAATTCTTCAAAAGTGATGTACATACTTTGTGATTAAGAGTGAAAAATATATTCCCGAGTTGTAAGTTAAACGTAAATTCTCAATCGGGAAAATTTTTTTTACCGGGAAAAAATGAATTTACATTGTAGCAGGAGCAAACTCCTGCCACGACTTATTTCCATGGCGACATCTGCATTGGCCAATAGCCTTGGTTGGAGTTTGCTCCAACCAACAGTTAGAAATGGTCACTGTGGCAGGAGCAAACTCCGGCCACGGTTCTTTGGAAATTCTAAAATGCTGTAAATCAATCAATCGGACTAGAGCAGTGAATCTACATTGACAAGTGGTAACCCGAATGCGTCAGCTACACCTTTATACACTACCTGGCCATTGACAACATTGAGGCCTAGTTTCAGTGCCGGATCCTGACGACATGCTGCCTGCCACCCCTTATCCGCCAACTTCAGGGCGTAAGGAAGAGTAGCGTTAGTAAGTGCAATCGTAGATGTATAAGGAACTGCTCCTGGCATATTTGCCACGCAATAGTGGACAACACCGTCTATGACAAAAATCGGATTTTCATGTGTCGTAGGACGACATGTTTCGATGCATCCGCCCTGGTCAACTGCAACATCAACCAGTACAGTACCAGGTCGCATTTCCTTCAGCATATCACGCGTGATCAACATTGGTGCTTTTGCTCCGGGAATTAAAACTGCTCCTATGATCAATTCGTGTGTCTTGATTAATTCGCGGATGTTGACTTCGTTGGAGTACATCGTGACAACATTCGGAGGCATGATGTCTTCAAGGTATCTGAGCCTGTTGAGATTGACATCGAGGATGGTTACTTGTGCTCCAAGTCCGGCGGCCATTTTTGCAGCTTGTGCACCTACGATGCCACCACCTAAAACAAGAACTTTAGCAGGTGCAACTCCGGGGACTCCTCCGAGTAATACACCTCTTCCACCTTCGGGTTTTTCGAGAAATTTGGCACCTTCCTGTACTGCCATTCGGCCTGCGACTTCGGACATTGGAACAAGCAGCGGAAGGGAACGGTCAGGGAGTTCAACAGTTTCGTAGGCGAGACATATTGATCCGTTTTTGATCATGGCCCTGGTTAATGGCTCGTACGAGGCAAAATGAAAATAAGTGAACAGAAGCTGGCCTTTTTTGATCAATGGGTATTCAACATCTATAGGTTCTTTCACTTTGATGATCATTTCAGCAATCCCATAGACTTCTTCAATGGAAGGAAGTACTTTGGCTCCACGGCCTTCATAATCTGAATCTTCAAAACCGCTGTTGATTCCAGCGTTGTGCTGGACATAAACTTTGTGTCCCCTTTTGGTCAGCTCTAAAGCTCCGGCAGGAGTGAGAGCCACGCGATTTTCATTGGTTTTGATTTCGTTGGGTACGCCGATGATCATGATTGGTTGTTTTGAAGATTATCAGTTTTGAAATGAGCTGCCAAAGGTATAAAAAAGGCTAAGGCTGAGGCGAAGGCGGAGGAAAATGAATGAAGGTTACCTGCAGCCAGGAGGCTGCTTTCGACAATTTTCAATTGAGTAGGATTTTTTGGAATCCGTTAGGAAGGGAGGTATAACCTCAACAATTTACTTTTTGGAACCTGCGGCTCCAAAAAATTTGAATCGACAATACTTCTAAATTCATTATTCGTTGATCCTTGTTCTGCATTCGTTCTGTTCCTTGTTCTGAATTGTTTTTTTATGGCAGCCTTTAGCATGAAGGGCCATAAAAAAGAAAGCCCACTCCTATGAGCAGGCTTAAGGTTAACTAAAACTAAGATCACACTTCTTATCTGAAAGCAGAGACATAGGTCCCCCATTGAGATGCATAAAAAGGGGCTCGTGACGTTTCACGAGCCACTGCGATTATCCATTAAAAAACCAAAACTTATTGGGTCAAATATAAACATATTAAAGATATTTACTATATGTAAATGACTTTTTATCAGGAAAAAAGATAAATTAAATTTTTATAATATGTTTTGAGCTGAAAATCTATCTGATAGAGAAGAGGAAATGAAGGCCTAAACCGTCATTTTTTTAAGAGTAGCTATGGATTCCTGCCCCTTTTCTCCCAAATCCAGGGAATAATCATTGACATAGAGGCGAATATGGCTCAGCATAACCTCTTCATCCATCGCCTGAGAGTATTGCCGGACATAAGGCATCACCTTTTCAGGATTAGCGTGGGCGAACCGGATGCTGGATAGAATGAGATCCTGAATAGTCATAGTGATTTCAGGGGAAAGACGCTTTGAAGCAAAGATGCCACCTAAAGGAATTGGAAGCCCCGTCTTATTTTCCCATGCCTCACCCAGGTCAATAATCTTCATAAGCCCCTTCGAAGGATAGGTAAACCTGTTTTCATGGATGATCACACCTGCGGCGATCTTTTCATTCACAACCAGGTCTTCGATGTCACTAAAGACAACGAATTGTTTATTCCTGCATCCCGGGTAAAACATATTGAAAAGCAAATGAGCAGTTGTCCATTGCCCGGGAAGTGCAATAGGGCCTTCATTTATTTGTTGCGCAGAAAGTGGTGATTTAGAGATCAATATCGGGCCACAACCATTTCCAAGTGCGGCACCTGTATTCAATAAGGAATATAAATGCTCAAGAGATAATGCGCGATGGAAACTCATTTTCGTTACATCCAGACGGGAAGCGGCAGCCCATTCATTGAGCTTTTCGACGTCTTCCATCAATACTGTGAACTCAAGCCCATGAGTATCAATCCAGCCATTGACCATCGCGGCGAAAATGAAGGTATCATTGGGACAAGGGGAGAATCCGAGTGTGAAATTCATCTGCAAATATGAAAATTTCTAACTTGCGATTCGACTATGATTGATCTTGAAATCATTTATGAAGATAATCACCTGATCGCCATTAACAAGCCTAATGGCTTACTCGTTCACACTGATGATACAGGAGACACAAGCCTGGAGGAGATCTTAAGAGAATATCTGCGAGAGAAATATCATAAGCCGGGTAATGTATTCCTGCAATCGTGCCATCGACTGGACAGGCCGGTCAGTGGTGCATTAATTTTAGCAAAAACGTCGAAGGGAAAAGAGAGAATGCGACAACTATTCACAGAGCGAAAAGTGGATAAAACTTATCTCGCACTCGTGACCAAATGTCCCGATCCATTTGAAGGAGATCTTACAAACTGGATGTACAAAGACCGGAATAAAAATATCGTCGAAGTTGTGAAAGGTGAAAGGTCCGGCGCAGTGAAAGCACGAACCAAATACAAAACTCTTGGTAAAATCGACCGGTATTATCTTGTCAGGCTACATCCCGTCACAGGAAAGTCACATCAATTGAGAGTTCACATGAGTTTTATTGGGAGCCCGATCCTCGGAGATGTGAAATATGGCGGACTCACGATACATGATCCAAATGCTTTTTTACTGCATTGCCGCCAGATGGAATTTATTCACCCGATTCAAAAAGTTCCGATTTTGTTGAAAGCAGAATTGCCTGATATTGTGTGGTGGACGAGATACAAACATGAAATTGCTGCGCTTGAAGAACAGGAATAAGGATTAATCCTTTACCTTTGCGGTGAGTGAGAATCATACGTCCAGCTCCTTTCGAACTCCCCCAGGGCAGAAATGCAGCAAGGGTAGGAAGTTGAGCGGAGCGATATGGTTTTCACTTTTTTACTTCTTTATCCCCCCGATATGAAATTTTTTATTGATACAGCCAATCTCGATCAGATCAAAGAAGCCAATGAACTTGGTATCCTCGATGGTGTAACCACGAATCCCTCGCTCATGGCAAAAGAGGGAATTACCGGAACGGTTCATATCCACAATCATTACAGATCCATCTGTGCCATTGTTGATGGCGATGTGAGTGCTGAAGTGATTTCTACAGATTTTGACGGCATGGTAGAGGAAGGTCAACTCCTTGCTGACCTTGCACCTAATATTGTAGTCAAAGTGCCGATGATCAAGGATGGTATCAGGGCGTTGAAGTGGTTTAAAGATCATGGTATTCGTACAAATTGTACGCTCATCTTTTCTACAGGCCAGGCAATTCTTGCTGCCAAAGCAGGAGCAAACTATATGTCTCCTTTTATTGGTCGCATTGATGATATCAATTGGGATGGGATGGCGTTGATTCGTGAAATTTCCGAGGTTTATACTAAACAAGGATTTGATACACAGATTTTAGCTGCATCCATTCGAAGTTCTCGTCATATTGTCGATGCAGCGAAAGCAGGAGCAGATGTGGTGACATGTCCATTGTCTGCCATCCTGGGCTTGTTGAGTCATCCGCTAACTGATATTGGATTGGAGAAATTCTTATCGGATCACAGGAAGGCGAACAAAGAGTAGACTTCAAATTGTGAAAATGAAATTATTTATTTACGGTTTCTTACAAAGAGAACTTTGATTATTGGTTTGGATATTTAAACGTTTAAATATTTAAATGGTTAGGTGATGAGCTTACAGCCTAAGATAATTTGAAAAAAATATTAATCATTGATGATGAAGAAAAGCTGAGGTCCCTGTTGACAAGGATCATTAGCCTGGAGGGATTTGACGTTATTCAGGCAGCTGATTGTAAAACTGCTCTTAAAAAATTAGAACATTCGGAGATAGATGTAGTCCTGTGTGATGTAAAACTCCCTGATGGTAATGGTGTGGATCTTTCAAAAATCATTAAGGAAAAATATCCATTCCTGGAAATTATTATTCTGACTGCCTTTGGCAATATACCTGATGGCGTTCAGGCAATCAAAAACGGCGCATTCGATTATATCATTAAAGGAGATGACAACAACAAAATCATTCCTTTGCTCCACCGTGCGCTCGAAAAAGTTGAATTGGCGAAGCGAGTTCAGCAGTTAGAAAAACAACTTGGCGGCAAGTATTCATTCGATAACATAATAGGTAAATCCAAGGTCCTGCAACATGCCATTGAAATGGCGAAGAAAGTCGCTCTGACCGACACAACTGTTTTGTTGACCGGAGAGACAGGGACCGGTAAGGAAGTTTTTGCACAAGCGATTCACCAGGCAAGTTACCGCAACAATAAAAATTTTGTCCCCATCAATTGTTCAGCTTTCTCGAGGGAATTGCTGGAAAGTGAAATGTTCGGCCATAAAGCCGGGGCATTTACCGGTGCGATCAAAGATCAAAAGGGACTCTTTGAAGAGGCCAATTTTGGAACAATATTTCTGGATGAGATCGGGGAAATGAGTTTGGACTTACAAGCCAAACTATTGCGTGTGATAGAAACCGGAGAGTTATTCAGGGTTGGAGAGAGCAAATCTATAAAAGTTGATGTCCGGATTATTGCTGCCACTCACCGTGAATTGCATCGAGAAATTGAATCTGGACATTTCCGGGAGGATTTGTTCTATCGATTAGCTGTATTTCAAATCAAACTTCCTGCATTGAGAGAAAGAGTAATGGATATTGAAGGTTTAGCTAAATATTTTACGGAAATATTTTGTGCTAAAACCAATAAGAAAAATAAAACATTGTCACCTGATTTTCTCGAAATGCTTCAACTGCATCCTTTCCCGGGAAATATCCGTGAACTTAAAAATATTATTGAACGCAGTGTGATTTTATCAACCTCTGATGAGCTCACAACGGATACACTGCCTTACGAGATGCTGAGCCCTATTTCAAAACATTCAAATGGCAAATCGCTTTCGGCTTTTGATTTGGCTGCTGCCGAAAAGATCCATATTCAAAAAGTATTGAATTATACCAACGGCAATAAAACTGAAGCTGCCAGGTTGCTCAATATTGCGGTGACGACGCTTTACAGGAAGATTGATGATTACAAACTTGGTTGATCCATAGCGAAACGCTATACCTGATCCTTTCAAAATGAAAGGATTTATGCCTTCCCTTTACCCTACATTTTGTTATAAATGGCTGGCTAATAAATAGTTGGCTTACTCCGGGTTCTGATGGTATAAATATTGGCATATAGGCTACATAAATGTGGAAGAAAAAGCTCACAGCCATGGAAGTTTTGATCATGCTTTTTGTCTTGTTATGTGTCTTGTCTTTTTTATACCTCATTTACCTGAAAATAAAAATCCTATTTAACCAATAAACTAAAATGGAAGAGCACTTAAGTATAATCCTGTTGATGGTTGGTTACGCCATTCCGGTGTGTATTGCTGTTGCTTATAGAATATATAAAGAAATCAGAATGATCCATGATAAAGGTCATTCCGGCGTGTGACAGACATCAACTTTAGTATCAAATAATTATATCAGATTAGCAAAATTAATACATAATCATGGTTACTGTAATCCTTATCGTCGTTGGCTTAATTGGATTTGCCCTGTTTTATAAATCCATTGATTTTTTTGAAAAAATATAATCCGTTATGATAGCGCTATTTCTTATCGCATTACTCATGCTCGGCTACATGGGATATGTTCTCATCAAGCCGGAAAAATTCTAAACCCCATGAATTGCCTATGAGCCTAAGCATTAATGTAGAAAAGGGTATCGTGGGCATGGCATCCGGACATTGTAAATAAAATAAATTAAAATCGCATGAATACCGAAATTTTAGGAGTCATCCTCATTTATGTTGCTGTAGTGGTGCTTGCCATTCCGCTCGGTAAATATATCGCCAGGGTGTTTGCAGGTGATCGCACATGGCTTGATCCAGTATTCAGTCCTCTTGAGAAATTATTTTTTCGTCTTAGTGGAATAGATGAAGAAAAAGAAATGAACTGGAAGCAAAGCCTTATCGCCCTGCTGACGATTAACTTAATCTGGTTTTTGCTTTCTATGGGGGTACTCATGAATATGAGCTGGCTTCCATTGAACCCCGATGGCAATCCTTCCATGAGCGCTGACCTGGCGTTTAATACTACTGTCAGTTTTGTTTCCAATACGAATCTTCAACATTATTCAGGAGAAACAGGAGTATCTTATTTAGGTCAATTGTTGCTGATGTTGTTCCAGTTTATCAGCGCCGGAACAGGAATTGCGATCTGTGGAGTTGTCTTTATTGCTATGAAAGAAAAGACGGCTATAATGCTTGGCAATTTCTACAATCTTTTATTAAAATCCTGTACCAGGATATTGCTGCCACTTTCTATCGTAGTTGCTACAGTCCTGATTTTTCGCGGCTCTCCGATGACATTTAATGGAAAGGATACAGTTATTACCATGCAAGGTGACACGATGCATGTAAGCACTGGCCCTGCTGCAGCCATGGTGGCCATTAAACAGCTTGGGACAAATGGTGGCGGTTATTTCGGCGCTAATTCTGCAGTGCCATTTGAAAATCCTGATTATCTGACCAATATTTTCGAAAATATCAGCATCATTCTTATTCCGATAGCCTTGGTGTTTGCACTAGGATACTTTTCTAAAAAGGAAAAAATTAGCCTGGATGATATTTGGCGTGATGACAGCAGGATTTATCCTTTTGTTTATCCCAACCATCTATTATGAAATGCATGGTAATCCTGCGATTGAGAGAATGGGAATTTCTCAACCATTGGGAAGTATGGAGGGCAAAGAAGTTCGTTTCGGACCTGCAGCTTCCGCATTATGGGAAACAACCACTACTATTACTTCGAATGGTTCTGTCAATGCCATGCATGATAGTACGATGCCGATTTCCGGCATGAATGCAATGCTTGGGATGATGGTGAATTCATTTTACGGTGGAGTAGGAGTTGGGTTTCTCAACTTTTACATCTTCATCATTATTGCGGTATTTATCAGTGGGCTTATGGTGGGGAGAACACCGGAGTTTCTCGGAAAAAAAATTGAAGCGCGCGAAATGAAAATCGCGATGATCGTATTCCTGCTGCATCCATTCCTCATTCTTACAGGAACAGCTATAGCAAGTCACCTTGCAGCCAATGATACTCCGATGGGCTGGTGGTTTCCGGGAAATGCTTCGGGTTGGTTGAATAATCCGGGCTATCATGGATTCAGTGAAATGTTTTATGAATACACTTCATCGTCAGCCAATAACGGAAGCGGGTTTGAAGGACTGGGGGATGGAAATCCATTTTGGAATATCACTTGTGGAATTGTGATGTTGTTTTCACGTTTCCTGCCGATCATCGGACCTGTAGCTATTGCGGGATTGCTGGCAGGTAAAAAATACATACCGGAAAGTGCAGGCACATTAAAAGCAGACACATTTACTTTTGGTTTAATGGTGTTTGCAGTGATTGTAGTGCTCGTTGGATTATCCTTCTTTCCCGGGCTTGCACTTGGCCCATTAGCTGAACATTTCTCATTGTATTAAGATAGAAAAATATTGAACATGAAAAGGCAAAGACAAACAAAACTCTTCGATAGAACGCTGGTGAATGAAGCTCTCAAAGCATCATTCATTAAGCTCAATCCGCGTATATTAATTCATAATCCGGTGATGTTTACGGTTGAAGTAGGTACCGTATACATGCTTGCTGTTTGCATTTGGATATTGATGGGTGAAAATTCGCAGGGTTCTTTCGCATATAACTGCACCATTTTCATTATCCTTTTACTTACAGTCCTCTTCGCCAATTTTGCGGAGGCATTAGCAGAAGCAAGGGGAAAAGCTCAAGCCAATTCGCTTCGTAAAACGAGAGAGGAAACACCGGCCAAGTTGGTTTTGGAAAATGGACATTTGAAATCGGTCAATTCCTCGCTACTGAAAAAAGGAGATGTATTTTTCTGCGAAACAGGAGATATCATTCCAATGGATGGTGAGATCATAGAAGGTATTGCTACCATTGATGAAAGTGCCATCACAGGAGAAAGTGCACCGGTCATTCGTGAGTCAGGAGGAGATAAATCATCTGTCACGGGAGGAACAAAAGTTCTGTCGGATAAAATAAAAGTTCAGGTGACGACTGCCCCCGGAGAAAGTTTCCTGGATAAGATGATTGCTTTAGTGGAGGGTGCTTCGCGTCAGAAGACTCCGAATGAAATTGCGTTGACTATTTTACTTGCAGGATTTACACTCATTTTTATTATCATTTGTATAGCACTTGCACCTTTTTCGGAATTCGCTAAAACGCAGATCCCAATATCTTCTTACATAGCTCTTTTTGTTTGCCTCATTCCTACAACAATAGGAGGATTGCTTTCGGCTATTGGTATTGCAGGAATGGACAGGGCATTACGGGCCAATGTCATTGCAAAATCAGGTAAGGCTGTTGAAACTGCGGGAGATATTGATACGTTGCTTCTTGATAAAACAGGGACGATCACTATCGGGAATCGGAAGGCCACAAATTTTTATACAACCGATGGAGAAAATGAAAATGATTTTGTCAAATTATGTACTCTTGCTTCGCTTGCTGATGAAACGCCCGAAGGAAAATCAATTGTTGAATTGGCAGGGAAAGATGTTTCATCACGTTTGGGCGGTTACCTGGCGGATGCCAAGCTTATCAAATTTACAGCTGAAACCAGGACCAGCGGAATTAACCTGGCGAATGGAACACAGATTCGCAAAGGTGCATTTGATGCGATCAAGAAAATTTCTGATCAGTCCGGTTATGTTTTTCCAAAGGACATTGAAGGAAAAGTCAGCCAGATATCAACCAATGGGGGAACGCCTTTGGTGGTGTCTGAAAATGGACGAGTATCAGGTGTCATAGAATTGCAGGACATCATTAAGCCCGGTATACTGGAGCGTTTTCAACGATTGAGAAAAATGGGTGTGAAAACAGTCATGGTGACAGGAGATAATCCCCTGACTGCAAAATATATTGCGGAGAAAGCCGGTGTGGATGATTTCATCGCAGAAGCAAAACCGGAAGACAAGATGACGTATATCCGCAAGGAACAACAAACCGGAAAACTTGTAGCGATGATGGGTGACGGAACAAATGATGCCCCGGCACTTGCCCAGGCCGATGTTGGTGTGGCTATGAACAGTGGTACACAAGCAGCTAAAGAAGCCGGTAACATGGTGGATCTTGACAATGATCCAACTAAATTGATAGAAGTCGTGGAAATCGGGAAGCAATTGCTGATGACTCGCGGAACATTGACGACGTTTAGTATTGCGAATGATGTGGCAAAATACTTTGCAATTGTTCCTGCATTATTTATTACGACGATTCCTGCTTTGAGGGCGCTCAACATTATGCAGTTGCATTCACCTCAAAGTGCTATCCTGTCAGCGGTGATTTTTAATGCCATTATTATTCCATTACTTATTCCGCTTGCGTTGAAAGGAGTGGCATACAAGCCGATAGGTGCGAGTGCATTATTACGACGTAATCTACTATACTATGGCCTTGGGGGAATTATCATTCCATTTATCGGAATTAAGCTAATCGACCTGGTGGTCACATTATTTATTTAAAAAATAAACTAAAATGAAATCAAATATATTTCCGGCCATTCGACTAACCATCATGTTGATCCTGTTCTTTATGGGCGTGTATTCCATCATCATGCTGGGAATAGCACAATTGGCTCCTAACAAAGGCCATGGTTTCACGATTGAGACCAACGGACATACCTACTATGAAAATATCGCTCAGAATTTTTCACAAGATGGGTATTTCTGGTCCAGGCCATCGGCTGTCAATTATAATGCTGCCGGGAGTGGGGGAAGCAACAAAGGGCCTTCAAATCCTGACTACCTCGCTACAGTCCAGGCAAGGATTGACACTTTCATGGTGCATAATCCGGGTATTAAAAAAAGTGATATTCCTTCGGATATGGTGACAGCATCAGGAAGTGGACAAGATCCGAATATTAGCATCCAGGGAGCATTAGTACAGGTGCCGCGAATTGCAAAAGCAAGGGGTATTTCTGAAGATCAAATCAAAACACTTGTGAATCAACATACCGAAAAGCCATTACTGGGCCTTTTCGGAACAGAAAAAATCAATGTTCTTAAACTAAATATAGCACTTACCCAAATAAAATAAACATCATCATGAAAAAACTAATACTACCGATATTAGTGTTGACTACTTATATGATCAATGCACAAGTTGACACATCAGCTTCAACTCTCAGCTTCACAGGATATGCTGAAGTGTATTATGCTTATGATTTTAATCAGCCAGCCGATCATAACAGGCCTTCTTTCTTTTATAGCCACAACAAGCACAATGAATTTAATCTTAACCTTGGTTTTGTAAAGACATCTTACAGTAGCAACCGGATAAGAGCTAATGTGGCCCTTGCTGCTGGTACATACATGAACGCGAATTATGCAGCAGAACCCGGAGTGCTTAAAAATATTTATGAAGCTAATGGGGGGGTTAAGATTAGCAAGAATAGTAACCTATGGATTGATGGAGGCATTTTTGCTTCTCACATTGGATTCGAAAGTGCCGTTTCCAAAGATTGCTGGGGGTTGACCAGGAGTATCCTTGCTGAAAACACACCATATTACGAGAGTGGAGCCAAACTGACTTACATCACGGACAACAGTAAGTGGTTATTCAGCGGTCTCCTTCTTAATGGATGGCAACATATTCAACGACCAGATGGTAACAATACACCAGCTTTCGGAACGCAGGTAACTTATACTCCGAATGCGAATGTGACCATTAACTACAGTACGTTTATCGGAAATGACAAGCCGGATAGTGTCAAGCAAATGCGATACTTCCATAATTTATATGCGATGGTGCACTTTACAGATCATTTTCATGTTACAGCCGGTTTTGATTATGGGATGGAACAGAAATCAGAAGGTAGCAGTGATTTCAATACCTGGTATAGTCCGGTTTTGATTGTAAAAGTTATATTCAATGACAGATGGTCTGTTACCGGAAGGGCAGAATATTATACAGATGAGAATGGGGTCATCATTCCTACCGGGACTGAAAATGGATTTCAAACGTCAGGTTATTCTTTGAATTTCGATTACCGAATCAGGGATAATGCCGTCTGGAGGGTAGAGGGCAGAACACTCAATAGCAAGGATAAAATATTTGTTGATGCAGATGGGAAGGCAACAAATACGAATACATTTGTCACGACATCATTGGCCGTATCATTTTAATGTCAGAGGAAGAAAATAAAGAACAAAATGTTGAACATTTTCTTGACCTGATCCGCAAATCCAGGCGTGGTAAGTTCAAGATCTATATTGGTATGAGTGCAGGTGTAGGGAAGACCTACCGAATGTTACAAGAAGCCCGTGCTTTACTCAAAAACGGGATTGATATAAAGATCGGATACATCGAAACCCACAACCGGCAGGAAACGCAGGAACTCCTGGAGGGTCTGCCTGTCATCCCAAGGAGAAAACTTTTTTATAAAGGCAAGGAGTTAGAGGAATTAGATGTGCAAGCAGTCATCAACCTTCGGCCTGAAGTCGTCATCATTGATGAACTGGCCCATTCCAATATAGAAGGAAGCAAAAATGAAAAGCGGTCGCAGGATGTAATGGAAATTCTTGAAGCCGGGATCAATGTAATATCTGCTGTGAACATTCAGCATATTGAAAGCCTGAACGAAGAAATAAAAACCATCACCGGAGTCGAGGTAGCAGAACGCATCCCGGATAAAATTTTAGCCCTTGCGGATGAAGTGGTGAATATTGATTTAACTGCTGATGAATTGATCATGCGTTTGAAAGAGGGGAAAATATACCAGGCTGAAAAGATCCAGACGGCATTAAATAATTTTTTCAAACCTGAGCACATATTGCAATTGCGTGAACTGGCTTTGAAAGAAGTAGCATCGCAGGTTGAGCGCAAAGTGGATATTGAAGTTCCTAAAAATGTTGCACTACGTCATGAAAAATTTATGGCATGTATCAGCAGCAATGATATTATAGCAAAAAACATTATCCGCAAAACATCTCGCCTGGCCAGTTACTACAATGCGCAATGGTTTGTCCTTTATGTGCAAACACCGGACGAAGGTGCAGATCATATTGCATTGGACAAACAAAGGCATCTCATCAATAATTTCAAATTGGCGACCGAACTGGGCGCCCAGGTTCTCAGAGTTCAAAATCGAAATGTTCCTGTCGCCATCATGGACGAAGCGCGAAGACATAACATCACTACTGTTTGCATTGGTAAGCCACACATCAGCCTATTTAAAGTTATAATGGCTACCAATATGTTCAATGAATTGATAAAAAACTTATCCTCATCGGATATTGACCTTATAATCCTGTCGTAAAATGCGCATCAAGACTAAATTGATCCTGGGAGTTGGATTTCTTTTCTTCCTGATCACCATATTGCTCGTGGTGAGTGTCCTTTTTAGTAACCAATTGACCAGGGCTACCCAAAACATCCTGGTCGCCAATTACAACACCATTGATTATGTCCGTGAAATGTTAAATGCCCTGGACGAAGATTTGTCTTCAGAGACCAGTCACTCAAAATTTGAAATGAACCTGTCCAAACAACAAAACAATATTACAGAAAAAGGCGAGCAGGAACTGACAGATCAGTTGTCCAAAGACTTTGACCAACTCAAAAAATTTCCGGAAAATAAATTATTATATGTAAGTGTACGGAAGGATTTAACGGATATCATGCTTTTGAATATGCAGGCCATTCAACGTAAAAGCAGTATAGCTGAAAAAACAGCCACAACAGCCACCTCAGTTCTTGCATTAATAGGAACGCTGTGTTTTATTATTGCCTTAACTCTTTTACTAAACTTACCCGGAAGCATTGCTAACCCTATCAAAGAGCTGACAGGGAGTATAAAGGAAATTGCTGCCAAAAATTATTCTCAACGGGTGCATTTTGAAGGACATAATGAATTTGGAGAATTAGCAACGTCATTCAACATCATGGCTAAAAAACTGGAGGAATATAACAACAGTAACCTGGCAAAACTGATGATGGAGAAAAAACGCATTGAAACCCTGATCAATAATATGAACGATCCGATCATCGGCCTTGATGAAGACAAAAGGGTTATTTTTATAAACAATGTTGCTATGAAAATAGCAGGTTTAAAAACGGAGGAAACCATCGGGAAAAAAGTGGAGGATATCGCGGTGCACAATGATTTAATAAGGTCGTTGATTCAATATTTAACATTACCCGCTAGTGCGTTTTCACAAGGGGAAGGAAAGCCCATTAAAATTTTTGCGGATGATAAAGAAAGCTACTTCAGCAAAGAGATTATTGGAATTGAGATAACACCTACTGCAGAGTCCGACTCAAAACATATTGGAGATGTCATTCTTCTTAAAAATATCACACCATTTAAGGAGAAAGATGTTGCTAAATCCAATTTCATCGCTACAGTTTCCCATGAATTGAAAACTCCCATTTCATCAATTATGATGAGCCTTCATTTGCTGGAAAACGATAAGTCAGGCAACATTAATCAAGCCCAAAAGCAATTAATGGAGAGCATAAAAGATGATAGCACAAGATTACTGAAGATCACAGGAGAATTACTCAATATGTCACAAGTTGAAACTGGGAATATTCAATTGTCTATCCAGCAAAGTGACCCAATACATATTTTGAATTATGCTTTGGATGCTGTCAAAACACAGGCTGAGCAAAAACAAATCCACATCAAAGTGGATGTGGAGAAAAATCTGCCGGATGTGAAAGCGGATGAGGAAAAAACGGCATGGGTATTAATCAACCTGCTGACGAATGCCATCAATTATTCACCTGAACTTTCGGATGTGATGGTGACGATTACTTTGGAGCCTAAGAGCGAAAAATCATTCGTAAAATTTACTGTTCAGGATTTTGGAAAGGGAATTGACCATAAATACAAGGACAAAATATTTGACCGGTATTTCCAGGTTCCGGGAAGTAGTAAATCCGGTTCAGGATTAGGTCTTGCCATCAGTAAAGAATTTATCGAAGCGCAGGGAGGTCAAATAAATTTGGAGAGCGAGGTAGGAATAGGGAGTAAATTTTCGCTTTTGTTGAACAGGGCGGAGAGTTAAAAAAAGACTGTACAAGCCGAAGTTTGTTTTGGGCCCCAATTTAATGAATGAAGCGCCCGATGCGCATTTGGTAATCCTCTTGTCCTGCTCAGGATTCCTGCATCTAAATATCAGATAGAGGAAATGAGGCCCGCCCTACTAGCGTATCAAAAACAGTCCCCAATGTTTGTAATGTTGAGTCAAAACAGCGGAGGGCTTGTATCAGTCTAAATCTTTCAATCAGTACATTTGCACCGATTGAATAAAGATAAATGCATTTTTTTTGTAATGCAAGAATCGTTGTTCTTTTTTTCCGGAAAAAAGAACCAAAAACCTCGTGACCCAAAAAACTCGCCTTTAGATACGTTCATTTGTTTGGCTTCCTGGTTTGCTTTCTCGCTTATTTGAATTTCAAAATCTATTTCTTGATGTTGTTTTCACTGACGAATCTTGTCATTGCATGAAATAGTTGTTGAATTGCTCAGACAGTTTTGGGTCACTGGGCAATGTCTATTCGAAATGATTTTTTTATAAAATATCCGTAGCATTACACAAGAGTCGACTTCACTTTGGTCAAAAGGTCCCCTTTAGGGGATTTAGGAGAAGAATGTTTCTTACTCAGCAGAAGTCTTTTTTGACAGATCTTCAAAGTCAAGGATCAATCCAAAGATGTGACTATACAGTTGAGATCCTGATCCGTCGCCGATATTGGTGAATGCATAATCTATGCGAAGGCGACCTAACTTCAAACCGATACCTACATTTGGCTGGAGGACCCAATCCGTTTTTGAAGGATCGGCGATGTCTTTCACTCGCTGAAAATTGGAAATGCCGCCGCGAATGAAAATTCTTTTATTTAGATCAAGTTCGAGGCCTGTGCGAGGATTGATACTGAATGTTCCGGAGGATATGATGGTATTCCTTGCACCATCAGTAGTGACATCAAGATCAAGCCCGAAAAGAAGACCACTTTTTTCTCCGAAACTAATCCGATACGCACCGGCAAGAATAAATGTAGGTAAGGTTTGTTCTAAAGTAGTAGATGGAATTTCGTTGCCAGTTTGAGTGAATACTTGTTTCTCTTCATCTGACAATGAAAATGTCCAGTTATTGAAGGTAGTTGTGAGGTCGCGGCCCATTATACCGAATGATAATTTGTCTTTTCGATATTGGACACCAAGGTCTGCTCCGAATCCCCATGCTTTACCGAATGAACCGATCGTGCGGTGAATGATTTTGACTGAACCACCACCGTACCAATTGCCTTTACCTATCCTCCTGGCATATGAAATAAACCCGGCATAGTCTGCAGCTGAAAATGTTGTCACACGATCATAATTGATCGAACCATCGGGGCCGATGAGCCGAAGTGTGTTCGGAATATTATCAATGCCTAACCGGATCAGTGAAATGGCGCCATATGAACTTTGATCTGCATTTAATTTTTTGCCAAAAGAAAGCTGATCATATTGGGCGATGCCTGCAAACCATTCTGCATGCATGCCATGAAACTGGGCCGGTGCTGCAATAGAAGCCATTCCTGCAGGATTCCAGTAAGCAGCCGAGAGATCGGAAACGCTGGCACCTACGGCGCCGCCCATACCTTGCGCTCTGCCTCCCACACCCAGTGTAAGGAATTCATTAGAATATTTGGCCTGTCCCTGTAGGAAAGGGACACATAAAGCGAAGAAGGTGAAAAGTAAAAGTGTTTGCTTCATTGGCCTGCGTAAAGATAAGAAACGAAAGAAATCTGGTTTTATGATCTATTTCAGTTCAACAATCGGGGGAGTTGTTTTTTTTGTTCTCAGTGGCTTTCTAAGTTTCTTAAGTTCCTAAATGGTTCAAAAGGGTATAATTCCTTTTTTTTACCACTTAGGAACTTAAAGAACTTAAGTAGCCACTAAAGAATTGATAATTGAATTCGTTTTATATCTATACTTTTTCAGGATAGTTGCTTGATATAAAATTTACGGACTTTTATCTTCATGAGCGATAAGATCCCTATTGATAGCGATCGAGGCATTCAACTCATAGCCAAGGAGAATGATGAGAGAATTGATTTGAAGCCACAATAAAATAAGGATGAGAGCACCGATGGAGCCATAAATCTGGTTGTACCGCGAAAAATTTTCAACATAGATGGCAAATGTGATGGAACTGATCACAGATAAAACTGTCGCCAGGGTAGATCCGGGAGAAAAGAATTTTTCTTTATTTCGAAATGCAGGGCCGATCGAATAAATGATGTTGATCGAAAAATAGTAAAGGATGAAAATGCCGAGCCATCTGAGATAATTGTAGAAATGATAATTCCCTGTACTTATTCCACCCACAGCCAAAATTTTATAAATGATCGGTTTGCCAAGGATAATGATTGCCAGTGATCCAATAAAGAGAAATCCAAGTAACATGGTCAACAACAAAGCACGTCCGCGTTGTTGAAATGTATTCTGCGGCTTGTAGGTCATCTCATAACTTTTATGAAATCCTTTCACCATGGAGAGCACTCCGCTGGAGGCAAATATTAATGACAGCACAATACTAAAACTCAACAATCCCTCTTTACCGGTTTGTGTCATTTCAAAAATAATATTGTCCATGTAAGCGGCCATTTCTTTTGGCAGCAAATCGATATAACTTTTTCTGAATGCCGTCACCATATCTTCGATCGGAAAATAAGGAAGGAGAGCAAGCATGACGAGAAGACCCGGGAAAATGGAAAGGAAGAAACTATAAGCCATAGAATTGGCTCTTGTGTAGATATCATCCCTCAGGCATTCTTTATATAAATATTTTAAAATGACCGCAATCGGAATCCCTTTAAAACCGGGTAGAGTCTGCCTGTACAGAAATGCTCTTAGTTTATTATAAGGACGAGTCCAGAAAGGCATAGGATTCAAAAATAAGATTTAAGCGCTTCCCTGATAAATCCAGGTGCATCTATTCTACGACGTGATCCAGATTCTAAAAAACATAGTTGCACAAGTGCTCCATTTAAAAGTGTACCTGCTTCGTTGCGAATTTCGTACCTGAATCTTATATCTCTTTCCGGAAGACTGGGAACGGTGGTATGAATCGTCAAAAGATCATCGTAAAGTGCCGGCCTTAAAAAACGTACCTGCATGTTCATGACCGGCATGAATACCTGATGTTCCTTTTCAAGATTTGAATAAAGTATCCCGGCATCCCGCATAGCTTCCACTCGTCCAACTTCATAATATTGCGCATAAATGCCATAGTAGACAAATCCCATTTGATCTGTCTCACCATACCTCACTCTGACGGTACAGGTGTGATGATAACTCATGAACGAAGAATTGGACAAGTCATGCAATGCGATCCTCCCCTGGCCCTGGATAATTCATTACTGGGCAGGGTGATGATCGTTTTTTGAACCGTTGATGCATAGTCAGGATCGGCCTCTGCCCGCCTTAGAAATTTTTCCGCCTCAATGACATCGAACCCGGCGTCTTTAAATGCTGATTCAGTATATGGATTTCGATCGTATATAATGGCAACACCGGGCCTGATGGCTACAAGATTACAGCCATCTGTCCATTGCTCACGTTCCTGGTATGGAGAAACTCCTTTGCCGCTGAAAATAAATTCCATATCAGGATTAATTTCTTTTTTAATGAACTCACTGATGGAAGGATATTCACGTTCACTTCCATCGCGATCATGGACTTCCACATAACTACTGAGTCCTTCTACCACAATCGGTTTATACGCTATCATGTAATTCGTATCGATGTGAGTGAAGATCGTATCGATGTGCATATAAGATCGTTCACTCGGTATGACGACCATAGCGACATGATCGATAACATTTCTTTCAAAAAGGACTTTTTTTAATGAATGAAATGCATGTGGGGTAGAACGTTCACTGCATCCTATGAGCAGGTAATTTTTATTGAGGATCATCATGTCACCGCCTTCGATCGAGATTCTTTCACCTGTGCGGGATGGTGGAAATAAATCCACATCATTGAGGTTAATGAGTCTTTTTTCTTCTTTGAGATGCTGGAAAAACGGATGATACCAGAAAATGAAACGGGACAGCAGATTTTCCCTGAAACGAGCTTCTTTTGCTGCTTTTGTGATGACAATGTAATCATTGACCACTACTGCAATATCGCGGGTGAAAATGAGATTGGGAATAGGTTCGAAATAGATGAAATCGGTTGCGGGGTCATGACCGGTGATCAGCACCTGGCTGAGCAAGTCATCATCCATTGCATTTAATTCTTCAACATATTTAGCGGGAAGTTCCTCGAAATTGGCAATATAGCCCATGAAGTGTTCCCTGGCTTTGGGATCGGCTTTCAGGCAATCCAGGACAAGATCTTTGACTTCCAGGACATTTTCGCGACCCATGAAATGAGCTAATACCGAAGTGAAAATATCATGTTCCTCCTGCATTTTGGGCAAATGGACGATATCGTCAAAAAGTAATTCGCCGGCCTGGCGAGGGGAAATCCGGGCAATTCCAAAATCCGGGCGATGCACTATTACCCGCTTTAGGGCACTTATTTCGGATGGAACATGAACTTGATCCATCATTTGGTAAAGGTAGGTTAAGTCCCCCTGAGGATAACCGCCGGAGCTCAAATGATTTTTCAATATTTGCTACGTATTCAACTTGAACCTAAACCGTATTTTTATGCGTTATAGGTCGTTAATTTGCATCAACTACTGACCAGATATGTTTAAAAAGCTCAAATCTTTATTCATTGTTGACGATGGAACGTCAACTCCGGAGGAAAAGACCGATTCCACAACAAATACATCTGATTCCGGATCAGATAGCCCGGAGGTGCATAAATCCTTCACTGTTACTGCAGTCCCGGGAGCAAAAGGCCAGGTCCAGGACAAATTCCTGGAGGTTCTTTTTGATGCACTTCAATCAAACAACCAGGATGGATTTGATTATCTCGAATTTAAAGACTTTCTGAGGTCGCTGGCCAATGTACCTATGGATGATGGCACAAGGATCAAGTCTGCATTTGCCACTGCGCAGACGATGGGAGCAACAAAAGACAAATTATTAACAAGTGCCAATAAGTATATTGCTGTTCTTCAGAATGAAAATTCAAAATTTAATGAGGCATTATCAAGTCAAAAAGACCGCAACCTGACAGGCAAGCAAGATGAAATCAAGAATCTTCAAAAAGCTATTCAGGACAATGAAGCCGAAATGGAAAAATTAAAATCAGATAACGAAGACCATCGAAAACAAATCACATCACTGTCGCATGACATCGATACCGCCAGTGATAAACTGACTCAAACTGCAAATGATTTTGGGGCATACCTACCAGGCATTATTAGGTCAGATACAAGACGATGTCAAAAATATAGAGATCTCATCTTTAGTAAAGAAAATAATGGACGGATATCAGCCAAAAACGTTTTGGGAAAGGCCTGAAGGGGTCACAGGAGGAATATTTATTGCGGCGATCATTGCTGCATTTGGTTTTTTTACGGTTAAATCAATTGCCTTTATTATCGGAGCATTGACTTCGGGTGTTGGATTGATTGTATTTCTTGCCGTGCTGGGTACTATTATATTTACTGCATTGGATTCTAAAGCCCGTAAGCTTGTGTGGTATATGTACAAAAGTGTCATGAGGTCTATCACGGGGATCTTTGTTAAAATGGATCCTATCGCCATCCTCAAAGGTTATGTTGATGATCTAAAAGAAAATCTGCGAAAAATGAATCGACAGATCAGCATGCTGCGCGGTCAAATGCATAAACTGCAGGAACTCATCCTGAATAACCGAAAAGAAATACAAAGCAATCTTTCGCTCGCCAGCCAGGCAAAGGAAACGGATAAGCAGGCTATCATGATCCTGAAAAGCCGCAAAGCCGGCCGATTGAAGGAATCCAATATGAAGTTGGAAGATCTCTATAAAAAAATGGAGATTCTGTATCGTGTATTAGGTAAGATGTATGAGAACAGTGAAGTCATGCTGGAAGATATCCAGGACCAGGTGGAGATCAAGGACCAGGAACGGAAAGCCATGTATGCCAGTAACAGTGCGATGAAATCAGCGATGAGTATCATCACAGGAAGTGGTGACAAACGCATGATGTTTGACATGGCATTGGAAGCTGTGGCGGATGATGTCGCCAATAAAGTAGGGGAGATGGAGCGATTCATGGATATGTCAGAAAATTTCATGAAGTCAGTTGATCTGCAAAATGGTATCTTCGAAGAGGAAGGATTGAAGATGCTGGAAAAATGGGAGAAAGAAGGTGTGTCTACTATCCTGGGAGAACAAAAACAAACGTTGCTGAAAGAAGCAGCAGATGATTCAAATGTACTGGACATAAATGCTCCGTTGAGGAGACCTGAAAAAGTAGAAATGAGGAAGAATCAGTATGATGTTTTTTTGAAGAATGACACTTCGACACGTCCCGAACAAGTTCGTGGACCTTGCTCAGTGTCCTCTGTTGTTACATTGAAACAGAATTAAATTCTTGTGAATTCGTGCAATTAGTGGCAAAGAAAACAATAAGCAATAAGCAATAGGCAATAAGCAATAAACAATAGACAAATAAGGCAATAAATCGAATAAGCTCATAAACTGAAAAGCCAAATAAACCAATAAACCAAACCAATCATGGCAACACGACTGACTGCATTTGCAAAATTTTTCATTACTTTACTTATCCTGGGCGTCATTGCGGGCGGAGGATATTATTTACTCAACAAGACATCATTAGGATCGAATCTGAAGAAGAAAGCTGATGAAGCTAAACAAGCTGATGAGGCGAAAAAAGAGGAGCCTAAAAAAACGAACTTTAATGATGACGAGAATACATTGGTGGTTCAATTGGTGTCATGGGGTGGTTATGGACCCGGCTTGTACTTCAATGAAGGATCTGAGCCAAATGAGCAATCTCGGTTTTTCAAAGATTATGGTTTCAAAGTAAGATTCGTGCTGGAGAATGACCTGGTGAATGCAATGAATGCGTGGATAGCAGGCGATTATGATATAGATGTCCAGACAGCGGATGCATTTCCGTTGTATACCGGACCGACTGATATCAATCAATACAAGCCCAAAGCTTTTATGCAGGTGGATTGGTCGAGAGGTGGTGATGCTATCATCGTGAAAAGAGGTATCAATTCAGTCAATGACCTTAAAGGCAAGAAAATAGTTGTAGCCGTTCCTTCACCAGCTCAAACTTTATTATTGACAGCACTTGAAGCTGCAGGATTGAAATATAGTGATGTCAGTGTCACTAAAACAACTGACAACATCACTGCTGCCCAGATATTCAAAAGTGGTGATGTAGATGCGGCAGTCGTGTGGAGCCCGGATGATTTATTGGCCACTAAAGATGTACCGGGTTCGAAAGTGCTATTGACTACAAGAAGTGAATCGCATGTGATCGGGGATATCTTTTTTGCTAAAGAAGAATTCCTCAATAGTCACCGGAAAATGATTGATGGTTTTTATGAAGGCTGGATGAAGGCTGTGGCTGAATTAAAATCCAATCCTTCGAATGTAGATAAAGCTGCCAAATACCTGGCGGATTTAAATAAACTTGGAATTGAGGATGCGAAAGGAATGACTCAAGTCGTGTATTGGGCCGGTCATGGCGATAATCTCAATTTCTTCGGAATGAATCCGGATTATAAAGGGCAGAAAGGTGAAGACCTCTACACAAAGATGAGCAAGAACTTTGTCGTGACGGGTGATGCAGAAAAAGAAGCACCGGCATGGCGTAATGCAATCTGGACATCAGCCATACAAGACGCAAGTGAAAAACTCACAGGACCACAGTATGCTGCTGAAGCAAGCAAAACATTTTCCACACCAACAGCCACTGACATAAAAGCTCCTGCGATTGCTGACAAACCTATCAGTATCACTTTTGCATCAGGCAAATTTCAGCTAGATGAGAATAGTAAGACCATCATTGATCTTCAATTCTCAGATATCTCCAAATCTTTTGCTAATTCACGTGTGCGGATCGAAGGAAATACAGACAATGTAGGTTCGAAACAGATGAACCAGGACTTATCCCAGAAAAGAGCAAAGGCTGTTGCTGATTATCTAGCAAGTCAATACAAAATCGATCGCAATCGTTTTATCATCATTGGTAATGGCCCTAATAAACCTGTTGCAGGTTGTGAAGGAAACCAGACTGAAGACTGCAAGGCCAAAAACAGGCGGACTGATTTTGAACTTGTAGCGGATTAACCGAATAGCCATATAAACAGCGATCGGATGAGATTCCTCGGGGGAACAGAAGAAGGTTCAAATTCTCAAAAATTGTTATTTGGGATACTGGGTGTCGTATTGGTTATCATAGCCTGGGTGTTGGTGACGCAAGGAGCGAATCCGATACTTAGCCGGGTGCCGACTCCATACAGTGTATTGACATCGTTTGAAGAATTGTTCAATGAGAATGACGCACTGAAAAATATTGGCTTCAGCGTTGGTGAAAATATTTCAGGTTATTTGGAAGCCATTTTATTCGTTATACCGGTTGGATTTATCATCGGGCTTGTCAAATATGCACGGTGGGGTTTTCAACGACAGGTTGATGCGCTTAGATATATTCCATTGACGGCCGTAACGGTTTTGTTTATTACATGGTTTGGGATTGGTGTACCGATGAAAGTCCATTTCCTGGCATTTGGTATTCTTATCTATTTATTGCCGGTCATGGTTCAGCGTATTGATGAAGTACTGGATGTGTATTTAAAGACTGTGCACACGCTTGGAGCAACGGATTGGCAGGTGATTAAAACAGTTTACTTTCCAAGCGTCCTTTCAAGATTATTTGATGATATACGGGTATTGACGGCTATATCATGGACATATATTATTGTATCAGAAGGTATCAATAGCAATCAGGGTGGAATTGGCGCTTTAATCTATTACGTAGGACTTCGGCAGGCAAGGCTTGACAAGGTGTTTGCGTTACTTGCCATCATTATGCTCATCGGTGTGATCCAGGATAAAATATTCATGTGGCTGGACAGGGAATTTTTTCCTTTTAAATACCAGGCCAGTGATGCTGTTAAATCTTCAGCTATCCAGGAGAGTGGGGTATTGAGTGTAGTTCTTAATTATGTCCTGATGGTGGTGGGATGGGTTGGTCTTGGAATTTATTTTCTACTCTTTCTCGGTGAATGTTTTTCATTTCTTGGAGGACTAAGGCCACTAAGTTATCTTTTTGGAAGCACGGCATGGGTGATCAGTACTTTAGTCATTTTATTGTTGCTCTATAAAGGCTGGAAATGGTATCGACAACGAAATGATCAAATGGCTCTCAATGCTGCGAGCGCTAAATCTTCGAGAGCATGACTACAAAATTAATGGATACTGCAGCCAGTAAGAACATCATTGAATTGAAAAATGTATCACAATCCTATGATGGAGGGAAGACCTGGATCATCAGAGGATTTGATCTGCTTGTTGAAGATAAACCTGACCAGGGACAATTTGTGGTTTTATTAGGTGCATCCGGAAGTGGAAAATCCACTGTGCTCAGGTATATAGCAGGATTGCAGAAACCAACTGAAGGTGAAGTTTTCATCAAAGGAAAACCTGTGAGTGACCGATTAAGAGTGAGTATGGTTTTTCAGGAATACTCTTCATTGCCATGGATGACAGTGTTGGATAATGTTGCTTTAGCATTGGAATATGAGGGAATGAATAAGAAAGACAGGTATGCCAAAGCAATGGAAATGATTGAATTGGTAGGCTTATCAGGTCAGGAAAAAAAGTATGCTCAATACCCTGCTTTATCAGGGGGCCAGTTGCAAAGAGTTGCTATTGCAAGAAGTCTCATATCTAATCCTGAAATAGTGTTGATGGATGAACCTTTTGGTGCGCTCGATATTCATACGCGCATGCAAATGCAGGATATGCTGATTGATTTGTGGCAGAAATTTAATTCAACGATATTGTTTGTTACGCATGATATCAGCGAAGCTGTTTACCTGGCGGATGATGTGTATATCATGAAATCACCTCCTTCAAAGATTGTGGAGCATATTGATATTGATCTTCCGTTGCGGAGGGATCACAATACGAAAAGGGAGAAGCATTTTACGGAATTGGTGCAGTCTGTGGAGGATGAGATGATGAAGGTATCGGATATGAAATAAATTACGAATTACGAATTACGAATTACGAATTACGAATAACGAATAACGATTTACGATTTACGATTTACGATTTACTCTATAAGTGGGGTTACAATTTAATAAATTTTACGGGGTAGGATTGGGTTTTGATTTGATTTTGAATAAAATAAATATTAGGGTTTAATGTCCAAATAGGAAAAAGTGAAAACATATATTCCTTATATATGTTGACTGCAACACCAGGTATTATCTTTATGATAAGCCGGATTAACAAATCGATAATTTATTTGTTATTGAGCACATAATGCACTCCACATTAACTCCGATTGCCATTCATTCAGAGTCTGAATTCAACATTGAAGGACAAGTATATAAAGCTATCCTGTTCGATTCATGGTCGGATCCTCTGTTCCCTGTTGTAGAAGGAACCAGCATTTTTTTAAGTCGGGCTTATCATTCTGCCCTGGCTGCAGCACCACCGGAAAAAATGAAATTCAGGTATGTCAGACTTGAACATCAGGATGAGTTGGTGGGCATGTTATGTTTCCAGATCGAAGATTTCAATCCGGGTGACAGTCTGAAAAACCAGGTGAATCGAAAAGTCATGAGTAAGCTCAAATACAAAATGGCTTCCCGGATTAACCTGAAAGTTTTGTGTCTTGGCAATACACTCGTTACCGGTGATTATGGTTTTTGTTTTAAAGAAGAAATACCAAAGAGGTTGAGAGTTCTCCTGATGATGGAGACAATTGACTGGATGCTCAGTTTAAAAGAATTCAAAAATATTGGCCTTGTCTTTGTCAAGGATTTTTACGAAGATATTTTTAAAGAAATACCTGGTTCACCTCATTGTGTCAAGTATCATTCGATCGATACACAGCCAAGTATGATCATGGATATTCCTTCTTCCTGGGGGAGCATTGATGGATATCTCGAAAAACTAAAATCGAAATACAGAGTCAGGGCCAAAAAAGCATTGTCTGTTTCCAGTGGACTTGAACGTGTAGAATTAAAGGCTCAGGAAATCGAAGAACTGGAAGGACAACTTCATCAACTTTATCTGAAAGTGGTGGATGATGTTGGTTTTAACCTTTTCATTCTTTCAGAAGGATATTTTTCATCATTAAAAAATAAACTTGGTGACCGGTTTCATCTCTGGATCTATCGTGACCATGGAGAATTGATTTCGTTTTTTACAGTGATTGAAGATGGAGATATACTTGATGCGCATTTCCTGGGTTATGATCCGGAAGTGAATCACAAATACAAGCTTTATCTGAATATGTTGCTGTCCATGATCGATTATGCTTCGACGAAAGGATTCAGGCAGCTTCAATTGTCCCGTACAGCGACAGAAATTAAAAGTTCTGTTGGAGCTGAAGGTGTCCGGATGTGGGCATACATGAGACATCCGAAACAATCGCTGAATTGGTTAATTCCAAAGGTTTATTCTTTTTTTAAACCTGATTTGGATTGGGTGGCGAGGAGTCCTTTTCATTAGCCCCCAACCCCCTGATGCTTCGACCTGCAATAGCTTATCCTCGTGCTACAGCTCAGCAACCAAGGGGGAGTTAAATGTTAGATTTCGTTTCATCCCTTGCCTTGCTTGCCGAAGCATATTTCGCGAAGGTAAGCCCCTGGTCGCCTACGCAAAATAGCTTTAGTGCTTGAGAAAAGGGGGGGCACCATTATAGATTTCGGTTATATCCCCTGCCTCCAGATAAGCAAACTGCATGTTAGATTTCGTTTAAATCCTACTGAGGGGAGTTGTCTGTTAGATTTCGTTTAAATCCCCTCTCTGCTGGGATGGGAGTGAATGCTAGATTTCGTATATATCCACTACCCTCTGATGTGGGAATTGTTTATTAGATTTCGTATATATCCACTACCCTCTGACGTGGGAATTGCTTATTAGATTTCGTTTAAATCCCCTGCCCTTTGAAGGCTATTAGATTTCGTTTAAATCCCCTGCCTGCTGAGTGGGGAGTTGTCTGTTAGATTTCGTTTATATCCCTTGCCATTTGAAAGGAGGCCGGGAGGCAAATCGGTCGATTATCTTTGCTCTCATATGGAAGAATTGTCAAAACGATACAGCCCGGGGGATATTGAGGAAAAGTGGTACGAACACTGGTTATTAGCAGGTTATTTTCATTCCACTCCAGATGACCGTGAACCATATAGCATCGTCATACCACCACCAAATGTGACAGGTCAATTGCATATGGGCCATATTCTGAACAATACCATTCAGGATACACTAATTCGCAGAGCACGCCAGGAAGGAAAAAATGCATGCTGGGTGCCGGGTACGGATCATGCTTCTATAGCTACCGAAGCCAAGGTTGTAGGCATGCTTCGGGAAAAAGGAATTAAAAAATCAGACCTGACCCGTGAGGAATTTCTTAAGTATGCATGGGAATGGAAAGAGAAATACGGTGGAATTATCCTGCATCAGTTAAAGAAATTAGGTGCATCATGTGATTGGGAAAGGACGGCGTTCACGATGGATGATGTTCGATCGGAAGCCGTGATTGATGTTTTCATTGATTTGTATAACAAAGGAAAATTATATCGCGGTAAGCGAATGGTCAATTGGGATCCATCAGCGCAAACAGTTCTGTCTAATGAAGAAGTGCTATATGAAGAAGAGAGGACTACACTTTATAAAGTCCGATACAAAATAGATAATACTGAAGATGAATGGATCACGATCGCTACAACCAGGCCTGAAACTATTTTAGGAGATACTGCTATTGCCGTGCATCCTGAAGATCAACGGTACAAACATTTGCACGGGAAGAAAGCGATTGTGCCAATGATCAATCGCAAAGTGCCAATTATTGCAGATGCTTATGTGGACAGAGAATTCGGAACAGGTGCGCTAAAAGTGACGCCGGCACATGATGTCAACGATTATGAGATTGGGTTACGACATGATCTCGATGTTGTGGATGTGCTCAACCCGGATGGATCGATGAGCAATGCGGCTATCCTTTATGTCGGTCTTGATCGTGATAAAGCCCGGATTGAAATGTATAAAGCATTGGAAGTTGAGGGACACATCATTGGCACAGAAGATTTAATTCACAATGTAGGCCGTTCTGAACGGACGGGTGTTGTCGTTGAGCCAAGACTTTCTTTGCAATGGTTTGTGGATATGAAACAATTGTCCGCACCTGCATTGAGCGCAGTGATGGATGGTGAGATTGAATTATATCCTGATCATTTGAAAAATACTTACAGGCACTGGATGGAGAATATTCGTGACTGGTGTATTTCGCGGCAATTGTGGTGGGGACATCAGATCCCTGCGTGGTATATGATGCATGAGGGTGAGGAACTGGTATTCGTGGCTAAAACTGAAAATGAAGCACTAAGACTCGCGCAAAAAAAGACAGGTCGAACTGATCTGCAAGCAGCATCGCTTCGAAGGGATGAAGATGTTCTTGATACATGGTTTTCTTCATGGTTGTGGCCAATCAGCGTTTTTGATGGTTGGAAAAATGAGAAGGAGATCAATTACTATTATCCAACGAGTGTCCTTGTCACAGGATGGGACATTATTTTTTTATGGGTTGCCAGGATGGTGATGGCTGGTTATGAATGGAAAGGGATGAAACCATTCCACTCAGTTTATTTTACCGGAATGGTGAGGGATAAGCAGCGACGCAAGATGAGCAAACAATTAGGAAACAGTCCTGATGCCCTTGAGCTTATCGAACAGTTCGGTGCAGATGGAGTCCGTTATGGAATCATGGCCTCGGCTCCTGCAGGCGGAGATATATTATTTGATGAGAAGTTATGCGAGCTTGGAAGGAATTTTTGCAACAAAATCTGGAATGCATTAAGGCTTGTCAAATCGTGGAATGTTGATGCTGCATTGCCCCAGGATGAAGGAAGAAAGTTGGGTATCCGTTGGATAAAATCGAGGATGAATGAAGTCGATATTGAATTGAGGCGGCACTATGCTCAGTTTAGATTATCTGAAGGCGTTACGACTTTGTATTCTTTTGTTTGGGATGATTTCTGCAGCATATTTCTTGAAATCATAAAACCCGGATTTGGCGATTCATCTGATAAGGAATCTTATGAATCTACAATCTTTGTTTTTGAAGAAATCTGTAAACTCCTGCATCCTTTCATGCCTTTTATCACTGAAGAGATTTGGCATCAATTGCGTGTTCGCAAAGGAGGTGATGATTGTGTCATCTCACTTATAGCTAATCAAACAGGGGAGAAAGATCAACTGGCAACAGATACGATGAGTCATATCCTGACCGTCAAATCAGCAGTTCTTGAATTACGGAATCAATACCAGTTATCACCAAAGGAATCAATGATCCTTATTCATCCTTCAGACAAAGAACTTGTCAACCTATGGAATGTTCCGGGGGCAAGGTCTGTTTTATTAAAACTTGCAAATGCTTCAAGTGAAGCAGGTGAATCATCCGGAGTAGCCTTTCTTGCCGGTAAATATCAATATTATGCAGTTTTGCATATTGAAATAGACAAAGAAGCGGAATTGAAAAAGATGCAGGAAGAATTGGCCTATTACCAGGGATTCGTCCAGAGTGTGGATAAAAAGTTGAGCAATGAAAAATTTGTAGCCAATGCATCTCCTGATGTTGTAGAAAAGGAAAGACAAAAGAAAGCTGACGGTGAATCAAAAATTGAACAATTGCAACGGAGTATTGAGCAATTGAATTGACAACTGAATTTATTCAACCCCATTTGGGGTTGGAAACGATTTGTGTCCTGCTCCGTGGGTTGCACCCACGGCCAATAATATTTAAGTCTTTCAGACTTCATTACATGGCCTAAATTAAGATTCCAATTTTGTGTTTGCCTTCGCCTCAGCCTTCGCCTCCTGCTAATTGCCTACTTTTACAGCATGATTGAGGATCAGGACAATGAAATAGAGGGTGAAGATGGCTTATATGAGCATCATCGTTTTTTAGCGCCTGCCGGATTAAACCCGGTAAGAGTGGATAAATACATCCAGATCAAGCTGGAAGGTATCTCACGAAATAAAATTCAAAATGGAATTCGTGCAGGAGCTGTCAAGGTAGATGGCGAAGCAATAAAACCGAATCATAAAATAAAACCTGGACAGACGATCACCATTCTGCTTCCGAAACCTCCTGAGATCAGTGAAAGCATAACGCCGGAGGAAATACCACTTAATGTCATTTATGAAGATGCCGACGTGATGGTCATCAATAAACCTGCTGGGCTTGTGGTGCATCCCGGAGTTGGACATCAGGGTGGCACACTTGTGAACGCACTCGCATGGTATCTTCAAAATTCAAAAATGCCTGTATTGCCAGGAAATTCTCCGGATCGTCCGGGACTGGTACATCGCATTGATAAAGACACTTCAGGGTTGATGGTCATTGCAAAAAATGATTATGCCATGACACATCTCGCCCGGCAATTTTTTGATCACACGATCATCCGTGAATACAATGCGATCGTTTGGGGATCTCCTGATCCGGCAGATGGCATCATTGAAGGTCATCTCGGTCGCGATCCGCGTTTCAGACAATTGATGACTGTATTTATTGAAGGTGAATCCGGGAAAGAAGCACGGACGCATTATGAGGTATTGGAAGATTTGTATTATGTAAGCCTTGTCAAGTGTGTTCTCGAAACAGGAAGGACCCATCAGATTCGTGTACACATGAAACACATTGGACACCCGGTATTTAATGATGAACGATATGGTGGAGACCGGATCGTGAAAGGAACGGTCTTTACTAAATACAAACAGTTTGTTGATAATTGTTTTAAAATGTGTCCCAGGCAGGCACTGCATGCCAGGACGATCGGATTTGAACATCCTGTCAGTGGCGAACAAATGTATTTTACTTCTGATCTGCCTTCTGACATGAATAATTTGCTGGTGAAGTGGAGAGCTTATGTCGCTCAACGTAAAGAAATCATTGAAGGACAATGATGTCACGCGAATCTTTTCTTCTTTCGCTAAAACCGCTAAGGGAATATCTTTTGTCGGATGATGACAAATTGAAGGACATCATTGAAAAAGCATATGCGACTAACCGATGGTTCTTTCCGGAATTTACAAGCAGAGCTATTAAGGCCATCGCTTTAGAATTTCTGGATGAAGCGAAATGTGAAAGATGGTTGAAACAATATCCATTAAAAAAATCTACCGGGAAAACAATTGCCATCATCATGGCCGGTAATGTGCCTTTAGTAGGATTCCATGATTTGTTTTGTGCATTGGCCAGTGGTCACGAAGCTGTGATTAAATTGAGTGATAAGGATTCTGTGTTGCCACGATTTGTGATTCAAAAATGGATTGAATTGAATCCTGAATTATCATCGATGATCCGCTTTACAGAAAGGCTTGAAGGTTTTGATGCGGTCATCGCTACGGGTAGTAATAATAGTTCCAGGTATTTCGAATACTATTTCAGGTCTTATCCTCATATTCTCAGACAGAATCGAAACGGAGTTGCTATCCTTACAGGTGATGAAACAAAGGAAGACTTAATAGAACTCGGCAAAGATATTTTTCTTTATTATGGATTAGGCTGCAGAAATGTTTCCAGGATATATGTTCCAAAAAATTATGATTTTTCGGTTTTGGAAATCGCATTTAGGGATTGGAATTTCCTGGCAGATCATAACAAGTATAGAAATAATCTTGATTATAATTATGCCATTTATATGATCAATAAGGTACCACATCTTAACCTGGGTCATTTAATTCTAAAGGAAGATGAGGCCATTGCTTCAAGGATAGGGTGTGTTCATTATTCTTATTACAAAGACCAGGCTGAATTATTAACGCAACTGGAACAGCATAGAATGGAAATACAATGTCTTGTCAGTAAAAATCCTTTAGCAGGTTGGGAACATGTGCCTCCAGGGCAGACTCAAACTCCGGAATTGCATCAATATGCAGATGGTGTTGATACCATGCAATTTTTAGCTGATTTATAATGCATATTTCGAAACAGAAGAAAGCGGATGCTATAGCAAGGATATTGGACAAACTATATCCGGAATTTCCTTCTCCTCTGGTGCATGAAGACCCATATACTTTATTAGTAGCCGTGATCTTATCAGCCCGATGTACTGATGTTCGCGTCAACCAGATCACTCCGATATTATTTGCAAAAGCAGATCATCCGAAAGAGATGGTTCATTTGAAAATCAAAGAGATTCAGGACATCATCAGACCATGCGGACTTTCCCCGGCAAAAGCAAAAAACATTCATCGCATGTCAGAAATTCTTTTAGAAAAATATTCTGGTAAGGTGCCTGATACGTTTGAAGAGCTGGAACAACTACCTGGAGTGGGGCATAAGACTGCGTCAGTGGTGATGTCACAAGCTTTCGGTATACCGGCGTTTCCGATTGATACTCATATCTATCGATTGGCACATCGATGGGGCCTGACCACAGGAAAAAGTATTGCTCAAACTGAGAAGGATTTGAAAGAATTATTTCCGATGAATACATGGAGCAAAATTCATCTACAGATTATTTATTTCGGTAGAGAATATTGCCCGGCCAGGGGACACGTGAAAGAGGATTGCCCGATATGCGGTAAGTACAGTGAAGAGTGAAAAGTGAAGAGTGAAAAGTGAAGAGTGAAAAGTGTGTGACAATGTATTGTACTTTTTTCGTTTTTCACTTTTCGTAGTTCACTTTACGTTTAATCGAAGTTGAGCCCTACTGCCAATTGGAGCTGTGCCCCCCCGGGGAATTTTTTTAGTTCTTCTGTCAATATATGAGATCCATTGACTTTATAGGGGTTGTATAATTTATATCCAAAATCAAGACGGAGAATAAAATAATTAAAATCCATTCGAATGCCCCATCCGTATCCAATACCAAATTGTTTGTAAAAATCACCTGTAAGATTTTCACCTTCCCGTGAGGTATCATTTTTAAGAGTCCATACGTTTGCTGCATCAAGAAAAAGCGCACCATTGAAATACCAGAATAATGGAAATCGTAATTCGGCTGACATATCAATCTTGAAATCGCCGGTTTCATAAAAGGCAGTGATACTATCTTTCTTTGTCTGCGGGAAGTAATTTGGATCGACATATGCACCGGGTCCAAGTTCTCTGACCTGCCATGCCCTGATACTTTGAGCGCCACCAACCCAGAATTGCTTTGGATAAGGCACCTGCTTTGTGAATTCTCCAAATGGAGAGGCTATACCCGTGTTAAATCTAAAACCTAATTTAGTATGTGAATTGAGGCTGTATAAATAGCGCAAATCAATTTCAGCTTTGGCATAATGAGAAAATGTAGTGGTATCGCCGGGAAGGCCATCATTTTTTCCAAGATAATATCCATTGCTTGTATGTGTAATCAAATTGGTCAATTCATTAATTCCAAGAACTTCCAATCCCGAAATTTCCGTATTTCCGATAAAGCGGAATAAAGCACGTTTCTTTTTTGAGCCCGAATTAAAATCATACAGGATGCTTTTGAACAATAATCCTGTATATAATTGTTTTGAAAAACTTTCCTGTTGAAAAGTACTTTGATCTAAAACAGTATTTTGAAATGCAGGAGCGGCTTCAGGAACAAATAAATCGATACCAATATGTTCAATGGAGAGTTTATGAAAAGGATCAGGTATGATGTCATAGTTCAATCCAAGATTGAAAGCATTGTACTTGTAAAGATCCTGGATGAAGACATAATTATAGCTCAAATTAAGCCTGGATGTGGCGTCATACAATAACCACTTTCCCAATTTATGGCCTTTTATTTCAGTCGGATCGATGGACTTGGTATTGGCCAGGCCATTATAAAAACGAAGAGGATCAATGAATTTCGGGAATGACAGTGAAGCGCCGGTGCCTATATTAAGGTTGTTGAGGATATTATGGTCCGCTGTTTCATTGTGGGTGAGGTAATTAAATTCAACTCCCGTTTCATAATTTAAGTTAAGCACTTCTGCTCCTTTAAACAGATTCCTGTCGCGATAATTAAGACTGGCAGCTGCGCCCAATAGTGACCGGCTTTTATTAGCAATGATGGAATTGGTCAATTCAACGCTGGCCACGATCGGTATTTTTTTGTTTCTACTGAGGAACATAGTGTAATTGATATGAGGCGTATCACTGCTTATAGTATCCATTTCAATCGTTGGGGTAACGAATTTGATCAGTTCAATTTTTCCGAGATTCCTTATGGACTGAACCAGGTTTTGCTTCCTGTTTAAATCTCCCTCGTGAACAAATAAATTTCGCTCGATGACCTCGGGTTTCAGGGTTAATTCTTTAGTCGGAGTGACATATCGTATATTCCGGATCGTGGTATCTCTCATCACGAGCGTATCCGAAAAATGATAATCGGGAAATACAGACACTTTACCTACATAGAATTTCTTATGGAGAGTGCTGTCAGATTCATTCAACACGCGCATTGTAGCTTTTACCCTGACTGAGCTGGTATCCACTTCCAGTGGCGAAATATAAGTTTCGTCGAAAGTATAATATCCATTGTTTTGAAAAAGATTGACAATTCTCGCTCTTTCCTTATTATAGATTTCAATATCCAGGGGGCTTCGCGGGGTAAAAAAAGAATTCTTATTATCGGATTGAATGAGGTGAATCAGTGCAGTATCACTGGCCACGATGACAAAAGAATCGACCAAAGTCCTGGGCCCGGGATCAACGTGATAGGTCACAATTGATTTTTTATCTGACGTTTGTATCTTAAAAGTGGCCAGGGCATACCGATAACCTCTGAGATTCAGATATTTTTCAAAATCGGTTGTCGTCTGAATGGTTTTTACTGAATCAAGAATGGCAGGTTTGTTTTTAATCAGTTTTTCATCAGTCCATTTTTTATGATTCGGATTTTTCTTCAGATTTTCCAGGTATTGGTAATAGAGAACATGTCTTGGGATCCCCGGAACGACATATTTGGTCTGTGTTTGGCGATAGAGCGTAGCGAGATTTTCTTTAAGCCCTGATACATCACTAATCTTATGTTTTGATTTGATCGTGATTTTATTCTTGAACAGGAAGGACTGATCCTCCGAGAGATATTTTTTACTATTGCAGGATGTAAGCAGAATGAAAGCGCCTAAAGCGTACCCCCAAAACGACAGGCGCAGAAGCAGGGTCTTACGACAAATGATAGATATGGAACCTTTATCAAAGGGAAAGATTAAAATCATACAGTCTCTTCAGCATAAGAAGTTCAGGCTAAAGTATGATAAATTCATAGTAGAAGGCCTGAAAATCAATAATGAATTGATCAGGGATAAACGTCAGATCGTAGAGGAAGTTTATATTTCTAATCCCGATTACCTGCCAATACTGGAAAAGGTCATAAGCTCTGATCGTTTAAGCCTGATCACGCCACAGCAAATGCATCAATTATCGCAGATGACTACTCCTCCCGGCGTTTTGTCGGTGTGTAAATTACCGGAGGATGATCACCTGCCGGAAGACATCAAGGGACTGAAGATATTCTATCTTGATGCTATTCGTGATCCGGGCAATCTTGGGACGATCCTTCGCATCGCAGATTGGTTTGGACTTGATTTTGTCATCTGCTCTCCGGATTGTGTGGATTTATTCAACCATAAGGTACTCCAGGCGTCCATGGGGAGTGCCCTTCGTGTGAAAAATTGTGTTTTGGATAAAGATGAATTGCTTGCAAAATCAGATGATCACTTCTTTGTATGTGATGCCGATGGGAAGAACATTAATACTATTTTACCACCGGCTTATGGCATTATGATTTTGGGCAATGAATCTCTTGGCGTCTCCGAAGATATTATGCGCAGCGTGAAAGAAAGATTTGCGATTCCCCGTGATCGAAGTCTTGGAGCCGAAAGTCTTAATGTAGCATCTGCTGCTGCAGTGATTGCAGCATGGTGGGCAAAAGCATAAATTTTGAATGTAGAGACGCGATTAATCGCGTCTCTACATTCAAAATTTATGTCCTCATTTTCTATTTTCGTCAATTAACTTAATAATTGAATTCACATCTCCAGGATGAAATCTGTTCCATTCCCCTTGGTTTCTCCACCATGTCATCTGTTGTTTTGCATATCTGCGAGTAGATTGTTGAATCATAGGAATAGCTTGTTCTAAAGGTATTTGACCATCGATGACTTCAAATAATTCTTTATATCCGACAGTTTGTAATGCTTTTAAATGCCTGTGAGGAAAAAGAGTCCTCGTTTCTTCCAGCCAGCCTAGTGCCATCATGTCAAGAACCCGTTGATCAATGTGGGAATACAATTCTTCTCTGGGCAATTCCAAAACAATAGGAAGAATGCTGAATGGTCTTTCTGTTGTTTGTTTTGTATGAAAAGAACTGAAAGGTTTTCCACTGTGCATAGTTACTGCAATAGCCCTGATCAATCGCCTATGATTAGAATGATCAACCTCCAGGAGATAATCGGGATCTATTTTTTCAAGGACATTTAATACTTCCTTTGTGCCTTTTTCCTGCCAGACCTGAGTCCAATGTTGGGTGACACTTTCCGGCACCTCCGGAATGGCATCAAATCCCTCCATTATGGCTTTAACATAAAGCCCGGAACCACCCGTAAGAAAAACAATATCATGAAGAGAAAATAATGATTCAAGTATTTGAAGAGCGTCAGTAGTAAAACGACCAGCTGAATAATGCTGGAAAATACTTGCATTTCCTATGAGGTGATGAGGGATTGCAGCCAACTGGGATGCAGAGGGTTTTCCCACGCCAATATTTAATTCCTTATAAACCTGCCTCGAATCGGCACTAACAATTTCAGTTTGATAGTGCTGAGCGAGTTGTATGGCCATGGATGTCTTGCCTACGCCTGTAGACCCACCGATGACCACTAGTAATTTGTTTGCTATATCTTTATCGGACACGAGGGTAATTTCGCTTTTTATTTATGTATTGGATCATAAAGTGGTGGGCATTTGTTTTTCTTCGGCTCTATTTCAGGAAAACAATCGTATATGGGAAGAAGAATGTACCTGGCAAAGGCCCTTTGATCGTTGCCAGCAACCATCCCAGCGCATTCCTGGAAGCCAGCATGTTGGCCATCAATTTGAAACGACCTATTCATTTCCTTGTCCGGGGCGATATGTTTCATCCGAGATTCAGCTGGTTATTTGACTGGACCAATCAAATTCCCATTTATCGCCAAAAAGATGGCATTGCCAATTTACGAAAGAATGCTTCCAGTTTTGATCTGACGTATAAAAAATTAGCTGCAGGTGAAGCAGTTCTCATTTTTCCTGAAGCCAAGACTATTTTAGAAAAAAAAATGAGGCCCATCCAGCGTGGGACTGCGCATCTTGCTTTTGGTACTCTGCCATTTTTAAAAGAGGATCAACAATTAATGGTCATTCCTGTCGGTGTCAATTTTACAGAACCAAGGTTTCCAGGAACAGATGTTGTGATAAAATTTGGAGAACCATTTGTCACTCCTCATGCTTCTCGTGAGGACCGTGATGCCATTGATGAATTTACAAGCCAGTTGAGTGAATCAATGAATCCATTAATCATCCAGGTGAATGACGCAGCGGAAAAAACGTATGATATCCTGGCTTCCATTTACCTGCGAATGATCTTTGAAAATAATCCTGAGGCGGATGCTCATCGGGATTTACAATTAATAGCCGCATTTGTCAATGGTCATCATCCTGATAATCCTCTGATGGATAAAGCAGGAGAAATTATAAAAACCTTAAAACATCACAACAATAGGGATGCCGTCTATTTTCCGGATATTATCGTTTTAAATAAAGTGGGTCTTGCGATGATGGCATTTTTTAAAACCTTATGGTTGATTGCAGGAGGCTGGATGTGGAGACTGGTCCGGAATTTTATTTTCAAAAAAATAAAAACACCTACATTTCAATCACCGACTGCCGTTGGAGTCTTTATGGTCGTCATGCTAATCGTTACGATCATTTTGTTAATTACTTTCCTCCTGGCTGGAATTCCAATTTATTTCTTATTGATTTGGTTGTTGGTGATGTGGCTCGGAACGTTCATCAGGACTCCGTTGCATTTAATATGGAGGACATTAATGTTAACCTCAAAGGTTAAGTCAAAACTGAAAAAAGAAATACTTGACTTAAGAGAAAGTCTTCAAAAACTTGTAGGTTGAAAAATTTTACCACATAGACACATAGTACACATAGAAAGACACATAGTACAGCCTAATCATAATTCTGCTTATTTCTTGTATTTCGGTTCGTACAACTGAACCCAGAAATCACCGGGCATCATGAAATGCGTCACGAATGCATATCCGTGATCTTCAATTTTACCTTTAAATTCCACTCCTTTAGCTTTCAATTCTTTTACTGTTGCTTTAATGTCATCACAGTAGAAGGAGATATCCTGAGTCCCGGAAGGTGCTCCATGCGCCTCATCAGCGGGATGGCAGCCCAAATCAGCTTCCGGAAGATCAAAGATCAGCCAGCCATCGCCGACATCTGTTGATTTAAATCCGAGTTTATCTTTTATAAACTTCCTCAGGCCCTTGGCATCGGAAGTATAAAACATGGTATGAACTCCCTTGATCATAGCTTATGTATTTGGATATTCCAAAATTAATAAACCAAAGGAAAATATTATAATTCGTTGAGCGTCGGTCAACCGACGTTCAACATTTCGGATTGACGCTAAACGGATCTTACATCGTTTCCGGCAGGGTATATTTCCTTCCTTTATTTTGTTCCTTTAGCCAGGACATTAAAGGATCAAAATAGCGAACCAGTGCTTTTGCATTCATATCTTCTCCTGTAGCATCTTTCATGACCTCCCTCCAATCTTTGGTAGCTCCGGAAGACATGATCTTCCTGATAAAATCTCCGATTTCTTTATGGCCATAATAATTAGTGGCTGTAGCCGGCTGATGCAAAATATTCTCGGCAATATATTGGTGCAGTTGGAATAAGATCACATAAGACAATGCATAATCATAATACTGCGCAGGATCATCATTGATGTGTGTTTTGGTGCAGGCATCACAATACTCTTCACCACGAGTTTCAGGCGGAACAATCCCCTGGTATTTTTTCGCCAGTTCCCACCATTTATTGTTGAATTCACTTTCGGGAAGATTATCAGCATACAATGCTTTTTCAAATTCACTCATCGTGCCCGCTGCGAACGGAATGAATACTGCGAAATTCAAAGCTTCCTTTAGCATGATTTGAATTGAGTCAGTCTTAACATCAGCAGGGATCAATCCCTGGCCGATAAGATAAGGTTTCTGTGTTGCAGCCATTCCCATCATGCTTCCAAGTGCTTCGTGAAATGCACGATTCGCTCCTTCTCTCAGGACCGGTGGTACCTCAGGAGTAGAATAAGAAATGTAATAATAAATGTGACCGAGCTCATGATTTGATGTTTCAAACCATTCTGAATTGGGCTCAACACTCATAAGACTTCGCACATCCTTATCAAGATCAATATGCCATGCTGAAGCATGATTATTTTTCTTAAGTGTAGAATCAGCAGGGTAGGGATAGAGATTTGATTTTAGCCAAAAGGTTTCAGGCAGCGGTGGATAGCCAAGACTTTTATACAATGACTCACCTGCTTTAACAATCCACTCAGGACTTTTAGTTGAAAGCACACTATCCACATTCAATCCTTTGACTTCCAGCATTGCACTCCAATCCTGGCCCCAACGATTTGGCAACCAATGTGCAGGAATGTAATCAGGCACTTCTTTGACACCATATTTTTTTGCTAATTCATAACGTGCATAAGTATGAAGTTCACGGAACAATGGACGCAATTCCTGGTTAAGGCGCTTCATCATGTCCATCATTTCAGCTGTTGTCAAACCGTAATCAGAAACCTGGTAAGCAAAAAAGTCAGGATAGTCAAGTGCTTGTACAGTTTCGTTTCGCAGTTTGCGCAAATTGACTAAACCGCTTTTTAAACCCTTACCGACTTCTTTGCTGGATTCCCAGGCATCAAGTCTTTTTTGAAGATTTGTTTCAGTTTTGAGGACGTTGTCTAGATCATTCGTGGTAACTTCTTTTCCGTTGAGTTTGAAAGTGAAACCAAAAAGTTTTTCAGTCTGTGCAATGGAGGCTTTGATCTTTTCTTTGACGAGACCAGCAACAGTTTGTGGGTCGCTTCCCGCATAGTAAAGAATCACTTCCAGTTCTCTTACCTGCAAAGGTGTAAGTTTGTCTTTTTGGGCAAGGAATTTTTTGGTTTTCTCAATATTGTCCACACTGCCTGTAAAGGCACTCATGGCTTCGTCGGCGATTCGTGAATTGTAGGCATTTATGGTGTCGCCTTCTTTGATTTCGGTGTTGACTGCCCAACTGGCTAGAGAGGATGCAGTATAAACTTTGACGTATTCCTGGTTGTAATAATCAAGGAATGCCTGTGCATCTTTTTGTTCCTGTGCAGGTTCTGCATTCGTTTTGTTTTCAGATTTGCAGGCGAAGAAAAAAGCAATGCCGGATATTGCGATGAGGATTGAAAGAAGTTGTTTCATGCGTTTTGTTTGAAATTCAGGTGAATGTAAAGAAGTAGTTCCAAATAACTGATGTTCTTCGACTAATGGGGTAGATTTTTGGGCAGTGAGATACCAGATTTAAGATACCCGATTCCGGACGAATGACGAATTTAATTTATTACCGAATACCGCTATTGCCCCTTCGATTACTGCGTAATCTCTTCCCCTAAAGGGGTAATGAACTGAATACCGAATACCGAATACCGCTTTTGCCTCTTCGATTACTGCGTAATCTCTTCCCCTAAAGGGGTATCAAAATGATTACCGAATACCGAATATTGAATACCGATTACTTTTTTCAATGCATCTCATTCCAAACCTCCAGGATATTCTTCCATTTTCCACCGGATTCTTTTCTCCAGATTGTCACGGCCTGGTGAGTTTCAGGATGAGGTAAGCCTAGTGTGTCATTGATCGATGATTGGGTTTTTTCGATCATGTATGCCATCATTCCATCTTTTGAAACCTCAACACTTTGCGGTTCCCAACTAATTCTAAAACCGGGGATCTTAAAGGATGCTTTTAACATTCCTCTTAAAGCTTCTTTTCCTTTTAAGCTGGGTTGATTGGGAAGCATCATGACAGCATCCTCAGACCAGTAATCAAGTGTTTTTTCTACATCGCCGGTAGCTGCTATTTGTGACCAGTCTCTGCTGATCTGCATTAATTTATCGCCTTCCGCTTTAGTATCGATTTGATTTTTACAACTGAGGATTCCAATGACGACCAATAAGGAAATTTTCTTTTTCATTTGATGTTTGTGATTATAAATTAATTCCACCGGATATTTCAATTCGCTGTCCGTTGATCCATTCTGCACCTTCAGTGCAAAGGAAGGCAATCACCGGACCTATATCATCGGCGGTGCCAAGCCTACCCAATGCTGTTCCGGCAATCATTCCTGCTCTTCTCTCCGGTGGTGCGTTGCGAATAACAGCATTATTAAAATCAGTTTCCACCGGACCCGGAGCTACAACATTGACTGTAATTCCCCTGGCGCCAACTTCCTTAGCCAGGTAGCGCGTGAAGACCTCAATTGCGCCTTTCATCGTGGCATAAACGGAATAACCTGGATTTGCAAACCTGGTCGTACCGGTAGACATATTGATGATGCGGCCATTATTATTCATCATGGGCAGCATGCGTTGACACAAAAAGTAAACACTTTTAAAATGAATATTAAGAAAACGATCAAAATCCGCTTCAGTAACTTTTTCAAATGGAATGGTGGCCCCGATACCGGCATTGTTAACCAGGAAATCAAATTTATCAGTAGCCCATTTTTCCTGCAACGTGTTACTAACTTGCTTTACAAAATCGTCCAGGCCTTCAAAATGACTCGAATCATATGGCAATGCAAAGGCGAGACTTCCTTTTGCTTCAATTTCCCTGACCACTTCCTCCGCCATCTCTTTATGAGAATGATAGGTGATGATGACATCATGTCCATCTTCGGCAAGCTTCAAGGCAGCACTTTTTCCAAGCCCCCTGCTCCCGCCTGTCACTAATGCAATTTTGGCTTTCATTGAAAAGGTAGCTTATTGATTTATTGGATTATAAATTTATTTGATTATTGGCTTTTTGTTTTTCACTTTTCGTTTTACGCTTTTCGTTTTTCACTTTACCTGATCAAAGTTACACTTCCCTTAAAAATTTCATTTCCGCCATCATCATAAGTCACTTCGATATAAAATGCGAAAACACCGGGACTCATGGTCATCTTTTTAAATGTTCCATCCCACCAGTGCTCCGTTGAAGAAATAGGAAAATCACTATCAGAGTACACCATATTTCCCCACCGGTCAAAAATCATGTATTTATTGATCAGCACATTGTAATCGCTGGATGTAAATAAACTGAAGACATCATTTATTCCATCATGGTTGGGAGAAAAAGTATTCGGGATATAAATCTTACATCTTGATTGTGCAACTCTGACTGAAGTATCCACTGTACATCCATTTTCATCCACGATGAGGAGTTCATGATTTCCCGCCGCAAGATCATGAAAAGTATTGTCGGTTTGAAAACTTCCTCCGTCTAGTGACATGGTGATCATTCCTGTGCCTCCAGTGACATTCGATACGATCATGCCGGTACTTTCTCCACAATCCGAGGATTGAGTGGTGATATGATCAACGATGATGGATGGAGATGAATTTATGACAATCGATGTATTGGCCGAACATCCGGCATCGTCCATTATGCTTATAGTATAAACTCCGGGTCCCAGGTTAGGAAATGAATTTGAATTTTGAAAATGAATCCCATCAATGGAATAATGAACCTGCCCGGTACCTCCATCAGGAGTAATGAGAATTGAACCGTCATCAATGTCACAGCGTGGAGAAACATTGTCAACTTGCCCGATCAATAGCGCAACACCGGGATGAATCAATACAGAAGAAGTATCCCTGCATCCATTTTTATCTTTTATAGTGATGTGATAATTCCCCGGGCCGAGGTGATCAAATACGTTTTGATTTTGAAAATTGGTGTCATCGATAGAATAACTAATTGATCCGGAGCCACCTGATGATAATACCTGGAAGGAGCCATCGTTCCCATCACATTTCGAATCAACACTATTAACGCCATCAATGACAACAGGAATAGCAGTGAGAATGGTCATTGTCGTCGTATCAGTGCATCCATTATCATCCTTGATGGTAATATGGTAACTCCCGGCATCAAGTTGAACAAACCTGGAAGTATCCTGAAAAGTACTTCCATCAATGGAGTAATGAATAGTACTTCCACTATGGGCGTTCACGATAAGGAATCCTTTATCTCCATTGCAACCGGCATTGGTCGTCACACTATCAATCATGGCAGGTTGTAAACTTGTAAGCAGTACACTATCGACAATGGCGCAACCGGTACTATCCTGAACGGTGATGAAATACTCTGCAGTATCAAGGTTATTGAACAACGGAGATGCTTGAAAATTACTCCCATCAATACTAAAAGTGAGAGGTCCATTTCCTCCGGACGCAGAGACAGTTATTTCTCCGTTAGGTTGGCCGCAAGTGGTGGGCGCCATCATAAGATTATTTATGGCAGGTCCGTTTGCGCTTGCCAGGATGGTATCTTCGATGATCGAGCATCCATTGGCATCACTGATGATAAACTGGTAATGACCTCCCGCTAAATGATCGAATGTGTTGGAGGTTTGAAAATCAATTCCATTTATTGAATACGTCACCGGGGGAATACCTCCCGTTGAATGGATTGTAATGGAACCGTCTTTGTGATTGCATGTTGGATCAACTGTTATCACTCCATCATAGATGATAGGGGATGAGCCATAAAATTCATAAGTACTGGCGCCGCCTCCTACACGGATATTGAGACTGCAAACCAATTGAAGGGTTTTTGATGGAAAATTTATTTCATAAATATTTGAATTTCCACTGGAGACTGCATAACAATTAATGCTGTCGCAACTTGCGGCATAAGACACGATGCCAAATATTTCACCGGGAATATTTCCATCAATAGCGATTGAACTATTAGGTGGATTATTGATATCCACTAAAATGATCCTGTCGTTTTCCGCCGCTGCATACAATTTTCCTTTATAGAAAGTTAAATCGCCTGTAGCCCGGAATCCAATGAGGCCAAGATTCACAGCCAGGTTATTTGATTTGTCATATGACCATAATTCACCTAAGTCACCGGTGGTATAAAGAATTCCATTACCTGAGCATGTCAATGAATTAAATCTTTGTAAACTGTTGAATTGGTGAATCGTCGTAATAATGCCAGTGATAGTGTCAACGACAGAAAGTGAACCATTTGAAGAAATAGAATATAAAGTTCCATCGGGGTGAAAAGAAATATCTGTTATTGCCTTATTCAGCTGGACAATTTCCACATATTTACAAGTTTCGAGATCTAACCTGTAAATGCGGTTATTGGTCGTGCTGATATAAATGACTTGCCCGAGCAGATGACCGAGAAAAAAGAAAACAATCGGGATCAGTACTAATTTTTTCATCTGACTATTTCATTGGCTTAGCTATTGCTCCGGCTAAATCAGGGTAATCTGTGATAATGCCATCAACTCCCCATCCAATCAGTTTATCTATTTCTTCCCGGGTATTGACTGTCCAGGGAATTACTTTTATTCCTAAAGCGTGAGCCAGGTGGATAGAGGCTTCTGTCAGTGTTTTGTAATCGGGACTATAGATTTCAGGTTTAAACTTCAGCTTGTTTAAATTCTTCTTCACATTTTTTCCGTTTTCTACGAGATAGGAAATATCAAATCTATGATCAGCTTTCTGATGAAGCTCTTCCAATACATTCAAATCAAAGGATTGAACCGTCACCATATTCATCATGCCAAGTCTTTGTATTTCTGAAAGAACCATTTCTACAAATTTTTTTGGTTCGGGAGAATATATATTGTACTCTTTTGGATCGGATTTGATTTCAATATTATACCTCGGTTCTTTGTATTTATTTTGAACAGCAAATTGTTCAACAGAACGCATCACCATTTTCAACGTTGGCTTAACGGTTTTCACATGTTCCTGGATTGGAAATTCCGGTAAGCCACGGCTTCCACAGTCATATAGCTGTATCTCATCGTAGGTCATGTTATACAGGTTAAGACTTTTCTCTTCTTCCTCCTTTACGGGAGAACCATCAGGATGAGAACAAATCTCAGAAGACATCCAGGGTTCATGCGAGACGACCACCTGGTCATCTTTGGAAATAACAACATCAAGTTCCAGTGTATTGACACCTAATTCAACTGCTTTAAAGAAGGCAGGCATGGTATTTTCAGGCATCAAACCCCTGCATCCCCGATGGCCCTGCCAGTCGATTTTTTGTTGTGCCACAGCGTGTTGGAAGGTAACGATTGTGAGTAAAAAAAGCGTAATATGTCCAGGGTTTCTCATCAAGGGACAAAGGTAGTCACCCCGGAAGGGAAAAACTAATAAAGGCCAGGCGGCAGCAAAATGGGGGAATTTCAATAAAAAAATGGGCTCAGACCATGGTGAAGGCTTGGTGGGCAACACCTCCAAATAAGAATTATCTTAGCCCCTCACTAAAACAGGACGATGAAAAAGATCTACGGCGGTAAACTGATCCAGCCTTTAATGGCTGTACTTGTCTTTCTGATTCTCAGCGTAATGTATTTCCTGCCCCAGCTCCAGGGGAAAGTACTTCAGCAGTCTGATCTCCTCAGCGGGAGAGCCATGGTTCACGAGGCTGTCACCTATCAGCAAAAACTACATCGGCCGATTCTGTGGACTAATTCGATGTTTGGTGGCATGCCTACATTCCAGATGAGTGCCCCTCAGAATAATAACCTGATCAAATGGGTGGATGATGTTCATCAGCTTTTTATCAGCCGGCCCATCGGTTATTTTTTAGCGGCGATGATTGGATGTTACATCGTTCTGTTATGCCTCGGCGCTGGACATTGGCCAGCTATGTTGGGTGCAGTGGCCTTTGGCCTGACGACGAATCAAATATCACTTTACGAGACTGGTCACATGAGTAAATTCATGACGATTGTATACAGTTCCTATGTTATTGCCGGTGGAATCCTGACGTATCAAAAGAAATATATTCTTGGCGGTGTTGTCTTTGCATTAGGGATGGGCTTGAGCTTGCTCAACAATCATATTCAAATGACTTATTACATCGGGCTCTTCATGATGCTCTACGTCATTTTAGCATTTGCATTAGCAATTAAAAGGAAAGAACTGCGCTCTTTTGGCATCGCTTCAGGAATCTTAGTGATAGGCGTGATATTAGGAATTGGATCATCGTGTTCAAAGCTTTGGACTACGTATGAATTTAGTAAGGATACGATGCGCGGCGGATCAGTATTGGAGACGCCTGTTGATCAAAACGGAATCAGCACAAAGTCAGGTGGCCTCAATTGGGATTATGCGATGCAGTGGAGCAATGGCATTAAAGATGTATTTGCCATGCTTATACCCAGAGCCGCCGGAGGAAGTGATGGAGAAAAACTTTCTGCCAATTCAGAATTAGCAAAAGACCTGCGTACGAAAGGAGTTGATCCCGGTTTTGGAATGCCGCTTTATTATGGCGATCTGCCCTTTACTTCGGGCCCGTCGTACATCGGGGCTTCATTGCTTTTCCTTTTTGTTTTTGGACTTTTTTACATGAGACCCTCTCTTCGTTGGTGGATTCTCGGAATAACAATATTGACGGTTCTCATGTCCATGGGAAAACATTTTGCAATTCTGAATCGTCCGTTATTTGATTTGGTGCCGATGTATAATAAATTCAGGGCACCCAGTTCCATTCTCAGCATTACTGCGTTGATTGTACCCATTGGCGCGGCTCTTGGTCTCGGAGGGTTTATGAAAGGACATCAAAAATCTTTTCAGAGGCCGATATGGATTGCACTGGGTATAGTCGGCGGATTATGCCTCTTGATGGCGCTCATCGGTCCATCATTGATATCATTTACAGCAGCTGGTGACGATAGGTTAGGAGCATCAGGATGGAATCTCGAAGCGCTCAGGGCTGATCGAAAAGCGGCATTGACGGCAGATGCATGGAGGTCTTTAATCTGGGTTATGTTATGTGCAGCTGTGATCTGGGTTTATCACCAGGGGAAAATTAAACAGTGGTTGTTGCTATCAGGGCTTGGTCTGTTCATTATTGCTGATCTATGGGCCATAGGGCGCAGGTATATTTCTCCAAAAGATTTTGTTGAGCCAAGGAATGTTGAAGCTGTCTTCAATCCAAGGCCTGTGGATACCCAGATACTCAAGGATCCTGATATTTTTTATAGGGTTCACGACGTGACAGCAGATCCATTCAATTCGGCTATGGCATCTTATTATCATCATACCATTGGTGGTTATAGTCCCGCTAAATTTCAACGCTACCAGGATCTGATCGATCGATACATCAGTAAGGGCAATAAGAATGTATTCGACATGTTGAATACCAAGTATTTTATTTTCACAGATGAAAAAAAGAATCCTGTCGCACAACCCAATCCAGGAGCTATGGGAAATGCATGGTTTGTGCAGAACATCAGCATCGTCAATACGAACAAAGAAGAACTTGAGTCTCTTGATACTTCTAATCTCAGGCAAACAGCATTTATTAACAAAGAATGGAGTAAAGAAATAGAGGGTTATCAACCTCAGGCAGGAGGAACCATCACGATGACAAATTATGCTCCAGATGACATCACCTATCAAAGTTTATCGCCTTCTGCCGGATTGGCTGTCTTTTCACAGATATGGTATGGTCCTGACAAAGGATGGCAGGCTTATATTGACGGAGTGAAAGCGCCGCATTTCCGTGCGGACTATGTGTTGAGGTCGATGAAGATACCAGCAGGTACACATGAGATTCGGTTTAAGTTTAGTCCTCGCTCATATCATATTGGTGAAATGATTTCATTGATCTTTTCGTTATTGATCGTATTGTCATTGCTCTATGGATTATACAGGTGGTTGATCACTGAGGCTCCGACTGCTCCTGTAGCTGTTTTGGAAACGGTATCTCCGGGTAAAAAACATATTCATCCAAAGAAAAAACACAAGTAAATTTTGGATTTACGATTTACGAATTACGATTTAACCTCCGCCCCCTCAAAGGGGGAGTTGCCTTTAATCTTTAAAACGCACTACTGACTACTCACTACTCACTTCTGACACATTGATAATATTCGGATTAATTGGATATGGTAAAATAGGGGAGCGACATGCCAATTGTATATCCGTTCATCCTGATGCAATGCTCGCAGGAGCATTTGATATCAAAAAAGAAAGGCTAAAACTTTTTTCCGACTTATATAAAGAGGCTCATACCTACAGGTCTGTAGAAGAGATCATTCATGATCAGAAAATTGATATCGTATCTATTTGCACGCCAAATTACAATCATGCTGAAATCACTATCGCTGCACTCCAGGCAGGAAAACATGTCCTGGTAGAAAAGCCGATGGCCATCAGAAAAGTGGACTGTGAAGCCATGATACACACTTCATTAAAATCAGGTAAATCACTTTTTGTCGTCAAGCAAAATCGATTTAATCCACCCGTTCAGGCTGTCAAAAAACTTCTTGAAGACAAAAAAATGGGAAAGATTTATTCCATTTCCATCAATTGTTATTGGAACCGGAATGAAAATTATTACAGGCAATCGGATTGGAAAGGAAAGAAAGCATTGGATGGAGGAACTTTATTTACGCAATTCAGCCATTTCATCGATGTGGTTTATTACCTGTTAGGGGATATGAAAGTTTTGCATGCACAATTGGCTAATGTAGGTCACCAGGGATTAATTGAATTTGAAGATACCGGAGTTGTTTCTTTTATCCTCAATGAACATCATGCGCCAGGTGTACTTCATTATACAACATCTGCTTTCAGGAAAAACATGGAAGGAAGCATCACCATATTTGCTGAACATGCTACGATTAAAATCGGGGGAAAATATCTCAATACAATCGATTACCAGGCTACGGATGGTTTTGATATCCGTGATATTCCGGTGAGTGGTTCTCCCAATCAATATGGAGATTATGAAGGTTCTATGTCAAATCATAACCAGGTGATCGATAATGTGATCAAGTCCCTGCAGGGTGTGGGAGAAATCATGACCAATGCTTATGATGGATTGAAATCAGTAGAAATCATTGAAAATATTTATCAAATCGCCAATACAAATGGAAACGCCCAGTCAAGATAATATCATACATCCCACGGCGATCCTGGAGGGAAATATCAAAATGGGGCGGGGTAATCATATCGGTCCCAATGTTGTGCTAAAAGGGAATATCGAATTGGGAGATAACAACCTCCTCGATACAGGTGTATTTATGGAAAATAATGTACGGCTTGGCAACCAAAATCATTTGTATCCGTATGTCGTCGTAGGGTGTGTAGGCGAGATGGGAGCAAAAGGAGATCAGTTTAAAGCCGAAGGTTGGGTGAATATTCACAATAATGTGACCATAAGGGAATTTAGTAGCATCAATTCACCATACTATTTTCCTGAAACATGCATTGATGATAAAGTTTATGTCATGAATAAATGTTACATCGCACATGATTGTTTTATTGGCCGAGGGGCAATATTAAGTGCGGGAGTTTTATTAGGTGGACGATGTGTCATTGGAGAATATGCAAATCTGGGTTTGGGAACAACCGTTCATCAGCGAATGCATATCGGGTCAAGAGTCATGGTAGGAATGCAATCCGTTGTGACAAAAGATATCGTTCCCTATTCCTTAATCGCCGGAAATCCTGCCCGCATCCTTCGCTTAAACAGAGTAGGAGCTGAACGCAGCGGAATAAACGAAGAAGAAATTAATGAGCTGGAAGCTTTTTTTAAATCAGGCCTTCAAAAGCGAGAGAACATTAAGAACACAGTGATCAAAGAAATAAATGAGTTTCTTCAGAGTCATCCGAATAGTCTCCTGGAATTGAAAACCAAGTGAACTCGCAAATCGAAAATCGAAAATTGAATAATATCCCACTTGTTGATCTGGTCGTTCAGTATGAATCTATCAAAACTGAAATTGATGCCGCTATTGCCTCTGTCATCAGTAGTGGCCGGTTCATTGGCGGCGATGAAGTCAAAAAATTTGCAATAAAATTTGCAGGGCTTACTAATACTCCCTATTGTGTTCCTTGCGCCAATGGAACGGATGCTATCGAAATTGCATTGACTGCACTTGGAATTGGTCCGGGTGATGAGGTGATAATCCCGGCATTTTCTTTTGTGGCTACGCTCGAAGCAGTATGTAATGTGGGTGCAAAACCTGTATTGTGCGATATTGATCCTATCAGGTATACCCTGGATGTAAAAAACATTGAGCCACTGATCACTTTAAAAACTAAGGCTGTCATTCCTGTCCATCTATACGGACAGCTGGCAGACATGGACCCGATAATGACATTATGTAAGTCAAAGGGAATTTATGTGATTGAAGATGCAGCCCAGGCACACGGCGCTGAATATAAAGGTCAGTTGGCCGGCAGCATTGGACATTTGGGTACATTCAGTTTTTATCCAGGTAAAAATCTTGGCGCCTATGGAGATGCAGGGGCCATCACCACAAATGATGAAGATCTTTATAATAAGACATACAAAATTGCCAATCACGGCCGAATCAGTAAATACAACCATGAGATTGTTGGCCGCAACAGCAGAATGGATTCAATACAAGCAGCGATCTTATCGGTGAAGTTTGAATACATCAAGAATTGGAATATCACCAGGAGAAAACTTGCTGGACGATATAACCAGTTATTGAAAAATATTGATCAGATCAAGCTTCCGGCTATCTTTCCTGAGAGTGAAAGTATATTTCATCTTTACGTGATTCGGGTTGAGAAAAGCAGGAGAGATGACTTTAGAAATTATCTTTCAGAAAAGGGCATTGAGACAGGGGTGCATTATCCGATTTCGATATCAAAACTCAAAGTGACCACTGATCAATTAAACATTCACGTCAATTGTCCTGAATCTGAAAAAGCCAGCGAAGAAGTGGTTTCTTTACCAATGTATCCTGAATTAACTGAAGCGCAACAGGAATATATCTGCAGTCATATCAGAGATTTTTTTTCACGTTGATCATCTGACATTATTTTAATGGGAGTCATCAAGAGACAAGGTTTTAAATTTAGTATTGTCAGCTTCATCGGGGTTGGGCTTGGGGTGATGAGTACAATGTTCATCTATCCCAAGGCTCTCGAGATGGTGGGACTCTTCAGGGCGCTTTATGATGCTTCCATTTTATCTTCCATCATTGTTCTGCTGGGAAGTCCTACATCAGCAGTTCGTTTTTTTCCGAAATACAGGGATGAATCATCCGGGCATAAAGGATTTCTGACCTGGTTACTCATGGTAGCCGGAATTGGTTTTTTGGTTTACCTGGTCTTTTTTCCGCTTTTAAATAAATTGATGATAAAGTATCTCTTCAAAGATGACAACAGCATTTATGAAGACTTCATCATTTACATTATACCACTGACATTTTTTATATCCCTGACCACCTTATTGGGGAGATATATTTCAAATTTCAGACGCATTGTGATTCCATCTGCGCTTGAAAGCCTGACCATCAAAATAACATTGCCATTAATTATTTTGATGTACCTGATGGGCTGGATCAAAGTTGAAGGCATCGTCATCGGGGTGATCATATCTTTTGCACTGGGTGCGATTGGCATGTGGGCATATCTCTATCATCTTGGGCAATGGAAATTGACGAAACCCGATATTTTAAAAGATCAGCCTGCTATCAAAGAGTATTCTAGTTTTTCATGGTATAGTATTTTATCCGGGATTGGTAACCAGATAGCATTCAGGATTGACGGACTCATGGTAGCGGGTATTATCAGGTTTTCAGCGGGTGGACTCTATGCTATTTCCTGGGCTGTATCAGATGTGATCGGCAAACCTATGCGTGCTTTGAGTGCCATATCGGGACCTATGATTGCACAGTATATAGAAAACGGTGATACGAATGAGCTTCGATCGCTCTATCGAAAATCATCCCTCAACATGACAATCATCGGACTGGGAATTTTTCTTTTGATCTGGACGGTATTGCCTTACATATTTGACATCATGCCAAATTCAGAGGCGATGAAAGAAGGATCTTATGTTGTATTCTTTTTAGGATTAGCCCAAGTCTGGGACATGATGACAGGTGTCAACAATGAAATCATTATTTATTCAAAATATTACCGGTTTAATTTATTTCTGACTTTATTCCTGGCGGTGACAAATATCATAACTGTTTATTTGTTAATTCACCAATATGGACTGATGGGTGCTGCCATGGCTACATGTTTTTCTTTCTTTGTGTATAACCTGGTCAAATTAATTTTCATTTACAATAAATTTGGCTTCCAACCTTTGAGCAACAGGTTAATTCCTGTGATTGCATTTGGCGTTGGAGCCTGGTTCGTTTGTTCGTGGATTCCTTCTGTACATAGTCCGGTCATCACATTAATTTATAAAGGTGGATTGTTCAGTGTTCTGTATGGATTGGCCATTTGGAAATTTCATATCTCACCTGATATCAACGAATGGATTGCCATAGCGCTTGGCCGTGTGACGAATCTCTTTGGAAAATCTTTACCCGGCTCTAAATCTTCTGATAGGGACTAATCTCTTTTTGGACCTAAAAATTTGGACATGTAAACTAAGCCTAAAAGGCTTAAATATTATTGGCCCCGGGTGCAACCCGGGGTTATGATCTTCGAAATCATTGCGACCCTGAATGGGTCGAATAGAATCTTCCTCCGTAGTGAAAAATATCAGAATTCTTCAATTGAAAAATTTATTTTGTACTCTTGTAAAGTTCAGGCACAAAGTTGTCCATCATGTCACTCGAGAAATTACAAAAAGAGATTAAATCCGGTAAGTTCTACCCTGTGTATTTATTGCATGGTGAAGAAAGCTATTTGATAGACGAGGCTGCTTCATTTCTTGAGGAAAATATATTGCAGGAGCATGAAAAAGTATTTGATCAACAGGTCCTTTACGGATCCGATATTGATGCCCGGTATGTCATGGAGCAATTGATGCTCTTTCCCATGATCGCTCCCCGAAGATTGGTGATCGTGCGGGAAGCTCAACAAATGGATAATCTTTTGGATTTGGAAACATTTGTGCACAAGCCTGTCCCTTCAAGCATCCTGGTATTATGTCACAAAGGAAAAAACCTGGACAAGCGAACGAAACTCTATGATGGCATCAAAAAGAACGGCTTTATACTGGCAGCGGACTCATTAAAAGAATCTGACGTTCTTCCTTGGATCCTGGCAAAAGCAACTGAATTGAAAATAAAACTCGATCATGATGCTGCTGAAGCCATGATCGAATTGATTGGCGGAGAAATATCCAATCTTTTTCCGGAGCTAAAAAAATTAGCATCGAATGCTTCGCCGGGCATTCCAATCACGAAAGTTGACATCCTTGATCTCGTAGGCCTCAGCCGTGAATACAATGTCATTGAATTGCAGAGATCACTGGAGACAGGTGATGTCGCGAAGACAATGAAAATCGGTGCTATGATGGCTGAACAGAAAGGGTATAGTATTATTCCTTTAATTGCTTTGCTTGCCGGGTATTATACCCGACTCTATATTACGAGATCGATGCTTTCTGCCGATGATGATGCCGTAGCAGAAGCAATAGGGATCAAATCTGCTTATGTCATCAAAGGATATAAAATCGCTGCAAAGAAATTTTCTCCCGAAACGCTGGAGCGTTGTATTGGCTGGTTGCATGTCTATGATATGAAATCAAAAGGCTGGAATTTCCGAGGAGGAGATGACCGTGCATTGACCATCGAGTTGCTTGGGCATTTAATGCATCCTGATTATATCCCTGCATTTGCAGAAGACATTTAACAATAGGCAATAGGCAATAAGCAATAGGCAATAAGCAATAGGCAATAAGCAATAGGCAATACGCAAAGTCAATCGACAATTAACAAATAAGCTAAACATCTAACCATTAAACATTAACCATTTTTTAAACCACTTAAGAACATAAGTACATTTAAGCAGCCACTTAAGAAATAAATACCTTATAATCTTCAAAAGGGGAATGAACATACTCGCATAGTTAATCTCAAGAAATATGAGAACTACTCACTACTCACCACTCACTACTCACCACTCACTACTCACCACTCACTACTCACCACTCACTACTCACTACTCACTACTCACGTTCCTGTTTCCAATGTATAATCAAATGAAGAAGTATTTTCATTATCCATCGCCATGACTCTGTTAACAGGTATTGATCTGCTTCCACTACAAACTTCTCTGAAGTATAGTCGTGACCGGAAAGGCCAGGTACTGGTTTTAGATCCTGTCAGAAGAAAATTTGTCCGGGCTACTCCGGAGGAAATCGTAAGGCAAATGTGGATAGCTCATTTCATCAATATTGTGATGGTGAATATCAAATTAATCTCCGTCGAAAGAGTTTTTATGATTGAAGGCATGCTGAGAAGATTTGACCTCGTCATTTTTGATAAATCCACTCACCCGGTTTTGTTAGCCGAATTTAAAGCACCGGGAATAAAGATTCAGCAATCAACATTTGATCAGATAGCCAGGTATAATATGCAATTGCATGTACCTTATTCACTGATCAGCAATGGTAGCCAGCATTATTGTTTTCAGATTGATGATGAGAAGAAGGGATTTATTTGGCAGAAAGAACTTCCTATTCGCATTCGTTGAACGTCGGTTGACCGACCCGGTTACTGAGCTGCACAAGGATGTGCATAAGGTGTCGAAGTAGGGTGTCACCAAAGCTGCGCTTTGCGTGATTCATTTCACCTCTTCAACATATTCACTAAACCGATCAATAATATCCGCCTGCTCTTCCTGTGTCCATCGAAATCTGTAAGAAAGTTCTTTCTCAATATTGTCCTTGGTGACAAACAGCGTCAATCCATCCTCATATGGCAGAAAATACGTGGTGATAAAAGTCCAGGATTCTCCGATCGGATGCTGTATTTTATCAAAGTCGGTAAAAGCTTTGATGACCTTATATTTTTGCCCCGGAGAGAGGCGGAGTGGATTGTTCATATAAGGTGAAGTGTAGTTGAAGCGAAATTATTTCTTCAATTCCTGTTCCTCTACCTTGGCCTCTGTGCCTATCTTTTTGATGTCAATGCGGACAAAGAAAAACAGGTTCATATACGCATTGGCTACCCAGATCAAAGAAAAACCTGCAATCATATAGCCCCGCCAATCTGTAAATAACATGGTGAAATTTGTGATCGCCACAAAAAGCGCAGACACATAAAAACTAAAACAATATTCACAGGTAAAGAGGTAAAAGAACTTGCGGGTGAACATTGATTTTCCATCCTTGCTTCGCCTGACACAGTATTCTCTTGGCTCCCTGAATATTTCTTCGTGGGTGACCGTCCATGCAATGCAGGCTATCGGAATAGCCAAAATAAAAAGCCATGCAATTTGTGTACCGAGGGTCATTGGCATCATCGTTTTTTATAAAAATATGAAATTTTACAACAACCCAATCGAGCTTCAGGACATTTCGAAAATGTTCAAATGGAAAATGTGGCGAAAGATGTAAAATATTGTTCCTCCCGGGTGAGGAATCAAACAAACGCGGGCAAAGAAGTTGAAATAATAAGTATTTAAAAAACCTAATTATTTCAACTCCTTATGCACCGGTTTAGATTTGGATTAGAAACTACTTTCTCTTTTTCATTTGAGCCACCAACTGTCCATAGGTGGGGATTTGCTGCATGATTTGAGCACGGACGAGCGTCAGTAAATAAGCTTCGGCCTGGTAAAATTCAAAAGCGACTACGGCATTGGTAGCAGTTTTGATTTTCGTGTAATAAGTTTCCATGTTCTTTTCCTGCTCCATACGATTGACAAAATATCTTTGGGCTAATGAATCGGCAATAGCAGGTGTCAAATTTTTGTAAGACATGGCGGTTTTCTCATACAAGCCGATCCTTGCCTTTGCATTCATTTTGTTTCCCACGAGGTATTCATCGTAGATCTTCCAAAAAGAAATGGAATCCTTTCCGGAAACAGGGACTAATTCGTGTACAGCTTCTCTTTTCTGAACACCTAGCAAGTTTACAATGGCTTCTGCTTCAGCATCAGAAGTTTGAGCATAAATTCCTGATAAAGCACTTAAGCAAAACAGGGTAATGAGGGATAATTTCAGTTTCATTTTCATAATTTTTTGCCGAAAGTAGGCCAATTTTTACCAGTTGGTTAATTAAATAGGGGTATTAACTAACAGGTAACAACTAAAAGCGTAAAACGTAAAACGTAAAGGGTAAAACCATTGTGACCTGTCAAAGAGCGAGGTCAATCAAGCCATATCACATACCCAAATCCCAAATGGATGTCTTGATCTTTATGTGTAAATCGTAAATCCCCTTACGCCATTTGGTAACCTGTATACGAAGTACCCACATAATCCAGGATCTCATCTCTCACTCTTCGTACTTCTATCGCAGATTCCAAAAGCCATCCTTTCGACCAACTATGAATCACTTTTATTCCGAGCGATTCCATATCTTCTTTAAACTGTAAATGCCAAAGACTATTTTCAGGCCATGCACCGGAAGGCCAGAAATCCCTGACGAGAAGTACAAAAGGTTTGTTTGGCTCCAGCAAAGACTCCACCAGGAAATTTTCATCCGGATTGAGACTGCGCTCGGATATTTTATAAGGCATCGGCAACTGATCGAGGACCAGGCGGTCCAGTTCAGCACCTAAAAGTGAAATCATATTGACACGATGTGCAGAATAGATACAAGCCTGTTCAAGAAACGGGGAGAATTGTCTCGCAATATTCGTCACATGACGCAAAGCCGCAGAATTACTGCTCTGTCCCAACCTGAAATCTGCAACCATCTTCGGCATTTCCAATTTCTCATTCAGATAACGTTGATTGACAGGGGGACCATATGCGTAAATATCACAGTTCATGTCCTGGATCATCTGCCAGTGAAGATCAAGACCCGGTTCTTTAGCGTGAAGCAGAATATAATTATTCATTTGCTTCACTGGGCTATCTGTTCCATCCGTGATAGGCATCATGTTCATTGGCAATAACTGTATCGGGAACCACTTACTTCTTTCTTCAATGTTCATTTCGAAGAAGAATTTCTCGGCTTCATTTTCATCATAGGTTCCGTTCTTATTCATCATCTTCCGGATCACCATCGCATTCTCTTCGCATAACATTGTCCGCTGACGATTCAACTCATTTCCGTATTCGGCAATGGCATGATGACGGATGCGCTCGATCATTGCTTTCAGATCTTCATTCATCATCTGGGGCCATTCCACTTCGAGCGAATCGCCTGTCACCAGTTGAGTGATATACCATTCATCAAAATAAGTGAGCCAGTCTTTTGGCGGAATCAATTGTAATGACTGTACGATCGTTCGGGCAATCTCCGGAAACTGGTTGTGAAATCCGGCCCAGAAAAAGTAATCTTCAAGATGATGCTGCCTTTCGACAATGCAGGTCATTGTGGTATTGACTTCTCTCAATGCCTCCACACTGCGATGTACACTCAATGCTTGTGATTCAAATCTCTTTTTGAAAAAACCAGAGATGTTGACATCATTGTACCATTTGAGCAGATCATCTTCCCAGTCTTTTAATTCTGCAGCCAGGCCTGTGTTGTCGGGAGCATTATGTGAGTTCAGTCTTTTGAGCTGGCTGCGGATGTGTGTTTCAACCGCGTCTTTTGCACCCAGTAAATTCGCCCGAATTGATCCGAGGAATTGGATAGCATCATTGAGAGATGGATTTTCTTTAAACTCTATCGGAATGGATACCCATGGTTGTCCTGCCTCGATCTCCGCTAATAATTCCAGGTATTGTGTTTTGATGGCCTTGCGATGCTGGCTGATCATTTTGGCTTTACGGCTAATCTGTCCTTTGAACTTGTCAGCGAGTTGGCTCATGCTGCTTTCGAAAGAAAAAGAATCACCGAAGGTCAGGCTTAGTTCCTGTGCATGCGAAAGCAACTTATCGATCCTGCCCACATAAGTATTAATCTCTTTGATCCAGTATGCTTTCACATAATTGAAATAGCGCAGCATTATCCAGTCAGCTCTTTTCAAAAGCTCTGTGGCCTGGTCTGCCATCAATGAGATCGACTGCATCACTTCACTCTTGACATAGTCGAGTGAATGATTGACGAGTATGCTGACGTCCAGCATATCCAGACATTCGAATCCGTCCTGACGCAGCTTACTAGTTTGATGTGATGTTCTATTTTATTTCTCAATCGCTTGTATTCAGTGGGCGATATTTCAAACATCGTCCTGCTCAGGCGAAAGAAGAGCGGATTGACTGTGCTGTGATTGAAGAAGCCTGCGAATTTTTGGATCAGGTCATAACGATTCGTACCGGGCCACAATTCTTCATGCAGTGACGACCAGGGCGAACGCATCTTTGTATAGTCACCTGACAGTTTGTACAATTCGATGTGATGGATGCCTTGTTCTGCGGATTGTGGCCGCAGGGCATCAGCGGGGTGCATTGCACCATGAGCATCCGGGTGGTAGATGGCGCTCTTGAGGTGATAAAAAGGGTATTGATGGAGCAGGTCTGACACTACGGCATCTTCGTCGTACCAGATCACGACAGGTGTTCCATTGAGGGTATCAGTGGTGGTTCTGGCAGCAAGGAGTTGGAGCTGATCATCCTGTGGGCTCCAGATCCAGCGTTTGCGGGCCCCTGGTTTAGAGGAGAATAGGCGTTCCTGCTGTGGGTTGAGGTGGCTACCCAGAATAGTTGCAATCGTCATACTTGTAGAGTCCTTATGCTGCAAATATTAAACATTTTTATAATATGTAATAGTGAAGCTACAAATAAATTTTGGGATTCGGGGGATTTTTTAGGGAGTAACCTAACTACATAGGTATTTAGTGGAAGCATTCAGGTAGCTTAGGACAATATAAAAGAAACATGAACCTGGTAAATCAATTGACAAGGATTACTGATGGCGGCAAACCACCAACGAAATCATGCCATGAATAAGAATAAAAATAAAATGATAATACTGGGTATGTCAATAATATTAATTGTTATGATGTTGTATTTATTCACTTTGTTCATGCATGCAAAAATTAGTGTTTATGATTATGCAGCTTCAAATTCCGATTTTACATTTACTTGTATCCCAGCTAAAGGTCGTGGCATTGAAATGATGGCTCAGTATAAGGAGACATTTGACAAAGAAAATGGAACAAATTCTCTGATTTGCAGAAGGTTTTCTAAGAACTATTTTAAGTTCTGGTTGTGGGAAGATTATTTGAATTCTCCTTATTATCAGTTTCCTTTTTGTGAATAAAATTTTCCTTATGCAAACAATATTGCTTCTTGCTATTATCTTTCCCATGCGTGTTTTTTCCCAAACCGGGTGGAATTATTTGCCTAATGCTCCATTAGGTGCCGGTGGTCGTTTTGATGACACTTATTTTGCAAATGATTCTACGGGATGGGCTGTGGATAGAGATGGAGAAATTTATATGACAACTGACTATGGAAATTCATGGTCATTGCAGTTGTGGGTGCCACCTCATTATTTCAGGGCAGTCGAATTTCTTGACAATTTAAATGGATTTGCCGGAACATTAGACAGTTCAGTTTATCATACTACTGATGGCGGTGTTACCTGGACTTTAATTAATCAGAATTTTCCAAATCAAGTTAGCGGTATTTGTGGCATTGGTCATTTCGGAAGTACAATTATCATGGTCGGTGTATGGACCCAACCTGCTTATATTATGAGGTCAACTGATTCTGGACAAACCTGGGTATTCACAAGTTTAGCATCTTATGCATCAGGATTAATAGATTGCTGGTTTAAGGGACAGGATACAGTGTTCATAAGTGGGCTGGGAACAAATGCAACAAACAATTACGGTATAATCTTGCGGTCAACAGATGGAGGAATTACATGGCAGCAAGTCGGACAATCTCAAAATGCTAATACTTATTGTTGGAAATTGCAATTCACATCCCCATCAATCGGTTATTCTTCCTGTGAAGAATTTATGGGATCCTCTTCTCATATTTTAAAAACAATTGATGGTGGCGCATCTTGGTCTTCCTTCACTGTAGTGAATCAGAATATTAATATGCAAGGAATCGGTTTTGTCAATGATTCAATAGGATGGGTTGGAGGATGGAGCGTAGGAATGTATCAGACAAATGATGGAGGAAAAAACTGGTTGTATCAAAATTTTGGTGCAAACTTAAACAGGTTTTATTTTTTGAATTCAAATCTTGGTTATGCAGCAGGAGTTTCTATCTATAAATTTACAGGGTTAACAACCGGAATTAATCCGTCACCTCCCTCCGAAAATAAAAATGTTCATGATTTTGATTTATTCCCAAATCCCGCTACAGATTTATTGAATATTATATTGCATATTAATAGAAGCACCCAGGTAATTTTTGAGGTTTACGATATTAATGGTAAAAAGGTAAAAGAATTAGCACATGGCTGGTTAATTAAGAATTCTTATTCTTATAAAATTAATTTAAGCGAACTTCCTGAGGGTAATTATTTTGTTGTCCTGAGAACAAATGAACATTTTCTCACAAAAAAATTTATTGTTGTAAAGAAGTTTTGATGAATCTTTTAATTTTTTAAATTGAATACTTACTGAAATATAGATGATTTCATTTTCGCAAATCTGAAATTTGCGAACGCCCCGACGTAGGTACAACCTACGCCGAACAAGATGCTCTATTTCTTCTCCACCATTCCGCCACTCACTTTCTCTCCATTCTTGTATTCATAATCCATCGTAATATTCCCATCATCATCATAATACCGGAAGTGACCATCCTGAAGTCCATCCTTATATTCCGATTCCTGCCGAAGCTTATAGCTTTTTGGATCAAATATTTTCACAGAACCATTAAGTTTTCCATTCTTGTATTCTCTTGTCTCCATCACTTTGCCAAATTTGTATTGCACCCACGGACCATCGAAAACACCAAGATGATAATTGAGACGCTGATCAATCTGGCCACGAAATGATAATTTCAATGAAGCACCTTCGAGCAGACCATTAACATAATGTTGTATCGAAGTCGGATCACCATCCGCATTGTATTCCATCCACATGCCGGTGCGCTTGTCTCCATCCATGTAACCCTCAGCTACCACCTGTCCGGCAGGATCTTTTCGCGATATATACTTGACTGTAGTGCCTGGAATATCGAAAAACTCAAAACCGGTCAAATCACCTTTTCCGGCTGTAGGAGCACCAGGTTTGCAGCCGAGAGACATCAGGAAAACCAGGCATCCGCAAAAGACAAAATAAGATGAGGAAAAAATCGTTTGAGGTAAGTTTTTCATAAGGATGTTTGTTGCGTTAACGAAGAGCAAGATTAGAGAATTTTATAATTTCGGCACTTATTTTTCGGAATAAACAAGCCTTCATTCAATTTAGATTAACAAATCATAAGAGCGACAAGCGTATGGATATTCTTATAGAGGGTTTATCAAAATCCTATGGAAACCAAAAAGCAGTTGATAACATTTCATTCGAAGTCAAGACAGGAGAGATCGTAGGCTTTCTCGGCCCAAACGGCGCCGGGAAAACCACCACCATGCGGATGATCACTCAATATCTTGCTCCGGATTCCGGCCAGATCATGATGGGTGGAAAATCAACCAGCAAATACAACCTGAGAGGTTCGATCGGTTATCTCCCCGAACAAAATCCGTTGTACGATGACATGCCTGTCACCGATTATCTCGCATTTTGCGGCCAGTTACAAGGGATACCTGGTAATCAATTAGCACAGCGTGTTCGCGAGATGGTCGTCATGTGCGGACTCAATGAAGAAAAACACAAGAAGATCGGAGAACTATCGAAAGGATATCGTCAACGTGTCGGACTTGCACAAGCCATGATCCACGATCCTGCAGTCCTTGTCCTCGATGAACCAACCACAGGTCTTGATCCAAATCAGCGTGTTGAAATCCGCGATCTAATCAAAAGACTTGGTGTACATAAGTCAGTAATCCTTTCGACACACATTCTACCAGAGGTTGAAGCAACATGCGATAGGATATTGATTATCAACAAGGGACGCATCGTCGCAAATGGTACACCTGAGTCTCTGCGAAGTCATGTCAGCGGCAAGAGTTTGCTCCTTGTTGACATCGAAGGTCCTTCAAGAGAAATCGTTTCTCAAGCGCTTAAATCAATACCAGGAGTTAGTGGAGTTGGTGTGAGCGCAGATCATAAATTACTGGAAGTAGAATGCAAAGATGGGCCACTGACTGCGCGAGCAGTTTATAAATTATGCGTGTCCAAAGATTGGATGTTACTCCAGATGAGCCCGGTCGAAGTACGACTCGAAGACATCTTCAGGAACGTCACCATGAACTAAAATTGGTCTAAAGTTTACCATTAACGTATCGATAACAAATCAACTTATTTGACATGAGAGAATCGTGGATCATCGCCAAAAAGGAACTCAATAGTTTTTTTGATTCACTCGTCGCCTACATCCTGCTGTTTGCATTTCTTGGCTTCAGTGGATTTTTTACCTGGCTATGGGGAAGTGATATTTTTTATCACAAGCAGGCGAGCCTTGACATTTTTTTCAACGTGGCCCTTTGGTCACTTTTCTTTTTTATCCCCGCGATCACTATGCGCATGTTTGCAGAAGAACGCAAATCAGGCACGATCGAGTTATTATTAACCAAGCGACTAAGCGATCATCAGTTAGTCATTGGTAAATACCTGGCCTGTCTTCTTCTGGTCGTCATCGCCCTGGCATTCACTATTCCTTACTACGTGACAGTTGCGCGATTGGGCAACATCGATCATGGCAGCACGATCACCGGTTACCTCGGATTGATCCTGATGAGTTCTGCTTACATCGCTATCGGTTTGCTGGCTTCAAGTTTTACAAACAACCAGATTGTGGCATTCCTGATGGCTTTACTGATCGGCGTGGTGTTCCAGTTTATTTTCGGATCACTTGGATCCAGTCAATCCGGTTGGTTAGGAAATTTACTCAGCGACCTGAGTGTACCGACACATTATGAATCCATGTCCCGCGGAGTGATCGACACAAAAGATGTGATTTATTTTTTGGCATTAACCTTCCTTGGTTTGATGCTGACTGAATTGAACATTTCCAAAAGAAGCTAATCATGAACCAGAATAAACGAGTATCCATCTTATTGGTCGTTGGCATTGTGGCGATTGTCTTTTTATTGTCGAGACAATATTTTTTCCGGCTTGACCTGACAGAAGATAAAGAATTCACCATGAGTAAAGCCACGAAGAACATCCTGCACAGCCTGGATGAAAATGTCAATGTGAAGGCTTATTTCTCCGACAAACTTCCTGCAGATTTTGAAAGAGTAAAAACTGATTTTCAAAACATGCTCATTGAATACAACAATATATCCAAAGGAAAAGTCAATTATCAATTCATCAATCCTGGGCTTAACCAGCAGACTGAACAGGAGGCTGCTCAAAATGGAATTCAGCCTTTACTCATCAATGTGAGAGAGAAGGATGAAGCTTCTCAGAAAAAAGCTTACATGGGAGCTGTGGTGGAATATGGTGATCAAAAAGAAGTTATTCCATTTATCAACGGTCAGTCCCCAATGGAATATGATCTGACAACGGCCATCAAAAAAATAAGTGTCAAAGACAAACCATCGCTTGGATTTTTACAAGGAAATGGTGAGCCACAACTATCCCAGATGCCGCAGGTGGTGAAAGATCTCAGCGTGATTTACACAGTTGAAAATGTTGATCTGTCAAAGGATGCGGCGGTGAATGATCGTATCAAAGCTATTCTCATCGTCAATCCGAAAGATTCAATTCCTGCTGATCAGTTTAAAAAACTGGATGATTACCTGGCTAAAGGAGGTAAAATCATTGCTGCTGTAAATGCTGTAGATGGTGATTTCAGTACAGCAACCGGTTCCGCAGTGAAAAATAATATTCTGCAATGGCTTGCTTCACATGGTGTCACGATTGAACCGAATTTCGTCGTCGATGCATCATGCGGAAAAGTTTCTGTACAACAACGTTTTGGAAATTTCAGTATACCGACGCAAATCAGTTTTCCATATCTGCCTTTGATCAAGAGTTTCTCCGATCACCCGGCTACGACGGGCATTGAAGCAGTGTTGTTCCAATTTGCAAGCCCGATTCGATTTAAATCAACGGATGGTTCTTCAGTGTTTACGACTCTTATCACGAGTTCAAATAAGGCCGGTGTTATAAATGCGCCTTTGCAATTTGATGTGCAAAAACAATGGACACAAGCTGATTTTCCGCTTTCGAATATTCCGTTGGGTGGAGTAGTGGAAGGAATGCCCGGAAATCCTGACGGAAAACTGGTAGTATTCTCCGATGGTGATTTCATCGTATCGCAGGAAGGGAATCTTAATCCTGATAATGTCAACCTGATGCTTAATACCGTTGAATGGCTGGTCGATAAATCAGGTCTTGCAGAACTGAGAGATAAAGGAATTGTCTATCGTCCGATTAAAGACCTGGAAGAAGGCAAGAGAACATTTACAAAATATTTCAATTTTCTTTTCCCGCTTGCGCTTGTCATAGCTGTCGGTATCTGGCGTTCACAGCGCACTCGCCGTAAACGACACATGCTGATGGAAGAAAAATATGTCTAATCGTATAATCATTTCGTGATGAACAATCGCACGCTCACTATCATATTTCTTGTATGCGTCGTCTTATTCGGTGCCACCTGGCTATTCAGGGGACATCGTCAAAGTTCGTTTGATCCGGTGATCACAGCAGTGGATACAATGAAAGTCGATCGCATTAAATTTATTTCAGGAGGCCCATCACCGGAAGAATTTGAATTAAAAAAATCGGGAGCGGATACATGGGACGCTGTCCAGGGTGACAAGAAAATTCAGGCTCCGATTTCAAATGTCAAATCGGTCATCAACCAATTAGCTGAGCTTAATGCCCAAAGCCTTCAAACAAAAGACCCGGCTAAATATGCTGAATATGAAATCACAGAAGATAAAGCTTCCAGGGTTATCGTATGGCAGGGTAGCAAACAGGTTGCCGATTTATGGATAGGTGGATTCAAATTTGACCAGGCTGCAAGATCTGCATCAAGTTATATTCGCGTAGCCGGCAAACCTGAAGTATATCTCGTCGATGGTTTCTTAAGCATGAGTCTTAAGCAAAAGTTTAGCCAATACAGAGATAAAAAACTTTTGAAAGCTGATGCGAATGACCTCACAAAACTGGAGTGGAATGATGCAAGCGGTAATAAGCAAGTATTTCAAAAAGATGGCGCTCTTTGGCGTAATGGAATGTCGACCGCACTTGATACCAATGCCATCAAACAATATTTGAAATCTCTTGCGATGACACAGGGTACAGAGTTCAGTCAACTCACCTCAACTGCAGGGCTCAACCTTATTGAACAACTTTCTGTCAATGGAAATAATATGGTTGAACCTACAGTGATTTCCGCTTATGCAAGCCAGGATGCTGCGAAACCATTCTTAATTCACTCCTCGGTGAATCCGGATGCAGTATTTGTTTCTGATACTGTAGGAATTTATAAACGGATATTCAAAGATCTTCGCCAATTTTGGCCTCATGGGAAATAAAGAAATCGCCGGTCAGTTCAATCTCCTTGCTGCACTCATGGAGTTGCACGGTGAAAATTCTTTTAAAACCAAATCTTACCTAAACGCTTACCAGAGTCTTCGAAAATGGGACAGGCCTTTGTCAGAGATGACTAAGGAAGAGATTACTGCCATACCCGGAATAGGAGCTTCATCGGTCAGCAAGATCATGGATATTCTTTCCAAAGGTACGATGGAACCACTTGAAGCATTGAAATCAAAGACTCCTCCCGGTATTCAACAGTTACTTCAGATAAAAGGCATGGGGCCCAAGAAAATCAGGGTGATATGGGATGCATTGAACGTAGAGACTCCCGCAGAATTGCTCTATGCCTGCAATGAAAATCGCCTTGTCAATTTGCCGGGATTTGGATACAAAACGCAGGAAGATTTAAAGACTAAAATCGCATATTTCCTCGATTCACAGGACAGTTATCTATATGGCGTCATTGAAAGTGAATTGAATCAATTCCTTGAAAAATGCAAAAAAAATTTTCCAAAACAAACCATCGAATGGGTAGGAGAAGTTGCACGCAAATGCCCGGTGATCAGTTCAATTGAGTGTCTCATCACTCCTGAATTCAAACCTGAGGATATTTTAGGAATGGATCATGTTGAACTTCTGGATAAAAAGGAAAATGGAAAATTTACAATTCGTTACGAAGAACGATTTAGCATCCACTGTTATACAACTTCTCAAAATGATCATTTAATCAATTGGAGTAAATTGACATTGAGTACATCTTTATTTGAAAAAATATCCGCATCCATCCAATCGGGAAAATCCTTAAGTCCTGAACAATTGCTTGCAGAGAGCGGATACGAAGGACTGCCTTTTGAATTGATGGATTTTCAGGGAATCGAAAACGCATCTAAAGACGTATGGTCTGATGTGATCACAGTGAAGGACATCAAAGGAATTGTGCACAATCACAGTACATGGTCTGACGGCATTAATACTCTTGAAGAAATGGCATTGAATGTTCGGGATAAAGGATATGAATATTTTGGAATAACTGATCATAGCCGAAGTGCTTTTTATGCAAACGGATTGCAATCTGAACGAGTCCTTGACCAAATGGATGAAATCAATCAGTTGAATCAAAAGCTGGCGCCATTTAAGATCTTTAAAGGAATTGAATCAGACATTTTGGGTGATGGTTCACTGGATTATGAGCCTGACATTCTCAAGAGGTTTGATTTCATTGTAGCCTCCATACATAGTAATCTTCGAATGGATGAAGAAAAAGCAACAAGCCGATTAATTAAAGCTATTGAAAATCCATTTACAAGAATACTCGGACATCCGACAAGCAGGCTTCTTTTGGCAAGGCCCGGGTATCCGATCGATCACCGTAAAGTCATTGACGCTTGCGCAGCGAATAACGTGGTAATAGAGTTAAATGCAAATCCTCAGCGAATGGATATCGATTATTCATGGTTGCCTTATTGCCAGGAAAAGGGAGTCATGATTTCAATTAATCCTGATGCCCACAGCCGCGCCCAGGTTGATTTTGTAAAATACGGAGTGTTGTCAGCACGAAAAGGGGCACTTAAAAAAGTGAATTGTCTGAATGCGGTAGATCTTGGGGAGTTTCAGAAGTGGATAGATAAGCGTAAAACGTAAAGTGAAAAACGTTTATTCTAAATTAAAAGCAGTTCCCCCTTTCAGGGATAGAGTGTATAATTGAAAATCCCATCCCCGTAGAGTAAAGACTCTCGGAAAGTCAAAAATCCAAAATCTAAAATTCAAAATTGATTTACATCATTCCTACTGCCTTCACAAAGAATGTGAAAAAGAAAGGCAGGGCCAGCCAAAAGAATGCCGGCAGGTAAAACAGCATGGCGACTCCAAAAACGAGTGACACAAAAGTGATCAGCCAATAGAGTCCACGATTATCGTTTTGATCTTTATTTACTTCAGTTTCCATGATTCGATTTTCTGACTGCAAACATACTTTTATTTTCTATATATCCAGAATATGCTGCAACGAATGTTTAGATGGTTAAGGTTTAGATGTTTAGGTATCGCGGAGTTGTTTATGGGTTATTTGTTTATTTCTTAAGTGGGTTCTTATGTTTCATTATGTCCTTAAGTGTTTCAAAAAGGGTTATGGTTAAAGTTTAAATGGTTAGGTGTTTAGCTTATTTGCCTATTGCATTTTGCTTATTGCATTTTGCTATTTCTTGTCATCCCCATCATCCAGTATAGCATCATCCATGGTATTATCATGTTTAGGCAGTGGAGGAAGAGGAGTCATTCCTTCATCTGTAGTTTCAGTATCATCTTTTGTGGGTTTGACAACGACAGGTTTTCCCATAGAATAATCACCACTGGCATAGCGATCAGCTTTGTCAAAAAAATCATCTTTTCCCTTGAGTGTGGAGCTATGCTCTCTCAGTTTTTCATTGACGGGTGTATCAGCCCATCCGTCGCGATTGGGATCAATCTTATCTTTTTCATCCTGGATTTTTTTGTCGAGGTCTTTAGCTTTTTCAAGCATGGAGTCAACTCCCTCATTAAATTTATCACCTGCTTTGTTGGCTGCAACTTTCGCTTTTTCCCAGAGGTCTTCACCTGTAGCTGAAGCTTTTTCCCAGATTTTGTCTGATGTTTCTACAGCTTTGTCAAGCACTACTTTTCCTTGCTCTTTTGCCTTATCCCAGGTTTTCCCTGCTGTCTCTCCCAGCTTTTCACCTGTTTTGAAGGTATCAGATTCTTCTGTTTTCGCAGGAGGAGGGTCTTTTTGAATCCAATCATCTTTTTTATCCCACAGATCGGATGCTTTTTCTTTAACATCTTTATAAGTCTCCTGGGTTTTGGTCACAACCTTATCGGTGAGGTCGCCGGCCTTGTCCATTCCTTTGTCCCAGGTATCAGAAACCTTGTTAGCCAGGTCTCCGCCGATTTCGCGGCCTTTTTCAACGGCTTTGTCTGCAGCAGACTCAGCAACGGCCTTATTGACCCATAGAAGCCGCTTGATATCACTTAATATTCCCATGATTGCCAAATATTTAACATTGAAGGTAACAAGAAATGTGGTTTTCTTACAACCCATTCAGGAAGGGAATAGTTGTTGATGTTGTGCAAAAGTTAAATATTTAATAAATGACTCTTTTGGCATGATAGAGAAGGGGTTAACTCTGTTTCTATACCATTACCTTTGGCGGGTTCACTTACAATGTAAATGATGATACGTGTTTTTTCAATAGTTTATTTTTTCTCTTTGGTGATGTCATGCACTCCGGCTACAGCGCAGCAGATCAATTGGCTGACATGGGAGGAGGCACAAGCAAAAAATAAAGAAAAGCCAAAGAAATTGTTTGTCGATGTTTATACGCAATGGTGTGGTTGGTGTAAGAAAATGGATAAGACTACATATGAAGAACCTGGCGTGGTGAATTACATCAATAAAAATTATTACCCGATTAAGTTTGATGCTGAAACGAAAGATGACATCAGCTTCAATAACAAAGTTTATAAATATGTTCACTCGGGTGCCTCGGGTTATCATGAGTTGGCATCTGAAATTTTATTTGGTAAATTTTCATATCCTACCCTCGTGTTCATGGATGAAAATCTCAATGTGATCCAGCCGATTCCGGGTTATCAGGATCCGGGTGCACTTAATAAAATCATGAAATATTTTGCGGAGGATTATTACAAAACGACTCCGTGGAAGAAATATGATGAAATGTATCAGCAGCAACATCCTGCGTCGCCAACTCCGCCGGTGCCACCGAAGACAAAATGATGGGAATTTTTAGGGAAATCAGGGGTTAAAGTTTTCACTCTATTCCAAAGGTTATTGTCTATAACTGATTTCCAAAGGTTATTGTCCATAACTCATTCCAAAGGTTATTGTCTATAACTCATTTCATAAGTTATTGCTTGTAACTCATTTTATAAGTTATTGTCCATAACTCATTCCAAAGGTTATTGTCTATAACTCATTTCATAAGTTATTGCTCATAACTATTTTCCAAAGGTTATCGTCTATAACTATTGCTTTAATTCCCCTTTAGCATCGCCCGGTTTCCCAACTGATTTCGCCGAAATCAAAAGCTTAATACCCCCGTACTTATTGGCAAATGGTACATATATTTATCAATTATATGTTCCCTGAAGGCAATCCATCAGTATTCACACTTTTCAAATGTATTACGATTAGTTTTTGTCTTCTACTGATCCTTACTCCCGATTGAGAATACTAATAACAGTGTCCGTTCCGGATTGAATCTTACTGCCAAGTTTACCTCTTATGTTTGGCGCTTTCGTTCCTTCATTCAAAGCATGTACCGTCTGAATAACACGTGCCTCGTCCCAGCTATTTTGATCAATAAAAAGCTGGTGCGTATAAGCACCTCCTTCCACCATCAAAATACCTATTTGATGGTCATAAAGTTTTGTAAGTATTTGTTTAGCATGAGATTTGTCCTTTGATAAAATAAATTGTTTAACATAATCTGCATTCACAGAGTTATTCTCTTTTTCTGAAAAATAAAAAACGGTACATTGATCATTATTGAATACGCGGAATGAAATATTTAATCTTCCATGAGGATCGTAAATGACCCTGTGAGGCGAACGGCCCGGATATTCCCTGGTGGTCAATAATGGATCATCTAGCATGACAGTCCTGGAGCCCACTAAGATGGCATCCGCCATTGCTCTTTGCTGATGGGTCAATATGCTCGTATCAGGATGGCTTAACCATATCTTTTTATCCTGGCGTCCGATATATCCATTTTGAGATTGAACCCATTTCAATATGACGTAAGGCCGTCGATAAAGAATATTCGTTCTGAATGGCCTGATCAGTTCCAGAGCTTCATCTTCGAGTATTCCACATTTCACCTCAATTCCATTTTTTCTTAAAATTTGGATTCCTCTGCCGGAAATATCGGGATTCGGATCCTGGGTAGCAATGTGCACATGCCTTACATGTTCACGAAGGATCAGGTCTGTGCATGGTGGTGTTTTACCTGTGATGCAACATGGCTCAAGGGAAACATACAATGTGGCCTGGGGAATAAGATGCCTTTTATCAGGACTCACACTTTTAAAAGCCTCCACTTCGGCATGCGGCCCTCCGAAATAACTGTGAAATCCTTCTCCGATGATCTCATGGTTATGAACAATGACAGCTCCGACAGGTGGATTTGGAGAAACATGTCCGATCCCTCGCCTGGCGAGATCAAAACATCTTGATATCCATTGATTGTCCCGTATAGGAGTTTCAGCCATGAAGAGTACAAAGATTGATAAAAGTATCCCTTGATAGTGAATCATTTCGGTAAAAACACCAACCGGGTTGATCGGGCATTGAGCTAAATCCCGCGATTAAATATTTATTTCTATTTTTCAGAATCGAAATCTTAATTCGATTAAAACATTAAACCAAAAATGGCTACTAAGACAGACAATACAGGTGCTTTCAGACGGTATGTAACCGAGTTTATTGGTACGTTTTTCTTTTTGCTGGTGATTTGTATGACGGTGATGGGAGGAGCGGGTCAATTTGCGCCATTAGCCATAGGCGTTATGTTGATGGTGATGATCTATGCCGGTGGCCCTGTATCAGGAGGCCATTATAACCCTGCGGTCAGCCTTGGTGCATATCTAAGAGGTGCTCTCCATATGAGTGATTTATTGCCTTATATGCTCGCTCAATTCCTGGGCGGTACGCTGGCTGCTATGTTGGCAGGTTTCTTGTTGACATCAACCGGAGCTGCAGAACCTACCCCAAGGGAGTTGGATATCGTTCCTTCACTTATTGTAGAAGTTTTAGGGACCATTGCCCTTGTCTATGTTGTTCTAAACGTTGCTACAGTCAAAAAAACTACACCCAATTCCTATTTCGGGTTTGCAATCGGTTTTACAGTAATGACGTGTGCCTATGCTTTTGGTAACATATCTGGTGGTGTGTTTAATCCGGCAGTAGCCCTTGGAATTACGATGGCAGGACTGACCTCATGGTCATCTATATGGATTTACCTTGTAGCCAATTTTGCAGGAGGTATCCTGGGAGCATTCTTGTTCCAATACGTCAACGGACCAGAAGCATGAAAACAAATTACGATTTACGATTTACGATTTTATTTTTCGTTAAACGTTAAACATTAAAAATTATTTTTTTTAACTGTTAGTTGTTAGTTGTTAGTTGTTAGTTGTTTGTTTTTCGCTTCAAAGCATCATCATCTTCTCAAATTTTCCCGCCCTTACATAATGCTTCACAAACTTATTATCCTCCGGCATTGACTGGCGAACCTCGATATGATCCATCACATCTGCAAGTGATGAAATAGATTGTTCCTGATCCATATAGCCCCAACCCATGACACGACCTTTGGAAATAAGGATAAGGCTTGTTTCACCGGGATTTCTTCCCTGATCAGTGATGATGTAATCTTCATCCAAATTTCTTTGCGTGTCAGCTACTGCCTGTCTTACTCTTTGATTGTATTCATCCGGATCCTCCAGACCCACACATGCTCCTGCACATTTTCCAACCTGGTGATAAAAACAACTCCCGGGACCGGTATCAATATCGGTCTTCTTCATGCACAGTGAATATTTATCCGTCAGGCTTCGCAAATAACTGGTTGCGGCATATTGATCTGGAATTTCATGAAGAATGGCAGCAGTACCCGGAGCATCAATTTTATTTTTCTTTCTGACCTTCATTTGGATGTATCCACCTTCATCAAAATAATAATAGATGGCATAGGGAAAACTCTTTCTTCGTAGTGACCTGTTGATTTCAGGCTGCAATCTCTTTATCTCGGCATTCTCCAAAAGTTGTGCAATCAGTTCGCTACCGGTGATTTGATACGTAATGTCATGCACACGTTGCTGAAGTTTCCCCGACTTATTTGATATTTCAGCAAAATGCTGAATGACACGCTTTTTGATGTGGATACTTTTACCGACGTAAATCACTTGCCCCGATTCATCATGGAAATAATAGACGCCTGCAGCTTCAGGAAGTTGATGCAACTGTTCAAGAGAAATTGCAGTAGGTAATCGGGCTTCTTTAATGCCCATGTTGATGATATCAGAAACCTCAGCTATACCGGCTCTCATTCCCGTCATCCTGGTAAAAACTTCAGCAGTAGCCAATGCATCATCCAAAGCTCTATGCCTGTTGCTCACTTGCAAAGCATAATGACGGATAAGCGAATCCAGGCTATGCGATTTAAGATTGGGAAGTAATTTTTTACTCAACCGGACAGTACAAAGTTGTTTGCGCGTATATGCATATCCAAGACGTGCAAATTCTTCCCGTAGAAAACCATAATCAAATCGTGCATTATGCGCCACAAAAACAGCACCTTCAGTTCTCAGAACGATTTCTTTTGCCACTTCACAAAAGAGAGGAGCCTCCGCTACCATGTTATCTGTAATACCCGTCATATTGGAAATGAATGGTGGAATACTTCGTTCTGGATTGATCAACGTTTGATATTGATCAATCACATGATGGCCATCATGAAGGACTATGGCGATTTCTGTAATTTTGTCTCGCTTGACTAATCCTCCTGTTGTCTCAATATCGACTATGGCATATTTGCGTTCCGTACTCATACCTTCGGGTCTACCTTGCTTGATCCTGGGACATCTAATATCAATGTTTTTTATCATATGTCAAGGATGCGCCCAGATCCCGGCTAACAAAACTACATACAAGGAAGCGATCGCTCCCGGGGCATGGCAGACAGAGTTGTATCTGCCTTTACTGAAAGGCAAGCGGGTAGGCCTCACAGTCAACCAAACTAGCACGATTGGGCATACTCATCTAATTGACAGCCTCATCAGCAGGGGAATTAATGTTGTCAAAATTTTTGCACCAGAACATGGTCTGAGAGGTCAAGCCGATGCGGGAGAAACTGTCAATGATAGTCTTGATGCGAAAACAGGTATTAAAGTGGTCTCCCTTTATGGAGCCAAGAAGAAACCAACTACTGAAGATCTTGACAACATTGATATCATGGTCTTTGATTTGCAGGATGTAGGAGTGCGGTTTTTCACTTATATAAGTACTTTACATTATATGATGGAAACTACTGGTATTCAGGGAATTCCACTCATCGTTTTAGACCGGCCAAATCCAAATGGAAATTATATAGACGGACCCGTTTTAGATACTGTTCGTTTTAGATCTTTTGTTGGCATGGATCCGATTCCGGTAGTTTACGGCATGACCATCGGAGAATTGGCGGGCATGATTAATGGTGAAAAATGGATCAGTTCTAAATGCGATCTGACTGTGATTAAATGTAAAAATTATGATCACAGCATGATGTATGATTTACCTATAAAACCATCACCTAACTTGCCCAGTCTGAGAGCAATCCTTCTTTATCCAAGCTTATGTTTTTTTGAAGGGACGATAGTCAGCCTGGGTAGGGGTACATCGATACCATTCCAGGTTGCAGGACATCCGAAATATCCCGACTCATCATTTTCATTTGTTCCAAAATCGATTCCTGGTGCGTTGCATCCGCCTTTGGAAGGGAAAAAATGTTATGGAATAGACCTTACAAAAATAAATGTGGATTCTTTGTTTCGTACCAAACAAATGAACCTAACTATCCTCATGCATTTTTACACAACAATGAAAGACGAATATTTTTTCAATCCATCATGGTTTGATAGGCTTGCAGGGGGACCAGGTTTCAGGGAAGGGATCATAAGTAGTTGGACCGAAGCCCAAATTCGCGGAAGTTGGAAGAAGGGAATAGAAGCATTTAAGGAAAGAAGAAAGGTTTATTTACTCTATCCTGATGTAACAAATAATGTGATCCAAAAGTGACTGCGGAAAACCATCCCGGGACATTGGTGTTCAGCCCGTTAGGACCTCGTGGCTCCACTAGTGGTGCCACGAGGTCCTAACGGGTACTAAAATTCAAAAAAAAGCTGTCCGGTAAGGACAGCTTTTTTTTAATGGAAGCAAAAATTTTACTTTTTCTTTTCCATTGGTTTTGCTTTGTCAGCTGGTTTCGGAGCTGGTTTTGCGGCTGGTTTTGCCGGTGCCATTTGTTTTGCCGGCTCCATTGGTTTTTCTGGTTCAGCCGCAGGAGGAGGCCCACTCATGCTCATGCCAAGATCAGCCATCATTTTCTGCGTATCGAAAAAGCCCCAGCGCTCAACAGCCTTCCTGCCTTTGATAGCGATGATGTCAATACCACTAATGGACATTTTTTTATTCGTGGCAGGCATGCCACCCATTGGACCAATATTAGTTCCGGTCAGTGTGATATGAGCCACAACAGTGTCACCCTGGGCAACCATAAAATTTGTTGTTATGTGTATGTCCGGAAATGTTTTGAAGAAATCTGTGAGTTGTCCTTTAAGATCATGAGTTCCCTTTCCGTCATGACCTGCGTCAGGATTATGATCCACGAAATCCGCGACGCAAAATGAATCGATCAAATTAAGGTTGTGTCCGTTGAACACCTGGTCATAAAATTGTTGGGTTCTTGCTTTGTTAGCTGCTTCCCTGACAGCCCGGGCATTAGAGTTTCCCATGTTGCTGCAGGATGCCAGCAGGCACAGGCTAAAGAGTAAAAAGATTAGGTTTTTCATGGTCATTTGTTTTTTGCCAATAATAATAAAAATAAATTATGTTTTCACCTTTTTCAAGATAAAAGTCAAACTTATCAGGTAATAACCAGGAATTCTACTTACTCAATTATTTAAAGACTCTTCCTTTACAAATTGGCATTTTTGAATTCGGCATCTTTTACTTTTTCGGTTGTCAAATTCAACTTGATTTTAGGAGCTTTTTTTGGCCATTTTGTGTGCCATCCTTCTACTTATAACTATGTGTATTATCAAGGAGTTATGACAGTGTGGCACACCTAGGTGTGCCACACTGTGTTTTGGCAGGGGATTACTGTCTGTTTTTAGACGGATTTTTCGTGGAGATTATGGGGGATATTAGAGGAGACTGGCGGAAATATTTCCTAGTTCTCGAACCTGTAAATCACTTGTCCCCGAATCTCAGTCTTTGTATTTCCGGGTATCTCATCATGACCGCTGCCAATGGAGGTCATGTCTAATATTCGCGTGCGGGCATATTTAATTTCCATAGTGAGATGCCTTATGCCTTTGTATCGGAGATTGATGTAATAACGCGATCCCCTGTCACTGAATGAAGGAATCAGGTAATAGTAGGTGAGATCATTTTCGTATGTATAGATCCTCGAATCGTAAGAGTCCGTATCAAATAATGTAACTCTTGCATTCACTGACCAGGGAGAAGAAATGGGCTGGTAGACGAAGTCCTGATAAACCAGGAATCCATGCTGCTTGTTTTCGTGAAATGAATAAAAGCTCCACTCCAATCTTGTGCGCAACTGGATTGTTTTATCAATCATATTATTGACGTTGAGTCTAAAGCGTGATCTGTGCTGATCAAATACATCAGGAATCGACGCACCTTCCTGCGTTAAATTCATGCTTGTCGTCTTCGTCTGATATTCACCATAAAGTTCAAGTCGTCTTTTGATGGTATAGGTTATTCTCGAAAAATATTCTTCTCCGGCGGTAGGACTATCGATTTGATAACGCAGCCATGGATGTTTCCAAATGTCATGATAGAGCTGCAATTTCCATCTCCCGGTCGGAGTGATTTCCAGTCCTGTATACAATCCAATTTCATTATTGGCCAGGGATGATTCACCAAAGGTATTAGGAGAAAGAGACTGGTAATCGCGATCATAAGACCTGAAAAGAACTGCACCCAGAATGTGACGGTCCAGGCCGGCCAAGAGACCATTGACAGTCGCCAGGCCCCCGTTATCACTCACAGCAGTCTCTCCAAAAAAATGAAGACCGCTAAGCCAAAACCCATAATCTACACTGGCATTTGTTAACTTATCTCCGTTGAAATAAAATTGATTGTACAAATCAGGTGTTCTGTTAAGCGGTGCACTCAAATGTGAATGCAGTGCATTGAACCCAAAATGTGTTCCCTTGTTTTGATATGAAATGCCCAATCCTTCCTGGGTAAGATTTATTGCATTTTCATCTGCAATCTCAGCTTGAGTCCGGTGAAGATTTGATTCCTGCAAACTTGTGATATCCGTTTGTACATCTATGACTTCTCCGAATTCATATAAGGTATCGACGAGCAAATTGCCGTCTCTTTTATTGTGACTTCCGAAAAGCGTGAGGGTTAATTTATCAGACGGTTTAAGGGAAATACCAACGCCCCGTAAGAAATTATTTTCGTCTACGGATGTATAAGGCCTTAATGCATCACCTGATCGTTTAATGGATGTGACCAAACTGCTTTTCCCGACTCCGAAACCTGAATGCATGATCAGGCCCTGGCCAAAACTTGCGGAAAAATCTCCAATAATCAAAGCAGGTAACCAGGACCTGTAATGTTCAAGTGCGAGGTGAGCAGAGTAAAAATCAAATCCTGATTTGTTGGATCCTTTGAAAAATGCTTCACCCGAATCTTTTTCGCCTGTGATTCCATAACTCAGTACGCTCGAATTTCTGTGTCTAAAACGGAAATACAATTTATCGGGATTTCCTTCATAGGCTGGTGGATCGCCGAGATATCCATCCGATTTTTCAAGGGTTCTTCCTACTCTCATGTAAATTTCGTTTTGACCATGAACGAAAAGATTCCCAAGAGTGGATGTTTGTGTAAATATCTCTCTTCCCTTGACGGTGCTGATCACCTGGAGAATTCGGATGATGGCCGGATCAAAACCGGGTATGGATTGCAATTCAAGAACAGAGAGCAAAGGTCCGTTTTTGCGGATATGATCCTGCAGTTGTTGGTAAGCAATTTCAGTGATGATCTTCCATTGCACAAAAACCTTGGCATCCTCAGAATTGATGTCAATCGGATGTTTTGTCCAGTCATCAAAAAATTGGCCAAGGTCAGAATAGTCGAATTCTTCGCTTCCATTGAGATTCTCTGTGATGATCTCAATGACCTGGTGAAAATAGTCCTGTGCTGCTTCCTGGGCAGAAAGTGATACCGGGATCGCAAGGAAAAACAGTAATCCCAGTATTATTCCAAAAGCCGGGTATGAGTTGGGTTTTTGCACTGAATGCTAAAGTAATGGATTTCCCTTTTTTATATCACAATGAATTCTAATGTAACCTCAATTGCACACTATTTCATTACAGTTTCCGAACTACCTAAGAGTTGATTTTTATCCTGCATGACAAGGTATACCAATATACCGATTACTATAGCGAAGAAGCACCAGACTGAAATTAGGCTTGGCTGGAAGAAAATTCTCGCCACGATGTAAGAAGTTAATAAGACAATTCCTATCAGCTTAATCCTGATATCTTTTGACAATAAAGGTGGAATAACCGTTGCAATCAAATAGAAGGCTGCAGCAAAAGGAATCAACAGCCGTGGGAAATCAAGATTGTAAAATACATGATGATCCGTATTGGTGATGACCATCTGAAAGGAAAATAAGCAGTACAAAAAATAAACTGCAACAATGATTCCGGGTACCAGGAATGGTCTGATTAACTTTTTGCGATTAGGATTTTTTTCAAATAAAAGAAAAGTCATTGGCAGAAACACGGACCATACAACTTGCGCAATGATCAGGTATGCTAATGATGCAGCATGTTGATATTTTTCCCATTCGGGATGAGATAAAGACAACCAAACAATCCCTTCAATACCTTGTTGAATTGCAAAAACGAATGGAATGGATGCAAAAGGGTATTGCGAAGGGGTATTTACTTTACGGATAGTGGCAATAGATGTGACTCCAAGGACTATACTTGCGCCAAAGCTTGCCGTTGCGGAGAAACACATCAGGCTTGTGTTTCTTTATTCTTAATTTTTTCAAATGGTTTTGCGATGATCCAGGCGAGAGTCATCAAGGTGCCAAAAAGAAATACATTAAACAGAAATATCCATGAGCGAAATTCTTTGCCTTCCAGATAATCGAGTGAAGCAAAGAACAATCCGGAGGCTAAAAAATAAAGGACAATATTTCTTGGAGATTGGGTTATTTTAAACATGAATGATAATGTTAGAAATATTTGTTAAACATGGGAATTGGGGAGTAAGGTAATATATAATAGACCACTTCAATCTTAAATTTCTATACTTTTATAAACCAATAAGCTTGTAAACTAATAAACTTTATAACCCCATCAACTATTAAATGAGATTTATCCACATCCTCACCCTCCTTCTTCTGCCACTAATCATCATCCAGGGGACATGCTCCAAAGACGAAGAGCAGCAATTGTCCTGCACCCAATCTATTAACTGGACAGGTAATGGACTTGATAGTTTTGATCACAGCATACTCATGGATTCCCATTTCCGGGATTTGTATTACAAGGCAGTACCTGCGCCAATAGATATTTGTCCTGAAGCACTTGTTAAGGCTACATTCAAATGCCCTTCCGTTAATGGCGATTTTGTTCACAACATCCTTACGGTAAGTGGTATCATCTCTTGGGGAGACCAGAAGGAAATGATTGAACTTCCTTTTTCAGATGCTGATCATGCTTATATAGGAACGATTGATAGTATTAATCTCAAACCCTATTTTGATGCTCATCCTACGCCGGATGGTTCCGGATTCATTGAAGTAAATTTCGTTTTAAATAATTTAAGTGTGGGAAATGAAGAAGTGGATAAACATTACGTGAATGAAAATGTGACAAGTATGAATGCCGTAGTGGATTATGTCAAAAAAGAATAAAAGTTTTTTAGGGTCATTTTTATAAATATTGATCCTCCTTTTTGAAGTTTACAGTTTCCTGCATTGAACTATATACATTTCGCCGTCCCTGTAGATTGACTTTCTTCTGGCTATCTCCATGGGTTCACTCAGTCCTGAGTGATGACATATCTCGAGAAATCGTTCAAATGAAATCGGATTAGGCACCCATGGCGGATTGGGTTTATCAGTATCATATTCGATCAGTAAGAATATACCTTCAGGCTTAAGTGAAGTCAATACATTTTTCAAAACCACCAAATGATCATTAGCATAATGAAGCGCGTTGGCCATAAGAATGCCATCAAGAAGAGGAAGGTCTAATGGCTTATTAAAATCTCCCTCAATAATTTCTAGGTTGACTTTTGATTGCCTATTGCTTATTGCCAATTGCTGGTTTGAATATAATGCATGAGGGCTTTTATCTAATGCGATGACTTTTCCTTCATCAAGAATTTCCATCAGTGCCTGGGTGAAGAGACCGGTGCCCGCACCGATGTCAGCCCACGTACCAGAGGCCGGACTGACGCCGGGACGGATGAGATCTGTTGCTTCAAGAAGAGTCATGGTTAAAGGTATTCAGTATTCAGTATTCGGTATTTGACCCCCAATGTTTTTTCATTATTGTTTTAAAATTCATTTATAGGGCAATCTTAGATCCTTAAAAATTTCTAAAATATGTATTTAAATTTCAACTAATTTTAGGGTGCACATACCCCTTTGATATGGTCTTTTATTGCAGATTCAAGACCCTCTTTATATTAGCCCTGGTCTTTCATTGCCTATTGCTGCAAGGGCAAACTCCTGATACCATTCCTGTCGTAGTGCATGTCATCCATACTGGGACTCCTGTGGGTTCTGCAGACAATCCGTCTGACAGTAATATCCAGGCGATGATCACTGAATTGAATAACGCATACAAAAAAAATGGTCCATCTTATGGCGGTGCTGTTGTTCCAATATTCTTCCAACTCGCAAGCCGAACACCTGCATGTGGAACTACAAATGGAATAAATCGCATTAATGGTAGTAGTGTTCCAAAATATGTGACCGGCGGCATTACAACTGATACTATTGCTTTCCCTAATAGCGCACATGAATTATTTGTCAAAGCACTCAGCCGTTGGCCCAATACGGACTATGTCAATATATGGGTAGTAAACATGATCGACGGGAATCCGGGTGGATTGGAAGGTTATGCTTATTTCCCACAATACAATTCTGCATTGATCGACGGGATAGTCATCAAGGCTAGTGCAGTGACCGGAACAAATAAAAATATCATTCATGAGACAGGTCATTACTTCAGTCTGAGCCACACGTTTGGAAATGCATGGGGCGCATGTGATACTGAAACCAATTGCACTACTGGCGGTGATTTAATTTGTGACACAGAACACTGCATGTATATGTTTGACTGCACATCTACTATTAATCCATGCTCCGGTGCTGCCTGGCTTATTGCAGATCCGACATTCGGATATACGGTATTGAACAATTATATGGGCTATACCAATTGTCAGTGGATGTTTACCGGAAATCAGAAAGACACCATGGTGAAAGCACTGCAATTGTACAGGCCGGGACTTTTGTCATCTTCCGCATTATCATCCGGAATAGGCAGTGTTCCGGTTCCTGCATGTATTCCAACCGCAGTGAATGGATTATCCCCTTATTATGGAATTGAAAGAGTGCAATTTGGATCATTAAATGTTTATTCCAATACCAGTCTTGGAGATGCGGCTTTTTATATTGACCGCTCATGTAATCAACAATTAGTTGTCCATGCAGGAGATAATACTTCATTGACCATTACCGGGTCATACCAAAATTGGTGTCATATCGCAGTGTACCTTGATTACAATGGAAACGGTGTATTTGAAACTCCTGGTGAATTGATTTTATCAGGCGATGGAGGTAGCCTGACAACAAATGTTCTGATTCCATCTTCATCTGTTCAATTCTGCACACCATTGAGATTGCGGGTGGTGACAGATCATTGGGCCGCTCCTCAGCCTACACCTTGCCTTCTTACAGGAACACCGGCAGATGGGGTAGGACAGATAGAAGATTATACCGTTATCATAAAACCCCGGCAAGTTTCTTCCGTTGGGACGGGCAACTGGGATAATCCTGCAGTGTGGTCATGTAATTGTGTCCCTTTTTCGACGGATGGAATTGTTATCAATTCCGGTCATGTGATTACAGTTCCACTAAACCTGGGCAGTGTCAATTGTGAGTCTATACATTTAAACCCGGGAGGACAACTCAAGGCGTTTGCAACTGTTCACGTGGCAGGAGGGTGTCAATGAAACGCAAAACGGAGTTTTGCTGACACTCAAACGTAGGTACAACCTACGCTTAACAATAAGCAATATTTTATTTTGGCAAAGCCAAAATAAAATAAGATAAATCGTTCTGCGTAGGCTGAGCCTAAGTCGGTGTGTTATCAAATTTCAGATTTGCTAATTTATATAAATAAAAAGGCTAAGCTTTCGCTTAGCCCCGGCAATAAAATTGTGAGTATAGAATTCGGGAATATAAATCTTACTGAGCCATCACTTCCACACCACGAATGGTCTTGATGATTCTTGCAGCCACTTTATATGGATCAGCATTTGATGCAGGTCTCCTGTCTTCCAGGTAACCTTTCCAATCATGTTGAACAGTGTACACAGGGATTCGGATAGATGCTCCACGATCACTTACACCATAACTGAATGTATGCATGGATTGTGTTTCATGTTTTCCTGTGAGGCGAAGATGATTATCTGATCCGTAAACTTCGATGTGCTCTTTGTGCACATTGCGGAAGCTTTCGCAGATAGCATCGAAAAGATCTTTTCCACCTTCTTCACGCATCTCACCATTGGAGAAATTGACGTGCATGCCTGAACCATTCCAGTCTCCGAGAACAGGCTTCGGATGAATATTAAGTTTCACTCCATATTTTTCAGAAATCCTGTAAAGCAAATAACGACTTACGATCAATTCATCAGCAGCTTTTTTGCCTCCTTTAGCAAAACACTGATATTCCCACTGACCTAATAGTACCTCTGCATTGATCCCGGTGATGCCAAGTCCTGCATCAAGACATGCATCAAGATGTTCTTCTACGACATCACGACCTGCAACATTTTTATAGCCTACGGCGCAGTAGTATGGGCCTTGTGGACCAGGATATCCTTTTTCAGGAAAGCCAAGCGGAAGACCATCTTTTTCCAAAATGTATTCCTGCTCATAACCAAACCAATAATCATCCGAATCATTTGGAATAAGACAACGCATATTGGTCGGGTGGGGTGTTCCATCTGCGTTGAATACTTCAGTCACGACAAGCCAGCTGTTTTTCCGCTGTGGATCAGGATAACAAGCAACTGGTCGGATCAGGCAATCCGAAGATTTGCCTTCAGCCTGCATCGTACTGCTGCCATCAAATGACCATTCAGGAAGTTTTTTGACATCGCCATTGAAACTTTCCATTTCGATGACTTTAGTCTTGCTTCTTAAGTTTGGTTCAGGTTTATAACCGTCGAGCCAGATGTATTCGAATTTGAGCTTTGCCATATGGATATCGTTATTTGAGTTTAGGAATAATGAATTAAGGATTTTCTAAATATATATGGCGAAGCTAATCCTCCACACCCCTGGAAAACAAAACAATAATTATGGTTAACGTTATTGCTAAATATCATTTATTTTGTGTAAATCACTGAATTAGTGTATCTTGCGTCATATTAATATGTTATGCCCATAGCCCATTCTGAACAGCTTTTTACCATCATTAAGTCTCTGACCAAGGCTGAAAAGCGAAATTTTCGCCTTTACGTTCAGCGTCTTCAAAGCAATGAAGATGTGCTATACGTAAGGCTGTTTGATCTCCTGGACAAAATGGATGATTATGATGAAGAAGTGGTATTGGAGAAATTAGGAGGTATTGAAAAGCCTCAATTTGTCAACATAAAGCGACACCTCTATACCCAGGTATTAAAAAGTCTGAGGCTCATTTTTGAAAATATAGAATCGATTAAAGTCCGGGAGCAAATTGATTTTGCACATATTCTTTATAGCAAAGGATTATATCTGCAGGCTTTCAAATTACTTGACCGGGTGAAAGAAATGATGCCTGAAGAAGGAGGACATGATCTGCTGCGTCTTGAGATCATAGAATTTCAAAAATTTATTGAAGAACGGCATATCACTCGTAGCAGGAAAAAAGCAGGCAAGGTTCAGTCTTTGCTGATTGAATCTGAAAAGCAGGAGTCCCGTGTATCAAATCTAGTTCTGTTATCCAATTTGAAAATTAAAATTCACGGATGGTACATTGAGACAGGACACGTGCGCGACCAGAAAGATCATTTTACAGTCAATGAATATTTCGAATCGGAATTGCGTAAGGTGAGGACTACCGGTCTTTCGGTTACTGAAGAAATTTATCTTCAGCAGAGTTATATGTGGTTTTATTACATACTGCTTGATTTTGAAAAATGTCATCAACATGCAGAAGCCTGGGTTCAGGCTTTTGATCAGAATCCTTCTTTGATGCGGGAAGATCCTGTTCTCTATATGCGTGGATTATCTTATCAATTGACCTCACTTTACAGCATGAGGGATTATCCGCGTTATGTAATTGCTTTGGAGAAATTTGAATCGTTTACCATCTCGCATGAGAAATATTTTGACATGACAGGGCAAATCATCAGTTTCCTTTATCTCTACACGGCGAAGATCAACAGGCATTTTCTGGAAGGATCGTTTGATGAGGGATTGGCGCTTGTACCTGAAATCAATAGGCTTGTTAAACGATACGGACGGTTTATTGATATCCACCGGATTATGGTATTTAATTACAAGACGGCATGGCTTTACCTGGGCTCAGGATCACCAGAAAATAGTATAGAATATCTCAATAAAATATTGAACCTTCAGTCAGCAGGACATTTGCGGACCGACATTCAATGTTATGCCAGGTTAATGCATCTGATGGCCCATTTTGAATTAGGACACTATAATTTACTGGAACACCTGGTCGAACAAGTCGGACGATTCTTTAGTAAGATGCGAGATCTCAATGAAGTGCAGATCACATTATTTAATTTTTTTAGAAATAATCTTGATGTAAAAAAACAGGAGCTCAACCATAATCTTCATAATCTCCGCAAAGAAGTGATCCGCCTGGAAAAAAATCCCTTTGAAGGCAGGACATTTCATCACCTCGATATCATTGCCTGGATTGACAGCAGGATTGAAGGAAAGACAGTGGGAGAAGTAATACAACAGAGGTTTGCCAGGTAATAACGAATAACAAATAACAAATAACGAATAACAAATAACGAATAACGAATAACGAATAACGAATAACGAATTACGATTTATGATGGTTGCTGAGATCAAGCACAAGGATGAGTTTAGCAGGTCGATTCATACGATTTTGGGTTTGTAATTACGATTAATATTTATTTGAATTGATTATTTTAATTAGCGTTAATTAGCGGAATTAGTGGCGAAAAAGAGGACGCAGATCTATTAGGTCATTATGATACTTTAAGATTGATTTTTACATCTCTGGAGGTTAATTCTATGGAATAGTTTTCAAATATTCCGATATTGAAAACAACTCACAACTCACAACTGACTACTCACAACTCACTACTGACTTCTCACAACTCACCGCTCACCACTGACGATTTTTCATTAACATTGCCGCATGAAACCATTCCGGCTTATTGCTTTGATCCTCGGATTTCTTCTTTTCGTACTCGGAGTGATTTCATTGGTCCTTATCCTTATTGGTGGTAATCTCAGTTATTTAGCATGGATTGACAGGCCTGGTTCTCCGCAAGGAATAATTATCAGAATATTGATGATCGGCGGAGGGCTAGTATTGGCTTATACGGCGCTGAACCCGGCAAGTAATAAGGATAATGAGGATATTACTCCCTACCGATAAAAACCTCCGCGACTAAACCCATAGCGTCCATAAATGCACTGCGATTGATTCCAAGATCTATTTTTTGATCATCGAAATAGGAGATCAGATGTTCTGTGGGCATATTGCCGGTTAACTCGTCCTTAGCCATAGGACATCCTCCGTATCCCTTCATTGCTGCATCAAACCGACGACAACCACTTTGGTAAGCGGCTTCAACTTTCTCTCTCCAGTTGTGAGGCTGCGTATGCATGTGAGCCCCAAATTCAACATCCGGATACGGAGGAATAAGATTGGAAAAGAGATAACTTATATTTTCCGGATTTGAAACACCAATTGTATCCGAAAGTGCCATGATCTTAATGTCCATCTCAGCAAGGTAATTTACCCAGTGCTGTACAATTTCAACATTCCACGGATCACCATAGGGATTTCCAAAACCCATGGATAGATAGACAACAAGTTTCCGTTGGTGAGCCACGCAGATATCCTGAATTTCTGCAACGCGATTCAGGGACTCTTCGATCGTTGCATTTGTGTTCCGCAACTGAAATGTTTCTGATACTGAAAATGGATAGCCCAGGTAGGTAATTTCATCAAATTGTACCGCATCCATTGCTCCTCTTTTGTTGGCGACAATAGCCAGTAATTTTGATGAAGAGGTTGAAAGATTTAATTTCCTTAGGACTTCACCGGTGTCACTCATTTGAGGAATGGCTTTCGGACTTACGAATGAACCGAAGTCAATAGTATCGAATCCCACCTGCAGGAGCTGGTTGATATACCTGGCCTTCAATTCGGTGGGTACAAATTGATGAAGGCCCTGCATGGCATCCCGGGGACATTCGATTATTTTAATCATGGGGATTCAAAAATAGGGGAATTCGTGACACTTCGACACGTCCGGACAAGTCCGTCAACTTTGCTCAGTGCAAGAAGAGTGAGAGGATTGAGAGAGTGACAGAAGTGAGATTTAGGTGGAATGCCGTGGCAGGAGTTTGCTCCTGCCACTGGTAGTATTCCTGGTGATGGTTGGAGCAAACTCCAACCATGGCGTGAGAGCGAGAGAGTAAGACTTTCTCTTTCCTCTTGTTCCTCTCACTTTTGGTGGAAATTTGTTATATTACGATAATAATTGTTTTGCACTATGAAACAAATAGACATACTCCTTGAGAAGTATGGAGAAAGCCATATGAATCCTGTCAATAAATTCATTCATTGGGTTTGTGTTCCGTTGATCATGTTTAGTTTCCTGATGCTTTTATTTTCCATTCCATTTTTTGTGGAAAGGACATTCTTTGCTAATTGGGCCATGGTCGTTCTTGTACTGGCCTGGATCTATTATGCAAGGTTATCACTACTCATGTTTTTTGGATTCGTAGTGATCGGGAGTTTGATGTTGTGGGGAATTTATGTTATTTATGGATTAGTTGATTTTCATATTGGGAAGCTGGTAGTGATTGGCCTGGTGATATTTATTGTGGCATGGATTGCACAACTTGTCGGACATAAGATAGAAGGAAAGAAACCTTCATTTTTCGATGATCTGCGTTTCCTTTTGATAGGGCCGGCGTGGCTGATGAGTTTTATATTGAAGAAGATGGGGATTACCTATTAATTATGGTTGTAGAGACGCGATTTATCATGTCTCTACAACCATAATTAATAGATCTTTCGTGATCATTCCCCCAGTTTCTCCGCATCTATCCCAATCGTATCTGAAATCCTGTATTTATTTCGATTCGGGCCATTGCGGCTAATCATTTCTGCTAAAAATCCTGTGAGAAATAATTGCGCACCGATGATCAGTGTGAGGATGCCAAAGAAAAATACCGGACGATCAGATATTTTAAAGATGTTTTCAAAATATTTCAGAACGCTCAGATAGGTGAGAATACCAAATCCTACAAGGAAAAATAAGATGCCTAAAGTGCCGAAAAAATGCATGGGTCTTTTACCGAATTTCCCGACAAACATGATGGACATAATATCAAGAAATCCATTGACCATCCGTTGCCATCCGAATTTGCTTTTACCAAATTTCCGGGCCTGGTGTTGTACGACTTTTTCACCTATTTTTTTAAAGCCGGCCCATTTGGCTATCACGGGTATATAGCGATGCATTTCACCATAGACTTCAATGTTTTTCACCACTTCATTTTTATACGCTTTCAATCCGCAATTGAAATCATGAAGTTTAATTCCACTTGCCCTTCTTGTTACAGCGTTAAAAAATTTAGAAGGCCAGCGTTTGCTGATCGGATCCTTCCTGTTTTTTTTCCAGCCGCTGACCAGGTCAAAATCCTGATCGCGAATCATTTTCATCAATTCCGGAATTTCATCGGGTGAATCCTGGAGGTCGCCATCCATGGTGATGACTATTTCTCCATTCGCGGCTTCAAATCCTTTTTGTAATGCAGCAGATTTACCGTAATTGCGGCGAAAACGAATTGCTTTGATCCGGGGATAAGTATGTTGAAGTTCGGATATTACTTTCCAGGTATTATCGGCGCTGCCATCATCAATAAAGATGACTTCCGATTCATTAATGTTGTTGGCATTGATGACGCGTTCAATCCAGGCCATGAGTTCAGGTAACGATTCTTTTTCATCGTATACCGGAATGACTACAGATAACTGGATATCTTTTTGGGACATAATAAAGATTAGGAAACCGGCATTGTTGGGGGAGCTTCTTTTTTGAGAATTGCCCCGGCGACAAGTCCTTTGATCAGACCCCAAAACAGTGCACTCAGCAATGCAATAACAGCAAAAGAATAAGGATTCATAAAATATCCCATCCATTTACGGGCAATCTCCTTGGCATTATCATCCATACCGTTTTTATCCCATTGATCCTCTGTCATACGTGTCAATCGATTAATAAACTCGGGATCTATGAACATCGTATAAATCACCGTAAAGATGGCTGAAATCACCCCGGCGATTAACGCAATTTTAAACCCTATCAAAAATCCCTGGCCGAGTGTAAGATAACCACCAAGATCATTTTCCCTGGATTCTTTGACTCCGAGGTAAATCGGGATGAATGTGACCACAAGAAGCACCCCTCCCATGCCAAATCCGAGCATTTTATTTCCACTTTCCTGAACCCCCATCATATTGGTAAGGAGTGAAAAAATGATATACACCATACCGGTGATTAACCCCCATTTAAGTGTTGTTGACATGTTTCGTTTTGATTTAAAAGTTGACTAAGTAAGTAATCAAATATATCAATTTATTACAAGACGACCTTTAGAAAAGGTACCAATCACTTTCCCTGTAAAAGTCGTTCCTTTCAGCGCATCATTTTTTGATAATGAATGTGAGGATCCCTGGTATTTCCATTCCACAGATGGATCAAATAAAGTCAGGTTGGCAAGATTTCCCTTTTCAATCAGCGAAACCTCAAGTCCCAAAATTCCGGCGGGACCTGCACAGAATTTATCGATTAATGCTTCAAGAGGAATAATATCTTTTAAAACTGTGTGCGCTGTTGCAAATGCTGTCTCCAATCCGATTGATCCGAATGAAGCATAAGTGAATTCACAATCTTTAGCCTCTACTTCCAATGGAGTATGAATCGAAGAAATGTGATCAATGACGCCATCTTTCAAGCCTTTAATCAAAGCTTTTCTGTCTTTCTGACTTCTGAAAGGAGGTAATACTTTTTTATAACTATCAAAGTCCATGATATCCTTGTCTTCCAAAAGAAGATGCATAGCCGGGACATCGCAGGTGATCGCAATATTTTCTGCACGTGCTTTTTGAATGTAAGCGATAGAACTACCGGAAGAAACTGCGTGAAGATGAAGTTTTGATTTTGAATAAGCTGCCAATTGAATATCTCTCTGCACAATCACATCTTCAGCGACAGATGGAATACCTGTCAGTCCCAAAGAGGCACTTATTTTTCCTTCGTGTATTTGTCCTTCAGAAGTAAAGCTTCGATCAAGAGGGAAATCAATAATCGGGACACCTAATGGAATCACATACTCAAGAGCTCTTGCCAGCAAACCTGATTCAATCGGACTTTTGCGTCCATCACTGAAGGCCATGGCACCGATGGTCACCATATCCATCATCTCGGTCAAATCTTTTCCTGCCAGTTCCTGAGATACAGCTCCAACAGGATATATCTGAACAGGAAGGGATTCATTCAGTTGTTGTATGTATTCAATTTCAATGCGGCTATGAATTGGTGGAGCATTGCGAGGGAATGTGGCTAATGAAGTGTAACCGCCGGCTCGGGCAGCATTGCTAAGTGATAAAAATGTTTCACGGTATTCGTACCCTGGTTGCCCTGGCTGTGCTCCAATATCAATCCATCCCGGAGAAACATGTAAATCTTTTGATTCGATGATTTTGGCTTTGTCGTCTGAAATCGATTTTGCAATGTTGGTGATCTTTCCGTTTTCAATCAGGATATCCCGCTGGATGGGTTCCTTTCCGGGATTGAGTATTGTTGCCTTTTTGATTAATATTTTCATGTTGATCTCAGATCAATTTAGCCGCTAATTTCGCTAATTAGCACGATATCTTTGAGCGTCGGTTGACCGACCCGGTTACTGAGCTGCCCAAGGACATGAGTGTGGTGTCGAAGTATGGTGTGAGCAAAGCTGTGCTTTGCGTGATACTATACATTCTTCCATAACCTAATCAACGCTATTTCCAAACCGATACTCATCAATGCAAAAATGATGCACCATTTCCAAAGTTGTTTCCCTTGCCTTGTTTCTTCAATCAATTGTGTGAAATCGGTTTTTTCATTATCGGTCCATACCTTGATCATTTTATTTTTCGGCAGATCATCCGCACTTGTCAGGCTAAGATCGGATTCACGCCTGTCATAATTAAAAGCAATGGAAGCGATAACCTGATCAGTATGTTTAACTTTATAAAAACCTGCTTCTTTCACCTGGTCCTGGACATCGAGTAATACTTTCGATCCTAATTGTGAAATACCCGGAATAAATTCGGAAGGGCCTGTGATCAGAATATCTTGATTGACCTCCATCGTTGATTTATCCAGGGAGATCAATTGATCTTTTCCGATGGTATACGCAAGTTTTTGTTCGTCAGATGAATAAATGGCCATCTTATACAGGAGTGGAACAAAAACTTCCGGTTCAAGAGAAAGATCATTTATTTTTTCATCGAGTGGAGCAGTCACGACGCAAAAAGCGCCTTTCCCCGGAGTATAAAAGGTGATCAAATCACCTCCGTCTCGGAATGCCAATAATGATTGTCCTTTACTGCCTGAACCCGCCAATGGATATGAACCGCTGACCTTTGGTAGTCGCATATTGGGTCTTGTCTTACTGAATACATCATGATAAATGAATGCATCCGTATTGATTTTTCCGACTTCGCGATCCTGGGAAATGTAAGGCAATAATTCACCTGCACCCATGACATGCATCAATGCATTGTATTGGTCTACTGAGCCGCTGGCAGAAGGGAAGAATAATACTTTTCCACCATCCTGAACATATTTAGTCAATACAGATGCAAGTCCTGTTGAGATAGAGGGAAGTTCATTGAGGATGATCAGATCATACGTAGTTAAAGTAGCATAATCAAGATTATTAGCTGTGACCTGGTCGAGGATAAAATTTTTTGTATTTGAAAAAACGGCGGACACAGCCTGGTTGGACAATCGATCATTGATGGATAAAATTTGTAAATTCTGTTCAACATAAAATGTCAGATAATAGGCATCATCAAATGTGACCGGAAAATCACTGATCCGTATTGCAAGATCATGCCATCCTGTTGAGAGCACTGTAATCATTGAGGTATCGATCTTCACTTTACCTCCGGAAATATCATTTGTTCCTTCCGGTCTTTCCTGACCATCAAGCGTCACGGTAATGCGGACATTATCGGCATCTTCAGCAGTATAATTATGTATTGAAAATAACAATGCTGAAGTCTGGTTGAGCATTTGCATCGGTGAATCAAACCAGGCGCTGTCAATCGCGATATTTTTTTCCTGTACGCTTTTAAGTGGAAGAAGATTGAGCGGAAAAAGTGAATCAGCAGATTTAATGTCGGTAATGGATTTTTGGAAATCTGAAATGATCCAGGAAATCGGTGCGCCATCTTCACGTGCGAAGGATTGTTTTTGTCTGGACAGTACAACTGACAAAGGTTTTACTGCAGGTGTGTATTCCATTTCTTCAAGTCTAAGCAGTGCTTCTTCCCTGCTGATCCAAAGATTTTGAGAAGGAGATAATTCGTGACCTAATACCTGGAAATGATCTTCCTGACCGTAGCCCATGATGATCTCTTTTGCCTTTTGACGTGATCGGTCAAACAGGGAAAGGTCCTGCCCAAAAGATTGCATGGAGAAGGAATTATCAATGAATAAGCTTACATTCCTTATGCCTTCTTTCTGGGTGGCACTGACGGGGATATAAGGTTGGGCAAAGGCCAGGATAATAAATGCCATGGCTAGTATTCTGGCAAGCAGGATCAAAAGATTCCGGAGCCTGTTTTTGGCCGAGGTTTCTTCCTTGACTTCGCGAAGGAATCTTAAACTGCTGAAATATATCTTCTTATACCGCCTGAAATAAAAAAGATGCAGGATGATAGGGATGGAAAGTGCTGTTAATGCCCATAGGAAGGCCGGATATAAAAACTGCATTGTGGCGCCAAAGATATGTCTACGTAAACCAATTGAAAAACAAAAGCCCGCATACACTTAGGAATGCAGGCCTTTGTCAATGTTTTAAACGGTCAAACGACCAAAAAATTTTATTTCACCACGATTTGCTTGGCTGTAATACCCTGATCAAACTGGAATTTGAGGACATACTGTCCCGGGGCCAGATTCCTGATCGGTAGCTCGTAATAATTATTATTGATGCCTGAACGGGATTCCACTAATGCTCCTTTGAGATCATACACCCCGATACTGCGGATCTGATAATCTTTTGGAGTAGCAATGAATACATAGTTGGAGGCAGGATTAGGATAAGTAAGAATCTGCACGTCTCCCGGTTTAATGAGGTCATGAGTACCGCTAATGGCAGTAAGATCTAATGTCGTATAAAGGCGTGGCAATACATAAGCCAGAATGCTGTCCATATAACTGACAGCTTTGGCTTTTGTCATGTCCTGATTCTGCTGAAAACCTGCAGCGCTATTCACATTTGTGACGGGATCCCAGAAATTCCAAGGGGCACTATCATATGGACCTCCTGATCCCCAGATCGGGAGTAAGCCTTCAAGTCCGTCATTCCTTGAATTTGCCACATCGGTAACATCATACTGGAATGGAGTGACATTGTTGACAGGAGAAAGCGAATTGTTATTCCCAAAATTGTTTTCGAGAAGAGAAACCAGGTAAGATCCCTGTACTTCTACAACTTCCAATGGTGGTGTGACGGGCACAACAACAAGTCCTTCTTTGTATGGTGCAAAAGGATCATTTGGACAATGAACTGAAATTACAGGAGGTTGTCCGGGATCAATCCAGGCTGTGTCTCCGATAGCACCTCCAAGGTTAACGGAAGCCCGGAATTTGGAACTGTAATTGGGGTAGTTAGGATAACAAAGCGTATCTCCCACCGGGAATGGAAGGAAAGGAACACCAGGGTTGATCCCAACTTTTTTAGCTTCAATATCTCCATTGACACCTTCAAGAATCATAGGAAAGAAATTACCCATGCCATCAGACAGAAGGAACTTGCCATTTGATGCGGTCGGGATTTTATCATAACGGTCCAGTGATCCTGTGTTGAGGGAAATATAGCCACCGGTGCCATCACCAAAGAGGACGATCCGGCTTGTATCTATTCTCCAGGGGTTACCAAATTCGGCAACTGATTTCTTAAAATAACGGATACAAGTATTTGCATCCTGTACACCGCGGTAAGCTGCATTGATCAGGGTCAAAACGCGTTCATCCTGAGATGTTGCGATTGGATTCCAACCCAACCTGTAATCAGCTGAAGCAACCACATACCCTGTTTTGGCGAGCTTAGTCACCATGGTCACAACTGTACTGTCACGGATCGTACCGTTTACACTTCCATTTTGAGGGTAAGGAAGGAAATTTCCTGTATGGAAATATATGATCAATGGCCTGAGTTGTGAAACGTCTCCTGAAGGTTGATACATGTCAAATATCAAAGGTTGCTTGATAGCTTCACCGGTTACCGGGAAAGCAAGTATGGTTGCGTTGACGCCATAAATCTGGTTTGGAGTGACGGTCACACCCGGGTATACTTCTTCAAGAAAAGGCACCTGGGCGAAAGCGCTCAAAGACAATACCATGAAAATGGCTGCGTAGTAAATTCTCCTCATAATCGTTGAATGTTTAAGTGATGAATGATTTTTAGTTTATTCTTTTTGGAATTCGTACAGAAAGTTAATATACGCTAATCGTCCAATATACGGCCCTCCGTACGTTTCAAAGTGTTTATTGTCAAGAATATTTGATGCACCTATTTTGATGGTGGTGTTTAGCTTGTCTAAATCAACGCTGATCTGGGCGTCCAATAAATCGTATCCTGGTACTACACCGGTAAATTGAGGCGATCCTTCGTACACAAATCCTTCTACCCATTTATAATTGACAGCAAAGCCTACTTTTTGCAAAGCACCGATGTCAAGTAAATTTATATTACGCCCTGAAATGCCAATATTGAATTTGTTTTCCGGGGTATTATAAGCAGGAATGATGGGATCGCTTTTATCCACTTTAGTCAATTGGTTAAAACTGTAGTTGCCATTGAGGGTGATTGATTGGGATAAATAATAGTTTAAACCAATGCTGAAACCCTGGGTGTTTACTGTAGTTTTTGAGTTTGCTGCGTATCTGTATACGACAGTGTTTTTTGGAAACGCCAGCGGATCATTGGCGTCTATATCACTCTTGATGCCGATTTGATAACCTAGAAAATCTTTGTATGTATTTCTATAATAACCCAGGTCGACGAATAATAATTTAAACAGCGTTGTCCTTAGGCCGAATTCAATGGTTTTTACGCGTTCAGGTTTGATAGGGTCAATGTTAAAATAAATGAGGCTGTCATATTGCCGCGTATCCAGGAATTTAATGAAGGACGGAATCGTAATCAGGCTATCCACCCCTGTAATATTTCCGGCCAGTGTTGCGGGGCCAACATTGAGATATAGATATTGATCGCTCAGGGTTGGATTTCTCAGTGCGCTGGAAAAAGATAACCGCAAGTAGGTGTTCTTCACAGGAGTGTATACAAGGCTTGCTGCAGGTGTGGTGATCCAAGAAAGGTTCTCATTTTTATCAACGCGGAGTGTAGCGGAACCAATCAGTTTATTATTATCAAATTTTTCCTGCACGCCGCCGTAAATACCAAATTCCTGGTTCCTGATTTTTATCCCTGCTGTATCGCTGAAAATCGTTCCTTTTGAATAAGGTGCATAAAGCCGGTAATTGGCGCCCACTTTAATTTCTGAAATAAATTTTGGATTGAATGTATATTCTCCATGAATGTGGTATAGCGCTGACTTATCAAAAAACCTTGTACCACCTTCTTCATTATTATACCGTGAAGTAATATCATCAAAAGCACTTTGAAATTCAGGAGAACCGGGTTGGAGAAAATCAGTGATCCCTTCTTCGATGTGGGTATTTTTAGTATTGGCATATGCTGCTGTAATGTTATGCCATATGGTAAGACTATCTGCATGGTCCACCAACCATTTTTCTGCTGCTGCAACATCGAAGGATGTCGTCATCGTGACGGGGTCATACACCGGAACAGGATAACCAAGGTCACGCATTATTTTAGGATAATTTGCAACGCCTTTCCAGTATCTCCTGTAATCAAATGCCCAATTCGTATTGTCCTTGCTCATCTCCTGCAATCTTAATGCTGTGAAATACGGATCGTAGGACTTAGCCGCATCTTCATTAGTGGCATAAGCACGAATAAAATATTTATCTCTTTTCCTGAATTCAATTCTATTTTGAAAAAAAAGAATGTCGCGAAGACTAAACCTGTTATCCCCCTGGTACACTGTAGTGCCGGAGCCAAAACTTGACGAAAAAATCAATTCAGGAGATTCAATACCTTTCGCAGGATCGGTGCGTAAATGAAAGGCAGCATTTGCTTTATAATTTTTTGTATTGTAATCGACGAGGTCAATTTCCTTATAACCAATCCGATAAAAATTGCCAAGGCCGGGATCAGAAATAAGGTGTGAGCTACTATGCGTGACATCATTGAGTGAAAAATATTCATCTCCATAAATATTGACGGCATCATACCTGCCGGGATTGTCTGCCGGTACACGACTTGCGGTGATCGGATTGTAATTTTCAGCCGGCCAATCATCAGCCTTTAATGCGTAAAAATTGAGTTTAAACGCAAAAACATCAAGGCCACTTTTATTTTTAAATGCATCAGCATAGCGTAAAGCACCTTCGAAAAGATTACGATCACCCAGCTTAACCATGGCAGACAATCCTTTGTGGATGAATGGATTTTTTGTCTCCATGCTGATCACCCCGTTGAATGCATTTGGTCCATAATAAGCTCCGCTGGCACCAGCGATGATATCGACTTTAAGTACATCCAATTCAGAGCAACCTAAAAAATTTCCCAAAGAAAAATTTAATCCCGGGGCCTGGTTATCAACACCATCAATGATTTGCAGGGAACGTACAGGACTCGTAGAATTGAATCCTCTTGTATTAATAATTTTAAAACCAAGACTGGCGGCAGTAAGATCTACGTCCTTCATCGCTCCCAGGCCATCGTAAAAATTGGAACTCGGAGTTTCTTTTATGGCCTGAAGATTCAGTGATTCGACAGTGAGTGGTGATTCTTTTTGTTTGTCGAGGATCCGGCTTGCAGTTATTTCAACGGCATCAATCAGAATGCTTGTCGCTTTTAACTTGGTCTTGGTAAAAACGGATGCATCTGAAATGGATACTATAAAGGTTTCATAACCCGTATAAGAAATTTCAAGATTTACCGGAAGAGTAGCGGAGGTCTTGATTGTATATTGTCCTTCAAAATCAGTTGTTGTTCCTGTTTGAGTTCCCTGGAGGATAACATTGGCCCCAATGATCGGATCACCTGTCTCTGAATCAAAAACCTCTCCACGGAGTGTCAATTGCGCAAAAATTTGCGTAGGTGAAAACATCGCAATCCAAAAGCTACAAAGGAGTAGACATCTTATCATTAGCCTCCAATTTGGTTAAAATATTGCCTGTTAAAAAGATCAGTAGTCAGTCTGGTATTATCATCAGTATCTCTTGTCAATATGCAGGGTTTGAGAAAGGTAAGGTTAATTTTACATTCATTATAACCGAAACCTCGTTTCTACGTTGGTAAAAGAAGTCAATGGATAAACCTGATCTTCATATCATCTCATTTGCGGTTCCATATCCGGCCAATTATGGCGGGGCTATTGACGTTTGGAACAGGATCAGGTCATTGCATCGGGAAGGGCTCAAAATCAACCTTCATTGTTTTGTTTATGGCTCATTCAAGCCTCATGATGCATTAAAAGAAGTAACCGGGGCCGTTTACTATTATCCCCGTATCACCTGGCCATCTTTATTATCTCCCGGACAACCTTACATCGTGTCTTCAAGAAAAAACCCACAATTATTGGCGCGCCTGAAAAACGACAACACGCCTATTCTTTTTGAGGGAATACATACTACGGGTTATATGGATGACCTAAAAGGAAGAAAACTAATGTTAAGATCGCATAATATTGAGCATCAATATTATGCTGACCTTGCAAAGGAAAGTCAACGTTTTCTGTATTTGTATTTGCAACGGGAAGCGCTCACGCTGGAGCGATATGAAATGAATAGGGCGGCAAGATTTAATTCAGTGTTTGCGATTTCAAGACATGATGATCAGTGGTATCGGGATAAAGGAGCAAATAGTTTTTTTATGCCCGTTTATCATGGTTTTGAAAAAATTAATATTCAGACGGGGAAAGGAAAATATATTCTTTACCAGGGTGATCTTTCTGTTGAGTCCAATCAGAAAGCATTGATTGACATTATAAAAAATATACCTGGTGATCCCGGATTTCCGCTTGTAGTAGCAGGACGATCAGGTGACCAGGGTTTTGAAGAAAAACTATTGAAATACCCCAACATTAAGCGTGAAGGTGATGTTTCTGAAGACAAGATGTACGAATTGATCAGGGATGCTCAAGTCATCATCATCCACAGCAGGCATTCGGCGGGAATGAAGGTCAAGATTTTCCCCGCTTTATACCAGGGAAGGTTCATCGCAGCCAATGAAAATAGTCTGACACATACTAATTTGGATAAAGCATTGCATATTTACCCTTCTATTCAGGATTTAGGCTCTGTACTGAAAAGACTCCGGACTCTGGAGTTCAAGCCTTCCGATTTAGCTGAACGTGTTGAAATCCTTTCTCAACTACCTGGAGATCAGGCCAAAGCGAAGGAAATCATCCGAAATTTATAATTCATGTCCGAATTAAGGAGTATTGAAGAAAATTATACCGGTTTGATTCAGGACGACGCATTGTCGCCTGAACTCATTGCTATTCGGGACAAAGTGCTCCGGAAAATCAGGATCAATGAAGAAGAAGCTTTGTTGCTTTTTGAACAGGCTCCATTGCCGTTTTTAAGTGTGTTGGCCGATAATGTGCGCACGCGGATGAATGGAAATAAAACTTTTTTTAACCGGAATTTTCACATTGAACCGACTAACGTTTGCATTTATACCTGCAAATTTTGTTCGTATTCAAGATTAATTAAAAATCGGGAAGACGGTTGGGAATATTCGATGGAAGAAATGATGAATATCGTCAAATCTTATGATGGAAAACCTGTGACTGAAGTCCATATTGTCGGCGGTGTGCTTCCTCAATATGATCTTGATTTTTACTGCACTTTATTTAAAAAAATAAAAGAGCACCGTCCTGATCTTCATATCAAAGCATTAACACCCGTAGAATACCACTACATTTTTAAGAAAGCGAAAGTGAGTTATGAAGAAGGTATGCGGAGGATATTCGAATCCGGAGTGGATAGCATACCTGGTGGTGGCGCAGAAATATTTCATCCTGAAATCAGGGAACAAATATGTGCTGACAAATGCGATGCAGATCAATGGCTTCGTATCCATGAGATATGGCATGGGTTAGGTAAGCAATCGAATGCTACGATTTTATACGGACACATTGAAAAATATTGGCATCGTATTGATCACATGAGGCGACTACGTGAGTTGCAGGATCGTACGGGTGGGTTTCAAACTTTCATTCCATTGAAATTCAGGAATAAGGACAATGAAATGTCCTATCTCCATGAATCGACGGTGGTTGAAGATCTGCGGAACTATGCAGTGAGCCGGATATACCTTGACAATTTTCCTCATCTCAAAGCATACTGGCCGATGTTAGGCCGGTCAATGGCGCAAGTATCGATGAGTTTTGGAGTGGATGATCTTGATGGTACAATTGACGATACGACTAAAATCTATAGCCTGGCCGGTGCTGAAGAACAGCATCCTGCCATGAGCACTTATGATTTGGTTTCATTGATTAAAAATGCAGGAAGAACTCCAATCGAAAGAGACACATTGTATCACGAGTTGAAAGACTGGAGTGATTATTCTTTTGATGAGGATACGGAGTATCGAGGTTATGTGGAATTGCCAATCTTAAATTGAAATTTACTTTATGAAATATCGTCTTGCCCTGGTGGAATACCTTAATACTTTGCCTTTTTCTGAAGGTTTGAGGTTGAGTGGACTTGATCAACAGATGGAAGTGCTTCCTGTCAATCCTGCTGAATGTGCTGCTTTGTTTAAACAAGGAAAAGTGGACATCAGCTTATGTCCTGTTGCTGCACTGGAAGATATGCCACCGCATGAGATATGCGGAGACTTCTGTATCGGTGCGGATGGAGATGTGGAAACAGTAGTATTGCTTAGTCATGTGCCTATTCATAAAATTGAGAAAGTCAGGTTGGATAGTCAATCAAAGACGTCTAACAAGCTTGTGCAAATCTTAGCTGATCGTTATTGGCAGACCAACTGGAAATACTATTTTGATGAAAATGAAAAGCAACCGCTGTCATGTGTGATGATCGGAGATAAAGTATTTGAACAAAAGAAAGGTTATCCATACAGAAATGATCTTGCCGGAGAATGGAAAGCAATGACAGGGCTTCCGATGGTCTTTGCTGTTTGGATCGCAAGGCCTGGCATTGATATTGAATTCATCAAGGAGATGGACAATGCTTTCAAAATGGGAATTGATTTTGTTCGCTCTCCGGATTCTATAATCCCGGCGTGGCAGAAAAAATACCTGCTCAATAATATTTCTTATTCACTGGATCGCCGTAAGCGGGAAGGGATGCAATTGTTTTTGCAGTATGCGGACAATTTGGTAACCATATAAGAATTACGATTTACGAATTACGAATAACGATTTGAGGTTGGGCATTGTCTCACTACAGAGTTTTGTTTTTACTTAATTAACTAATTCACCCAGATTGCCGGTGCATCCCGATCATTTCGCTATTGGTACTTAATAATTGTAATTTGTCATTCGTCATTCGTAAATCGTTATTCGTAAATGGTTTTTGAAGCACAGTCATACGGTTTGCATCCAAAAGATATCGATCTGGTTTATGAAGAATTGCAAAGGGGAAGGGTAGGGATCGTTCCAACGGATTCGGTGTATGCATTTTGTTGTTTGTCGGATCAGAAATCAGGTTTTGAATCGATATGTGCGCTTAAAAATTTAGATCCGAGAACTGCTTTGATGAGTATTGTTTGCAAAGATATCAGCCAGGCATCCGAATATTTTGTTCAATGGCCAACACCGGTATTTAGGTTACTCAACAAGAATCTTCCAGGGCCTTTTACATTCATACTACAATCCGGTCACCGGGCTCCATCATTTTTGAAAAACAAAAGAAAAACGCTTGGTCTCCGGATTCTTCAACATCCTGTCATCAGGTCTATCATGACTAAAGTGGAAATGCCACTGATCGTGAGTTCGGTGAGAAGTGATGATGAAACAAATGAATATTTTTCAGATGCAGAAGAATTGATCAATAGTTATGAACGTCGCGTTGGATTTATCATCATGGATGAAACCCGTGTGCAGGAGGCTTCAACGATCGTTGATATGACCGGAGATGAAGTAGTGATTTTGAGGCAAAGTGTGCATGAGCTAAAAGCGTAAAACGTAAAACGTAAAGCAAAGGGCGTAGAGCATAGACCTTTGCCGAATCTTCGGACTTGAAAGGGGAAATTTAATTAGTGTTAATTCGTGTAATTAGTGGCGATAAAGTGAATAGAGATTGTAACCAGGTCGGTCAACCGACGCCGAACAGGGAATTAAAACCCAAAGGCCAGGAAGCCGAGGAAAACCAAAACGCTGATCACAAATCCATACATCAATACCTGGTAGGCATATACCAGGAGATTGTATTTCCGCTTGAGGACAACACCCTGGTTGTGTAGGTCTATGGTCATTTGTTCGTACATGTCTTCACTCGAGACGAGAAGGTTCTTCATCTTTTCGAGATAGGCTTGTTGCGAATAGCTTGCGATCACGCCAAAAAATAATAAGCTTGAGCGGTTGACGGAGCCTTCTGTTTTCCAGGCCTGGATCAATTTGGGCCGGGCAGCCTGAATTCCAAATACCAACGATATAAGGCAGGTTAGCAGAATCATGACTACCGGGATGATCAGTTTCATTCCGTATAACCCTATTTTATCGGAAACAGCACCGTATCCCGTGATAGCGACAACTGCTGAAATAATCATCGTACTCACACTGATGATGATATTGGCTTTGTAATCTGCGATCTGGATCAGCTTGCTTTGGTGAGAATAAGTCACCCGGAAAAGCGTTTCCCTTCCCCGACTATTCTCCTTCGGCACTTTTTGTGGTCTATCGGTCATCAGGGATAAAAGTATTGATTTTACGTGAGAGGAGTGAGAGGAGTGAGAGAGTGAGAGAGTGAGAGGGGTGAGAGAAGTGAGAGGAGTGAGGGAGAGGAGCGAGAGAAATAAGAGGGAGTGCGGTTATATTCAATGTTACATTATTTTCATTTTTCTCTCACGCTCTCATGCTCTCACTCTCTCACGCTCTCACACAAGGCTGTTGATCAGGAAGAAGATCATGAGATAGACCCACATCACATCGATAAAATGCCAGTACCAGGCCGTATGCTTGAGTTTGGTTCGCTGATCATCATTGAGAAAATACAAAGCTGAACTTCCTTCTTTTCGAGATACATATAATGGCAATAGTATCCGCAATAGGAAAGGTATTCCGGCAGTGACATGTAAAAAATGAAGAATGGAGATCGCGTAAAGATAGCCATGACCTCCCGATGAGCCCGGTAAAACCTGTTGGGATAATAAACGGTACCAGGCAAAGCCTTGCAGCCCCAGGAAGAGTAATGTCGCTGCAATCGTCAACATTCCCCAGCGGAGAATCATTTTTTCATCCTTCTGATCGAAATATTTCCGGCACCGTTGTATGCAATAACTGCTTGACATTAGGACCAACGTATTGAAGACAAATATCAATGGGATCCTGATGCTGTGCATCCCGGTCCCAATCCGGGAATAGAGGTAAGCCATCGTGAGTGCACCAAATAAAGCTGTGATCCCGATGAGCAACAACACCATGATGATGGAGGAAGGATGAACCGAATATGCCCTTTGATTATATGATTTTGTCATAACTATTGCGAGAAGTTCGCGTTATTATCAGGTATTATGTGCCAGCCGACAATATCTTTGACAGGCTTGGGTTAATTTTGATATGATTTTCCACAAATATGAATATAAATAGAAAATATATCGCCTTCATATTTTTCGCTTTGATCTCCACTTCGTTATGGGCACAGGAGCGATTCGACATCGGCGTCAAATCGGGTAATGAAGAATTGGCCATGCCATGGACCGGAGGTTACAATGCACCACAGTTCAACAACATTGATCTCAATCGTGACGGTGTGACCGATCTCATCAGTTTTGACAGACAGGGAGATTATTTAATTCCTTACCTCCGAGAACCTAATTCAGGAAAATGGGTAATCGACTGGTCTTATGTTTCTAGTTTTCCTCCATTAGTGGATTGGGTGCTCGTCGCAGATTACAATCATGATGGGGTGGAAGATTTATTCACCAGTGCTTCTGTTACAGGTATTGCAGGTATTTCTGTGTATAAAGGCTCGTATGAAAATGGACATTGGTCATTTACGATACAACCTGACAGAGGTAAATTATATATGCAGATCGTCATCCAAAGTTCTCTCACCAATTTGTATTGTTCATTTGATGATATACCGGCGGTCACGGATGTTGATGGTGACGGAGATTTGGATATACTGGCTTACGAGCCAAGTGGAAGTTACATCAACTATTACAGAAATATGTCCGTTGAAAACGGATGGGGCGTTGATTCTCTTAGATTTGATCTTTATGATCTATGCTGGGGAAAAATTCTTGAGAACCAGCTCAGCCAGTCCATTTACCTGAGTGATGATCCTGATGTTTGTTCAACAGGCCATTACAATGGTGAAGACCCGGTGGTGATCCGTCATTCGGGAAGTACTATCCTGGCGATGGATGTTGACGGTGATGGAGATAAGGATGCATGGATCGGGGATATTTCTTCATCGCATCTTATTTTTCTATTGAATGGGTTAAATGCACAACAAGCCTGGATGACAGCACAGGATTCTATATTCCCTTCCAAGGATACAGTGGTCAATCTTCAATATTTTTTAGGAACTTTTAGTGTTCAGTTAGATAATGATCCTGAACCTGAATTAATGGTTGCAGTGAATAGTCGTGGTCTTGCCGAAGATCGAAAAAGTGTTTGGAGATATGATGATGATCCGGCTCCGGGGCCTTTAAATTATAAGTTGACGGATAAAGGTTCATTTCAAAATCAAATGATTGATTTAGGCTCTTACACATGTCCTGCCATAGCGGATATCAATGGTGATGGACTTCCTGATTTATTGGTTGGAGGATTTCATTACACGGATGGTTGTGAGACGAGAGTACCATCGTTATGGTATTTTCAAAATACCGGAACATTACAACAACCTCATTTTGAAAAAATAACAGAGGACTATCTGAACATGAGTCAGTATAACACGTGCAATAACCCGACGTTTAATTATGCGCCTGCATTTGGTGATATTGATGGTAATGGATCCATCGATTTGGTGGTCGGGGAGAATAATGGGAAATTATTTTTTTATAAAAATATTGCAGCGCAAGGAGCGCCAATGAATTTTGGAGCCCCGGTATTTCCGTACATGAATATCGCAGTTGGTGTTTCTGCAACGCCGCAAATAGCCGACATCAATGGAGATGGACTCGGTGATCTTATCGTCGGTGAGCGAACAGGAAATGCTGACCACAACGGTCGCTGCAGTAACCTTAATTATTTTGAAAATCTTGGTTCTGTCGGCAATGCTGTTTTTAATCCCGATATAAACACACCGCCAAATACAGGATGTTTTGGACGCGTATTATTTAATATTCAGGTTGGCCTGCCTCAGTACAGTGCACCATTTATTTTCAGGACCAAGGATGGGCTTGAATTGATGGAAGGCGGTGATCCCGGACAACTGGCTTTGTATGGAAATTTGGAAGAGGGCAAGACCGGTTCACTCACGGAGATTGACAGTATATATGGAAAACTCGATTTTGGCAACAGAAGCGCACCTGCTCTTGCTGATCTTGACGGAGATGGTAAATTTGAGTTGATCGTGGGGAATCAGCGTGGCGGATTAGAAATGTTTCACACAGATCTCCTTGTTGGTACCACAGCGACAAAGCCAATTGTTGCACTACCAGACAAACCTTATCAAATCATGTATTCCTCAACAGAAGACATGGTAGAAATAGCCTGGAAGACAGATGCTCCCGGATCGGTTGAAATATTCGATACTTATGGAAGATCATTACCCGTTAATGCTGATCAAAACAAAGTGATCCAACAAATTCATTTGGAATCCTATCCCCCGGGAATGTACTTTTTGCGATTACGAGTTGGTCAAAAGTTGTGGATAGAGAAGATAGTCAGTAATCGGTAATCGGTATTCAGTAATCGGTATTCAGTAATCGGTATTCAGTAATCGGTATTCAGTAATCGGTATTCAGTATTCGGTATTCAGTATTCAGAAGTCTGGTTCTCCGTGGACTCCGTGTATTCTAAGTCTTCCAAACAACCAAATTTTTTTCATGAAGCCTTGCTATACTCCATTAAAAAGGGAGTTTGGCGCTTGATTACAGCGAACATGCGATAGATAATTTTATTGCGGATCACATTGATTGTACTCATTTTTGATTTTCCAAGAGCTAACCGTCGTTCATAAAATTCCTTTAATTCCTTGTCATATCTGATCCCACATTTTGCCGATAAATCTAGTAATGTTTTCATTTGTTTATCTGCCAGATGGCTAACCCTGGTCTTCCCCTTTATACTGGATCCGGAACTGTGTTCAAATGGTGCTGTACCACAATAACAAGAAAATTTTCTCGCATTTCTAAACTTGGAAAAATTACCGGTTTTAATGATTGTTGTCACAGCTAATACTTTCCCGACCGTTTTAACACTGGTCAGTAATCTAAAATTTGCTTTCACAGTTGGGTCATTCTCAATCACCTCCGTTATAGCAGATTCCAGTTTTTCAATTTGCTTATTTATTGTTTTAATCACCGCCTGTTGAGTTTTCAGGATGAGGTCCTTATCTGCAAGGCCGATGTTTTGGTATTCCTTAATAGTGCATAGTACGCTTGCTCTGTTCCTGACAAGCTGGTTACGGGTATTCTGTAGCATTTTCAAACGTTCCAGGGATTTTGATGCAAGTTCCTCAGGTTGAAGTTTGGCTATCTTTTCAAAGCCATATGAAGCAATTCTGAAGGCATCGATCTTATCCGATTTACCTCGGACTAAACCGCTTGATTTTTTAATTTCTAACGCACTCACTTTACAAAAAGGAATTTTTTGTTCATGCAGAAAATTCTCAAAGCAAAAACTATACAACCCGGTATGTTCCATGACAAGTATGATTCCATGAGGTCTGATCTTTTGTTCTCGAAGCCAACACAAAAATTGTTTAAATCCTTCATTGTCATTACTGATTTGATAGTGAGCATGGGATTGATAACATGCAAAATCAATGGTTTTCTTGGACAGGTCAGCGCCAAGAATGTGTGAAACATTTTCCATAACTTTGAATTTAGAGTTAACAAAAATGTTGCTGTAGTCTAAGACCTTTAATTAGTCATTGCGGACTTAATATTCTAAATAGACCTAAGCAACAGTGGCCGGGAGTGGGGACTAATACACGAGAATAGATCTGAAAATCTTTGACTCCGTCAAGTTCACCCCACTTCCTTCCACAAATTAATTACTCCTGGAAGGATTAATCTTTTTGGTCAGAAGCAAGGAATTTGCTCTAAAGGTTCTCTGTGCGAAAATAATGGATAAACTATTTTGTCAGCCTCTGTAATGCATCAATAGCGGGTTGGTATCCCAATTTTGAAGCGATTTTCAGATCCTCACCCACCAATTCCTGATGCCCGGCATAAAACTGTGCCATAGCCCTGTTATAGTACGCCTCAGGAGCATCAGGTTTTAAGGCAATGGCACGGGAATAATCAGCAATCGCTTCCGGATATCTCTTTGCATTGAAATATACAGCACCTCTGTTGCTATATGCTTTATTATTTCCAGGATCCAATTCTATTGTTTTTGTAAAATCAGAAATGGCCTCATCATTTTTATTTTCTTTTATATAAAGTATGCCCCGGTTAAAATAAGCAGTAGCGTATGATGGACTGATCTCAATCGCTTTGTTGTAATCATTTAACGCCTCTTCATATTGACTGCTATCCCGTTTGATTGAACCTCTGTTGACATAGGCTTCCGTATAGGTTGGCATTAATTCAATCGTTTTATTATAATCAGCGAGTGCCAGATTGGTTTTATTTTCATTCATGTACGAAAGACCCCTGTTGTAATAAGCAATTGAAACAGTCTGGTAATTGCTGATGACGTCATTCCACAATGACAGGTCATTTTTCCAGATTTGACTCCTGGAATAAGTTGAAACGGAGTAAAAAACTGTCAATACACACACGATGCTAATCGCCAGCCATTTTAGATTCTTCGGCCATAAATAATTTATTCCTTCAGCTCCTAAATAGCTTATGCCAATCGAAGGAACATACGCGTAACGATCAGCCATAATGGCGCCGCCAACAGGCATTAACTGCAAGACAAGAAAAACGGAAATGGAAAAAAACCCAATGCCTAAAAGTATTTTTTTGGTTGTTTTCTTTGAATAAAATACATATGCTGCAACTCCAAACAGTAACAGAACGTAAGCATAATATTGCAAAGGAATCGTTCCGCCATTTTTAATTGGATAAGGATAATATGCGCTGAGATGAATGGGTAAAATTAATTTATACAAATAGGTAAGGAATGCATAACCGGCAAAGACAATTCGTTGCGGGAAACTGAAAATCGTGATATCATGCGCAAGTGAAGTGGTTTTTTGCGCCATGATAGCCACAACGCCAAATATCAGCGACAGTAAAAAGAATGGGACTTTTTCAAGAAGAACCCTGGCATTTATTTTCCTCTCCCTGAAATAATCAATTAATAAAAGGACAACAGGAAATGAGGCTGCCATTGCTTTTGATAAAATAGAGAACAGGAATAGGATTAAAGCGAAGTAATAAAATTTGCTGCGTAAGGTTGAGATGTATTTCAGATAACAGATCAATGCCGCCAGGAAGAAGAAAGTATAAAGCAAGTCCTTCAATTCAGCAGCCCATGCCACGGATTCAACATGAATGGGATGGATGCCAAATAGAAGCGACGCTATCAAGGCCATCCCGGGTTTATTGCTCAACAGTAAAATGGCATAAAAAACAAGGATAATATTTGCCAGATGAAAAAGAAGATTTACAGCATGATATCCTCTTTCACTCATTCCGAAAAGGTGATATTCCGTGGACAGCGTCAGAATGGTGATGGGATGGTAATTACCCATGACAAAAGTTGAAAATATTTTTTTAAGATCGAAAGAACTGATCAACGGATTGTCAGTAATATAAAAATGGTCATCCCATCCTAAAAAAGAATTATGCAAAACAGGTAAATAAACAATGAAAGTAATAGTCAAAATAGCGCCTAAGGCTGCATAATATTTCCTCCTTTCTGAAAAGCCTGTCTTTTCGGGAACTGACGGAATTCCCGATCCTTTGACTTTTTTGATATTTGCTTTTTTATCTTTCATCGATGATCGGGCGCAAGTTCTTAAAATTGATTTAGAGTTGCCCGGAAATTTGTTTTATGGAATAAACTGGTTATGTTTGTTTGGCCTCCCTTACCTCTTGTTTATGAACAGAAAATATCTGCTGTTAGCATCTTTCTTTTTGCTTACTATTTTTAAAGGATTAGGGCAAACAAAGGATTCTACCGCCGTCTTAAAATTCAGCGGATATGTTGATGCATATTATGCCTATTATACTGATTCAGTCGGGACAGGGAATTTTCAAAAATTTCCAACCGTCTCGCCGCGGACTGAACAATTCGGGCTCAATATAGCCATGCTAAGTCTGCAATACGATGCAGCGAAGGTTCGTGGTGTTATATCGGTACACTATGGTGATATTCCCCTTAGTACATGGTCGCCGACTTTTAAAAATATCCAGGAAGCACATGCCGGGTTGCGCTTATTAAAATGGCTTTGGCTGGATGCAGGTTTTTTTCGAACTCATTTTGGTACCGAAGGCCTGTTGCCTAAAGAGAATATTACAAGCTCGGTTTCCGTCGATACATATTCCGAACCTTATTTTGAGTCCGGAGCCCGATTGCAAATTCTTGCCGGTAAAAGTTTTACCGTGAACTTGTTTGCTCTCAATGGATATAATATTTATGAAGATAATAATCACAAGAAATCATTTGGAGCCTTGTTGACTTATGCCCCTGAGGATAGCTGGAATATAGGTTATAGTAATTATATCGGAGATGATAGTCCGGATAGCGATTCCATTTCACATCTGCGAATTGAACAGAATATATTTATTAATTACCAATTTCATAATTTTAAAATCCAGGCAGGTGTTGATTATTGCATGCAGGAACATTCTTCACTTGAAGACCAAAACAAAATGGGGTCCATGTATAGCGGTATCTTCTCTGTTAAATACTCCTTCAGTCCTCAATTTTCGATATATGGCAGGGGAGAAGTATTTGATGATCCGGATGGATTTATGTCAACGCTATTCCTTGATAATGCAAATAAATACACGGGGTATGTATTGTGGGGCGGTACGGCCGGTTTTGAATTTAAGCCTACAGAAAACGCATACATTCGGATTGAAGGAAGAAATTTGTATAATGATCAAAACCAAAAGATATACTATTGGAAAGGTAAGTATGAGTCTCATCGACAAGAGTTGATGTGTAATGCGGGGATATCTTTCTGATGTGAATTACTGAAGCAACTTATTTAAAACGAAATACCATGTTTGATACCGGAATTACAGGCTTTATGCTGTTAGCTACAAGTCTTGTCATGTTGATGACACCAGGATTGGCATTCTTTTATGGAGGACTTGCCGGAAAGAGAAATATCCTGGGGATAATGATCCAAAGTTTTGTTTCGATGGGGATCACAACGATCATGTGGTTTATCTGTGGGTATTCATTATGTTTTAGTGGCGATGCATTAGGAGGGTTTATCGGAGACTTAAATAAAGCCTTCATGTTTGGAGTGGATTTGAATACGCCCTTCCCCGGAAATCCAAAGTTGCCTGAATTTGTATTCATCGCGTACCAGATGATGTTTGCGATCATTACACCTGCTCTCATTACGGGTGCATTTGTCAATCGTGTCACCTTTAAAGCGTATATCATCTTTTTGATCCTATGGCAACTACTGGTGTACTATCCATTTGCTCACATGATATGGGGTGGGGGATTGCTGGCTAAATGGGGCGTTCTGGATTTTGCAGGTGGTATCGTCGTTCATGCGCTGGCGGGTTTTGCTGCACTGGCTTCGGTCATTTATGTTGGTTCGAGGAGAGATAAAGAATCTGCTCCAAATAGTGTTCCGTTGATTGCTATCGGTACCGGACTTTTGTGGTTTGGTTGGTATGGATTTAATGCGGGCAGTGAATTGAATGTCAATGCTGTCACAGGGCTTGCATTTTTGAATACGGATGTTGCTGCGTCTTTTGCAGCGATTACATGGTTGATTATTGAATGGTCGAGAGTGAAGAAGCCGAAGTTTGTAGGATTACTTACCGGTGCTGTAGCAGGACTTGCTACAATTACTCCGGCTGCCGGATATGTTTCACTGCCTTCGGCCTGTTTCATAGGTATTGCTGCAGGAATTGTGTGTTATGTTGCTGTGCACATGAAAAACAAAATTGGTTGGGATGATGCTTTGGATGTATGGGGCGTGCATGGTATCGGTGGAAGTTTAGGTGTGATATTGCTTGGTGTTTTTGCAGCTAAAACAATGAATGCAGCAGGAGCAGACGGATTATTGGCCGGTGGAACAGGTTTTTTTATAAAACAATGTGTTACTGTTATAGCAGCCTGTATTTATGGATTTGTTTTTACCTATTTCATGTTGTGGCTGATCAATATCATCACACCGGTCAAGGTATCTGAAGTAGAAGAGGATATGGGATTGGATGCATCATTGCATGGAGAGAAGGCATATGACGAAGGCGTGTTGTGACACTTCGACTCGTCCGAACATGCTTCGACCTGCATCTCTCATCCTTGGGCTACAGCTCAACAACCGTTTGTCGACTTTGCTCAGTGCAAGGAGCGTGAGAAATATGTAATATTTTTTGATCGTTAAATAGTATAAATCTCAAAGAGATGCTCATCTTTGCTAAATGAATACAGATAAGAAATTAGGCATTTTTATGGATCATTCCAGTGCGCATATGATTGAATTCAGTCATGACCCCGTTTCATCAGAGACGATAAAGTCCGAATTCACGCATGAATCCAAAGTTCATAGTTTAGGTAAAAGCGAACACGGAATGCATAATAAAGAGCAGCACCAACATGCTGAATATTATCACAAATTGGGTGAGGTAATCAGGAATTACAAAGAAGTCCTTTTATTTGGCCCCACCGATGCGAAATCAGAATTGGCGAATGTCCTCCATGGAAATCATTTGTTTTCCAACATTAAATTGGAAATCAAACACACTGATAAACTGACAGAGAATCAGCAACTCGCCTTTGTCAGGAATCATTTTTCATAGGATCAGGTACCCTTCAAAATTAAAACACAATTATCAGCCTACCTTTATACTAAATTTGGGTAATGAAGGTGTTGATAGTTGAAGATGAACGTTCCCTGCTGGATACGATCACCAGTTATCTTTCTGCTGAGGGGTATATATGTGACTCAGCGGTAGATTATCCATCTGCATCAGATAAAATCAATGATTACGAATATGACTGCATCGTGGTCGATATCACCATTCCCCATGGCAATGGTTTCCAGGTAATCGAAACACTTAAAAAGGCTAAATCGAAAGCAGGGATCATCATCATCTCTGCCAGGCAGTCCCTGGATGACAAATTAAAAGGATTGCAATTGGGATCCGATGATTACCTGACTAAACCCTTTCATCTGCCTGAGCTCAATGCCCGTATCCAGGCCATCCTTCGGCGCAAGCAATTTGATGGAAGCAATATTATCCAATTGAATGAAATACGGATTGATCTTCTGGCCCGGCGTGCCTATGTCAATGACAAGGAGCTGACACTTACATTAAAGGAATACAGCCTGCTCATTTATTTTATCGTCAATAAGAACAGAATTATTTCCAAAAGTGCCATTGTAGAACACTTGTGGGAAGATAATGTAGACCAGGCGGATACTTATAATTTTCTCTATACCCATATTAAGAATCTGCGCAGGAAATTGTTGGAACTTGGATGTGCTGATTATATACAGACCGTATACAGAATGGGTTATAATTTTAAGACATCGTGAAATTACTAAACAAGTCAACCCTTTATTTTATCCTGTTTCTGCTGCCGGTATTCGTGATTAGTTGGTTCATATTATTAAACCTGATCACCTACCAGGTCAATGATAATGCGGATGATTCACTGCTGGCCCAGAAAAAAGTGATCATCAAAAATTTTATAGAGACCGATAGTACTGAATCGCAGTTTTTTAATGATGCGGATGATGATGTGGTGATCAGATCATTACCGGATGGCTCACCCATTCAGGATGTTTTTGCTGACACGTTTTATTTTGATTCATCTGAGATGGAGTTGGTGCCTTTCAGGAGATTGACATCTTCATTCACCAATAATGGGAAGATGTTCGAAATCCGTGTTACCCGCTCAAATATTAAGCGTGACGAGCTTGCGGAGAGTATATCGATTGGACTGCTGATCATGTTTGGACTAATCCTGGTCAGTGTAGTGATCCTCAACCGGTTTATTTCAGAAAGGTTATTTAAGCCTTTCTACCAGACTCTGGAGAAACTTCAACGGATTTCATTTGTCGATGCGGAACCGAATATTTTTCAATCTTCTTCCACAAAAGAGTTTCAAGAATTAAATAAAGCGTTGAATTTTATGACTGCTAAAATGTTTGCCGATTATGCGAACCAGAAACAATTTACTGAGAACGCTTCGCATGAATTGCAAACGCCTCTGGCCATCATGAGAACCAGGATTGATATGCTGATACAGGATAAAAATTTATCAGAAGAAAGCCTGGAACAAATACAGGAAATAGAAAAATCGGTGAATAAACTTTCTCACCTCAATAAATCTCTTTTACTTCTATCTAAAATTGAAAACCGTCAATTTGAAGAAACGACAGCCATTGTCCTGCAAAATCTTTTGGATAAGATCCTTTCTGATTTTGAAGATAGCCTGAGTAGTAAAAATCTTCAGGTACAGCGTGATTACTCCGGATCTCCAGTACTCCACATGAATCCGTTATTGGCGGATATCCTTTTTTCAAATCTTATACAAAATGCTTGCCGGCATAACATCATGAATGGCATCATTCACATTGAACTCAAGCCGGAATATGTCATGATATCAAATTCAGGTTCACCATTAGCCTATCATGAAGACCAGATCTTTGAACGATTCACAAAATTTAATGATTCCATTGAATCCCTTGGGCTCGGCCTTTCGATTGTGAAGCAGATCTGCATGTATTATAGCTTCGTCATTAAATACCAATTAGTGAATGGCCAGCATTCATTTACCATCAAATTTATGTCCTGATATTCAATCAAATTGATCCTTTACAGGAGGTTGAGATTCAATTGAATATGAGGCATTTGCCAGGCTTCAGATTGTCAACACAATTAGACCTGATATTTGCCTATTAATCTGGACAATTTATTAACAATCAAAAAAGAATGTAAGCATGAGAAAATTAATTATGGCAATGGTTATTGGTCTTATCAGTACCGTGGCATTTGCCCAAACAAAAGAAAGTAAAGAGAAAGAGGAAAAGGAAGAGAAAATGGAAGCTCAGCCTGTTGTACCCGCTGTGGTAACACAGGCCTTTACAAAAGATTTTCCCGGAGTTAAGGCTACCTGGGATACAGAAGATGAAAACTATGAAGCTATGTTTAAGCTGAAAGGGGTGGAAGGCTCAGCGACATATAACAATAAGGGACACCGCCTGGAGACAGAAATGGAAATCAAGACTTCAGAATTACCTGCGCAAGTAGCGAGTTATGTAGCGATTAACTATCCCGGACACAAAGTGACCGAAGGTGCCAAGATAACGGATGATAAAAATGTGGTCACTTATGAAGCGGAAATAAGCAAAGATGGTCACAAGATGGATTTGATATTTGATAGTGGAGGAAAATATTTAAGGTTAGGAACTGAAGAAAAAGACTAGCGGAGGAATTCCTGATTAGAGTAATGAATGTTACGGAGCATTGCGGGCGGAAGAAATTAGAATCTGTTTTCAGCCCGCAATTTTTATTTCAATCTATTATGATGCAAAACAAAAGGAAAGAGGGATTTAAATCATCATGGATGTTGAAATTCAGTTTTCTACTGATGTATTGGTTTATTTCTTCTTTCTCATACGGACAAAATACATTGAATGATTACCTGCGATCGGCCATTCAAAACAGCCCGGTTTCTATAGAAAATCAAAACCAGATTCACTCACTCGCATTAGACAGCATGCTTACGCGTGCGGGTCTCAAGCCCCAGATCAATTTTTCCAGTAATGATTATTACGCCCCGGTTGTCAATGGTTATGGATATGATGAGATCGTGACTAATGGAGCCAATTTTAATGCACTTGTGGGGATCAATTATAAGCTGGTCGGAAATAACCAATTAAATAATCAATATTCTTCTCTCAACATTCAAAAGCAAATTCTTGAACTCAACACCAAACTGAGTGAGCGGGATTTAAAGCAAACCGTGACGATGCAATACATCACTGTTTTTGGAGAACAACAAGTGCTTGCCAATGCAAAGGACGTACTGAAAATTTTGCAAAAAGAAGATGCAATCTTAAAAAATATCTCAGAGAAAGGTATTTACAAGCAGACAGATTACCTGGCTTTCCTGGTGAGCTATAAGCAGGAACAGCTTGCTTATGCTCAGCAAAACATGCAGATGAAAAGTGATTTTTATTTTCTAAACTATCTGAGTGGGATAGCTGATACTTCAGTCTTCATATTGTCCGATCCAGGTATTACAATCGTCCAGAGCCCAGGTGTTGAACAAACTTATCCATTCAAATTATTTATTCTTGACAGCCTGCAACTGCAGAATTCAATGGAGCATATTCATTATGATTATGTGCCGAAAATTAATTTATTCGGTGATGCAGGATATAACTCCTCGTTTGCTTATCATGCGGAAAGAAATTTTGGTGCCAGTTTTGGCTTGAACCTGCTGATCCCAATTTATGATGGCCACCAAAAAGAATTACAAATCGAAAAATTCAAATATCTCGAAAATACAAGATTGAACCACGTGGATTATTTCAAAAAACAATACAATATAAAACAAACGCAACTGTTGAAGCAGATGGATGAAACCGAACTTTTAATAACGGATGCCCATGACCAACTAAAATACTCTGAGACACTCCTCAATGCAAATCATCAATTACTTGAATCCGGAGAAGCAAAAATTGCTGATTATATACTTTCCATCAAGAATTATATTTCATCACAAGCCACAGTACAGCAACTTATCACAAACAAGATGCAACTCATCAATCAGTTTAACTACCTGAATTATTAATCATGACCAGGGAAACAAAATACATATTGATTTTTATGGTGGTTGCTATGGTTTCTTCTTGTGTTGCCAAGCCAAAAGAAACTGCGGAGGAGGTTATCCAGGAGGGAACCCCTGTCACGGTAACATCAATCAGTAAGGGAGCTATGAAAGAAACCGTTGAGTTAAATGCCATGTCCTCATTTCTTTTGAAAACACCGGTAAAATCAGTCGCTAACGGATATCTTCAAAATGTGAAAATCCAACAGAATGATTATGTCAACAAAGGTGAAGTACTCATGAGTGTGATTACTAAAGAAGCTCAAATCCTTGGAAGTACAGTTAATAACATGGATACTTCTTTTCATTTTAAAGGTGAGATCAATATCCTTGCCCCAGGCAGTGGTTATATTTCACAATTGAATATGCAGAGCGGTGATTATGTGCAGGATGGTGAGCAGTTGGCGATGATCAGCGATGCAAAGAGTTTTGCATTTATTCTTGAATTACCTTATGAACTTACGGGGCTGCTTAAATTCAATAAAAATGTTATCCTTGTTTTGCCTGACTCCACAAAGCTTAACGGGACGATCGAAAAACCACTCCCCACTATGGATGCCGCATCTCAGACCCAGAGTTACCTGATCAAAATCAATAGTTCTAAAATGATTCCTGAGAATTTATTAGCAAAGGTACTTCTCGTGAAATCATCCAGGCAAAATGCAATCACCATCCCGAAACAGGCATTGTTGACGGATGAGACCCAAAGTAAATGGTGGGTCATGAAATTGCTGGATGATACCACTGCATTAAAAATACCGGTGACAAAGGGCATTGAATCAAATGATAAAGTGGAAATTCTCTCACCTTCATTTTCTGAGACGGATAAAATCCTGATTACCGGAAATTATGGATTGCCTGATACGGCTAAAGTTTATATCATTAAATAAATTGAATTTTTTCCATTCATATAAGAATCCGCTTGCGGTCGTCATCGTCATCATATTGCTTGCGGGCACTTATGTATACAGCCGCATGCAGGTTTCTCTTTTTCCTGAAATCACATTTCCAAAGATTAAAATCATAGCAGATGCAGGTCAGATGCCTGTAGATCAAATGATGCTTAGCGTCACCCGGCCAATTGAGCTTGCCATTAAGAAAGTCCCTGAATTAAAATTATTGCGCAGCACAACAAGCAGGGGCAGTTGCGAATTATCTGCATTTATGGATTGGCATGGGGATATTGATGTTGACCAGCAACGAATCGAATCAAAAATTAATGAAATAAAAAATGAACTTCCAGCTGAAGTCAATGTAGAGGTTGAGCGGATGAACCCGAGCATCCTTCCGGTAAGCGGATATACATTGGAATGCGATACGCGTACTCCGATTGAAATGAAAGCGCTGGCGGAATATATAGTAAAACCATTTTTATCACAGGTGGATGGCGTGAGTGAAATCCGGGTCATAGGTGGAAAATCGAAGGAGTACCAGGTGCATCTCAATAATCAAAAGATGTCTTCTTTTGGCATCACACCTGAAATGATATCTACAGTCATAGCTAATACCGGATTTATCAAAAGCAATGGTTACCTGAGTGATTACCGTATGATGTATTTATCGCTCACGGTGACTTCACTGGAGAATAAAGCTGAACTGGAAAACCTGGTTATCAGCAATAACGGAAAGAGAATTGTACAGTTAAAGGATATTGCAGAAGTAGAGATCACCGAAGCAAAAGAATATGTCCGTATCAATGCAAATGGTAAAGATGGGATATTGATAGCTGTTGTAAAACAACCTAAAGCTAACCTGATCCAGCTTTCTGCTGATATGGATCAAAAAGTTACCGAGCTGAAAAAGACTTTGCCAAAGGATGTAACCATTAAGCCTTATTATATCCAGGCAGATTTTGTGAGCGATTCCATCCGTAGTGTCAGCGATAGTCTTTGGGTGGGCTTATTATTGGCGATGATCGTAGCTATCCTGTTTCTTTTTTCATGGAAAGCGAGTGCAACTATTTTGTTTACGATTCCGGTTACGCTTCTTCTCACGGTAATTGTCTTTTACATTACCGGGCAGACATTTAATATCATGACGCTGGGCGCTATCGCGGCATCTATTGGATTGATTATCGATGATGCTATTGTAGTGGTTGAGCAGATACACCGCACTCACGAAGAATATCCGGATGTTCATTCGAATGAATTGGTAGGCAAAGCAATCAGCTATTTATTTCCTGCTATGGTGGGTTCATCGCTTAGCACCATTGTGATATTTTTCCCTTTTCTTTTAATGACAGGAGTAGCTGGTGCCTATTTTAAAGTGATGACCAATTCCATGATTATCACGCTGATTTGTTCTTTTTTTGTGACATGGCTGTTGCTTCCGGTGATTTATTTACTGCTTTCAAAAAAAGAAGGTGGTGTGTTGAAGCCGAGAACTTCACGGCCTTTGAAGCAGCATAATTGGGTTAGGTTTTTTATCACTAAACCTTTGATTAGTGTTTTGGTTGTTGCCGGGTTCATCGTGAGTATCATTTATTTTCTCCCAAAACTGGAGACCGGGTTCCTGCCGGAAATGGATGAAGGCAGTATTGTACTGGATTATTCGACACCGCCAGGGACATCACTCGAAGAAACTGATCGCATCCTTCGCGAAGTAGAAAAAATAATCGTTGATCAACCTGAAGTCGCTACGTATTCGAGGAGAACAGGAACCCAGATGGGATTTTTTATCACAGAACCGAATACGGGTGATTACCTTATACAACTTAAGAAAAAACGGGATCTCACTACTGAAGATGTGATTGAAAATATCAGGTCGAAAGTAGAAGCTACTCAACCTGCTTTGAGAATTGATTTTGGGCAGGTCATAGGTGATATGCTCGGCGACCTGATGGCAAGTGTTCAACCCGTAGAAATAAAAATATTTGGAAACGATAAAACGAGATTAGAAGATCTTGCACAACAAACAGCAGCCATTGTTGAAAAAATTGATGGAACAGCTGATGTATTTGACGGAATTGTTATAGCAGGACCGGCTATTCGTGTAGAGCCGAATGCTGTCCAGCTGGCTCAATTTGGGATAACACCTGCTAATTTTCAATCACAAGTTCAAACGTCACTGGAAGGAACAGTGGTGGGAAAGGTTAAAGAATTAAATCAATACACGAATATCCGATTGACATATCCCGGAAATAAAACTTTAAGTGTAGATGAGCTAAAAAATCAGACTATTTTTCTTGCGGATGGAAAACTAAAATCGTTATCCAGCCTTTCAAGTGTTCATATCGATGCAGGAGATGCTGAGATAACGCGTGAGAATCTTCAATCCATGGGGCTGGTGACTTCCAGGCTAACCACTAACGACCTGGGAAAAGTCATGAAAGAAATCACACATGAAGTATCAAAAATAAATCTTCCACAGGGTTACCACATTGAATACGGAGGGGCTTATGCAGAACAACAACAATCGTTCAAAGAATTATTATTGATATTGATTTCATCGTGCCTGCTTGTTTTTACGGTGATCTTATTTTTGTTCAGGAAGATCAATATTGCATTGTCCGTACTGATCATTGCAGTGCTCGGTACTGCGGGTAGTTTGTTGGGATTATATCTCACGCATACACCGTTGAATGTAGGAAGCTATACCGGGCTGATCATGATCACCGGGATCATCGGTGAGAATGCCATCTTTACCATATTGCAATTCCGAGAATCATACATGGGAGGCAAGACGAAAGATGAAGCGATCATTTATAGTATTTCAACGCGATTGAGGCCAAAGCTAATGACTGCACTTGGTGCCATCATTGCGCTTCTCCCTATCGCTCTCGGCATTGGAGCCGGTGCACAGTTGCATCAACCTCTTGCCATCGCCGTTATAGGTGGTTTTATTTTTGCATTACCACTGCTGCTCATTGTTTTACCTACAGTGCTCAGAATAATTTCTAACCCTGAATAAAATAGATTAAAATGAAAAATAACTTCTTTGTCTTGTGCTGCATATTTTGCGGCTTTCATCTTACCGGCATCGCTCAATCCGGAAGTGCAAATTACCAGGTAGTCAATAAATTTTCTGTCGAAGGAGATGGAGGTTGGGATTATATCTACAGTGATGATGCCACCGGGAGATTATTTGTTTCTCATGGGACGGTTACGCAAGTAGTGGATAGTAAGACAGGAAAATTACTGGGCACTATACAGGATACGAAAGGTGTGCATGGTGCAGCTATTGCACAGGAGGAAAACAAAGCATTCATAAGTTGCGGAAAAGATTCAACGGTATCGGTTGTCAATCTGACCACGTTGGCATTCATTGAAAAAGTGAAAGTCACCGGGGCTAATCCTGATGCTATACTTTATGATCCTTATTCGCATAAAGTTTTTGCTTTTAATGGCCGCACTTCGAATGCGACGGTGATTGATGCCAAAACCGATAAAGTCGTTGCTACTATTGCATTGGAAGGCAAGCCTGAGTTTTCAGTAAGTGATGGGAATGGTAAAGTCTATGTCAATATTGAAGACAAAAGTTTAGTGACCATGATCAATAGCAAAACATTGGAAGTGGAAAAAACCTGGTCGATCTCTCCCGGTGAAGAACCGAGTGGCCTGGCGTTAGATAACGTCAATCACAAGCTTTTCTCTGTTTGCGGTAATAAAAAAATGATTGTCTCCGATCCAGTGAAAGGAAAAGTGATTTCATCTTTGGACATTGGGGATAGGGTAGATGGATGTGCATATGACCCTGGGTTGAAACGAGCTTATAGTTCAAATGGTGAAGGCTCTATCACTGTAGTTCAACAAAGTAAAGGAGATAAATATTCTGTTTTGACCACTGTTCCGACTCAGCGAGGTGCGCGGACCATTTGTGTAGATAAAACAACTCATCATCTCTTCCTGCCAACTGCAGAATATGGTGATACGCCTGTTGCGACTCCTGATAATCCTCATCCAAGGCCTTCAGTCAAGCCGGGGACGTTTACTATACTAGATGTTGCCCCGAAATAATGACAAGCATGCAGGATGTTTAAGGCAAACATTATAATGTTTTAGGAAAACACAATAGTATTTAAGGAAAACCTAAAATGAATCAAAGGAGCAGTATTGGGTATGGAAAATATGTTTTAGGAAAACACTATTGTATTTAAGGAAAACCTAAAATGAATTGAAAGGGCAGGACTTGGAGGGAAAATATGTTTTAGGAAAACATTATAATATTTAAGGCAAATATGAAATGATTGATAATGAAGGTGTTATAAGATTGATCTTCAGATTGTCATTTGATTAAAGGTATTTCAGTTTTCTTATAAAAGATGATTTTTCCCTTCGATTTTCCCACACTAACCATCTCATCAGCTCCGGTTGAAGGACCACCTATTCTAAATATGGCATCACAATGATCAATCAGCTTGATCGCTATCGGATGAAAGATCTCATTAAATATCTCATCGCCTAAAGCTTTTGAACCTGCAGCATCAATCAGCGGTAATGCAAACCATTCTCCCACAACAGGCATATGTCCCATGCGGTAAACTTCCAATGCAGCATCAGTCATTGCTTTGACATTGGCTTCCATTAAATGTGGATCGTCATTCGTCCCTGATCGATATGGCCCTGCCACAAGAATCAACAATGATTTTTTAGGGTCTATCATGATTTAAGAGGCACGTTTTTATTCATCAATAAATAGATCGTATCTTTTGGTGAAATAAAAATCAGGAACATGATGGCAAACAAGATCAGGCAAACAATAATGCTAAACATGGAGACTATTAATAGCATGGTAGCATAAAAACCAGCGAAAATATAGAGCCACGTGGTAGCTTTCATTTCCTGATCAGGCATAAGGATCATATATCCTTTTCGCCTGGCATAAAGCCAAATGCTTGTCATGGCGATTCCCATCAAAGCAAAGTTGAAGCAGTAGACGCTTACAGCTTCCTGTTTCCAGTCCGTCTGAATATGTTTTGATAGTAGAGCTGTTGCAAAAGGGGTCATGGTCACCACTAATAATTTGAAACCGTTTAATAACAACAAGCCGCTGTCGGATCGCATTATTTTTTGAAACATATAATGATGATTGATCCAGCAAATCAATATGGTAAAGAACCCAATTAACAATGCGAGGATGCTTGCCCATTCCAGGCTGAGGTTTTCCATTAATGTTTCACCAGGCTTAAATTCCGGAACATGAAGATCGAGGATCAACAGCGTAATGGCTATTGCAAAAACACCATCGCTGAATGATTCAATGCGGGAGGTTTCCCTGGTAGGTTTGTGGCTGATTTCGGGTGATTGCATTTATATGAATTAACTCGTAAAATGAATTAAAGTCAAATGTATGCTTTTTGAAATGAACAGCTTATTCGGTTAATATTTTTTCAAAACAAATGCTATTCACAACACCTATATACTGGCCGTAATTTGGAATATTTTTGTAACCGCTCTTTTTATATAGGCCTATTGCTTCTACCTGTTTTTCCCCGGTTTCTAAAACACACTTTTGATAAGATGATTCAACAGCCCACTTTTCCAGTTCATTCAAAATCAATGATGCAATTCCTTTTCCTCTTTTTTCCGGAATAGTGTACATTCTTTTAATTTCCATAATGGTTGAATCGATTTCTTTCAACGCACCACAACCAACAGGTTGACCATTATCATAGGCGACCAGTGCATGTTTGAGTTTACCCAGGGTGTTAAATTGAGCATAGAAGGCATGTTCATCACCGTCGATGACAGTTAAATAAGCATCGAGCTGCCTGACAAGCTCAATAAAGTCCTGGTTAGCGGGATTTGTTCTTACAAGATGAAGCATTTCAGCGAAAGGAGATGTTTGTGTTTGATCAATTCACTTTAAATAAAAATTTCATTCATGGATGACCATCAGTTTGTTGATATATGTTTTTCCGTCCGTATCTGTCATTTTTAATAAATAAGCAGCAGATGAAAGTTGGTCAGTCACTATTTCATTCGACAAAGAAAGATAACTGTAAGAAGTTATTATTTTCCCGAAATAATCATAAAGTGTAATGGACTTCAACGGAATCATTGAATTTACAGTAAAATGGTCGCTTGCAGGATTTGGAAAAATATGAATCACCTGATGGTCTTGATCCATATCTTTCACTGCAGTTAGAGCTTCATTGGTTAAAATCAGGTTGCCAAAAATCAAATCATTGTCTCCATCGCTATCTATGTCTGCTGCACTAATGATCGGATTGATGACATCGCCACGAATAAACGGTTCCACATTATAAACGTTATCATTTAAATACAAGGCTATTGCTGACCCGGTAAATGGGAATGCGGAGTTACCCCCAATAAAACATAAATCAGGCTTTTGGTCGAAATTAAAATCAGCGATCGCCACACCACTTGGTTCACCAAAATCTGGAAGATTAGTATTGGCTATTGAGAATGTTCCATCTCCATTATTATGATGCAATTCGGTGAAAATCGTAGATGAAGTGCTATCATAACCTGTCACGAGTATATCCAGCCACCCATCACCATCCAGGTCAGCCCAGTCAACAGTGCCTCCGCTTCCTCTCATATAAAAAGGCTGCAATTCAAAATGATCATCGCCCATATTTTTGTAAACGCGGGTTCTGAAATCAAGATCACCAATCCCGTTGATGACAATATCCATTAAACTATCCCGATCATAATCTCCCCATTTGATTTCGCCAAAATGAATACCGATTAAAGGAGCGTGGATATCAGCAAATTGAAAACCGCCAAGATTTTTATAAATAAATGCATGATTAATCCCAACTGAATCGTTTCCGGCAACAGCTATATCTTTTAACCCATCATGATTGTAATCAGCAATGTCTACGCTACCTGCTGAAAGTCCGAAAATGGAATTAGGTATAGAAATAAAGGTTCCGTTTCCCAGGCTTTGATAAATAAATGTTCTGCAATGAAAAAGGCTATCCATTCCATTCACCACCAGATCATCAAATCCATCATTATTCAAATCTCCCCATTTAACGCCGGGATTGAAGAGATATGGAAAATGCTGAGGTACTTCTGTAAAGACATCATCGACATTGTGGTAAACTTTACAAATGGTATTTGGAATCGCCTGCGTTAAGTATGCCAGGTCCATAAAACCATCGTGGTCAAAATCACCCCAGGCTGCATTTCCATAAGCACCATCCGGAAGCGTATCAATGACAGTAAAATTCTGGCCATAACTCCGGCCTGTAAATATTCCAAGAATCAAAATGATCGTTGATATCAATACCGGTTTCATTTTTTAAATAGTGTTGTTTATTGGCTAAAGTTAATTGCTTTCAATTGAGTGATCATCGAATTGTTTTCAAAAGTCGCATTTGAGGCAATTGATTTTTATGGCTTTGGCGTTGAAAAAATAATTCTCTAATATAAACCACATAAGGACTTAAGATAACTTAAGGTATCACAAAATTGATGGACTCTTTAGCATGGCCTTTAGTGGCTACTTAAGTTGCCTTATGTTCTTAAGTGGTAAAAGAAAAGTTAGATTAATCTTTTTCCATTTTGAACCACATAGACACATAGATACATAGAAAGGCACATAGATTTTTATTGTGAATTCATGCCTTCTTAAGTTTCTAAGTTGTAAAAGGGTTAATTTTACAATTGAATGGGCCAGTGTCAATGTAAGATTTACCTACAAGTTCAACGATTCCTCGCAGGTCTCATTTTAATAGCTGTCTCTACAGCTCAATTATCTGCTCAGAACCTGGTCCCCAATTCAAGTTTTGAGATGTACACCGAATGTCCCTTAACCATTAATACCGGAAGTTATTTTCCTGTTTCATCATGGACCTCAGCTGGTCCGGGAACTGCTGATTATTTTAATGGCTGCGCAGGATTTCCAGTAGGGGTGCCGGATAATTTCCGGGGTTATCAATATGCAAATACAGGTTTTGCTTATGCAGGAATGTATTTTTGGTCGGAAGGCTCTCTTCTTCGTGAATATATCCAGGTGCAATTGACACAACCGCTTGTCGCCGGTGTCTGCTATAAAGTAGGTTATTACCTCAATCTCTCCAATACAAGTTGCGGCGTCAACCAGGCAGGTGCACTTTTGACTACTGATCCTAATGGTTGGTCAATCGGTACACCTCCTTCTGTCAACTTTGGCGGACAATTTTATTCCGATACACTTAATTGGAAATTTGTTTTTGATTACTACCTGGCTACCGGGGGAGAACAATACCTGACGATTGGTAATTTCATGGGAGACCCGGAGACTTCTTCCGATCCGGCTTGTGTCAATGATCCGGCATTTGCTTATTATTATGTAGATGATGCGGAAGTCAGCATAGCGCCAACAGGACCAATCAATTTAGAACTTGGTGGACCTATCACAGTATGTGATCAGTATCTCATTGATCCGGGTATTACCGAGGATGTCGTTTATCACTGGAGTGATGGTTCACAAGGCCCGACCTTATGGGTGAATACAACGGGCACTTATAGTCTCACTGTATCTTATGGATGCAATGATTATGAAGATGCGATTGAAGTCAATATCATCAATCCGGCTCCGGTCGATATAGGGCCTCCATCAATTGTCTTATGCGCTGGTGACACTTATTCAGTCTCTCTTGATCCGCTCCTGGGTGAATATGAGTGGAATGATGGCTCCATGAATCCTGATTATAATATCACGAATGCAGGTACGTACACGATCACGATGTATGATGGTTGTGATCTCACATCGGATACCATGGTGGTCAGTGTATTTGAACCACCATCTCCTTTTTCGCTTGGCCAGGATACAATTCTCTGCGCTGGAGATAATATTAATTATCAATTTGATCCTTTGTTGGGCAATTTTGAATGGCAGGATGGCTCAACAAATAATTCATACCAGGTCGATGGTGAAGGTATTTATGCACTCACGATCAGCAATCAATGTGGTGAAGCATCGGATGAGATAGAAATCACAAGCGTGAGTCCTCCTGATTTTCTTCTTGGACCGGATTCAGTTTTCCTTTGTTCCGGCGATGTCCTCACCATTGATCTTGATCCTGGCATTGGTAATTTTCTATGGCAGGACGGCAGTACAAATTCTTCATATGAAATTACAAATGCAGGTAACTATAGTTTGACGGTGACCAATGTTTGTGGAGTGGGAACCGGTGAAATAAATGCAACATACATCGATCCACCAAATGTTGAACTGGGTGTGATGATCACTGCATGCCAGGGTGACACGATCACACTTAATGGAGGAAATAATACCGGTATTTTTATGTGGCAGGATAGTTCATCAGCAACATCTTATCAAGTGACTATTTCTGGACAGTATACTTTGATGGTGACGAATATGTGTGGCATAGATAAAGACACGGTCGATGTCAGTTTTGATTCACCCGTCATCCCGCCTGATCTCGGTCCTGATGTGAGTTTATGCCCGGGAGACAATGTGGTATTTTATGTTGCGTCACCAGGTACGAATATATTGTGGAATGACTTGAGTACAGCTGATACACTACTTGTTACTGCACCAGGTCAATATTATGTCAATGCATCGAATGCCTGCAGTTCATATTCGGATACTGTGAATGTAGTGATTAACAACTCTCCTCCTTCATTGAATCTTCAGGCTGACTTTGCACTTTGCCAGGGACAATCAAGTGTCATCGATGCTTCGGGTGTCATAGGGGTGACTTACATATGGCAGGATGGATCAACATTGCCTCAGATCACAGTTTCTGCACCCAGTCAATATTCGTTGACCATTTCAAATGCATGTGGTTCAGATGCAGATACCGTTAATGTAACTGATGGGGGAGCGATGCCTTTTGTATCCCTGGGAAACGATACATTAATATGTCCTGGTCAACCAATCACGATCACTCCGGTGTCTCATGATGTTGATTCATGGATGTGGCAGGATGGTTCAGTCAGTCCGTTTTATACAACTTCTGCTGCTGGTTCAATCAATGTTGCAGTAACAAATGTTTGTGGCGTGGCGTATGATACGTTGATGATCGGACTTCTTCCGGGAGCACCTACTTTTACATTAGGGAGTGATACATCGATATGTCCTGGTACTTCTTTGATTTTATCGATTGGAGTGCCCGGTGTAAATATTTTATGGTCTGATGGTTCTACAGGAAATAATTTTGCAGTCTCGGATAGTGCTATTGTATCGGCGACAATAAGTAATATGTGTGGACAAGATATTGATACTGTTAACATATCGATATTGCCCGATGTGGCTTCGTTGGATCTCGGGCCGGATGAGACGATTTGCCCGGGTGAAATCATCACTTTGAATCCTGGAATACCCGGTGTCAATTATTTGTGGCAGGATGGATCAACAGGTTCCTCATTCCAGGTGACGCAGGAAGGATTGATTACACTGACAATATCGAACACATGTGGTGTTGCAACAGATAGCATCCGGATCACTACGAGTACAATGGGTCCTGTCGTAGATTTGGGCCCGGACATCTCAGCTTGTGAAGGAACAGTGGTTACTATACCGGCAGGCATCAATGGTGTTTCTTATCAATGGCAGGATGGATCAACAGGAAACTCGTATGTGACTTCTGTCTCGGGTACATTCATTCTCCAGGTGAGTAATCTGTGTGGAGTGGATAAGGATACAATCAATGTTGACATCACGGGTACACCTCCTGTTCCATTTCTGGGGAATGATACCACGTTGTGTCATGGAAATACTTACTTACTTTCTTCGAATGCTGATCCATTGACAACTTCTGTATGGCAGGATGGTACAACCGGTCCTGATTTTTTAATTACATCTGCAGGAATCTATTCAATTACTCAGTCTAATCAATGTGGAAATGGTACTGATAGTATTGTGATTGGATATGTTGATGCGCCTGTTCCATTTGATCTTGGGCAGGATACGACGCTTTGTCCCGGTGAATCTATCATACTTACATCTCCTCTTACTTCAAATACAATGCAATGGCAGGATGGAAGCCAATCTTCGCAATTTATTGCTGATGCTGCAAATACCTATTGGCTGCAGGTAAGTAACTCATGTGGAAGTGTAAGTGACAGTATTGTCATTTCATATGATCAGGATATGCCCGTTGTAGACCTGGGGCCAAGCCCTGAGTGGTGCCAGGGAAATGTGTTCACCTTTGATGCATCCCAGCCATTTCCTGCTACCTATTCATGGAATACCGGGGCTACAACTCCAATGATTGAGGTGAATACAACAGGACATTATTCTGTCGAAGTCAGTGCGCATTGTGGTGATGCAACTGATGAAGTTGATGTTATTGCAAACACTGATTGTCCTTCAGGTGAAATATTTATTCCAAATATTATTTCACCAAACGGGGATAATGTCAATGACATATTTACGATCTCGATGGGTCCTGATGTTGAATTGGAATCCATTCATGGAGAGATATTTGATCGATGGGGAAACCAGGTATTTAATTCTGATGCTATTCCATTCACCTGGGATGGAAGGTTTCATAATGAGACACTTCAACCGGCGGTCTATGTATATAAATTTTCCGTGAAATACAGAGTCAATGGCGATGAATTTGATAAGGTATTTAGGGGAGATGTGACATTAGTGAAATAAATACGAAAAAAAATCAGTATTTCAAAGAGCCAATTATTTCATTTTTGAATCGATAGGGGAGACTATCGGTAGAGATTTGGAAGAGATTTTGTTTCATAGAAAGGCCTGCGTGGAGTCTTTTGCATACGCTGATCGATTTGTTCGGCGAGCCATTGAAAATATTCATTTAAAAAAGGGTCCGGAATTTTCCGGCGCAAATCAAAAACCAATTCTTTCTGTTGATCCCAGGATGAAGTGACGAATGAACCAAGCGTGATATCGATAAGGTCAATATTGACAAATTTTTGAGCTACAAGGATACCGAGAGATTCCATCTGTTGTGCAAATTGAACGAACATGATCTGGTCCTGGTCAGGAAGCTTCCTGTATTCTTCCATGGTAACTGGCAAATCACGTGAAGTAATAAAATGGATGAGTTCTGAAAATTCGCGTGTTTGAAAATTGCGCAGTGTTTCGAGGGTGAAGCGTTCTTTCCTGTCTCGTTCAGCTGCCTTGATCTGAGCAATCCCGAATATCAGCGCTACGATAAAGGATAGGGTGAGGGCGAGGTTGGCTAGGAGAGTGAGGAGGTCGTTGGACATGGATGGCCTATAAATTTATTTCGTTTTTGACGAAGATAAAAATATCGAAGAAGAATTTGATGGTGATCAGGGGATTCTTCCATGCCAGATGGATTGAAAGTTTATCTCTTTTCCAAAACTTCCACTCTTTTCATCAGTTGTGCTAGAGCTGATTTCAGTTCATCGTTTTCCTTTTGCTGATTTTCAATCTTGATCTCCTGCTCTTTCACTGCTTCTGTAAGTAGAGCTGTCATGACCTGGTAATTCACGGATTTGTATTCGCCTCCCGAGCTTACGGCTTCTGGTACAATCGGTTCGAGCTCCTGCGCTATGAATCCCATTTGCCGGTTACTGCCAAAACGAGCCTGGTCAATGAAATCGTAAGTGACACCACGTAATTGCATGACCTTGTCAAGTGCGTTGTCAATATCGTTAATATTAGTTTTCAACTTTGCATCGGAAGGCGTGCGGATGATATTGCCTGATGCATCAGTGCTGAGTGATGTGGCGCCACCATTCAGATAGTTGGAATGAATCATGCCACTTGATGCCACTGTCACTGCAGTACCTGCGATATTGATTTCCCAATTGCCGGTTGTGCTATTGAAATCCGTAAAGGCTTTGGTAGCGCCATCAAGTGCATAACCATAAAAAGGTGTTCCTGACGCACCTGAATTGATATACATGCCGTAATAGGTGTTGACATTATTATCAAGTGTGAGTCCCGTATAACCATTGTATGGTGTAGATGTTCCGATGGTCATCTGTGCCTGGATAGGGAAAGTTACTTTTGTATTACTCACGGAAAAGTCCGGGGTGGCATCACTGTTATGATGATATTCAAATTGGTTCGTATTACCATTAAATGTGGTGTATGCTTTTGCCACACCATTTAATGCATATCCATAAAACGGTTCCCCGGTTGGACCGGCATCAATATAGCTACCATAAAAATTATTGGCAGAAGTCTTCATGGCAAAACCAGTAAAGCCTGTGGTAGGTGTCGATGTACCAATGCCCATAAAATCGATATTAGGAAAGGCAGCCTGTGTATCACTCAGATAGAAATCTGAAACGGCATCGCTCGAATGATGATATTCAAACCTGTTATTGACACCACTATAAGTCGTATAAGCTTTTGCCACTCCATTCAATGCATAACCATAAAAAGGAGTACCTGTCGGACCTGCATCGATATAGCTCCCATAAAAATTATTAGCGCTTGTTTTCAATGTTAACCCTGTATAGCCAGTTGTAGGTGTTGTCGTACCAATGCCCATAAAATTAATATTGGGAAATGCAGCTTGAGTATCACTCAGATAAAAATCGGAAGCAGCATCACTTGAATGGTGATATTCAAACCTGTTATTGACTCCGCTATAAGTCGTATAAGCTTTGGCAACGCCATTCAACGCATAACCATAAAACGGTGTGCCTGTCGGACCTGCATCAATATAGCTCCCGTAAAAATTATTCGAGGTTGTTTTTAACGCCAGACCTGTAAAACCTGTGGTGGGTGTTGTCGTTCCAATGCCTAGAAAATCCGAATTTGGAAACGCAACATCTGTGTTGCCGATAAAAAAATCTGGAATAGCATCGCTGGTATGGTGATATTCAAACCGGTTGTTTGGGCCGCTATAAGATGTATAAGCTTTAGCGACTCCATTTAATGCATAACCATAAAACGGTGTGCCTGTCGCACCGGCATCTATATAACTACCATAAAAATTATTCACAGAAGACTTCATCGCAAAACCAGTATAACCGGTCGTGGGTGTGCCGGTACCAATCCCTACAAAACCTGTATTGAAAACAGCTTTCGTATTTCCGTTGATATAAAATTCAGGTGTGGCATCACTTGTCTGGTGATATTCAAGTTGATTGGCAGGGCCGCTGAATGCGAGGTAGCCTTTTGCGACGCCATTTAATGCAAAGCCGTAAAAAGGTGTACCTGTCGTTCCGGCATCGATATAGCTTCCGTAAAAATTATTCACGGCGGATTTCATTGCAAATCCTGTGAAACCTGTGGTCGGAGTGGAAGTGCCAATTCCGACAAAACCTGTATTGAAAACAGCCTTAGTATTTCCGTTGATATAAAATTCGGGTGTGGCATCGCTGGTCTGGTGATATTCGAATTGATTGGCGGCACTGTTGAATGATGTATACGCTTTCGCCGTACCATTCAATGCATATCCATAGTAAGGCGTTCCTGTTGACCCTGAATTGATATACATTCCGAGGTAGTTATTGATATTCTTATTGATCTGGAACATTGTATAACCTGTGGCAGGTCCACCCGGACCAATACTCAAATAGTTGTCATCAAACAAAGCCTTGTTGCCTACTACATGAAGGTTTTCGGTTGGTGTGGTTGTGCCAATGCCTACATTTTGAGCAAATGTGAAATTGAAGGCTGCTAAAAGAATAAGAATCAGTGTAAAGAATTTCATGGAGATGTTGAATTAAGACTTGGTTTGATTAAAATCAGTTTCAAAAAAGTTGGATGACATATCGAAAGGTGTATGGTGTGGTCGCAATCATTTTTCCTGACATAAAGATGTCGGTAGCATTTAGATTGCCCTGGAATTTTTGAGTGAAAGGGGTATGATACTTAGTAAACGGTAATAAGGCAGAGAGCATAAAGCATTGGGTTAAGAGGAAGGGACTAATAATTAACAATGAGCAACATATTATTTTCATAATCAGGTGTGTTATTTTTCTACCGCAAAAATGGAAAACCTTGCGCTTATAAAAAACCCCCTAATGATGTGATATTGATGTCGTTCAATTCGACTTCCACTTAGCAACCGGAATTAGGTATCGAAATAAAGTTTCGGCTCCGCTCAACATTCGAACTTGAGATTACTTCTAACATATTATATTCATTGGAAATCCTCAGTGATTTGTAGCCGCAGGCGACAAATAAAAAGAATCGTTGAGCGTAGATTGATCTACGTTCCGGAAAGATTGTAAAGATCTGTATCGATGAAATAACTTTGAAAGCAGGCTCCTGCCTGCAGGTAAGTTATTTACCACAACGCCAAATGATCTACAGCCACACCATATGCAGATAATTTTTGTAAAAAATCCGGCATCAGCAATGGCCAGTCCACCAATAAATTCTGGTGAATAAACGCCGAAAAATATCCATGCTTTGCGCGATGTTCTACGTGCTGAGAACAATCCGCTTTGTTTATCCCATAAAGCAGTACTGGTATTTCTGATCAGGCCATCGTAGATTCCAAAAGGTATATGGCTTTCTCTGTTGAAAAGGGAAGGAGGAGCAGCGGGAAATTTGGTCATTATAAATTAAACCTACAAAGATCTAAAGATCCTTCAAGAGTTCTCTTGCGATCACAATCTTCTGAATTTCTGAAGTTCCTTCTCCAATCGTACAAAGTTTACTATCCCGGTAATATTTCTCCACCGGAAAATCCTTAGTATAACCATAACCTCCGAAGATCTGCACGGCATCAGTCGATACCTGGACACTAATCTCTGAAGCATAATATTTTGCCATTGCAGCAATCTTGGTGCAAGGCTTGTCTGCATTTTTTAAATCAGCAGCTTTTCGCAACAACATTTCGGCAGCTTCAATCTTCACAGCCATGTCTGCCAATTTGAAACTAATCGCCTGGAAACTTGATATCGGCTTTCCAAATTGATGTCTCTCTTGTGCATATTTTACAGAAGCTTCATATGCGCCTTTCGCAATACCAAGAGCTAATGAACCGATCGATATACGGCCACCATCAAGGATCTTCATCGATTGAATAAATCCATCACCGACTTCTCCAAGAATATTTGCAGCTGGGACACGACAATCTTCAAAGATCATCTCTGCAGTCTCTGAAGCACGCATTCCCAACTTATTTTCTTTTTTCCCTGCCTTAAACCCGGGTGTGCCTCGCTCTACAACAAACGATGTCATTCCATGACTATCTAATAATTCGCCGGTACGGGCAATGACCACTGCGACATGTCCTGACTTGCCGTGTGTGATCCAACATTTAGTTCCATTTAATACATAATGATCACCATCCTTCTCTGCAGTACACTGCATGCGCATTGCATCACTTCCGGTGTTCGGCTCAGTCAGTCCCCATGCACCGATCCATTCACCGGTCGCAAGCTTCGGGATCCATTTATTTCTTTGCGCTTCATTGCCGAACATGTAGATATGATTCGTGCAAAGTGAATTGTGTGCCGCGAGAGACAATCCGATTGAACCGCACACTTTTGAGATCTCCGTGATGATCGTGATGTATTCCTGGTAACCCAGACCGGAGCCTCCATATTCTTCAGGAATCAAAACTCCTAAAAAGCCCTGGTCACCTAACTGATGCATGAGGTCCATCGGGAAGTGTTGGACTTCATCCCATTCCATGACGTGAGGAAGGATGTGGGTCTGTGCGAATTGGCGGGCGCTGTCCTGGATAATCTGCTGATCCTCTAGGGTTTGTTTCTCAAAATGCATATAAATCAAGGAGTTTTATATCGAGCAATAAAGATAAAATTATTTCCCGCCAAGAATCGGGAGATTAGACAGAATTCAACCTTTTTTTACCACTTAGGAACATAAGAAACTTAAGGAAGCACTTAGAAAAAAAAGTCAAAAGTTTTTGGTCTAAGCAGCCGGTGTAGTCTAAGGGAAGTAGTTATTTGGTAGATTTTATTTCTAATTTTTTAAATGGTTGGAGGTAAAATCGAAAATCGAAAATCCAAAACCTGAAATCCAATGCTTCGACCTGCATCCCTCATCCATGTGCTACAGATCAGCAACCATCGTAAATCGTAATTCGTAAGTCGTAAATCTACTTGTGTCCAAACAAGTCCCTGTTCAATGCCTCCAAAGCTTGCTGTTTATATTTTGAATCAATCAACACAGAAATATTACTCTCACTACCTCCGGAAGAAATCATCCTGATCGGAATTTCTTTTAGGGGTTCGAGCACCTGGACGGCGATACCTGAATCAGATTTGCGGAAGGCACCTACAACACAGATGATTGTTTGATTTTTGTCTACATGGACGGTGCAGAATTTTTGAAGTTCAGTGATGATCTGATCGAGATTGCTGCTGTCATCAATGGTGAGCGATACGGCAACTTCGGCCGTGGTCACCATGTCAACTGAAGTTTTGTGATGCTCAAATACCTCAAATATTTTTTTCAAAAAACCATAAGCGTTCAACATGTTAGATGAGCGGATATTGATGGCGGTGATACCGTCTTTTGCAGCTACTGCTTTTACTCCTGCAGTTTCAGTCTGATGTTCACTCTGTATGATGGTTCCTTCGGCGGAAGGATTTAGAGTATTGAGAAGACGAATCGGCACACCTGCTTCCCGGGCCGGACGGACACAAAGCGGATGCAATATTTTCGCACCGAAATAAGCTAACTCCGCCGCTTCAGCATAACTCAGTTCATCGATACGGCTTGTTTTTTTCACGATGCGGGGATCATTGTTGTGAACGCCATCGATGTCTGTCCATATCTGGATTTCCTCTGCGTTCAGCACAGCGCCGATGATTGTCGCTGAATAATCACTTCCGCCACGTCGGAGGTTGTCTATTTCGTCATTTTCATTTCTACAGATGTATCCCTGGGTAACATAAATTTGATGCGGACCCAGATCCTCAAGTGCATGGATGAGAAGTGGCTTGATGCTTTTCATATCAGGTTCACCTTCCCGGATGCGCATGTAATCAAGGGCAGGAAGAAAAGCCGCATCTTCTCCAAGTTCTGACATCAGGATAATGAAAAGCGATGTGGATATGATTTCACCAAAGGACACAAACCATTTATCATCACGGGGCAGGAGATTCGAAAGTGCATTTCGTAATGAAGAAAAAGTTTCTTTTAAAAATGAAGAAGCTTCATCCACATTTTCTTTTTTAGAGAGTAATTCATGAATATAATCACCGTATTGTTTTTCCATTTGAACGATGATTTTCTCTCCTTCTTCTGCACTAGAATTAGATAGCCGGATCAAAGTGTCCGTTGTTCCGGACACTGCAGACAAGACCACTATTTTTTGCACATGATCCCTGGTGATGAGGTCTGCCACTGACTTCATCCTCGATGCTGTTCCTAAAGATGTACCACCGAATTTATAAACGATCATAGTGAGAGGAGTGAGAGACGTGAGAGGAGTGAGAGACGTGAGATGCTTTTGGTTTGAGTGGTCAATTATAAGTTATTTTTTAAATATTATTAGTTCTTGATTTTTAGTTGCACATTTTAGTGTTATGCCAATCGCTTAACTCCCATCACTTTTTTAGCCACGAATTTCACGAATTAATTTGTATTTGTTCGGCGTCGGTTGACCGACTCGGTTACTGAGCTGCACAAGGATATGCGTGAGGTGTCGAAGTATAGTGTCATCAAAGCTTCCCTTTGCGAGGTGGTGACACAAACTCTATTTGCTTTTTCGCCACGAATTACACGAATTAACACTAATAATTATCCTTTCTTCTCTTTGCCCTCTGCTCTTCGCACTACGCTTTTTTCGCCACGAATTACACGAATTAACACTAATTAATTTCAACTTGCTCCCTGCTCCCTGCTCCCTGCTCCCTGCCCCATGCTCCCTATCTCAGTTGTTCATCATATTTATCACCCCACCACTTACGCAATCTGTTTCGTATCTCTTCTTCATGTTTATTATTCCCTGGTTTATAAAATGTAGTACCCGAAGCTTCATCCGGCAGATATTCCTGTGGTGAAAAATTTCCTTCGTACTGATGACTGTATTCATATCCTGCACCATAACCCATATTCTTCATCATTTGGGTTGGACTATTGCGTAAGTGAAGAGGAACCGGCAATGGTCCCGATTCATTGACATATTTCATCGCGTGACTGATGGCATCATAGGATGCATTTGATTTAGGACTCGTAGCGAGATAGATGGCTGTCTCAGAAAGAATCAATTGCGATTCAGGCATTCCAATAAATTGAATGGCATCGGCACAGGATTGTGCTAAAAGCAATGCATTCGGATTGGCGAGCCCGATATCTTCTGCTGCAAGTATCACCATTCGACGAGCTATGAATTTGATATCCTCTCCACCCTGGAGCATTCTGGCTAACCAATAAACAGCTGCATTTGGATCTGAACCTCGCATCGATTTGATAAAAGCAGAAATGATATCATAATGCTGATCTCCATCTTTATCATAAAGTGCAATATTTCGCTGAATCGCTTCCTGCACGATAGCATTGTTGATGACGATTTCATAATCAGACTCCGTAGCGATGATTTCAAGAGCTGAAAGTAATTTGCGCGCATCACCTCCTGTCAGCTGAAGTAATGCATCATCTTCTTCGATGACGAAGTGATGCGTTTTTAATTCAGGATCATGATGAATAGCACGATCCAGAAGTTTTCTCATCGTATCATCATCAAGTGATTTCAATACATAGACCTGGCTGCGTGACAATAAAGCAGAGATCACTTCGAAAGACGGATTTTCAGTTGTCGCACCTATTAAAGTAATCGTCCCGTCTTCCACTGCACCGAGGAGTGAATCCTGTTGCGATTTGCTGAACCGATGGATCTCATCGATGAAGAGAATAGGACCCGGACGGTCAAAAAATCTTTGCTTCTTCGCCTGGTCTATCGCTTCCCGCACATCTTTGACACCACTATTGATGGCCGAAAGCGCGATAAATGGTCTATTCATTTCGCCTGCAATCACCCTTGCCAATGTCGTTTTCCCCACACCCGGAGGTCCCCACAAGATCATGGATGGAATTTTACCGGAATGGATTGCCTTGCGCAGGATCGCCCCCTCACTCAGGAGGTGATCCTGGCCCAGGATTTCATCGATCGACCTGGGCCTCATCCGTTCAGCTAAAGGAATATTGGACATAGTTTAAATCAAAGCCGGCCAAAGTATAATTAAACCTGTAATAATGAAGTACAAATTTTAGATACCTCTTTTCAAATATTTGGAACGCAGATTATCAAGATCTGTTATGATAAGTCATGATTAATGGTGAATATCTTTATCTCTGCCATCCTTCGATTTTCATCCTTTAAATGACTTGGATTGTTCTTATAGGCTAAGTTTACAAATCATTTCGAATAGGTACAGCCCAGTCCCTCAAAATTGCCTGAGCGATCAAATGACAATTTCATTCGATTTCATGGCTATATAGGCAGTAATCTTCGAAAAGAAATTGATTTGAAAAACGATTAGGCGAGCAAGCAAACCCACTGCCAAAGTTAGTGCGTTACGTCTAAGGCGAGTTTTTTGAGGGACGAGGTTTGGTTGCTGAGCTGTAGCACAAGAATGAGCGAATGCAGGTCGAAGCATGGTTACTTTTTTCCGGAAAAAAAGTAACATATAACCCAACCTTCCTACCCTTATCCCCGTATTATGGGTCGAAACCGATAATTTTATCAACCAAATTAACTGATACAACTATGTTCAAACTAAGACTTTTACTCATTTCCCTCTTTACTGGAATGGCTTTAACGGGTCTTTTTGCCCAAAACACTTGCCATGTACATGGAACAGTCACCGATAGTAACGGAGCTCCACAGGATAGTGTCAATATCCTGGTTTCCGCTATTTATGCTGATTCCTCGGGAGTATTTGAATCAGTCTACACAGATTTTAATGGTGAATATTCGGTAGATGTTGTCGGACCGCCACCTAATTCAGCAGGTTTTGTAGACGTATCTATGGTAGACTGTTTTGGCAGTCTGAACACACAGTCCTTCACGATTTTTAATGGCCCGAGCGATATCCAGGCTGATTTCACTTATTGCGTGCAAATCATCATTGATTCTTGTGCAGTATATATTGTTGAGGAGTGGGCACCTAATGGTTTACAAGGACTGACAGCATATACTTATGCGAATGTTCCGGTAGAATATCTATGGTCCAGTGGCGATAATACACAGACTATTTATCCTAATCAATCCGGCAGTTATTGTGTCACTGTTACATTCCCATGGGGTTGCCAGGGAAGTGATTGCTATGATTATATCGACTCACTTGGCCTTTGTTACTCTTACATAACATCAACTATTAATAGCGATGGCACTTATTTCCTCCAGGTATATAATGGTGGAGTAGCTCCTTTTACATATCAATGGAATACGGGAGATACCACAAGCTATCTCACCGGCATTTCATATGGCACCTATTGTGCTACATCAACAGATTCTACGGGTTGTGTATCCACCACATGTGTTGTGCTTGATAATCCTATTTTTTGCAGCGTCTCCATCGCACCAGATACGATCGGCGGACTCACTGCAGTGGGATATGGAGTAGAACCTTTATCCTATTTTTGGAGCACTGGTCAATCCGGTACGACCATATATCCGCCTAATCCGGGTGTGTATTGTGTGACGATGACAGATACCACAGGTTGTTCATCTACTGCATGCTACCAATTCGGTATTTTCAATGACTCTTGTTATGTCAAAGTCCTTGCATTCTATGATGATTCAATGAATGCATTAGCGCTTGAGGCTATTCCCGGTTCATATGGTCAGACATTTTCTTATGTGTGGAGTACTGGAGATTCAACAGTTGTCATCTATCCCCAGGATCCTTCCCAGACTTATTGTGTCACTGTAGTTGACAATTTCGGATGCGTTGCGGTAGGTTGTTTTGATAATAGTCAATCGTGCTATGCATGGGTTGATGTTCAATATGTAGATACCACTACTGCAGTGCTGACGGTGAATACAGATCCAATATTTGGAATTCCGGGATGGAATACAGCGACGTATTTGTGGTCTGATGGATCAACAGGCAATTCGATCACAGTCGATTCAAATGGACTATACTGTGTTACGGCAACACTTGGACCTAATTGTGTCACTCAAGCATGTGGTTATGTTGATTTCGATAGCCTTCAGGTTTCCTGTTCTTCATGGGTCATAGTATACCCGGATTCTACAGGGCAGTGGTATGCTGAAGCATTGGCATGGGGTTATGGAACATTCTCCTATTTATGGTCTAATGGAGATACAAATGCGATCACACCTCTTACCTCAGCAAATGAGTTTTTGTGTGTCACAGCTACAAGTTCATTTGGATGTTCGACTGAGTCCTGCATAGATACTTCTTTCAGTCCTTGCGAGGTTTATATAGACATTCAGAACCTCGATAGTTTCGCAATACTCAAAGCCTATTCATACTTTGGTGGGGCTACCAATGATGGAACTTATGTTTGGGACAATGGTCAAACCGGTCCTATACTCACTGTGATCAATAATGGTAACTATTGCGTTACATTCAACTCTTCCAATGGTTGCACTTCTACAGCATGTATAGATGTGTTCCTCAACTATGCGGATTCATGTGGAGTCACTATCACCATTGATCAAAATAATCCCGGAGGTCCTATTTATATCGCTAATCCGTGGGGAGTTCCTCCTTTTAGTTATCTCTGGTCAAATGGATATAACGGGCCAACTCAAATCTATGATCCGACAAATCCTGGTCTTTGTGTCACAGTCATTGATGCTGCCGGATGTCTCTCAACAGCTTGTTCACCGATCGATACACTTGATCCGAATAACGGTCTTAATGTGATCAGTGGTTATGTGTTCGCTGATAGTTTAGCTCATCTGAAAGGAGAAGTTCGTCTGTACGGATTGGATTCTAATACCGGTGAACCAATGGCATTAATTGATTCAGCTCAGACAGGCGACTTTGGATTTTATACATTCAAAGAAGTTCCTACAGGAGTGTATGTCATCAAAGCAACACTTCTTCCGGGTACGGTTGGAGCTGCGCAATATATACCTACGTATCATCTCAATAGTACCACTTGGGAAGAAGCAACAGAACAGGTCATACCAAATTGGTTGACAGTCACAACTGATGTATGGATGAAGCATACTTCAGGAAATCCTGGCGGCGGAGTGATAGGTGGTACCGTTTTAGATCCTCATCATATCATCGCAGGGTCTGGAGATGAAGTAAGAGATGCAGTGGGAGTGCCCAATCTGGAAGTGCTGTTAAAAGACGAAAATGGAGAACCGATCAACTTCATGTTCAGCGATGCAGACGGTGGATTCAAATTTTCGAACCTGGCCTTTGGAACTTACAGGATAAGCTATGAAATACCCGGAGTCCATTCTCCGGATGTATGGGTGACTTTGACACCGGAAGATCCTGAAAGATTGCAGATTACGTTGATTGTCAACCAGGGAACGACTGCTGTTGATCAGCCTGAACAGAAGGAATTGAGATTGTATCCAAATCCGGCAAAAAATGAAATTAATATCGTTATGCCTGAGGTCAACTCGAACTTTAATATCCAAATCGTGGATATGCAAGGAAAAGTGGTGAACGCAGGCAGCGGCAGGAGTGCCAATAGTATCTTATCCGTCAATGTTGATCACCTTTCACCCGGTTTATACCATATAAACCTCCAGGGGGAAAGCGGGATTTATTACAGCCGGTTTTTAAAACTGGACTGATGGGCAGGATCTACAAGATCTCTTATTGAGAAAAGGGCTATTGGCATGTCGTTTAGAGGGAACGGCAGGTTAGTAGCCTTTTCTATATGTGTACAATGGTTATAGAAGAACGACTGATCAGGCAATGCATTGAGGGGGACAAGAAAGCCCAGATCCGTTTATACGATCAATGTTACAGCTATATGATGTCCATTTGTATCCGTTATTGCAAAGATCGCCAGGAAGCCGGTGCACGTCTTAACCTTGCATTTCTTAAAGTGTTGCAACACCTAAAAGATTATGAATCCTCCGGATCATTCAAAGCATGGGTTTCAAAAATAACGTTGAGAAGCATCATTGATGAGTTCCGTGCAACACAAAAACATTACCAGGTTCACATTTACCAGGGACAAATCGTACAAGAACCAAGTTACGCTAACGGAGAATCAACACGCTATCCTGTCGATATTGATGTCGACCGGATCATGGCGATGATACAGGCATTATCACCGATGGACAAGCAGGTATTTAATCTGTTTGCGATCGATGGATATAGTCACAAAGAAATTGCAACACTGTTGAATATTTCTGAGGGCACATCCAAATGGCACGTGCATGAAGCCCGAAAGAAACTGAAAGAAAATTTATCAAAGGAATACAAAACCGTACCATTGAAATGAGTAACAACTTCGATGATCTTTTAAGAAAGAAATGGGAGGAAAAGAATTTCCCTGTTGATCCTGATCACAGGCAGGAAATGATTAACCTATTGGAGAAGAATGGTCGCCGGAAGGTTGGATTCTTCTGGTGGATCGGTGGTCTTCTCATGGCAGTATCTGTCATGAGTGCGGTATTTTATTTAAATTCTTATCATTCAACGCCTATAAACTTAAAACATACACCTGTTAATTCAGCCTCTCCTGATAACATCATTGCCCAAACTGAAAAAAATACCGACAGTGAAATGAATAATGATGCCACTACTGCCAAAGAAGTCGGGAAAATTAATTCTATTCAGAAAGAGAATCATCAGAATAATGCTTTGACAAAAAAACCTTCTTCCAATTCTCAAAATAATCAGGCGAAGTCATCCATTTCATATTCAAATAAATCATCTAACCATTCTTCTTCCTCGCATTCGAAAAAGAATATTGATGTTTCCACCCGTAATGGAAATATTTTTCCTTCGGCTCCGAATGTCAATCATTCTGATGCTATTGTCATACCTCAGCATTCACCTGTATATGTCTCCGGAGCTATCAGCGTCGTTGTTGAACCGGATGATGCAGTGATTGAAAATCAGGAGTCGGCTAATGTTCAAAGAAATTCTTCTGTAACCCAACCTGTTCATTCCCTTGTAATTTCAGATGTTGATTATAGCAATGCAGATTTTATAGGGGCGATTACACCTTCAGCTACTTATCATTCAATACGGCTTTTTGGTGAAACAGGAGCCGGTTTTATTCCTTCAAAGAACAATGAATATTCTGCCGGTTGGACATTCAACGTGGGAGGTGGATTAAGTTACAAGCTGGGAGCTAACACAAGTCTTTTATTTTCCATGGGATATCTTTTTCAGGATGGTGGATTTTATTTTCAAAAGACTTCTGCAGTTCAGCAACCTGCATTTGGTGTCCGGAGTAATTTTAATGTGCTTCACGCTGACAAGCTTCATTTTGTATATTCAAAATTTGGCATGCAGTATGAATTGAAAAGAAACTTGTTTTCAGCTTACGGAGGACTTCAATATTTATATGGTGCACAGGGAACAATTGTGGTGAAAACAGTTGATCAATTTACAGGTGTCAAAGAAATACCTCAATATGCATGGCTCAGTACGGATGGCATGCGCCATTTCCTCTGGAATGTTGAAGTATTATATGGCTACAGAATCACCCCCAGGATGACAATACGTGCAGGAGTTAAATATCACTTCTCCTCCATTGATATAAAAGATTCAACTTTATCTGACGAAGGATATACATGGAATGGGCATTATTCATCATTCACACCATCCTTTATCGTTAACTATCATTTGTATGGCAATAGGTAAAAAAATATTATATCTCTCGATATTCATCGCCCTGTCCTGGATTGGATGCGTGAAGGATCCGCAGGATATTCCGGGTGGACTGACCGCTGATCCGGCATTTGGAATGAAAGGATCTTTGGACGGTCAGCCATTGTCAATTGATGCCGGTAAAGGCGGTTGGACAGTGCAACCTGTGGTGAAAGCTGAAAACACTATTTTGGTATACACTTCCATTTTCAGTCTTAATGAATGTCTTGAAAATTGCAAGTCATCTCTTGAATTTAGATTTTATCGCAATGAACCTTCTTCTGGTAATGACGAGACCGATTTTTTGCAAACCATAAAAACGGGTTCAAAAGAATTTCTTTTATCTCCGGCTGAAAGAGACAGTTTCGAAATCACACTGAATACGCATTCGGGATTGTTTATGAGTGGTTATAGTTATTGGGAAGATCTCAGTGATCCTGATTATACCTACCAGTCGGAGTTTAAAGATGTAGTGGGGTATGGAGATTTTTTAAATGTTTGTTTTCAATCCCTGGCTTACACCGGGTGCCAGTACAGCCAGTGTATTTATTTTAATCCGGCGACACTTGTTCCCTGTCTTACATCGATTCAGGCAAAGCTTGAAGATGCAAGGACGGTTAGTTTAACCATAAGACCTGAGAGTGGCACACCGCCTTATAAGACTGAATGGTTTAATGGATCTTCGAATCAAAGTATTATTTTACAAATTCAGGACACTGCGGTTGATCTTTATGCAAGTGTTACCGTGACTGACGCACTTGGTAATCGTTCTGAACTCAGTCAGAAAATCAGGGTGCAGGATTCAATCGTTGATGCCTGCTATTTTCCAATCTCATTAGTCAGTGTGCCCGTTACGAATACATCTTCATCTGTGACTTCCGGTAAGGTTGAAATCATTTACACCGATGACAATGGAGTAGAGTGGAGCAGCACTTCGGGCATGCAGCCTTCAACCTCAGCGATGTTCATCTCGGATGTTCAGTTTTTTGGAACGTCGCCGATGAATCAACCTTCTTACAAGACTCAATTGAATACTTCTGTGACATTGTTTAATGCAGCAGGAGAATCAAAGGTGTTGGAGATAGAAGATGCTTCGATTGCGTTGAGTCATCGATAATCAATTAAATTTATTTTTCGCACGGAGAACACGGGGTTCACGGAGACTTTTCTGCCCGAAATCTTCTTGTGAACTATGCTCCCTTTGTGAAACTGGTGAAATTTTCTCCGTGAACCCCGTGTTCTCCGTGCGCGAACAATTTAATCTATCTCCAAGACCTTGAATTATCTGAAAACTTATTCAAAGTACTTCTCTGATTCCACCGGGAAATAAATTTTATCTTCCGGCTTAGTTTCCATATTTATTCTTGCATAAAACCCAATCATTGTGAATATCAAGTATCGTCTCATCATCATGAATTTCCTGGAGTTCTTTATTTGGGGCTCGTGGTTGATTTCGCTCGGCGGGTATATGTTCAGTGTCCTTCATGCAACGGGTACACAGATCGGTGCTACTTATGGCACGATGGGAATCGCTTCGTTGTTTATGCCGGCATTACTTGGCATTGTATCCGATAGGTGGATCAATGCTGAAAAGGTTTTGGGAACATGTCACATTATCGGTGCGGTATTGTTAATGTGGGCATCAAGGGTTGGAAGCCCGGGTACAATGTACTGGGTGATCTTTTTTAATGCGCTTGTATTTATGCCAACGATTGCATTGAATAATACCGTTTCATACATCATATTAGAAAACAGGGGATTTAATATCGTCAAAGATTTTCCGCCCATCAGGGTATGGGGTACTGTAGGTTTTATCTGTGCTATGTGGCTGGTAGATCTGGGCGGATGGACACAAACACCGATTCAGTTTATTGTCAGCGCTACAGCCTCTTTGTTTATGGGTATTTATTGTCTTACGATGCCGGCTTGCAAACCTGCGAAAGTAAGTAAGGATGCTACGTGGGTATCGGCATTTGGTCTTGATGCTTTAGTATTATTTAAGAGAAAGAAAATGGCCATATTTTTTATTTTCTCGATGTTGCTCGGCGCTGCATTGCAAATAACGAATGCATTTGGTAAGCCATTTCTCGATGATTTCGGAAGCAATATAAATTATAAAGGATTATTTGCTGTCACACATCCAAATATCCTTATCTCTGTATCACAGATTTCGGAAACCTTATTTATTCTGACTATACCGTTTTTTCTTCGTCGTTTTGGAATAAAGAAAGTCATGCTGTTGAGCATCTTCGCCTGGGTCTTCCGTTTCGGCTTATTCGGCATTGGAAATCCGGGGGGAGGTTTCATCTTTTTACTTCTTTCAATGATCATTTATGGAATGGCATTTGATTTTTTCAATATATCGGGATCATTATTTGTAGAAAAGGAAGCGGACATCAAAATCAGGGCAAGTGCCCAGGGATTATTTATGCTGATGACCAATGGACTCGGAGCTTTTTTTGGAGGGATGCTCAGTGGATGGGTTGTTGACCATTTTACCAACGATGGAATAAAACAATGGCCCAGTATATGGTTTACATTTGCAGCATATGCCTTGGTACTGGGGATTGTGTTTCAGTTTGTATTTCGGTATAAACATGATCCCACCATGGAGACAGTGAAACACTAAACCACTACTTTCACATCGTAATGACTGACAAACCATACCTCATTGGAATCACCGGTGGAAGTGGCTCCGGAAAGACAAGAATCATTCATGAACTCAGGGAATTATTCTCTGAAGAAAAATTATGCATCATCTCCCAGGATGAATATTACCATCCAAGAGAACTTCAAATCTGGGATAATGCAGGATATCAGAATTTTGATCTGCCCGAATCAATCAATGACAAAGCATTCACAAAGGACATCAAACAACTCGTCAGCGGTAAGGAAGTCATCAAGGAGCAATACGTCTTCAATAATCCAAAGCAGGATCCAACAATGCTGGTGTTCAAGCCTGCACCCATCATTATTGTAGAGGGATTATTTGTGTTTTATTTTACGGAAATACGCGAATTACTTGATTTGAAACTTTTTATTGATGCAGAAGACGTCATCAAATTAAAACGCCGAATCGTCCGCGATGCCGGCGAACGGAATTACCCGCTTGAAGATGTGTTGCACCGATATGAATTTCATGTACTTCCTTCCTATCGATCATTTATTGAACCATTTAAGCGGGACGCGCATCTGGTCATCAATAATCACAGCAGTTACGGAAGGGCGATTGAGGTGTTAGCTGCATTAATTGAAAAAAAAGGCAGGGAGCAGGGGGAAAAATTGTAATCGGTATTCAGTAATCGGTAATCGGTATTCAGTAATTGGTATTCAGTATTCGGTACTTCCTAATTCATTGTTTATTACATCTAATTCGTTGGTTATTAGTTCTAATTCATTATTCGTTATTCGTTATTTGTTATTCGTTATTCATGCCTGTCTTGATGCTATTGCTTATCACCAAGTACAAATCTCTCAATTGAGGATGATCTCTTAAAAGTGAAAGATGCTTCTCAATCGTCTTCTCATCACCTCTCGCTGCGGGTCCCGTCTGACTATCCTTCGGTCCGGATAGAATAGCTTTACTAAATGTCTCCAGGATGAGTGGTTTTAATATTTCAAAAGGCAATTGATGTTCATTGCAAATCATTTCAGCAAGGGTCAGCATATGATTTGAAAAATTATTGGCAAACACCGCAGCGACATGTAGTATTGATTTTTGCGCATCCGTCATCCGGAAAATGGAAGAGGATATCCTTCCTGCCATTTGATCAAGCATCACCCATATATCATCGTCATGCGTTGTAATAATCACTGGGATGAACCTCCAGGAGACATCATGATTGGATGAAAAACTCTGAAGCGGATAAAAACCTGCCTTCCGTTCAAATGGAAGCGCATCCAATTCAAGTACACCAGAACAATGCACAACAAGGGCATCGACAGGAATGATCTTTTTTAATTGTTTGGCCAATGCTCCGACGGCATCATCGGAAACCGTAAGAAAATAAATATCAGCGTCAGTATTAATTTCCGCAACCGAAGAAGAGAAAGATGAAGACTCAAGTTTTTCTGCAAGCAATTTGGCCGGTTCGTGTGTCCTGTTATATACCTGGACGATATCACAACCTGTTTCTTTCAATGCAGGCATAAGTTGATTTGCCAGTCTTCCCGCTCCAAGACATACGATTTTCATAGTTGCATAAATAAGATTGTATTCAATTTCAATCAGGATAATGTAGAGATGCGATTTATCGCGTCTCTACATTACAAAATAATGATTTTCGTAAACAGGACGATGATTTTCGTAAACAGGACGATGATTTGTTTCAACAAATTGATTTTTCCTTAAATCAAAATGATGTTATTGATAAGAAAATTATATTTTCCTTAAGCGTTTATATAACCCAATAAACATTCCCAATAACATGATGATCGCTCCTCCCCAAAATAAATTGATTCCCGGAAACAAAATAGCTTCAAGCACGATATAATCATTCCGTGGAACATCTTCTGCTATTTCCACAGCCAGGGATGGATGTTCGCTGGGCCTGGCAAGCATTAAAGTAAATTCTTCTTTAGCAGGATCTATTTTTTCAAGTCGAATGTGCAATGCCAGGTCAGGGACGTACGCTTTCAGATTATAGGGGCTGCCATCCCGAATAAAAAAAAGTGGCCTTGCAATGAATGTATGATTCTTTGGATTTTCAATTTTAACCACTGCATAAATGGCAATGTCACCTACTTCAGGAGTATAATTGGGCTGACTGACGTTTTTATCAATTCCTTCAAGTGTGATCCTGAGATCTTTCCAGGCTTTAGTTTGATTTTGTTTTATGATAAGCGGTTCATAATTCAATTTTTCATCAAGGGGTATCAGGCTATCGATTGAAGATGATTGAAGCCGGAAACGAAGATTAAAATCATTGACCTGATCGGTCATGCCATATAGAAGTCCCTTTCTCACCAAAAGTGTTGGATGAAGTTTTTTAGTGACTTGTTTTTCATTACTCTTAACAGAAAAATTACCTGACACTGCTAGATCATTATCTTCTTTGACATAGTTGGGATGAAGTGAACCTAGAGAAATACTGTCAAGCGTCACCGTAAAATTTCCGGCTTGAATTGAATCGCCCGGACTTACATGATAAAGTTTATACTCAAGCATGCTGTCTGTCTTTGGGGCATTCGCAACATCTTGTATTTCGGGAGGAAGTCCATCGACAAAGGTGAATATGTCCCTGTTAATATATTTTTTTGTATTTGGATTAGCCGCAGCTACCTTGGTTAAATTACGATCATACAAAACATCGGGGTGAGTGGTAAAGTGTTCAACCGTATCACCTTTTTCGGTCATTTTCAAAAACTCAATTTCATACAACCGGGTCAGACCTTTCATGGTGTCCGATTTATAGGTCACCCAATATCCATTCATGAACATCGGCATGTTTTTGATCAGGAATGCATCTTTTCCGGGATCAAATCCCTGTGCTATTCCTTCCTGCGCAAATCGATTTTCACTGATGATTCTTTTGTTCAGACCGCTGGCCATAATCCCGATCACCATAAGAGCAAATCCTCCATGCGATAATGCAGATGCCATCGAACCCAAATTTCTTTTCGCAAAATTGATGGCATAATCAATGTTGACAACAACACCAAAACTTGCAGCAACCAGGAGCACTGAGTATTGCCAGCTGGGCAATATGATCCATTTAGACAATAAATAAGACGATGCAAGCCCAATCGCAGCTGAAATCCCGACATGCTTGAAAAATCTTGTTTTATTAACGTCCCATCCCATTCCACCAAACCTCAACATCAAAGTAGACCCGGATAATATAGCCACCAAAGCTGCAATCCATAGTTGAAACCTGTTGTAATGAGCAATTGGATCCAATGGAATGGCTTTATGAAATGGAGTCATATCACCTTGACTTGTGAGTTTTCCATAGACATCCATCAGTTTATTCCACACCGGGATACTTGTCGTAAATGAAATCAGGATGGAAGAAAAAATCAGGATTAATGAACCAACGAACATCCAGAATTCTCTGCTCTGGATGTCCTCCTCTTTTCGAATGACCGGAATTGATTTATACCTGCTTGTAAGAAAATATCCCGCAGCCAAAACGTAAATGGCTATGAAACCAACTAATTGCCATTCAAGTCCCATTTCAGTGAAAGCATGAACACTTTCTTTTCCTAATATTCCGGAACGTGTGAGGAAAGTAGAATAAACCGCAAGCAGAAAAGACAGGATATAAAAAAGATATGTTGTGCGTAGTGAATATCCCGTGTGTCTTGAAATAAAATTACCATGCAATGCAGCAAGCATCACCAGCCATGGAACGAGCGACATGTTTTCAACCGGATCCCATGCCCAATAACCCCCGAAGGTCAATGATTCATAAGCCCATGCACCGCCCATCAGCACACCGGTGCCAAGGATTGCAGTTGAGAATAAAGTCCAGGGCATCACCGGCTTCAACCATGCCGTATGATCTTTTTGCCACAAGCCAGTCATGGCAAAACAAAATGGAATTGACACCGATGCAAATCCGAGGAACAATGTCGGCGGATGTATGGTCATCCAGTAATTCTGCAATAAAGGATTTAGGCCATTACCTGTAATAAGTGATACATAATTTGGATTTGAGAAAATCGGCGCATTCATCGTATTTCTCATCAGCATAAACGGATTGCTGCCCATCCTGAAGTTATCAGCAAAATAAATTCCACCGATCATGGATACGAGAACCAATTGAATTCCTGCCAACCAGGTCATAACTCCTGATTCCCATTTGCCTGCCGTTTTGACGACGACAGTTCCGAGCATGACATGCCAGAACATCCACAATAAAAAACTCCCTTCCTGGCCTTCCCAGAAAGCAGAGAAAATATATTTCATCGGTAATTCGGCAGATACATGTTCCCACACATAGTGGTATTCATAGTACTGGCGGATCATCATGAAGAAAATGAGGCCGATGACGGAGAGTATCGAAAAACCATGTATTCCCCAGGCAATGCGGCTGAGTTTGAGCCATGATGAGTCTTGCTGAGTGACGGTGGTTTTCCTGTATGCAAGTAAGGTGAGGAGCGCGGATACAAAGCCGGACACAACAAAAAAATGACCAAGCCGGCCTGGCAGGAGGTGCTCTCCTATATACTGGATGTCTTGCATTTAGGATTACATATTGCTTCTGACGAGAACCTCTTCATTTTTATATTTCGAAGGGCACTTCATCAAAATGCTGGTAGCGACAAAGTCATCGCCAATAAAAGAACCGGTAGCTACGACCTGCTCACTGAGTTCGAAGTCTTGTGGTTTTGCTGCATGGAGGGAAACCTTATGCTCTTCTCCATTCTGATCTTTCATGTAGAAGGTGAAAAGATTTGGATTTTCTTCAGCGTTATAATACATCGGTTTATCTTTTGACAGCATGCCCACTACTTTCGCCGCGTCACCGGATTGCTGGACCTTGGCGAAAGTGCTGTAAGTACTCATGTCTTTTGAAGCTGAGATCAGCATCACGACGCCTGCAGCCATCAATACAATGATCAATATGGGCATTAGTTTCATTTCAATTCTTTTAGTTTTCGGGACTAATCCCTGTACTACTAAATCTTTGTGCAAATTTACAGGAAAATAGCCATTAAGCCATACTCAGAGGGTAACGAAAAGTACCTGTTGAAAGTGCATTAACATCCTATGAAAGAAGTTGTCAGCCTAAAAAATGCCGGAATTTACCAGGAAGGGGTAAAGGTGCTCAGCGGGGTCAATTTATCCGTCAGCCAGACTGAATTCGTCTACCTGATCGGGAAGACCGGAAGCGGAAAAAGCTCCCTAATGCGCACTTTATGGGGCGATTTACCCCTGAAAGAGGGCGAAGGCCAGGTAGCGGACATCTCCCTCAGCAAAATCCAGCCTGCCACCATCCCGATTTTGCGAAGAAGAGTGGGGATGGTCTTCCAGGATTTTCACCTTTTCCCTCATTGGTCAGTGGCCGATAATCTCCGGTTTGTCCTCGATGCTACGGGCACCAATAATGAAGCCGAACAGAATAAGATCATATCCGAAGTGTGCTCCGACGTTCAATTATCAGATAATATCCATAAACCCGTCCATCAATTGTCGGGAGGCGAACAGCAAAGGGCCGTTATCGCGCGGGCAGTCCTGAATAAACCTCAGATCATTCTTGCAGATGAACCAACAGGTCATTTGGATCCTGAAACTGCGGATGCCATTCTACAATTGATGAGGAGACTGGCTGTGGAATATCATACGGCGATACTGATGGCTACGCACAATTCCGGTGTGATCGAACGGTTTCCAGGGAGGGTGTATAGGGTGAAGGATGGAAGGGTGGAGGAAGTGGACTAGTAATTGTTGTTTGCGAGTTGCCCCCAACCCCTGCGTTCCACCTACACTCATCCTATTCATGGAAACGCCGGGGCGATAGATATGTAAAATGAAAAAATTATTCTCCTTGCAGTAAATATTCGCCCCGGCGTTTTCGGAATTACAATGAGTTTTTATGACATAAAAACAATTGAATGTAGAAACGCAGGGGTGGGGGCAACTTGGTGAAATCAAAAATTCAGTGACTTAGAAGTTTCTAAGGTTGAAATCTCATCCCCGTATACCCTGCTGGAGTCAACTTCCTCAATTCCTCTTTTACTTTTTCATTGACATTAAGTCCCTGAATGAATTGATGCAGTTTTTCTTTTGTCAATTTTTCTTTTCCCCGCGTTAAATCTTTCAGCAATTCGTATGGATTCGATACACCTTCGCGACGAAGAATAGTCTGAATAGCTTCTGCGAGTACAGTCCAGTTGTCATCAAGGTCTTGTTGAGTGCGAATTTCATTTGCAGATATTTTTCCGAGACCTTTCTCAATGGATTGTAATGCAAGAAAGGTATGCGCAACTGGCACACCAATGTTTCGGAGTACTGTACTATCGGTAAGATCTCTTTGCAATCGACTGATAGGTAATTTATCTGCTAAATGACCAAAAATGGCATTGGCATATCCTAAATTTCCTTCCGCATTTTCAAAATCGATTGGATTCACTTTGTGGGGCATAGCAGATGAACCTACTTCATCCTGGTTTACTTTTTGTGTCAGGTAGTTCATAGAAATGTAGCTCCAGATATCACGGCAGAAATCAATCAATATCGTGTTGATGCGCATGTTCGCATGACACAATGAGGCTATCTGATCATAATGCTCGATTTGGGTGGTGTACCTATATCGGCTGATATGGAGATATTTTTTGGTGAATTCATCTGCCCATTCATTCCAGTTGATTTTTGGAAAAGCAGCAACATGTGCATTGAAATTTCCGGTAGCACCACCGAATTTCACACTGAGTTCAACTGACTCTAACTGATGAATCTGGTTGTCTAATCGCTCAACAAAAACCATTATTTCCTTTCCGAGCAGTGTTGGTGACGCTGGTTGCCCATGCGTGTAAGCCAACATCGGGATCTCTTTGGTGGAAGAAGCAAATTCAAAAATGGCCTGTCGAACAGATTTTATTTGTGGAATTAATTTTTCCCTGTACGCATTTCTGATCATCAAAGGGAAAGCACTATTATTGACATCCTGTGAAGTAAGTCCGAAATGAACCCATTCCCGCAGATCATCCAGGTGGATCGATGGTAATTTTTCTTTGATGAAATATTCAATCGCTTTGACGTCGTGATTGATTTTACTTTCTGTTTTTTTAATGGACGCTGCATCTTCATCGTTGAAAGATGTTGCAATGTTTTTAAGATTCGTTTTGTCCTGAGGACTTAGTTTACGATTTGGAACGATGCCGGTCTCAACCAGCGCTACCAGGTATTCAATTTCAACACTAACCCTGTATTGCATGAGAGCCGCTTCTGAAAAATAATCACGCAGCACTGAAGTTTTCTCAGCATATCGGCCATCAATCGGAGAAATATTGTGAAGCATGATTAATTTCTTTTTCTAGCCGACAAAATACAGTTATTCGGGCGTATGAGCATAGGGCATCGAGCAGAGAGCAAAGGGCAGAAAAGGCAGAAGCGGCAGAATAGGCAGAATAGGCAGAAAAGTTGGAATGGCTTGAATCTAAAAAGCTTTTTGACCCCGGTTTTTCGCAATTACGAAAAATTGGGGAGTGAATTTTCTTAAAAAATTTACGGGGAAGAAAAAGCGGAATAGGCAAATGCGTTCGCCAATGCTTCGGTATTCGAAGGAGGAATGAAAATATAGCGTAAATCGTAAATCGAAAATAATTAGTGTTAATTAGTGTAATTCGTGGCAAAAAAAGAGGATACAATTAAACAAATAGGATGCGTGCTGGCTTAAAACATCTCAGGATCAATATTCGTAAAAGCTTCTCCCTCCGCCATTTCATTTGTAAAAGGAATCGTAATGGTAGTTGTGGTACCCGTCCCAATAACACTGTAGACAGATATTTCACCTTTTAAAAAGTTTACCCTCGCAGAAACATTTTCTGTTCCCATGCCTTTTTTAACATCGGCAGGGTCATAACCTTTGCCATCATCTTCCACCATGATTTCGAGGTCCTCTTCATTCCGGATCAGCTGGATCAATACTTCCTTTGCATGTGCGTGCTTGATACAATTGTAAAGCAATTCCTGCACGATGCGATATATGTGAAGAATGATTCCCAAAGGCAGATCATTCAGTGAACCGTAATGAATGAATTCAATGTGCGGCGTTTCTTCAGATTCAATACGGTTGACAAGATCTTTGATGGCAGGAACAATGCCCATTTTCAGCAATGCTCCGGGTTGCATATTGTTGGAAATCGTTCTTACCTCTGCACAAGCTTCATCTAATAAGGTGTAAGCTTTATTATATTCCTTATGATTGATGATATCCGGATTCTTGGCCTGGATAGCATCAAAATGAAGTTTGACTGTTGAAAGAAGTCCACCCAGGGAATCATGCAGATCCCTGGCTATCCGTTCCCTTTCTACTTCCTGGCCTTGCAACATCGAACTCATCGTCTCAATCTTAAGATTACTTTCCAGCTCATTGATTTTTCGCTGCGTAAGTTCTTCTTTTTGTTTGGTGATGATTTGATTGGCATCGAGACGCTGTTGATAACTACGGATAATGATGTAAGAAACAATCAGCATGATGACAACCCCTACAAGGAGGGAATTACTCACCACTTTTTGAATCCGGGATTTGAGTAAAGTGATATTCCTGTCCTTGGTCATTTCTGTCAATGTTGTTTGACGGACCAGGTTTTCATTTTTAAGTATGATCTGCTCTATTGTGGTTGATTTATTCGCATCATTCAAGCTATCAATAAATAGATTGTACGTTTTCATCACGGCGATAGCTGCAGGATAATCTTTCATTTTTTCATAACATTCCGAAAGATTGCGGTAAAGTTCCCGCTTGACAAAGGTGTCATGACCACTTAACCTTAGTCCTTGCCGAAAATAATATTCGGCCAGTTTGTATTTCTTCGCATGCACATTATACATGCCTACGTGCAGGTGGATCGAGGGAAGAAAAGATTCATATCGTATACTATCAAATTTAGAAAGCTCAAGTTGCATGGAGTCCGGCTGATCGCTGAACAATTTCTTATGGCCTGTCAGTGCTGTAATCGTCAATTGGTTGATCACTGACAATAAAGTGTCCTGGATCTGCAGGTTGAGCTTGCTTGCTTTTTCAAGATAATGTGTCGCTTCAGTGACCTGGTTTCGCGCAATGTAGATTTCGCCGATCTGTTGTAACATACGAGCCTGTAATAAAGTATCAAGCGTGCGATCTGCATATGATTTGACGCGTTCAAACATGGCAATAGCTTCAAGATAATATTCACTGCCGCTATATAATCTGCCGAGATCTGTGATGGTCTGGTACATGCGCACAGAATCACCTGCTTTTTCAAATAATTTTTGTGCTTCGATGTAATTTTTAATGGCCCTGTCAAGATTGTCAATTTCTGAGAGGTCTCTTTCTGCAATCATGCAATAAGCTTCAGCTGCAGTCCGGAATTCACCGATTTGTTCGAGCTGGGCGATCTGACGGTATAACTCTGCGTTAGTCATCTGATCATTAATCTCAGGTTGTGCACTGATACCGGATGGATACAGAAGAAAAATAAGGACCACCATTGCCGTGGTCAAATAGAACAAATGTCGTTTAATAGATATGCTCATACCCTGGGATAAACATTGGATATTGATGAAAGAATAGATGAAGAACAGGGGTAGAGAAAATTCAATTTTTTGGGTTACCTACTATATTATGCTTTTATTTTTCTTAAATAGGATTTTGAAATATATATTTACGCTTAAGCCGGTTTCATCAATTGATTTTCAATAGCTACTCTCACAAGACCAGCCGTATTTCTCACACCTAATTTTGTCAGCAAACTGCGGCGATGTGATTCCACTGTCTTGAGGCTGATAAACAGCGTATCGGCGATTTCCTGGGTGGTATGTTCTTTGACGATCAATTCAAGTACATCTTTTTCACGCCTGGAAATTTTAGGCGTGATCATAGAATGTTTCTTATTTCCTGTCCGTTGATTGACCAGGCTTTTCATGATGGTCTCCGTGACCTCTTCACTAAAATAAGATTGCCCGCTGTTGACCATCTCTATCGCAGAGATGAGTTCTTTTTTATCCGTATTTTTTAAAATATAACCCTGCGCACCGTATTTCAATATTTCAGTGACAAAACTCTCTTCATTGTGCATGGAGAGCGCCAATACTTTGACATCAGGATATTCTTTACTCAGCTTTTGACAAACCTCGAGTCCATTCATTCCCGGAAGATTAATATCCAGTAAAATGACATCGACCGGGGTATGAGCTATTTTTTCAAATACCTCCGGACCTGTATAACATTTCGCCACAACCTGGATATTATCGATTCCGTCCAGAATTGACTCTATCCCTTCAACAAACATGTTGTGGTCATCAGCTATCATTACTCTTATCATAGACAAGGATATTAAACGGAATATAACAGCTCTAAAAGTACGAACAAAACGCCATTAGACGTGCTGTTGTTCCTGCTGGACGATAATATCCAACGGATCACCGGCTATCCTGGTCACATTGCAGCCCTGTTGTGTAATATCCACAAGCAAAACCCGGCCCCTGAACCTTATCTTAAATTGCAGACCAGACCATCCCTTCGGAAGCACCGGAGATAGCATCAGTTTGCTGGCCCTGACCCTCATCCCTGCAAATCCTCTGACCACAGACATCCATGATCCTGCCATGCTGGTGATATGCAGGCCGTCCTGGGTATCATTATTATAATCATCCAGGTCAAGCCTGGAAGTGCGCAGATATAATTCTACAGCTTTGTCCATTTTACCGAGGCGGGCAGCAAGGATGGCATGCACACATGGAGACAAAGAAGATTCATGAACAGTCATCGGTTCATAAAAATCAAAATGCTTTTGAAGCGTATCCTGATCAAATTGATCTTCAAAAAAATACATTCCCTGGAGAACATCAGCTTGTTTGATAAAACAAGATCTGAGAATGCGGTCCCATGACCATTTTTGATTGATTGGACGTTCAGTCTGCGGCAGTTGACTGGCGGACATTAATTCTTTATCCAGAAATCCATCCTGCTGAAGAAATATCTGTCGCTCTTCATCCCAAGGGAAATACATGCCTTTAGCCACCTCCGACCAATGTGGCAATCTCTCCATCATCGAATTTTACAGTTTTTTCAATCCGATTCCATTGATCTTCATCTTTTCCTTTGACCCAGTTAATCTGATCGATGGCATATTGCAGGCACCAGCAGGCTATAAAATTGGTATACCAGTTATTGTTGACATTATTTTCATATTCATTCGGGCCCGTGACTCCAAGGATGACCCATGCTTTTTTATCCGCAGAATAATTAGCCCGTTGTGCCCAAAATCTTGCTACGCCAATAATCACTTCCAGTCCACCTTCCATCATGTAGCTCTTGTCACCGGTATACCGGATGTAATCATTGATGGCATAAACTATCGCACCATTGCGGTGAATTTCTTCAAAGGTGATTTCCCATTCATTGTGACATTCCTCACCATTGATGGTCACCATTGGATATAATGCTGCACCTTTTGTAAAACCAAGTTTCTCTGCATTCTCGATTGCTTTGGGCAAATGGAGATACCGGTACACCAATAAATTCCTGGCAACATGAGAATCAGAACTGCTTAAATAAAACGGGATGCAATAAGCTTCTGTATCCCAATACGTGCTGCCTCCATATTTTTCTCCGTAAATCCTTTCGGACCAATATTTAATCTTTCATCATCACCGGTATACGTTTGCCAAAGTTGAAAAATGCAAAATCGAATTCCTTGTTGAGCAGCCACATCACCTTCAATCTTCACATCTGCACCGTCCCATATTTTTTTCCAGGCCTTGATATGTGCTGCTTTCAATACAGCGTAACCATTAAGTTCTAGTTTCTCCGATTTCTTTTGTCCTTCTTCAAATTGCTCGTCGGGTTTGACATATAAACTGCTTTCGTTGACAACATATTTGATGATGATGACTTCGTCACTGGCCTGTAGATTTAGATTGTAAACATGACTAGCCTTCATTGGTGCATTGGAAGATGATGTTCGACTGACGAGGTTGCCGTTTTTTTCAAGACTCGTATGCATCAAAGACGTGACCGTGAAACCAGTTTTCTTCGTCTTGGCAGAAACCATTGAAACAGTTTCATCCTGATGTTCCGCAAGCCTGGTCCAGAATTGATCCCCATAATTGGAGTCTTTATTGTAGACATCAAAATCGAGATAGGGCTCAATATTAATATTGCCCCAGAATCCATTTGATTTTATTTTAATCCTGAATCACTCCAGTATCAGGATCAGCCATACTACAAAAGCGTTCAAAATTAAAATTCAGTGATCCTCCTGAAGTTGTTTCCACATCAAATGTCCGGACGAGGAGTCCATTTTCCATATCCAGGACTCGCTGAAAATGTTTGACTGAAGTTTTAGCAAGATCTAATGGAACATCATCGATTTGAATCCGTATACCAATCCAATTGACACTATTGAGAACTTTTGCAAAATATTCAGGATAACCATTTTTCCACCAACCTACGCGAGTGAGATCCGGATAATAAACACCTGCGAAATAAGATCCGCGCAAAGTCTCCCCGCTATAATCTTCTTCAAAATTTCCACGTGTGCCCATGCGACCATTGCCGAGGCTGAAAATACTTTCACTGATCTGGTGGTAATCGTGGTGGAATTCGTCCTCGATGATATGCCAGGGATGATGTTTGATAAAATTTTTCATGTCAGTTTTTCAATAATAGTGGAAGGACTTGATTGATCTAACCCGCTGATGACTACTTGTGCAGCAGACAAAGTTAAGGGATCTCCTATTCCGACCGCAAAGCAACCTGCGGATAATGCAGCCTGAACACCTTTGATGGCATCTTCAAATACAACGACTTCAGACGGATCCAAACCCAAGGCCTTGGATGCTTTTATAAATATTTCCGGATTCGGTTTGGATTCAGTGGCTGAATTGCCATCCAGTATCGCATCAAAATATTCTTCTACGCCAAGTTTTTTGATGACAGGTCTTGCATTTTTACTCGCTGAACCTAATGCTAATAATAAACCTAATTCTTTTGAATCTTCAAGAAATTGAAGCGAGCCGGGTAACAGATCATGAGGAGTGATTCCATTGATGGCGTCGACATAGATATCATTTTTACGCGCAGCCCAATAAAGTTTTTCCTGTTCATTTAGATGCAGGTTGTATTTATCTAACAGGTAATCCAGGGATTCCATTCTGCCTGCACCTCTTGTATGTTCGTCATCACTATCCTTGATGTCGACACCCAATTCTTTCATGATTTTTTTCCATGACTGAAAATGATGTACTGCCGTATCCACGATCACGCCATCTAAATCAAATACAAATCCTTTAATGCCAGTCTTGACAAGTGTTGGTACGGTCTTTTTCTCTGTTTCCATTCCTTTTATTTTCGTTGCCACGGATTGAAATAAATCAATTGCCTTCAGGTGACCAAAGATATTATTCAGTTTCTGCCTGGCCATAAGTCCTCCGTAGGCCTCACGGATAGCGATAATATGTTCTGCATAAGCATTTTCAAGTTCGTTTCTATATTTCTCTTTTAAAATAAAATCAAAATCCACCAGCTTTTCCAATTGGTCCATCTCTTTCAATCTCTTGATGATCGAAGGACCCTGACCGTTCATTGTCCATCCATTGAGTAACAATTCATCTGCTGCATTATCTGATCCCGGTTGATACATATCTTCAAGGATATTGAGGATTCGTTTTGCCTTTGGTTGATCTTTTTCAAAAAGCAAATTCCATGCATCGATATCCAGATGACTCAAAGAAAGTTTGTAAGCTAAGCTGACGATGACTTCATTGTCCTGCATTATTCTCGCCGACTTAAGCCCGGCCTGCAATGCTGATCTATTGACTGCATCAGTATATGCCTCAGGCTTTAGCTTGTTGACAAGATACAGAACATCTTCATGACGCCCTTGCTGGCTGTTTTCAAGAATAATGGCCGGCAAAAGTTTTTCAAGCTGATGACGCAAGGGGGCATTAGAAATTTTAAAAGACCAAAGCCTTATCCAACGATACAACAAACCCGCCCATTGAATTTGCTGGGCATTTCCTGGTTGAACTTTTTTTTCTGTGAGCAAAAAAGCAGATTTCCTGGTTTTCTCTTCCAGTAGAAATGGTTCGGTGATAGCGATCAATGGCTTTAGTCCCGATGGAAATGAATAAGTTTCTCTATTACAAATTTCCAAAGCGAGATTTATCGCCCGCAATTGAAGCCTCGGAGCCATATGTTGTGAGCAAAGGCCTTCAAATATTTTATAAGCCATGCGCAGTTCGATCACCAGTTGGTCCTGGAATTGCGGTACCCTGACCCATAAACGATGTAAGTGCAGAATGACGGCTTCAAGAATCCTTAGCGTTTCTGATAGTGCATGATCCTTTAATAATTGCTGAGCCTGTTTGAGTAATGTAGAACTCACACCGCGTACTGTTTTGATGCTGTTCCTGTTTAATCTTACTTGCCCATATTTATCTAAAGGAGCGATGTCCATAAATAGACTGTGATAATCCGGATACCGGATGAGATGCAGGTAGTGAGAAAGTACTTCTGCTCTGAAGGTGGTATGGGATGTGGCGTAGGATGAAATAAATTTTCTTAATTGAGTTACATTAAGTTTACGCAGCACTTCATCCATGACATGCTGTTCCTGCTTTGATTTTTTCCGTGACCTGTTACTGCGTTGTATGTGCTCGCGAAGCAACAAAAGAGCAGCGATGGCGTGCTTGCATTCCTTCGATCTTTTAAAAGCCGTACAATGGCATTTCGGGACAGCCAGGCCGTCATGGTTAAAAGTGATTTCAACGTGATAATCCGGTTGCCTGGAAATGCAGTGATAATAGCCTTCTTCGACCTGGTTGATATCATATTCCTGGGTAGCATTGACCAGTTCCTGCGCTTCTTCAAGGGCATGGGAAGTCACATTATTTTCAATTTCCGAAAGCAGTACTTTCATACGGTCATCAGGCGATTTTGTCTCTTTGCGGGGGAGTCGTCTGATGACTAATCCGCACTATGGATATATTTAATCGTTTTATCCCCTTGGTTAGACATAAATTTGCTAAGGTAAAGCAGTCATATGGAAGTAAAAGATGTTTGTTTCGTCCGGCATGCCAAATCGAGTTGGGATCAACCCGGGATGAGTGATATCGACCGTAATTGGACTCCAGGGGGCTCAAGGATGCTCCGATGATGGCTAAGAAAATGGATGATTTAGGATTGGTTCCGGATCTGATCATCACTTCAAATGCTAAAAGAGCTCAAACCACTGCAGAATATTTCCGTAAGGAATTTAAGTTAGATAAATCTAAATTCCTTGTCCGTGAGGAATTGTATGATGCAACTCCGGAGGAAGTATATGAAGTGATTCGTTCAGCTCCTGATTCTGCTTCTTTTATTTACGTTTTCGGGCACAATCCCACTTTTACATGGATAGCAAATCATATTTCCGGGGTTCATATTGATAATGTTCCGACATGCGGAGTTGTTCATGTGCAGATCATCACCACGAGTTGGAAAAAATTCAAACCGGAACATGCAGGATTTATCGGTTTTCATTATCCGAAACAATTTGCAGAATGAGGATAAAAGAAGTCGTCTCACTGATGCTGGTATTGATTTTCATAGGATGTCATCGATCATCACAAAAGATTTATAAACTTTCAGATGAAAGAATGGCACATCTCATGCTCGATCTTCAGTTGGCCGAAGTCACATTGACAGATGTCAACCCTATACAACAAGATTCAATCAGGGAGATGTTTTATGATAAACTTGAAACCATCTATCACTTATCAAAAGATGAAATCAAAGGCGAGGTGAATAAGCTCCAATCGGATCCGGAAAAATTGAAGAAAGTCATCAATCGCGTCAAAATGATGGCGGATTCGATACAGTGATGGGCAGCTTAAAACGTAAAGCTAAAAACGTAAAGCTAACAACTAACAACTAACAACTAAAGAGTTATTGATTGATGGAAAGTTGACAGGTTGGAGGTAATTAAGTGAGGCAGGGGTGAGCCTTGGCAATACAGAAAAGGGTATAAGTTGTTGGTTGTTGGAAGTTGGACTGGTTGTTGGGTTTGAGGTATAAAGGTGAGGCAGGGGCAAGCCCTGCCAGTACAAAAAAGAATAAAGTAAAAAGTACTGGCGACCCTTGCGGTCGCCTATGTTTAATACTAAAATGAAAAGTACTGGCGATCCTTATTGCAAAGTTTACGGATTGTTAGTAATTAAGTGAGGCAGGGGCAAGCCCTGCCAGTACAAAAAAGAATAAAGTAAAAAGTACTGGCGACCCTTGCGGTCGCCTATGTTTAATACTAAAATGAAAAGTACTGGCGATCCTTATTGCAAAGTTTACGGATTGTTAGTAATTAGGTGAGGCAGGGGCAAGCCCTGCCAGTACAAAAAAGAATAAAGTAAAAAGTACTGGCGACCCTTGCGGTCGCCTATGTTTAATACTAAAATGAAAAGTACTGGCGATCCTTATTGCAAAGTTTACGGATTGTTAGTAATTAAGTGAGGCAGGGGCAAGCCCTGCCAGTACAAAGAAGAATAAAAAGTACTGGCGACCCTTGCGGTCGCCTATGTTTAATACTAAAATGAAAAGTACTGGCAACCCTTGAGGTTGCCTTTGAAAAAAAATAAATTATCTGTGTTACCAGTTTTTAAAAATATCAGCCTCCGATCGATGTCCATGTATGGTGCTTTGGCTATTACCGTGTTTACCACTATAGCGCTGTGGTTCGGGACTAAAGTCATGGATGTTGATTTTAACTGGGAACGCGGCATATTTATCATCATGGCCATTGCGGTGTTTTCATTTTTTGCCTTCCAGTTTATCCTTGACAGGTTTGTCTATCGCCGGATTAAGCTCATGTATAAAATCATCAGGAAAGCCAAGACTTCTGTGCCTGACAAAAGAGCGGTGAAAAAAAGTGATGATCCTCTCCTCGACGGTGTAGAACAGGAAGTGCAACAATGGGCAGAAACGCAGCAGAATGAAATTGAAACACTGAAAACATTGGAAGCTTATCGAAAGCGGTTTATTGGAAATGTATCTCATGAATTGAAGACACCGATATTTTCGATACAAGGTTATATCTATACGTTGATCGATGGTGGCGTCTATGATGAGAATGTCAATATGCGTTATCTCGAGCGTGCTGCTTCAAATGTAGAAAGGTTGTTGACGATCGTGCAGGACCTGGAAGAGATCAGCAAGCTTGAATCCGAAGACCTGATCCTTGATATTCAGAAGTTCGATATTAAAGCTTTGGTACGTGAAGTCTTCAATGATCTTGAAGTCAATGCGCATCAGCGAAATGTCACACTCGCTTTTAAAGAAGGAGCTGACAAGCCTTTTACTGTTTCGGCTGACAGGGAAGGTATTCGCCAGGTATTGACCAATCTTATTCTCAATTCGATCAAATATGGAAATGAAAATGGCACCACGAAAGTCAGTTTCTATGTCATGGATCGCCAGATCCTGGTAGAGATATCAGATAATGGATTAGGCATTGAAGAAAAACATCTCAATCATCTTTTCGATCGTTTTTATCGCGTCGATAAAAGCCGCAGCCGTGAATCTGGCGGATCGGGATTAGGATTATCGATTGTCAAGCACATCATTGAAGCGCATAATCAGACAGTCAATGTAAGGAGTACTCCGGGGAAAGGATCGACGTTTGGATTTACGTTGGATAAAGCACAAGACTAGCCCCAAGGAGAATGTGAGAGAAGTGAGAGAAGTGAGAGGAGTGAAAGGCGTGAGAGGAGTGAGAAAGTGAGAGCATAGAGAGTATTGGTTTGAATTGCCCCATCGGGGCTAGAGGTTGGTAACATCATGAACAAATAAACATCTCTCGGGCCGTAGGCTCGAAACAAAAATCTGATTCAAATAACAAACTTCATGAGCAGCCTCCAGGCTGCAGGTAAAAATGATTACACAATGTAATCGCTATTCGAAGTTTTCAACTTCGAATCAATATCCTCGTCTCTCCATCAAAGTTTGAATCCATCACAAGCAGTCTCCGGACTGCAGGTAAAAAATAATTCCACTATCTGGGTTTTCATTTGACACAGATTTTTATTCAACCCCTTCAGGGTTGCGAAATCGTGCGTAACATTTATCCGTGGGTTGCACCCACGGCCAATGACATTTGATCCTTTCAGGATCTGATTTTCCTAAAACCTATAACCCAAAGACTAAACCGGCTGCCAAGACCAACAACTTTAGACCAATCTGTTACCCCGGTTTGCCCGGCAAATCGGGGACGGCACTTTGCAAAAGTGCCGGGGGAAATCCAGGTAATAACTCACTACGAGTGATATCATACCCTACGTGATCAGATTTTCAATTAAACACAGATTTTTGTTTCGTACCTACGGCACGAGATAAGATTTTCGATTCCTGATGTTACCAACCTTTAGCCCCGATGGGGCATTTTTAATTTTACCAATGACTATAACCTAAAGACTAAACCGGCTGCTTTCACTCGCCGAAGTTTCGAACGTGCTAACAAGAAACGAAGGAGAGTCAAGACCAACAACCTTAGACCAATCTGTTACCCCGGTTTGCCCGGCAAACTGGGGACGGTGCTTTGCAAAAGTGCCGGGGGGAAATCCAGGTAATAACTCACACCAATGATATCCTACTCCTGCAGAATCTGATTTCAATTACACACAGATTTTTGTTTCGTACCTACGGCACGAGATATGATTTTCGATTCCTGATGTTACCAACCTTTAGCCCCGATGGGGCATTTAAAATTTTACCCAAGACCATTTTTCATTTCCCAACAACTTCCGACTAACGACTTGTCCACTTTCCAACAACCAACAACCTTAGACCAATCTGTTACCCCGGTTTGCCCGGCAAATCGGGGACGGCACTTTGCAAAAGTGCCGGGGGAAATCCAGGTAATAACTCACACCAATGATATCCTACTCCTGCAGAATCTGATTTCAATTGCACACAGATTTTTGTTTCGTACCTACGGCACGAGATACGATTTACGGTTCCTGATGTTACCTACCTTTAGCCCCGATGGGGCATTTGAAATTTTACTCTTGAAATTAAGGAGCCTGTTATTTTGTTCGGCGTAGGCTGAGCCCACGTCGGTGTGTTAGCAAATTTCAGATTTGCGAATTGAAAGACTTATCACGCAAAACGGAGTTTGCCAACGCTCGATACTTCGACTTCGCTCAGCACAGGCCTTCGGCACAGCCTACGCTCAACAATTCTTTTTTTGAGGACTGCGTCCTCATAGGCTAATTGACCGGACGCCAAGGCCCCCTAAGAATAACGAATAATGAGCAACGAATTAAGAATTAAGAAGGGATTTAGAGCCAATGAGCAGTGCCCAAATACCAAACCGGCAGCTTTTACTCGCCGTAGTTTCGAATGTGCTAACAAGAAACGAAGGTGAGCAAGACCAACAACCTTAGACCAATTTTACCTATGACTTCGAATAACTTAAAGCAGGTCCTGTAACCTTATCCTGCTGCATACCAGGAGTCCTAATGATCACACCATCCAGTAATTCCTTAACTCCCTTGCTGTATTCCAGGTAGTTAGGCAATTGATTCGCATCCATTACTTGAGGTGGTGGCATTTTCTCTTTTTGGGGATCAACCTGCTTTCCATTTTTCCAAAAACGGAAACATACATGACATCCCGTAGCGAGACCTGTCTGTCCGATATATCCAATCGTCTGGCCTTGCTTCACCATCACTCCCGGATGAATTCCCTCACCGAATCGTGACATATGAAGATACTGTGTATCGTAAGTCTTATCATGCTTGATTTTGACAAAGTTGCCATTACCTGACGTGTAAGATGCAGCAGTGATCCTTCCATCGGCAACTGCACGAATCGGAGTGCCACATGGCGCTGCATAATCAGTGCCAAGATGAGCTTTGTTGATGTGAAGTATTGGATGAAAACGATTGAGATTAAAACCACTTGATATCCTTGCATATTCAACAGGTGCTTTCAAAAATGCTTTCTTCATCGGCCTTCCTTCAAGATCAAAATAACCTTCATAATCATTTCCTTTGTAAAGAATAGAATTGAAAGTTGTATTTCCGGAAGTATATCGCGCACCAACAAGTCGCTGAATTCCTAAAGGTTGTCCTTCAACATATTTTCGCTCATAGATCAATTGATACGTATCTCCATGTTGAATGTGATAAAAGTCAACTGACCATCCCAATGCATCTTCCATAGCAGCAATGAGCTCCAATGGCAAGCCTTGTTCATTCATGCTTTCCCAAAGAGATTGATCAATCACTCCACCTGCAGTCTCCGTTTTGATTTCAACCGGTCTGTTGACCACTTCAACGCGAATACTGTCATCAAGATGAAAGAGGATTCTGCGATATGCATCAGGTTCATAGACAACTGCCTGAACACTTGAATCTACAAGATCACTTACGATAGTGATATCTTTACCTGCACGGATTGACTTGAATGGGAAAATGGATTTGGCAGCTTCAATGAGCTGGTTTATTTTGAAATATTCAACGCCCCTGTTCGACAACAACTGGCTGAGCATATCATTAGGTTGAATCTTTAATTTTTGGATACCAACCAGGCCAAGATCCCAATGGAAATATTGTTTGCAATCATCGATTTGACATGCCGACTGATTGGTCCCTGAGGACAGGGAATTCACGCTCTTCATCATATCCACGGCAAAAGCAGTGAGTAAAATCAACAACATGGATACGGCGTAGCGGGTGAATTTCGTCTTGGCCAATGGATTAATTTTGTCGCAAGTTATATTAATTGATTAAAAATGAGCACCTAAGAAAATGTTAATGAAAAATTTTTCACATACGTTAAGATGCGGCACAAGGTTAATTGATATCTCATCCCCAATAGTGATGGGCATTCTCAACATCACCCCTGACTCATTCTATACACCGAGCAGGATCAAAAAAAGTTCAGATCAGATCGTTGAGATAGCCGGTCAGATGCTCGAAGATGGTGCTGCCATTCTCGATATAGGAGGAATGTCGTCAAGACCCGGAGCTGTTGAAATAGATTTAAACGAAGAAATTGACCGTGTGGTACCTGCCATTGAAACACTAAAGGCTTCATTTCCCGATGCCATTATCTCAGTGGATACCTATCGAGCCACAGTTGCTAAAAAGGCCTTATATGCAGGCGCAACAATGATCAATGATATTTCCGGAGGAGAACTTGATAAGGGCATGATTGATGTGTTATCTGCTCACCAGGTGGCTTATGTCCTCATGCATATGAGAGGCAATCCATCACAAATGCAAGCGCTTACTGAGTACCGTGACCTGATAAGTGACATTATAAAGTATTTTGTTAATAAATTGAGAACATTACATCAAAGGAATATCAGGGATATTGTCATTGACCCTGGTTTTGGATTTGCTAAAACAATGGAGCAGAATTATGACCTCATCAATCATCTCAGCGTATTCAGGTTCCTGGATTGCCCTGTTATGATAGGATTGAGCCGTAAATCCACTTTGAGTCAGACAATCGACAGACCCATTGAAGAGACATTAAATGCCACTACGGCCTTGCATATGGCAGCACTTCAAAATGGAGCTTCGATCCTCAGGGTTCATGATATCCGGCCTGCAATGGATGCGATTGCAGTTTTTAATAAACTTCAGGGGGATAAAATCCATTAATACAATAGTTTATAAATAGATACTCCCGCATGATCAGATCAACACATCCGACGTTATAGATGGATTCAATGGATAACGACAACAAAGAGTCAAAGGAACAAGAAGTGAAAAAGCGAAGAGGTATAGTCTTCTGGTTCGGAAGATTTTTCCTGATTCTCTTTTCTCTATTCTTTGCTCTTTTATTGTTGATCCAGCTACCCTTTATTCAAATGTGGGGAATTGGAAAAATCACCAAATCCATTTCTCAAAGTTTGAATACCCGCGTGACCATTGGAGGATTTAGTTTAAGTCCTTTATCTGACCTCACTTTGAGCAATGTGTATATCGGTTCACCTGATCATCCAACTGATACAATGATCAACGTAGCAGATCTGCAGGTTGATTTTCAAAATCTTTGGGGTCTTTTTTCAAATAAGCTCACCATCAATCAAGTCACTTTTAAGGATGGCTTACTGCGAATTCAAAAAAATACTGGAGATACCCTGACCAATCTTGACCTGGCTCTATTGAGATTGCTTCCACCTCGAGATACTACAAAGGCACCATTTGGACTTAACCTTGACAATGTCAGTGCTTCCAATTTGACAGTAAAAGTAGATGACCAGACCATTGGATCCTCAATCAACATGTATTTCAAGCGGGCTGATGTAGAGCTCGACACCTTGGATATCACCCATAAATTCATCGACATCGGAGATTTGGATTTTGATGAACCTGTCTTTTATATCACTTCAAAACCCGTCAAGGATGTTATTAAATCATCAGCTCATCCATCAGTACCATGGAAGATTGACGCAGATGCCATTAAATGGTCAAATGGGAAAATATTTATCGACAATGAAAATAAACAACGCGACACTTCACAAAACAAGTCCATTGATTATGCACATCTCGCGTTGACAGATGTAGATATTTCAATGGATTCTCTGAAGGTCAGAGGAGATCATGTAAAAGGGAAAAATATCGATATGCATATTTCCCAGGCAAATGGATTGGAGCTTGAAACTTTTTCAACATCAGATGCCGATATTTCATCGAACGGAATCAGCCTGCAAGATCTGGTCGTTAAAACTCCGGATAGCCAGATTAAGAATTCATTCGAAATGAAGTATTCCGGATACAGTGACTTTAAATCTTTTGCTGATTCGGTTTATCTGAAAATTCCTGCTGCGGATATACGATTGCGCATCAATGATTTGCTGTCAGCAGTGCCTTCTTTAAGAAAATTAAATTTCTTCGCAGATAATGCCGGGAAAGAAATTATTCTGCAGGGTAATGTTGAAGGAAATATAAACAGTTTAAAAATAAGTAACATCAATGCCTCAATTGGCGGCATCAGTTTAAGCGGTAATTTTCGATCTCATGATCTTTCCATCGCTGGTTCACAACTTCTCAATCTTAATCTTGATCATTCGCAATTTAGTTCAGCCAGTCTACAATCACTCTTTCCAAAAATGAAGATTCCCCCGATCATGGATAAACTAGGGAAAATCAATTTTACAGGAAAATTTGACGGATATCCAAATGACTTTGTGGCTTACGGCCAGTTCAATACCGGTTTAGGAGGAATGACATTGAATATGAGTCTCGATATTCTGAATGGTCTTGACCAGGGAAAATATTCCGGTGCTATCAGCCTTGATAATTTTGATATCGGGACCTTGCTCAATCAACCTGATATCGGTCGGGTATCCATGACCGGTCGCGTGATACAGGGCACTGGCCTGACTTCTGAAACGCTCACTGCCGATTTAACAGCACAGATGTCTTCCTTCACTTACAAAGGTTATACCTATCAGAACGCCCGACTGGATGGACAGATCAGCAGAAAATTATTTAACGGGACACTGGACATCAATGATCCGAACGTAGCCATGCATTTTGATGGATTTGTTGACTTCAAAGGTGAAAGACCAAAACTGAATTTTGTAACCCGCATTGATAGTGTCAGGTTATATAAACTGGGTTTGGGCGATCTTCCTGTTTCCATCAGTGGAACATTTGATGTCAATCTTGATGCAGGGAATATTGATCAATTCCAGGGACATTTGAAAGGAGAAAAAATAAATGCAACCATAAAAGATACTAAATTCTTCATCGACAGTCTTTCGCTTATAGCCCTTATAGACTCCGTCTCACACGACAGGTTTTATAAGTTTAACTCAGATGTTGCATCAGGGACATTGAGCGGTGTATTTGATCCCCGAACTTTGTCTAATCAACTGCATCAATATTTGCATGAACAATATCCAAGCGCTATTGATGCTCCTGATAAAATAACTGATTCTCCATTTAACCAGAGATTGTCGTGGGATATCCACATCAAAGACAGTCGTAATTGGCTTGATCTGGCAGGATTGAAAGGCCTCGTCATTAAGAAAACTTATACGAATGGCACAATTAATCTTCAAAACAAAGAATCAAGTGGGTATGTAGAATTACCTGAATTGCATTATGCCGGGATAAACGTTTATGCTTCTACATTCAATTTCAGTGAGAAAAAAGGAAGAGCAGAATTGGATATGAACGTTACAGCAGCTGACCTGAAGGAGAATCTCTTTTTTGAAGACATACTTGTTTCCGGATACGCCACTGATGATAGTGTCAAAGTGAGAATAAAGACAGATGATATTGCCAACATCATCCATAAATTAGACATCGAGCTGGCGGCTGACCCGGAAAACGGGTTGTGGACTTTTAATATCACACCCATCAAACTTGATTTGTTAGGAGGGAATTGGACATTACCCTTAAACAATTTAGTTCAGATTAAGAAAGGCTGGTTCCATGTGGAAAATTTTGATTTGAGTTCAGGAGAACGAAAGATTGAAGTCAACGACATAGATAACAAAGGTATTTACGCGAGCATTACAGGCTTTGATATGAATTATCTCAATTCACTTTGGGTCAATGATAAATTTCATTTCTCCGGCGATTATCATCTTGAAGTGCAAGTCGATAATATTTATAAAATCACTCAGCTTAAAACGTCTTTGCATATTCCTGCTTTGACGGTGAACAATCATCGGTACGGAGAGTGGACCATCAACGCCGCCATGAAGGACCCGAAAGATTCTGTGAAGATCGATGTGGCTATGGACATGAATGATCACGAAACATATCTGACGGGTACCGGGGCGTATCTACCTCCAATAAATACCATTCCAAAAGAAAGTCAGAATTACCTGAGGCTTGCATTTGCAGGCACACAATTTCCTTTGGATTTTATTGAATTTTTTCTTGGAGGAAATGTACATGATACAGAAGGTTCAGTTGATTTCACGCTTAACCTTGAAGGCAAAACCAACAGGTTGACCCCGAGAGGAAAAGGAAGGGTATACAATGGAAGTACAACTGTGAATTATCTCGGTACATCATATTCATTCCATGATCAGCCATTCGAGATCACCGAATCCATGATCGACGTATCCGGAGATAAGTTATACGATGTCCAGGGAAACTCAGCTACTATTCAGGGTGGTTTGACGCATCATAATTTTAAGAATTTCGGACTGAAGGCTACGATCACATCGGATCGGATTATTGGACTGAATGTTACATCTGAAGAGAATACCAATTTTTATGGTAAAGGGATCGGATCTGTTATAGCGGTTTTCTCCGGAACAATTGCAAACGCAAGCATGGACGTAACACTAAAGACTGCCAAGGGTACGCATATTTATATTCCTTTGACAGGTTCAGCTTTAACTTCGGATAAAGACTTTGTTGTTTTTCTTCAGAATGGAATGTTGCCCGCATCGCATCTTAATCAATTTAAATTGACTGGTATTAACCTGACGATGAATATGACGATTACAGAAGATGCTGAAGTTGAAATTATTTTTGATGAAAACACAGGTGAGGTCCTCAGAGGTACCGGAACAGGTGATCTTCAATTGTCCATGACAAGAGCTGGAAACCTGACGATGTATGGAAATTATAAAATCACGGAAGGAAATTATCTCTTTACCAATTTCAAAATTATCCGAAAACAATTTGAATTATTGCCCGGAGGTGAAATTCATTGGGATGGAGATCCTTACGATGCACAGATTAATATCAGGGCCAATTATAAAGGATTGAAAGCAGCTATTAAGCCTTTAATAGAAGAATATATTGTCAACAATCCCAGTCTTGTCAGCCAGGCAAATGAGCGAACAGATGTTGATCTGACGATGATCCTCACGGGCTCACTATTACATCCTAATATTGCTTTTGATATTAATTTCCCAACACTCACCGGGGAAATCAAAGGTTACGCTGACAGTAAAATCAGGGCACTTAAAGCAAATGAAAATGCAATGTTGGAACAGGTGGTGGGTTTACTCATTACAAGGTCGTTTTTGCCAACCACTTCCGGAGTCAACACTTCTACCATTTCAAAAGGTATTGACAATACATTGAGTGAACTTATTTCAACAACACTCTCAAGTTATCTTGGAGGTTTGTTATCCAACCTGATTCCGCAAGGTCAATTCCTGTCGGGTATCGATTTTGAAGTTTCTGCCGATGTGCCTATCACTTCCGGAGCACCACCTACGGTTGAAAATGGTGAAGTCAAAGATCCAAATGCATCAGAATACAGGGCAAGTCTTCCTTTGGAATTTTTTAATGACCGGTTATCTGTAAATGTTGGAGGGAACTACGTGACCGGATCGACCTATCTTGCCGAAGGTTTTGGCGGGGATGTAACTTTTGAGTGGCGGATAACACCTGATGGACGTCTGAAAATCAGGGCCTACAACAGGAATGATGTCACAGTCGAAGGACATAAAAATAAAATAGGCGTCGGCCTGGCATACCGCAGAGAATACGACAGTTTCCCTGAAATATGGAATAAGAAAAAGAAAAAGCAGAAAGCTCCCGAAACCACGAACACCGGAGGGTAAACAGACACCTCATCCTTCTGCCTTATATTTGCATTTTAATTCTGATCAAACAATACCTACAATAAGCTATGTTTCAATCACTGACTGATAGTCTCGACAACGCATTCAAAACCCTTCGGGGTGATGGTAAACTCACTGAACTCAATATTGCTGAAGCCATTAAAGAGATCAGGCGAAGTCTCGTAGCCGCAGATGTCAATTATAAAATCGCGAAAGAATTCACCGATAAAATCAAGGACCAGGCATTGGGCACTAAAAATGTCCTGAATTCTGTAAAGCCGGGTGAGTTGATGATCAAGATCGTTCAGGATGAGATGATCGATCTCATGGGGGGTACAGTTGCCGGGATCAACATCAAAGGAAATCCGGGTGTCATCTTGATAGCTGGTCTCCAGGGAAGTGGTAAGACAACTTTTTCAGCCAAGCTTGCCAATTATTTAAAAACCAAAAGGAATAGCAAACCTCTTCTCGTTGCCTGCGATGTATATCGTCCGGCTGCTGTAGATCAGTTAACCGTATTGGGAGATTCAATTGGCATTCCAGTTTATAAAGAGCCGGATTCGAAAGATCCTTCCACCATTGCGCTTAAAGCCATTGAGCATGCCAAGGCACATGGTTTTGATGTCGTCATCATTGATACAGCAGGTCGCACTGCGATCGATGATGTCATGATGAAAGAGATTCGCGAGATCAAGGAAGCTGTTATACCGACTGAAACTCTTTTTGTAGTGGATGCCATGACCGGGCAGGATGCAGTCAACACTGCACTTGCTTTTAATGATGTCATCAATTATGATGGAGTAGTGCTGACCAAACTTGATGGTGACACCAGGGGAGGAGCGGCTCTATCCATCAAATATATAGTCGGTAAACCTATCAAATTTGTCAGTGAGGGCGAAAAGATGGATACCATCGATATGTTTTACCCGGACAGGATGGCACAGCGAATCCTTGGCATGGGAGACATTGTGACGTTCGTTGAAAAAGCGCAGGCGCAATTTGATGAAAAGGAAGCGAAACGAATTGAGAAAAAAATCAAGAAGAATACTTTTGATTTCAATGACTTTCTCGGCCAGATGTCACAGATCAAAAAAATGGGAGATCTCAAATCACTTATGGGCATGATCCCCGGAGTAGGTAAAGCCTTGAAAGATATTGACATCGATGATAAAGCATTTTCCAAAATTGAATCCATCATTCAATCCATGACTCCTGCTGAAAGAGAGAATCCCGAACTCCTCAATATGACGCGTAAACAACGTATCGCTAAAGGTTGTGGACGTGATATCAATGAAGTGAACATGTTCATCAAACAATTTGACCAGATGCGAAAGATGATGTTCACGCTCAGCAAGGGTGATAACATGCAGCGGATGATGAGCCAGTTTAAAGGACGATAAAAGCTAAAAACTAAAAACGTAGAGTGAAAAATCAAACTTTATTCTTCCAATTATAACATGAATCCACATAAATATGAAATTATCATTTATTGGAGCGTCGATGATAATTCTTACATCGCAGAGATGCCAGAATTAGCAGGATGCATGGCTGATGGACCCTCATATGCCGATGCATTATCAAATGCAGAAAATGTTATTTCGGAGTGGATTGAAACCGCACAAAAACTCAATAGACCCATCCCTGACCCAAAAGGAAGATTAAAATATGCTTGAGCGCCTTCGTCTCAGCCTTCCTCTTCTCTATATCCAATTAACTTCTATCTTTAGCTGGCAGGTAGAATTGCCTGCTTTTCTTTGATACCGGGGTTATGATTCGTGGGTTGACACTAAACGAGTAAAACCACTTTTATGTCAGTCATACAATTGTCCGGAAAGAGCCAGTCCTTTGGCCAGACTTTCCGCAGAGATGCATGGTGGGTAAGACCTCTTGTGGTCTTTATATGCCTGAGCTCATTTCTTGTTTATGCTACATGGGCTGCATTCCAGGGGCAGCACTATTCCTACGGACCTTATATATCACCACTTTATTCACCCGAAATATTTGGTGATTCTCCACATAGTTGGTTTGGTTCGAAACCCGGATCGTGGCCGGCATGGTTGCCTTTCTCTCCGGCTTTGTTAGTCTTATGGGCGCCGGGTTTATTCAGAGTGACCTGTTATTATTATCGCGGCGCTTACTACAGATCATTTTTCCTCTCTCCGGCCTCTTGTTCTGTAGGTGAAGCAAAGAAAAAGTATCGCGGAGAAAAGGCATTCCCCCTGATCATGCAAAATGTACATCGCTACTTCATGTACATCGCTTTATGTTTCTTAATCTTCCTGTCCTATGATGTATGGAATGCTCTGTGGTTTGCAAATCCGGCAACAGGTCACAAAGAATTTGGATTAGGCATAGGCACATTTGTTCTTGCTCTCAATGTGGTATTACTCGGCGGATACACATTTGGCTGCCATTCATTGCGACATGTAGTAGGGGGTATCAAGGATCGCCTGTCCGGTTCTCCCATCAGGAGGAATATGTTTCAGTGCGTGTCCTGCTTCAACCGACGCCACATGCTTTACGCGTGGATGAGTTTGTTCTGGGTGGCTTTTTCGGATATCTATGTCAGGATGTGCTCGATGGGAGTATGGCATGATTTGAGAATATTTTAAAAGGGGTCTGAAGTTGTTGGTCTGGGCAGCCGGTTTGGTTTGAGGTAAAAGGTCTTTAGGTTGCTACGATTTATTAAAGTGATTTTTAGATGAAAACAATTTTGCTTTACCAGTTAAAACAAATAAAATGGAAAAAACAAAAATTACCAGTTTTAAAGATTTAGATGTGTATCAAAGATCTTATAAGGCTTGCCTGATGGTGATGCAACAAGTAGTTCCTAAACTTCCGGCTATTGAAAAGTATGATTTAGCAAGTCAGCTTTCACGATCGAGCAAAGCAGTGCCAAGGTTGATTGGTGAGGGGTTTGCAAAGAAACACCAGATAAAAGGATTCCAAAAATACCTGGATGATGCCATGGCTGAATCAAATGAGACTGAAGTAGGAATGAATCAATGCAAGGATATTTATTTTAAAGAAATAGACCCTAACCTTTCTATGACATTAATAAAAGAATATAATATCATAGGGAGACAAATATTTAAATTACGTGAGGCATGGTCTGGTTTTTCTGAAAAAAGGATTTAGTTTGAAAAAATATTTGTAAAAATGAACCTATGACAAATGACCTTAAACTAAACCGGCTGCTATGACTAACAACCTTAGACCAATTATCTTATAAATCAATATGTTCAATTTAGAAACCCTAGACTACGATGTTATCATAATAGGAGCAGGCGGTGCCGGTCTGCGTGCGGCTATCGAAGCTTCTGCGCACGGTACAAAAGTCGGCTTGATATGTAAATCATTGCTTGGCAAAGCGCACACGGTGATGGCTGAAGGCGGTATCGCTGCCTCGTTAGCAAATGTCGATGAAAGGGATAATTGGAAAGTACACTTCACTGACACCATGCGGGGAGGTCAATATCTCAACAACTGGCGCATGGCAGAAATTCATGCCAAAGAAGCTCCAGATCGTGTACGCGAACTCGAGGCATGGGGCGCATTGTTTGATCGGACAAAAGAAGGAAAAATTCTTCAGCGGAATTTCGGAGGACATAAATATCCAAGACTTGTACATGTCGGTGACAGAACAGGTTTGGAAATGATCAGGACACTTCAGGATCATGGTATCCACCAGGGAATAGAAGTGCATATGGAATTTACAGTGATTTCATTGCTGAAAGAATCCAATCGCATCATTGGTGTATTGGGATATGAAAGAGAAAAAGGTAGATTCAAAGTATTCCGATCGAAAGCGGTTGTGCTAGCTACCGGTGGCATCGGGAGGGCATACAAAATCACAAGTAATAGTTGGGAATATACAGGCGATGGTCAATCACTCGCGTATCATGCCGGTGCAGATCTCATCGATATGGAATTTCTTCAGTTTCATCCGACAGGTATGGTTTGGCCTCCGAGTGTACAAGGCATTCTTGTGACAGAAGGTGTACGAGGCGAAGGAGGTGTTTTAAAAAATAAGGATGGCAGACGGTTTATGTTTGATGACATTCCTGATCTCTACAAAAATCAAACTGCAGATAATGAAGAAGAAGGATGGCGATATACACAAGGTGATCGTGATGCACGTCGCCCTCCCGAATTATTGACACGGGATCATGTCGCCCGCTGTATTGTACGCGAGATCAAAGAGGGTAGAGGTAGTCCGCACAAAGGAGTTTTTCTTGACATCTCCTGGATAAAAGAAAAATTACCTAATGCTGCTGAACATATTCGCAAGAAATTACCGAGTATGTATGATCAGTTTAAAAAACTGGCGGACATCGACATTACCAAAGAGCCAATGGAAGTAGGCCCGACGACGCATTACATGATGGGAGGAATAAAAGTTGACGCTGATTCACAGATGTCAACAATTCCGGGATTATTTGCAGCAGGGGAGTGTGGTGCCGGCTTGCACGGTGCAAATCGCCTTGGAGGTAATTCATTATCTGATTTATTAGTCTTTGGCAAAAGAGCAGGAGAGTATGCTGCACTTTTTGCGAAAGAAAATGTTTTTGAAAAAATAAATGAAGAAGAAGTTAACAGGATCGTGAATGAATCTACTCAACCTTTTGAACGTACTGATGGTGGCAATCCATTCCAGGTTCAATATGATCTGCAGGAGATGATGCAGGACCTTGTAGGAATTGTCAGGACTGAAAATGAATTGCTCAAAGCGAAAGCTGAATTGAAAAAACTTGCTGAGCGTTCAGGTAATGTAAAAGTGATCGGCAATCGCGAATACAACAATGGTTGGCACACAGCACTTGATTTGAAAAATCTACTGACCGTATCTGAAGCTGTCACTTTAGCAGCCATTCAACGAAAGGAAAGCAGGGGTGCACATTTCAGAGATGATTATCCATTTAAAGATGATCATTTTGGTAAATTCAATTCAGTGATCCGGAAAGGCATCGGCGGACATATGGAAATATCAACAGAAGCCCTTCCTGAAATTCGTCCTGATTTGAAACAAATCATAGAGGAAATGAAGTAGTGAAAAGTGAAGAGTGAAAAGTGAAAAGTGAAAAGTGAAAAGTGAAGAGTGAAAGTGAAAAGTGAAGAGTGAAGAGTGAAGAGTGAATAGTGAATAGTGAATAGTGAATAATTATGGAGTACTCAAATTAGTGTTTAAACTGCAGAATTGGTAATGATAATCATAACAAATCGTGACTAATCATGATAATCTGCGTCCAAAAAAAATGGTTAATATCGTAAATCGTAATTCGTAATTTGACATTATGGCAACAGCAACTTTCGATATATGGCGCACTGATTCCACCGGGGGTGGTGGATTCAAGTCCTATACCACCGAGACTGAAGAGGGCATGGTGGTCCTCGACGCCGTTCATAAAATCCAGGCTGAGCAAGCGAATGATCTGGCTGTCCGGTGGAATTGCAAAGCCGGAAAATGCGGATCATGCAGCGCCGAAATCAACGGCCATCCTAAATTGATGTGCATGACACGACTGAAAGATTTGCCTTTGGAACAACCTGTTCGTCTGCAACCAATGAAAGCTTTCCCATCGATCAAAGACCTGGTCACTGATGTCTCATGGAATTTTGAAGTAAAGAAAAAAATCAAAAAATTTAAACCACGGCCTGCTGACAATCCTGATGGTACATGGACGATAGCTCAATCAGACATAGAAAGGGTGCAGGAATTCAGGAAATGCATCGAATGTTTTCTTTGCCAGGACGTTTGTCATGTATTGCGTGATCACCATCTGCACAATGAATTTATTGGCCCGAGATTTTTGGTTTACACAGCTGCTTTGGAGATGCATCCTCTCGATGTTGAAGACAGGGTTCCTGAATTGAAAAACGATGAAGGGATAGGTTTGTGTAATATCACTAAATGCTGTACGAATGTTTGTCCGGAGGAAATCCATATCACGGATAATGCGATCATTCCTTTGAAGGAAAGGGTAGTGGATCGATATTATGATCCATTGAAGAGACTCATCAGGGTATTTTCAGGTACGTAGTTATTGAAGGAGATTCCTTTTTAATCACTTATTTTTTTATTGGCATTTCTTATCGCAGTGGCTCTCATGGTACTATCCTTATCAAACCTGTAAAAAATATCTGCTGCCATTTCAGTGGTGAGGATTCCTTTCAGATCGTTGGTTTTGAATTTATATGTCGCACCATTTGAAGCGACGAGAATGTTTTGAGACTTGGTATTGACAAAAACGATATTTCCATTAATTGTTTTAACACCTTTCGGAACACAAAACCGGGATCCATCATTCATCTTGACCAGGTCACCGTCGGCATTAATGCAATCAATCGCATTCAGACTGCTCTCAGGGCCCAGGTTCATATAACAAAATCCACCAGTCGGTTTAATTATCCAGGTGCCATCATCAAAGTTGCAGCAGCTTTGTTCCTGAGGATAACCTTTGCACTGGTTTTGGGCTTTTAAATGAGTAGCGAAACCAATAAGGAAAGTAGTAAAAGCCAGAAGACATATTTTTTTCATGGACCGATTTTGATTAACGGAATTAACCATTTAGTATTTTGAGAAAAGAATGTAAAAATGACTAACTTAATCGGGGCAAATATATTGTATCCGGTACTAAATCTTCTGCTTATGTTCCATCTGAAACCTATTTCCAAGGAGGCCATCCATGAAGCCCTGCAAAAAGCCGAGCGATACAGGTTATTGAACGAACCCCAACTGGCTGAAAGCATTTGCCAGGATATCCTTGATGTTGATCCGCAAAATCACCAGGCTACTGTCACGCTGCTGCTCGCCATAACGGACCAGTTCGGAAAATATTCATCCACGAATGTGCAAGCTGCCCGCCAATTGCTTCATTCGATGAAGAGCGATTATGATCGAAATTATTATGCCGGCATCACCTGCGAACGCCAGGGAAATGCCTGCATCAATCGCGGTCTTCCCGGAGATCATTTTGCAGCCTTCGATTGGCTTTCAGACGCCATGGAATATTATGAACAAGCAGAAGCAATACGGCCCCAGGGAAATGACGATGCTTTACTAAGATGGAATACCTGCGCCCGGCAGATCATGAATCATCATCTGAAACCGAGAGTGGAGCAGTATGTCGAACCCCCGTTGGAATAAATGTAAGTCCCCTTTAGGGGATTTAGGGGCAAATCATTTGAAAGCCGAGAGTGAAGCAGTATGTCGAACCCCCTTTGGAGTAATCGGTATTCAGTAATCGGTATTCGGTAATCAGTGGTCACATGACTCCGTGTTCTCCGTGGTCTCCGTGCGAAACCAATTGTAGTCAGTAGTGAGTAGTGAGTTGTGAGTTGTGAGTTGTTTTGATATTTCTAATGTTGTTACATTGCCACATTGTCATTATTGCCCCATTATCACATTGCCACATTGCCACATTATCACATTGTCTCATTATCACATTATCACATTATCACATTGTCACATTTATTTAATTGCATCTATCAAATCCTCCAGCAAATACTCCGGCTCCTCCAATCCAACATAAAATCTCACATAATTCCATGGAATATGCGGATCAGGCCTGCCCGGCAAATTATAAAGTGCAGCCATCGGCATCATCAATGATTCATGACCTCCCCAGGATACAGCGATCTTCCATCTCTTGATTCTCCCCACTATTTTAAGGAGAGAATCAATATCAGGTAAATCAAATTCAACCGTAAACAAACCGCCGCAACCACTCATCTGCCGTTTCGCCAACTCGTATTGCGGGAAATCAGGATCAAAAGGATAGATGACACGCTTGATGCTATTATGGTTTTTCAATTTTTCTACAATGAATTTAGTGGAAGACTGCACTCGCTCCATTCTCAGAGGAAGTGTCCTTAACCCGCGAATAACTAACGATGCATCATGAGGTGAGATCACTCCACCAAGTGTCATGTATTCTTCCATAAACATCTTCGTGATAATCTCATGACTGCTGCACACCACACCACCAACAACATCACTATGGCCGTTGATGTATTTAGTCATGGTGTGCACAACGATATCAACACCCATTTTAGCAGGTTGCTGAAAAAGCGGGCTGGAATAACTATTATCGATGGCAGTCAGGATATGATGTTTTTTGGCTAGCGCTGCACATGCCCTGATATCCTGCAACTCAAATGTGAAGGAGTTCGGACTTTCGAGAAAAAGCAATTTAGTATTCGGTTTTATCAATGCTTCTATAGCGTTCATGTCTGAGCCGTCAACAAAATCATATTCAACCCCAAACCTGGCAAGATATTTACTGAGCAAAGAGGAAGTCCAACTATAGGGATGCCTCACGCAAATCACATGATCTCCCTGCGACACACAATTCATAATAGCTGCCGCCACGGCCGCACTTCCGCTTGCAAAAATCAATGCATCTTCAGTTCCTTCCAAAGCGGCAATTTTCTTGCGCAGAATTTCAACCGTCGGATTATTTCCCCTGGTATAAACATGGGCATTCACTTCATCAAGGATGGCCTTTCTAAAGTTGTCCACATCCGGAAAAGCAAAATTGCTGGTTTGGATGACTGGCGGAGACATGGCATTATAATATTTCTCACGGTCTTCGCCGAGATCATTGAGTATAAAACTGATGTGGTCTTCCATAGATATGAATTGAAAAAAAAATTTATTGGTTAAATATAAGTTCCCCTTTAGGTGTTAGGGCAAAGTGGTTAAACTTTTTTACCGACCCAGACGGCGTGAGGATTTTGTACTCCTCCGATGATGTAGATGCGATTTCCGGCAACAGTTATCCCAAACCGGTTCATGATTTCCGGTGTTGAACTTGTCTGGGTCCATTGATCAGCATTCACATCATATTTTAGTAATGGTACAATGTTTTGATATTGCTTTCCACCAAGTGCGTAAATACTATTCTCCATGGCGATCAGGCCAAAAAAACTATTAGGAGTTGGCATGTCAGCTTTTCTCGACCATCGATCTGTCACAGGATCATATTCTTCCACGATTGCTGTTTCTCCACTGTCTGTGTAGCCACCTGCAACGATTATTTTACTGCTCTCAACGACTACTGAAGAAAGGCCATTCCGCGCAGTGGGCATATCTGTTTTTTTAATCCAGTTTTCTTTAAGCGGATCATACTCTTCTATAAGAGATGAATTCTGAGAATGATGATCATCTCTTCCAGTCATTCCACCAATCAAATAGATCTTATCCTGGCAAACAACAGCTGTCGCCCGACTTCTTGATGTATTTAACCCGGGTAAGTTAGTCCAGCGATTTTGAATGATATCAAATTTTTGAAATGCTGAAGTATAGTTTAATAAAGAATCAATACCTCCTATTAAATAAATCGAATGATTCCAGATGACTCCACCTGCAAAGGAAACGGGGGTGGGTAGTGAAGGTAATGATGTCCATTTTTTTTTCTGAATATCATAAGATTCAAATGCGCCATGATTCGTTCCGCCAAGGGTATATATTAGATTTCCCTCACTTAAGGCGATGTTATATTGAAATTCTGAAGGGGTAGGTTTCCCTTTTTTCCAACCGAATTGGTCAGGACAACATTTTCTCGGAGCGCATCCAAAAAAAAGTGGGAGAATACTTAAAATGAGAATATGCTTTAAGATACCTTTCATGGATGTGAAATGAGATCAGAATGAATATCAGAAAGTTTAGCGCAACCTGAAAGTGTCATGATCAGTTCGAGCTCTGAGGAGATATTATCGATGACGTCTTTGATGCCTTCAGTGCCATTACAAGCAAGCGCATAGGCATAAGGTCTTCCGATCAGAACGCCTGTCGCTCCAAGAGCAATACATTTATAGACATCACTGCCTGTCCGAATGCCACTATCGACCCACACCTCCATTCGTCCCTTAACAGCATAGAGAATAGAAGGAAGTGCTTCAACAGACGAAATGGATCCATCGATCTGACGTCCACCATGATTGGATACAATTATTCCATCGACACCTGCACTTGCAGCTTTGTCAGCATCATCAGGCCGAAGGATTCCTTTGAGATAGATCGGAAGTTTCGTCCATTCTTTTATTCGTGAGATATCGTCCCAATTCATTCCCGGATTACTAAAGATCGAAGAAAATTTTCTGACTGTTTTCAAACCGTATTGCGACAAGATATTTTTCAAAAGTCCTCCAGGAATCCGGTTGCTCAAATGAATGATCGATTTTATCAATTCAAAAGTCAATGGAGGTTTTACAGAATCGTGAATTGTTGCATCAGGTAACTGATTGAATACAGGATCAGAATAATATTGCGCAATTCCTTTCCCATGTAAAAAAGGAGAGTATCCTAAATCCAAATCACGCACTCTCCATCCCAATAATGTAGTGTCAAGGGTCACAACTATTGCTGAACAATCAATTGCTTCAGCTCTGCGAATAAAACTCCTGGATAAATCCTGTGACTGACTGTAATAAAGTTGAAAAAGTCGGGGAGTTGTACCAAGGTGCCGTGCAATATCTTCCATGGGAAAAGATGCCTGGCTGCTGATGATCATCGGAACACCTGTTGCGGATGCAGCTTTTGCTAAAGCAATATCGGCTTCATGATGTGCAAGTTCGAGAACGCCTATCGGGGCGAACATAAAAGGTGCAGGAAGTGTACGCGCCCTCCAATTTAGTTGCATACTAACCTCCTGCACACCACCCAGCATGTGCGGATGGATTTTGATCTGATCAAGTGCTTGTCTGTTGCGATCTATTGTAGTCTCTCTTCCTGCACCACCGGCTAAATAAGCAAATGCCTTTTTAGGTAACATTTGCTGCGCTTTGTGTTCAAGCGCTGCAAAAGAAACCGGGGTTGTCGGGACACAACCGGCAAATCCTTTTAAATAGATCCCTCGTTGACGTTGAAGGCTTAGCATGATTCCTCCAATGTAGAAAGATTTCAATAAAATGAATTCGTCAATCTGAATGCGACTTCACTCATGATGAAAAAAAATGGGCAATGTGGGCCGTCGCTTCATCCCTCGATTCAAATGTTGATCAAATTCAACCCCGGCTGTATTACACCAGATCGTTATTTAAAATTGACCGCTTGAAATATTGACAGGATGAACACTTTTGATATGCATGCTTCAATTCAAAAGCCATGAATTGAAAAATTGTACCAGGGCAAGCGTTTTCCTTTCAAAGAGTACCAATATTATTTCAATTAAGTACTGTGGGTCGGGGGTGGAAAAGTGACACCAGGATAAGACTTGGCCAAAGTATAAAAATGTATCTGATTGAATTGCAGATTGATTCAAAAATGGGTGTTTACCCTGACCATAAAATTCAGTGTAAAAATCACTCGAATTTCCTCCTTTTGGCATGATAATTGCCCTATATTTTAAATTCATATAACCAATTATAAGTATGTCTAAAAAATTGGTAATCATCAAAATAAAGCTGAAAACAGGAACGATAAGGATTCCGAAGCTGATTGAGGTTCCGGCCTTTATTTGATATTAAAATAAATAATTATATATTATGAAGATTTTCAGGTATTTAACAGTCATCGCAGTGGTTCTTTCATTAGGCGCCTGCGGAAAAGGCAATCTTGATCCAAAGGAACTAAGCAGCCGCGATTTCGAACTTTATATCAATTTCTGGAATCCGCAAGGCACGAATCCCCAGATCTCATTCGATGCAACTAATTCTTCGCCTGAGGTGAAAATCGACTTCACCAAGACATTCGAAGGAATAGCCGTGCCACCGAAATATACCAATGTGATCATTGACAATGTGCGCATCATTGATGATAAAGGTGTTAACTACAAGATCGATGGTATCACAGCATACGAATGGCGTGAAGATATCAATGACTGGAAAGTTGATGTCGAATTTACCATGACCAACACGCAGGTTCATGACCTGATGATCATGATGGTACTGGATGCCAGTGCTTCTCTCGGAACGGATATCAATAAGATAAAACAATATGCCAGCAACTTCATCACGAAAGTGCTGACGGAGATTCCGGATGCCCGCATCGGTGTGATTGATTTTTCCGATGAGATTCATAGTTTCCCGCCCACCAATAATAAAGTGGCTTTGCAAAATTATATTGCAAGTATTCAGCAAGGTCCTTTCACCTCCCTTTATGAGGCGATGAATATGGGTATAGATATTCTTGACAATGCACAGGCCGAAGGCAAAGCATTACTTGTATTCACAGATGGAACCGACAATAATTCAGATCCGGAATACACACCTGATTTTCTTTTAAATAAATTAAACAACCCTGCAACAGATGTACATATCAATAGCTTTACCATCGGACTCAATGGTAATGGAGGGGTTGACAAACCAGTTCTCGAAAAACTCGCTACTAATAATGGGGTTGCAGCATTTCCAAATAATATCGATGAACTTGGAAAAGTCTTTGAAAAATTCGGAAGTTCTATTTCAAATGTCTATAACCTGACTTATGTCAGAAACCAACAGATCATACCGGATTCGAATAAAGCAAGGCTGAGATTTGTGCTGAAAGCCACACCTAAAGTAGATTAATGATTTAAAAATAATAGGGTAATAGATTTTCATATGTGAGAGCCTGGTGTAGGAGCCCGGCTCTTTTTTTTATTCGCCGAAGCCTCGGCGAAGGCGAATTTTTACAATAATAGCGAAGCCTTGGCGAAGGCGAATTTTTATAACTGTAACGAAGCCTCGGCGAAGGCGAATTTTTACAACAATAACGAAGCCTTGGCGAAGGCGAATTATTACCAACCCCGATAACTTGGAGGCACCACATTATTCAGTCTCAAATAGACTACCAGTTGGCCCCGATGATGAGTGACATGGTCTGTCATCAATAACAGGACTCGTCTCCTTGACATTATTCCGGCAAAAAAATCAACTTGTTCATTCAAATCTTTTTCTTTCAATCCGTCAATCGTTTGTTTTGCATAGGCAAAAGCCTGTTCCAACATTCCGATGATTTCTTTTTTGGAATCACCGGCTTTAGTCGGATCTATGGTCGTATGCTGACCTTTCAGGTAGGACGAACTCAACCATACCATATTCGCAGCGATATGTTTGAGTTGTTCGCGGTAACTCATTTCTTCCGGAACTGGTTTGAATCCATATTGGTCTTCCGGCATGGCTTGTGCAAATTCAATGGTATATTCGGTTGCATTTTGCCACTTGATTTTATAATCATCGAGGAAAGAACCTTGTGCATGGCCAAATTGAATGCAGAATAGTAATAAAAATGAGGAGAGGAGTAAGCGAGTGAGCATAGTCGTTTATTAAGGCAACGTGCAAGATGATATGTTTTTATAATTTCAACAGTGTGTTTAACAAAAATATAACGAGCAGTAAAGCATGAAGTCATTTCAACGCCGCACCTTTCTCAGCCAGATCGCCGCAGCCGGAGCTGCACCGCTTCTTCCATCTTTTCTCTTGCCGGAAGCAGACTATTCCTGGATTTCAAACTATAAAAAGTCCACAGACATCACTGATCTGTCGACGGATGAAAAATTTTGGTTTCAGATTAAAAACATGTATTCCACATCTCCGGGAATGCTTAACCTCAACAATGGCGGAGTCAGCCCTCAACCCCTTATCGTCCAGGAAGCACGCGAACGGTATGACAAGATGTGCAATGAAGCTCCATCATATTACATGTGGAGGATCCTGGACCAGGGAAGGGAACCACTTCGACAACGATTAGCGGACCTTGCAGGTGCATCAAACGAAGAAGTTTCAATATGTCGTAATGCAAGTGAAGCACTGGAAACTGTCATTTTCGGATTGAGGCTTCAGAAAGGAGATGCTGTTGTTCTCTCGAGACTCGATTACCCAAATATGATGAATGCCTGGAAGCAACGCGAACAACGCGACGGGATCGTCCTTAAATGGGTTGAGCTCGAACTCCCAAAGATGTCTGAGAATGAGGTCGTAGATGCATTTGAAGCGCAAATGACACCTGATGTCCGCATTGTTCACATCACGCACATGATCAATTGGAATGGCCAGATCCTCCCGGTTAAAAAAATTGCTGACAAAGCACATGCGAAAGGAGCCAGGGTTCTGGTGGATGGTGCGCACACATTCGCGCATATTCAATTTACAATTCCAGAATTGGGTGCAGATTTTTTTGGAACAAGCCTGCACAAATGGTTATGTGCTCCATTCGGATCGGGAATGTTGTATGTGAAAAAAGAACACATACCGACATTATATCCCCTCTTTGCCAACGGCGATCCCGATATTGCCGATATCCGAAAATTTGAAACACTTGGAACAAGGTCATTTCCCATTGAGCAGGCGATAGGACAGGCCATTGATTTTCAATTGTCGATCGGAGGTCAATTAAAACAGGAACGGCTTCAATATTTAAAGAAATACTGGACCGATGCTGTAAAAGATCATCCAAAAATCAGGGTAAAAACGGATACGCATCCTTCAAAAAGTTGCGCCCTTTGCATAGTAGAAATTGATGGCATGAAAGCCAGTGATGTGAGTGGTGCCCTGCAGGATAAACACAAGATCCATACGACCTCAATTGATTATTATAATGTGAAAGGTGTCAGGGTTACCCCGCATGTCTATACGGTGAAATCAGACTTAGATCGATTAATTTCTGCATTACATATGCTGGCAGATACTTAAAAGGTAGGAAATACCCGTTAATGCCTTCGTAAAGTGTTGCAACCTTTGGTTTAAACCGATTACATTAAGAAATGAAAAGACGACAGGCGACGGTGGTATTCAATGATATTTCAGGCTATACTTCTCTGATGCAAAAGAATGAAGAATACGCCATCAGCATCCGCCAACGCCATAAAGAAGTCGTAGACCGCCTTACCCAGCAACATAAAGGCACCATTATCCAATATTATGGCGACGGGACACTCAGCATCTTCGACCTATCCATCGATGCCGTCCAATGCGCCCTCTCCATGCAAATGGAATTCAGCCAATCACCCAAGGTTCCGCTTCGAATCGGCATAAATTCAGGTGATATCCTTTTGGGTCCTGATGGTATCTATGGTGACAGCGTCAACATCGCAAGTCGCATTGAAAAAATGAGCGTGCCCGGTTCAATACTCGTCTCCGAAAAGGTCAACGATGAGATCAAAAACCACCAGGAGATAAGAACGAAAGAACTGGGTCAATTTGAACTAAAGAATATCAGGAACCCCATGAAAATTCATGCTGTGGTCAATGAGGGCATCCGGGTTCCGGAACCTCTTGAGCTTGCAGGAAAGATGGGTTATAAGGAAAAGACGATCATGGTCCTTCCTTTTTACAATCTCAGCAAAGACCCTGAAAATGATTTCTTCAGTGATGGGATGACCGAGCAAATCATCTATGCACTGTCTGAGATTGAAGGACTGCGGGTTACAAGCCGCACTTCAAGTTTTACTTTCAAGGATAAAGAAGTCAACCTCCGGCAACTGCACCAGGACCTCGGCATTGATCATGTGCTGGAAGGCAGCATCCGCAGGCATGGCGGAAAAGTCCGCATCACGGCGCAACTCGTCAATGCCGCTGATGATTTCCATTTGTGGAGTGAGACTTATACTCGTGAAGTGACTGATGTATTCCTGCTTGAAGATGAGATTTCCGGAATGATTTCAAATAGGTTGAAGGCCAGTTTTCAACTCAATACCGAAAAACATATCATATCACCGGAGGAACAAACAAGTACTCATTCTGATGTCTATGAGTTCTATCACAAAGGTCGGTTTGAAATGAAACGAATGCTTCCGGGATATATCGATAGAGCCATTCATTATTTTAAACAAGCTTCTGAAGCAGATCCGGATTTTTACCTCAGCTGGCCAGCCATGGCTAAAGCTTATGCTTACAAAGGTTATTTCAATTTAGCCTTGCCCGATGAAACATCAAAGCATTGTCTTGATAGTATCCGTGAAGCTCAGCGATTAGATGCGAATCATTCTCGCACGCATAATGTATGGGCGTTGTATTGTCTATTCTTTTCCTGGGATTGGAATGCAGTGGCCACACATCTTGAAAATGCCAGCAAAAGCCAGGATCATGAAAATTTTATTTTATACAATTCTGTATTACATGCTACAGGAATATACCAGATAGCGAATCATAAGCTCGATCAGGCTATTGCTACATTACGTAAAGCGCAGAAATCAGATCCTCTCCACTTGTCAATACAAATGGAATTGGCCCGGGCTTATCTCTACAACCGTGATTACACAAAAGCGCTTGATACCATCAATATCATCATCAGTAATCGGCCTGATTTTATGCCAGCTTATGAGTTGAAAGGATGGATCCTTTTTAATTTTGGAAAACAGCGTGAAGGAATCGAAGCTTTTGAATATTATAAAAATCATTCTACGCTTCCCACTGCAGGTTTAGCAGGATTATCTTATGCCTATGCGAGGACACTTCAATTGAAAGAAGCTGCAAAAGCAAAAGAACTTTTGATCAACCTTGCCCAGGATATGCCGTCTCGCTTAGTCTATCTCGACCTGGCTATTGCCCATCTTGGCGTCCAGGAATATCCAGCAATGTTTGAGCAACTTAACAAAGCATTGGAAGCAAGAATGCCGGGATTAATCTTTTTTGACACGGATCCCGTCTGGGATGAGATCAGGAGATTTAATGAATACCGGCATATAAGGGATCAGATCTTTAATACAGGAGTCACAGTCTGAAAAATAAGTTTGAGGTTTAAGGTCTGGGCAGCCGGTTTGGTCTTAGGTTATTGGTTTTTGGAAAATGAAATGGTTAATAGTTTAGATGTTTAAAGTTTATAAATTAAGGGTAATAGTTTATTGCTTAAGTGGCTGCTTAAGTTTCCTTAAGTCCTTAAGTGGTTCAAACAGGTTAACGGTTAGAAGTTTAGCAGTTTAAGTTTTAAGCTTATTTGTTTATTGCTTATTGCTAATTGCCTATTGCGTATTGCTTCTTAAAGTCCTCCTTTGTACGGCAATAAAATACCATAATTCAATTCGTCTGCATTGTGCTTGTTGATCATATCAAACCAGGATTCAAAATATTTGCAGATTTGCTTGCGCCGGTCATCCCCCATGGGGTTTTGAGCTTTAATGACGGTATTAATGATATCGCTCTTATGCTTGTAGAAAGATTTCAGAATGATGCCGGATTTGTCACTGAAGTAATCACCCTGGTATATTCTGTCATAAGGTTCAGACAGCTTATCCGTTTTAGATACATTTCGGTAAGAAGCACCTACCACATTTGAATAATCAAAATCATAAGGAATCACTACATATTTTTGAAGAGTTGGATTAAAAAATAATTTTGCATTACGTGATCCGCTGACACTCCAGTCTTTGTTGCCAATCATAAAATTGAATGCAGCGGTATTCGCGTATGAATCATATTGAAGAGAATCTTCAGTCAAATTGAAAAGTTTTTTCTCTTCCAGTCCCAACCGTTTGCCGATCACCTTGTCCGGTTCTAAAAGAAATGCAACAGAAGTATCACATACTCCCGGATTTTCCAGATTGCAATAATAGATATTGAGCCATATCGTCCTGTAGGACATGGGAGTCACTGATTCATACACCTGGTACATCAATCGTTCTTCCTGAAGGTTGGCTTTTCCTTCCGGACCTTCAAGACAATGGGTCACAAGTTTTATTTCATCCGCATTGGACAGATTCATATCTTTAAGCATTGACTTCCTGAAGTGGAGCAGGATCGGAGGGAAAGTACATTTCATCCGGCGAAATTTTCCCCGGAGACTCATTGTCATCTGTTCATTAGATATTAATGTTCCCTGGTCAGAAGCAATGCTGATGGTAGCATTTATCAGGTTATTATTGGATTTGTATAAAGAATCAAAAGGATAGGTAAGCGTGATCTTTACATTTTGAAGATCGTAAAGCTTATCAAAGAGAGAGACTTGCGAAGTCTGCTGGGAAAATAAAGATGCATAAAGAAGGGTAGAAAGGAAAAGTAAAGTAATTCGCATCATAAATTCGTTAAACCTGCTGGCCCCGGATTTAATTCCACCCGTCAGGCAAAATTATTCTTATCATATTGATTTCCAAAATTAGTTTTGTAGCATGATATTGGCTTACCTCATTAGTTGGTGGATTTTGTTCAATCCTCAATTGTACCAATCTCCACCAAAGGAGAAGCCGACGAATATCATTTTCGTCATTGGAGATGGCATGGGTCTTGCTCACATTGCCCTTGCAGAATTACTGACAGAACCCCCTTCGCCATTGCAACGTATGGAAGTCGTGGGACTCCAGAAAACACACTCCTCCAGCCATCTTGAGACAGATAGCGGTGCCGGTGCCACAGCCATGGCTGCCGGTGTCAAAACATTTAATTCTGCCATTGGTGAAGGCCCGGACAGCATGCCGGTGAAAACGATTATGGAAATGGCCAGGGATGCCGGGATGAAAACGGGTTTTGTCGTCACTTGTTCTGTTGTGCATGCGACGCCTGCTGCTTTCTATGCACACGTTGATTCCAGGGGATCCTATGAAGATATCGCAAGGCAGCTTGCCCAATCTAATATTGATGTATTTGTAGGAGGAGGTGAAAGATATTTTTATCATCGGGCATCAGATAAATTTGATTTGCTCAAGTCATTTGAAGATCAGAATTATGCTGTACTCAGAAGTGCAGACTGGCATTCTTTCGTCAAGTTTGATAAAATTAAAAAGGATAAAAAAATAGCCTGCTTCACCGCATACGAAGATCCATTGCGGGCTACTCAAGGCAGGTCATATCTGCCAAAAATGGTGGGGACAACCATGGATGCTTTAAAGGCAAGATCGGATAAGGGATATTTTTTGATGGTGGAAGGTTCTCAGATTGATTGGGCAGCGCATGCTAATGATCAGGATTGGCTGGCTACGGAAATGCAGGATTTATACTCCATGCTTGATGTTGTGCTGAGCAAAATGGATGCAAATACATTATTGGTGGTTACTGCAGATCATGAATGTGGATACATCAGTATCGTAGGGAAAAAAGTCCCGCATGTGGTATTTGGCAGCAAAGTACATTCATCACAGATGGTGCCTGTCTTTGCGCAGGGTCCGGGGGATGAAGAGTTTTCGGGTATTTATGAGAATACGGAGATATTCCAGAAGATGAAAAGTTTACTTGGCCTTGACCGGTAATTCGGTAAGCAGTATTCGGTATTCGGTGATTGGTATTCTGTAATCAGTAATTGGTATTCAGTATTCGGTTTTTAGATCAATTCAAAACCCCTTCAGGGGAGACAATACGCAGTATTCGTCGGGGCAAAGCGGTAATCTATATTTGGTATTTTATCATCATTGTTCAATAATCGGAATATCGCTGTCGTTATGGAGAACTTAATTCCAAAGTGAATCATGGCTAATACGACCTCTCCACATATTCTGAATACTGCGGCTAATCTTTTAGGGTTTTGCTTATTTGTGATTACTTCCCTGCACATTACCAATTGAACAGAAACAAGTATCATTGATGAATTGACTTCTGTGATTGCAGTTCTGCTCAGTTTCTCCTGTTTGTTGTCTTTTATATCCATCAGGTCATTAAATGAGGAAAGAGAAAAGCGTCTTGAGAATATCGCTGATTATTTGTTTATTTCCTCACTCTCCGGGATCCTCATTATTATCTTACTCATCATCCTCAATTTTGTTAAATAGTTTTTAAAAGAGAGCCGGAATGATCCGCTTGTCATGGCGGAAGTCACTATTCTGTGATTAGGAATTAGTCCTCATTCAATGGGTCCGAACTGGTACAAGAGGACATTTACATATTAATTTTTTCTATCTTGTGTTTGTTATTCTTTAATTTTAAAAAATTCCTCTCCTCTAAAAACTCATACATCATGATTACCGCAAAACGACTAACTAATTTATGGCTTCAGCTTTCTTTGGGATTGATCTTATTTCTTTCCCTTTCATTCCATTCCTGTTCTGGTGATGCATCAAAGAATGCAGCTGGCAATGTTACTGCTGCTGACAGTGCAGCCACCTGGTATCTTAAAGCCTTTCTTCCTGACGGCAGTGCTCTTGATATCCATGCTTTTGACAAAGAAGGCAAGATGTATGACGTGAGAGCCATTGAACGCGATGGTTCACTTCATTTAATGGAAGTGAAAGCCATGATCGGTGGGAAAAATTTACCCGTGAAAATGTTGATGAGCCATGATAAATACAACCCTGTAAAAGCAATTGGCGGCGATGGCACCATCTACGATATCAAAGCATTGACAGCAGATGGAAAAAAACTGGATGTGAAAGGGATCGACCGGACAGGAAGCGTCATCCAGATCAAAGCGATTGGTGACAATGGTGAATTTTATGGAGTGAAAGCCTTATCCCGCACAGGTCAATTGTATGATGTCAAAGGCATCAAGATGACTTCTGACAGTTTGGAAGCAACTGTCAACGGTGTAAAAGTATTTGCACACATTAAAGCATTACCTCAAGTCGAAGGCGAGACAACGGATACCATCTGGGCTATAAAAGCATTTCATCCCGATGGACATGTCATGGATGTGAAAGCATTTGATGCCGCAGGTCATTCTTATGATGTCAAGGCATTAGTGGTTGCCGGGGAATTGCACATCCTGGATGTCAAAGCTTTCATCAATGGCAAAATTTTACCTGTGAAGATGCTGGTCAGTGATGATAAAAATATACCGGTCAAAGCCATTGGAGACGACGGCACCATCTATGATATAAAAGCTTTGACGGCTACGGGTGAGAAACTCGATGTGAAAGGCATAAGTAATGGTGGAAATATGGGAAGCATCATCGCTGTCAAAGCCATTGCCAAGGATGGAACATTATGTGGTGTGAAAGCCATCTCACCGAAAGGACTCCTGCATGATGTGAAAGGCGTCAAATTGACTAACGATCGGGTTGAGATGAAACTTCATGGTGTAGATGTATTTGCTCACATCAAGGCATTACCGGTAGTGATTGATGCCGGATAACCTGGAGTTGTGACTAGTCTATGCTGATTTCAAGGTTAAGTTCTTCAAAGGGTTCCAGTATCCGGTTTACAAAATTTGGCCACTTCCTATTGTGTCGAGGTGACGGAATTGCTTCTTAAATGAGTGAGCAGTCTTCAAAAGGCTCAGTGACTAATAAGGAAAGAGGTGATTTTAGGCTGGAAAAAATAATATATTATAGGAAAATATATGTGAGTTTTCCGAGTAACGACGGGCCTTTGAGCCTTTTGATTTCGGCGAAATCAAAAGTAAAATCGGTTAGTTCGTTCAGCCTTCCCTCATCAATCAAAATCACGTATCAGCCAGTATCCTGCATAGATCATTTTACAATGATGACCAATCCCCCTGGGTATTAGAGATACCATCATCTTAACTTTTCGTGACTGGAAGCAAAGTGCATCTAAAATCAAAAATTGTAACTTTAGCCTTCTCAATCGGAGTCCGTATATTGAAATTTATACCGGATAAAGTATCTTGAGGTCAGAGTAAACCGCCTGGAATGAATTTTCAACGCTTCTTTATTGCCACTATCATCCTTGGCTTCGTCGGCCTGCAGGGAATTAAAGCTCAGAATGAACTGCTTACGACGGGTGGTGACATTTCGGGCTCAGGAGGTTCCGTAGCCTTCTCCATTGGACAAACGGTTTATACTAATTATGAAGGGGTTGGTGGTCGAACAAGCCTTGGTGTTCAACAGCCTTATGTCATTGTTACGGGCATAAATGAACCGGATAAATTTTTTTCCGCAAACATTTATCCTAATCCAGCTAATTCAAGCATACAACTTAAGCTCGAAAAAAACACTCCGGTCGCGAACCTCGACAATCTTGCTTACAGTCTTTATGATATTAATGGAAGACTTGTCATAAGCAATGAAATTGTCAGTGAAATTACTTCCATACCAATAGGAAACTTAAGCAATGCATTGTATTTGCTACGGGTTACTCGTGACAATGCTGAAATCCTTTCGTTCAAAATATTTAAAACGAATTAATCGATGAAATATCTGAATAAATTTTTAGTGGTGATGATGATTCTATCAGGAGGATTCTTGACGAGTCTCCGGGCTCAATCCCCTCAGAAGATGAGTTATCAGGCAGTCATAAGAGACTTTTCAAATGCATTAGTGACAGATCACATTGTGAGGATCAGGATCAGCATCCTCCAGGGATCTGAAACCGGCACAGTGGTCTTTTCAGAATTTCATCTTACAACAACGAATACAAATGGATTAGCAACTTTTCCGATTGGCGGTGGAATATTTATTAGCGGTGACTTTGCTGCTATTGACTGGGGCAATGGTCCGTATTTTATCAAGACAGAAACCGATCCTACAGGAGGAACAGATTTCAATATCGTTGGTACAAGTGAAATGTTGAGTGTTCCTTATGCACTGTATGCAGCTAATGGTGGTGTTGAAGGCCCTCAAGGTCCTCCCGGAGCGGACGGAGCCCAGGGACCAAAAGGAGATCAGGGAGACAAAGGAGATCAGGGTGATCCTGGCCCAATGGGTATACAAGGCGAAGTCGGGCCTCCGGGACCAAAGGGTGATACTGGAGAAACAGGTTCTCCCGGACTAAAAGGTGAAAAAGGTGACAAAGGTGATATGGGTTTGCAAGGACCTGCAGGTCCTCCCGGACCAGTCGCAGGATCAAATACGCAAATCATATATAATGACAATGGTGATGGTGCTGGTGACCCTGATTTTTTGTTTGATAAGACCACTAATCACATGACTGTGGGAGCATCAACCATAAATCCTTCAGCTGCATTGGAAATAAAATCTGTAAATGGTGCACTTCTTTTGCCAAGAATGACGACTCAGCAACGTGATGCCCTTGAAGCTTCAGAAGGAATGGTGATCTATAACACGGACACGCAAAAATTCCAGGGATTTGTCGGTGATTCCGGTACTACGATTGTTGCCAAAAGTGAAGTATCAGCTTCAACCTATTTTATAGGTGATGATGGTACGAATATCAATTACCTGGCCCAAACTTTTACACCGGACCGACAGGGATTTATTCAAACATTCGAATTAAATGTCAGTAGCCTTGCCCCCGGATACCAATTGACATTTGAATTACATGAGGGCAATGTTCCGGGATCGGGAGCACTTTTAAATCTTCAACATGTTGTTGTAAACTCATTGGGTTGGAATGTCTTTAATTATCCATTCGGAACCCTGTTGAATGCTAATGTTGTATATAATATTATCGTAAGACCTACAGTGGTTTCCAATGACCTCATCGGTGTATTGATCAGTAATTCACCTCCGCCCGGAGAGCATCTTGGGGGTAATTTATTTTATTACAATTCAGGCAGTGGTGGTTTTGATCCCTCAGCAGATAATGACATGGCCTTCAGAATAAAAGCCCTCGTCAATAACCAGGAATGGGTCAACCTGAATTGAATTCAGAATGAAGAATGATGAACAACGAATTGAATAATGAATAATGATTAACGAGTTAAGAATTCCGAAGTAAACTTAGAAATGGTATTCTGCTATTCAATTTTTATTTATTCACAAAATTCGGCATAACCTTTTGCGTACTGAAAATTATTTCCCAAGGAATACTTCTAAATTCCTTATTCGTTGATCCTTATTCATTATTCAAAAGAAACTGATACCATTTTTGAAACTGAAGCCTTAAGTAAAACTCATTTTCACGTCCCAAGTTTTAAACTCCAATGGCCTTCTGTGTCAGTGGTTCTTCTGTCAGTTCCGTGAGTATATTTCGGAGTGCTTCATTGATGCTATCCATGAACTGAGCCATCCTGTAATAAATGACGACAGATGAAAGTTTCATTTCCCCTCTTTCCAATTCTCGCATCAGTTCACGTTCATAGTTGAGGTAGTCAAGATTTTTTTCGCTGAGATCATAGGTCAGGCCTCTCCATTGGCTCCTGGTGACGGCATTGGATTGTATGATTTGGATGCATCCCTTGAGTAATACATTGGCATCATTGATGCGGTGAAGTAAAATGGATCTTTGGGTAGGACCAAACCATATCCGCTGCTGTTTTTTGTCACCGAGCAATTGATAGACATGACCATACTTCGTACGAAGGTGATCAATGAGCAGGCTGATATTCAACATGCTCTTAATTTGCTTGGATGTCAGAAGTGAACTACGGTCTTCAACCATACCCGTCAGGTATTCATTGATGGCCTTTTGATTTTCATTGAGGGTGATGAGATAGTCATTGGCCGTTTTAATGAGTTCGTGGAAATCGGCTTCCGAAGAATAATTTGTAATACGATTGAGAATGGTATTGAGATGTTTTACCCGCTGACACTGTTGAAGAATTTCCTGGCGTGCTATCGGTAACGAAAGATCTGCCGTATTGCTACCGGTATCAATAAAAAATAATTTTCGCTGTTCATCAGATTTGCCTTTGACAGTCCTGGAGGCAATTGTGGTAAGCTCCGGCAAGAGCAACATAAAGATCACCGCATTGACAAGGTTAAACAAAGTATAAAAGATCGCCAGGCCCATTGGCATCGATTTTGGATCCATGTAAGGATTGCCAATTCCCAGCCAGTCTGTCATTATTAACTGAATGAAAGGAAGAATGAGCGGCATAAAAGGAAGTATCCATAGTACCCCAATGACATTAAAAAGTACATGTACTCTCGCCGCTTTTTTAGCTTCACTATTACCCACCCATGAAGCAATTTCAGTGGTGATGGTGGTTCCGATATTTTCACCAAGCACCATGGCAGCACCAATCTCAAAGGGCAACCATCCATTAAGGCACATGGTCAGTGTAAGTGCGATTGCTGCACTTGAAGATTGGATTAATGCTGTAAAGACAATCCCTATAAAAATGAAAATGAGGATCGAAGACAAACCATGGCCTGCAAGTTTGCCGAGGAAGGCCATGATTTCAGTATGATGTTGCAGATCACCAACAACACTTTTTAAAAATTGAAGAGATATTAGCAATAATGAAAAACCGATCGCTGTTTCAGCCCAATGCCTGTATTTCCCTTTTTCAATAAAAAGAAAAGGCATGGATAAGGCAATTAACGGAAGGCATAAAGTAAAAAGATTGAGTTCGAAGCCAAGAATGGTGACTATCCAAATGGTGACTGTCGTACCGACATTTGCCCCGATGATAATTCCGGCCGCTGCAGTGAGAGAAATAATCCCGGCATTCACAAAGCTTACCGTCATCACTGTAGTAGCTGAACTGGATTGAATAGTCGCTGTTGTAAAAAATCCGGTAAGAAAAGATGAGAACCTGCTGGAAGTAACGCGTTGCAATGCATCACGCAATTGAATACTGGCCATGCGCTGCACACCTTCACTCATGACTTTCATGCCATAAATGAAAAGCGCAACAGCACCTAATATCTGGAGAATTCCGTACCAGCCAAATTCAACCATGATTCAAATTATTATTCACAATATCGTCATTTGCCCTTTATCCATTGCCTTTTGTCACTGGGCAATGGTCGTTTGCCAATGGTCAATAAAAGTAGTAACTTTGTATCCCGTAGCAATATTCACTCTCCATGGTCAAATACATCTTTGTTACGGGCGGAGTCTCTTCTTCTCTTGGTAAAGGAATCATTTCAGCATCACTAGGTAAATTACTGCAATCCAGGGGTTTATCTGTGACGATCCAGAAGTTTGATCCATACATCAACGTCGATCCCGGTACCCTCAATCCCTATGAACACGGGGAATGTTATGTCACTGATGACGGTGCTGAAACTGACCTTGACCTCGGCCATTATGAAAGATTCCTGGGCCATCCCACTTCCCAGGAAAACAATGTAACCACAGGAAGGATTTATCAGACTGTCATCAATAAAGAACGGGCCGGTGACTATCTCGGGAAAACCGTACAGGTGGTCCCTCATATCACAGATGAAATCAAAAGACGAATTAGGGCACTTGGCAAAACAGGCGAATATGATATCGTGATTTCTGAAATCGGTGGTACTGTAGGCGACATCGAATCTTTGCCGTATTTGGAAGCAATCAGGCAAATAAGATTGGAATTAGGAAGTGGTAATTGCATCATCATTCATCTTACGTTGATACCTTATCTCAGTGCTGCAGGTGAGTTGAAAACAAAGCCAACGCAACATAGCGTGAAGGAATTACTTCAAACGGGAAATCAACCAGATGTCCTCGTTTGTCGCACAGAGCATCCATTGACGGATGATCTCAGGCGTAAAATTTCTTTGTTCTGCAATGTGGATCGTCACTCTGTCATTGAAGCGATCGATGCAGATACGATTTATGATGTTCCATTGTTGATGCGCGATGAAAACCTGGATAAAATCGTACTAACCAAACTGGGAATGCGACTCAGGCAGTGAACCGAACCTGGTGGCATGGCGAGGATTTCTAAAAAAATTAAAAGAACCAAAACATACGATTCGCATTGGCCTTGTTGGCAAGTATAATAAATTGCCTGATGCTTATAAATCCATTAATGAATCTTTTGTACATGCTGGTGCGGCTAATGAGACCAGGGTTGAAGTTGAGCCCATTCATGCAGAAGCATTGGAAGTAACAGATAATCCTGCTGAAATATTAGGACATCTTGACGGAGTGCTTGTTGCTCCCGGTTTTGGAGAGAGAGGTATTGAAGGAAAAATAACGGCGATCAAATATCTGAGAGAAAATAAAGTTCCATTTTTTGGTATTTGTCTTGGCCTGCAATGTGCTGTGGTTGAATTTGCAAGAAATGTGCTCGGTCTTGAAGATGCTTTCAGCACGGAGATGAAGTCTGATGCTGCTCATCCTGTGATTGATCTGATGCCCGATCAGAAAAATATCAGGGCTAAAGGAGGAACAATGCGATTAGGTGCCTATGCATGTGAAATTAAAGAAGACACCATTGCATACAAAGCTTATCAATCAACGATGATCTACGAGCGGCATCGCCATCGTTATGAATTAAATAACGAATATCTCAAGGATTTTGAATCGCATGGATTGATCGCTTGTGGTGTAAATCCTGATAGCAAATTGGTTGAAGTGATGGAACTGAGCAATCATCCTTTTTTCCTTGGTACCCAATATCATCCGGAGTTGAAAAGTACAGTTGAGAAACCTCATCCGTTATTTGTTGCTTTTGTCAAAGCATGTCTTGATGCAAAAATGAAGGACACTAAGAAGGAAGCGGGAACTATGGCGTCAAAGATCCATGCTTCGAATTGAGAAATATAGGCTAAGGCAAAGGTGAAGGATCCCTTTAGGTAATCTGAAACTGAAAGGATCAAAATTCAATTGCTATATTCCACTATCTGGAATCACCATCTACTAGTTGTATTTTTTTTCGAGAAAATTTCAGATCCTGAAAGGATCAAATTACAATGGCCATGGGTGAAACCCACGGATATGATGTGAGGATAATTCCAACTCCGAAGGAGTTGAATAAAAATCTGTGATTAAGATTAAGCATTTCCTATTGAAAGAATTATGTCCTTATTCAACCCCTTTGGGGTTGGAATTTTTGAAAATTTCATTCCGTGGGTTTCACCCACGGCCAATGAAATTTAAGTCCTTCGGACTTATGTGCAATAAAGATTTCTCACGTTCTCACGTTCTTACGTTCTTACGTTTTTGCGCTCTCGCCCTTAGTGCAATGCTGCCCTGATTGGAAGATCACTGATGATTGCTGATTCTTTCTCCACCCACCATTTCAACCGATCATACACATTTGTTTCAGGAAAATAATGCAGCGCCATCTTGACATAAATATGTCCATGCTTCGCCTCAGAGGTCCACAGCATTTTGTAAAATTTATTAAGCGCTTCATCCTCCAGGTTATCGGCTACGATTTTAAATCGCTCAGCACCTCGTGTTTCAACTACAGAGGCAATCAATAACCGGTCGAGAAATTGTTGCTGAAGACCATCATGTTTTGCTTTCATCAGTTCTTTGATGTACAAATCCTCATGGATGGAGTGGGCTAGTTGAATTCCTTTAGATTCCATGATCAAATACACCTGTTGGAAGTGTTCTAATTCTTCTACGGCAGTTTCAATCAGTTCGGGAATGATCTCGAGTCGATTGGGATATTTGGCGACAAGACTCATTGCTGTAGCAGATGCTTTTCGCTCGCAATCAGCATGATCCTGTAAAAAGGCTCCGAAGTCATTCAGGACAGCATCAATCCATCCCGGAGGACTGGCAACACCAATTTCCAGATTTAACTTCAAGAAAAACTTCGATTAATGATAGATCAGGAATAGTACCAAAATCAGGAGTAGGGTGATAATGCCAAGGACAAGAAAGAACTTCTTCTGTTCCTTGCGGTCACGCACTTGCCTTTGCATACGGGTTTTCGATACAGTCATTTGGTTGAGTTATTTTGTAAAGGACTAAGATACAACTTGGAGATTTTATACCAAATGAATAATATTTGTGGTCTGTGGTTGTTGGTCTTAGCAGCCGGTTTGGTTGTTGGTCTGTGGTTATTGGTCTTTTTTACCAATTAGAAACTTAAGGAACTTAAGAAGACACTTAGAAAAAGGAGTAAAAGGTTGTTTGTCTTGGCAATCGGTTTGGCCATTGGTCTGCGATCAGCGCCATCGAAGAGACTAATCTTGACAATTCCTTATAAATTCAAAATTCCTTGATCCTTATTCATTATTCACAGGCCTCAGTCTTATTTTATTGCCTTCCTTCACCAAGTGAAACCAATAGTTACTTTTACATTAGATGTCTGCCAGCATGGTACTTTACGAAATGCATACCTGGGACCATGTGATGGCGGTCATTATCTGCGTTTTTGCCCCAATCCTGGCCTTCACAGCCAGAAGACTAGCTACGGAAGAAATAAAACTGGAGCCCCAGGATAAAATCAGGCTTTACCACAGCAACGGATTACTTCTTATTGTATTTGCGCTGATCGTTGCCACCACATGGCGCCTGCCAGGAAGATCCATTATTGCACTTGGATTTGATTGGCCAGTCTGGAATGCTTACGTTATCCTGTTTCTGATCATGATCGGCCTGTTTTACTCGTTTGATCTTTTCCTTCAATATGGACTTCGGCGATGGAGGGAAAAAACATACCGGGAACGAAATAAAATTTTTTCCTTCATCCCCGCGGATAGCAACGAAATGATCCATTTTGCTTTCCTGGCTCTTGCTGCAGGAATAGGAGAGGAACTCATTTTCAGAGGTTTCCTGATCCACTACCTGATTTTTTGGACAGGTAATTCAATGAATGGAATTGCTGTTGCATGTCTTTTCTCATCTGCGTTATTCGCTTTCCTGCATGGATACCAGGGTTTCAGATCCATGTTGAAAATATTTTTCCTTTCGCTTATGTTCTGCGGTGTATTTGTTTTCAGTCAATCGTTATTGATTGTCATCCTCGTTCATGCATTGATTGATATTTTCAGTGGATTGGTTGGGGTTAATCTTCTCAGGGAAATGGGAGGAGAGACGGAAGGGGAAGGTGAGGTCTGAAAAAAGCTAAGGCTGAGGCGAAGGCGAAGGAATTATACTTTAGCCATGGTTGGAGTTTGCTCCAACCATCAGGAAGAAGTTGCAGGAGCAAACTCCTGCAACGGCGGTAATTGTCACCTCATCTGCGCATAAAACTCCACAACCTGATCATCTACCATTATGTCCCGCGCAGTCAATGGTTTTTTTAAAAACACTCCATCAAGTCTTTTGCATCTGCTAAGTGCAACATAACTCTGCCCATGTTCAAAGGCACCTCTGCCTAAATCAATGGCTACACGATCATATGTTTTTCCCTGGCTTTTGTGAATGGTGACAGCCCAGGCCAATCGCAACGGATATTGAGTAAACGTGCCGATGACTTCTGACTGAATTGGATTTTCTGTTTCACCTGAAAATTTATATTTCTGTAATTCCCAGGTCATGCGCGGAAGATCGAGTAATTGTGTCTTCCCGTCTTCAAGCTGAAATTCTACAACAATACCTTCAGGGCTGAGATCTACAATCTTTGCTAAACTTCCATTGACAAATCTTTTCTCCGGATCATTTCTGACCAGCAGAACCTGCGCATGCTTTCGCAACTCCAATCTTGAATCCGTAGGATACAATTTTGGATTAAAATCACCTTTCACATCAGCATCAAAAAATATGGAAGGCTCTTCTATAGCTGAAAGACGCTGTGCATTGATTTGATTGGCCAAAGAATTGACACTGCAAAGAGTGAGATAAGGCTCTTCAATAGGTGTATCGGGGAGATATCTTTCATTTAAACTTTCAAGATCTTCAAAATCAAATTGCATCGTACGTATAGCATCTAACAAACGAATAAAGTGTCTTTCATTTTGCCTGTATACTTTTGTTAATTCTATTTTTTCTAAAGTTGCCTTTGATTGAAAAACATGTGCCGAGAAAAAATAAGGGCTTGGATAAATAGTTCTGAAATATTCTTTCTCTTCCTGGCTCGACACTACAGGCGGAAGTTGGAACAAGTCTCCAAATAATATCATCTGCACACCACCAAAAGGTTCGGTTGATTTTCGATGCATTCTGAGTGACATGTCAATGGCATCTAAAACGTCAGCTCTCACCATGGATATTTCATCAATGATGATCACGTCCACAGCTTTTAAAAGATTGACGAGTCGACGAACAATGAATAGTTCATTTGGTTGAAGCAGCTTTGGAGGAAACTGAAAGAAAGAATGTATCGTTTGACCTTGTACATTCAATGCTGATATGCCTGTTGAAGAAAGAACAACTACTTTTTTCTGAGTCGTTTTCCTGAACAATTGCAAAAGAGTGGATTTACCTGTCCCGGCTTTTCCGGTAATGAAATAATGATGTTGATGATGTTCCAGCTCATTTAAAATGTCCTGGAACGCCTGGTCCAACACCATAGGTACTTTCATTTCTTTTCTCTAACCAGCAAAACATAAACAGGGAAGTGGTCACTATAACCACCTGCATAGACACCATCAGAATAAGTTCGTAATGGATAACCAGCGTATGGCCCTGATTTCTGTGTCATGTAAGATGGATTGTAAACACCTGCTTTATAAAATCGAAAACCGGTTGTGGCATTTGCGATTTGGTTGCTCAGAATGATTTGGTCAAACAAGCTCCACGCATCCTGGTAGGCTGTAGTCCCAAGTCCTTTCCGATAAAAATCCTCCATCGGATTATACATTTCTTTGACATCGAGCTGATCTTTATTTCGTCCCGTCCTCAGGTATTTTTTGACACTGTCATTGATAGGATCATCATTGAGGTCACCCATGACAACTGCTTTTTTGATGCCGAAATTATTTGCAAGACTATCAAGGACTCTTCGATTGATCATCGCAGCTTTATTTCTCAGGTGAGCCGTGTTTTGTTCACCTCCACGTCGGGAGGGCCAGTGATTGACAGTAAAAACGACTTTCTCACCATTAAGTTCTCCAATGGCAAAAAGAATATCCCTCGAAAACCGAACAGAATCTCCCGGATCATTTGTTTGAAGTGAAATCCAAAAAGTTGTATCTGGTGTGTAATATTTAGGTTGGTACAAAAATCCAACATCGATGCCACGGCCATCTTTCGAATCCTGGTGCAATATTTTATATCCTCTTTTTATTAGTGAAGGTTGCTTCACAAGATCTTCAAGAACTGACCTGTTTTCAACTTCCGAACAACCTAAAATGGCAACACCATCCGGCGTAAATTCTGTTCCTATTTCACCAATCACCCTGGAGAGATGGGCTAATTTGTCATAATAAACTTTGGAGTTGTATAAGCCAGGGCCGTGAGGAGTGAATTCAAGGTCATCCGTATTCGGACTATCAATGGTATCAAAGAAATTTTCAAGATTATAAAACGCGATGCAATCTACATTGAATTCCTTCTGACCCGTTAAGGTCACTGAATAACAGCACGCATAAAGAAAAAGAAATAAATACTTCATCCCGCGAAGATTGTTGAAAAATCTGACTTGAAAGCCCGGGCTGGAAAAATTAACCAAATGTTATCGTTGCCCCTATGCTTCGACCAGCTCAGCTCATCCTTGTGCTACAGCTCAGCAGCCATCCCCTAATGCTTCGACTTGCTTATCTATTCCATGTGCGACCCATCATGTCAAGATGCACAAACTACTCACAACTCACAATTCACAATTGACAACTCACAATTGACAACTCACAACTCACAACTCACAACTCACAACTCACAACTCACGATTCCCATTCCTTCAGCACCTCATACACCTTCTGCACCGGAAGTCCCATCACATTCGCATACGACCCTTCAATTCGGGAAACTTTTACCCAACCGATCCAATCCTGTATACCGTAAGATCCGGCTTTATCCAAAGGAAGAAAATGATCTATGTAGTATTCGATTTCATCCTTCGACATCGGCTCGATCCAAACATAAGTATATTCTGAAAACCCGATTCCTTTATTCCGGTTGCAAAGAAAAACACCTGTGATGACCAGGTGACGATGACCGGCTAATGCATTTATCATTTCAACGGCATGTTCGCGGTCAACGGGTTTTCCATAAATGACTCCGTGCAGGATCACCACACTATCGGCTGCCAGTATTAATTGACCGGGCTGGATGAGTGGAATTGCAGCTTCAGCTTTTTTTCGGGCGAGATATTCGGGGACCAATTCTACATCCATGTCTACAGGATAAACTTCTTCGACATCGACATCAATTAATTTAAAATCAATTCCGGCTGTCCGAAGTAAGTCTTGTCGGCGAGGCGATTTTGAAGCAAGAAGGAGAGGTGGGTGTGTGATCTGCATAGTTAAATAGATTCTTCAGCTTTTAGAATTATATTTTGAAATAATCTCTTCGACAATTTCCGGATTGAATAGTGTGGAAATATCACCAAGATTTGTTGTATCGCCTTCAGCTACTTTGCGGAGTATTCTGCGCATGATTTTTCCTGACCTGGTTTTCGGGAGTCCGCTGACGACCATCACGACATCAACTTTGACGATAGGACCAATGACTTCCTTCATTTTTTCATTGATCTCTTTGTGAAAAACTTCATGATCGTCTACTTTTTCTTTTGATATGACATATGCATAGATGCCTTGTCCTTTGATGGGATGCGGATATCCGACAACAGCGCTTTCAACCACCAGGGGATGTTCATTGATGGCATTTTCTACTTCAGCTGTTCCGATCCGGTGTCCACTGACATTGATCACATCATCGACGCGGCCAATAATCCTGTAACGGCCATCTTCATCGCGTTTCGCACCATCACCTGTAAAATACAATTGCGGAAATACACCAAAATAAGTCTCCCTGCAGCGCCCGTGATCACCGTACGTAGTCCTGAGAATTGAAGGCCATGGAAACCTGATGCATAATAATCCTTCTACATTATTTCCATGAATTTCATTTCCGAATGTATCTACAAGAATAGGTTGAATGCCCGGCAATGGATAAGATGCATGACATGGTTTCATATCCGTAACACCAGCTATTGGACTGATTAATATTCCACCTGTTTCAGTTTGCCACCACGTATCCACAATAGGGATCTTTCCCTGTCCAATACGATCATGGTACCAGTGCCATGCTTCAGCGTTAATGGGCTCACCCACTGTACCAAGCACACGCAATGATGAAAGATCATAGTTCATTGTAAATTGATCTCCTGCTGCCATTAAAGATCTAATCGCAGTGGGAGCTGTATAAAAAATATTTACCTTATGTTTTTCAACTATTTGCCAAAAACGGGAAGCATCAGGATAGTATGGAATCCCTTCAAACATCAACGTCGTTGCTCCCGACAAGAGAGGTCCATAGATAATATAACTGTGCCCGGTAATCCAGCCAATGTCGGCCGTACACCAATAAATTTCACCTTCATGGTATTGAAATACATTGAGAAAGGAATAACAGGCATACACCATGTATCCACCAGAGGAATGCACAACTCCCTTAGGCTTTCCGGTAGAACCTGAAGTATAAAGAATAAACAATGGGTCCTCACTATCCATCATGGCCGGCTCGCAAAAGGCTGACTGACCTTCCATGATTTCGTGCCACCAAAGATCACGATCATTCACCCATGAAATACCTTCACCGGTGTGACTGAATACGATTACACTTTCTACACTATCACATCCCATTGCGATAGCCTCATCAACTACAGTTTTCACCGGCATGTTTTTTGGGCCTCTCGAATTATGATCAGCGCAAATCACCACCTTGCAGGTAGCATCTTTGATCCTGTCGGCTAAAGAATGAGCAGAAAATCCGGCGAAGACAACACTGTGAATAGCCCCAATCCTGGCACATGCAAGAATACCAATGACCAATTGTGGAACCATGGGCATATAAAAACAAATGCGGTCACCTTTCACTACACCGATCGATTTCAGTGCATTTGCAAATCGACAAACTTCTGCGTGCAATTCACGGTACGTATATTTTTTCCCTTCATGACCGGGTTCATTGGGTTCCCAGATCAATGCAGTCTGATCACCTTTCGATGCAAGATGCCGATCAAGGCAATTAACCGTAATATTTAATTTTCCTCCAATAAACCATTTCGTATCAGCCTTATGAAAATCCCAGTGTAAGACCTTATCCCATGGCTTCATCCACTCAAACAATTCTGCCTGTTCTTCCCAAAACGCCTCGGGATCCTCCACGCTTTTAGCGTAAGCTCTTTTATAATCGTCAATATTCTTAATTTGTAAATCCATTTTTATTTAAGCGTAATTCGAATGCTTCGACCTGCATCACTCATCCTTGTGCTACAACTCAGCAACCATCGAAAATCGAAATTTGGAAATGATAAATCCAAAATCCAAAATCTAAAATCCAAAATTTCAAGGGGTTGGTTTCCTTCCATAATTAGTAAAATCATCAAAATAGTAAGAGTGCCGTTCCGCCAATCATCACTAATTTAATCACATTTGAAGCATGGTGATAATAAGAATTGTCTTTTGCCCACCATACAAAGGCCATTGAAGCTACAGTAAATCCCTGCAACACATTTAGTCCCAGTTTTATCCATTGATTGGTTTGGGTTGAATCCCATAAGACAAGTGATGCGATTAATATGAGTCCAAGCATGGTCGTTATGATTTTTCCTGCTTTCAAACCAAATTTTACTACTGCCGTTATACAATTGGATTTTTCGTCACCTTCTTTGTCTTCAATATCCTTGACCACTTCGCGGTACCAGGTCGTGAGAAACGCAAAAGCTCCGTAATACCAAAGTTCAGCATTGATATATTGAGACCGTTGCAAGAACAGATCAGGCAATGCTACGATGATAACAGCCCCTGCACAAAAAAAAGAAACCCATAAATTTCCAATTACGGGCGTACACTTGAGTGCATAAGAATAATACAATAATCCACCAGCAGCTATCGGGTAGATAAAAAGATATCTCATTAATCCTAATCTGCTGGCCAGATGAACGGATAGTATTTGTCCCAGGATAACAAGAATCAAATACAACATTTTCACTTTGGCAGGTGACAAATGCTTTCCAACTACCAACTTATGGGGTTTGTTAATCGTGTCAATATCCCGGTCATAAAAATCATTGATGACGTATCCGCCGGCTGCAAGAATTATCGTTATGAGCGAAAGCTCTATAAATAAAGGTAATGGCAGAGTCGTCTGCTCCGGATCCAATAGCCTGAAATAAATCAGAGCCTGGATGCCTCCGAGCATCAGAAGATTCGGCCAACGAATAATTTGAAAATATTTTTTGATCACAGGATGATTAATAGATATTTTAACTATAAAATACATAGATACATAGAAAAAAACACATTCAACATTGTCGTCGGGTTATGGTCAAGTCAATATTTTATTATTATCACTTTAAGAGCCCATTGACCATAGACCAATGACTAAACTGGCTGCCAAGACCAACAACCTTTGACCAATATTTCTAAGTGGCTTCTTAAGATTTCTTATATGATTAAGTGGTAAAATTGTTTTAGTTCTGTTAAAAAAAGTTGGACTTATTAGATTAGGAAATCATATAGTTACGATTTTCCTGAAATTAGTATTTTCAGCAAAGTAATGATATTCATTACCTGGAGTTTAAAATTGTTTTTGGAGCTTTTGTATGAAAATCCTATATTTAGAAAGATATATGGAAGAATCCTCTCAACAACATACCGATACCAGGGCTTATAAATTCAAGGAGCTCAAGGTATATGCATCTACCGAATGGCTTGCTGACAATAAGAAAAAGTACAGGCAGGTATATGATCGGCTTGAAGCTTCTTATGTATATGCAGAACTTTCTTTTTTCAATAAACACTTCGATGTTCAGAGTTGGGATGTCGAAGTAACCTTAAGATGTCTCTCCATGAAGAGGGCAGGGAAGGAACTGTGCAGATTGCAGATTCGGCGTAATGTGAGCAAATATGATAGCATCGTCTATATCCGTGAAGGCTGGGGAAATAAGAAGGAAGGCTCTTTCTGGAAAAAAGGAGCTTATTGCTGGGAAGCATTTATCGACAATGAAAAGGTTGGTTCGAAATATTTTTATATCGAGGAAAGTGATACAAGTTTTAATGGTCAGCCACGATATCTTTCCCTTCAATCCCTGCGATTGTACGAAGGTCAGTATGACGATGTCGGAGAAGATGATCGTCATTACTACGTAGCCTTTAGCAGTGCGGAGACGAGATATATTTATTCCGAAGTCGTTTTTCAAAACCTCCAGACCCAGGATTCCTGGCAGTGTGAACTATTCACAAAATTTTACAATGAAGCCCGCGAACTCAAAGGCCAGGTCACTAGATTGCAGACGATCAAAAAAGGCGATGAGAAAGTAAAGGTAACTGCAGGGTGGGGCTCCAATGTCAAAGGTTCATGGAGGAAGGGAAAATATACTGCTGAAATTGTATTCATGGATCGGCTTGTAGCCGTAGTTCCATTTGAAGTCGGTGAAGATTTTAAAGAAGGTAACAGCCAGGTCTTACTGCCTGACTATCGGCCTGCAAAATTTACAACTGAAGAAACTGCAGTACAAAGTCTTGAAGAAGTCATGGTCGATCTCAACGCCATGATTGGATTGCAGGAAATCAAAAAACAAGTATTTGAACACGCTCAATATCTTCAGTTTCTACAATTGCGAAAGGAGAATGGTTTTTCCGAAAGACAGGACATCAACATTCATTCAGTCTTTGTCGGCAATCCGGGCACAGGAAAGACCACTGTGGCAGGCATGATGGGCAAACTTTATAAGAATATGGGTTTGCTGACCAAAGGCCATGTTCACCAGGTAGACAGAGTTGATTTGGTAGGAGAATATATCGGGCAGACGGCTCCAAAAACAAAAGATGCGATAGAAAAAGCAAGAGGCGGTGTATTATTTATTGATGAAGCGTACAGTCTCGCGAGGGCAAATGATGATACCAAAGATTTTGGTCGTGAAGTCATTGAAATCCTGGTGAAAGAGATGTCAAATGGACAAGGGGATATGGCGGTTATCGTTGCTGGCTATCCGAAAGAAATGAAATACTTCCTGGATTCTAATCCGGGTTTGAAATCACGTTTTAAGATTCATTATCATTTTTCAGATTATCTGCCTCAGGATCTATCAGAGATTGCAATGTATTCCTGCAGGGAAAAAGAAGTGATCTTATCGCACGACGCCAAAAAATTAGTAGATGAATTGATCATTGAAGCTTATCGTAACCGTGACAGGACTTTTGGAAATGCTCGTTTTGTGAATGATCTTATTGAAAAAGCAAAAGTATCACTCGGTCTTCGCGTGATGAGATCTTCAGTTTCCATAGATCCTACGCGCGACGATCTGTCCATAGTCACTGCAGACGATATTGAACACATTAAGTTGTTGAATGAAGCAGATAGTCCTTCCATTCCTGTGGATGAAAAACTACTTGTACAGGCGTTGGAAGATCTTCATGCACTTACAGGTCTTGAAGGAGTAAAAAAACAAATCAAGGAGATGGTGGAAATCGTTCGTTACCACCAGGTCACCGGGAAAAGTGTGCTCAATAAGTTTTACATGCATACTGTATTTATTGGAAATCCCGGGACTGGTAAGACAACTGTAGCACGCATTCTCACCAGGATATATAAGGCTCTCGGCATACTTGAGCGTGGCCATATGGTGGAAACAGACAGGCAGGGATTGGTAGCTGGATATGTTGGACAGACTGCGTTAAAAACTGCTGAAAAAATTGAAGAAGCGATGGGTGGCGTTTTATTTATAGATGAAGCTTACGCATTGTCTAACGCCTCCGGAAATGCGCATGATTTTGGCAATGAAGTGATTCAAACTATCCTGAAAAGGATGGAAGACAAACGGGGACAGTTTTTTGTTTTTGCTGCCGGTTATCCTGAAAATATGGAAGCCTTTCTGAAAGCTAATCCCGGACTAAGTTCAAGATTTGATAAAATGCTTCGATTTGAAGATTATAGTCCTGAAGAATTAAATGAGATTGCCATCAATATGATTACGGCACAGGAAATGAGAATCACGCCTAAAGCGCTGGAACATCTGACCGCATATTTCAAATTCCTTTACAATTATCGCGATAAATATTTCGGGAATGCCCGCAGCATCCGGCAGATCATACAGGACGTGATTAAAAATCAAAACCTCAGGCTTGCCAAAGCAAATTCAGATAACAGAAATCAGACTAACCTGATCACCTTTGAAGATGTCAAGGATTTTGCCCGCGATAAAAACCTGCTAGGCTTTCAGCGCCAGACAATCGGGTATAGGAAGTGAATAATGAATAATGAACAAGGAATTTTGAATTTAGAAGGAATTTTCAATATTAGTCGCTTCGCTCATCATGCGAATTCTTCCCAAGGACATTCAACCTAAGACTAGACCGGCTGCCAAGACCAACAACCTTGGACCCCTTGTCTAAGTGGCTTCTTAAGTTTCTTAAGTTCCTAAGTGGTTAAGACAGGTTAAGTTTATCTTTACCCCCATGAGCCTACTCAGTAGCACTATCAAACTAACCTGCCCGAAATGCAGAAGAGGTAAAATGTTCGTCACTCCATTCAACATTAAGAAACCTCTTGAATTGTACAAACGATGTGATGTCTGTGGTCAGAAATTTGAACCGGAAACAGGTTTTTATTATGGTGCAATGTTCATTTCCTATCTCTTTGTAGCCTTGCTCAGTTTTATCATTGTCGGGATCAATATATTTGTCCTGGGCATTCAGGTCGAGTTGTCTTTTGGTATCCTTCTCCTTATTCTCGCGTGTATTTATATCTGGAACCTTAGATTTACCAGGTCTCTATGGATACACCTGGTGGTCAAGTATGATCCGAAATATTCAGAACTAAATCGTGAATCGTGAATAGCTCTCCGTGGCCCCCGTGTTCTCCGTGCGAAATTATTTTTGGTGAGTTGTGAGTAGTTTTCTGTGGCTTTGACAATCAATCTTAATAAATCAAAATCATATTATTTAATGTGCGTCCTCTTATTACTGCCGCTAATTGCGCAGATTTACGCTAATTAAAATTGCCTATTGTCAATTGCTTATTGCCCATTGCCCATTGCCCATTGCTTTCACACCCACAATGCCATATCCAACTGTTTCCTGAATTTCTTTGTCAAAGGATGCTGGGTTCCCAATAAATTAAATATACCGATGGCAACTTTGGAAAGCAAACCGTCCCCGGCCTTATTATTTTTTTGAAGTAACTCAATGATCACTTCCATAGCTTCCTCGAGATTAGAAGATTGAAGCAATTGCTTGATGTGGTTAAGTTGAGCATCTTCAGTGTCTGTAATCAGGAATGAACCTATGTCTCGGATATGATTCGCTTTATCAAAGAAAGGATTGCCATATTTAATATTAGCGACTAATTCAACCGCTCGCACCGGATTATCCCACAAGTACAATTGACTTAATACAAAAGCAATTTCTTTGCTTTCAGGATGAAGTGACAATAACGATTCGAGATCATCGACAGCAGGTTCATCATGTGTCTCAAGGAACTGGTCAAGTGCGACCAACCCACTGCCTGGAACAGACTTCTGAAGCCAATCTAAAATCATTTGTTTCGAAAGAGCACCTAAAAATTCATTGATGACTTCGCCCCTGTAAAACAATTTGACATTGGGGATGCTGGTGATATGGTGCTGCCGGGCAAGGTCTTCTTCATCCTCGGTATTCACTTTCACCAGTGTCCACTTATCTTTTTGATCATCTGCGATTTGTTCCAGCATCGGCGTCAAAACCCGGCATGGCCCGCACCAAGGCGCCCAAAAATCCACCAATACAGGGATCTTATAGCTCTTCTCCATGACTTCCTGTTGAAAATCCATCATTCACATTTATTTATGCCAAAAATATTAATTGATTGTTTTACTTAGCACCCGAATGAAAACAGGCAGATGGTCATTTATGTTGCTGGCAGCTTGGTTGGGCGTGTCCTGCCATTCAACAAAGTTAATTAGCCAGGGGCCAGAGAATTCCATAAGTAGTGTTTGGGATAATATAGACCTGGTGGACCAGGTCCATACCGGACTGGCCATCTATGATCTCAACAAAGGGAATTGGATTTTCAACTCCAGGGATAACAATTTTTTTACCCCGGCATCCTGCACAAAAGTACTGACCATGTACACTGTGCTTCATTACATGGATGATAACATTCCTTCAGCTTATTATAAGGTAAAAGGCGATACGATTATTGTCTGGGGCGGGGGGGACCCAGGTACATTATATCCGGATATTCATGGACATTCAGATATGATTGATTTTTTGAAATCAACAAATAAAACGATTGTGTTTTCTAAAGCTGCATTCAAAACCGATCGGTATGGAAGTGGATGGGCTTGGGATGATTTCTCTTATAATTTCCAATGTGAAAAAACTGCATTTCCTGTTTATGGTAACAGGTTATGGATCGATCGAAAAGAAGATACGATTTCAGTCACTCCTGAATATCTCAAAGAAGTATTGATCGTAAAAAAAGATACTGCTGAATCCAAAGGGCGAAATGAATGGGGGAATAATTATTTCTACAATTATAATCCTACCGTTAAGCAGGATGAAGCGACTATCCCGATTTCTTTCTTTGAAAATGATACCAGGCTCATATGGTCAGAAGTACTGAGAAAAGATATTACCTGGAAAGACATCCCTTTCCCGGGAAATGCTACAGAGTTGAAAGGCACACCAAGAGATTCATTATTGAAATGGATGATGCAGGAAAGTGACAATTTTATTGCCGAGCAATTATTATTGACTTGCTCAATGAAAGAAGATGATCAAATGAATGAAACTGATATCATCAATAAAGTGATTAAAGGGCCATTGGATGATCTTCCCGATAGCATTCATTGGGTTGATGGCTCCGGTTTGTCCAGGTATAATATGATGACCCCTAGATCACTTGTTTGGGTGATGCGACAAATCATAAAGCAAAAGGGTATTGATTATGTTAAATCAATTTTTCCTGCCGGGGGACAATCTGGTACCATTATCAATGATTACAAAGGAAAAGACGGAAAGCCTTATATTTTTGCAAAATCAGGATCTCTTCTTCATACGTATTGCCTTACCGGGATTCTGGTTACAAACTCCGGTAAAGTTTTGCTCTTTTCATGGATGAATAATGAAATACCGGGCAACATCTCCACATTGAAATTATCCATGGAGCATTTATTCACTTATCTCCGAGATCAATATTAGCAGCAATCCAACATGACCACTACCATACCAGAAGATTATCTTATTTCTCTTTCACATAATTACGGACTTCCTTTATTCGTCTATGATGCTAATGTCATAGATCTGCAAATACAAAAACTGACTTCTGCTTTTGATGTCCCAAAACTTGAACTCAGGTATGCAAGTAAAGCGCTTAATACCACTTCAATTTTACGTCACATCTATGAGCGAGGTTGTGGCATTGATACTGTGTCTCCGGGAGAAATCACGATGGCTTTAAAAGCCGGCGTACCCGCATCGGATATTAGTTTTACTCCAAGTGGCGTTGTCAATGATGAATATGCTTTTGCCATTAACAAAGGTGTTCATGTTCATGTAGATCAACCCGGTGTACTGGAATGGATTGATCAGCATTATCCGGGCACTTCTGTCACATTGAGATTCAATCCCGGAATTCGGGCAGGAGGTCATTCAAAAGTGCAAGTCGGAGCGGAAGGATCAAAATTCGGGATTCTCGCCTCCCAGGTGGATGAAATAGTAGAACTAACAAAAAGACTTTCTTTGAAAATAACAGGAGTCCATATGCACTTGGGTTCAGATATCAGTGACTCTACAAGCTTTGATGATGCGTATGAATATTTATTGTCGATTGCGTTGTTATGGGCTTCATCCATAGATCATGTTGACCTTGGTGGAGGATTCAAAATTCCATATCTACCGGAAGATCATGCAATCGATATGGCTTCATTTGGTGCAAATGTGAGTAAACGGTTTAAGAGATTTTGTACAGAATTAGGGAGGGATGTAACGTTAGTGCTTGAGCCTGGAAAATTTCTGGTGAGTGCTTCCGGATACTTGTTGATGGAAGTGACAGGTGTACGTCATGCAGGCCCTGTTCCAATGGCTTATATGCAATCCGGTTTTAATCATTTTCTGCGACCCATGAATTACGGGGCGTATCATCATATCATCAATCTTTCAAATCCGTCAGGTGATGTTGTTCATTATGACATTGTCGGTTATTTATGTGAAACGGATACTTTCGCATTAAACCGCCCTGTCAATGAAATCAGAAAGGGAGATATTGTGTGTTTGATGAATGCAGGAGCTTACGGATATACAATGTCCTCTAATTATAATGGAAGACTTCGGCCTGCTGAAGTCATGGTGTATGACGGAAAAGCTACTTTGATTCGACGCGCTGAGACAATTGAAGATTTGTTGAAAACCGATTTAGGTTAATCAAATCATTTTTTTAATTCCTAACCCCGGTTCCTGGCGAGGATACAAATATCCATCCTTCAATATCACCAGCCCTGCAAACGGATCATCATCCTCCATGTCCAACCAGCTATCCAAATCAGCATGACTGAAATTGGGCCTGGCTAATGCAACATGTAATCCTGCTGCAATTCCTAAACTGCTTTCATCCATGCATCCCATCATGCAGCGCACATCAGCAGATCGCGCACTTGAATTAATCTGCAATGCAGGAGTGATGCCACCGACCTTCATCAATTTTACATTAAGAAAATCAACAGCCTGCCTGCTGGTCAGTGTAAATGAATCCGAAAGTTTTTTTAGACTTTCATCAGCCATGATGGGGACATTCCCTTCAGCTCTCAGCAGATGCCATTGAAATGTGAGTTCAGGAGAAGTGGGTTGTTCAATGAGCTCAAGATTTGCATTTTTCGAATTCCGGATAAAATGCGCAGATTCAATAAGGCTATATCCCTGGTTAGCATCAAAAGTAAGTGCAACATTATTTCCTATCAGTTCACGAATCTTTTCGATCAATTGAATATCTCGTTCGACGTCTTTCCCTCCTTTTATTTTAATAGCCTTGATGCCCATATCAATGAGTTTCTTAGCCCGCTCAAGAGCACATTTTTCTTCCATGATCCCAATCGTCACACTTGTGATGATCCTTTCCCGGAAGCCACCTAATAATTTATATAGAGGCACACCTGCTTTTTGTGCCATCAAATCAAAGAGTGCAATTTCCATCATGGCCAATGCAGAAGATTGACCGGGAATTGCTTCCCTCATTTCTTCATACAACCGGCTGTAGTAAAATGGATCCTCACCTAAGACACAAGCTTCAATATGACTTTTGTAAGTGGCCATCACTGATGCTGAATCCTCTTCCGTAATGAGCACATCAGGAGCCGCCATCCCATGTCCGATTAATCCTTCATCAGTTTCAAGCCTCAGGAATACATTGTCACAATTGTTGATATCATCTTCATAGGCAATCGAATAGCCCTCCTTGAATTTGAAATGCTGGACCCAACAATTTGAAGCTGTGATTTTCATATCCGTAAAGGGTTATAAGCTTATTTTTTAAAATTGAATCCTGATATTTGTAGGCCAGGATTATAAATTTATTTGCGGATATGAGGAATAATAATTTTAATTAATTCATCGGGCCCATCATGCAATACATCGAATGCCGGGAGTCCTGTTTGCTCTGTAATCAGGCGGCAAGCTACAGGAATTTCGGCTGAAGTCATGAGTTCATGATTCACAGTGATGGCAATCACTTTTTTACCAGAAATAAATTCGATGGCTTTTATCTGGTGATCCAGTGGATGCAAAGGATAGCCCGGGAAGCCATCATATTCAATGCGTTTTGGCGCATGTTGTAAAATAACAAAATCCGGTCTTCCGGCTGCCAATAGTTCAAAGCCACCGGGATAAGCAGGATTCATAAGGCTTCCCTGCCCTTCAAGAATGATAGCATCTGGTTTTTCAGTTTTCCAGGCTTCGTGTACTGCATGTTCGATTTCTCCTGAAACAAAATCATTGATCAATGAATCAAGCACGATGGAATATTTTGCTCCCTGCATCCATGCAGTTTGTCCAGTCCCTATTAATTCAGCTTTGTATCCGGCTTTACGTAATCCATGTACGATGATCCAGGCAGTAGTTCTTTTGCCGATGGCAGAATCTGTACCTAGAACAGCTAACTTCAAACAATCCACTTCTTCTATTTCACCGGAGAAAAAATGCAGATCTTTTCTTTCGGGTGGTTTGCGAATATCTTTTATCCTGACTTTTCTCTCGCGAGCAAGTGATGAAATCACAGGATCATCAGAAAGAAAATCATGAAGTCCGCTATCTACATTTAATCCGTGATCAACTGCATGCTTGACCACTTCTCGTGCATCATCCGGTAACCGACCTCCATCTGGCGCCAAGCCAACTACAAAAACATCAGCACCACCTTTCTTGCGTGCTACATCCATGGCCTCGTGCAAATCTTTCACAACAGGAATTCCGGTTTTCACACCATCCAATACTTCACGTGCATCCTTTCCGGCATATTTCGGATCGATGACCGCCAGCACTTCATACCGTTCTGTAAATCGAACAAGTCCATGTGCTGTCTTTCCATTCGGCGTATTAAATGCCCCTGCGCAATAGACGATGGCTTTCATTTGATATTTAGAATTTATTTAATTAAAAATCGAAAATCGAAAATATTTTCCCCTTTTAGGGGTTGGGGGCAAATTATTTTCTCCCGGTAATCACAGCTACAAACCTATCCGAATCCAATGGATTTAATTTATGCATATCCATTAGCGCAATAAGTCCCGCCGTCGAGGCAGGCAGTACCTGCAACCCTTCTTTTTCCCTTAGATTTTTAGCATATCTCAACATTCGTTCATCAGTGACATTAGCAGCAAAGCCATTGCTTTTCCTGATCGCATACAATGCTTCATCTCCATCAAAACTATGCCAATTGATTAATGGCTCATTGACTTTAGTTTCCGTAATCTTGCTCTCTTCAAGATCAACACAATTTTCATAGCCAAGTCTGAAGGATTCAACAATTGGATTTTTTCGATAAGATGAACCTGCGACCATGATTGGAATCCGGCTGGTCCGGCCTCTGCGAAACAAGGTTACAAATCCCCTGTAAATTCCTGCTAACATGGTTCCATTGCTGACAGGTGCAGCTACTATTTTCGGAGCATCCCTCAACACATCATAGATTTCATATGCAATTTCTGCGTAAGCGCTGATTTGAAGATTTGCATTTTTACCACCCGGATTTGCATCGTACCATTCATTTGCTTTTGCCTGTTCCTGCGAGTGATAAACATTATCCTCATAACTTCCGGGAAACCTGATAACATCAGCGCCATAAGATGTCATTTCACTTATCCTGTCCGTGTGATAGTCTTCCGGGATGTAAAGATTACATCTCAATCCTGCCAGGTGAGCCGCTTGCGCCATAGCAGCTCCAAAATTCCCGCATGTTGCGATAGTCACTGTATCAAATCCACGTCTCAATGCATCAAGACATTGAGCAAATGCAATCCTGTCTTTTTGTGTGCCACTAGGATTACCCCCTTCAAATTTTAAATAGAGTTGTTTCAAACCTGTTTCCCGTTCTACGTTTCGCATACGGGTGAGAGGCGTATCTCCGATCTCAATGCTCATGATATCTTCATACGACTCAAGCCGGTCAACCAGTGAATTCTTTTTGTCTTTGACAAAATCAGATAACTCTAAAACCTCTTTTGACAAATGAGTCGTTGAAGGTGCAACACCACCTCTTAATGGATCAGTATGTTGCTGAGTATTAGTTGACATCACCTTTAGAATTTATAATGGTATGAATTTGCACAGGTCCTTTATTATTTCCGGTTAGAATGGCTCGTTTGCCATTGGCCAGGTTGATTGTTTTTAATTCTCTGACTTCACCTTGCGACCAGAAACCATGGTCTGTGTTTGGAATATACTGAAATGTACCATCCGCATTCTGCAATAGTAGAGTTCCGTTTCCGGCGTCCATTTCACCAGTCTCTGTATCTGAATATTGAAAATTTCCGGCCATTAAGACATCATTTCTTCCATCGCCGTTAAAGTCTTCAACGATCATATCAAATACAGGTGCCAATTGAACCTGGTAGGGTAGTGGATGGGCAACAAACTTTTTATTTTCATTGACAAAGTATGTAGTCTGAAAAGTATTTGCTTTAAGTGTAGTGCTTCCCTCAAGTTCTGAGCTTGAAAAAATATCATTGATTGTGGCAGAAGCATAGAGCGCATACCGGTTAAATTTTTTCTTCAATATCGGGATCTGGCTGATGATCATATCTCTTCCGGCATACGGATAAAGTTTGTCATTAAAATAAAAACAAAGAATGGGATCAAATGATCCATTTCCATCAAAATCTTTTGTGATGAGTGTGATCGGGTGCGATTCGGAAGTAACAAGCCTGCTATTAAGTCCAATATTGCCTGCAAATAAATCAAGATCACCATCTTTATCCATGTCTGCCAATGTTACCGATTTCCACCAACCTGTAGTTTTCTCAAGACCAAAGGAAGCTGTACGGTTTTTAAATGTTTTTCCATCAAAACTAAATACAGTGATCGGAAGCCATTCTCCGACAAATACGACTTCGGGAATTTGATCTCCATCAAGGTCGCCTGACTTAACGTCCGATATCATTCCCAGGTTCTCAAGCTCAGGAAATATTTCTTTCGTTACATCTTTAAATTTACCATGATCGTTTCTCAATAGATAACTCTTTGGACTTTCAGGATATCTCCCCGGCACACTTCTTCCGGCAATAATCAAATCTAAATCATTGTCTTTATCAAAGTCAAATGCGAGAATAGCACCGGCATTAGTTCTAATAATTGGAAAATCAATAGCTCTTGAAAAATTCCCTTTTCCGTCATTCACATAATACCTGGACATATAGTTGGCGTCATTGACATTAAAGGAATTTCCGCCTGATATCACAACAAGGTCTAGATCACCGTCACCATCCATATCCGCTAATACAGATCCACAATCTTCATAAATACTATCGTGTTGAAAAACCGGATTTGATGAAATCCTAAAAGTGCCGTTGCTGGTCTGATTGAATAATGCCGATGGAAAACCACTTCCATTCCCTATATAAATATCATCTAGCTTATCACCGTTGACATCACCTGTTGCAATACATGGTCCTTCTGCAGATAACATATAAGGAACTAATATTTCTCTTTTAAAATCAACAAAAATATTTTCCTGGTGCTTCCATCCGGGAATATCAGTCCCGCTCGAAAATAGAGGAAATGTTTTTTGATTTTGATAATTATGATAGACCAGGCCGGTTCCTGGCTTCCAAAGGATTCGCTTATCTGCATGAACCGATTTCATGATTTCCTTTGAGCCTTCAGGCCATTGAAGGATAATCGAGTCTACGATGGCAGCATCACCTAACCCGAATTGAACAATAGGCTCTGAACTAGAGAAAAAACCTTTATTCGTGATCATCATTTCATGCTGATGAATTCCCCCGGCATATAAATCAACACTTGCCCCGATTCCTTCAGAATTGCCATTATTTTCCCGGATTTCAATTTGCAGCCAATGATTTCCTGTCATATCATTTCGATAAATAAAAGCAGGATCAGCAATATTATTGACGATCAGATCCAGGTCACCATCACGATCGAGATCTGCAAATGCCGAGCCATTAGAAAATGATGGCTGATCCATTCCTGCTTGTTTAGCGCCGCTGATAAATCCAAGTTGGTGATTGTTGATAAAAAGGTAATTCGCAATTTTCTTTTCCGGAAGGTATTTTAATATGTCATTTATATCGGGAAATCGTGTAGAATTTAATCCACCTGTCTGGTTAAGCGAATCTCGTACATAATTCAAATAATCCAGGTTGGCTACATCTCTCCGATATCCATTAGCGATGTAAATATCTTTCCATCCATCATTATCAAAATCTGCAATCAATCCTCCCCAGCTCCAGTCCGTAGCTGCAACGCCGGCAAATTGGCCAATATCACTGAAAGTGTTGTTTCCATTGTTGAGTTGCAATACATTTCTACCATCCTGCCGTCCGTAACCATATTCAACTAATGAATTATACCTGTCATACCTCATGCCATTGATCAGCATTTTGTATCGCACCGGGTCTTCAGCTTTCATGTCCAGCACCAGGATGTCGTCAAGGCCATCATCATTGATATCAGCCACATCAGATCCCATGCTGTTCAATGACGAATGTTTTAAATAATCATTGTAATGATCCGTGAATGTGCCATCTTTATTATTGATAAATATTCTATCAGGCTCAGCATAATCATTCGCAACATAAAGGTCCATCCATCCATCCCTGTTCAAATCACAGGCAGTAACACTTAATCCAAATGCGGATGAAACCATTCCTGCTTTGACCGTAACATCCGTGAATTTCCCGTTATCATTTCGATAAAGCCTGTTCGATTCAAACGGAGTCAATGGCGTTGTTATTCTGACCATGGAACCATCCGGACCCGGTTTTAATCTCAGGTTTGGTGCTTCAGAAAAATCCACTCTATGATTTAGCAGAAATAAATCCAGGTCACCATCACGATCATAATCGAAAAAGCAGGCGTGGTTTGAATTACTGTTGTCCTCCAGTCCCAATTTCTTGCTCTGATCTTCGAAGAAAGGAATGGCAAGTCCATTGACGATTTTGTTTCCAAGATTGATGAATACATGATTTGTTTTCTTTCCATCATCTGATTTTCCAGTCCGGCAAACATAAATATCCAGCTTTCCATCTCCGTTAATGTCAGCCATTGTTGTACCTGTCTTGAATCCAACTTCGGCTCCTACACCGGAAATGTCAGTGACATCCAAAAATTTGAAATGACCTAAATTGAGGTACAGTTTATCTTTTGAAAATGTAGAAGTGAAATAAAGATCCGGAAGACTATCCCCGTTGACATCGCCTGCAGCAACACCACCACCATTGTATAGATATTCATACAGGAAAATGTTGTAATTATAATCTTCTTTAAAATTATCGGAGAGATTAGAGAAAGTCACACCGGTAGTGTCGGGTGGCATCAATGTAAACCTGGCTTTGACGACCGGATCAGGTGCAGGCTTTTCAGTGACTATTTCTTTCTTCTGACAACTCAGCAAAAAGCTTATACCTAAAACCACGAGAATATATTTGTTCACTTCTAAGCTTTTATTAATTTGATTTTAATTCAAACACGAAGAGTCATTTATTCTTCATTTTTCATCGTTTTCAGTATCTCATGAATCTGAACAGGGCCTTTATTATTACCTGTTACGATAGCAAGTTTACCGTCAGCCATTGTGATTGTTTTCAATTCCCGAACTTCATCCTGCGCCCAAAAACCATGTTCAGTATTTGGGATATATTGAAATGTTCCATCCGCATTTTGAAGTAACAATGTTCCATTACCCGCATCCATTTCCCCGGTCTCCGTTTCTGAATATAGAAAATTACCCGCCATAAGAATATCTTTCCTTCCATCCTGGTTGAAGTCTTCCACTACCATATCAAATACCGGTGCTATCTGAACCTGGTAGGGTATTGAATGTGGAATGAATTTTTTATTCTCATTGACAAAATATGTGGTTTCAAAAGTATTGGCTTTAAGGGTAGTGGTTCCATTAAGCTGATCTTTTGTAAAAATATCATTGATAGAAGCCGATGCATATGCCGTGTACCGCACATACTTTTTCTTCAGTTTTGGAATTTGTGCGATCAAGGCATCCCTCCCTGCAAATGGATACAATTTATCGTTATAATAAAAACAAAGAATTGGATCCAATGAACCATTTTCATCAAAATCCTTTGTGATGAGCGTGATCGGATATTGTTCAGATGTCACCATCCTGTTATTGGTTCCTATATTCCCGGCCCAAATATCTATATCACCATCATTGTCCATATCAGCTAAAGTCACGGATTTCCACCAGCCGGTTGTTTTATCTAATCCAAAAGACGAAGTTTTATTTTTAAAAACCTTGCCATCAAAACTGAAAACGGAAACTGGAAGCCAATCGCCGACGATCACAACTTCTGGTAAATGATCTCCATCAAGATCGCCTGACTTCAGGTCGGTAATCATTCCCAGGTTTTCTAATTCCGGGAACACATCATGTGTCACATTTGTAAACTTCCCTTTGTCATTTCTCAGCAAATAACTCCTTGGTGGTTCAGGATATCTGCCTGGAGAACTTCTGCCGGCGATGATGAGATCAATATCACCGTCATGATCATAATCGAATCCTAGTACTGCACCTGCATTGGTATTGACAATTGGAAAATCTTTAGATCGTTCAAAGACGCCATTGCCTTTATTGACATAATACCTGCTTACATATTCAGGATCATTGATTTTAAATGAACTACCACCTGAAGCGACGATCAGATCCAGGTCACCATCGCCATCCAGATCGGCTAATAGTGAACCACAATCTTCATAGACCGAATCCGTAATAAAAACGGGATTTTGACTTGCACTAAAAGTATTGTCCTTGTTTTGTAGAAATAGAGCAGAAGGAAAACCACTTCCATTCCCTACAAAAATATCATCCAGTTTATCACCATTAACATCCCCTGTTGAAATACACGGACCTTCAGTCGATAACATATACGGCAATAATTTTTCCCGTTTAAAATCAACGAAAATATTTTCCTGGTGTACCCAACCGGGTATCTGGGTGCCATCTGAAAATAAATGAGGAGGCGCTGGCTTTGGATAATCCGTGTATGGCTTTCCTGTTCCTGGTTTCCATGTAATTCTTTTGTCAGCATGAATGTTTTGCATGATCTCTTTACTTCCCTCAGGCCATCGAAGAATAATGGAGTCAACCGTTTCCACATTACCTAATCCAAAATGAATGATGGGCTCTGAGCTGGAGAAGAAACTTTTATTCACCATCAGCATTTCATGTTGATGCATTCCTCCGGCATATAGATCAACAAGTGTTCCGATTCCATCTGTGTTCCCGTTCTTTTCCTGCACATCTATTTGAAGCCAATGCTGGCCCTTCACATCATTTCGATAGATAAAAGCAGGGTCAGCTATATTATTGACGATAAGGTCCAGGTCGCCGTCACGATCAAGATCGGCAAGAGCAGAGCCATTAGAATAAGATGGCACATCCATGCCAGCTTGCTTTGTAGCGTTAATGAATGCTAATTTCTGATTGTTGATAAAAAGATAATTCTGAATTTTATGCTGGGGTATCAACTTAAGCACCACATCAATATCCGGAAATCGCTGAGGGTTTAGGCCGCCGGTTCGTTCAATGGAATCTCTTGTAAAATTAATGTAGTCAGCATCAGTGACATCACGGCGATACCCATTGGCAATATAAATATCTTTCCACCCATCATTATCAAAGTCAGCGATCAATGATCCCCAACTCCAATCCGTAGCGGCAACACCCGCAAATTGGCCAATCTCACAAAATGTATTATTTCCATTATTGAGTTGCAACACATTCCTGCTCACCTGTCTTCCATATCCATATTGTTGGAGGATATTGTACCTGTCATACTGCATCCCATTCGTCAGCGTCTTATACCTTATCGGGTCACCGGATTTCATGTCCAGGACCATGATATCGTCGAGGCCATCATTGTTGATATCAGCAATATCAGATCCCATACTATTTTGACTCGAGTGCTTGAGGTATTCATTGTATCGGTCAGTGAATGTTCCGTCTTTATTATTGATGTATATCCTGTCGGGCTCTACATAATCATTAGCGACATAAATATCCATCCAACCATCAAGGTTGAGATCAGCGACAGTGACACTTAATCCAAATGCAGAAGATTGAAGACCTGCTTTGATCGTCACATCTGTAAAATGACCATTATCATTGCGATAAAACTTGTCAGACTCCCATGGAGTCAAAGGGGTGGTGATACGCGATGTGCTTCCATCCTTTTCCTGTGCCAATCTTATCGATGTGGCCTTGTCGATATCAAGACGATGATTTAAAAGGAAAAGATCAAGATCACCATCACGGTCATAATCAAAGAATGCGGCGTGATCAGAATCGCTATTGTCATCTAAGCCCAATTTTTTACTCTGATCTTCAAATATGGGAATGGCCACTCCATTAACCATCTTATTCCCCATGTTGATAAAAGTGTGATTTGTTTTTTGCCCGTCATCCGAATTGCTGGCGCGACATACATAGATATCTAATTTGCCATCTCCATTGATGTCTGCCATTACGGTACCGGTCTTGAAACCAATTTCAGCTGATACGCCAGATTGATCAGTAACATCCAAAAATTTGAAATTGCCCAAATTGAGGTACAATTTATCCGGGCCAAATGTGGCTGTAAAATAAAGATCAGGAAGACTGTCTCCGTTGACATCGCCGGCTGAAACGCCGCCTCCGTTGTACATAAATTCATACACGAATATGCTGTGCGTATAATCTTCTTTAAAACTATTTGAATAATTGGAAAAAGCTACACCGGTTGTGTCCGGAGACATCAGTGTAAATTTTGCTTTTATGGCCGGATCAGGAGTGTTGTCTTTTATCGCATCCGTTTTTTTCTGACAGCCCTGAAAAAAGCAAATGCAAAGTAGAAATAGAATAGTTCTGATCACTCTGAAAGAATTTGTTTAAAAATCACTTGTAGTGCTGAAAGAAGGATTTATTCCACATCTTTCATGGGGTTGACGAGTGTATGGATTTGAACAGGTCCTTTATTATTGCCTGTCAGTATAGCTTGCTTGCCATTAGCCAGTTTGATCATTTTTAATTCCCTCACTTCACCCTGGGCCCAGAACCCATCTTGGACATTTGGGACAAATTGAAATGTACCATCTGCATTTTGTAACAGTAAAGTGCCGTTACCTGCATCCATTTCTCCCGTCTCTGTTTCTGAATAAAGAAAATTACCGGCCATTAAGATATCCTTCCGGCCATCCTGGTTGAAGTCTTCAATGACCATGTCAAATACAGGCGCCAATTGAACCTGGTAGGGTAGTGGATGGGATACAAATTTTTTGTTATCATTTACAAAATAGGCAGTCTGAAATGAATTTACTGTCAGTGTAGTACTTCCTTCAAGTTCTGAACTCGTGAAAATGTCATTGATCGTCGCAGAAGCATATGGGGTGTACCTGACAAATTTTTTCTTTAACCTCGGGATCTGACCGATCAGCATATCCTTTCCTGCGAATGGATATAATTTATCATTGTAATAGTAACAAAGTACAGGATCCAGTGAGCCATTACCATCAAAATCCTTTGAGATCAACGTCACAGGATGCATTTCAGAAGTGGACATCCTGTTATTGAGTCCTATATTTCCTGCGAACAAATCAAGATCACCATCATTGTCCATATCCGCCAATGCTACTGATTTCCACCAGCCTGTCGTTTTGTCCAATCCGAAAGAAGATGTTTTATTTTTAAAGGTCTTTCCATCAAACCCAAAAACAGTGATCGGCATCCATTCTCCGACAAACACAATCTCCGGATTTTTGTCTCCATCCAGATCACCTGCTTTCATATCCGAGATCATGCCAATGTTTTCCAGATCCGGAAATACTTCATGTGTTACATCTTTAAATCTTCCTTTATCATTTTGTAATAAATAACTTCTTGGGTATTCCGGATAGCGGCCAGGTGTGCTTCTTCCGGCAATTATGATATCTAAGTCATTGTCATGATCATAATCAATGGCCAGAACAGCGCCTGCATTCGTTCGAATAAGTGGAAAGTCAGGAGACCTGGTAAAATTACCTTTACCATCATTCACATAATACCTGCTCATGTAATCTGGATCATTGACATTGAACGAACTTCCACCTGAGACAACAATCAAATCTTTATCTCCGTCACCATCAAAATCCGCAAATACGGAACCGCAATCTTCATAAATAGCATCGTTCTTGAAAGCAGGACAATCACTTTGAGAAAAGGAACCGTTTTGACTTTGAATAAATAAAGCTTTAGGATAACCACTTCCATTTCCTACGTAAAAATCTTCCAGCTTGTCACCATTGACATCGCCCACAGCCAGGCAAGGACCTTCAGCTGATAACATGTAAGGCAATAATTTTTCCCGCTTAAAATCAACGAAGGTATTTTCCTGGTGCTTCCAACCCGGGATTTCTGTTTCATCTGTGAATAATAAGTTCGGTTTTGGTTTTGCATAACCTTTATAAGCCTCTCCTGTACCCGGCTTCCAGGTAATTCTTTTATCCACAGATACGGATTTCATGATCTCAGTCTGCCCTTCAGGAAATCGGAGAATGATGGAATCGATCTTAGTACTTCCATCAAGCCCAAACTGAATGATGGGTTCTGAACTTGAGAAGAAACCCTTATTGGTGATCAGCATTTCATGTTGATGATTGCCCCCAGCATATAAATCTGCCACAGTACCTATTCCATCCGTATTGCCTTTCTTTTCCTGTACATCGATTTGAAGCCAATGTTCACCAGTGATATCATTGCGGTAGATGAAGGCTGGATCAATGACATTATTGACGATCAGATCAAGATCACCATCCCTGTCAAGATCTGCAAGAGCTGATCCGTTAGAGAATGAAACTTTATTCATCCCCGCTTGCTTAGTGCCGTTGGTGAATTCTAAATTTTTATTGTTGATGAAAAGATAGTTCTGGATCTTTTGTTCCGGTATCAGGCGCAGCACCTGGTTAATATCAGGAAACCTTTTCATAGTAAGGCCACCTGTTCGATCTAGGGAATCGAAAGTGAAATTGAGATAATCCAGGTTTGTGACATCCCTGCGATAACCATTAGCGATATAAATATCTTTCCAACCATCATTATCCAGGTCCGCAATTAAAGCTCCCCAACTCCAATCCGTCATGGATACATGTGCATATTGACCGATTTCACTAAACGTATTATTGCCATTATTTAATTGCAATACATTTCTTCCAACCTGCCTTCCATATCCATATTGTTGTATGAGATTGTATCGATCGTAAGACATGACATTGATGAGGGTTTTATACCGGATCGGGTCTTCACTTTTCATATCCAATACCATGATGTCATCGAGACCGTCATTGTTAATATCCGCGACATCCGAACCCATGGCATTCTGACATGAGTGCTTGAGATAATCAAAATAATGGTCGGTGAATGTTCCGTTTTTATTATTGATATAAACCCTGTCCGGTTCTACATAATCGTTTGCTACATACAAATCCATCCATCCATCATTATTCAGATCGCAGGTAGTAACACTTAATCCAAATGCCGTGGATTCTAATCCTGCCTGCTTTGTCACGTCCGTAAAATGACCATTATCATTTCGGTACATTTTATTGGTTTCAAAAGGAGAGGGGGGATGACATTACGTATGATGGTGCTGTCTTCTGATTTTTTAACCTCGATGTCAGCTGTTTTTGAAAAATCATTTTTGTGACTCAAAAGAAATAAGTCGAGATCACCATCCCGGTCATAATCAAAAAAGCAGGCATGATTTGTATTGCTATTGTCATCGAGGCCAAGCTTTTTGCTCTGATCTTCGAAAATCGGTATGGCAACTCCATTTTCAATTTTATTGCCCATATTGATAAAGGCATGATCCGTTTTTTGATGGTCATCGGTTTTACTTGTTCGACAAACGTAGATATCAAGTTTTCCATCACCATTAATATTGGCCATCACTGTACCGGTCTTAAAACCAACATCTGCTGCAACTCCCGCTTTATCGGTTACATCCATAAATTTGAAATTACCCAGGTTGAGGTACAATTTATTCGGACCGAACGTAGCTGTGAAGTATAAATCAGGTAGGCTATCTCCATTGACATCGCCGGCAGCGACACCACCTCCATTATAGATGTAGGGATAATTGTAAAAGTTGTAGTTATAATCTTCCTTAAAATTATTTGAAAAAGAGACGCCTGTGGCTTCCGGAGCCATAAGGGTAAACCGGGCTTTTACCTCGGGTAAGGCAGGTGTTACCACCGGGGCTTCAACTTTCTTCTGGCAGGATTGAATCAGGTAAATGGACATCAATAAAAATATCCATTTGGCTATGCTTGTTCGTTTTAGATTCCTCAAGATCATTGACTTTTGTTCCATCGGCCAAAGATACAATCTGATTCATGCCTGATGAGCACGATTAAAAGTGGCGAAATTTCCGATCTTAGCCCCTCTACTTCAACACCCAAGACCGATGAGACTATTTTTCCTCCTTGATATGCCTGATTTTTCTTCAGCTGAATTTTGGATTAGCTTAGTAACCTTAACCTTTTTGGAAATTGTACTTGGGGTCGATAATATTATATTCATTACCATCACTTCCAATCATCTTTCTGAGAAACAGCGGCCAAAAGCCAGAAACATGGGCCTCTTTCTGGCCATGGTCTTCCGGATCATTTTACTTTTTGGTATAACGGCCCTGATCGCATTATCTCAACCTTTCCTAGTCACTCACGGAAGTTTTTGTTCTGTCGCTATCAGTGGCCAGTCACTGATTTTATTTGGAGGAGGAATATTCCTTATTTATAAAAGTGTGACCGAAATCCATCATAAGCTGGAAGGCAGAGGGCCCGAAGAATTCCACCCACCTCAGACGTTGGTAGGCACCCTGGCTAAAGCCGTGATTCAAATCTGTATGATCAATATCGTATTTTCTTTTGACTCCATCCTCACAGCAGTTGGACTGACCCATGATATTGTGGTGATGATTGTTGCTGTGGTGATATCCGTGCTGATCATGATGTCCTTTGCAGGTCCTGTGGGAAGATTTGTCAACAATCACCCCACGATTCAAATGCTCGGATTGTCCTTTTTACTGCTGATTGGTTTTATGCTCATAGCCGAAGGCGCTCATCTTGGACATGTCATAGTAGGAGGCTCCGAAATAGGTGAAGTCCCGAAAGGTTATCTCTATTTCGCTATTGCATTTTCGCTGCTGGTGGAAGTACTCAATATACGATTGCGCAAAAAACGGACACCCGTTCAACTGCATGGCATTAGCGAGCAAGCTGGTTCTGAAGGAGTCTTTAATAAGCAGGAAAAACCAAAACAATAAATGAATCTTCAACTTGATAGGGATCTTGTATTTTTTGATATTGAATCCACTGGGTTAAATGTACTGAGGGATCGTATCATCCAACTGGCGATGATCCGGTATCACAAAGACAAATCCGAGCCTGCTGAAAAATGTTATCTCATCAATCCCGGGATTCCGATTTCGGCTGAAGCAATGGCTGTACACGGTATCACGCCGCAGGACGTCGCGAATAAGCCAACTTTCCAATTGGTAGCCAAAGAAATTTTTGATTTTATCGGTGACGCAGATCTTGCCGGTTATAATTCTAATCGGTTTGATATACCGGTCCTGATGGAAGAGTTTGCGAGGGTCGGAATGGATTTTGACATTGAATCAAGGAGGACCATTGATGTACAGCGAATCTTTTATAAAATGGAACCCCGAACACTGGGAGCAGCGTACCAGTTCTATTGTCAAAAGAATATCGAGAATGCTCATGATGCCATGGAAGATGTCCGCGCTACGATTGAAGTGCTGGATGGCCAATTGAATAAATACATGGGCAAGGATTTTATTCCTGAAGACGGGGAAATCCTTCCAAATCCCATTCAAAATGATGTGGTTTCACTCGATGCATTTACCAACGATCCGAATATTTTGGATGCAACACAACGATTGAAATACGATCACCAGGGAACCGTCGTTTTTAATTTCGGAAAATACATGGGCCGCCCAGCTGCCGAAATTTTATACAATGATCAACAGTACTATCACTGGATGCTCAATAAGGAATTTTCACAACAGGTAAAAAAAATCATCCAAAAACTTGTTACAGAATATAAAAAGAATTTATCTGCCTAAAATATATTTATTCTTCATCGTCCTGGTATCAGGATGCATTCGTACTTTTCGCAGGCTGTACCTCGAAGGTGGATGGTTGTCTGGATATAGCTGCATCTAATTTTGATTTCAGTGCCGATAAACCATGCGATGGTTGTTGCACATATCCATCTTTGTCCATTTCACTTTCTCAAAAATGGAATGAAAGAAATTTCTCCACCTCAGATACACTTTCGGATTTAAACGGGAAACCATATAAAATCATTGATTTGAAATATTATTTGTCCTCCTATGCATGGAAGGATGCAGGAAATATCAAATACACAGTCGATAGTGCTGTGATTAAATGTAGCAATGGGGATTTGCTTCATTATACTCCCGATGTTATTTCCGTTGATGCAAAGCAATTTCATTACACTCTTGGTGCAACCCGCCATTCTCCAACTATTGATTCAGTTTTTCTAAAACTGGGATTGATTGCATCTTTGGATTGTGTCGACGCGACAGGAGCAGATACGCCTCCTGTTCTAGCCGATGAGAGTCCACTGTATGATGCAAAAACTACTTCAAGAGCAGCTATACGTTTAGTCCTTCAGCGGGACACTTCACTTGTCACTTATGATACCTTATTCATTCATACCTCACAAGATCTCAATTTAGCTTATGACCTAAAGTTTAAAACCGGTCTTAATACGACTCTTAACCTTAGTGTGAATTATGCTAACTGGTTCTCAGGCGCAGACATTCAGGATTTGAGTTCATTCGAGCAGTCCATATTGGCAGGAATTCCGGGTAGCGTTTTCAAAACACCCTGATTGATGAACGAAACATAACTTTAACCCGTTTCGTTATTATTAAATGCACTAATTCCCATTTTATGAAGATTTCATCTATTCTTTCAGGTTTGCTGATCATTTTGTTTTTCAGTGCCTGTATAAAAGATCAGGAGGGAAGTTTGACTGTTCACTTTAAAGCAGTCTATGCAGGTCAAACACTTCAGACGTTTGTAACAAAACCATTTACAAGCCCACAACAGCTTCAATTTTCGAATTTGAGTTTCTATGTTTCCGATTTTAATCTCCTGGATCAGTCCAATGCTCAAAGCCTGGGAGATATTGCATTGGTAGACCTGAGTTTTAATGACATGAGTAGCGCAGATGCGGGATACACTTTCCATTTTGACAAATTACCGGCTAAGACTTATTCCGGGATCCAGTTTGGTATCGGAGTTCCACCTGACATGAATGCCAAAAAACCTGAGGATTTTAGCTCAAGCCATCCATTAAGTAACCCGACAAATTATTGGCAAACCTGGTCCAGTTATATTTTTATGAAAACAGAAGGTCACATTGATACCCTGGGAACAGGATCCTATGATTTGGGATTTGCCTACCATACAGGTACAGACAAATTATTTCGGGTTTTTACCGCGCCGGTTAACATTTCCATAGAAAATGGGAAGAATAAAGAAATCAGTATTCTTGTTGATTATCAAAAAGTGCTTGAAGGAATTGATATCAAATCCAATCCACTTAATTCGAGCCCAAATGATACGACCCAGATTAATATGATCGTTCAAAATCTTCAAAATGCGTTAACCCTGGTTCAATAGGACTTATCTTTAAGGATTAGTATGCGTTTTCAAAAAGTCTTTACGCTTTATTTGATTTTGATCATTAGTCTGCTTGGCTTGAGCAGGTGTCATGATACCATTGACATGCCTTCGCCAGGTGACCAGGACCTTACAAAAATCCCTTATCAACCTATTCCATATGTGCCTGTCATTCCATCTGGTTTTCCTGCTTTAGAGCAACCTGCGGATAATCCGATGACTGTTGATGGGATCAGGCTCGGAAGAAAACTTTTTTATGATCCTATTCTATCCATTGACAGCACTGTTTCATGCTCAACCTGTCATCAACAAAAAAAGTCCTTTACTGACAATTTGCCGTTTAGCCCCGGTGTAGCAGGAAATACAAACCGTAGCAGTTTGAGCCTTATCAATGTTGGGCTTGAATACCATGGGTTATTCTGGGATGGTAGAGCCCCAACACTGGAAGACCAGGCCATTCAGCCAGTTCAGAATGTCATCGAAATGGGTGAGACCTGGGATAACGTTGAAAATAAACTTAAAAGACATCATGATTACCCTTCTGATTTCAGAAAGGCTTTTGGCATTTCAAATTCTTCCATGATCACGAGGGAATTGGTGACCAAAGCAATAGCACAGTTTGAAAGAACAATTCTTTCAGATGGTAATTCAAGGTATGATCGGTTTGTGAGGGGAGAGATTTTACTGGAGGAGAATGAATATACCGGTTATCTGATGTTTTTCAATGTACTCCCTGGTGAACTGCCCGATGCCCAATGCTTTCATTGTCACTCAGGTCCTTTAATTGGTACGACCGATTATTTTAATAATGGTCTTCAGGAAGCTGCTTTTCTGAAAGATTTCAAGGATAAAGGATTAGGTGGGATTACCGGGGATTCTACTAAGAATGGATTTTTTAAGGCTCCGACTCTCAGAAATGTAGCCTTTACTGCACCTTATATGCATGATGGCCAATTCCAAACCCTTGACCAGGTCATGAATCATTATATGACAGGAGGCAAATCTTCTCCCAATAAAAATCCTTTTTTAAACCAGGTACACCTTACAGAATCGCAGAAATCTGATGTAATTGCCTTTATTTTAACCATGACAGATAGTTCAATATTGACTAACCCTGCATTCAAAAGTCCTTTTTAGAGGGTTTAACCTCATTTTTATCAATCTTTTTTAATGGTTTATACTGTGTTTTCAGCCCCATACTTTATTATATTTTTCACAAACAATATCAAATTAAATGACGCAATAATATTAAATTGCTTAAAATCAGTTTGTTATACTTATAATATTTAATTAATATATCATATTCCCTTGTAACAAATATGTTTTTTTGTACTTGTTCAGGCTGAGCAATCTCCTGATTATTGTATCATCAATTGAAAGAAAAAGTATTAGAGCCGGTAGAAGTATCGGATTCAAATTTAGATATGTTCATGGGATTATAATTCTGATGGATAGAAGGTTGCTGAAAAAGCAACTTTCTGTCCTCTTTTAAAAAGAAAAAAAGAATTGCCCTCGAAAATCTAAATGTCAAAAAACGGATATGTTCATGGGATTATAATTTGTAGGGCTGGGTAGTTCTGAAGTGAATCACCCAGCTTTTTTATTTTATCCAGGCCCAAACATGCTTATCTCACCGTTCCTTTCAGCCTCCGACTTCGTCCGGCACTTTAATATTCTTTATCCCCAGGTATTCTTCCATCGATCTCTCGAGGTAACTCTGTGTTTCCCGATTCATCCCACGCACTAGCGAAACTTTCTCCCCTGAATCCAGAATGGCATACAAAGCATAAGCATAATTAGGAATACCATTCTTCGAGCTCTGCACATATTGAGATACATACAACTGCGTCACGGTATTTGTATCAATATGTTTATCTCTCCAGAAGGGATGCCAAAGAGGTTTGGTGGTGACCTTGATTTCTTCCTTAGTTACGGATATATAAGTTTGATTAAAATAAATGGTAGCTAAATTCCAAAGTAATCCCAGCCCAATAAATAAATGCGCAGCCAGGAAAATTAAAATTCCCCATTGACCTGACAGGATGACCCCGACTACGAAGGGAAGCAAAATCAGGTTCCACAATCCGGTAAACAAAATCATAAACCATCTTCCTCCTTCACTTATCGTCTCCGCCCAATTCAGCCTGAGTTCAAGTTCGGATCTGAGTTTCAATTCTTCGATTCCTTTAGGAATTACATTTTCGGTGACAAGTGATGAAGTTGCACTGTCGTAAGAAAAGCTAAATACATTCTGGCAATTGCTGCATTTAGCCATTAATTTCTCCATATTAATGTCCTTGCTGTCGATGATATGATTGCATCTTGGACATGTAAGAAGATTGAGCTCTTCTTTTTTAAAATCAATTTCCTGGTAGGATTCTTCAGTTTCCTGTGATTGATTTTTTTCCGCAAGTGTATCATCGGTTGGATCCATATTAGGAAAGGACTTTATATTGTTTTATTAAAACAGGACCATCAAATTTATTCTTTCAAATTAATTTTCATGTAGCAAGGAATAATTAAACAGTTGGTTTCTATAAAAAAAACCCGGTGATATGTATCGCCGGGCTTTTTTTATTCTTTGAAATATAATGTGGTTACATTGATGCTGCAGCAGCATTTGCTGTTGCTTTACTTGGTCTGCCTCTGCGTCTAGCGCCTTTCCTGGCTGTTTTTTTTGCGCTTGATTTTTTACCTGTGCCAGGTGGTCTTCCACGTCTGCCGGTGGTTTTAGTGACAGCAGCGGCCTTCCTGGCGGCGCCTGGTTTGCGTCCGCGTTTTTTACCTGGTTTAGGTCCGCGTTTGGCGCCAGTAGATTTTGTTGCTGCGGCTTTTGCGCCAGGTTTGCGTCCGCGTTTTTTACCTGGTTTGCGCCCGCGTTTTGCACCTGTCGTTGCCAGTATGCCGGCGGAGGAGCTATCTAATTTGGCCATTACCCAAATAATAACTCTTCTCCGGGTATCCTCATTTAATGATGAAAGAGCGTCATAAACTTCTGACATCGCTTTTAATTCGGGATCGTTACTCATAATACGTTTAGTTAAGTGAAAAAATAAATAAATATGAAAGCAACGCGAATTGATTTAACAATTAATTCCCTCCCATTGCATTCATTTAATTAGGCTAAGTTAAGGATGATTACAATTCCCCGCCATTATATTTTATTTCGGTGATATCATGCTTCTTTACATTAAATAAATGCTTAAGCATAATAGGTAGTCAAACTAAATTATTGTCGGGGATTTATTTTATCCAAAGAATGAATGTGGATGGATGTAAAAATAATTTTGTTCAATATGCAAAACTTAAAAAATTTGACTCCATGATCCCTGTCTGAAAATAAAGCCATACCTGTAAAGAATGAATAAATCGAAATACATATTTAATTCTGCTAAAAAGCGGTCATTGAAACATAACCGGCTGTGACATGTTCAGGACCGATATAGCTGAATAGTTTTCAGGCTTCTCAGAACTTTTTCTTTAGCTTTGATGGATGAAAAAAACGCTGCGTTTCTATAAAGTGCCGTTTGGCGCACCGTATATCATTATCTTTTTAGCTCCTTTCCTTTTTTTGTCTGCTGATAATGACCTTATTGCTCAAAAATATTATACCGCAGAAACCAGCTATTTATTAAAACTGGGACGAACAAAGCCTCTTTATGAATCTGTTTCTATCCTTCCCACAGATAGCGTAAAGCTGAGGGAATTAAATGCGAACAAACCTGAAGAGATACCCAATTTTGCCGGACGTCGGCCTCGTGATTCACATGCACCGGGTTCTCTGCCAAATGGACCTGATCCATTGTTTGATCCGAATGCATCAAGAGTTCTTGAAAATAATATTCTTCCAACTGTCAATTTTGAAGGAATGACAGAAGCGAATTCCGGTTCACAACCTCCGGACGTTAATGGGGATATTGGTAAGGATTATTATGTAGAAGTGGTGAATGCTACTTTCTTCAGGGTATTTGATAAAACAGGTCAGCCTGTCTCAAATATTATTTCTGCAAATACAATCTGGAGCCAGGTTCAACAATCCTCAGCAGGTGATCCGATACTATTGTATGATCAGGAAGTGGATCGATGGCTTCTCACCGAATTCCCATCAAGCAGCCGGGTCCTTATGGGAATTTCACTGACTGGAGATCCAAGAGGAAGTTGGGATGTGTATACATTTCAAACGCCCAATTTTCCGGATTTTCCAAAATACGGTATCTGGCCGAATGCTTATTTTATGACGGATAATGAATCCGGTTCTAACGCTCCTATTTATGCGATTAACCGTCAGGATTTTCTTGCCGGATCGGACACCGTGCGATTGCAACGACTGACCGTTCCGAAAATTTTTGGTATTTCCTTTGAAGTTGGTCAACCTGTTGATTGGGACGGAATGAAGGAACCTCCATCAGGTGATCCCGGAATCGTACTCAAAATCAACGATGACAATTGGGGTTCAACGGATCATGACAACATCATTGTCAACAAGGTTTACATCGATTGGTCGGATGCTTCAAAATCGCATGTAGAAAACATCACAATCCCAACCGCACCTTTCGACACCGATGGATGTCTTGTTGAAAATACGGGTTCATTCTCCTGCATTCCTCAGCCAAACGGACAGGGAATAGATGGGGCGGAATGGATCATCACCAATAGGTCACAATACAGGAATTTTGGAGATCATGAGTCTATCGTGTTGTGTTTTTTGGTTGATGTGACCGGGCAGGATGTAGGTGGAATTCGTTGGATAGAATTTAGAAAATCTGCAGGACAGGACTGGCATTTGTACCAGGAAGGAACAGTTGGATCTGATGACGGATTACACAGGTTTATGGCTTCCATTGGTATAGATGGCCAGGGAAATATTGGATTAGGTTATTCCATCTCCGGATTTGAAAAGTTTCCATCGCTTCGATATACAGGTCGTTATGCGAGTGATCCTTTAGGAGTGATGACATTTAAAGAATATGAGTTTGCCACCGGGAATGGAAGTCTTGGGACAAGTCGTTATGGGGATTATGCTGCGATGGCTGTTGATCCCGCAAATGATCAGACATTTTGGTTTGCCGGTGAATATGTTCTTGACAGTGGCTGGTCCACACGAGTAGTTGCATTTAATGCTAGCAAAGATTCCTTTGATATTTTTCCTGTTTCATTGATTACACCTCAGAGTAGTCCATACCTGGGAATGAATGAGCCATTATCCATTTGTATTTTAAACAGGGGGCTTAACAAAGTAAAGAATTTTAAAGTGGCTTATCAATTTGCAGGAGGAACATGGATAGAAGAGCCTGCTACAATTGATAGCCTTCTTCCTGATAGTACGTATTGTCACACCTTCTTGTCAGGACTAGCATTCGGTGCTCCCGGACATTATGATCTGAGAATTGCAACCATACTCGATGACGATAGAAATCACAATAATGACACATTATCATTTGTGATCACCAAACCCGCATTTAAAGATTTAGCATTGGAATATATTGTTCCGGATCAACAGGGAACGATATGTTCTCACAGGACCAGCAATAAAATATTGATCCGCAATTTGGGAGCTGATACCATCACGACAGCATTGCTCCAGGTAAGTCTTGGCAATATCCCTGTGGATACAATCATGTGGACGGGAAGCCTGGCATATGGACAGGATACTGTATTCAGTTTTATTCTCGATGGGTTAGCTGCAGGTTTAAATCAAGTCAACTTAGTCCTGCTCCAATTAAATGATACATTGGATGAAATACCTTCCAATAATGACATTTCATGGGAGTTAACCGCCAATCCGGAAGGAGAACAAATAACCATTAATCTCACTACAGATAATTTTCCGCAAGAGACGACATGGGAATTGAGAGATGATTCCAATCAAATCATTGCTTCTGCAGGGCCATTTAGTGGTCAGCAGACATTGTATTCTTCCACATTGTGTCTTACTCCCGAAAAATGTTACCGGTTTATTATTTATGATGCTTTTGGTGATGGAATGTCTGCCCAGGGGGTGAAAGGCAAATATGAAATTATCAATAGTGTAGGTGATGTACTGGCATCAATCATTAAGGCAAATTTTGGACATTCGGAAACAAATGATTTCTGCCTGACTGCTCAATGTCTTTTGAACTTGGAAGTTGGAGTTGAAAACGAATCCATGCCCGGTGCAGGAGATGGATTTGTCGTTGGAGATGTTGCCAACGGACTCGGTGTCATTTTATATAGCATTGATGGCGGATTGAATTATCAAGCCAATGGCACTTTCCTCAATGTTCCGGCAGGCAATTATAAAATGATCGCAAAAGACGATGCCGGTTGCCAGGATTCTGTATCATTTACTATTCTTACATGCACGCTGCAGACAATGATCACTACTGTTCCTGCCATAGGTGGCGACGTAGGTGAAATTCATGTTGCAGCCTCAGGGAGTATTGGACCGGTTCAATTCAGCCTTGACGGTGCTCCGTTTGTATCGGATACTGTTTTCCAAATGCTTGAGCCAGGCAATTACATTCTCGTGAGCAGGGATAGTGTTGGTTGTGAAAACACAGATTCAGTCACTGTATCTACGGAGGTTGGTACTGCAGATCTTAACGGGGAACATTTTATTCAGATATCCCCTAATCCCGGCCGCGATTTATTTCAAATCACAGCGAGCTTTAGTACACAGCCGATTTTTATTAATTATACAGTTTACTCTGGCATTGGAGATCCCTTGTTCAATGGATCAGTAGTGAAATACAATGATTTATACAGGGGCGAATTATCTCTCATGGATTATCCTGGTGGTGTATATTATATTGCTTTTTTTGAAAAGGATCGAATGGACGTGCGAAGGGTTGTAAAAATCGAATAAGACTTAATGACTCATCTTTAACATCTTCCCATGACGTCCAAGAAATATCCGGTCGAAAAGGTCACTAAAGAAAAAATAAAGAAATTATTCGCTTATCGCCGGATAATGGATTTACTCAAAGAGACCGGGCTCAGCAATGATCAGGCATTTGTCAATCAACTTGTAGATGTGCAATACCAAATCTACATGCTGGATGCCTACCTTGAAGGTCAATGGGAAATCCATAAATCAGAACTTGCTGTTTATTGGAAGGCCATTGAGCATTCACTTACACAAATGGGTTACAAGAAAAAAAAGATCGCCTCGCTGGTCACTGAAATTGAAGAATACCAACAAATTGAAGTCAATTGCAGAAAAGAAAAATGGCCTACCAAAGTTCCATTCAGGAAATTTTATTCTACTAAGTCCTGTGATGTGCGGCTGATCAGGCATTTAATTTATGTAGCTCATCCTGGCCTTGAACAAATATGGAAGGAATCATCATGGATCCATTATGATCTTATCACTGAAATTCATGATGATGTTGCTGACCTGGAAGAAGATATCAAAACTTACAATGGGAATCGTTTTTTGATTTCTATTCTCAGGAAAGGTGCTGAAAAAACACAGACGGAGTATGAGAAAAAATTGAGAAGCATCACTGAAAAAGCAAATAAGCATTTCGAAAATAAAAAGGGTAGTGGAAAGAATAAGCAATTGGCCGCATGGATTACCACAAGGTCGAAGCAAACCATCAACTTGTTGAATTCAAAAATGAACTCAATGGTGATGGATAAATTATCCCAGTCATTTTTGCTTCATCATATGAGCTAATGCATAATTCATAAAAAAACCGGAAGATGAAAATCTCCCGGTTTTTTAATTGAATTATTTTTATTTCTTCCTTAAAATTGGTAACCAACAGTAGCCAGCAGCCGGGTAGGTCGCGATTGTAATGAAAGACTTTGGTTTCGGATATAAGCATGATCTGCATAGTTATTAAAATCCATTTGCATGCTTACCCCGACGCGAAGTTGACCAACATTGGCAGCCACGCTTGAAAGCCATCCGAAGCGAAGCCATTTCAGGTTCTGATTATATCCGGTCAACGTAGTTAAATCCGTAGTCTGTGAAAGAACAAACTGGGGCAGAAAACCACTTGAAACATCCACGACGCCAAGATCCACTCCAAGACAAAGCGGAACGTTTATCATATTCATTGATTCATGCAATGATTTAGTATCTTCTGATCGTCCGAACTTTGGGAAAGTGTAAGAAATGTTGTAGACATATTCCCTCTTGTTGTATTGCGCTTCTGCTGAAAGGAAAAATGGCTTCAAATCATACTTAGCTCCAAACCCAATAAAATATGCTGCCTTCACTTCAGCTAAGTTGAATGTGAATTCATCTCTTGGAGAAGAACGATTGACAAATATGAAATTCGTTGCCGGTGTTTGTTGTGGAGAAACGCCTGATGAAAACAACATGATGACTTCCTGGCTTCGAGCAGATACGATTGAAAGGAGAATGAGGGAGAACGAAAGAAAAATTAATTTTTTCATTTTTAGCTGGATTGATGGTGATCTCATTTGAAATGGATAACGACGTTCAAACCACCTTTCGTTTGGGATGTTTTAAATATAATGTAAAAGAATCATATTTTAACAGTTAAGACTCCTCTGCCTGAAAATAATAATGTGGCGCGGAGAGGGTATCTCAGAATGAAAAACCGATTGAAGCAATTAAACGGCTATTCTTTGTATCGAAAGCAAAGGGCTTGCCAAAGAAAGTAATGTTGTCACCGAATTCGGAAAAATTGCCTTCATATCGGGCATCAAAATGCAATTTCCAGAAATCCAGTCCCAAGCCTGCCTGCCATCCCCATGTGAGATGGTCGAAGAAAGAATTGACATTATCATATTTTCCAAAACCACTGTTGCTATCAAGAATAATATGTCCCACAGGACCTAGGCCGAGTCGAACTGCCCCGGTCTTTAAGCCCAGCATTACCGGAAAATCAACATTTCTATACGTATCCGTGAAAATATCCATCGCACTATCACCTGTCAGGAGTGAGTCAATCTTGTAATCAACAGTAGATGAATTGTACAATATCTCCGGTTGAATAAAAAATCCACCCATCACGATCTGGAGAAAACCTCCTGCATGAAGGCCATAGCGGGGATTTTCGACAATTACATGGTAAAAGGGCACATTATTCGAGTCTGTCAAGATGAAATCATTGGGGGAAATATCGGGAGTGGAAATGCCAAATTTAATCCCGGGATAGACCTGTGCCTGGCCATGATAGCCGATCAAACAAAAAGTGCATAAAATCGCCAATGACCTTAAAAACATCATGGTATATATTCTAAATGTAATTTCCTCATATCAAAAGTAACGCCTTATTTCGTCAACAGTTACATCGACGGCTCCGGGAGTTGTAAATTTAACCTCGTTTTAATACTTTATAACCCGTTTTAATGAAGGACAAGGCTTTAGAAGTTCATTATCTGGGAAGTTATAAAGATGTCCGCCAATGCCCTGTAATGGATATGCCTGAGTATTGTTTTATTGGCCGGTCCAATGTGGGAAAATCATCCATCATTAACCTTGTCACAGGACAGCGTGAGATCGCACGGACATCGAAAAAACCGGGAAAGACGCAATCCATCAATCTCTTCAAAGTCACTGGCAACCCCGATTGGATTATTGCAGACCTTCCGGGATATGGATTTGCACAGGTATCTAAATCGACCAGGGGCCAATGGTCATTGCTCATCGATAAATATGTTCTGGCTCGGGAAAACCTGATGTGTTCCTTCCTTTTGCTCGATATTCGTCATCCCAGGATGGACAATGACCGTGAATTTATGAACTACCTTGGGGCCAGGAAGATTCCTTTTTGTATTTTATTTACCAAATCAGATAAATTGAAACCCCTGGAACTTAGTGCGGCCCTTGAAACGTATAAACTTGAGGTATTAAAAGAATGGGAGGAGTTACCACCCTTTATTGTTACCAGTAGTGTGAATGAAACCGGGAGGGAAGAGATACTGAGTTATATAAGGCGCATGAATAATATTTTTGCTAATCAGCTGCAGTGAAAAAGAAGCCACTCATATATCAGCCGATCATGCCTGAGATCCGGGAATGGCCAATTCATAAACTCTATGAAGACAGGGAAGGTCTTATCAATACAGTAGACACGCAGACAGTTGATCACATCATTGAAAAACATGGTGACAGGATCGGTGACCTGATCTCTCGTGTAAGCTATCTTGAAATGATCAGGCTTAAGGAAACTCCATGGAAAGTTGATCCTCCAAATGAAGCGCAGTTTTGGAAAAGAGTTCGCAATGAAGTGACGGCGAATGAAAAGCTCAGGCCTGAATTAAAAAATCAAAACAACACAGAGCTCCTTAAGCGGATTGTTCACCGATACACAGAAGAAATTGCCGGCAATTTTAAAGAAAGCACTTTTTTATTTGCCCGGAAATTTCTGACCATTTTTTTTAAACGACTCCTCAATGCTGCAGCCGGTAAAAAATTCAGAAGACTTTGGAACACGAAGTTAGAGCTATATGAGAGGATCAAAATTCATGGCAATGTAGATTTGGTACGAACAATGTTCCAGCATGGGACAGTAGTTATCCTGCCCACCCATTTGTCAAATCTTGACAGCATCATGATCGGTTATGCACTTGATGCCGTAGTTGGACTACCTGCATTTTCATATGGGGCAGGACTTAATTTATATGAATCTGAAATATTTGCTTTTTATATGACACGATTAGGAGCTTATCGTGTCGATCGCCGGAAGAAAAATCCTATCTATCTCGATAGCCTGAAAATTATGTCCCAGGTGATGCTGGAACGGGGAACAAATAGTTTATTCTTCCCGGGCGGTACAAGGTCAAGGTCTGGTGAAATAGAGAGAGAACTGAAATACGGGTTGTTGAATTCATTGCTTTCCGCACAGCGATCCATTTACCAGATGGGAGGTCAGCAAAAAATAATTGTCGTTCCATTGATCATCGGTTACCATTGTACGCTCGAAGCACAGACGCTGATCAATAGTCACCTGAAGACCACCGGCGAAGAAAAATATGTAAGCTCAAAGAAAAAGACACTTACACTCAGCAGCATACTTTCATTTGCATGGAAATTCTTTTCACAAGCCAGTGAGATCCATTTGTCATTTGGTGAACCTATGGATGTGCTGGGATATAAACTTGATAAAGATGCTAAGAGTGTCGATGACCGGGGCAATGAAGTAGATATCAAAGAATTCTTTTCCCTGCACGGCAAGATTGAAGCTAACCGGCAACGTGAATCTGTCTATACCCGGAAACTCGCGGAAAAAGTAGTAGATAATTACGAGCGATACTATGTCGTGCTGACGAGTCACCTGGCTGCATTTACAGCTTTTGAATTGATGCGAAAAATTCATCCATCCATGGATCTGTATGCACTATTGAGATTACCCGTTGATTTGTTATCCATACCTCTTCCATTATTTAAAGAAACATTCGATAAGTTTCTCGTGATCTTAAAAGAAATGGAAAAGAATGGAGAGATCAGGCTGCAAACGGAATTGCATACACTTTCACCCGATGATATCATCCGTCATGGCATCAAACATTTAGGAACCTTTCACGCGATTCTTCCACTCAAATTTGGAAACAGGGAAAATATTCTTCCGAAGAATCCGTCTTTAGTCTATTATTATCACAACCGGCTTTCAGGATACCACATTGAAGACATGATTGTGTGGGATCAGGATAAGATCCACGAGGCCCAGGAAAAACTCCAGGAACCCGTTTAATTCTCTATCGCATATGACATTTATTGTCCTTGACCTTGAGGCGACATGCTGGCAGGGAAACGATATGAATCGAATACCCGAGATCATAGAATTGGCTGCTTTCAGTATTAATGGATACAGGGATTGGATTGATAGTTTCCAGCGATTTATAAAACCAACATCTCATCCAAGGTTGTCCGCTTATTGTCTTGAACTTACCGGCATAACACAAGACCAGGTCAATAAAGCAAAGAAGTTCGACAGCGTATTTCCAGAGTTCCAGGAATGGCTTGAAGCTCATGATCAGCCTCAACTGATCTGTACATGGGGAGATAAAGACATGTCGATCATCAGAGATGAATGTCGCACGCACGACATTGATGACCGTTTTTTACCAAAAAGCATTAACCTGAAATCCCAGTATGCCTCAAATTTTCAATTGGGTAGGGAAGTAGGGTTGTTGAAAGCATTGGAATATTCATCGATTGATTTTGAAGGTTCGCCTCACAGGGCTGTTGATGATGCATTCAATACGACAAAACTTTTCCTCCATTACATGGATCGATGGCAATACTGATAGGGTAGAAGCAAGATAGAAAGAATGAATAATGATTGATGCTTTTGTTTTGTATTTTATTAAATAACAACTGTCGAGAAAAATCAACCATTAGTAGAAGGAAAGACAACATAGCTCATAACACTGTATCAATGAACCCGGCTCATCCGTTAACAATGGAGAATTCAGTGATGAATTCCATTCCAAAGGAAAGTAGAGTTTTTTTCATACTAATCTGGTCTTTTGTTAACGGAAGCTAAGAAGTTAGCTTCCTTTTTTCATTTAAGACACTTGTATCTTTAGCCCCGATGAACAATGTGATCGGGATAGGAGATGTGCTCTCACACAAAGACGAATGGGAAATTATTGATGTCAGATCACCTGCGGAATTCCTCTCGGGACACATTCCGGGAGCGGTCAACCTTCCTTTATTTACCGATGATGAAAGAGCAAGAGTAGGGACCTTGTATAAGCAGACGAGCCCTGAGTCCGCCTTGCATGAAGGCCTTAAAATAGCCGGATCACGGATGAGTGAATTAACCGAACAAGCTATCCAGATCTTCAGAAATTCCGGGAAGCCAACATTGATTCATTGTTGGCGCGGAGGCAAAAGAAGTGACGCTGTTCATTGGTTATTTACTTTTTCAGGAATTCCGGCGAGTAAACTGGAGGGCGGATATAAAAGCTACAGAACGGCAGCTCAACATTTTTTCAATCATTGTCCTTTTGAATTAAAGATCCTCGGAGGTTGTACCGGTTCAGGTAAGACAGAAATTCTTAAAGAAATAGCATCAAGAGGCCACCAGGTGATCGACCTGGAAAAGCTGGCCTGCCACAAAGGGAGTGCATTCGGATCGATCGGCGAAGAAAATCAACCTTCCACAGAGCAATTTGAAAATGATCTTTTCGCAGCGTTCTATTCGATGGATTCATCATTACCGGTGTGGCTTGAAAATGAATCGAAGAGCATCGGCAAAGTGCATATACCAGATGGACTGTGGCACAAAATGAAAAATTCTGTTTTGTACAACATAGATGTCAGCAGGGAAGAAAGATTGACCAGGATACTGGAATATTATTCTTCACCGTCAAGCAGGGAAATGTTGCATACTGCATTTGAAAAAATTTATAAGAGAATAGGGGGACTTGATTTTCAAAATGCTATCAATGCGCTCAATGCAGATGATTTAAAAACGGCTGCGTCTATTGCCCTGAAGTATTATGATAAGTCATACGATTTCCAGGTTACGCATTGGGACCAGGAAAAAGTAATTTATTTGCCGGATTGTATGGGAGTGAAAACAACGGCAGACAGGTTGTTATTGGTATAAAATTAACTTCATATTACATTAATTATCAATAATATATAAAGTTTTATTAAACTAAATTAATAATATATGGGTTTTGTGGAAAAGGAAGAAATTAAATTGACTCAATACAGTCATGGAGCGGGATGTGGCTGCAAAATATCTCCTGCAGTACTTGATTCGATACTTGGGCAGGTGTCAAAGAATGCAGGAGAAAACAAAACTCTTTTAGTTGGAAATGCACAAAAGGATGATGCTGCTGTAATGGATTTGGGTGATGGAACAGCGATCATCAGTACAACTGATTTCTTTATGCCTATTGTCGATGATCCTGAGACCTTCGGAATGATTGCTGCAACGAATGCCATCAGCGATATCTATGCTATGGGTGGAACACCGTTGATGGCAGTCGCTATTCTGGGTTGGCCGGTCAATGTATTGAGTCCTGAGATTGCAGGAAGGGTAGTAAACGGGGCTCAAATGACCTGCTTAGAAATTGGGATTCCTTTAGCCGGAGGACATAGTATTGATGCACCGGAACCAATATTTGGCCTTGCAGTGACGGGAAGGGTTGCTATTGAAAACATCAAAAAGAATGGAGGTGCTAAGCCTGGAGATCTTATATTCCTTACCAAACCTTTGGGTGTTGGAATTTTGACAACGGCGGTGAAGAAAAACATTTTGAAACCAGGTCATGCTGATTTAGCCCGAAACGTCATGATTCAACTTAATGATGTAGGTGAGAAACTTGGGAAAATACAAGGTGTGACAGCGATGACTGATGTTACCGGTTTTGGACTTGCAGGACATTTGATAGAGATGTGTGAAGCAAGTGGTACATCTGCAGTGGTCCGGTTTGATGATGTTCCTCTTATCGATGAGTCTTTATCTTTTTACATCAGCGAAGGATGCATTCCAGGTGGAACGAACCGAAACTTCGATAGTTATGGTGAGAAGATGGAATTGCCAAAAAAAGAACAACGATTTATTATGTGTGATCCACAGACTAGCGGTGGTTTGCTTATCGCCGTAGATCCCCGGGAAAGCACTCATGTTGAGCAACTGCTTCAGCATGCAGGTTTGTGGTCGAAACCAATAGGGACGATGGTTTCTCCATTGAAGTGTACCATTCAGGTTTCATAGAATAGTCCATCTATCGTTAAACAAAATCAGAATCAAGCGAATCTTCTTCAATTTGCTTGTTTAACCAATTCTGCCAGGTTTTTTCTTCCAGGTCAATATAATGCTCGATAAATCCGCAGGAAACACAAATATACCTGTCGCAGTATGCAAAGTGAGCTCCCCATCTAGTGAGCTGAATGGTATTGGAGCTAGATATACCCTTATAAGCCTTGACCCTTATAACATCAGTTGACTTGCATTTAGGACATGTGTTGCTTTCTTTCATGGTAATAAATATAAAGAGAGGGTCGAATAGTAGAAAATCCTACTTAACATAATATAAATTATGGGAAAGATAAGGTTCTTAAATCCTCAGGTTCAATTCTTTAGATCAACAGTGTAAATACCTCCGTTCTGCCATTTGCTTTCTTCACTGGAGACAAGAACACGATTGGTATCATAGAACCAAACTGTTTCGACTTGCAGTTTTTGATTAAATACGTATCGTTCCGGGGTAACTTTAAAAAAATTAGTGCCGTCAACGTGATCAAAAAATAAAAGGAAAGGATCGTATTTATTTGCTGCTTCAGTATAACCGACGAGCACCAATTGATTTTCAGATCCGTTTTTCCGGAAGGCAGCCCCGGAAATCAAACCTTCAGCATTGAATTGAGCAAGATGTTTTGCAACGTACGTTCCGGAAGTTTTAGGAAGACTATACATATCCGTCATATGATTGCCCCTGTTTTTTGTAAACAGGTATAAGCTGTCCCCGACACTAATCACGGATTCACAATCAAAATTATTTTTATTGGATCGGTTAAAGTTAGTTTGCTCCTTGTACGAAAATAATATCGTGTCTGATGTCACTTCATTTTTTGCCAGGATGTCTGCTATTTTTATTTTATAAATCCTCAGGTTGCGACGTGTCCCGCCGTTGTTACCGAAATCACCTATGTATAAGGTATTTTCATCCCGGGTCAATTCTTCCCAATCATTGTTAGTTGCACCTTTTACATTAACTATCCGGTTGTCTTTGGTTTTGTCGTCAGAGAATATATAGAGATTTGGATAATCCCCTCCGTCATTTACGGCTAAAAATTGTTTTTCATCCAACATCACCAGGCCGGAACATTCGTTTAATACCCGGGGTAATTCACGCACCAGGTTAAATTGATGCAGATTTCCGGAAGTAACCGGAGAATTGCAGTTGCTGAGCATGAAGTAAAGAAAAAATAATACCGGAAAACGCATTGGGATTGCTATCATTGGCTAAATATAAGAGTATGTTGGACTGGCACAAAGTTTTAAAATGCTCTATTGACCTGTTTTATTGCAATTAATTCTCCCTGAATTCAGAATGAAATGACCAATTTGGTTTAAAATGACGTTAGCTGATAAAGTACTTTCTTATCATTTCAACCTGAGATCATCTATTGATTTGCCCAACGGTATACAGTGGTTGATGCCTTATGATGATGAAGAAACGAAGCGCTGCATGACGTTGTTCTACAACAGGTTCTATCGTGATGAAAACAAGAGGACTTTCATTTTAGGTATAAATCCAGGAAGGTTTGGTGCCGGCATTACAGGTGTTCCATTTACAGATCCCATTCGTTTAGAAACCTTAGGTATAGATAACTCATTTCAGAAACGACTTGAATTGTCCAGTGTGTTTATTTATGATATGATCAATGAATTTGGCGGACCCGAAGAATTTTATTCGAAGTTCTACATTTCCTCACTAAGTCCGCTTGGGTTTGTTAAAAATGGGAAAAATTATAATTATTACGATGACCGTGTTTTAGCGGAGACCGTCAGACCCTTCATCATCAAGAATATTCGAAACCCAAATCAGTTTCGGAGCCGATTTGACCAAAGTGTATTGTCTGGGCCAGGGGAAAAATTATGAATATCTCTTTCAGTTAAATAATGAATTCAAGTGGTGGCGCGAAGTGATTCCCCTCCCCCACCCAAGATGGATCATGCAGTACCAGCTGAAGAAGAAGCATGAGTACTTGGAAATGTACGTAAAAACACTGTCCGTAAAACGGTGACCTGTAATCAGTAATTGGTAATCAGTAATCGGTGAGCTGCGTGTTGACTGACTACTCACAACTCACTGCGACAGATTACCTCATTACGGATAATAAGGAAGTCCAGATGCCTTTATTCGTCGTTGCTTTAACTGTGTACATTCCAACAGTCAAATCACTAATGTTCAATTCGGCATAATTGCCATTTACATTTTCAGACCTGACCGATTTTCCATCCATGGTATAAATCCTGATTTGGGATAAAATAAAATCTGATTTAAAAGAAACTATGTCAGTAGCGGGATTTGGCGTCATGCGGATATCATCCTGGTTAATGTTCGAAATTCCGGTAAAGTTTTGAAATTCCAGTGCCAAAATCTGGTAGCCCGTTGTGTATGGAAACGAACTATCAAACTGGGTTCCAATGCCACGAACAAAATTTGAAGATTCGATCGTGCCCTGGTCAATGCCTGAATCAGCATCAACCCTGATCAACACTTTTGCACCATCATGATGTGTCACATATACATTGAAACCGGTGACGCCAGTGGCTACAATACTATCGATGGCATAAGGACCAAATGCAACATGACTTGATTCAATTTCTTCTGACACATCCGTCACTAAAGCCGGAGTAACCAATGGGTTGCCTGAAGACAGTACTTCAATGTTATCAGGAACGATTTCTTCAAGACCATTAAATTGATTGATTACGCCTGAAACTTTGACCATATCTCCTTCGGTCACCGTATAAGATCCGGGATTGAAAGAAAACACATTGATCCCTACATTGTCGGCATTGATGACATAGAATGAATAACCGGTTGGCTGATAATTAATACCATGGACAACCCCGGTGACCCTCGTAGGTACTCCAAGGAAAATATAGGTGCCATTTGTTCCATCAGTCCAGCGTAGACGTTCCAAAGGGAAATCTGTGTAATTGTCAGGATCGTACACAGACACTGTACCTGTCATTCCCACACTGGAATGCACATCACAGCGATAATTGCTTGTACCTGTCTGCATAAATTGGTGATCATATTGCCATGGACCGACTGCCGGATTACCACTGAAAAAATCTTCTGGATTATTTGGAAAAACAGCCTTTTTTCCATTGACGTTATGTGCAACGAAATCATTGTTGACCCATCTTACTGAATCGCCAATAGCTACAACAACATTTGGTGGTGTGAACTTAAAATTAGCAAGGGTAATTGTCACGGCAGGTCCTCCGCTGCTGCCACCTGAATTTTCTGCTCCCGGAGTACCTAAAACTTCATGGCCATTGATGATCACGCCTGTAGCGCCTGCACTGGCATGCCAATTCGCTCCGTTATTATTATCGTGAGAAGGGTCAGTTAATTCAAGAGATGGGCCAGTGCCATTTGCAGCGGTAGGCCAAGGATCTGTAGCTTTATATGCTACACTATCTATAAAATTCCCGAGTTTATCCACAAGGATGATGGACTCACCTGTATTTTTAAGAGCACCTCCTGACCACTGATGTACACTAACTCCGAAAACATTCATCATCGCTCTTGAACTGATGGCTGTCACAAAAAACTCACCTCCATTCAGCTGCACGTCCGGAAAAGTATCTAAGACACCTGCAGTAAAATGCCATCCCGTGAGATCAATGTGACCGGATCCTGCATTGTATAGTTCAATGTACTCAAGTGAATCGTTACCTGATTCCGGCGGATTGTAGCTGATCTCATTGATGACGATCTGGCTATGCAATGTCATCGATGAGACGACGCACAGCATGAATAGTAAAAAGTAAAAATGAAGGCGCATAATCTGGATTTTAAGGTCAAGAAAACAAATAAAACTAAATTATTTCGGATCAAGAAATATCTCGGCGATCATACACCTGGCGCTGCCACCACCTACATCTTCTATGACAGGTAAGGGTGAAGCTACTATCCGGCAATATTTCTCAATTTCTGATTTTTGGTCAGAGGTTAAACTGTTTAATGCACGGGATGACATGATCATCAACTCATCACCGGTATGATTTTTTAAAGCCAGCATATTTCCGGCAAAGGATTGCACCTGCGCATCAGAGATCATGACCAGGTCATGATGCATGGAAAGACTTTCCTCAAGTGATTTACGTTCAACTTCATCCGGCAGGCAATCGAGACATACAACAGTTACTTTAGAAGCGATCGCCATCATGACATTGGTATGATAGATTGGTTTTCCATTACTCAATGCATAAAAGGTATGCGGCGTATAACTCATCCGTTCACACCAATCATTTAATAATTCTTTGTTTGTTCGTTCACTGATGCATGCATAAGCGATTTTATTCACGCGGTCAAGTACCATGCTTCCCGTGCCTTCAAGATATTGCCTGTGGCTTTCAAACATTTCGAAATGAACCCTGTGATTCAATTTAAATCTTGAAGTAAGATTTTTGATGAGATCCTCTCTCCGCTCTTCTCGTCTTAAAGGAGAATACATAGGATAAGTTACGATGGTGCCATCCTGGTGAAAGGAAATCCAGTTATTTGGAAAAACAGCATCAGGTTTTTTGGGAACCGGGTTATCTTCTATTACCGTAACGTCAATTTCCTCATGCCTCAGCTTGGTGACAAATTGATCGAATTCTCTTATAGCTTCTATAGAAACCTCGGGAGCTTTATCATTGCCTGGTTTGTGCTGGAATGTATTATTCTTAGCCGTTTCGGTATTATAACCGAATGCTGACGGCCTGATCATTAAAACATGAGAAGTAACCTGATCCATACTCGATCCAAAAGTAAGCCGCAAATTCCGGTAATTGAACAAAAGTGCTCACTGAACAGGGATAAGGGAGAGCTTTTTAAATTTTTGTAAACCTAAGGTCATCTTAACTTCATGAGAATCATGGCATTTAAAACACATGTAAAATAAACCTATACTTTTTTATTATTATGCGTTATTTCACGGATGGCGAATAATATTCAAGTCTTTTACTCAAAATGATGGAAAAAAATATACAGGCTCCTGTAGCCACTAAAATAAACAAGGAACTCATCATTCACGGAGATGTCAGAGTGGATCCTTATTACTGGCTCAATGATCGGGACGATCCGGCAGTGACCAACTATCTCATTGAGGAAAATACATACCTGGAAAATTTCATGTCTCATGCGAAAGATTTTCGCGAAAAATTGTTCAATGAAATGGTTGGCCGGATTAAACAAACCGATATGTCAGTCCCATATAAAGATAACGGTTACTACTACATCACCCGGTTTGAAGAGGGACAAGAGTATCCCATTCATAGTAGACGCAGAGGAGAAATGGATGCGCCAGAAGAAATCATGCTGGATGTCAATCAACTGGCAAAGGGATTTGATTACTACGCGGTGGCAGGCAGAAGTGTGAGTCCTGATAACAAGCTCTTAATTTATGGAGAGGATACGCTGAGCCGAAGAATCTATACACTCCGAATTAAAAATCTATCGACGGGAGAATTATTGGAGGATGTCATTCCAAATACATCCGGTGGAGCTACATGGGCAAATGATAACAAGACTTTTTTTTATACCACGAAGGACACAACATTGAGAGAACACAGGATATGGAAACATCACATTGGAGCTCCTGTATCAAGTGATCAGCTTGTGTATGAAGAAACTGATGAAACTTATGGTGCATTTGTCTACAAAACAAAATCTAAAAAATACATTGTTATTGGAGCAGCTTCAACCGTTAGCCAGGAATATCGCATTCTTGATGCAAATCATCCTGATGGAGAATTCAAAATATTTCAACCCAGGATCAGAAACCTTGAATATGATATTGAACACTTTGAAGATATCTGGTACGTCCGCACAAACAAGGATGCCCAGAACTTCAGGTTGATGAAGACTCCTCAACGATGCAACCGACAAGGAAAATTGGATTGAAGTAATTCCACACCGCTCAGATGTCTTGCTGGAAGGAATGGATGTATTTAAAGATTTCCTTGTTCTGTCGGAGCGAAAGACGGGAATTACCCAACTCAGGATTATCCCGAAAGAAGGCCACGAACATTATATTGAATTTGGTGAAAAGACATATGTGGCAGCAACTACGACTAACCCTGAATTCGATACAAATAAATTGCGCTTCAATTATCAATCGCTCACCACTCCGAATAGCACGTATGAGTATAACATGGCAACCCGTGAAAAAACATTGTTAAAGCAACAAGAGGTACTCGGAGGATTCAATGCTGAAGATTATAAAAGTGAACGGATCATGGTTAAAGCGAGGGATGGAGCGGAAGTTCCACTATCTATTGTTTACCGGAAGGATACGCCTATTGATGGAACAAGCCCTTGTCTATTGTATGGATATGGGTCTTATGGATATAGTATGGATCCATCTTTTAGTATCACAAGGTTGAGTTTATTAAACAGGGGTTTTGTTTTTGCAATTGCTCATATTCGCGGTGGCGAAGAAATGGGCCGTCAATGGTATGAGGATGGAAAATTATTGAAGAAGAAAAATACATTTTATGATTTTATTGATTGCGGAAAATATCTTATTCAAAATCAATATGCGGATACTAAAAAATTATATGCGATGGGAGGTTCGGCTGGTGGCCTTCTGATGGGTGCTGTGCTCAACATGGCACCGGACATGTGGGGAGGTGTCATAGCAGCAGTTCCTTTTGTGGATGTAGTGACGACGATGTTAGATGAAAGTATTCCATTGACTACGGGTGAATTTGATGAATGGGGAAATCCGAAGGTGAAGGAATATTATGACTACATAAAGAGTTATTCGCCATATGATAACGTGGAAGCCAAACATTATCCGCCAATATTGGTGACTACAGGTCTTCATGATTCGCAGGTACAGTATTGGGAACCGGCTAAGTGGGTTGCCCGGCTTCGCGATATGAAAACGGATAATAATCCATTACTTCTGCACACAAATATGGAAGCAGGACATGGAGGTGCTTCCGGGAGATTCAGGCAATTCAGAGAGACTGCTTTGGATTATGCATTTATACTGGACCTGGCAGGTAAGATTGAGAATCGGGAACCTCTTAATACCGAATAAATTTGAGACCGCAGGCCTCAAAAAAAGATTCGTTGTCCGGATTTTGTAATTCGGACCAACCGGAGATAAAAAGATTCTAAATACATTGAGGTGAGGGCGAGCCCCACCAATACAATACCTGGAAAAAGAGTACTGGTGGGGCTCGCCCCCACCTTGGATAATAACGTTACTCTTTCAATGTCATATTTTAATCAGTTATCAATTTCTCATACATCTCCAACAATTTTGCCGCCTCTTTCTCCCATGTATATTCTTTTGCTGCTTCAGCACATTCTTTTGACATCGCCATTAATTGATCAGGATGATCATCGAGATATTTAATGGTACTTACTATTTTCTCTGGTGTTACTTCATCTATCAATATTGAGCATGGATATTTGTCATTCACCCTGAGATATTCGGGATAGTTCATGTTGATGGAGGGTAATCCTGAATGAATGCAATCGAAAAATTTATTTGGTAAAGAATAATAATCATTCAGGCTTCCTCTTTCCCGCATATTGATACTAAGCCTGGCCTGGCGCATTAAACCAGGTAAATCAGCCGGACTAACCCAACCAAGGAATTTCACTCTTTGATCAAGCTTAAGGTTATGGGTAAGTCCTTTCAACTGATCCGTGATGTCACCTTCTCCGGCCAGCCAAAACTGCCAGTCAGGAAGATTAGTCATGGCGCGGATGGAGGCTTCAAGGCCGCGCCCAACATTCAATGCTCCCTGGTAAAGAAGGATTTTATTTCGGAGTTGAATAGGATCTGATCCAACATCTTCTTTTTGGTATGGCGCGATATTCCGGATTACTTCAAAATTCACCTTGTATTTCTTGCCCATTAAGTTGGCCAATTCTTCTCCGACGGTGTAACGGGCATCAAATCGCGGAATGGTCATGCGCGCAATCCGTTCCCAAACTGATTTAATAAGAGGTCTTCCTGTTAGCTCCGGTACTTCTGTAAAAAATTCATGCGCATCATAGACAGATTTTTTCCTCTTCAACCTACATGACCAAATAACAGGAAGTGCAGTATCTAGATCACATGCACATGCAATGTCAAACTCTGTTTTCATTAAATAATAAAATAACCTTCTATTGTATTCAGCATAAAAACGAGGTCCTTTAATATTCCTGATTTTTAACCTATGTCCTGTAAATCCAAGGGGAAAAAAGGGCTTTGAATCCTTCAACTCGCGACCAACCAGGATGACATCAGCTCCGGCTTCAGCTAATGACCTACAGATCCTGTCCATTCTCCGGTCATGAGTCAGATCATTCGTTACAGACAGTATGATTCGTTTGCCTTTAAGCATAAACTATTTTCTCCTGAATATTTTATCCTCGATGATCCTGATTTTATTTTCATCCGCTAATTGCCGTAATTCTTTTTTAATAAAAACTTGTTGCTCGATTTTATATTGAGCCAGGAAATCCTTGACGGTAATCCCATCGTGCTCACGCAATGCCTTGTCAATTGTTTCCAGCCATGAAGATTTTTGTTTTTCATTTTGGCGACAGCGATCGCAGTGCCCACACGGCTCCGCATTTGTTTCTCCAAAGTAATTCCGGATAAACATTTCTCTGCAAATAATATCTTCTCCGAGGTAAGCGATCATAGAATTCATCCGCGCAATGGCCCTTTCCTTACGGAATGAATACGATTTCATATCAATCGTAAAATTTTGCTCCGGTACCCTTTCACGCAATAATGTGATCTGGTTTTTACCTAAAGGCCGATAGTATTCAATTAACCCAAGAGAATGAAGACGGGATAATTGCCTGATCACTTCCTGTTCATCCCAATTGAGGAAGCGGGCTATTCGACTTTCCTGTATATGCACCGGTGAGGACCAAAGTCCTTCATAACCTCTCAGCAGTGCTTTTGAAAGGAGATCAATTTGTGTGTCAATGACTTGTTGATCGTATAATATTTCAGCGTCTGCAATAATTTGGACGGTGCTCCCGCGCATCAATGTTTCATCGAGTATCCACCAGCCATCTTTCGCGATAATATCCATTGCATGATACGCTTCTGCAGACTTGAAGCCGAATCTTGAAGAAAATGTTGCAAAATCAAAATCAAATGTTTCACCTAAACCGGAACCCACCGCAAGATCAAGATAGAGGTGAACTGATTTATAAATTCTTCTCAATTCAGTGATATCAGGGAAATTGCTTTCAATATTTTTAATTAATTTTTCTTCACTTGACGGTTTCAGGACGATGACACAATAAGATTCTTTTCCATCGCGTCCTGCCCTACCCGCCTCCTGGTAATATTCTTCAATCCCCGGAGGCAAATCAAAATGGATCACCATTCTTACATCAGGTTTATCCACACCCATCCCAAAAGCATTTGTTGCTACGATCACCTGCGTCTTGTTGTTAATCCAACTCTCCTGAGTATTATCCCTGTCTTTCATGTCCATCCCTCCATGATAAGATCCGGCTTTAATGCCTTTTGTCTGAAGCCAATCCGCCAATTCGCGACAAAGCCGGCGATGACGAACATAGATGATGGATGAACCGATTCCTTTCAGAAGTAATCTTTCAATGTAAGGTAACTGATCGTCGCGCTGAATGACATGATAATGAAGATTATGACGGGCAAAACTATCCCTGATGACAACCGGTTCCTTCATGATCAGACGCTCCACGATTTCATTCGTGACTTCCTGGGTAGCCGTTGCAGTCAAAGCAAGAATTGGAACACCGGGAAGCAGTTTTCTCAACTCACCTATTTCAAGATATGGTGGCCTGAAATCATGGCCCCACTGAGAAATACAATGTGCTTCATCCACGGCAATCAAATTGACATTCATGTTTCTGACACGAGCCTGAAATATGTCGGTTTTCAATCGTTCGGGTGAAACGTACAAAAGCTTTGTATGTCCAAATCTTGCATTTTCAAGGATTCGGTCAATTTCCTTGCTATGCATTCCTGAATAGATGGCTTCACAGGAAATATTCAATTCTTTTAATCTCGCCACCTGGTCTTTCATCAATGCAATAAGCGGGGAGATGACTAATGTCAAACCTTCATTGACTAATGCAGGCACCTGGTAACATAAAGACTTTCCTCCCCCCGTAGGAAGCAGGGCTAAAACATCTTTTTTCAGAAGAACCTGGTCAATGATTTCCTTTTGAAGAGGCCTGAAATCAGAATAACCCCAGTATTGTTTCAGTATGTGAAGTGGAGTGATCAAACTGGTGTGAAAATACTTTATCAGAATTTAGGACAATGGATTGTTTTGGCATTCTTGTGTCTCACTTTAAATTTTTGCGAACCTATATCCATTGGTACACTTACCCGCATGGTAATGGTGCCAAAGAAATCTTTTGTTTGAGAATTACCACGAGCAGTACCAGTTGGAACAATGACCGGTTCCGAATTAAAATATTCCCCTTGCCTGTTCGCCAATGCAGCGGTTAAGGGTCCTGCTTTTGCAAGTAATTCCGGATAACTAATATAAATCGTACTGACGTCATCAATGTAATCAGTGAAGGTATAGGATAACATGGTTTCAAGTGCTATGATCAATTTGCTTGATGTCAGTATCTTAATTCCACCACCGAATTGAAGTGAAGGCTGAAAAAGACTATATGGCTTTTGATCAGGATAATCGGAAAGATATTGCCCTTCAGTGCCTAAAGGATGAAGTGCAACTTTTTGTCCATTATAATTGGTTTTAGGATTCATGTAAAATAAACTTCCTCCGGCTGTCGCATACAGGGTAAAGCCTTTCCCATCTTTAATGCTGAATCTAAATAAATTCCAATCACATCCTCCTGCCAGTTGGATAATCGGAGTGAAAAAATCAAGATTCCTTGACCTGGTGATTTCTTTGGCATTGAGACTGTCAGCCCCGGATAATCTTGTATACAATAAATCACCTCTGAGTTGCAGCCTTGGACTTAATTCATAACCTGCATGAATCCCGAAGACAGGACCTATTTTAGCTTTAAATCCATTCACATTATTCGTTGAAGCTAAATCTCCCTGGTAGTTTGAAATACCGGCGATGATGCCAAAATCACCCTGAGCTTTTAAAAAACCACCCGGGCAGATTAAAATCAACAACACAATCTGTAAAAGCCGTGAGTTCAACTATTCATTTTTAATAAACAACATATATTAACCGGGGTGAAGAACACGATCAAAGATATAGAACCTCCAACGTAGAAATTGGTTTCATGGCCCTTATAAATTAGCCATTTAGCTCAAAATCGTCAGTGTAAACCTCTGATTCATCCAAAATAATCAGGTAGGTTTGGACAATAAACTAATATTGTTGCCCTTTAGTATAGACTTAATCGCACATGAATATATTAGATATGAAGATTTTCTTCAAAAACACATTCTTCAGCATTACTTTCCTGATGCTGCTGTATCCCTTGATGGGTCAGGAAGAATTGAAAGACTGGCATGAACAGGGAACCGGAGGTCAATTTACTACCGGTATTGGTTCCCAGGACTGGTATTCAACCCAGGCTCCGGGCAAATCACGGAAAGTTATTGTGGCTATTATTGACAGCGGAGTAGACACCGAACATCCGGATCTGAAAGATAATATATGGATTAACCCGCGGGAGATTCCCGGTAATCATAAAGATGATGATGGCAATGGATATGTCGATGACATCAATGGATGGAATTTCCTGGGTGGAAAGGACGGAAGCAGTGTGATCAAAGAATCACTCGAAGTCACAAGGCTTTATGGTCAGGAAAAAGCAAAATGGGAAAACGTTGATCCGACAAAGCTAAAAGGGAAGAAAAAGAAAGAGTATGACGAATACCTTGAGATGAAAGATACCGTCGAATCAAAATTGGAGAAATCAAAAGATCATATTGAACAGATCAATAAAATGCAGGCCATCGTCATTAGCTCGTTGAATGCCGCTAAAGCTGAATTGAACGGAGATACATTGGATGTGGCACGACTGGAAAAATCGGATAAAGAAGAAGTCAAGACAGCCGCAAAAATCATACGCAATGTAGAAGACCAGGGAATAAAAGTCGAGAGCATTGATTGGCTGATCGAAATCGCCAACGATCAATTTGCAACGCAAACCAAAGCTGATTCTGACAATATTAATTATAGTTATAACCCCGACTACAATGCCAGGATCATCGTCGGCGATACCTACAATGATTTTACAAATACGCATTATGGAAATAATAATGTTCATGGTGACTTTGCCTTTCATGGCACGCATGTGTCAGGCATAATAGGTGCAGTAAGAAATAATGGTATTGGAATGAATGGCATAGCTGACAATGTGGCTTTGATGAGCAATACGTACTCTGAACCAGTAGCGGTAGGGAGGACCATGTATTGCTCACCTGCGCGAAGGGGCGGTTCGCCAGCCGCGCCAGCCCCTGCGGCGCCACCGACACCGCCCGCCGGGCCAGGAACTTCTCGGGGATCGCACGGTCCCGTCGTCGATTGCGGGCGCGTGCCTCTGGTCCCCCAGCCAGGCGGCGAGCTCGGCGCGCAGCCCGGCGTCCTCGCGCAGCCGCGCGACGTCCGGGACGTTCTCGAGCGGCGCCGCCTCGAGCCGCTCGCCGCCGCCGTCGGGTGGAAGACCCGCAGCAGGTACCCGGCGTGACCGGCCATGTCGGGCCTCACCGCCGACGGCCAGCGCACCGACTGGAGGTTGATCTCCAGCGCCTTGAGCCGCGCGCGCGAGAGCGACGCCATCCGCAGCGGCCCCGCGGCGGCGAGCGCCCACGCGCGAGTCGGTCACCGGTCGCTCCGGCGGGCGCCAGCCAGCGCCGCGCCACCGCGCTGCAATCGCCGCCTTCGGGCTGCTGCCAGAACACCAGGTTCACCGTCATCGGCAGCCGCGAGGCCACGCGTCCCTTCGGCGTCTCCTTCTCGTAGGCGAGCCGGTAGATGAACCGCACCTCGCCGCACGTGCCCGGGTGGAACACGCGCCGATCGATCCGGTTGACGACGCCCGTCAGCTCGAAGCGCGCCCACGGCGCGCGCAACCAGCGCGCGTCGAAGAGCCGGTGCGCGAACTTCATGCCCACGCCCGCCTTGGCGTCCGCGCGCTTCGCTCTCGGCGAGATCGCGCTCGACGACCTCGACGACGCTGCCGAACGCGGGCGTCCGCGCCAGCGCCTCGTTGTTCGCGGCCTTCGCTCCCGTGAGGCGCTCGCCCAGCCCGCCGCCGCCCGCCTCGATGACCGCCAGCGCCGCCGGATCGGAGATGAACGTCACCGGGATCGGGCGGCGCCGCCGGCGCGACGGCCAGCAGCGCGAACGTCACCGGGAGGCGAGCACGGGTGTCCCATGCTACCCGTAAGGGACCCCTGGATCGACCGCCGCGAGTGCCTATCTTGGTGCGCGCCTCATGGCGAGGCGGAGAGGGAGGCTCACATGGTTCGCGTCGGATTGATGGTTCGGCTGGAAGCAAAACCTGGAAAAGAGTCGGCGGTGGCGGAGTTTCTCGGCCAGGGCCTGGACCTGGCCCTGCGAGAGCCCGAGACGACGGTGTGGTTCGCGCTGCGCCTGGGCCCGTCGACGTTCGGGATCTTCGACGCCTTCGCGGCCGACGCGGGGAGGCAGCGCACCTCAAGGGGCCGATTGCGGCGGCCCTGATGGCGAAAGCGGGGGAGCTCCTGGCCGCGCCCCCGAAGATCGAACAGGTCGACGTGCTGGCCGCGAAGGTGCTTGGCTGATACTGATTCCGTGGGGGGGCTTTCATCCCATGACCGACGAGATCGAGTGCCCCTTCTGCGGCGAGCCCGGCGAGATTGCCGCCGACTACGACCCGTCCGAGCCGGGCGACCAGACGTTCGTCCAGGACTGCGCCGTGTGCTGCCGGCCGTGGAGCGTGACGGTGCACGTCGGCGCCGACGGCGAAGTGACGTTCGACGTCGAACGGTCCTAGAGCTCGCCTCGTTACTGGGTCAGCAGGGGTGGCGCCGAGAACAGCTTGATGAACGTGGACCATCCGGGGTTCACCACGGCTTCGTTGCCAGCGGTGCTGTTACCCGGGAGCGGGCAGACCACCAGAGGGTAGAGCGTCCGGGCAGCCCCTGATCTTCTTGCAGGTGGTGTCCGGGTTGGCGCCGCCAATCGGGAAGTTGTCGAACTGGGCGTCGGTCGTAGCCCGTTCCGATCGTGCAACCATTCACGTCCATGGCGCGCGTGATGGCGCCTGTTGCCGGGTGAACGGACGGGTCGTGTCACCGATTTGGTGCACCCACATGCCCGCCATCGGGTTGGTGGTGCAGGTGGGCACGTACATCGGCTGGTCGAGCAAGCCTCCGCTGTTCGACGAGGACGCCGCGAACCGGACGGGCCGGATCGCCGGCGTACTTGCAAGCCGAGCTCGTTGGCGAACCACGCGCCGCTGCTGGTGCCGGCGGCGAAGACGCGATTCCTGTCGAAGCAGAGCTGTCGCGGCGAGCTTGTCGTAGAGGTTCTCGTAGAAGGGCCATTCGACGGAGTCGTCGCCCTCGGTGTCGTCGAAGCAGCCCTGGCCGGGATTGGTCGCGTGCCCGATCTCGAGTCGGCGGCGGCGACAGGCCGACACGGATCACGGTGCTGGCGAGGTCGGGGAGGGCGTAGAGGTTGTTGCCGTTGCCACCGCAGCCCGGGCCCTCGAAAACCAGCGGGTAGGCCTTGGTGTTGTCGTAATCCGTCGGCAGCCGGACGAAGTACTCGCGCATGTACGACCAGGCGCCGCACTTCGAATCGGCGCAGCCCGGGGCCTTGGTGCCCCTCGTCTGAATCGTGTATCTGACGAGGGTCCCGATCGACTGCGCCTGGCTCCGTCCCGCAGCCGGCTGTCGGGAGGACAATCGTGATGGGGTCGAGGCTAACGCTACCGTCGCCGCCGTCGCTGCTCAGGCCGCCGTCGCCGGCCACCGACTGACCGGCCACGCCCGCCGCGCCGCCGTCGGGCGCGCCCGCCAGGCCACCGCTGCCGCCGCCTCCGGTTCCGCTCGCGCCCGCGGTCGACTGCCCGGCCGCGCCCGCCATGTCGCCCGCGGTCGAACCCGCCAGTCCACCATCACCGCCGGCGCCGCTCGCGCCCGCGGTCGACTGCCCTGCCGCGCCGGCCGCGTCGCCCGCGGTCGAGCCCGCCAACCCGCCGCTCCCGCCGCCGGTGCCCGTCACTTTGCCGCCACCGCTGCCGCCGGACGAGCAGGCGTAAACAGAAGCGAGCCCGGCGACGAGCCCAACGAGCACGACAGTTGGAGGTTGCTGAGGATTTCATCTTCTCGCCTTTGGTTTCGGATTGAGCAGCCGGCGCCGCTATTGATACTCCGAACCGCCAGGAAAGTGGAAAAGTCGTTGTCTCGCCGACACGCAGACACCAAAGCCGCGCTGACTCCGAGGGCACCCCTTAATAAATATGGCAGAGGAACCACGCTCATCAATAGAATGCAGCGCTTCCGATTCCACGACCGCGCACTCGGATCTAGCGCGCCCTGCGGTTTGCGCCGGCGGCTGGATTCTGATTCGATGGAGCCATGAGGATGGCGTGGCGCTTCGTGGTGGTGGTGCTTCTCGGCTCGGCCCTCTCGGCCTGTGGCGGCGGCGGCGGCGGAGCGGTGCCGATCGCGAGATCGGACCGAGGTCCGTCGCGGAGCTCTGCGCCACGGAGGTTCGCTGCGGCACCTTTGCCGACATGGCGAGCTGCACCAGCGCCAGGGTCTCCAGCACCGCGCAGGTCGAGGCCGACACCGCGTCGGGCAAGACCGTCTACGACCCGGCGGCGGCGGGCATCTGCCTCGACGCCCTCGCGATGCTCAGCTGCAGCGCGAGTGGATCGACCACGCAGCTCCAGGCGTGCACCGACGCGGTCAAGGGCACGGTCGCCGACGGTGGCCCATGCGTCGCAGGGAACCAGTGCGTGTCGTCGGTTTGCAACGTCACGGCGACCTCGTGCGCCTCCGGCATGGCCTGCTGCGCGGGCACCTGCGGCCCGCGCGCGCCATCGTCGCGGAGGGCGGAGACTGCACGGGCACCGGCGCGCGCTGCGCCGATGGAACCTTCTGCGACTCCGCCGCGGCGAGCCCGATCTGCACGAAACGGAAGGCGGCCGGCGCGAGCTGCACGCTGGCGTCGCAATGCGCGACCGGGCCTCGCCTGCGTGAGGATGACGGGCGCCACCACGGGAACCTGCGGCACCTATCCCGCGACCGGCCAGGACTGTTCGAACGCTCGCCACCTGCGACGATTCCCACGACTTCTGCGCGCAGGCGACGCACCTCTGCACGAAGCGCATCGCCCCCGGCGGCGATTGCGCGACCGAGCCGACCGGTTGCGTCCGTTATGCCAATTGCGACCCGACGACGCAGAAGTGCGTCGCGAAGAGCGCCGCCGGCGGCGCGTGCGTGGCCAGCTCGGACTGCCTCGGCTCTCTCCAGTGCACGAACGGCGCGTGCGCCCTGCCGCCGCCCCGCCCCGCCTGCCCGTAGGCGTCGAACGCGATCACACGCCCGCGCAGCCAAGCAAGTCGATGTAGCTGCACTCCTTCCCGAGCATTCCCTGGCAACAAAGGCCGCTCTCGCAATCGCTTGCCTCGGTACAGGGAAGGCCTCCTGGGTAGCAGTCGCCGCACACCAGAGCGCCCGCCGGACCGCAGCATTGCAGACCTAGCTCGCACTCGTCAGTAGACGTGCAGGCCTGTCCACGGCTCTTGCTCACGATGCAGAAGGGCCTGCCCTCGATGAGATAGTCGCACATGAAGCCAGACTGACAATCGGAGTTCGAGCCGCACTTCGTTTGCACGTGACGCCGTCGCACTTGTACACCCCCGCAAGCATCCTCGTGGCTGGGGGTACATTGCGGTACGTAGCATCGGTGCGTGGAGGTGTCGCAGCTTTGATCGGACGCGCATTCTTTGGCAGTAAAGACATTGGTCTTTGCCGATGCACGCGCCGTCCTGGGCGCACCTGTCGCCGGTCGGGCAGTCGTCAGAGGTTCGACAGACGTAGTTGTCGGGCGGGTCCAGCCTCACGCAGGCGCCGGCGACCACGCTCAAGATCATGGCGAAGTAAAACGCGCGCATCAGTACCTCACGCCCACGCCGATGCTCGTTGGCCCCATCCCGACCGTGACCGAGGCGTCGTGGTGCGCCGATCCGGACCCCGCGAGGACGTAGGACGTCACGACGCCCGCCGCGCCCAGGACAAGCGCAGCCCAGCCGATCTCGTTACTGTTGCGGAAGCTCGCGTACTCGGAGCGCGAGATGTTCCCCTTCTTGCTTTCGTAGTTCGCGTAAGAAGCGCCCGCGATGATTCCGCCAAGCCCGCCAACGATGTACCCGCTGACGCGCAGCACTCTCAGGCCTAGCGGCACGTCGGGAGGTCGCTCGAACGACAGCACGCGGGTCGTCGGTGTCAGCGGTCGGGCCCGTTGGTCGCGGGAGACCGCGCGTCGTCACGCGCGTCACCCGGCGCGGGCTGCAGCAGCGTCGCCGAGGTGGTGGTTCCGGCCTCGAGCTTCAGCGCGCCGAGCGCGTCCTCGATCGCGACGCCGAACGCGACGCCCTCGATTGCCGTGCCGGCGAGCTTGTGGCTGACGACGCCCAGCACGCGTGCCTGCTTGTCCAGCAGCGGGCCGCCGCTGTTCCCGGGGCTGATGGACGCATCGGTCTGGATCGAACTCGGTGTCGTCGGTCGTGCGAAGGCCGCTGACGATGCCGCGCGTGAGCGAGAAGGCGAGGTCCTCGCGCGCGGCCGCCCCGATGGCGTACACGTCGATGCCCGGCCGCTTGGCCGACGTGTCGAGCTGAAGGCACGGCCAGGTGGCAGCGGCCGCGCCCGCGCCCGCGATGCTCACCAGCGCCACGTCGTGGGCCTTTCGAAACGCGCAGAACCCTGGCGTGCGTGACCTTGCCGTTCCGCTGCTGCGCCTCGATGGCGCCTCCCTCGACCACGTGCGCGGCCGTCAGGATGAGGCCCTCGCTGCCCAGGAAGAACCCGCTGCCGAAGCCCTCATCGTTCTTCAGGATCACCGTGGCGTCGGCGGCTTGTTCGAACGCCGCGGGCAGCTCGCGATCCTCGGCCGCGCAGGAGCGAAACCGAGCCAGGGGATAGCTCGCTTGCTCGCGCGCCGACTGGTCATTTTGAGACAGCAGGGCCCGGAACTGTTGCCGCTTCATCAGCGAGTCCAGCGCGCCAAGCACCAGTCGTTTGCCGGTCGCGGCCGGATTGTCGGCCGGAAGCTGCCACGCCAGGTCGCGCGTGAGCGCGCGGTAGACCACCTCGTTGCGTCGGCGGTCCAGGACCTCCCACATGATGGCGATCCGGCAGGCTTCTCCGTCGTCCAGGGATTCGACAGGTGAGCTCCTTCACCGTTCCGCCCAGGACGACATTGGCCTTCCTCGCGTCGTCGCGCGCAAAGACCAGGCTCTCCGCGCCGACGGCGTTCGCTCCCCAGGCCCGCAAACGTTCGAGGATGTAAACCCGATACTCCGCATCCGCGAAGCCGATGCCGTTGTCGTTCTCGATCCGCGCGACCAGGTTCGAGAAACCAATCGCGACCTTCCGATTCTCCGCCAGCCCGACTCGCGGCAAGAACGTCATTGCCGTCGCCACTGCCAATGACATCGCCAGGGTGCGACGCATCGGTCGGCGTGCTGTCATGGGAACACGGTACTATTTCGTGGCGCGTTGAGTAGAAAATCCGCGCGTTTGCGCGCCGCCTGAAAGGTTTGGGAAAGGTTTGGGGCGGTTCGGGTAACGGGCCAGTGGATGGCCAACCTCGCCCCCCATGCCCGCCGTTTGACGTGCCGCGCGGTGGCGTTCGCGCTGCTGGCGGGATGCCACGGCCAGATCACGGGCGCGCCGCCGGGCGGCACGGCCTCGGGGAGCGCGGGCGCGCCGGGCGCGGGCAGCGCGGGCAGCGCGGCAACGTCGGCGGGCTGGCCGGCACGGGCGGCGCGTCGATGATGGTTGCTCCTCCTCCGCCGAGCGCGCCCAGGGGCGCCCCTGCGGCGGCTGTCGCGCGCCCAGTACTCCAACACGGTCCGCGATCTCCTCGGCGACACGTCGCGCCCCGCGGACGCCTTCCTCGCCGAGGAGGTCCCCGGCAAGTTCGCCGGCAGCGTCGCGCTCACGCAGGCGGCGCCCGCGACGATCGAGCAGTACCAGACCGCCGCCGAGACGCTCGCCGCCACGGCCGTGAAGAACCTCGCCAAGCTCGTCCCCTGTCAGCCGGCGGCGGGCGCCACGGCCGGCGCCGAGGAGGCGTGCGCGCAGACGTTCATCACCACGTTCGGCGCGCGCGCCTTCCGGCGGCCGCTCCGCGCCGACGAGACCACGGGCTTGCTGGCGCGTCTTCCGCGCCGTGCGCGCCGTGGGCGACTTCGCGCTCGGGGTGCAGGCCCTCGTCGCGGCGATGCTCGAGTCGCCCCCGTTCCTCTACCGCGTCGAGCTGCCGCCCGCGGGCGCCGCGCCGGCTCGGTCGCGCCGCTCGGGCCCTACGAGCTCGCCTCGCGGCTGTCGTACTTCCTCCTCGACACGATGCCCGACGACGGCGCTGTTCTCGGCCGCGGCCGCGGGACGGCTCGCCACGCCCGCCGACCTCGAGCGCGAGGCGCGGCGCCTGCTGCAGGACCCGCGCGCGCGCGACGCCGCGGCCGGGTTCTTCGGACAGTGGCTCCTGCTGGCGAAGCTCGACGATCAGAAGAAGGACGCCAAGCTCTACCCGGAGTTCAACGACGCGCTCCGCGCCGCCATGCGCGAGGAGACGCTCCGGTTCACGACCGCCACGCTGCTCGACGGCGACGGGCGCTTCGAGACGCTGCTGACGTCGACGCACGCGATGGTGAACGCGCCGCTGGCCAAGCTCTACGGCGTCGCGGCGCCGGCGGGCACGGGGTTCGCGCCCGTCGACCTCGATCCCGGCGCGACGCAGCGGCCTGCTCACGCAGGCGGGCATCCTGACGCTGACCGCCGCGGACGACAGCACCTCGCCCGTGCGCCGCGGCAAGTTCGTGCTGGACCAGCTGCTGTGCCAGCCGCCGCCGCCGCCGCCGCCCAACGTCGACACGACGTTCCCGACGCCCGTGCCCGGCCAGACGCTGCGCGAGCGCTTCGCGACGCACACGACGAACGCCGTCGTGCGCGGCCTGCCACGCCTTCATCGATCCGCTCGGCTTCGGCTTCGAGCACTACGACGCCATCGGCCGCTGGCGCGACCTGGACGGCGGCAAGGCCGTCGACGCCACGGGGCGAGATCAAGGGCACGCGCGACATCAACGGCCCCTTCAACGGCGCCATCGAGCTGGGGCGCAAGCTCGTCGGGAGCCAGCAGGCGCGGGCCTGCATGGCCAAGCAGTGGTTCTCGTTCGCGCAGGGCCGCCCCGACGAGGACGGCGATCAGGTGTCGATGCGCGCGGCCATCGACGCCTTCGAGGGCTCGGACGCCAACCTGCGCGAGCTCGTCGTCGCGCTGGTCAAGAGCGACGCGTTCCGCACGCGGCTCGTCGACCCGGTGACGCCATGAACAGGACGCCAGGGTTCTCGCGGCGCACCTTCGTCGGCGGCTGCGGCGCGCTGCCCGTGCTGGCCGGGATCTTCGACCCGCGGCGGCGCGCGCGCGCCGCGACGGGCAGCAGCCCGTTGCGGCTGCCTCATCTGGGCGCACCAGGAGGGCGCGCTGCGGGACCAGCAGATGCCGACGGGCGACGACACGGCCTTCTCCCTGGGGCCGTCCTGCAAGGCCCTCGAGCCCGTGGAAGTCGCGCATGCTCGTGCTCGACGGCGTCCACAACACGGCGGGCGAGCAGCACCTCCAGGGCGACACGCACGAGAAGGCCTACAGCGGCCTGCTCACGGGCAACACCGTCAAGCAGCGGATCGATCCGCCGCTCATCGCGCCGTCGGAGAGCCTGGATCAGTACCTCGGCCCCAAGGTGCGCGGCGCCCCGCGGCTCGCGAGCCTCGAGCTGTCCTGCAACCCCGGCATGAGCCACGAGGGCATCTGCTTCCCGCTGGGCGGCGGCACGCAGATGCCCATGCTCGGCAAACCGTCGCAGGTCTTCGATCGGCTCTTCGGGGGCGTCACAGGCGGCGGCACCACCGTCGATCGAGCCGCCGTCGAAGCGGACGCGCGTGTTCGCGACGAGCGTCCTCGACTACGTCCACAAGGACCTGGCGGGGCTGACGGTCAAGCTGGGCACCGAGGATCGGCGCAAGGTCGCAGGCCCACCTCGACGCGATCAGCGAGCTCGAGAAGTCGGCGGCCACGCCCGCCGTCGCCGGCGCCGGCTGCGGATGCCCATGGCGCCCGTCGACAACGACCCGAAGGACGCGACGACGATCCCCACGGCCGTCAAGACGATGAACGACCTCATCGTCCAGGCCTTCGCCTGCGACGCCACGCGCGTGATCACGTACACGCCCAGTCAGTCGGGCAGCCCCGGCGCGCCCTGGCTCGGCGAGTCGCACGACCTGCACCTCGTCTCGCACGGCAAGTACCCCGAGGTGGCGTGGCCGCCGATCGCCACGAAGTGGATGACGTGGATGTACGAGCAGCAGGCGTACCTGCTGCAGCAGCTCGCGTCCGTCCACGAGGGCGACGGCACGCTGCTGGACCACACGCTGATCCTCAACATCCACGACTTCAGCGACAGCGGCACGCACAACTTCAAGAACCTCCACATCTCGCTGATCGGGAGCGCCAATGGCTTCTTCAAGCAGGGGCGCCTCATCAAGCAGGGCGGCAAGCCCCACAACAACATCCTGGTCGCCGTCGCGAACGCCATGGGCGTCGACATCAAGACGTTCGGCGATCCGCCCCTCGTCGACCCCGCGATCGTCGCGTCGTTTCGGGCATGAGCATGAGATTAACGGCGGCGCTCCTTGGAAGCGGTCGTTGGTTCGTGGTCTCGGCGCCGCGCGCGGCGGCGCAGGCGCCCGCGTTCGTGGACGTCACGAAGGCGAGCGGCCTGCAGGCGGCGCGCGATCTCCAGCCCGCCGACATCTGGCTGTCGGGCACGCACTTCATCGACCTCGACGGCGACGGTGACCTCGACTTCTTCTTCGGGTCGCACGGCGGCTTCCACGGCGTCCCCTCCATGAACGACGGGCGCGGCCACTTCACGCCCGGCACGTTGCCCCAGGCGGCCTCGAGCGAGATGCACCTCATCCCCGACCTGAACGAGGACGGCCTCCTGGACGTGACGTTCACCGAGGGCGACGGCGTGACGCGCTGGTTCCTCGGCGCCGTCGACGCCCGGCGTCGCCCGCGTTCAACTCGACGCCCAGCGGGTGAAGGGCTACTCGCGAAACGGCTGCATGGGCGACCTCGACGGCGACGGCAACGCCGACTGGATCTGCGGCGGCGGCCAGGGCGGCACGGATGAAGCCGAGGCGGCGTGGATCTTCTTCGGCGACGGCAAGGGCGGCTTCCGCAAGGACGTCCAGTCGATCGTCATCCAGACCGCGGACCGCGACACGACCTGGCCCATCGCCGTCGATCTCGACGGCGACGGCGACCTGGACCTCAGCGTGATTGGAACCTCCAGGGACGGCGCGGCGGCGACCACACCCACGTCTATCGCAACGACGGCGCGTCGGCGGGAAGGTCACGCTCACGCCCGCGACCGAGGCGTTCGGGCTTCACCGAGACGCCGGGCACCGAGCTCATCATCGGCACGGCGACCTCGATCAGGATGGCGACACCGACATCATCGCGCAGGACAAGGCGCTCGTTCGCCTGGTCAACGACGGCCACGGCCACTTCACGAAGAAGCCCGGGCTGGTCACGGGCGAGCAGCCCAAGAGCGGCGACCTTCTCGTCGCGACGGCGACCGACGTCGACAACGACGGCGTCGCCGACATCATCGTCGGGGGCTTCTCGTCGCTGTGGCGTGCTGCGCGGCACCGGCGGCGGCGCCTTCGCCGTCATGAACGGGCCGTGGGGCGATGACGGGCACCGATCCGAACGGCAGCCGCGTGTCGTTCGCGTTCGGCGACATCGACGGCGACGGCGACCTGGACCTCGTGGGCCGCGCGCCGCGCGCCCAAGATGCAATTCAACGTCTACCGCAACGACTTGCCCGCGAAGAGCTGGGTCAACGTCCGCCCCGTCGGGCACCCCGGCAACCGCGGCGCCATGGGCGCGCTCATCTCCGATCTACGAGGCCGGCACCGACCACCTGCTCTGGTTCGAGGAGGTGAAGCACCACGGCCCGCAGATCATGCAGAACCAGTACAGCTACGCCGAGACCGAGCGCCACTTCGGCCTGGGCGATCGCGCGACGGTCGACGTCTCCGTCCACTTCTATCCTTCGAACAAGGTCGTCACGAGGAAGGGCGTCGCCGCCAACGCGACGGTGCGCATCGGCGAGGACGGCACGGGCACGGTCGTCCCGCCCGCGAACCCACCATCGGCGCCCTCGGACGGCGGCGCCGCGTCGGATGCCGGCGGCGGCCCCGCGATTGACGCGACCGCGCCCGTGGCCGATGCGACGGGCGCCGCGGGCGAACCCGCGCCTTCAGGCGGCGCCGGCGCCCCGTCCAGCGGTGCGGCGGGCAGCGGGGCTGCCGGCACCCCGGGCGGCGCCGCCGGCGCGAACGGCGGCCCCGCGGGCGCGCCGGGCCAGACGGGTGGCGCGACAGCCGGATGCGCGTGCGCGCTGGACGGCGCGGGGGACGCACCGCTCGGCACGCTGGGCGTCATCGCCGCCCTCGGCATCGTCGCCTGGTCGCGCCGGCGCCGCCGCTCGTAGCCTCGAAAATCTGAGACGTCTGCCCGGTTCTCACATGCGCTGCGGCACCAGGGCCGTGCCCGCCCTGAGCCGGCCGCTGGCACGCACCATGCTACTTTGGGGCGCCGACAGGCGCGGGCCTGCCCCAACGAGCGAGCAAGGAGACCGCCATGAAACGAGCCGGAGCATCAGCGATTGCAACCGTGGTCGTGGCGGCGGGCGCCGTCCTGGCGTACGCCCCTTCTGCCCAGGCGTGCGGCGGGTTCTTCTGCAGCCAGACCCCGATCGATCAGTCGGGCGAGCAGATCATCTTCTCGCTGACGCCGAACCACGTGACGGCGTACATCCAGATCAGCTACACGGGCGCGGCGAAGGACTTCGCCTGGGTCGTGCCCGTGGCGGCGAAGCCGGAGATCTCGGTCGGGTCGCAGGCGGTCTTCCAGGCCGTCGGCGGCCGCACGCAGCCGAGCTTCCAGCTCGCAGTGGGACGGCGACGGCGGTTCGTGCGGCTACTTTGCCATTCCCCAGGCGCAGCAGGCGGCGCCCCGGCGCGGTGGACGACAAGGGGCGTCACCGTGCTCGACGCGAAGGACGTCGGGCCGTTCTCGACGGTCACGCTCGCCGCCCACGACAGCGCCGAGCTGTTGAAGTGGCTCGACGACAACGGCTTCCAGCAGCCGGCCGAGGCGCTGCCGCTCATCGATCACTACGTGCAGCTGCACATGCTCTTCGTCGCGCTGCGCCTCAAGCAGGACGCGACGGCCGGCGACATCCAGCCGATCGTCCTCGACATGGACGACGGCCGAGCCGTGCGTGCCGCTCATCCTCACGCAGATCGCGGCGAAGCTCGACATGCCGGTGCACGTGTACGTGCTCGCGGACGCGCGCGCCGTTCCCGAGAACTGGTTCCACGTCGTCGTCGACGAGGCGAAGATCAACTGGTTCAACTTCGGCTCGAACTACCGCGAGGTCGTGACGACGGCGATCGACGAGGCCGCGGGCCACGGCTTCGTGACCGAGTTCGCCGGCTCGTCGGCGCTCCTGAAGGACACCATCTTCAAGCGCGGGGCAGTTCGACACGAGCAAGCTGGCGGGCATCACCGATCCCGCCGCTCCTGATCCAGGCGCTGCTCAACCAGGGCTACCCGCGCGACGCCACCATGCAGGCGCTGCTGCGCAAGTGGATCCCCATGCCGGCCGCCGTCGCGGCGCGCGGCGTGACCGAGCAGATGTTCTACAGCAACGTCGCCGCCTACAAGGCCGACCTCGACGCCGCCGGGTACGTGCTGGACATCAACGGGTTCATCGCCGACCTCGCAGACGCGCCTCATCGATCCGCTCAAGAAGGCGCAGGCGATGTTCGACGCCCAGCCCTACCTGACGCGCCTCTGTCGACCGTCTCGCCCGACGAGATGACGCGCGATCCGATCTTCACCGTCAACAAGGACCTGCCCGACGTCTCGAACAACCACGTCGCCAAGGCCACCGGCATGTGCCAGGCGGACGGCTCCGTCAAGGGCGTCAAGCTCGAGCTCGAGGACGGGCGCGTCATCGCGATGGGCGACGTCAGCGCCTCTATCTACAGCAACACGCCGTGGACGTTCGGGAACGGCAGCCCGCCGCGTCCGCATCGAGCTCGTCGGCCCCGCCGGCGCCGCCATCCCGATCGCGCGGCCGAGGTCACGAGGATCGACTCGCGCTCGACACGATGACGCCCGAGGAGATCGCCAGGACGATCCCGACGACCGAATCCGGCGAACCCGGCGGCCGCGGGCGGCGCCGGCTGCGGGTGCTCCGTTGGCCCGGGCCGCGCTGCCTTCGGAGGCGCGCTGCTCTCCGTCGTCGGACTGGCGTTCGCGCTCGCGCGTCGGCGCCGCCGGCCCTAGTTTCGCTTGACCCGGGCCGTGCGTCCCGGGGACGATTGCGGAAATGCCGCGCAACGTCTGGTCGCTGGATCATGCTCCACCGGCCGCTAAAAGCCACGTCATTTTCCGTCGTTGCGTCCTGCGCACCCCCCCCGTTCTGTAACAAGCAATTGGGGACTCATTAAAATCGCGGCGGGGAAGCCGATCAGCACCCGGGCCATGGGGAAGCGGGTTTCGGGGTTCTTATTGTCATCATTACGTTCGTCGGCTGCGGCGGAGGGAGCTCGACGTCCACCGACGCCCGTCCGGATCGCGACGCGAAGCAGGACGCGAAGAAGGACGTGAGCGTGGACGTCGCGGTGGTTTTCGCCCGCCGCGCCCGACGTCGCCGAGGTCGCCGGGACCTGCGCCAACCACGTCATGGACGGAGACGAGAGCGGCGTCGATTGCGGCGGGAGCTGCGCGATTCGCCCGCCGGAGCGGCGTGCAACCGCGATCAGGATTGTCAGAC